>NZ_NWSQ01000043.1 GCF_002531725.1 Rhizobium sp. L43
ACATCCGAGGTGGAAACGGTGGCCATCAGCCAGCTGAGAGCCACCGTCTGCATCAGCCAACCCAGGCTGGAGAGCTGCGACGCGAAGAAAATCGAACGGAACGTCGAATTCTTCAGTGGCGCTAACAGCGCCGAGGATGCTCGCTCTTCAATGGCGTCCATGTCGATCAGTCTCTTTCGGGCGGGTCGGCTTCGGTGAGACCGAGCGGCGTTTGGTCATGGTGGTGGGCGTCCGTCATGCGCGTTACCGCCAGCGTTGTAGAAGCCGCACGCAAGAAGTCGGCCAACTTCGCGTCGACGCAACGCGGCAAGACCGCGAATCGAAATCAATGACAGCAGGCCGTCGTCGAAGCAGGTTGAACGACAGCCGAATGAACCGAGCATCGAAGTCCGCCATGAACGCCGGCGCATAGGCTTTAGCCCCGTCGATCGTGTCGATGCCGCGCAGCCGCAGTTCCTTGACGATCCTGCCGATCCGGCGAACCGCAGATGCAGACGAGCGGTTCTTAACCACCAGCGGTGCAAGCCGTCGATCTGGATGAGTTCACCGAAACAGTCGCGCCAGTAATTTTTGAATGACTTCGAGGCGATGCAATTCTTTCTGCGACATGGTGATCAAACAGGACATCACGCCTCCGAACGCTCCTGGTCTCCACCAGGCTGAAGTCGGCATCCTTGCTCCCAACGTTGACCTTGACCAGCGCATCGAGAGGCGAGACTGTCGCATCTCTAACTGGCCCAACTGTCGCATTACTAAATCGCCGTGGAGAAGCTAACCCAAGTGCATCATGCCAGTTCTGCAGGATAGGGGATCACCTGTCTTCGTGCAAATGCGCCATAAACACCTCGGTCGGTGTCCTGTATCCGAGGCACTTGCGCGGTTGATCGTTGATATGGCGCGTGAGGTGGAGAAGGTCGCGTTGCGACACAACTGCCAGATCTGTGGTGCCTGGCAGGAAGCGTCGAATGCGCTTGTTGGTGTTCTCGACGGTCCCTTTTTGCCAAGGCGCACTTGGGTCGCAAAACCAACTGCACACACCGATCCCTTCTTCCAAAGCCCTGAACCCGGCGAACTCGGTACCGCGATCAAATGTGAAGCTTTGACGCGCGAAGGCCGGTAAAGGAGAAAACGCTTTGATGATCTTGTCCATGATCGGGCGCGAATGCCGGCTCGTTTTCTTGATGGGAACGGTATAGCGGCTCTTGCGCTCCACGAGGGAAGTGACTTGGCATGGCCGAGTGGACGTTCGAAGATGAGGAGGTCGCCCTCCCAATGCCCAAACTGCGATCTTTCTCCAATAAAATCAGTCCGTTGGGATATGCGGTGAGTGGCTGGAAACGCACCGTCGCGCGGCTTCCTGGAGCGCAGTGGGCGACGTTTGCGGCGCGCTTCGGGCAGATAGCGATAGAGGCCTAGCCCATAGCCTTCCTGCTGTAGATGAAGCGATAGATTGTCTCTTTGCAGACGCGAACAAGACTTAGCCCCTCCGACAGCAGGCGTCCGGCAATCTGTTCTGGAGACCAGCGAGCCTCCAACTGGTTGATGATCTCTGTGCGCAAATTCGGGTGACGCCGCAGCTTTCTCAGCCGGCGCCGCCGCTCCTTGGAAGTATCGTCAGCAACCGTGCTGTAGTAACCGTCGTAGTCCGGCAGTTCACGATCGCGAAACGTATTGCGCTTGATCTCGCGGTAAATGGTCGAGCGATGACGGCCAAGCTGACGTGCCATCTGGTCTATCGGAACTTTTGCCGCCACCAAGTGATGCAGGCGTCGGCGATCGGCGAGGGTGATCTGCGTATAGCATCAAGACACGCCAGAATCTCCAAAGTGAAGTCATTGAAAATACTGGCATGTCGCACTTGGAAATAGAATGTATCGCGTGATGTTATAACATTTCATAAGGGTTATTATGGAACTATCCTGCGCGCGTACGGCTTGTTCGACTTAGCAAACGCCTCACGCGTCAAGCGATCAACAGGAGGATAAGGGCACCGGGAATGGGCATTGCAGTGGTTTAGTGAAGGGCTGGACCACCTTGACAAGAGCGTCCGCACGTCGAACGCCGGGCGAGATTTGTCCCGCTTCAACGCCGGCGCTCGGCCCAGCGGAACCCTCACTGGATCCTGACCCGGAACCACGGCACTAGGTGTACATTCCGCCGCCAGCTGACCCATCTCATGTTCGAACAGATCATGACCAGCAAAATGATCGGGTCGATAGCTTGGACTAAATTCCATTCGCTTCACCCTTTCCTCGTCGGACCAAAAGTAGTCGACTAGCATTGATTTGGAACATTGCGCAGAGGGGTCGGCAAATATCGTCGCAGAACCGTAAGGCGCCCAACTGGCTTCCAGACCTATGGCGGCTCCTTGAATTCGTCGCTCTGGTGTGACCTTGCAGCCAATGTGTGGAACCAATCTAAAGAATCAAGCGACGGCTCTCGGCGCTTGGACCAGTGCAAGTTGGCCGGAAAGAAACAAACAATTGTCTGCAATCATTCAATGGCTTAAGAGCGTGCGCGGTATTATAGAGGACATCGCCGTGTCTCGGCCTCGAGAAACCCGACAGTTCGTTGATTGGCTCTTTCAGAGGAAACAACCGGACCTGACGCTGCTGGGGGAAGTGGATTCCACGCGCTGTTCAGTCGTTTCAGCGTCGTTCGAAGAGAGGCATTCGACATCGCGGTTTCAGAGCCATGGTTGGTGGTTCCCGTTGGCACGGTACATGCATTGACATCCGCTGATACGTCTGCGTCACCTTCAGGAGAAAGAGTCTCATGCTCAAGCTCACAGAGGATATCGTCACATTGGGTTGGGTGGTCCTGGTCCGAGAGACACAACAGCGCGCTGGCAGTCTGCCCCGCGCGGTAGGGCACGCGCAATGCAGGTGACTCTGGAAACCGCGCGACTATATTTGCGCCCGCTAACCACACCATGGGACCTGCTGCGATTTCATGCACTTCATGCCGATCCTTTCGTTGCGAATGCCATATATGACGGCAAGCCTCCGTCCTTTGCAGACACATGTGCCGAGTTCAAGAAGTCCCGTGCCGATTGGGATAGGTATGGAATCGGTCTCTTTGCAGTATTCGAACGCGACAGCGCCAGCCAGGAAGGCCGCTTCCTTGGACAACGCCGCCTAGGTTTTCTGCCGGAAAGCGACGATCTCGAGCTCAGCGCATGCTTTCACCGGGCCGCATCCGGCAATGAATATGCTCCAGAAGCGGGATGTGCCATCCTTGATTTTGCCTTCACGACCCTGGCAGCACCGCGAGTCCTGTGCTTTGTTCGGCCTGAGAACCAGCGTTCCTTGCGTTCAGTTGGAAAGATGGGATTCCGGCAGATCGGTGATAGGTGGTTTGGCGACCAACTGACGCGCTGCTTCGAGGTAAGGCAACAAGACCTGAATGGAATAATCGCAGCAAATCCAAGCTTTGCGCCGGTTCGCTACCTTATTCAAAAGCCGGCGATGACGGATTCTGTAGGCCAGGCGATTAGGCCCGACGCGCAATCGCTTCCGCGACCTCGATGCGCCCGTAGCCAACGTTGAAGCAGTAGAGACCCGCGAAGTCGTCGATCAGCTGGTTGCCGCGGGCGTCCTCGATGCGGATCATCCCCTTACCCGCTCCACGATCGTCGGCTCACCAAGTTGCCCGTTGCGAAATCTTTGAGATGCGTAAAAGGATGAGAGCCATGTTACGGTGCTGCCAGGCAGAGTGCGGGTTTCGCGCGGCTCGCTGTAAAACGGTGGCCGACCGTCATACCTACACACCCGACTGCGTCTTCAATTTGTTCTGTCCTGAAGATTAAGATGTAGCTGGAACCATTTGGCAGCATTGACCGACCCATACATGCCCCTGCAATATCTTGCGCAATGACGCCGCATTTTTCGTGACCGACCCCTGTTGGTACCCAGCTTCGGAATTTCCGCGATCATCCAAACCTCTGCCATCTGCGACAAGAATGCGGCCCTTCGATCCGTGGTGCATGGGCGATGCCGCCCGGTTTCGACAGGAGGGCTTAAGCGCACCTGCGGCGCCAATTATCGAATCGTGATCAGATCCCGATCGCTTCATAGGCATCCGCGATTTGTCGGATTGACGCGACATAGGCAGCGGTTCGATAATTTCCGAGTTCCGGTTGCTGTTCGATGAGATCGGCGATGCGACCCCAAGTGCTGCGCATGACGTCTTCCAGTCCGGAACGAACGAGATCGATTTCTGCGCCACCTTCAAGGAACTCGCCGCGGATGTCGGCTGGAAATTCCTTGCCGGTCATGCGTTCCAGCGCCGCGGCAATCGTTTGGTTACGCCGCTCGCGCCGGCGCCGTTCCATCAGCCCGAAGGGAATATGCGTCAGGTTCTTCACCCACTCGAAGTAGCTGACGACGACGCCGCCGGCATTCACGTAAAGATCGGGTAGAATAATGATCCCGCGGGTGCGCAGTGCTCTGTCGGCCTCGAAAGATACCGGTCCGTTGGCCGCTTCGACCACGAGACGCGCCTTGATGCACTCCGCGTTGCCCGCATGGATCGCATTTTCCATCGCCGCCGGAATGAGGATGTCGCATGGCTGCTCGATGCCCTTGATATCGCAGGGAAATGAGGTGGCGCCCTCGAAACCGAGGATGCTGCCGGTTTTGTTCTGATGTTGCTTCAGCGCCTCGATCGCCAGGCCGTCGGCATTGGCGACATAGCCGTCCCGTTCAGCGACGACGGTTATCCGAGCACCATTCTCTTCGGAGAGGAACCTTGCCGCATGGTAGCCGACATTGCCGAAGCCCTGAACGATGACGGCGGCACCCTTCAGATCACGCTTGCCGCTCAATCCGGCGGTGCGCGGATCCTGGAGATAGCTCTGGATGGCGAATTGGACACCTCGACCGGTTGCTTCGGTGCGACCGGCGATACCTCCCTTCGACAGCGGCTTGCCGGTCACGCAGGCGCGGGCATTGATCACATCAGTTGGATTGGCGCGGCGAAACTCGTCCATCATCCAGGCCATCTCCCGCTCGCCCGTACCAATGTCGGGAGCTGGGACGTTGACGCCGGGGCCGATCAGGCCGCGTTTGTTGAGTTCCTGCGTGAAGCGGCGGGTGATGCGCTCGAGCTCCTGCGGCGTCCATTCGCGCGGATCGATCTTCAGCGCGCCCTTCGAGCCGCCGAACGGCACATCAACCAGCGAGCATTTAAGCGTCATCAGCGCTGCCAGCGCTTCGACCTCTTCAGCGTCGGCGTTCGACGCGTAGCGGATGCCACCCTTCACCGGCTCACAGTGCTCGCTGTGGACCGATCGCCACCCGACGAAGCTGTACATGCGGCCGCGCAGGCGAACGCCGAACCGGACAGTATAGGTCGAGTTGCACTGCATGATCCGCTCCGACAGGCCTTCCGGCAGATCGAGGAAGGTCATCGCATGACGGAAGTTCTGATCAACGCTATCCAGGAAGCCCGCAGAGCTGGTCTCTCCGAGCTGTACATTGCGTTGTGGTATTGCGTTCACTTGGCGTTCCTCCTAGCTGGGAAAGTCTCGGCCGCGGCTGTTTCAACTGCACAAAATTCATCGGTCGGCATTGCGAACGAGCAGGACGTAGATCAGCGTGAACAGGCGTCGGGCGGTGTCGTTGTCGATCTTCAGTTTCGCTGACAGCCGGCTTTTCAGCAATTCCGCGGCCTCATTATGAACGCCTCGCCGGCCCATATCGATTGCCTCAAGGCGCTCAGGCCCAGAGTGGCGAACAGCGTCGTAATAACTCTCACAGATGCGGGTGTAGTCTTTCAGCAAGCGGCGAAAGGGCGTGAGCGACAAGTAGTGACTGACAACATGCTCGCCCTGATCAACAGCAACATGCAATGCCAGGCGCCCATCTACCGCTTCGATCCTGAGGCGATAAGGTCCGCCGTCGTGACCGACTGGAATGAATGTATTGGATTCTAGAAGGTCGATGACCGCGATGGCTTGCTCACGCTCCATGCTCGCGTGCTGGCCAGCGAACGAGCGGTCGATCGATACGTCGCAGAGACGGTACTTGGCGAAGGCCATAGCCTGCTCTCCCCTCACATCGCTTCCACACACATAGCGACACCCATGCCGCCGCCGATGCAAAGCGTCGCCAGGCCCTTCCTGGCGCCGCGGCGCTTCATTTCGAAGAGCAGCGTGTTGAGGACGCGGGCACCGGAAGCCCCGATCGGATGACCGATGGCGATCGCGCCGCCGTTGACGTTGACGATCGACGGATCCCAGCCGAGGTCCTTGTTGACCGCGCAAGCCTGCGCCGCGAAGGCCTCGTTGGCCTCGACCAGTTCGACATCGGCGATTGCCCAGCCGACTTTCGCCAGCGCCTTGCGCGATGCCGGGATCGGGCCGGTGCCCATGACCTGCGGATCGACGCCGGCTGTTGCCCAGGACACGATACGGGCCAACGGCTGGATGCCACGCGTGGATGCCTGTGCTTCGGTCATCAGCAGGGTCGCGGCCGCGCCGTCGTTGAGACCCGAGGCGTTACCGGCGGTGACGGTGCCCTCCTTGTCGAAGGCCGGGCGGAGCTTGGTCATCTGGTCAAGCGTTGCGCCATGGCGGATATATTCGTCCTGGTCGACTGTGACATCGCCCTTGCGGGTCTTGACGATGAACGGAATGATCTCGTCGGCAAAACGCCCTGCTTTCTGTGCCGCCTCGGCCTTGTTCTGGGATGCCAGCGAGAACTCGTCCTGTTCCTCGCGACTGAGCTGCCACTGCCGGGCGACGTTCTCGGCGGTGATGCCCATGTGGTAACCGTAGAAGGCGTCGGTCAGGCCGTCCTTGATCATGGTGTCGATCATCTTGAAGTCGCCCATCTTCACGCCGCCGCGAAGATGCGAGCAATGCGGCGCCATCGACATCGACTCCATGCCGCCGGCAACAATGATATCCGCATCACCGGTTGCAATCTGCTGCATGCCGAGAGCCACGGCGCGAAGGCCCGAGCCACAGAGCTGGTTCATGCCCCAGGCGGTCTTTTCCTGAGGGACACCCGCCTTCATCGCCGCCTGACGCGCCGGGTTCTGGCCCTCGCCTGCCTGCAGCACCTGGCCGAGGATCACCTCGTCGATCTCGCTCGCCTCGACGCCTGCGCGCTCAAGCACGCCCTTGATGACGGCAGCACCCAGTTCGTGCGCCGGCGTATTGGCGAACGCGCCGTTGAAGGATCCGACCGCGGTACGGCCGGCGCTGGCGATGACGATCGATGGGGTGCTCATGCTGGTCTCCTCTATGGTCCTCGCGAAGCCGGCAAAGACGGCTCCAGCATCTCGGCAATAAGCCGCCGGTCGGCCTAGTTGACGATGGTCGCCTCGGTGGCGCTGCGGATCTCGCCGTCGGTGACGCCCTCGGCAAGCTCGACCAGCTTCAGTCCGCCATCAACGACGTCGAGCACACCAAGATTGGTGATGATCCGATCGACGACGCTTTGTCCGGTCAGCGGCAGGGTGCAGGCCTTCAGCACCTTTGATTCGCCGGCCTTGTTGGTGTGGTCCATGACGACCACCACCCGCTTGACCCCAGCAACGAGATCCATTGCCCCGCCCATGCCCTTGACGAGCTTGCCCGGGATCATCCAGTTG
Organism: Rhizobium sp. L43; assembly: GCF_002531725.1. GTDB lineage: Bacteria > Pseudomonadota > Alphaproteobacteria > Rhizobiales > Rhizobiaceae > Rhizobium. Next base: position 7,600 of record NZ_NWSQ01000043.1, read on the forward strand.
GCGAGGTCACCGTTCTCTGACACCTCCATGGCGCCGAGGATCGCCATGGCGATCTTGCCGCCGCGGATCATCGCGAAGCTCTGCGCTGAATCGAAGAACGCGGAATGCGGCAAGGCCGTAACCGTCTGCTTGCCGGCGTTGATGAGATCGGCATCGATCTCACCCTCTGTCGGAAAAGGTCCGATGCCGAGCAAGCCGTTCTCCGACTGCAACGTCACATGGACACCTTCGGGGATGTAATTGGCGACCAGCGTCGGAATGCCGATGCCGAGGTTGACGTAAGTCCCGTCTTCGAGTTCGCGGGCAGCGCGCGCCGCCATCTGGTTTCTGTCCCAGGCCATGTCTCTTCCCTGCCCTTCAAGCCGCCGCACGCGTCGTGCGCTGTTCGATGCGTTTCTCGTGCTGACCCTGGATCAGGCGATGCACATAGATCCCCGGCACGTGGATGTGATCGGGATCAAGGCTGCCGACCGGCACGATCTCCTCGACTTCGGCGACGCAGATCTTGCCGCAGGTGGCCGCCGGCGGGTTGAAGTTGCGGGCCGTCTTGCGGAAGACGAGATTGCCCGTCGTGTCGGCCTTCCAAGCCTTGACGATCGACAGATCGGCGACGATGCCGGTCTCGAGAACGAAGACCTCTCCGTCAAAGACCTTGAGTTCTTTTCCCTTTGCTACCACCGTGCCGACGCCGGTCTTGGTATAGAAGCCGGCAATACCTGCGCCGCCGGCCCGCATCCGTTCGGCAAGCGTGCCCTGCGGATTGAACTCGAGCTCAAGTTCGCCGCTGAGATACTGCCGCATGAACTCGGCGTTCTCGCCGACATAGGACGAGATCATCTTCTTGATCTGCTTTGTCTTCAGCAGCACGCCGAGACCGAAGTCGTCGACCCCGCAATTGTTGGACGCGATCGTCAGGTCCTTGGTGCCGGCCTCGCGAATCGCGTCGATCAGCAGTTTCGGAATGCCACAAAGGCCGAAGCCGCCCGCGGCAATCAACATGCGGTCGAACAGCAAGCCCTCAAGCGCCGACGTCGGATTGTCGAAAATCTTGTTCATACTCCCCCCGTTAGGTTCGTCTGTTGCGGCGCCGAGGCGCCGCCTGAATTCATTCCTTGGTTCCCGAACACCCGCAGCAGTTTCCCAACCGCTGCGGGCGATCTCGTTCACCCGCGATTGATGCAAACGACCTTCGGCTGGGTCATTTCTTCATAGGCAAAGCGCACGCCCTCTCGCCCCATGGAGCCATATTTGGAACCGCCGAACGGCATGGCATCGAAGCGGTAGTCCGAGGAGTCGTTAATCATCACACCGCCAGCCTCGATCCTGCCTGCGGCGTCCAGTGCGACATTGAGGTTGCTGGTGAAGATGCCGGCGTGCAGACTGTATTCCGGTTCATTCGCGAGTTCGATCGCTTCATCGAGCGTCTGAAAAGGGGCAAGCATGACCACAGGCGCGAACACTTCCTCGTGCCACAGGCGGCAGCTGACCGGCGTGCCTTCCAGCACGGTTGGGTGATAGAGCGACCCCTCGCGTTTGTGACCGCAGAGCAGCTTCGCGCCTGCGGCGATGGCGTCATTGACAGCTGCTTCGGTGCGTTCGGCGACTTCCTTCGAGACCATCGGGCCAACATCCGTGTCTTCCTTCAGCGGATCCCCGGCCTTGAGCTTGTTGGTCGCGGCGACAAAGGCGTCGCGAAAGCGCCCATAGAGTTCAGCCTGGACAAGAACACGCTGGGCGCCGATGCAGTTCTGCCCGGCTGCCCAGAAGGCGCCCGAAACGCAGCCTTCAACCGCCTTGTCGAAGTCGCAGTCATTCATAACGATGACCGGCGCATTGCCGCCCAGTTCCATTGCAAGTTTCTTCAGTCCCGCCTTGCGACTGATGGCTTCTCCCGTAGCAAACCCACCGGTAAAGGAGACCATGCGGACGTCCCGTGCAGAGACAAGGGCCGTCACGATCTCCCTGTCGCCGTGAACGAGGGTGATGATCTCGCGCGGCAAGCCTGCTTCGACCAAGGCGTCAACAAGGTTGATAGAGGAAAACGGCGTCAGGTTCGAGGGTTTCAGCAGTACCGCGTTACCACCGGCAATCGCAGGACCAAGCTTGTGCGCGACTAGGTTCAGAGGGTCGTTATAGGGGGTGATCGCGGTGATGATGCCGAGCGGCTCTCGCGTAAACCAGCCCTGGCGCTGTTCCGACCCCACATAGGCATCGAAAGGCACGATCTCGCCGGCATTGCGTTTTGCCTCTTCGGCAGACAGCTTCAGCGTATTGACGCAACGAAGCACTTCCTTGCGCGCCTGGATGATCGTCTTGCCGGCTTCGCGCACGATGGTCTCAGCGAAAGCGTCACGACGGCTCTCGATAATCTGCGCAGCGCCTTTGAGGATGCTCGCACGCTTGTGTCTTGGCAGCTTGCTGGAAAGCTCAGAGCCGCGACGGGCGCGGGCGAGGAGTTCACCGATTTCGCTTGCATCCGTGGCCTCAACCGTCCCCAGCACAGACCCGTCATAGGGGCTATGGACGGTGATCGGCGCCAAGCTGGTGCTGATATGAAGTTCGGCGGCGGTCATAGGCCGGCTTCCTCTTTACTGGTGCGCATTGCTTTGCGACGGGTAAGTTTCTCGGTCCGGGCAAGGAGAGATCCCTGCCCCATTCTCAATTCCATGAATGCGATGGGTTGCGGTCGGAACCTGCCTACGCCTACCGTCAGATCTTCTGACCGTCGCGGACGAGGTCGTCCATGACCGAGCGCACCGCCTTCTCGGCGATCGAGACGATCTCGTCGATCTCCGCCTTGGTGGTGACGAGCGGCGGTGCAAAGCCGAGGATGTCGCCATGCGGCATGGCGCGGGCGATGAGGCCACGATCGCGGGCAGCCTTGGAGACGCGGGCACCGACCTTCAGGGACGGATCGAAGCGCTTCTTGTTCTCACGATCGCCGACAAACTCGATGGCACCCATCAGACCAACGCCACGCACTTCGCCGACGATCGGCAGCTGTGCGAACTTCTCCTTGAGCTGTGCCTGGAAATAGGCGCCAACCTCGCGGGCGTTGCCCGGCAGGTCTTCCTTCTCGACGATGTCAAGGACCGCGTTGGCAGCTGCCGCACCGATCGGGTGGCCGGAATAGGTGTAGCCGTGCGAGAAGGCGCCGACCTTGTCAGCTCCCTCTTCCATGACCTTATAGACCTTCTCACCGACGATCGACGCCGAAAGCGGGAAATAGGCCGAAGTGAGGCCCTTGGCGACGGTGATCAGGTCGGGTTCGATGCAGTAATGCTGCGAGCCGAACATCGAGCCGGTGCGGCCGAAGCCGGTGACGACTTCGTCGGCGATCAAAAGCACGTCGTGCTTCTTGAGCACCGCCTGGATCGCTTCCCAATAGCCTTCCGGCGGCGGCGTGATACCACCGGTGCCAAGCACCGGCTCGGCGATGAAGGCGCCGACATTGTCCGGCCCGAGCGTCTCGATCATCTCGTCGAGCTCGGCAGCACGGCGGGCTGAGAATTCGTGTTCGGTTTCGCCGGGGTTGGCACCCCAGTAGTGGTGCGGAACACCGGTATGGTCGATCTGCGGCAGCGGCAGATCCATGTGGTCGTGATAGAAACTCATGCCGGTCATAGAGCCGGAGACGACGCTGCAGCCGTGATAGCCGCGTTCACGCGATATAATTTTCTTCTTCGTCGGTTTGCCGCGCAGGTTGTTGTAGTACCAGACGAGCTTTGCCTGGGTCTCGTTGGCGTCCGAGCCCGACATGCCGTAGAACACCTTGCTCATTTTGCCGGGCGCCATCTTCACGAGGCGATCGGAAAGGATCGCAAGCTCTTCGGTCGTGTGTGCAGCGTAGGAATGGTAATAGGCCAGGCGGTAAGCCTGACGCGAGATTGCCTCGGCGACCTCGGTGCGACCGTAACCGACATTGACGCAGTAGAGGCCGGCAAAACCATCGATCAGCTGGTTGCCATGGGCATCCTGGACGCGGATTCCCTTACCCGTCTCGACGATCGTCGGCTCGCCAAGCTTTCCGCTGGCAAAATCCTTCAACTGCGTGAAAGGATGCAGGACCGAGTTGCGATCCTTCTCAGCTATGTTTTTGATGTTGACAGTCATTTTAATTCCTTCCACCGCCGCATCTCGGCTGCGAATTTTGTATCTGTGAACAGGGCCAGATCGAGCAGGAGCACACAACCTCAAGTTTAGGACAGCTTCGCTTGGCCGACCCGCTCCGATGATAGTGCCTTCAAGTGCGAGCTAAACCGCACCATTTCGCTCTGGGGTGGCGCAGGGTTCCTGCAAACTTTTCCGCTTAATGCAGTAGTTCGCTATTCGTGCGGGCTTTGCCGATTTGAATCGTGCCGGTGGGCTTGTGAAGCAACCGTGGTTGTCGAGACAGGAGTGAAAAGACAAAGCGGGGATCGGACCACCGAACCCCGCCTGCATTAGGTGAATCGGATTGCTATCTCCGACAACACATCCTCTTACGAGACACGAGATTTCGCAGTTCGTGGTGTCGATGACCAGCAATTTCCGCGGAACGTTGGACAGGAATTCGGCTTGTCGATCGGTGATCAGGATGCTTTCGGTGATTTCGATGCCCCAATCCCCATACCAAAGACCAGACATGAAATGGAACGTCATTCCCGGCTTCAGTTCCGTCTTGTCACCCTCCCGGAAGCTCGCCGAGCTCTCGCCCCACGCAGTCGGATAGCCCATCCCGATCGGGTAACCTGAGCGACTCGTCTTCTCAAAGCCGTATCGCGCCAACGTTCCGGAATAGGCTCTGGCGATATCCTCGCAGAGGTTACCGGCCACGGCCTTTCGAGCCCCGCCTGCATGCCATCGAGAACAGCCTTTTCCGCGTCCAGTATCTGCTGGGTAGGTCGTCCGAGATAATAGGTGCGCGACAAGGGGCAGTGATAGCGCTTGTGTACGCCGGCAAGCTCGAAGAAAACGCTCTCGTCGGCCCGTATAGGCCGGTCCGTCCAGGTCAGATGCGGGGCGGACGCGTCTGCCCCGGCGCCAAGATTCGGGACGCAGGCCGGATAATCTCCCCAGTAGGCATCGACGCCGCGGGTGCCGATATAAGTGAGTTCGGCAATCACGTCGGATTGCTTTATTCCCAGTCGCAGCAATTCGCCGACACGCTGATGCATGGCTTCGACGATCTTACCATCCGCGCATGTACTCGATTTCTCGTGGGGACTTTACCAAGCGCTGCGAGTTGATCAGTCTGTCGGCATTTTTGAATCTTGCATTCGGGAGCGACGCGGACAGCGCTTCAAAAGATCGGGCCGACAGGCAGGCGCTGTCCTTTTCGACACCGATCGTTGCCGAGCCATGACCCTCGTTTGCAATGATCTGCCCCGGGGCCGACATTGCGTGCAAGGTATCGGACTGGACATATTCGTCACCGTACCATTTGATGCGGTCTTCGCCGATATAGGCCGTCCTGCGGCAACCGTTGGCGTCCATGCGCCGGCCGAACCAGAGCGGATCCTTGTCCTTGGACACCACGACGCATTGAGGCACACAATAGGAGCAGCCATCGTAGCCCGTCAGCCAGCCCATGTTTGCAGGATCGGTTACGACCAATAAGTCGATGCCCGTCTGCTCCATTGCCCCGCGCGCCTTTTCGAGGCGAGTTTTGTATTCAGACAAATCGAACCGTAGCGTTTCGCCGTTCACGTCAGATCCTCCAATTGAAGTCGAAAATTCAAGCGCGGCAGGTTGCTGCGGCGATAGTCAGCCTGCAGAGGTCCGTGATGTCGTAGATGGGCAGCCCGGTCTTTGATCGCAGGGCATTTGCGACGGTGGGAAAGCCTGTGCACTCGAAGAGTATCATTGCGATATCGGGATGGTCCGCGCGAAGTTGCGCGATGCGGTCACCAACTTCCCGTTGAATCTGGTCAACGTCGGTACGGACGAACGGGCGAGCCAAAGCATTGCGCACGTAAACGCCACCTTCGATTCCTCCGACGACCACGCTTTTGCGATCCGCGGGATTTTCGATGCCCAGTAGGTCTTCACTGCAATGTCGAGAGTCGGCGGTCAAAACAGCAAGTTTCTTTTGAGGTGCGAGTTGCCGCAGCAGAGCCGGAATGAGGAGCAGGCTGGAAGTCACAACCGGCACATTGACCGCCGCTGAGATCGCTTGCTGGTGACGGATAAAAAAACCGCAGTCTGCGGTAATCACGCCAGCACCGCGGGCGATCAGCCGCTCGGCGGCGGCTATACAGGCACTCTCGAGCGATGCATCGCCAGGAATGATCACTTCCGCCAGAGCGCCCTCAACCATTTCTGTGATCACGGGTCGGTTGAAAGTCGCCGGGTGGAAGAGCGATCCTTCCCGCGGAGCGAAAGTCGGGCTGTCTGCCGTCAGGCCTTCATCGAGCTCAAGAATTCCGAGAGTAAGGTTGGTTTGCGAAGACATAAAATGAAGCTCCATGGTTAAAACGGCTGTTACCGCTTTGAGAAAAATTCGATTAGCAACTGGCCTCGAGAAATGAGGGGAACGACGAGCCCCTCATCCTGCTTTCTGAAACCAGCGCACCTCCCAAGCCATGCCGAATTTTCTTTCAGTTCTAGCGCCATACTGCGCATCCAGAACCTCCGGTTGATCAATCGATTGTGGTTCCGGCTTTCGCAGCAAGCGCCCTGGCAAAGGCGAAATTGGCAATGGCGGTGTTTTGAATTCCCGTCCCGGTCAGATCGGCAATGGTGATCTGGCTATTGCTGGTGCGACCGGCGATCGCACCAACAACAACCTGGCCGAGCTCGGCAAAAGATTGGTCTTCAGCGACTGCGCCGGCCGCGATAGCGTGATGCAGCTCGCCGAGCCGACGCGTTTGACAGAGGCTGTCCGCGACATAGAGATCGGCGCGGGCAATTGCCTGCGGCTCGACCTCATTCTTGTGTTCGGCATCCGAACCCATGGTCGTGATGTGTTGCCCCGGATCGAGCCATTGCGCCTCAAGGTTCGGATGATCGGCCGGTGTTGTGGTAATGATGACTTGCGCACCGGCGACAGCCTCTTTCCCGCTTTTGCAAGCGGTGACGCTGATACCCAATTGGGCGGACAGTTCTCGCGCCGTCTTTCCGGCCCTGGAGCTGCCGCGCGCCCAAATGCGGGCTTCGCGAATTGGCCGAACCAACATGAGCGCCTGCAGCTGTAGACGCGCCTGCATCCCAGCACCAAACACAGCAGCCACCGACGAGTCTTTGCGGGCGAGGCGCATTGCAGCTACCGCGCCCGCGGCGGCCGTGCGGACATCGGTGAGATAGCCGTTATCGAGCAACCATGCCTGAACCAAGCCCGTCTTGCTGGACAGTAGGATTATCAGGCCATTCGTGCTGGGCAGACCAAGTTCCGGATTGCAGAAAAAGCCGGGGCTGATTTTTATGGCGAAGCCATCTAGGCCGGGGACATAGGCGGTTTTGACGTCGACTTCGCCGCGATGCTCGACAATATCCAGACGAAAAATTGGTGGCATCACCACGCTTTTCGTCGCTAGCGTGCGAAACGCCTCTTCGACGCAACGGACGGCCTCCAGATCCAATGACACCAGCTTTCTCAGCTGGTGTTCCGTTAAGATCGTCGTCGACCTCATGAAGCCCATCCTCAGCCATTCCTCGTCATTGCTGACGATACGTTGATGCAATTTCATATCGATATTGCCGCCCGACAGTACGATCACAACCGGTCCCCGCAGATCGTTGATCTTGTTTGCTAGCAAAGCCGCAATGCCGATCGCTCCCGCACCCTCCACGACTTCGCGCACCTGCGCGTACGCATGTCGAATGCCGGCGGCGATTTCGGATTCGCTCAACAATATGACGTCGTCCAACAGGTCCCGGCACATGGCAAATGTCCATTTGTTGGCGAGCCCGATTCCGCCGCCGAGTGAATCAGCGAGACTTTCGAATTCTTCGACCTGGACAGGGCGCCCCGCATCAAGGCTGGCTTTAATCGCGGCGCCGCGATCCATCGTGAGGCCGATGATTCGCGCAGCCGGCCGAAGGCTCTTCACTGCTGCCGCCACGCCCGAAGCCAACCCTCCGCCCGATAGTGGAATAAGAACAGTAGCTACGTGTGGCAGCGCCTCGACGATTTCCAGTCCGAGGGTACCTTGACCGGCAATGACTGCCGGGTGATCAAACGGAGGAATGAGGCATCGTCCCTCGCCTGCTAATCTCTCGGCTTCTTCCTGAGCGTCATCCTGCGATCGACCGACTATCCGAACCCCAGGCCCAAGCTGCCGAATTTCGGAAACCTTGTTCTCAGGCACCAGATTGGACATGCAGATCGTTGCATTCACGCCGCAAGCGTTCGCCGCGAAGGAAAGTGCGCGCCCGTGATTGCCGGTCGAGGCGGCGACAACTCCCCGTCGCCGCTCTTCTTGAGAAAGCTGGAGAACCGCATTGAAGGCACCGCGCAGCTTGAAACTGCCGGTGGTCTGCCGGTGCTCCAGTTTGAGATAAACCGGAACTCTGGAAAAGCTCGATAACGTAGACGATTGCGTGAGCGGGGTGGTTAGTATGTGATCCTTGATGCGCTTTCGGGCATCTTCGATATCGTTGAGATCGATCATTCGGGTCAGCCTCGGCGCGAAACCAGTCATCACGCGTTTTGGAACAGCTCCCAGCAGTAGCGGATAGCCAGTTCCGTTGTCGGGATTAGCGCGTTGTCCGAGACGCCGAAGGTCGGCGTGTGCACGCCGGACTCGTTTCCGGCTTCCTTGCTGCCAAACCAGAAATAAATCGATGGCAGGCAGCTGGCATAGAAGCCGAAGTCGTCGCTGCCCGAGCTCGCCGAGCCTTCGACATACCTGTCCTCGCCGTCAGTATGCACCACGATGTGCTTAAACAGCGCAACCATTGCGCTGTCGTTAACCACAGGAGGTTCGCCGGCATGCGAGCTGAACTCCGCCCGTCCGCGGTGCATGGCAGCGACACCTTCGGCGATTTCGCCAACGCGCTGGACCAACAGCTTTCTTCTCTCGGGGCTGCTTGTCCGGATCGTTCCAGTCATGGTGACCGAGGGACAGATAATGTTCGTCGCTTCCCCACCACGGATCGTTCCAATGGTGACGATTGCGCCATCGTCTACCGGCATTTCGCGCGACACGACTTTCTGCACTTCATTGATGAAGGCGCCCGCGATCGCAATTGCGTCCACGCCGAGATGCGGTTTGGCGCCGTGTGCCATCGTCCCGGTGAATTCGAGCGAGAACTGGTCTGCAGATTTCGTAACAGCGCCCGCGCGAGCGCCGTATGAGCCGACAGGAATGTCCGTGCGGACATGAAATCCGACGGCGGCATCAAATCCTTCGAGCAACTTTTCATCGACAGCGGTCCTGCCGCCGAGCGGCTCCGCTTCCTCGGCCGGCTGAAAGAAGACCCGCAGCCTTCCTGAGAAATTTTCGCGCATGCGATGGAATGCAAGCGCCGTTCCCAAGGCGATTGAGCCGTGCATGTCATGGCCGCATGCGTGCATCACGCCAGGCACTTGTGACCTATAAGGCAGGTCCTCGCGGGCTTCATGTATGGGAAGGGCGTCAATGTCGCCACGCAGTGCGATTGACCGATTTGCGCCTGGGGCCAAGCCCTGGATATCCACATAGACACCGGTCTTGTGGAAGGTCGTCACTTCGGTCAATCCGAAGCCGGCGAGGGTTTCGATGATCCGCTTTTGCGTTTTCCATTCGTTGTTGGAAAGTTCGGGCTCGCGATGCATTGCGTGTCGCATCTCGACAACTGCATTGCGTTCGACTTCGGAGAGTAGGTTGTTCGTGGTATTGTTCATCGTCACGGTCTTTTCAGCGTTGTCTGGTGTCGAGGCTAGCAGCAGCTGAGCGGCAAAACCCGTCGATTTGAATGCACGTCACGCAGTGTTCCTGCAAAACGCGGCGGTGGCGCGCGATCTGGCTCTGCAAAGAAAATATACTGCTGCCATTGCTACGCCTCGATAGGGATCGCGAAGCTTGCCTTGAGACGATCCATCACCACCATCGTTTTGAAGCCTTTGATATCCGCATTTTCATAGAAGAACCGCCGCGTGAAATGTTCGTAGTCCTCCATGTCTTTGGCGGTAACCACGAGCATGAAGTCGGCATCCCCTGTCACGTAGAAGCCCATCATTACCTCGCGGGTATTTCGGATCGACGCCTTGAACCGATCGACGATGTCGGCTCTTTCTCGTTCAAGGGACACCATGACGACCATGGTGATATGTCGTCCGACTGCTTTCGGTGAGACGATCGAAACGTCCCCTTCAATGACACCCTCGTTGCGCAACCGCCTCAAGCGTCGCTGGCATGCCGTTGGAGAGAGGTGAACGACGCCCGCGAGTTCCTCCGATGTCAATCGATTGTTCTTTTGGACCGCCTGGAGAAGCGCGATGTCCGCACGATCGAGTTCGACCACCGCTATGCCTCCCCGAAGAAGCAATTTGGGACGCGCGTGCGGAAGCCTGCGAGGCCTATTGGGTCTCGCAAACTTCTGTCGCATTTCTGTCTCCGGCACAGATAGTCATCCGACCTGGTCACGCCATTTCGAGAGCGAAGGAGACATGTTGGAATCAGACGAGTATGCACCGAATTCAGTCTCTATTTGACGAAGAGGGTGCGCGGGGTCTTCGTCAGGGGTTCATAACCAGTGTCGGAGACCGCAAAGCTTTGTGTGATCGTGATTCCGACATTGTCGAGCCACAGGCCGGGCATCATGTGGAACACCATGCCGGGCTGGAGCACGGTTTCGTCGCCCTTGCGAATGCTCGCCGTGCGTTCGCCCGAGGCCGGAGGGAACCCGATGCCGGTCGGATAACCGATGCGAGACTCTTTCTCGATCCCGTGGCGTGCCAGGGCCTTCCGGAAGTCGCCATCGACCTCCGAGCAGGTTCGCCCGGGTCGAACTGCTTCCAGCCCAGCGTTCAAGGCTTCAACAGCAATTTCCGACAGGTTCAGGAAAGCGGGTAGAGGCTGGCCGACGACGATCGTGCGCGCCAGGTTGACCTGGTAGCGATGCCGGCATCCGTTCAGTTCCAGGTTGACAACGGTGGACTCCGGTAGGGGATCGTCGGTCCAGGCGGCATGTGGCGCGATCGAGCGCTCGCCAATGCAGAGATCCGGAGGGCAGCAAGGATAGTCGCCACCGAATTCGGGCGTGCCCGAAATCTGCTGGTGATAGATCGCAGCCGCGATATCGCACTCACGAACCCCGGCTTGCACCATATCGATGACGCGCGTCATGGCGGCGTCTGCAAGTTGGCCGGCCTGACGCATGATGGCCACTTCGGCCGGGCTCTTCACGAGTCGGATCCATCCAACAAGGAGGTCGGCGTCGACGAACTCGGCATTCGGTAGTGCGCGGGTGAGATCGGCGTGGCCGCGTGCCGGATAGTAATATCCCCCCATCTCGACGCCGATGCGCGCCTTTTCCCCTCCAAGCTCCTTCACGATATCGGCCATGAAAGTATAGGCCGAGAGCGTAGCAGATTGAACATAGGTGTCCGGATAGGCCCGGATGTTGTCCTCGGACAGATAGGTGGTCATGGAGGCTGAAACTCGGTCCATGAAACGGCCAATCCAGATCGGCTCCGCGTGGTCTTGTGCCACAACCACCATTTGAGGAGTGTAGAAGGAATAGGCATTGTAGCCGGTAAGGTAGTTCTGGTTGGGCGGTTCCGAGAGGAGGAGGATATCAATTCCTCGCTTCGCCATTTCCTTTTTGACAGCCGCCAGACGAGTCTGGAACTCGCCTAGTTCGAAGTGCAGTTCCTTTATCACGTGGTTCTCCGTGTAGGACGTTCGCCTATGGCGAAGCTTTGATCAGAGCGCTCCGGCACAATCTGCCGAGGCGCGGAGTTTTCGAAAGTCACTCAGATGCGCCGCGCTAAGCCTATTACGGGCGCAGGTACCGGTCGAGCACGTTGCGGGTTACCTGCTCGACCATGGGATCGTTTCTCAGCAATCCGGCAACCCATTCGCAACTTCCGGCATGAAACACCTCACCCTTATTGCGCTTGAAATTGATGATCATTCCATTGCCACGCTTGAGCTTTTCGATATTTTCTCTTGTTGCCTCGCCGAACAGCAATTCCGCGGTCTGGCGCATCTCGGAGTCGTCGAGCGCCAGGTCTTCACGCGCCAAATCCGCGCTCCATTCCATCTGTGCCGCCATTCCGATCGCGAGGATCTCCGTTCCTTCCGGCGCCCTGCTTGTTGCCGTAGGGTATGGCAGCCCATCGCGAATTTCATAGTCCAGGCCGTCCACCTCGTAGCCAAAGATGTGGCTCTCGGCACCGAGCACGTCACCGTAGAAAAGACCAGTGTCGGCAAAAGCCCAATGCTCAGGTCTATAGATAGGGAAGCCCCGGGCTCCGCGCGGAGCGCAGCCCAACCATCCAGCATAAATGCCCTTGGTGGAGTTGAGGCCGAACGTGTGGGCCTCGGGCCGGCCTACCTCCGGCGTCTCCCATAGGGTCGCCGTGCGACTGGCGTCGCCGGTTTTGTAGACCGGGTCCTCTGCACGGGCCCGCGCTTTGTAGCAAACCTGCCGCCGCCCTTCGTCTTCAAGCCTCGTCTGCCAACAAAAGTTGCCCGCGAAACGCGCCACCCGACCGCCTTGATCGACATAGGCGTCGACGGCGTCGCGCATCTCCCAAGTCCAATATTCGTCATGGCCGACGAAGACTACACACTCATAGTTCAACAATATCTTTGCTGTCCTTGTGGACCACAGCGACGTTCGGCCCCCAAATATATAGTGCCGGGAAATCGAATACTTCCGCTCGCGCCTTGGTCGGTATCATCTGACCCATGGCAACGTCCCAACGCCCCTGCCATTTGCCGCCTGCAATGATGTCCCACCCCGGCGTTACGAACGCAATTCCCGTGCCAAGGTATTTGGCAATGCTCCCCGCCACGTCCACATCGTATCCAATAAGTTCGTGCTTCTCGTCCAGGTGCGAGATCGGGCCCCAGTCGGTTCCAACTGCGACTGTGAGCGTCTTGTTCGAAAGCACGCGATCGAGGACTTCGCCGGCATAGCGGACGCAGAAAATGCGGCGGAGGCCAGAGCCAAGGACATGGCTGCGATATTTGCGAGTGTTTTTTCATGCGATGTTCCCCTGTTCTTTTTGATCATGAGCACGACTACTGGCACCCAAATCCATCTTCGGAACGCTGATACCCGCATTTTTAGGGCGACTTGCGTTCAATTAGTTCATGTACATGAAACTCCCGCGTATTGCAACAACTGTTTTAACACCTATTCAATGATACAAACGTATCGCGCCGATGGCCCGGGCGTTCGAAGGCTTCATGCCCTTGCGCCCGCACGCCTGAAAACTTGGCCGGAATGCGTGCTTTGCCAGCGTCCTAAAGAGGATGCTTTGCCATCTCGTCGGCAACGTCTTGGTCAATCGGTGTATCGAAGGTCATTAATATGTAACCCAGCACCGAATAGAAGCCGACCGTGGCCATAATGTCGAAGACAGCTTGCTGCCCCATGGCAGCAGAAATCCCTCGCTCAAGATGCGAAGGCAGACGCGCTCCGTCAAAAAGCGCGTCAACAGCTCCGGCAATCAATCCATCTTCGCCATCCGGAGTTCCAGCCATACCCCGGATCCGGGCATCGGAAATGCCAAGACCACGAGCGCGGCTTACATGATGGGCCCACTCATAGGCAGAACCCATCCGATGTGCCGCGCGCAGAATCACGAGCTCGGATCGAACTGCCCCCAAAGCGCTGTCCTTGACGATATGCTGCCGTAAGGGGGCCCACGCTCGGAGGAGCGCGGGATGATGAGCCATGGTGCGATAGACATTGAGCGCGGCGGCAAAACCAGTTTTCATATCCGCGATATCTGCGGGCCAGTTTTCGTCAGAGATAGGTGGGCAGGACGGTGTCGTCATTTCGCGAGAACCTCAGTCTGCCACTGCGGCGCGGATTGCATCGCCAAGCCGTTCGACGATAAGGTCAATCTGCTCGGGCTGAATAATATAGGGTGGCGCCAGCAGCACATGGTCGCCCTGCACCCCGTCAATCGTGCCGCCCATGGGGTAACACATAAGGCCTCGGCGCATCGCTTCCTTCTTGATCCGGGAATACATCTTGCGGGCTGGATCGAAAGGTTGCTTGGTGTCTTTGTCCGATACGATCTCCACGCCGCGGAAAAGACCGCGGCCACGGATGTCGCCGACATACGGCGATTGCCCGAGTGCCTCATCGAGGCCGGCCTGCAGGCGATCACCCATCCTGATCACGTTTGTCACCATCTCGGGGCGGCTGATTATCTCAACCACCTTACTGGCTGCCGCCGCTGCGATCGGATGTCCGATGTAGGTATGGCCATGCTGGAAGAGACCCGATCCGTCTGCGAACGCGCGGTAGATCTTCTCGGAAAGCAACACCGCCCCGACCGGCTGAAAGCCACCGCCCAGGCCCTTTGCAATCGTTACAAGATCCGCGACAATCCCCTCCTGTTCCAACGCGAAGATCGTGCCGGTGCGCCCCATTCCGCACATGACTTCATCGAGGATCAGCAAGATGCCATACTTGTCGCACACCTGCCGAACCCGTTTGAAATAGTCGGCAACCGGCCCCACTGCGCCAAGCGTCGCACCGACTACCGGCTCGGCGACGAAAGCAATGACCTTGTCCTCTCCAAGTTGAAGGATCTTGTCTTCCAACTCCGATGCAAGACGCTCGGCATAAGCCTCGGGCGTTTCGCCCACCTGAAGATCGCGGTAGGCATAGCAGGGAGAAACATGATGTGTTTCAGGCAGGATGGGTTTGAACTGGGCACGACGCCAAGCATTGCCGCCTGTGGCCAGAGCTCCGATCGTATTGCCGTGATAGCTCTGCCGACGTGCGATGATGTGGCGCCGCTGCGGTTGCCCGATTTCGACAAAATACTGCCGCGCCATCTTGAGCGCCGCCTCGACAGCTTCTGAACCGCCGGACACCAGGTAGACATAATCAAGGCCATCCGGCGCGAGTTCAATCAGTTGCTCTGCAAGCCGCTCGGCGACATCGGTTGTAAAGAAGGACGTATGGGTGTAGCTGATGCGGCCCATCTGCACCTTCATCGCGTCCAGAACTTCTGGATGATTGTGCCCCAGGCAACTGACCGCGGCGCCGCCCGATCCGTCTAAGTAGCTCCGTCCGTCGCTGTCCACGATGTAGATGCCTTGCCCTGCTACCGCGGTAGGCAGAGTTGTACCGATCGTTCGATGGAGAATTTTGGTCATGGTGATCTCGGGTGCTTATCCGTCCGGCTTTCGAACGTTTCCAACCATTGATTTGCAGGTTTCGCCGAAATATGCAACAAATGTTTTATGCAATAGGTTTTGACGCATTTGTTTTCACCGCCCCAGCCATGTTTCTGGAGCGGCTTTTGTTAAGGATTGGCATTCAATTATTTGACTTTTTTGTTCCCGAGAGAGATGGTCCGGGTGAATTATGACATCGTATGTGAGGCAAATGTTGCAAAAGGGTCCATTGCACGCTCTAATTATTGAGCGGTTCGACGAGATGTCTGAGCAGTTGCAACAAGCAGCTCGACACATCTTGGAGCATCCCCAAGAAGTAGCGCTTGTTTCTATGCGCGAGCTCGCGCGCAATGCTGGTGTGCAGCCGTCGACGATGACTCGGCTGGCGAAGTTTCTTGGCTTTTCAGGATATGAAGACTTTAGAGGACATCACGCTGACGTCATCCGGGTGAGCGCAGACGGCTTTGCCGCCCGCGCACTGCAAAGAGACGAAGGAGCGGCCAACGGCGAGGGCTTGGCGTATCGCATGCTCCAGGGCCTCTCAGGTCAGATCGATCGGCTCTGCGATTCCGATACAATTCTGCGGCTCAACACGATGGCCGATCACCTCGCCAAAGCTCGGCGCATCTATGTGCTCGGGTTGCGCTCCTGCCATTCTGTCGCCTGGCATTTCCATTACGTTATGACGTTGCTTGGCGAGAAAACAGTTCATCTGGATGGTCCGGCCGGCACAAGCGGAGATCCGCTCATTCGCGCCACCCAAGACGACGTGCTTTTAGCTATTTCCATAAATCCCTATTCGCTTCAGACCCTTGAATTGGCCGAGGCGGCCCGGGAAAAAGGGATGCCTATTTTGGCGATTACCGACAGCGAAGTGTCTCCTTTGGTGACGATCGCAGAGCACGTGGTGTTATTCCCGACCGAGAGCCAAACATTCTTTCATACGTTGACGCCAGCGCTAGCCGTTTCCGAGGTCTTGTGCGGCCTTCTTGCGAGCCATGATCGCTTAGCCGCTCTGGAAGAACTGAAGCGTGCCGACCGCCACCTTTCAGCGATGAATACCTATGCCACCTCCATTCCGCGGCGGAAGATCTGAGCGCGCGGATACCAGCACAGTTGTGCGTTGCCCAAATAGCCAGCCCCACAGATTCTCCGGGGCTGCCCTTTCGTTAGAAGCATCCACACTGCTTAGACGCGATATCGTCGGGAAAGCTCAGGTCGCGCCGACCGTTGCCTGCAATTTTCCTCGGCCCCGCCACAAGGTGAAGTAAAGAGCGACCAGCCAGACAACAGGGAGTAGCGTCAAAAACGATCCAACTGCAGCAATCGTTGGGTCGATTTGCTGCTTCAAGTTCTCCAGCATCTTCAAAGGGAGCGTGGGGATCGAATAGCCGCTGACAAACGACGTGATAATGACCTCGTCGAAGGACGCAAGGAACGCGAACAAAGCGCCACCGATGATACCTGAGCGGATCAACGGTAGGGTCACCCGCATGAAGGTCTGCATAGGTCCGGCACGCATGC
The DNA here is from genome assembly GCF_002531725.1 of Rhizobium sp. L43. Lineage (GTDB taxonomy): Bacteria > Pseudomonadota > Alphaproteobacteria > Rhizobiales > Rhizobiaceae > Rhizobium. The sequence continues at coordinate 24,399 of NZ_NWSQ01000043.1, forward strand.
TCATCGCAGCCTGCTCCAGCCTCCTGTCGAAGCCCGAGAGAGTCGCCAAGACGACCACCACGACATAACCAATGGCGCCGATGGTTTGGCCCAGAATAATTCCTGTGCTGGTTCCCACAAGGCCAAATCTCGCCAGTCCGAGATAGACGGCTACACCGACGACGATGATTGGAAACGTTATTGGCGTCAGGATTGCCATGGTCAGACCCGAACGGAGGCGGGGTGCGCAGCGGCTTAGACCAAAGGCGGCCAATGTACCAACGACCGTGGACACGACGGCGACGACCACACCGAATTGGAAGCTGTTCCACAAAGCTCCGATCCAGGAAGGATCCCCAAAGAACGAATAGTACCACCGCAGGGAAACTGCTCTTGGGGGAAACTCGATAAATTCTCCCGAACTGAACGATATCACGATGACGATCAAGCCCGGCGCCAGCAGATAGATCATAACGGGGGTAAGGAAGACAGCTCCGAGGATCTTCGACCAGGAGGTATCCCGTTGCGCCTTGTAGACCCCCGCAGCCCACCGACGGGCCTGATACGGTATTGCAAGTTCGTGCAGAAAGCGGACGCCCTTGCTGGCAGACGGCAACCGGATCGGGCGTGGCTTTCGCTCCGCTTGTCCTGATTGGTCATGGGCGGCTGCAAGATTGACTCCTGCTGTGGAAAGAAGCAGAAGCGCCACCGCAAGGAGAATGAAAGCCGCAGCTGCCGTCTGACCGATGTTCAAGGAGGTCGTAAGCAGCGAGTTGATGAGGGTAGACAGCATAGTGTCGCCTAGACCGCCAAGAGCCTGCGGCGTGATGTAGAACCCAAGGCACACGACAAAGACCAGGATGCAGCCACTTCGAATGCCCGGGATGCTGAGTGGAAAGAACACACGCAAAAAGGCTGTGAGAGGCTTTGCCCCCATGCTACGAGCAGCCGACATCAAGGACTTATCGATACCCATCATCACGCTGATCAATGGCAAGATCATCATCGGCAGCATAATATGCACCATGCCGACGTATACGGCGAAGCGATTATATATGAGCGATAGTGGCCTTTCGATAAGACCAGCATTGAGCAACAGGGTGTTGATCAGGCCACTGTCGCCCAAAACGACCGTCCAAGCATACGTGCGCACCAGTGCGCTCGTTAGCCAAGGTAGGAAGACCATTACCATCAAGATGGGACGTGCGCGACCGGCGTTGGCGATCAGAAATGCAGTAGGGTAGCCGATGACCAAGCACAGTGCCGTCGCGATGAAGCTGATCTCGAAGGTTTGAAACAGGATCAGGACGAAGGATCGCTGTGCAAAAAATCCTTCATAATTTGCAAGAGAAAACGCTGGCGCGTTCAAGCTCGTCAGGAACAAGAGGATCATCGGTATACCGAAAACCGCAAACAAGAGGCCGCAGGCCGGCACCGTAAGCAGGATCGGCATTGACCGTAGTTTTTGAATCGTCATTTACCTGCCCCCACGTTACGCCGCAACAAAGCGGATATCGGACCGGAGCCAGTCTAAGCGGACCTCATCCCCGGGTTGGAAGACTTCCTGGCCTGAGGCAACATGTTCGCGCGCGATTAGCATGGTGTTCCCGACACGTACCCGGTATTTCCTCAGCGGACCTGCATAGATCATATCTTCAACGGTGCCGGACACAGCCTGTCTTTGATCCGCGTCGGCGCGTCTCGCGGCCGTGCGCCCACCAATGCAAATGCGTTCGGGTCGCAACATTGAAACCATTCCGGAAGACGGCACGGCGTCCGATTCCACTTTGAATTCGGTGTTCTCGAGGATGTTGGCCTCGCCCAGGAAATTGGCGACGAAGCGCGTTTTCGGTCGATCGTAGAGTGCTTCGGGCGTATCGATCTGCTCGATTTGGCCAGCTTGCATCACGACGATGCGGTCGGACAAGGTCAGGGCCTCCTCCTGATCGTGGGTCACGCAAATGGTGGTCTTTCCAAATTCTCTATGCAGTTCTTTGATCTCGACCTGCATTTGTTCGCGCAGGTTTCGATCCAGCGCACCAAGCGGCTCGTCGAGCAGCAATATCGGCGGGTCGGCGATCAGCGCGCGCGCAACGGCGACGCGCTGCTGCTGGCCGCCACTCAGTTGTGACGGCATCCGGCTGCCAAATTCGCCGAGCCGAACGCGCTCCAGCATTCGGCTGACTCGCGTCGCCCTGTCGGCGGCCTTGATCCCACGCATCTCCAGCGGGAACTCCAAGTTGCGATGAACCGTGAGGTGCGGGAAAAGGGCATAACTCTGGAATACGATGCCTTGGTCACGTCTGTAAGACGGAACCTTGGAAACTGATTTTCCGGCAATGAGAATGTCGCCCTTTGTCGGTGCCGTGAAGCCGGCAAGGAGCATCAAAGCGGTCGTCTTTCCCGAACCGCTTGGACCGAGAATAGTCAGAAACTCACCCCGAGATACGGAAAGGGAGATATCCTTAACCGCAGCCACGGCCCCATACATCTTTGTAACATTACGGAATTCAATCTGGGTGGCGGCTGGGTCGTTCTTCAATACTTCGTCCTCGGCAGGAAGATAACTTTTCAGGTTCAGGGTCATCAGGATACTCCAGGAGGAACAGTGCGCCAGTTTGGCGTACCATGCCTAAAACTCAGTCGTCAGATAAGGTGGCACCATCCTCACGGAGCATAGTCCAGCGTCCGCGATTGGATGGCGCCACCGATCGAAGTTCGATGAACGGCTTACTGGAGAATCCACTCATTCCAGCGTTGGACCATCAGCTCTTTATTCGACTTGCCGTCCGCGCTTGTCTCGGCATACCATTTTGCGTTCAGAGCAAAACTGGAGGCCGTGTAATCGGGATACGATGCGAGCTTTCGTCCGATTTTTTCAGCTATCGTTTTGTAAGCGTTCTTGTTCGTTGGGCCCTGCCCGATCAACTCAGCGAACGCAGCTTGCCGATCGGCGCGACCGGTCAATTCGAGGAATTTCTGAGCATTTTCCGCATTTGGGCTGCCCTTTGGAATGCACCAGAAATCCGTGGTCAACTTCGCCTGATTGCGATTGATCTCGATTGGCGCCCCCTCATCGATCAGTGAAAGTGCACGACCATCATAGGACTGCACGACGTCGGCGACGTTATCGCGCATGATCTGCAGAATTTCGGAACCACTTGTCCACCATTTGCGGATGTGCGGCCTGATCTTGTTGAGGCTGGCAAAGACGCGGTCGACATCCAGTGGGTATAGCTTGTCCATAGGCACGCCATCCGCAAGCAGCGCTTCCTCCCACGGCCCGTTTCCATATTCACCGGTGAAGAGCGAGCGCACGCCCGGGAATTTTTCTACGTCCCAGAACTCCGCCCAGGTAGTCGGCCGCGGCTTGTCAGCCGGAAACTTCTTGGTGTTATACACCATGTTGGTGGAATAGACGTACGAAGCGAAGCCATTGGTGTGTTTCGCGAATTCAGATATTGCGTCCAATTCGTCTTTCTTCCACGAAGAGTAATCTACCTGTTCGAGATATCCCTTGGCGGTGAGTGGGTCGACGTTGGTCTGACCAAGATTCACGACGTCAGCCGAGACGTTCTTGGTGTCGACCATCATCGCGATCTGCGTGGATGAAAAGTCTGCGGTAACCGGGATAACCTTAACCCCGGTCTCGACCACGAACGGCTCGACATAAGCCTTCATGACTGCGTTTCCCCAGGTGCCGCCGCTCATGTTGACTTTCAACTCACCAGCGGAAGCGGCCCGTGCGCGACCCGAAACGGAAGACATCGCACCGACGGCGATCACGGAGGATGTGGCCTGCATGAAGTGCCTGCGATTTATCAAAAAGCTCATTTTCGTTCCCTCTGTTATTCCCTTGCTTATCAAGGGGCATTCATTCTGCTCGGTTTGTGGCGAACACAACTCACGGGATCAAACTCATTGCCGCAAGCGGTGTTTGGACCGCGGTGTTCGTCATTGTTGTGACGGACTTCATCCTTCCATTTCACCAACCAACGCGGCGGTTGCCGGCTGACCAGTTTCAAGCAACGGCACGCCCTCACGGACTATACCGGCTGGAGGCAATGCCTAGCGTAATACGGCGCCTATTGCAACAAATGTTTTATGCGTCCGGATATGCGTCAAGCGTATTAGATGCAGTCGGCCCGAGCTGCGATTTTGGCCAACTCGAAGAACGTTGGGGGAATATAGCCTGCGGGATTGACCTGATAAGCGCGCGCTCGCGTTGCATGTGATCGAAGGAAAGCCCTCCGAGCTGGAAATCTATAAGGAAAACGGAAAGCCGATTCTCATCGATCCTTACGAAATCGAGCTGTCCCGACTTCATTTCTACTGAACTGCACGCTCGCTAGACCGCTGGCTCTATTCTTACCTCCGCAAACGGCCGACCCCGGTCTTCCAACGCGCTTAAACTATGCCGAGTTTTCAATCCTGATTACCGGAAATCTCGGGCCTTGGGGAATGGGCTCGGCATCGTGTCCGGCTCGGGATAAGTACTCGATTTGCATATCGACACCCTCAAGGTGAAGGCCAGGAATTTTTACTGATCGGACCTAATGGCAACGGCGATCGTTTGAGTTCAATCGCATCAGGTTCAGGGATCTTTTGGTCTGCAGCCTTCTCGCTGTCCTAGTGGCAGAGTGAAACACTTGACGCATATTTTTGCATTGTGTATCAAATGACGCACGCGGCGCGCTTCGCAGGGTGCGTTTGCCGGGGTTCCGCCGAAAGGAACCTACTGCTGCATAGCCCGCCTAAATAGGACAATGAGTGAAAGGCTGAGGACTCAATGAAAAAAAATCTTATCACGTGCGTGCGCGCCAAGGGCAACGCCTTCGAGATTGGCTGTGCGCTCGGAAAAGCCAATGCCACAAGCTTCCTTGAATATCGGCTTGGCACCGAGCAATTTCGCGCCTTGGATGCTCGCTGGCGCGGATCGGAGTATTTGAAGAATTTGGAAGCCGCAGCCCGCGCGGCCTATCCCCGCTACGTGCGCGAAATCGAGGGGATCGCAGAAGGTGCCGGCAAGGATTTTGAGACCATCTTCCTGTTGAATTGCCAGGCCGACCTGCAAATTTCAGAAGCGGCCGCCACACAAAACTCTGTTGCCGGAATGGGCTGCACGACTGTCCTGATTCCAGCTGAAGGCAACGGCCCGGCAGTTATCGCCCATAATGAGGACGGCGAACCCGACTATCTTGGTGCCAATTTCTGGATAGAAATTGAGCCCGATGATGGGCTCGCGTGGAGCAGCTTTATGACGCCCGGCATGCTCCCAGGTGGGACTTTTGGCCTGAACGAGTCCGGCCTGGTCCAGACGATCAACGAGATCACGCCGAACGACCAAAAACCGGGCGTGCCCCGGCAGGTTCTCTGCCGCGCCATCCTTGATGCAAAAAGCTTGGAGGATGCGGTCGGTATTTTGAAGCGAAACGACCGCTCTTGCGGATTCCATCACACTCTCGGCGATGCGAAGACCCGCAAGGTACTCTCTGTCGAAGCGCCGGCCTCCGGCTGCGTCGCGGTAGAGGTTACTGAGCCACGCGCTCATGCCAACCATCTTCTCTCCGGCGAGTTCAGTGGATTGAAGCAGACCATCGGTGCTTCCTCCCGCGACCGACAAGAAGCGGCAGATCGGATGATCGCCGAAGGCGCGTTGGCGGGTGGAGCAGAAGCTGTGCTGTTCGATGAGACCACTCCGATTTTTAAAGAATGGAAAGACTCCCGGACGCTCGCGACGAGCATTTTCGAGCTTTTCCCAAACCGCATCGAGTGGCGCATACATGCGGCTCGTGACGAGCGAAACGCACTAAGCGGAACCATGCGCGTCGTCTAATGCAGCTCTTTGATCGCCGAGCGTAGCGCTGGCTTCGTCCTGCGATCGGCGGCCCATGGGTGCGTAGACCCGGGCGAGAAAAGTCTGGGCATCTCTTGCCGGCTTGCGACAGCCGGCACCTCGGCATCGATGGGGTTGGCCCCGCTCCACCGTCCAGTCGCTGACACTCACCGCGTATGGATTCCGCCATATAGGCCGTGATGTTCATGCCCAGACCGATCCAGCCCGCGGTGAAGGCCGAAAGGTTTATGCCGATCTGCGGGCCGCCAAAGTAAAGCAGGAAGAGCTGCACGAGAGAGGGCGTGCCGCGAAAGACGCTGACATAGCCCGTACCGATGGACCGTGGGATCTGGCTGCGCGACAGCCGCATTGCGGTCAGCACCGCAGCAAGGACAGAACGAAAGCCAGAAATGATATGACAACCGTCACTCCGGCGGCGTCAAGGAAATAGGGAAAAAAACCCTGGATCAGCGCGATGTCCAATGCCCCCTCCCGTGGAAGGCCGGGCCATCAGGCCCGGCAAATGGCGATCAGCGGATGTCGCGACCGATCCATTTCGTAGCAATGGTCTCGTAAGTGCCGTCGGCCATCATGCCATCAAGCGCTTTCTGCATCGCTGCCTTAAGTTCCGGATTACCCTTGCGGATTGCGATACCAATGCTGACGCTGGCGCCTTCGATGTTCGGAATGTCGAGCACGCGGATTGGGTCGCCGGATTGCTTGATCACGGCAAGCAGCGCGATGTAGTCAACCAAACCGCATCGATACGGCCGGCGTTCAAGCCCATCACCAGTTCGGGAAGCCCCTTGCAGGTTCGGATCGTCCAGCCACCGGTTTTGCGGGTCCACTTTTCATGGGTCTCGCCGAGGGTTACGCCGATGGCCGCCCTTGAGATCATCCAGTCCTTTCGACGTCGAGTCTTTCAGCACGAAGATGCCGCGACCATCACTATAATAAGGTCCAACGAAATCAACGACCTTCTGACGTTCCGCGGTGATGGTCATGGAACCGACGATGGAATCATACCTGTTTGCGACGAGACCCGGAATGATGCCGTCCCACGCCGTGGTCAGAACTTCGCGTTTCACGCCAAGACGGTTGGCGATTTCATTGGCAATATCGACGTCGAAACCGACGAGCCGGTTCTGCCCGTCAGTCATGCTGAAGGGCGGATGCTGGCCCGACATGGCGGCGCTGAACTTGCCCGGCTCCTTGATCGAAGCCAGTTCATCGGCAGTCGCCGGCAAGGCCACGCTGAACGCCAGGCCGAGGACAACCGTGGAGCGCATTGCGACCCGTGAGATGCATTGAAACATGGATGACTCCCCCGCTTATGATTGATATGCATCGGTGCTTTCCGAATTTCGATACTCTCCTCCTGTAAGTCATTCGTCAAATAGTTTGAATAGCGAGTATAGATCTACAGAATGCAACGCCGATGGGCTTGTGCCTGCGAGCCAACCTATGAGGCACAGCATTGATGCCAGGCTGCATTGTCACGCCATGCGATCGCTGATCGGAACCCCATCATCATCAGACCATCGGCTGCGAGCCTCCATCCCCAGACGGAAGCGGCCCTCGGCTGCGCCCGCTCTCGCATCGGCTAGAGCGTATCCGGATTTAGTTGAATCGGAAGGGATTCCGTTTTTGGCTGTTTTGTGATTCAAGATGCTGCTGGAGTGGAGGCCAGCATCGGATGACTCGACCTCTTTCAAATGATCTTCGCAAGCGTGTTGTTGATGCAATCGAAGCCGGCGAGAGCTGCCGGTCGGTGGCGGTGCGGTTCGGTATTGCCGTGTCTTCAGCGGTGAAGTGGTCTCAGCGCTACCGTTCGAGCGGATCTGTCGCGCCTGGGAAGATGGGCGGCCACCGCAAGCGGGTTCTTGAGCCGTACCGAGCGTTTATCGCCGAGCGGATCAACCAGACGCCGCATGTGTCACTGAACAGGTTGAAGGAAGAACTGGCCGCACGAGGGGTGAAGGTATCCCACGACACCGTATGGCAGTTTCTGCGGCGCGAGGGACTACGGTTCAAAAAAAACACTGTTCGCCCTTGAGCAGGCGCGCGCTGACGTCGCACGACGGCGACAGCGCTGGCGATCCTGGCAGGCTGGCCTCGATCCAAGCCGGCTGGTCTTCATCGATGAAACCTGGATCAAGACCAACATGGCGCCGCTTCGAGGCTGGGGGCCGAAGGGCAAACGGCTGCGCAGCTTCGCCCCGCACGGACATTGGCGCACCCTGACTTTCCTCGGCGCGTTGCGCTGCGATCGGCTCACCGCGCCTTGTGTCTTCGATGGACCGATCAACGGTGAGTGCTTTCGCGCTTATGTCGAACAGCAACTCGTACCAGTGCTCAAACCCGGCGATATCGTCGTGATGGATAATCTCGGCTCCCACAAGTCGGTCGCCATCCGTCAGATGATCCGCAACGCTGGTGCTCGGCTCTGGTACCTGCCGCCATACTCCCCCGACCTTAATCCGATCGAACAGGCTTTCGCCAAAATCAAGCACTGGATGCGCCTGGCTCAGAAGCGAACCATCGATGACACCTGGCGCCACATCGGACACCTCGTCACAACCATCGAGCCCAGCGAATGCAGCAACTACTTCGCCAATGCCGGATATGCTTCCGTGAAAACCTGAAACGCTCTAGTCAGCAGAAGGCCCTTGATTAAATCCCTAAAATAGACTTTTGTGATCTCAGAACTATCCATAGTGAGATCTGATCTGTGATGCCCCAGCCCCCTGCCCAACAGAAATCTTCCCTCGACGCCGCTCTCCTCGAAGCGCGGGAACGCTATAACGCGAAGCGCCCCAAGAGTGCGGCGCTGCATCGCGAGGCGATAAACGTCCTCCCCGGCGGCAACACCCGGTCCGTGCTCGCCTATGCGCCTTTTCCGACTGCCATGGCGCGCGGCGAGGGCTGCCGGCTTTGGGACATTGACGGCAACGCCTATCTCGACCTGTGCGGCGAATACACTGCCGGTTTGTTCGGCCATACCGACAGCCGCATCCATGCCGCCCTCCACGACGCGATGGCGAAAGGACTGAGCCTGGCGGCGGTGGGAGAGGCTGAGCAGCGCCTTGCCAAGATCCTCTGCAACCGCTTTCCGTCCATCGACATGATCCGCTTCACCAACAGTGGCACCGAGGCCAACCTTATTGCGCTTAGCGCCGCGCAGGTGGTGACGGAGCGCAAGCGCATCATTGCCTTCCGCGGCGGCTATCACGGCAGCCTTCTGTATTACCCCGTGACCGGCTCGAGCCTGATCACAGCCCCGTTCCCGGTGACGCTATGCGACTACAACGACACCGATGGCACAGTGGCCGCCATCCGGGCCATCGGCGACGACCTTGCTGCCGTAATTGTCGAGCCGATGATGGGCAGCGGGGGCTGCATCGCCGCGGAGCCTGCCTTTCTGGCGGCAGTCGCCGAGGCCACACGCGCTGCCGGTGCGATACTGATCTTCGACGAGGTGATGACCTCGCGCATGTCGGGAGGCGGCCTGCAGGAACGTCTCGGTATCCTGCCCGACATGACCACGCTTGGAAAATATATCGGCGGCGGCATGAGCTTCGGCGCCTTTGGCGGGCGCCACGACCTCATGGAGATCTTCGTCTCTAAGGTGCTTCATGCTGGCACCTTCAACAACAACGTGATGTCCATGGCGGCAGGCGTCACCGCCATGGAAGAGGTGTTTACCGCCGCAGCAGCTGCCGGTCTATTCGCGCTCGGGGAGGGCCTGCGCGAACGACACAACTCAATTTCCAACACGGCCGGCGCGCCGCTGCAGTTCTGTGGCCTTGGCTCGCTCGCCACGGCCCATTTCCGTCGGGGCCGCATTGACCGCCCCTATGCGGTCACCCCCAGGGAGGAGGCGCTGAAAGAGCTGTTCTTCTTCGACATGCTCGACGCCGGCATCTACATCGCCCGCCGCGGCATGACTGCGCTCAGCTTGCCGACGACGGAACGCGACCTTGCGCATTTCACCGCTGCCGTCGGGGATTTCCTCGACGCAAGGGCGGCATTGCTACGATAGGCCGGCACCAAAGGCAGATCGCTACAAGATGGACAGGAGCGACATAACTTCGTCAGCCATGGCCACGGGCGCGCTGGAGGAAGAAGCTTATCGGCTGATCCGCAACTCGCTGATCAATGGCGATTTCACACCGGACAGCAAGCTTTCCATTCGGGGCGTCTGCGCAACATTATCGCTGAGCCCCATGCCGGTTCGCGCAGCCTTACGCCGCCTGGTCAGCGAGCGAGCGCTGGATGCCAAGCCATCGGGAACGGCCGTGGTTCCGCGCATGACCCGGCGCGAGTTTTCCGAACTGA
>NZ_NWSQ01000044.1 GCF_002531725.1 Rhizobium sp. L43
GAGGAAATCTCAAAGCCGGTCAAGGATGCTTTTGACAAGGTGCTGACGGACCTCAAGGCGACGTAAAACTGAGGAGAGCCTGGAAAAACCGCGCGGTGATCTGCCCGGTGAAGAAACACCTGAAGTTCGCACTCGCTTCGATGACCGCTCGGTAGCTCCCGATCTTTCCCATCCATCTTCTGTGCACGGCTGATGCGCGGGATGTCTATGGCGCTTATATTCGCGCCCGAATGCAGAGCCCGCTCGAGCAACTCGTTGTTGGCTACGGGATAGATGAAAGAGATCAGCGTCTTTTCAGGCGACAGCAGGGCGACCTCATTAGTCGGAGCGCACCTTGACGATCACGTCGGCGGCCGCGGCGAGGGCCTGTGGACTTGGAACGACCACGACTTCCGCATTTCGGTAGGCTTCGTTCGAGATTTCCGCCGTTAGGCCGGCACCAGTTTCCACTGGCGATCAGCAAAATATCGCCGGGGGCCAGCGCATGGAGCGTGCCGAGACGGTGGGATGCGGCTCGACCGGCGACACCACGCGGACATCAATTTGAGTTGTTTCACCCGGTATCAGGCATTCTTGCTCGTTTCCTTGTGCCACGTCTCTTCGAACAGACGGGACCGCGGCTCGACCCATGTCAGAACGAGATGTTAGGCGGGTTCGAAAGTGCTGACTTTCACAGCGGACAAAGATCGGGCTGAGTCTGGCCTGAGACGTCATCATTGATTTGGGACAAGGAAGCCGGCGCGGCCGGAGGTCATAAAGCATCCTGTTTTGAGAAGGGATGCGAAAATGTCCGATGATCTGATCGCCAAATACGGCGATGCGCGGGTTCCGCGTTATACGAGCTACCCGACGGCGGCGGCTTTTTCAGCTGCCGTGGGGCCGGATGAATATGTCGGCAACCTCGCCCATATCGCCGCGGCTGGCCCGGTTTCGGTTTATCTCCACGTCCCGTTCTGCCGTTCGATATGCTGGTACTGCGGCTGCCACACAACCATCACCCGGCAAGACGCTCCAGTCGCCGACTATCTCGACGTGATGAAGGAGGAGATCGAGCTTATCTCCTTTGCGGCCGGAAACGACGTGCCCGTCAAGTACGTGCATTTCGGCGGCGGCACGCCGTCGGTCATGAAGCCGCAGGAATTTTCGGCTCTAATGGCAAAGCTCAGGAGCGCCTTTACATTCGAAGCGAAAGCCGGCGTCGCAGTCGAGATCGACCCTCGCACATTGGTCGCCCCCATGATCGACGCGCTCGGCGAAAACGGTATCGACCGCGCAAGCCTCGGCGTCCAGAGCTTCGATCCGATCGTGCAGGCCGGTATCAAGCGGCTGCAATCCTTTGAGCAGACGGAAAGGGCGGTCGCCGGGTTGCGCTCAGCAGGCGTCAGCAGCATCAACTTCGACCTGATTTATGGCCTTCCGAAACAGACCGTCCAATCTTGCATCGAAACGGTCCGGCTGGCTGCAGAACTGCGTCCCGAACGTTTCGCCGTTTTCGGTTACGCTCACATACCCGCTTTCAAGAAACATCAGCGCCTGATCGACGAAGCATCGCTGCCGGACGCAAAACAGCGGAACGAGCAGGCGGAAGTGATCGCCGAGGAGCTGCAGAACGCCGGATATCAGCGCATTGGGCTCGATCATTTTGCACTGCCGGACGATCAGTTGGCACTCGCCGCGCGCAACAGAGCGCTGAGGAGAAACTTCCAGGGCTATACCACGGATGATTGCGATAGCCTGATCGGCCTCGGCGCATCTGCGATCGGGCGGCTGCCGGCCGGCTATATGCAGAACCACGTGCCTCTCGGCCTCTATGCCGAGCGGATTGCCTTCGGGGTGCTGCCGACCGCCAAGGGATATCTTCTCAGCGAGGAGGACAAGCTTCGGGCGAGGGTCATCGAGAGGCTGATGTGCGATTTCGAAGCCGATCTCGGCCATTTGAGCAGCGGGTCGGGTTTCGACACCGGCTTCCTTGTCGAGGGCAACGACCGTCTCGGCGAGCTCATGGCCGACGGCGTCGTGACGATCAGCGGTGAACGGATTGTCGTATGCGAGGAGGCGCGCTTTATGGTCCGTGCAGTCGCGGCAGCATTCGACGCCTATTTTGGCTCGCACGGGCACACGCACAGCAAGGCAGCCTAATGCATGTCGCCGGAAGTTTGCATCGGTTCCGGCGACACGAAACGCATCAAAGGCCGCGCGAGAAGACATCGAGTTCCCGTTTCTCGATCGAGGACCCTGCGGTTATCTTCCCAGGAGTCCCGTCGACAACCGCACGTCGACGAGGATCGACGTCGCAAGTTCGTGTGAATCAGGGCGGGCGCACTCACAAATACGGTCATCGGGCGCCCTGTCGCAAGCAGATGGGCGCGCGCCCGTATCACCGCCTGGACGTCGAGGTCGTTACCGTCGAGCTTTTCGGCTCATTGAAGCACAGCTCGATCTCGGCAGGCCGCGGTCTAGGATATCGTTGGCGACTGACGTCGAACCTTTCAGGTGGCGTCGGCAAGCGCCGGTCCGCAGAAATGTGCCCATCGCGATTATGGCGGCCGCTCAGGCGCCTGAAGGAGCCTTGTCGCGAGGTGAGCTACCGAGCGCCGCATGGTCGACGGCTCTCGCCCGCTCACGAAAGCGGTTGTTCGAGCACGTCGAAGGACGAGGGCAGGGGTCTCGTAATTGTAGCACGACTTGCCTGCCGCGGGATTTCGATCAAACGTTCGACGGCGCCTTCCGTGCAATTCCTAGACGACCGGAACGAAACCGCGGGTTTCGGCTGGCATCTCCTTCGCGACTGCCCGCAAAAAACGACCTCGTTATATTCGTCGTCAGCGAGATTGCCGCCGGGCCAGTGATCTCGCCCACGCGTTTCTTCGCAGGTCTGCCGTGCAGATCATAGCTCTTTTCACAGGCCGCATTGACGTTCTCGATGATCCAGCCAAGTTTCGGCATTGGCTTTGCCGACAACCGTGTCCGACGCTAACCACTGCCTGGACGCCTTGCCTGACGCGCCTGGCTCTGCTCGATGCTCACGGGAGCATCAGTTGCTCCTGAGAGGCAGAAAGCCCCCGCGAACGCCATCTTCATGGGCTGCGCGGCCATCCGCACCTGCCGTTTATCACTGGGTGATGTGTGTGAGGTCGGCATCGAGCCGCTTACGCACCATGTTCGGCACCTTTGCAGTCTTGATCGCTTCGAGATTGGCCGGGCTGTCGCCCACCTGGATCAAGGCAACCATGCCCATGCCGGAATGTGGGGTGCATTTCAGGACATAGACGCCTGGAACATCGAACTTCGCCCGATATTGCTCGTTCGGCTTTGACTTATATTCCGCAACGCCATCCGGAATGAGGCCTTTGAAGGTTTCGACGTTGTGGCCCTTGTCGGTGGGGATGAAAGTGACGGTGTCGCCGGGGGCGATCTTCAGGAAGCCGGGCTCGAACACCATCGCGCCTTCCGTGCCTTTGTTGAGCATCCGAACCTGATGGTCGGCCGCCATCAACGGCGCTGCCGAGACAATCAAGGCTGCTGCTGCAGCGATCGGACTGAATTTTAACCGCATTTGCAAGCTCCTGTTCTGCGAGACCCAATCAGCCTCATGAATGTTTTTAGCAGATGCCGGATTTGGGTTCTTTGATGCCCGTCAAATTCGGGAATAAAAGGCAGAAGATCCCAATTTTTGCCTGCTTGCCCAGCGCCCTTGCGAGGGACATGGCAGCCTGCAAGCGATGTAGGAATCACCGGAGGACAAGCACGCTCGGCGAACGTCGGCGCTGCTGAACCAGCTTTGGATTGCCGCGACTGAGCTCATATCGCGTCGGGAGTTCGCGAGGGCATTAATGTCGATCCCCCGGTGTCGCGTGTGTGGAAGTTGACCCTTTGACAGGAATCCTCCGAAAACGACGCGCCGTTGAGATCGTCGGCGAAGTGAAGAGCGATTATCACGCGATGATCTTCGCCGATGAAACGAAGCAGGCGCACGACACCTTCTTCCACCTGGACGAGATGGTTGGCTTATCACCCTCCCACCAAATCGCCTTACTGGCCGCGACGGCTTCCGCCTCCGAGCCTACGAAAAGCGACGAGAGGGATTGGCCGGCATGAAGAGCTTTTAACGTCTTCTCGACGGACGCGTGGTGTTCTGCACAGCATCTTCATACCCCCTTGTGGCAGTGGGTGCGGTAGAAAGCAGCTGCGTCACATGGGAATAGCGGGCGGTGCCAAAAGGGGAAAGTTTGTAACAGAGTGTAACAACGTCCGTTCGTCCACCGCTTCCAGTCCGCTTGTTGATGTAGATCAAGGAGCCGTTCCCGTCTTCGTGACAGTCCTGCCTCGAAATCCGAGAAAGCCGGCCGCGAGGCGGTCGTCTGCGCACTGGGGACGACATCATGAATTACACGACAGAAACGATGGTGGTCGCGGTCGCAGCGTTTCTGGCGCTGCTCGCAGCGGCATTCGCGCACGATCATCTCTTTGCAGTCCATATGGGTATACTTTGCCTCTGCCTGGTTGTGGGAACGCTGCTGCTTGTTAAAAACGCAGAGTTTTCGCCGACGGGCCAACAGCGCAAAACAGACCTTACGGGCTATTGCGATGAGGTAATCCGCTACGGCCTGATCGCCACGGTGTTCTGGGGCGTCGTCGGCTTCCTCGTCGGCGTGATCATCGCGCTGCAGCTCGCCTTTCCCGACCTCAACATCGCGCCCTATTTGAATTTCGGAAGATTGCGACCGGTTCACACGTCGGCGGTGATCTTCGCCTTCGGCGGCAACGCGCTGATCATGACATCCTTCTATGTGGTGCAACGCACCTGTCGCGCGCGTCTCTTCGGAGGAACACTCGCCTGGTTCGTCTTCTGGGGCTACCAGCTGTTCATCGTGATGGCCGCGACCGGCTACGTGATCGGCATCAATCAGGCGCGCGAATATGCCGAGCCTGAATGGTACGTCGACCTGTGGCTTACCATCGTCTGGGTCGCCTATCTGGCCGTCTATCTCGGAACGATCCTGAAGCGCAGAGAGCCGCATATTTACGTGGCAAACTGGTTCTATCTCAGCTTCATAGTCACCATTGCGATGCTGCATGTGGTCAACAACCTCGCTGTTCCTGCTTCGTTCCTCGGCTCCAAGAGTTATTCTCTCTTCTCCGGCGTCCAGGATGCACTCACCCAATGGTGGTACGGCCACAACGCCGTCGGCTTCTTCCTCACCGCCGGCTTCCTGGGCATGATGTACTATTTCGTGCCGAAGCAGGCCAACCGCCCGGTTTATTCCTACCGGCTGTCGATCATCCACTTCTGGGCCCTGATCTTCATGTATATCTGGGCCGGCCCGCATCATCTGCATTACACGGCGCTGCCTGACTGGGCGCAGACGCTCGGAATGGTCTTCTCCGTCATGCTCTGGATGCCCTCCTGGGGCGGCATGATCAACGGTTTAATGACCCTTTCGGGCGCCTGGGACAAAATTCGCACCGACCCGATCATCCGGATGATGATCGTCGCCATCGCATTTTATGGGATGTCGACCTTCGAAGGCCCGATGATGTCGATCAAGGCGGTCAATTCGCTCAGCCACTATACCGAATGGACGATCGGTCACGTGCATTCCGGAGCACTTGGCTGGGTGGGTATGATCACCTTCGGGGCGATATACTACCTGACGCCGAAACTGTGGGGGCGCGAGCGCCTCTACAGCCTGCGGATGGTCAACTGGCACTTCTGGCTTGCGACGCTCGGGATTGTGATTTACGCCGCGGTGCTCTGGGTCGCGGGCATCCAGCAGGGGCTGATGTGGCGAGAATACAATTCCCAGGGCTTCCTCGTCTATTCCTTCGCTGAAACGGTCGCGGCGATGATCCCCTATTACGTGCTGCGTGCCGTCGGCGGAGCACTCTACCTGGCCGGTGGCCTCGTCATGGCCTGGAATGTGTTCATGACGCTCCGAGGCCACCTGCGCGACGAAGCCCCAATGCCGACCAGTTTGGTGCCCCAGGCACAGCCTGCCGAGTGAGGTGAGACATGGCATCGTTACTTGATAAACATAAGACCCTCGAGAAGAACGCGACGCTTCTTCTGGTCGGCTCGCTGCTGGTCGTCAGCATTGGCGGCATCGTTGAAATCGCCCCGCTGTTCTACCTGCAGAACACGATCGAAAAAGTGGCAGGGATGCGGCCCTACACGCCGCTAGAGCTCGCCGGACGGAACATCTACATCCGTGAAGGCTGCTATCTCTGCCACAGCCAGATGATCCGGCCGTTCCGTGATGAGGTCGAGCGTTACGGCCATTATTCGCTCGCAGCGGAATCGATGTACGACCACCCGTTCCAATGGGGATCCAAGCGGACAGGGCCAGATCTGGCCCGCGTCGGGGGGCGTTACTCGAACGAATGGCACGTCCAGCATCTCGCAAATCCGCGGGCCGTGGTGCCGGAATCAATCATGCCGAGCTACGCCTTCCTAGAAGAGAAGGAGGTGACGGTCAGGAGTGTCGGAGAGGACCTCAAGGCCAATGAGGACGTGGGCGTGCCTTACAGCGACGACATGCTGGCGAATGCCGAGGCCGACATGAGAGCCCAGGCCGATCCGAACGCGGACGCGGCGGCCCTACTCAAGCGCTACCCAAATGCGAATGTCGGCGATCTCGACGGCGATCCAACCCGGCTGACCGAGATGGACGCGCTGGTGTCCTACCTGCAGATGCTCGGAACGCTGGTTGATTTCTCGACCTATGACGACGCGACCGGCTACCGGTGAGGTGATCCATGGAAACTTACACTGCAATGAGACACTTCTCCGACAGCTGGGGCCTCCTGGCAATGGCGGCATTCTTCGTCGGCGCGGTCATGCTCACCCTTCGCCCAGGTAGCAAGCAAACGGCGAAAGATGCCGCCGATATTCCCTTGAAGGACGATTGAGATGTCGGAAAAGCATATCGATGAACTGAGCGGCGTCGAAACGACGGGTCATGAATGGGACGGCATCCAAGAGCTCAACAATCCCATGCCGCGCTGGTGGATCTGGACCTTCTACGTGACGATCCTCTGGGCGATCGGCTACGCCATCGCTTACCCGGCCATCCCGATGATCACTTCCGCCACTAACGGCTATCTCGGTTATTCAACGCGCGCCGAGCTGCAGCAGGACCTCAATCTCGCTAAGTCATCGCAGACGAAGTTCCATAATCTGATCGCTGCCAAGACAGTGGAGGAGATCGCCGCGGATCCTGCTCTTCGTGAATTCGCGATCGCTGGCGGCGCATCCGCTTTCAAGGTGAACTGCGCGCCCTGCCATGGATCGGGAGCGAGCGGCGGTCCGGGGTTTCCGAATCTCAACGACGACGACTGGCTGTGGGGCGGGGATCTGAATGCCATCCAGACCACGATCGCTCATGGCATCCGCTTCGACGGCGATACGGATAGCCATTCCTCCGAAATGCCGCCCTTTGCCGGTGTTCTGGAGCCCATCCAGATGAAGCAGGTCGCCGCCTATGTCTGGGGGCTGACCAATACGCCCTCGGATGTCGGTCTGGCGGCGGCCGGAAAACAGGTTTTCTTCGACAATTGCGCCCCATGTCACGGCGAGGACGCAAAAGGAAAGGCGGAAATGGGTGCGCCGGATCTCGCCGATGCAATCTGGCTGAAGTCGCGGGGTGAAGACGCCATTCTTCGTCAGGTTGCCTCTCCCAAACATGGCGTCATGCCTGCCTGGGCAGCGCGCCTGGGGGACACAACGGTCAACGAGCTTACCATTTTCGTTCATGCGCTCGGGGGCGGCACGTAAGGAGAAAAGACATGACAGCCCACGACCGCAATCCGATCCTCCGTCTCTACGGCACGCCGCGTGCTGTTATCCGATCGCGTGTCTCAGCGCGCGCCCAACAGATGCCTGCGTCTTCGGAGCAGGACGACCCGGCAAAGATCGGCAATTCGATGGTGAGTTTGATCTGCCTCAAAGACCACATGCAGACGAGCCGATAGTTTCAGCTCCTGTGGAGGACGTCCCAGCGGTTTCTCCGCCGCTGTCCTCCGGCCACGCCCTTACTCTGGGGCGTGGCCTTTTCGCTTCTGCACGGTCGTTCTTGATCTGCATCAAGGAACAGATGCGCCACGGCTGGGAAAAGAGTGGTGAAAATCGGACAGGTCCTATGAATCTCTATACCCGCTCCAATCTAAATGACATTGACCGCGTTTGCGTCGAACCCGTCAACGCCCGGCGCAATCGCCAGCCTCTCTATGCGCCGCGCAAGAAGATCTTTCCGAAACGCGCCGAAGGGCCATTTCGCCGGTTCAAATGGGTCTTGATGCTGCTCACGCTTGGCACCTATTACCTCGCGCCATGGATTCGCTGGGATCGCGGTCCCTATGCGCCCAATCAGGCAATCCTCGTCGACCTCGCCTCGCGGCGCTTCTTCTTTTTCTTCATCGAGATCTGGCCGCAGGAATTCTACTATGTGGCGGGCCTGCTCGTCATGGCGGGCTTCGGCCTCTTCCTCCTCACCGCCGCTGTCGGCCGCGCCTGGTGTGGCTATGCCTGTCCGCAGACCGTCTGGGTCGATCTCTTTCTCGTCGTCGAACGCGCTGTCGAAGGCGACCGAAACGCTCGGATGAAGCTCGATGCCGACCCCTTCACTTTCGACAAGCTCAGGAAGCGGGTGATCAAGCACGCGATCTGGCTGCTGATCGCCGTCGCCACGGGCGGAGCGTGGATCTCCTATTTTGCCGACGCGCCGAGCCTGGCGGCTTCACTGTTTGACGGCAGCGCTCCTGCCGCTGCGTATGCCACGATCGCCACCCTGACCGCGACGACCTATGTGCTTGGCGGCCTCATGCGCGAACAGACATGCACCTATATGTGTCCGTGGCCGCGCATTCAGGGCGCGATGCTGGATGAGAATTCGCTTGTTGTCACCTACAACGACTGGCGGGGCGAGCAGCGGTCGCGCCATGCCAAGAAGGCTCAGGGTCTGCCGGTGGGCGATTGCGTGGACTGCAATGCCTGCGTCGCCGTCTGCCCGATGGGGATCGACATTCGCGACGGCCAGCAGATGGAATGCATCACATGCGCCCTCTGCATCGATGCCTGTGGCGGCGTCATGGACAAGCTCGGAAAGCCACACGGCCTGATCGCCTATGCGACGCTCAAGGAATATTCGAGCAATATGTCGCTTGCTACTGACGGAGGACGGACAGCCATCCAGCCCTCCAATGTCCGAAACGACGACGGAAGCTTCATCCCGACCGTCCGGCATTTCGACTGGCGCATCATCTTCCGCCGAAGAACCGTCTTCTACGGTGTCGTCTGGGCATTGATCGGCATCGCCATGGTCGTCCATCTCGCCTTCCGCGATCGGCTCGGGCTCAACGTCGTCCACGACCGGAACCCTCAATATGTTCTGGAAAGCGACGGCTCCATCCGAAACGGCTACACGCTGCGTGTCCTCAACATGGTGCCGAAGCCGCGGGACGTGACCATCACCCTCGTCGGGCTGGAGGGGGGCACAATGCGCATTCCCGAGTTCGGCAGGCAGGATGTCCGCAGCTTCACCGCTCACGTCGAACCCGACGCGGCCACGACGCTCAAGGTCTTCGTCACGCGCGCCCCCGACGGGGCAGAGATCAACGAATTCCTCTTCGTCATCGAAGATATAGGCCAAGACGCCGGTCAAGCCGACCGGGCGAGCTATCGCGCGGCGTTCAACGCGCCGGGAGACGTGAAATGAAGACATCTACTCGAGGCTTTACCGGCTTGCACGTGCTGCTTGCCACCTCGGCATTCTTCGCCGTGGTGATCGCCGTCAACGCCACCATGGCCTTCTATGCTGCGTCCAGCTGGAGTGGCATCGTCGTGGAAAACACCTATGTGGCCAGCCAGGAATTCAACGCCAGGGCGGCAGCGATGAAGGCAATGGCCGCCTCCGGCGTCGAGGGCGCGCTCGTCGTTAAGGGCAGCCAAATCCGTTACGACATCCACGACAAGGCCGGCACGCCTGCGATGATCGATGATGTCACGCTGAACTTCAAGCGGCCCGTCGGCGATCATGAGGATTTCCGCTTGACGCTCCGGAAGACGGGCGAAGGGCGGTTCGAAGCTGATCACCAGGTTGTCGCCGGCGACTGGATCGTCGAGGCCATATCGAGAATGAATGGGGCGGTCGTCATGCATGAGGCCAAACGCTTCGACACCGCGGAGTTCCGCCAATGACCTGCTGTTCGATGGATGCGGAAAGCGTTCTCGCCCTCAGCGCGACATCTGCCAGCGCCGGGGAGGTACGCCTTGCCAGCCACCCGCTCGGGGCTGGATTACGCCAGGTCGACCTCAGCGTGCCCGACGTCCACTGTGGCGGCTGCATATTGACCATCGAAAAAGCACTGTCGGCGCTTGCGTTCGTCAGGAAAGCCCGGGTCAATCTCACCGCCAGACGTGTCAGCTGCGTCTATCAGGAGGAGATCGAGGCGAAGGCGACCGATCCCTCCGAAATCCTCGCCGCGATCACTTTGGCCGGATACCGCGCCCATCTCATCACGTCGACAGCACTCGAAACCGACAGGATCCGGAACCAGCTACTGCTGGCGATCGGAGTTTCCGGCTTTGCGGCCGCCAACATCATGATGCTCTCGGTGTCGGTATGGTCGGGCGCCGATGCGGCCACGCGCGACATGTTTCACTGGATCTCGGCGATGATCGCGGCGCCTGCGCTGGTTTATGCGGGACGCCTCTTCTTCAAATCGGCGTGGAACGCGGTAAAAAGCGGGCGCACCAACATGGATGTTCCGATCTCGCTTGCCGTGACGCTATCCTATGCAGTCTCCCTGTGGGAAACCGTGCACCATGGCGAGCATGTCTGGTTCGACGCATCGGTGTCCCTGCTGTTCTTCCTGCTGATCGGTAGAACGCTCGATCATGTCATGCGGGAAAAGGCGCGCGCTGCAATCAATGGGCTTGTCAGACTAACGCCGCGCGGTGCGCTGCTGATAATGGCGGACGGGTCGCGGCGCTATGTTGCGGTCGAAGAGATCGCAGTTGGAGACGAGATCTCGATTGCGGCCGGCGAACGCATCCCCCTCGACGGCATGATCGTCAGCGGCAAGAGCGACGTCGACCTCTCCATCGTCACCGGCGAAAGCAGCCCGGTCGCCGTCGCCGCAGGCAGCGCGGTGAATTCGGGTGCGATGAACCTGACCGGTTCGCTCGTCCTGCGGGCGACTAAAGTGGCAAGGGATTCACTTCTTTCCGAGATCATCGGCCTGATGGAAGCGGCCGAGGGCGGCAGGGCTCGTTATCGCCGGGTCGCCGATCGCGCCGCAGCACTTTATTCTCCCGCCGTGCACCTGTTGGCGTTGGCCTCCTTTCTCGCCTGGGGCTTGCTTGGCGGCGATTGGAAACAGGCCATGCTGGTCGCGGTCGCGGTGCTGATCATCACATGCCCCTGCGCATTGGGCCTTGCTGTACCGGTGGTCCAGGTGGTCGCCGCCGGCGAACTTTTCCGCAGGGGCATCATGGTGAAGGACGGTTCGGCGCTCGAAAGACTGGCCGACGCGGACATCGTGGCCTTCGACAAGACCGGCACCCTGACGATGGGCCGGCCCCGCCTCGTCCGAGCCGACGCGATCGACGGGGGCAATAGCGCCATCGCCTGCGCAATGGCGGCGCATTCCCGGCATCCGCTTTCCCAGGGTCTGGTGCGGGACATAGAGATCTCTTACCCCTTCGCCTTCGACAGGGTCACGGAAATCGCCGGCGGGGGGCTGGAAGCCTGGAAAGGAGCGGACTTCTATCGGCTCGGCAACCGGGCCTTTGCCTGCGGAACCGGGCTCACGCCCGCAGGCGATAGTCCGTTTTCGGAGGTGGTCCTGTCGAAAAACGGCGTTGATCTCGCCCGTTTCCTGTTTGACGACACGCTTCGTCCGGGCGCCGCCGAGGCTTTCCGCCAGCTCGCTGCAGCCGGTATCGAAACGCTGATAGTATCCGGCGACAGGCAGGCCGTCGTCGACAACACAGCGCGGGCTCTCGGTATCGGCAAAGCTCTGGGCGACCTGGCGCCGAAACAGAAGGTCGAGGAACTCCAGAGGCTGGGCGCCGAGGGCTATCGCGTGCTCATGGTCGGCGACGGGATCAACGACGCACCGGCGCTGGCCGCCGCGCAGGTCTCGATGGCGCCCGCAACCGCATCCGACGTCGGCAGGCAAGCCGCCGACCTTATCTTCTTCAACGATCGTCTCGATGCCGTTCCTGAAGCAATCGCCGTTGCGCGAAGATCCGCCAGCCTCATTCGCCAGAACTTTGCTCTCGCCATCGGTTACAACGTGCTTGCGGTACCGATCGCAATCGCCGGCCTGGCAACGCCGCTGATAGCGGCGGTGGCCATGTCGACTTCGTCGATCATCGTCGTGACGAATGCGCTGCGATTAAATGCCTTCGGCAGGCGCCCCGGCCTACGGAGCGAGCCGCTTGCCGGGGGAAGTGCGGAAGTTGAAACCACATGAACATGCTGATCTATCTGATGCCGATCGCACTGCTGATGGGGGGAATGGGTCTCCTGGCGTTCCTCTGGTCGCTGACGAGCCGCCAGTACGACGACCTTGAAGGAGCAGCTTGGCGAATCCTCGTCGAGGACGAAACCGATTGCAAAAGACCTTGAACCGCTCACGGCCGAAACGAAAGGAAGATCGATGCTATCGAGACATCCCATACTTTTGCGATCTGACCTGTTTCACGGCCTGGACAAAGCAAGGATAGAAGAACTGGCCGACACGGCTCAGTTCCAGATCTTCGCACCGGACGAGCGGATCATCGCCGAGGGCCAGCAGGCGTCGTTCGTCTATTGCGTGATGCGCGGCTTCGTGCGACTTTCGAAGTCGGAATCCGCGGGGCGCCAGGCAGATATCTGCATCTGCGAACCGGGCGAGACGTTCGGCGAATATCTCCTGTCGGGAGGCGGCTCCTACACCTACAGCGCATGGTCCGCCGACGGCGCAGAGGTCGCGTTGTTCGACCTTGTGGAGTTGCGGGTGCTCGCCGACCGCTATCCGATCATGCATCGCAACGTGATGCGCATCATAACCCAGCATCTGCTCGGTGCCATGGATTGCATAGCGGGAGACCGGCTGCACACGGCTGCACAGCGTGTTGCGAATTACCTCGTCAGCCGCTGCCCGGCCTCAGCATCGCAGGCCACCTTTCGCCTGCCTTACCGGAAGAGAATTCTGGCCGGCAAACTCGGTGTTGCGCCCGAAGCCCTTTCGCGGGCTTTCGCTGCCCTCGGTCCTGCAGGGGTCGAAGTCAGAGGCAGGGTCGTCGTGGTCGACAGCGTCGATCTGCTGCGGAAGGCGTGCTGACCTCGGGGCAGGGCGATAACCGCGCCGGAATTCGACCGCCGTCAATGTGGCGATCAATCGCTTGCTCCGTTATGGCCAGGCGCAAATGTACCAGGACGTCATGCTCATCGGGATTGTTCTTGCCATCTCGACTGTCTTCATCGCTTGCTTCAGGCCTTGTCCGCATCAACGGTGGCGCTGACGACACATGCGGATACCGTCGGACTGGCGGGCTTAATAGGGAAGTGCAGACGAACGGGCGCAACGAGCACCAACATGCGACGGAGAGCGTCCGGCGTTATTCTTCGAGGAGCAGGGCCGTCGCGAGATAACCCATGCTGATGGTGCTTGCGAAGAGGTAGATGAACAGGCCCTGCGCGAGATAATTCTCAAGCGTGCCTGCCGCGGCAAATCCATTTTGCCAAACGAAGAAGCCCACGGCGGATCTAATTGCGAACCCCGTCGCCAAACGCGTGAGCATGAACCTGATCATGCGAGGCATGGCACCACCTCAAACTTAATCATTACAAATGGCCGGGCAACGGGAATGGTGACTGGCCAATTGAGTTTTGTCAACGACTGGCGCAAGCCGTCATGCAAGCAGCGGCGGGAGCCGGAGACTACAACAGTGCATCTTCTGTCTTTCGCAGCCGATCACGCCTGCGAATGCGTCGTGAGTTGAGCTGCGAGTTGCAAGGACGATGCGCGCTAAGGACCTAGCGCGGCGGCGGCTTCTTCGCGCGGTTTGCCAGACGTGTCGGAATGTGGGAATAAACAACGGCACCGGCCACGCCCACGACCGCATAGAGCACGAACATCAGCTTGATGGCGATCTGTCGACCAAGCCCGACGAAGGCCCTCGCATCAGGCAGGGCGGCGGCAAAGGCGCCGACGAGGCTGCGGCGCGCGAATGTCCTCGTCCGATCGGAATCGCCGACGTGCGAGCTTGCTATGCCAATGATGCGGGTCGAGCGCGCGGTGCCGTTTCCATTCACCGAAGGCGCCCAATAGCTACCCTCACAACAATGATCCGGCAAGCCTTTGGGCGCGCGAGACGCTAGGAGAGGATGCGCCCCCGCCTTGTCTCGTCGCGTGCTGCGCCCACATTACGATCCAGTGAAGACCTCTCGTCAATCCTGCGAGGGCGCCGAGAATTTGTTCAGCGGAGTGCCGGTTCATAAAGCCAGCTCATGCTCGGACGACTCGTCAGTCAAGATCAAGCGAGTCGGATCTTTCAAGTCGAACTCAATAACACGTGACACGAAGAGACGGGCATAGCGCGTGAAGGCGCTGGTCCGCGGAAAGCGAATTACCGTATCGCATCGGGCGAGAAGGTACATCTCTGTAAGAGCAGAGATACCGCCGTCCGCTCCCAGCGATGCACTGTGTAATAGCCCGGCCTGTGCCGCCTGGAAGCATTTCGGGATAGTGATTAGATCGGGAAACACACCCAGTAAATGGTCCCGTACCTGCGCGCTGTCCGTACACAAGAAAACCAGGGCGTCGATGCGGTAGCGCTTTGGCCTTCTCAATGGCAGTGCACACTTGGCGTAAGGCGAACTCCGGATCGGCCCAGTAGGGCGTATGGTCCATTATATCTTCGTCATTGCCGTGCCGTACGTGCACACCGATGATACTGCGCCCCTTGAAGTGCTCCTGATAGATGGTGTGAATACGAGCCTGAATTTCAGGTCTAAGGTTGAGGCTCTGAAATATCTGGCGTTCGGCAGCTTGGTCGCACCGCCACATTAAACAGGCATCAGAAACTACCCTGTTGGTATCAGTATCGTCCTGGGCTTGAAGAAGCTCAGTCAGTTCGTCCCGTTCCGGGAAAATTTGTTCATCGGGGCGGCAAACGCTCTCGATTGTGGGCTTGTTCCACCATGATGGGAAGAACGGTCCCGGAAATGAGAACTGGTTGATCTGGTCATCGCAAATCACCCGTACGCCAGCAATATCTTGAATCGGCTCGAAGAACACCGTAAAAGCGTTCGTGAAGGGTTGATTGAGATAGCAGGAGCCACGCCAATCGATGGCCAGCGTCCGCCCCGTTCGCTGTGCATAGCGCCAAGCTGCCGCCAGCGACCACAGACAATCACCGAAACCAGTCCGCCGTCGAGAAACAACATACCGATCCCTCTTCAGCGAGCATGTTCTTTGCCTCGTTCTGGAAAAGCGCATCGGCTTAAAATCTGCTGAAATTCTGCATATCAATTCGGACCTGCATCAGCGATCGTGATTCTCGCCAATTTTTATGCATGACCCTTCGTCTCACAGATTTACGATTTTCTGCCAGACTGGAAGTTGCGGCGCCATACGCCTTTTCAGTCCGGGCGTTCAAGCCGCCGCATATCCCTCCGTCATCGTTCAGTCTTTTATCTCGCACCCGATCCGACCCATCGGCATCGCACTTGGGTCGGAGCGAGAGGCCGGAGCTTCCGTGCAAATGGGCGATGACGTATGTTGCGGTACGGCTCATGTTGGCGCGCTTCGCCGATTCATCGAGGATGGCGCCGATCTAGCCAATTCCCGTCCCTTCCCGGTACCTGATCTCGTCATTTCATGCGTCTTCTGGAGCATCCCGGGGAATCCGTAAATCGATTGTTTGGATAATCGCCATCCGCTTCATGGATAACTGTGGGCACCACTGCCATCGTCACAGCTGCCACCGTGGCGGCGATGCTGGCGAAGTCTCACAACTGCGGCTCGCTGGACAAGCAGTCGATGTCGTGCCGCGGCCCAGGTTGTTGATTCAGACGAGCTCGGTTACCTGCACTTGGAGGCCAATCGCGCCCGGGTGTCTTCCAAATGGTGTCCCGCGCTACGACAACGGCTCGATCCTGATCCCCTCAAGTAGTCGTGTGGTCGTCACAGCATGGACCGCCTGCTTTCACCTCTCGACGGTGGTCACCATCCGGGCGACAGTTATCGCTTAGCCAAAAGCGACGCTCCGCCCATCTGCGGAAGATTGGGGCCAGCGCTCGGATCTAACGAAACCGCAAACCGATGGGGTCAGTTCTTCAATTCGGCAAGTGAGACAAGTTCCTCGAGTCGTTTGACAGCCATAGCCGAGCAATTCTATCCGGCGCTTTCAGGCTTCCGGAAGGTTTCAATCTGCTCCAGAGCTTTACCCAGAGCAGGTTAAAAAGCCGCCAATGCCGAGCCATGATAAGTTCTTCAAGGGAGCGACGACGCAAGTCCCGCGCCAGCCACGACAACAGGCTCGGTCCGTTAGCAGGAACCCGTGGAGGCAGAATTTTATCTATGGCGTGGATGGGTGTCATCCAAACAATCGATTTTACGAATTGAATGGCGTCATCCATTAGACGGGCATCTTGACAGAAATCAAGTCGTCGATGGCGCGCCAGTGGTGTAGAGGGGTCAAATGTGTGGCTTTGGAATGCGATGCTTACATAAGCGTTCGATCAGCCCATTGCATCACCTTGCGATCGTCGACAGCTCGGGGATTCACCACCAATCGTCACTTTGATCGCAAGATCGGACGCTTTGGCAAATCGGCAAAAATTATGAGGCCTTTGCATGCGCTTTAACGTGCGTTGGGAACCGTTGCGGAAAAGGAATCGCAACTCCGAGCATGTCGAGGGATCATCTATCGCTCGAATTTACATTCGCACTCGGTGCAGTCCGCAACGAGCCGCGGTATTGACAGATTCAGACGAGGCGGTCTGGTGACCGCTATTTTGGGAAACGGCGTACGCTACACGCTGCCCCGCGCGCGTTTCGACCTGCGTCCACGCGCGGCGTCATCATCCTACCCTTTGGGCGGCCGGTCTCCGAATGGCACACCAGGATAATTTACCGGAAAGGACGAGAACAATGACGCACCTCGATTGCTCGTGCGAAGTGCACGGTGAGCGCGATGACGGCACTGGTCGTAACAGCGTTTATTTGACGTTCGACGACGGTCCGCATCCATTTTGTACACCGGAGATTCTCGATATTCTGGCTGAACACCGGGTGCCGGCAACATTCTTCGTCATCGGCGAGTTCCTGGCCGATCAATCGAAATTGATCCAGCGAATGATTGCAGAGGGGCATGAAGTCGCCAACCACACAATGACGCATCCAGACCTGTCTGACTGCGAACCCGACGAGGTGCAACGTCAGATACTCGAGACAAACAGAGCCATAAAAATGGCGGCGCCTCAGGCGGTGGTGCGGCACATCCGGGCTCCTTACGGCATCTGGACCGAAGAAGTGCTCAAGGCTTCGGCGAATGCGGAACTCACTGCCGTGCACTGGTCGGTAGATCCACGAGACTGGTCTCTTCCCGGGGCCGACGCCATTGTCAATGATGTGCTGCAGTCTGTCCGACCGGGGTCAATCGTGCTCTTGCACGACGGTTGTCCCTCCAGTGAAATGCAGCAAGGAACTGACCGCAGTCTGCGCCACCAGACTATTATGGCGTTATCTAGGATAATTCCAGCTTTACATGATCGCGGCTTTGTATTCCGCTCGCTTACTCGGGAGTTCTGAAGATCCGATGGATATGCTTGACACAACCAGCACTGTCGCCGTCTCGCTTTATACACTTCTCTCGACTGCTTATAAAAGCATGCAGGCCGTTTATTCTCTGCCGACCGATGTTTCATTGGCGTCCCAGGGCTTGGACGGCTTTGACGAGCTGCCCAGCGTAGATGTCATCGTGCCAAGCTTCAACGAGGATCCCCGCACGCTTTCGGAGTGCCTGGCTTCTATTGCGGGTCAGGAATACGGGGGAAGGCTGCAGGTTTACCTAGTTGATGACGGTTCCGAAAATCGCGAGGCTTTGCGACCTGTGCACGAGGCCTTCGCACGAGACCCCAGATTCAATATTCTCCTGCTTCCCCAGAATGTCGGTAAACGGAAGGCACAGATCGCCGCGATACGCCGCTCTGCTGGAGATATGGTGTTAAACGTCGACTCCGACACGATCCTCGCATCTGACGTCATCAGGAAACTCGTGCCTAAAATGCAAGATCCGGCTGTCGGCGCGGCCATGGGACAGTTGACGGCCCGCAACCGAAACGATAGTTGGCTGACCCGTTTGATCGATATGGAGTACTGGCTGGCTTGCAACGAGGAGCGTGCGGCACAAGCTCGCTTCGGAGCCGTTATGTGCTGCTGCGGTCCATGTGCTATCTACCGTCGCTCTGCGCTCGCTTCGCTGCTTGACCAGTACGAATCACAGTATTTTCGGGGAAAGCCAAGCGATTTCGGTGAGGATCGGCATCTCACCATTCTCATGCTGAAGGCAGGCTTTCGAACGGAGTACGTGCCGAGCGCCATCGCAGCGACAGTCGTTCCGAACAAGCTAGGACCGTATCTGCGCCAACAACTACGCTGGGCGCGGAGCACGTACCGGGACACGTTGCTTGGGCTGCGCCTGCTGCCCAACCTCAATCGCTTCCTTACGCTCGACGTTGTCGGACAGAACCTCGGACCGCCGCTTCTGGCACTATCGGTGCTGACGGGGCTCGCACAGCTTGCATTGACGGGCACCGTGCCTTGGTTGGCAGCCCTGATGATTGTGGCCATGACGATGATCCACTGCAGCGTTGTCGCGCTTCGGGCCCGCCAACTACGGTTCCTCGGGTTCTCTCTGCATGCATTCATCAATATTTTTCTGCTACTTCCCTTGAAAGCCTACGCGCTGTGCACGCTGAGCAATAGCGACTGGCTGTCGCGCAGCTCTGCTGGCAACTCGAATCAACATCCGGCGACTGATGCGCGCACTACAGAATGTTCTGGACATGCGACAGCGCCTCGAAGGCTCAACCCCGCCCGCGATCCTGCCGCGCGAACGACGTCTGACTGCATGTGCAGCGACGAGTAAGATCTATTTACCGAGGTGAACGAGTTGACACAGATCGACAATTATCAATTGCTGAATCGGGAACTGGCTGCACCCGATCCATGGGGACTCGACGCCAATCCATTCGAGCGTGAGCGTCACACGCAAATGCTCCGCTTGGCGCTTGCCCAGGGATCCATCTCAAATGCGCTCGAAGTGGGATGCGCTGCCGGCGCATTTACGGTGCAGCTAGCCCCCCACTGCAAACGGCTCACCGTGATCGATGTTGTGCCTCACGCTATAGAAAGATCGCGTCGACGCATGAGGGATTATCCGCACATCAGCTGGATAGTCTCTGATGTTCAACAGTTTTCACCTGACGAGAGGTTTGATCTGATCGTTGTGGCGGAAGTGCTCTACTACATCGGAGGAATAGCCGAGATGAGAGGGGCTGTTCGGAATTTAGTGCGGATGCTTGCGCCAGATGGATATCTGGTTTTCGGATCGGCGCGCGACGCCAATTGTCGTCGCTGGGGCCACGTTGCTGGTGCTGAGACGGTCCTCGGCATGCTGAACGAAACTTTGCTCGAGGTAGAGCGGCTTGAGTGTCGGGGTGAGTCGGTCAACGAAGATTGCTTACTCGCCTGTTTCCGAAATCCGGCCTCCTAGCGGCCCCAACCCTCGACGTTCAGACATGGAGACACTATGCGCGTCTGTGGTATTAAATTGACCCGTGACGGAGCGGACGCGCTTGTCGAGGGTGGGTGGCTCGCCTTCTGCGTCGAGCAGGAGAAGCGGGGCAACAACCCGCGATATGAAACTGTCGACAATCTCGACGCGATTGGCGCCGCTTGGCGCAACACGGTCCGGATCCACGCGTTATTGATCAAATCATCATCGATGGCTGGGATGCAATGCTGAAAGTTCTCTCGAATCCGTCGAGGGCTCCGGACTCGTTCCAATGACAGGGCATTTCCTTACAAGACTTATCCTCGTGATACGTGCCGCGCGGCCCCCGCGCCCGTGGCTCCGCCTCGTGGCGCCGATCTGCCTGGTGGACCGTGCGCCTTATATAGTCAGCCCTCGAACTCCGGATTGCGATATGTTGTTTAAGCATCAGACGCGGATGGGACGCCAGGAGAGAATTCCGGCTGTTGTCCATCTCGATGAATCTGCACGATTGCAGACCATTCCAGGCACTCTCTCCACGAAGTCGCCGAGGTACTCGTCGAATATAAAAAGCTCAGGGACATTCGGCTGCTCTGCAACACGATTGCCAATTACCACGGACGAGGCGTTTTCCCGGATGCTGCTGCAGCCCTTTAATGAGGACGCAATGAACACATACGGTGCGATAGACCAGGAAGAACCCACCCAACCGAAGAAATGCCAGTCAACGGCGCCCGACGGTCAGATGAGGGCATGTTCATGCCCGCAATAGATTTTTCCGACGTAAGCAAGACATATGGCGACAAGGCCGTGGTCAACGCGCTATCGTTCCGTGTTTCCCCGGGGGAATGCTTCGGGCTGCTTGGACCGAACGGCGCGGGCAAGAGCACGATCGCACGTATGATCCTTGGCATGACATCCCCTGATGCGGGGAAGATTACTGTGCTCGGCGTGCCGGTACCTGCCCAGGCTCGTTTGGCGCGCAAGGGTATCGGCGTGGTGCCGCAATTCGACAACCTTGAGCCCGAATTCACTGTGCGCGAGAATCTGCTGGTCTACGGCCGCTACTTCGGCATGAATACACGCAGAGTTGAAGCGGTCATGCCGTCGCTCCTTGAGTTTGCACGCCTAGAGAGCAAGGTGAATGCGCGTGTGTCTGAACTTTCAGGCGGCATGAAGCGGCGCCTGACGCTAGCGCGTGCGTTGATCAATGACCCGCAGCTACTTGTCATGGACGAGCCGACCACCGGTCTCGACCCACACGCGCGCCACCTGATCTGGGAGCGCCTGCGTTCCCTGCTTACGCGCGGCAAAACGATCATCTTGACCACCCATTTCATGGAAGAGGCCGAACGGTTATGCGATCGACTCTGCGTACTCGAAAGAGGTCGCAGCATTGCCGAAGGGCGTCCGCATGACCTGATCGATGAACTGATCGGGTGCGAAGTCATTGAGATCTACGGCGGCGATCCGCATGAATTGGAATCGCTGGTCGGGCCATATGCCGATCGCATCGAAATTAGCGGCGAGACCCTTTTTTGCTATGTGTCCGACCCGGAGCAGGTGCGTGTGCGGTTACGGGAGCGCGCGGGCTTGCGTATTCTGCAGCGTCCGCCGAATCTTGAGGATGTGTTTTTGCGGTTGACCGGGCGCGAGATGGAGAAGTGAACGATGGGTGAAGGTTGTGCCGCGGCTCTGCCCGCCAACGCTTTTAACTGGATTGCGATATGGCGACGCAACTATCTGGCATGGAAGAAAGTAGCACTTGCGTCAATTGTTGGAAGTCTGGCCGATCCTATGATCTACCTGTTTGGCCTCGGCCTTGGTCTCGGAATTATTGTGGGTCGCGTTGACGGCACAACCTACGTTGCGTTCTTGGCGGGCGGCATGGTGGCGACAAGCGCGATGACGTCTGCGACGTTCGAGACGATTTACGCGGCTTTTACGCGAATGCACGCCCAACGCACCTGGGAAGCCATGCTCTACACACAAATGACACTCGGGGACATCATCCTGGGTGAGTTGGCATGGGCAGCGAGCAAGGCATTTCTTGCCGGTACGGGAATCATAATTGTCGCCACCGTGCTAGGCTATGCGACGTGGCCGTCAGTCCTCTATGTGTTGCCAGTTATCATGCTCACTGGATTTGCATTCGCGAGCCTGGCGATGGTAGTCACGGCACTTGCGCCCAGTTACGAGTATTTCATTTTTTACCAGACGCTCGTCCTCACACCAATGCTGTTCTTGTGCGGCGCGGTGTTTCCAATCACGCAACTGCCCCCGACCTTTCAGCAGGTAGCGCAGTTCTTGCCTCTAGCGCATGCGATCGACCTCATACGCCCGGCAATGCTTGGGCGTCCCGCGAGCAGCATGGGCCTGCATATAGGCGCGCTTTGCATCTACGCGATTTTGCCGTTCTTCCTGTCGGCAGCGCTGTTGCGTCGGCGCCTGATGTCTTGACGCTACTCGCAACCACGCCAGGAGGGGTATTGCGACGCAGTGTCTGGAAAAGACCCGCAGAGCTCTGAAGATAGTCATCATAGTCTGGGAACAAATGAACCCGTGTCGGCGCCGGTGAGACGATGCAGGTTTTCGCTCTGCAACTGGCCGAACTCGGTAGCAAACACCCTTCAGGAAGATCCGGCGTGCATCAGGAGAAAAGCAAATGAAGGTCATCTCAATCGCCACGGCGCTCTTTGCTCTGGCGTGTCCCGCGAACGCGTTCGAAAACAAAGCGGTCGCGGCTACGCTTATCTTAAGGACCGATCGTACGATTGCCGGTCAGCCCATCATCGTTCCACGGAAGGACGTCGAGGTCATCGCTTCGATTTATGAGATTGCGCCCGGTGCGACGTTACCAATTCATCAGCATCGCTATCAGCGCTATGGCTATGTGCTTTCCGGGGAAATCACGGTCACCAATACAGAATCTGGGAAAGAAAGCATTTTCACGGCAGGGGATTTTGTCGTCGAGTCCTGGGGGATATGGCATAAAGGGGCGAACAACGGCACCGAGCCGGTAAAGCTGCTCGTGATCGATCAGGTGGAAAGGGGCAGTGAGAATGTTCTGCCGCAAAAATAAAGACGTTGAGGTATCACCGGAGGGCAATCTGGCGCCACGGCTCGGATGTGGTGAACCCGTCCCATATTAGGGGTTGGTTTGCCGCTCCTTGCTAGTGTCGATTGGAGCTGCGTGAACCTTCGACTTGCGTTGTCGACAAAACTGTCGAGGAGCTTGTTTCATTGGTCGGTTGAACGGCGGGCGTAGGAGAGCATCTGTCCAGTTCCTCCATGCTTGGTCGTCAGTCAGTCAGCGCGGCTGTTGGGCCAGCGGCGACACGATCGCTCATCCGTGAGGCTGTAACGGCGGCGTCTCAAAGTGGCCCTCATTCCGACGCCATGAATCACGCCCAACGACAAAACCACGTAAGAATGCTAGGAAATCCTGAGACGTCTCATTACCTCATTCGGCGAGGGCATGCGGGATGCTTCCTGACATAGCACGTCCCGCATCCAGAGGCTTGCCTGATCACTATTGTGAAGGGCGGGCCATTGGAGGGCCTGTGTGAACGCGGGCAACGGTAGCGGAAGGTCAGCGATCCGCAGGGGTATTGTCTTTTCGAGCTGCTTGACCAGGCGTAAGGGCATTGTCGCTATGCGCTCGGTCCCTGAAAGCATGAACGGAATCATGCTGAAGCCCTGCACGACTACTTCGACATGTCTCTTAAGCCCGTGCTCAAGCAAACACCATTCCTCGATGGAAGCCGTCCGGGCGTTCCCAAACTTCACCACAACGTGTCCCATCGACATATACCTCTCGATTGTAAGTTGCTCCGAGAGTAGCTTGTTCGAGCGGCAGCCCACGCACACGAGGGTCTCCTCGAATAGCGTCACCTTAGGATGTGCGCGCGACATGAGCAATTCCGGAAAGATGAGAAAATCGGCGTCACCGCGCCGCAGGTAATCATCGTAGTTATCGGCGATAGGCAGCAACTCGAAGCAGACGGCGGGCGCTTCTCGGGCGACACGCCTCACGACCTTTTCAAAAAAAACGAGTGCGGCGTAATCGGAAAGGATGACTCTGAAGCAGCGATCCGATTGAGCCGGGCTAAACGGATCCCAGGATATGATCGAGACCTGGATGTGAAGCAGAGCCTCGCGGACCGAAGGCGCGAGCCGCTCCGCACGCGGGGTTGGAACGAGTTCGCGACCCACCATGGTAAAAAGGTCGTCATTGAAATAGGTGCGTAACCTGCCGACGGCCGCGCTCATGGCCGGCTGGCTCAGGTTGATGCTGCGCGCCGCCGCCGTGAGATTACGCTCGGTCATCAGGGCGTCGAGTGCGACGAGGAGATTCAGATCAAGGCCCTTGAACCGCATGTCTTCATCCGTAGCGAGGTGGGGAGAGAAAAGGTGAAAAGGCTCGGTCTCGCGGTGCGGCGCCGAGAGAGATCAGCAAGCAAAGGGTCGCCTAAAATTGGGAAAGTATCGACATTCCAGCCGCCGTGGCTTCAATGGTCTTACTGCTATCTTCAACCGACAAGATTCAGTGGCGCCTGATCATTCTGGCGAGTAGCAGTGATTTCCGCGGATATAGGTTGCGGTCTGCGACGTCGATGACTTCGGCGTCTTGAATATGTACTTCGGGGGGTAAGACGCACTCGTAGCATTCACCTTCTTCGGCAGGTGCATCTTGGCAATTGCAGTCTTGAGTGTGCTCTGCTGAATGGGTTTTGTCGGCACCGGTCTGGTTTGCGCGGAGGTCACTTATCGCCGGGCCGGAATCTTGGTCACGATCATCTGCTGCAAACGACGGCCCGGCCTGCAATGTCAATGCGAGCAACGCGGCGACGATGACGTGGTAGTAGCCAATAACCTTCATGGGACGTTTCCTTTCGTTGGCTAAGGCCAGGCGACACCAAGTAGGATTGATGCCATTCCCGCCGCCGGTACTTCGGGGCTACGGGTGTTGTTCGATTGGTCGAGAGCCTTTCAACGGATCATACCCGGTGGAGTGGAGATGGCCGTCTATGGAACATCCGCGAAAATTGGTGAAATCTATTGTTTAAATGCGAGTCATCCATTTGATGCATGAGACGACGTCTTGCCAGCCCGAACCACCAAGTGTCCGCCAAACCCACTGTTTTCGGCGGTGCTTTTTCACCCAATCGCGACTTCTATCCTCGGTGGTCTTGCGCATGTCGTTGCCGCAATCCCCCTTCATCCCGGATGGCAAAGGGCGCCGCATGCACCGGAGTGACACCGAGGAATCCCTTATCGATCTCCTAAAGATCTGCCGGTGTCATACACGGTCCATTGATACTGTGATGATAGCCCGCTATCATCCCAGAGGACTCGGTTGGATTTCGCCTCATCGGACTCTACGATGTAGCCCAGCGGCAAAGGTCGAAGGAGGATTGGTTCACTTTGCTAACCGGCGGCGGAAATGAATTGCAAAAAAAGGAGATCGAAACGGCTATAGGCTCGTGTTTCTGAGCAACACGTCACCCTCCACTCCTCGGGGATACTCAACTACCATCTGGAAGGAAGGTAAGAGCTCAAGAATGGCGCGCAGGGGAGCTGGCCTTCATAGAGCTCCTGATCACTATACTCAGTATATATGTAGCGCGTTCTGCTCAGGATCTGATTGCCCCCGGCAATAACGTCGGCCTCGGCTCCTTGCACATCCATCCAGATGACATCGATGTTCTCTAGGCCAGCTTCGCCGCACCAGTCATCCAGCCTTCTCGTCTCAACGGAAATCGGACGGTCAAACCGAACCAACGCATACTCAGAAAGGTGGTTCTTGGGACGGCGTATCGAGCCCGAGAGATCCCATTCCTTAGCGCTGCCATTTCCATTGCTGCGTTGAGCAAGATCGGAACGCCGGTTCGCTTCCCGAAAGCATTGATTAGCTCCCAATATGCGGGATTTGTCTCGCGTGACACCGTCTGCAAACGAGCCGTACCATCTACGTGCGTTATGGCGCCTAGCGAACTACGCTGGGATTCGCGCACAGACACTACAAAATTCATAAAAGGAAATTCCCGCAAGGTACCTGGCAGATCAAAGAATTTCGCGGCATCCTCCTCCAATACCGAGGGAGCAAATGGGCGGTAGCCTTCCCGCTTCTTGACCATCATATTAATTCGATCCTTGTTTGAGGCCGGCCTCGGGTCAGCAAGAATACTTCGGTTGCCCAGCGCCCGTGGACCGAATTCCGAACGTCCCTGCACCCAGGCGATCACGGCGCCATCCGCAATCCATTCCGCTGCTTTGCCTGTCACGTCATCACTGCGTTCAATGTCGAGATGCTGGCCCCAAGCAACAAGTTCCTCCTCCACGCTTCCTTCGCTCCCCAGGTGGGGTCCCCAATAGACGTTTTGCAAACGCTCACGAGGTGCCGGATGTCCCAGATCATGAGACGCCATCAATGCGGCGCCTAGTGCGCAGCCAGCGTCATGGGCAGCCGGTTGTACGAAGATGTCTTCAAACATCCCCGAGTACAGCAGCTTGCCATTCAAAGTGCAGTTGTGAGCCACTCCTCCGGCCAAACACAGTCGTTCTATGCCGGTAACCTTGGTGTAATGCCGCAGGACGTGGAACACGATCCGTTCCAGTGCTTCCTGCAGTGAAGCACTCACATCTTTATGCTGCTGCGTGAACGGCATGCCTTTCTGGCGTATTTGGATGTTGCTGAGCAACGTGGGACCAACTCGGTCGAGATAGACCCGGTAACCACCGTCGTCTAGGAGTTCGTAGAATTGTTGGAAGATCGCGCGGTATGACGCGGGATTACCGTAGGGTGCGAGTCCCATGACCTTATATTCATCGAACGCGCCATAACCTAGGAAGCGGATCGTTTCCAAGTATAGCAGCCCTAGAGAATCGTTCTCCGGGAATGCCACGAGTGGCTCAATCTCCGTGCTGGAACCAACCGCCAAAAGCCCCGAAAGAAAGTCCCCACCGCCGTCAATTGAGAGGACCAGACTTCGCTCGAAGCCCGACATGAAAAACGAGCTCACGGCGTGCGACATATGGTGGCTCACGAAGGAGACACGTGAGGGATCAATTTCGGCACCAAATTCTTGCCCGAGTAATCCACACAACAACAGCCTCGCATCCGGTATTGGGGCGCTTGGGTGAGAGAGGCGCACGCGCTCGAGCACAGCGTTGCAATAGGCCTCGGTCGCATAATACGCGATGCGGTCTATGTCGTTAAGGTGAACACCTGCAGATGCGAGGCAATATTGAACCGAACGTGTTGGTAGCTTGTTGGAGTGCTTGATCCGGTTAAGGCGCTCCTCCTCGACCGCCGCTATCACTCGGCCGTCGCGAACGAGAACCGCAGCCCCATCGTGCATAAAGGTGTTCGGTAGATCGAACGAATTTTCGTAGACTCTGCTTAGACCGCCACTGAGCCCTAGACACAGCATGTTGCTCTCCAGTTCGTTTCGAAAGGTAGGTCGCTCTGGCTTGGCCTCCGGCTTTCGTAGTT
The DNA here is from genome assembly GCF_002531725.1 of Rhizobium sp. L43. GTDB lineage: Bacteria > Pseudomonadota > Alphaproteobacteria > Rhizobiales > Rhizobiaceae > Rhizobium. Next base: position 27,270 of record NZ_NWSQ01000044.1, read on the forward strand.
TCATAGGGTGGTGCTTGACAGTGCAGCTAGAGCTCACGGGCCGAAGCCGAAATCAGATCGTGACCGGATCGGTGAGATTGCCGACAATCGGCGCTATCAGAAACCCAGACCGAAGCATTTGCGGCAGTAACGCCGCGTTGCGTATCCACATTACCCAGTCCTTCATCTTTCCGCCCCACAGCCACAAGGGAAAATCAACGACGTTTGGTCGTCGCTGCAAAGGTCGTAGACCGTGTCCTTGCAACGGCGAGTGCGCCTGCGTTGGCTCCGAGGCATAGCAAACAGAGTTCTGCCGCCGGTCTCTATCACCGCATGTGCGCCAGTACCGAACTCAGCTCCCATGCGGTGAGACCGCCATTGATATCAATCACGTTGAACAGAGGCTACGGTGTGAGAACCAATCTGCGCTCAATGTGCAAAACGCGTGTTCCTTAAGGGGAAGCAGTAGAAAGATGACCAGCGCGCGCGGTGAAACTCGACGAATAGGAGGCGGCATCGACCGGGGCAAAGTGCGTCCCTTGAGAGCCCGCTGAAATGTCGAGAAGCAACGACCAAGATTCTGGCCGATCACTTCGAGTGCAAGATAACGATCGAGACCAGGCAGCAGACGGACTGCCCCAGGCCGTTTTCCCAGCACAGTCTGCACGGCACCCGAGGACCCATTTTAAGAACTCCGAATTATCGCTTTACAAAGCGCTTCTTCAGCGTCTTCTAATGGCAACCGTTTCGATCAGTAAAATCGATTGTTTGGATGGAATGCATCCAAAAAAAAGATGGCGTGACTCCCCGGTGAAGCGGGCGGCGCCCCCATCCTTCTCTCAATGGCGGCCGTGTTCAAGGCAGATCCGCCTGCGACATTCGGACCGACGAACTCCTCGTGTCTAGTCGTATAAGCAACACTCCTTCGCTACTCTTGTTCAGCCGACAAAGCCAAGCCGCGTGTTCGTCTTGGCACATCGATGAGCGTGATAGCCGCGCCTGCTGCAAGGAAACGGCGTTCAGTCTTGGTGAGCGCTGCCGCAGCGAGTGCCGCGAAACGTGGGCCAAGCGCTTCATCATTTCCCGAGCGTAAGTGCGCAGCATCTGGTCGGTGAAGCGCGAGCCGAAGGAGAAGCCCGGGGGTTGGTGCGCCGCTCCTTCACGACTTCAGGGATCGGCTCTGAGTATCGATATCGGTCAGGACTTCGATAGTCCGAATTTGCGACTAAGAAGTTTGCGGCCGGCCTGACGCTGCCGTGTGCAATATAGAAGACGGTCTTCGCCGCTGACCCCAGTCCGATTTCCCTCCCAACAAATCGCTTTCGCCCAGATGTCGCCGGATGAGGCTTTCCCACTGTACCGCCTCGAATTGCATGGAGTGCGACGAGTTCAAGAGTTGCTTCGGACCAGAGGAAGTCTGACCGGCCCCGCATGGGCACTCCTTCGATCGACATTGAAGCCGTACGTTACATCGCGGCGGTGTTGCACGGAGGAGGGCAGACACTGCCACGGCTGAAGCCGAGAAGCTTCGCCTGGCGCACGACGGATAGCTTATGCTCGCGGTCGATCATTTCTTTCCGCCCAGCAATCCCGCCTTGCCGAGCGCACCGGACAAAAAATCGTTCTCCAGTGTCAGCTCGCCGATCTTGGCGTGCAGCGTTTTGACATCGACGGTTGGGGCTGCTGGTTCCGCCTTGGCTTCATCCCCGAAAACGCCAGTCGCCCCCTCAAGGAGCTGCTCTTTCCATTGCTTGATCTGATTGGCGTGCACGTCGAACTGCTGGGACAATTCCACCAGTGTCTGCTCGCCTCTGATAGCGGCAAGCGCCACCTTCGCCTTGAAAGCCGGGCTATGGTTCCGGCGCGGTCGTCTTGTCATGGTATCTCCTGTTCCCGGCATCTAAGCCAAAGTCAGGCAGAAATTCCACTTATCCTAGCTGTTCAAATTTCCCGAGCCAGCTCTGGCTGTCCATTGCCTCCCTATGCTTTGTGACAGTGCGGCGCGCAATGCTGATGCCGGTTTCCTTCAGCCAAGCGACGATTTCATCGTCGGAAAGTACTTCCGAGGCCTCTGCGGCGATACTTGCCTTGATGCGGTGGCGGATGCGCGAGCGCTTCCCCGGGGGCCACGATAAATCGGCAGAGGCGCGGTAACTTCAAAAAAATAACGCGGGGCTAAAAAATTGGCCGCAGGCTAGTCCGTGGGTATGGACTGGAAGTCCGGTAGGCGCTATTCGTGCCGTTCCAGCATAACATCAGCCACCCCGTGGATTCTCCAAGGCCTCTTATATTGAAAAAAGTGCAACGCAGTTTTGCCGTCGAGTACAAGAACGGCAGGCGAAAACTCGATACCAGATCGAACTCGATCTGGGGCAATGTGGATCTAAAGTCAGTCGCGCGCGATCTAGAGGAAGAGGCATTGCCTGCTCTGTCAGGTAGCTCTCAGAGTGGCAAACCCGACAGCGAAATGTCTTTGCCGGAACAAGATCAGGCCGAGCAGTTGTTGACAGCGCCTCTCGGCCCGTCGACAACTGCATCAGATACACAGGAGATGAGCATGGCCGACGAGACTAATACGACAACCAATGTCGATGGACAGACCGTTGTCGAAACGCCTAATGCGCCGAAGAAACAGCGCAAACCGCGCGCCAAAAAAGCCGCGGCACTCGAGACCGCGTCCGCTGACGCTACGGCAGAGCCAGCAGCTGCTCTGGCCGGGGCCGGTGGTGTAAAGAGGAGAGGGCGCAAGACAAAGGCGATCGAAGCCACGGCGAGCGCCAAAAGTGCACCTATGCGCCGCGCTCCAAAAGCTGTGCAGACAGCGCCGGCCGCCCCGATGACGGCGATCGATGAGATGGCAGACCTTTTGCAGTTGGAAGAAGAAAATCAGCGACTGCGCAAGCTTCTTGCTGAAAAACTTCGCGCTGAAAATGAAGATCTGCGCAAACGGCTCAAGCTCGATTAATATAAGCAGCCGGTCAATTAGCCGGCCGTATCTACACTCTTATCGAGACAAACAATTCGGCAACGGTAAATGCTGTTGCCGGACCTAAAACTCACTGCCTGCTTGCGGGATAAAACGCGAGGTCAGATAGATGGCGTCTCCCTGGAAACTTCTTGCCCGACTGATCTCACCGGGTCGCGAACAAAAGCGAGAAAACGGCTCGGACCAAAAGGTTACGCCGGACCCGTTGGCTATTGCCGGTCCGACCGAAACGCCTGCCGAGAAGAGCCTGATTAGCGCCGTTCGACCGGCAAGCGAGGGGCTTCCCCGTCACGGCCATTCTCCTGCAATTTCCACCGAGTTTGTTGTTTCCAAAGAAGTCGGAATCGGTATCGGCATGAACGAGACTGAGGAGGCCATCTCTCGTCGCAGCCACGATCAGGTCGACGGCCAAGACGCCAAAATCGTTGAGGCGGCTGATCCACCTCCATTCGGCGAGCTTGGTACCGACATCGTCGCTGGGCATGATGCTACGAAGTTCGTGCGAACTCTCGAGGTCGCCCCGCGTAAGAAGGCATCAGCCGCGATTGCAAACGCGGCCCCGGCAATTCACACTGCGGACCAGATGAGCCTCGACGAAGACATCAGGGTGCTCAGGGGGCAGCTAGCCAGAAAGCTAAGGCTGCAAAACGCGCAGTTGAGAACAATGCTGGAGCGGTTTGAACGGTGACCTGTCGCAGTGCAACACGTTGAGCCCGGTTTATTGCAAGTGACGGCATTGAAAGCGTTCTCCTAGGCCACGTCGAAGGATCATTGTTCAGCGTCAGGCAACCTGTCGCCCTGGGCATGTTGATGGTTCTTGCCGCCGGTGCTTCGCGGAGCCAGCGGCAGCATCACCTGTGTACGGCTAGGGTTCCAAGCACGGTCCCATTTCGTCGACATCGACGACAAGCGTGTTTAGGCCATGTTCTAGGCATTTAACCGCGCTCGATCGCCACTGTGGACATCGAGCCTGCCGCAGGTTTCTTGATGCGCGTCTCCGCCGCTTGCGCAATCGAAGCCGCATTGGTGACGTCAAGCTGAACTGTCCGGGCGTCTGGTCCGGCGCTTTGAACGAAGGTGTCGCCTGCTTCAAGTTGGCGCGCGCAACCGAGCCGGTGAAGCCGTTCTGCGCCAGACCTTGCACGATCTGACGGCGGATTTCTTTGCCAGTGGCGAGAGCTGAACTGTGACGCGATCGAGACCGACACATGCCATTGACTTCGAATTCAGCGATCGATTTAAATCGAGCAATTGGGGCTTGCCTCCTGCCTAACATCTCGACGAACTCGAGCTCGATTATGTGATCACTCTAAGGCCCTCCGTTTGCCAGTCTAGATGGGCTGGCGGCCAAGATAAGCATCGAACGCGGCAGCGACATGGCGAAGGGCAGAGCGACATTCGTGCCGTACACGGACTAAACCGTTGTCAAACTGAACGATCCCGTCCTCAGCCAGAATCTCTAGCTGCTTAGCTGAACTCACTAGATGGGTCTGATCAAATCCCTGGGCCGTACAGATTGCTGATATGTCCGCCTCCAAGTAGCACATGAGCTGTTCGATGATTGCAGCTCTTACGCGATCCTCGGTAGTTAAACGGTAGCCCCTTGAGATCGCCAAGCGGCCGGATGCTATGTGTCGGTTATAACAGCTTTGCGTGAGATCGTTTTGAACGTAACCGTCGCCGCAACGACCGATGGCGGACGCGCCCAAACCGATGACAGTTGGGCAGGTTTCGGCAGAGTAACCAAGCGAATTGCGGCGCAGACGACCAGCTCTCTGTGCTATTGCAAGCTCGTCATCCGGCAAAGCAAAATGGTCGAGACCGATTTGCAGATAGCCTGCTGCAACTAACGTATCGGCCATGGCTGAGGCCTGCTCAGCTCGCGCGGCTATATCGGGCAGTGCTGCGGTGTCAATCAAGCGCTGATTTTTTCGAAAAGATGGAACGTGGGAATAACCGAAAACCGCGAGACGGTCGGGACGCATCGCAATAGCTAACATTGCTCTCTAGACAGGACTGGACGGTTTGGTTCGGCAAACCGAACATCAGATCGAAATTGATACGCCTGACCCCATACAGGCGGAGGTTTTCGACGGCGGTCATCACTTGCGCCTCGCTCTGAATCCGGTTGATCGCTTTTTGTACGACGGGATCGAAGCTCTGCACACCGACGCTTGCGCGATTCACACCGGCTCTTTCTAGGGCTTCGGCCATATCGGTGGTGAACGTGCGCGGGTCGACCTCAATGGCAATGGTTGCGCCTCGCTCAAGCGCAAAACGGCCGCGCAGGAGTTCCATTAGCGACAGGAAGTCTGCCGATGGCATAATGGTCGGGGATCCGCCGCCAAAGTGCACGTCACCCACGGAGAGTGCCTGCGGCACTTGCTCGGCGACCAGGCGGATTTCCTCGCGCAGCATTGCTAGATAATCGGTTATCAAAGTATCCCGACGAGTGATGCTAGTCGGAAAACCACAATACCAGCACATCGAGCGGCAGAATGGAATGTGGAGATAGAGCGAGACAGCGTCATCAGTTCCCTGGCTTCTCAGCCATTGCTCATAAGTGTGGGCGCCGATTTCTGGAGAAAACTCCTGTATTGTTGGGTAGATAGTATACCAAGGCAACTGCGCCCCGCTATTTGTGTTCGGAACGAAAATCGACGACGGTGCGCGCACAGACTTTCGCCTGCAGTCCGTGTCACGTTCACATTCAATATTTGACACGTTTTTTTCCCTCGAAAGCTGGGTCCTATTGGGCACGTGCCACGCCCGGAATGGACTTGATGTTCGATTTGACGTCGCATTCGGAAAGCGCCTTCGGCTCATCGCCAGGCTCGTCGC
>NZ_NWSQ01000045.1 GCF_002531725.1 Rhizobium sp. L43
CCGCTAAGCGCGGCGTATCCCTCCTCCTCTCAGCTTTCGATGATGTGTGAATCTGATAGCCCAGCGGGGAGAAGGTGGCCCGAAGGGTCGGATGAGGGGGCCGCACGGTACACCATTCATTGCCCTTCGCTTACGCTCCGTGCATTCGCGGCCTTGCCGCTCACCCCCTCAACCGCCTGTCGGCACCTTCTCCCCGCTGGGGAGAAGAGATGTGTAGCAACGCCCCTCCTAGACAATCATCAGCACCCGCACGAAAGCGACCGAGGCGAGCAGCGAGGCGATCGTCCGCACGTGGTTCCACCACGTCCAGTCCCTTAGATAGGTCGTCCAGAACGCCATCGCGTCCGGTCCGCTGCCGGCGACCTTCTCCAGCGCATCGTTCATCGGCACGTTGAAGACGATGGTCGAGAGGAAGGAAGCCAGCACATAGAGTGCCGCCCCTGCCAGCATCAGCAGGGATGCCCCGCCGCGCCAATCGATCACCGCCAGCACGGCGATGACGAGGCAGAGGATCGCCGTCGGTACGAACAGGCCCATGAAGGGCGAGCGGACGATCGTCACGTTGATCGAGTTCATCGCCGCGATGCCTTGCTCTGTCGGAATCCGCGAGAAGGCGGGCATGATGAAGGTCGAGAAGGCGAAGAAGATACCGGCGACGAGGCCGCTGCCGATCGCCGCCGCCGCGAGGGAGAGAGTGAGAATGATCTGCATGGTCAGACGCTCCATAGTCCGGTGGCCGCGGTCGCCCGCGCATAGTGGCTGAAATCGGTGGCGGGTCGGCCGAGAATTTCGGCGACACCGGCCATGGTGCTGGAATTGCGCCCATCGAGCACCTGGCCGAACAGTTCTTCGAGAAGATCGATCAGGCCCTGTGGCAGGCCGGCGGCCGCCAGTCCGCCGGTGAAATCAGCCATCGACACCTGCTGATATTCGATCGGCCGCCCGGCGGCCTCAGCGATTTCGGCGACCGCCTGGCGGAATGTCAGCGCCCGCGGGCCGGTCAACTCGTAGGTCTTGTTGCGATGGCGGGGATCGGTCAAGGCGGCGACGGCGGCATCGGCGATATCGTCGGCATCGATGAAGGGTTCGCCGATCTCGCCTGCCGGCAATTGCAGCCGGCCGGCGAGGATCTGTTCGACAAAGGCGCCCTCGCTGAAATTCTGGCAGAACCAGGAGGCACGCAGGATGGTGGTGTCAATGCCGGAGACCTTCAGCGTCGCCTCGCTGCGTTGCGCGCCCTCTTCGCCGCGACCGGAGAGCAGCACGATGTGCTCAAGTCCGCAGTCCACCCCGACCTCGGCGAGCGCCCCGATCGCCTCCGCCGCCCAGGCGACGGAAAGGTCCGGCTGGAAGGCGACATAGGCGCTCGATGCGCCCTCAAGCGCGCCGCGCCAGGTCGATCTGTCCTCCCAATCGAAGGGACGGGCGCTGGAGCGCGACACGGCGCGAAGGGTGAGCCCACGCGCTTCCAGACGTTTGATGATGCGGCCGCCGGTCTTTCCCGACCCACCGATGAGGACGATTTCGGAATTCTGCATGTCGAAGCTCCTTCCCAATCTGGCAAACAAGAGAGACTCTCTCATTTGCCAAATGAGATAAACTCTCTTATTTTCTTTGTCAACTTGGAAAAGGAGAGACGCATGTCGGAACAGCCGGTCGCCACGCGCAGGCGCCAGTCGGAGCAGAGCGGCCAGCCGCGCCGGATCCCGAGCCAGCAGCGCGGCCGCGAGCGCTTCGAAAAGATCCTCGCCGTCGCCTCGGAGCTGATCGAAAGCCATGGCAGCGACGGCTTGAAGATGAGTGAGATCGTCGAAAAGGCCGGGCTTTCCTTCGGCGCCCTCTATCAATATTTCCCCGACAAGAGCTCGATCATCCGCACCTTGGCCGAGCGCTTCAACGAAGAGGGCAGGCGATGCGTCGAGGTGGAGCTGGCGAAGGTCACTGAGCCCGCCGGCCTGCAGGGCGCGCTCGCCAATATCGTCGACGAATATTACGGCTTCTTCCGCCGCGAGCCCGTCATGCGCGACATCTGGCATGCGACCCATACCGACAAGCTGCTGCAGCAGATCGATGCCGAGGACATGGAATTCCATGCCCAGGCATTTCTCGGCGTGCTCGTCCGCCTATGGCCGGATCGCGACCGCAAGGCGCTGCTGGCGATCGCCCGGCTGACGATGCAGCTGCTTGCCGCTGCCGTGCGTTATGCGGTTTCGCTGGATGCGGAGGAGGCTGCTGAGGCGATTGCCCTGTTCAAGAAAATGCAGAACGCCGATATCGACCGTCTGCTGCAGTGATCGCCGCCTTTCGTCTGGAAACGGCGGGCTCTTGCTGCTATTCCCGCAAGGATCCAAGCCGAAGGAGAGCCGCATGATCCAGACCACATTTCCCGATCGCGCCGTGATGGCCGAATTGCTCGCCAAGATGCTCTGGGAAATCAAGGCGGTGCATTTCAATGCCGCCCAGCCCTATAAACTCTCCTCCGGCATGGCGAGCCCGGTTTATATCGATTGCCGCAAGCTGCTCTCCTTCCCGCGCATCCGCTCGACGGTGATGGATTTCGCCGCCAGCACCCTGCTGCGCGATGCCGGCTTCGAGCAGTTCGATTGCATCGCCGGCGGCGAGACCGCCGGCATCCCCTTCGCGGCGCTGCTGGCCGATCGCCTCGGCCTGCCGATGATCTATGTCCGCAAGCAGCCGAAGGGCCATGGCCGCAACGCCCAGATCGAAGGCAATATGCCGGAAGGCTCGCGCGTGCTCGTCATCGAAGACCTGACGACGGCCGGCGGCAGCATGTTCAAGTTCATCGATGCGGTCCGTGCCGCCGGCGGCATCGTTGATCATGGTATCGCGCTGTTCTTCTACGGCATCTTCGGCGACCAGCGTTTTGCCGACGGCAAGGTCCGGCTGCATCACGTCGCCACCTGGCGCAATGTTCTCTCTGTCGCCAAGGCGCAGAAGCTATTCGACGACAAGACGCTGGAAGAGGTCGAGGCCTTCCTCGATGCGCCGCTCGCCTGGTCGGGCAGGAATGGTGGCGTCAGCGAGCTTTCGCTCTAGCTATTGACAAAAGCTCACTTAATCGGTTGATGAATGTAGAAATGCTGTTGGGAGGAATTCGATGATTTTGTGCTGCGGCGAAGCCTTGATCGACATGCTGCCGAGGGACACCACCCTGGATGAAAAGGGCTTTGCCCCCTATGCCGGCGGCGCGATCTTCAACACCGCGATCGCGCTCGGCCGCCTCGGCATCCCCACCGCCTTCTTCACCGGCATTGCCGATGACATGATGGGCGAAATTCTGCTGGAGACGCTGAAGGCCAGCAATGTCGATTACAGCCCCTGCGCCATCACGCCACGTCCCTCGACCATCGCCTTCGTCAAGCTGGTGAACGGCCAGGCGACCTATGCCTTCTACGACGAGGGCACGGCCGGCCGGATGATCACCGAGGCCGATCTGCCTGCTCTCGGCGACAATTGCGAGGCCTTGCACTTCGGCGCCATCAGCCTGATCCCCAGCCCCTGCGGCGAAACCTACGAGGCGCTGCTCGACCGTGAAGCCGCGACCCGCGTCATCTCGCTCGATCCGAATATCCGTCCCGGTTTCATCAAGGACAAGCCGGCTCATATGGCCCGCATCAAGCGCATGGCCGCCAAATCAGACATCGTCAAATTCTCCGACGAGGATCTCGACTGGTTCGGTCTTTCAGGCGACCATGATACGCTCGCCGCCCACTGGCTTGATCACGGCGCCAAGCTCGTCGTCATCACCAAGGGCGCAGAAGGCGCCTCCGGTTATACCAAGGAGCGCAAGGTCACGGTCCCGAGCCAACGCGTCACCGTCGTCGATACGGTCGGCGCCGGCGACACTTTCGATGCCGGCGTGCTGGCGTCGCTGAAGATGGATGGGCTGCTGACCAAGGCACAGGTCGCCAATCTTGACGAAAAGGCACTGCGCAATGCCTTGGCTCTTGGGGCGAAGGCTGCCGCCGTCACCGTCTCCCGCGCTGGCGCCAACCCACCCTGGGCGCATGAGATTGGTCTTTAACGCTGGAAGCAAGCCGCCCTCGCGCTGATCGATCAGGCGACTGTCCGGGGAAGCTCGGGAGCGCTCACTAGGTCCCGCAAGAAGTTTTCGCACCAAAGCGAGACATCGTGAGAGAGCAGATGCTCCATCATCATGCTCCAGCGCTCGCGGCGCTCGCCAAGCGACATGGCAAGGCCCCTGGCAAGCGCATTGGCAGTGCCTTCGACGTCGTAGGGATTGACCAGCAGCGCACCCTTCAGCTCCCGAGCCGCGCCGGCGAAGCGCGATAGCACCAAGACGCCCGGACGATCCGGGTTCTGGGCGGCGACATATTCCTTGGCGACGAGATTCATGCCGTCGCGTAACGGCGTGACCAGCCCGATCGTCGCCAGGCGGTAGAGGCCGGCGAGCACGGTGCGGCTGATCGAACGGTTGACATAGCGGATCGGCACCCAGTCGACCGTCCCGATGGCACCGTTGACGCGGCCGGCCTGTTCGGCGACCATCTTCTGCATATGCTCGTATTCGGGAACTTCCGATCGCGACTTCGGTGTGATCTGCAGATAGGTGACCTTGTTCTGATAGGCGGGATTGCCGGTGAGGAAGCGTTCGAACGCTTCCAGCCGCTGGATGATGCCCTTGGAATAATCGAGGCGATCGACCCCGATGATCATGTCGCGGCCTTCAACGCTGCGCCGGGTCTTCTGCACCATGACATTGTTTGCGGCGCTCTCGGCAAAGTCGGCGAAGGCCGCGGTTTCGATCCCGATCGGATAGGCGCCCGCCTTGAATATCCGCCCATGGGAATCGAACGATCCATTTCCGAGGTCGTCGCCAATGCCTTCCCGTCTGAGATAGCCGGCGAAGTTCTGGAGGTCGTAGTCCGTCTGGAAGCCGACGAGATCGTAATGCGAGAGCCCGCGCATGATTTCTTCATGGACCGGCATCGTGACGAGAATGTCGGCCGGCGGCCAGGGAATGTGCAGGAAGAAGCCGATCCGGTTCTTCAGCCCCATTTGGCGCAGTTCGGCCGCCAGCGGAATGAGGTGATAGTCATGAACCCAGATGATGTCGTCCGGCTCGATCATCGGCGCCAGCCGGTGCGCGAAAAACCGGTTGACGCGGAAATAACCGGCCATTTCCTTTCGGCCATATTCGGCGAGGTCGAGGCGATAGTGACAGATGGGCCAGAGAACACGGTTTGCAAATCCGCGATAATATTCCTCGACGTCGGTGTCGGTGAGATCGGTCAGCGCATAGGTGATGTTACCCTTCTGCAGGTGCGACAGCGGGCCGGGCTCCCTGTCCCCGCTCGATTCTCCCGACCATCCCATCCAGATGCCGCCGCGCGCCTGCAGGGCTGCCTGCAGCGCGACCGCCAGTCCGCCGGCCGCGGCGCTCCCATCCTTGGCCGGCATGGGAACACGATTGGAAACGACGATAAGACGGCTCATGAGCTTCCTTTGGTGAAGATGGGTCGTGAAAACGCTCTGTGGTGAGCGTTTCGGGCGATCTCCTGAACTGGGCGCGCAAGAGAAGATCCGGACGCGAGTGGCCCGGTGCATAGGCCAGCGGAAACAATGAAACGGGGCATCGCCCCCGGCTTGTCGGCCATGTCGTCGGAAGTACCTTGCGCACAGATTTTGCTTGAATCTAGGGCGATGGCGGCAGATTGAAAGAATTCTTTCTAAAATTTTCTATTAGAAGAACGTTCAATCCGCTTTTGCGCCGGGGGCGCCAAGCTATTCTTTCGCGCGGGCGCGCGCCTGGCTTTCCTTCTTGATCGGCCGACCGACGGGGCAGACCTCCTGCACGAAGCCGTTGAGTGTATTGACGAGATTGTTCTCGATCAGGGAATAGTGAACGAACTGGCCCTGTTTCTCTCGTCTGATCAGCCCCGCTGCTTCGAGGATGGAAAGATGCTGCGAAACGGCCGGCTTGGACATGCGGAAGCGGTCGGCGATCTCGCCGGCGGTCAGGCCCGATGCCGAGAGATAGGCGAGGATCTTTCGGCGTGGGGCACTGGAAAGCGCGTGAAATACCCGCTGGGCGGCGCTGACGGAGCTGCTTTCTCCAACGTCATCGAAAGTCTCTTCGTTCAAGTCCGGTCTCCGTGCCTGCGGCATCATCGCATCGATCCGTTAAACAATTAAGTAATTAATGTATTGCTTAATTGTTTCTGCTCATGCAAAGTAATTAGGTAATTGCTTAATTAATGAATTGGTGGGGGATGTTCAAGTGGAGAATGCGCCCGATGGGAGGGAGTTTGCCATGAGCAGTATTTCCACGGGGCGGATGATCGATAACGGGAGCGACCCGGTGAAGGGCAGAGTGGTCTGGATGCCGGCAAAGTCGATCTGGATCACCGCCATGACCTTGATTGCCATTGTTGGTGGGCCATTGACCTTCACCTGGAGCGCCTTTGCCGTCTTTCTCCTCGTGACCGCCATCACGATCTGCCTCGGTCATTCCGTCGGCATGCACCGGCTGTTGATCCACCGCTCGTTCAGCACCCATATCTGGATCGAGCACTTTCTCGTCTATCTCGGGACGCTGGTCGGCATGGCCGGCCCTTTCGGCATGATCTACGCGCACGACATTCGCGACTGGGCGCAACGCCAGCGGGACTGCCATGATCTCTATGCCCATCGCCGGTCTTTCTTCATCGATGCCTTCTGGCAGATGCATTGCATCGTGGTGCTGGACCATCCGCCGTGTTTCGTCCTCAGAGAGCGCGAGCGGCGCGACCGCTTCTACCGCTTCCTGGAGGCGACATGGATGGCGCAGCAGATTCCCTTGGCACTCGTGCTTTTTGCGCTCGGCGGATTGCCGTGGGTGATCTGGGGTATTGCCGTGCGGATATCGGTGTCGCTGACCGGCCACTGGCTGATCGGCCATTGCGCGCATCGCGACGGCCATCAGGGCTGGAGCGTCGATGATGTCGCGGTGCAGGGCTATAACCTGCCGCGTTTCGGGCTGGTGACCTTTGGCGAGAGCTTTCACGGCAACCATCACGCCTTCCCGGAATCGGCGCGCCTCGGCATCGAGCCGGGGCAGCTGGATCTCGGTTGGTATTTCATCCGCCTGCTGGCAGGGCTCGGCCTGGCTTCGGCGATCAAGCTGCCGCACATTATCGTGCCAAGGCGAGGGTTGAGGCGCGTCGACGCAGCTGAAACTGCTGAGGATGGCGCCAATCCGCCCTGGGCGAGTGAGATTGGGCTTTAAGGCTGGAGCCAGTTTCGCCCCTCATCCGCCTGCCGCCACCTTCTGCCCGTTCGCGGGGCGAAGGGGATGGCCGCGACGTCTCGGTTCACCCTTCGCCCCAGCGGGGAGAAGGTGGCCCGAAGGGTCGGATGAGGGGGCGCCGAATTCAGGTTTTTCCAACACGCCTCTACCGGGTTCGCCGACCCTGTATCGTCTTGATTGTGGTCAGAGCGTTGCTGTCGGTGGAATAGGATTTACGCAAGGGCCGTGAAGCCCCCTTTTCATCCGCCCTGCTGGGGCCGAGAAAAATAGCTCGAACCGGCGAGGGGCAGGCCTTCAAAGTTTACTTCGCCATCCTCGCCATCGCAGCCTTCGCCTTCGAAACCGGACTGTCAGCAATCAGCCTCCGGCTCGCTTTCTGGCAAAGAGTACATGCGGACCGGCGCCGCTATCCGGTGCATCATCCGGAGCGCCGAAATAGCGCCGTGCCATGCCCGAGGGACCGAGATCCTCAACGTAGCGAAAACCCATGGCCGCGAGTTCGCCTGCAAGTTCTCCCGGATCGAGGAGTGTGATCCACGGCTCCCCGGCTTCGGCTACTCGAGCCGCCATAGCCGCGGCCCGTACGCGCCTTTCGGGTGCGTAGTTCTCCAACGGCTCCGAGTAGTCGAACACGATGCCGGCTTCAGGGGAAGCAGCGACGAAGCGAAGCAAGGAAAAGATGGTTTGCCGCTCCAGATAGGGTAGGACGCCGAGCCAGATATAAAGCGCCGGTTCGTCCTTCTGAAAATCACTGGCCGTGAGTTGCTCTGCGAGATCATCTCGTTCAAAATCGACTGGGATGAAGCTCAGTTCGGAGGGAACCGTTATCCCGGAGACCAAGAGCCGCTCCCGTTTCCAGGCCTGCGTCGCAGGATGATCGACCTCGAAGACCTTCAGGCCGATATCACGATAGGGGTTGCGCAGGCCGAACGTATCGAGACCTGCACCAAGCACGACGACTTGACGTAGGCCATGCTCGACCTCTTTCGCGACGCAATCCTCCGCAAAACGGCTGCGCGCTGCCAGAAAAAGCCGGAAAGGTTTCGTTCCGGGGTCCTGAGCGTGTTTGTCTGCCGCCGCCACCGCCTCTGCGTCGAGGATCATCCGGGCATAGGGATCCTCAAAGACAGAGCTACCATCAATGATCTGGTGGGCGGCGCGGGACCCTGCCACCAAGCGAGCTGTCCGGCTTGGTCCCTTGCCGTCCATGACGTGGCCCTTTACTTCGCCAGCTTCGCCAGCGCCGCAACCAGGCCCTGCGTCGAGGAATCATGCGATGCCGCGCTCTGCTTGCCCTCGACAACCGGCAGCAGGCCCGTTGCCAGTTCCTTGCCGAGTTCGACGCCCCATTGGTCGAAGGAGTTGATGCGGAAGAGAACGCCTTCGACGAAGACGCGGTGTTCGTAAAGGGCGATCAGGCGGCCGAGGGCGTAGGGAGTCAGCTTGTCGTAGACGAAGGTGATCGACGGGCGGTTGCCGGTAAAGACGCGGTGCGGGGCGATGAAATCGGCCTTCTTGTCGTCCATGCCCTTGTCGGTCAGCTGCTTTTTGGCTTCTTCGAAGGTGCGGCCCTTCATCAGCGCTTCCGACTGGGCGAGCACATTGGAGATCAAAAGCTGGTGCTGGTGGCGCAAGTCCGGCTCGAAGGCGTTGGCGGCGATCATGAATTCGGCCGGGATGATGCTCGTGCCCTGGTGGATGAGCTGGTAGAAGGCGTGCTGGCCGTTGGTGCCGGGTTCGCCCCAGACGACCGGGCCGGAATTGCCCTCGACCGGCGTGCCGTCGATGGTGACGCCCTTGCCGTTAGATTCCATGTCGAGCTGCTGCAGATAGGCCGGGAAGCGCGACAGGCGCTGGTCGTAGGGCAGGATGGCGCGGGTGGGGTAGCCCAGCACATTGCGGTGGTAGAAGCCGATCAGGCCGAGCAACATCGGCAGGTTTTCGGTAATCGGCGCCTTACGGAAGTGGTTATCGACGGCATGGGCGCCGTCGAGGAACTTGCCGAAATTCTCCGGCCCGACGGCAATCATCAGCGGCAGGCCGATGGCCGACCAGATCGAGTATCGGCCGCCGACCCAATCCCAGAAGCCGAAGACGCGGGCGCTGTCGATGCCGAAGGCGGCGACCTTGTCGAGCGCCGTCGAGACGGCGGCGAAATGATGCTGCACGGCCGCTTCGCCGAGCGCCTTGGCGATGAAATTGCGTGCTGTCTGCGCATTGGTCATCGTCTCGACGGTGGTGAAGGTCTTCGAGGCGACGATGAACAGCGTCGTCTCCGGCTGCACCAGCTTCAGGATATCGGCGATATGGGCGCCGTCGATGTTGGAGACGAAATGGGCGCGCGGGCCGTCATGGAAGGGGGCAAGCGCCAGCGTCGCCATGACAGGGCCGAGATCCGAGCCGCCGATGCCGATATTGACGACATCGGTGATCGCCTTGCCGGTGGCGCCTTTCAGCGCGCCGGAGCGGATCCCGTCGGCAAACCTAGCCATGGCGGCGAGCACGGCATTGACGTCGGGCATGACGTCCTTGCCGTCGACCAGGACAGGCGTGTTGGAGCGGTTGCGCAAGGCGGTGTGCAGCACGGCGCGGTCTTCGGTGAAATTGATCGCCTTGCCTGAGAACATTTCCTCGCGCTTCTTTTCGACGCCGCCGTCTTCGGCAAGCTTGACCAAGAGCTTGAGGATGTCGTCATTGACCGCCGTCTTGGAAAAATCCATCAGCAGGTCGTCAAGCGAAACCGAGAAGCGCGAAAAGCGCTGCTGATCGGCGGCGAAGGCGGCACGGATATCGGTCGCCTTGCTGGCATCAGCGGTGCTTTTCAGCTGTTCGACGATGGCGTTCATGGGAGGCTCCTTTGGAGGCGGAAAGGTTGCGGAAACTATTCGCTTTCTCCAGTGCAAATCAAGTTCAGCCACCTGTCGAAATATGAAAAAAGCCACCCGCGGCAAGTGGATGGCTTTAATTTCATGAGATCGTCAAATTCAGCCGCGCAGGTCCTTGCGCAGGATCTTGCCGACAGGCGACTTCGGCAGCTCGGTGCGGAACTCGATGAAGCGCGGCCGTTTGTAATTGGTGAGGTTGGCGATGCAATGGGCCTTCACCTCGGCTTCCGTCAGGTTCGGATCCTTCCTGACGACGAAGAGTTTGACCGCCTCGCCCGAATGCCCGTCGGGCACGCCGATGGCGGCGGCCTCGAGGATACCGGCATGCATGGCGGCGACTTCCTCGATCTCATTGGGATAGACGTTGAAGCCCGAGACCAGGATCATGTCCTTCTTGCGGTCGACGATCTTGGTAAAGCCGCGCGCATCCATGAAACCCATGTCGCCCGAGCGGAAATAGCCGTCCTCGGTCATCACCCGCGCCGTTTCCTCCGGCTTCTGCCAATAGCCGGCCATCACCTGCGGCCCGCGGATGCAGATCTCGCCGACTTCGCCCAATGGCAGCGAATGGCCTTCCTCATCGCGGATATCGAGGTCGGTGGAGGGCATCGGCAGGCCGATCGTGCCGGTGAACTCGGCCGAATCGAAACGATTGGCGGTGGCAACCGGCGAGGTCTCGGATAGCCCGTAGCCCTCCGTCACCGGCGTGCCGGTCATCTTTAGCCAGCGGTCGGCGACCGGGCGCTGCACGGCCATGCCGCCGCCGAGCGACATGATCAGCGGCGAGAAATCGAGCTTGGCGAAATCGGCATTGTTCATCAGCGCATTGAACAGCGTGTTGAGGCCGGGGAAGATATGCACGTCGGACTTGCCGAACTCCTTGACGAGGCCGGGAATGTCGCGCGGATTGGCGATCAGGATATTGTGGGCGCCGAGCGACAAGCCCATCAGCGAATTCACCGTCAGCGCGAAGATGTGGTAGAGCGGCAGGGCGCAGAGGAAATTCAGCACTTCGGGCTGTTTCTTGCGCTCGAAGGCCGATCGCAGCCACAGCGACAGCTGCAGCTTGTTGGCGAGCAGGTTTGCATGCGTCAGCACCGCGCCCTTGGCAACGCCGGTCGTGCCGCCGGTATATTGCAGGAAGGCAATATCGCTGCCCGCAAGTGCCACCGGCGCGAGCGTCTTTTGCGCCCCTTCGCGCAGCACCTGGCTGAAGCTCTTGTGCTCAGGGATCGACCAGGCGGGAACGAGCTTCTTCACCTTGCGCACGAGGAAATTGACGATCAGCCCCTTGGCCCCCAGCATTTCGCCGAGCGAGGTGACGACGACGTGGCGCAGATCGGTCTTGTTCAGAACCTGCTCCACCGTGCGGGCGAAATTCTCCAGCACGAAGATCGCCTTGGCGCCGGAATCGCGCAGCTGGTGTTCGAGTTCGCGCGGCGTATAGAGTGGGTTGACGTTAACGACCACGAGGCCGGCCCTGAGGATGGCGTAGGTGGCGACCGGGTTCTGCAGCACGTTCGGCATCATCACCGCGACGCGGTCGCCCTTCTCCAGGCCGATACTCTGCAGCCAGGCGGCAACTTTCCGCGTCTGGCTCTCCAGTTCGCGGTAGCGCATCGCCTTGCCCATGCTGGAAAAGGCGGTCCGGTCGGCGTAACGGGCGCAGGATTTTTCGAGCAGTTCGGCAAGCGAGGCATATTCCAGCGGCGGGAGTTCGGCCGGTACCATATCGGGATAGCTGGCAAGCCAGGGCTTATCCGGCTTGGCTCCGTTCGGATGGACGGAAATGCTGTTCATCGTATCCTCTCTCCCTTGCGGCCGCCGCACCGACCCGAGCCGGTAATCGACTGGAAGCAGTCCTCCATCTTCCAGTCCGGCAGCTTATGCCATTGCCTGAACGGTTCAAGCCGAATGAAGCTATACTAACCTTGACGTAAACGTCAACATTCGGCCATCGCGCGGGATGGGTAGGGGAACTTTGAGTCCGCCATGGCGTTGATCTTGCATACCCAACCATGAGGAACACCCAAAGGAGATCCACAATGTTGAATCAGGATACTGACGCCAGCCGCCGTGACCCGGATGCCAAGGTCACGCACTCGCTGATCGCCAGCGACCGCGTCGAAGGCACCCGTGTCTATGGTGCGGATGGCAGGCATATCGGCTCGATCGAACGCCTGATCATCGGCAAGCTCGACGGCCGTGTCGCCTATGCCGTGCTGAGCTTCGGCGGCTTCCTCGGCATCGGTCACGACCACTATCCGCTTCCCTGGGAAAAGCTGAACTACGACATTCAGTTGGACGGCTATCGCATCGATCTGACCAAGGAGCAGATCGAAGGCGCCCCGAGCTATTCGGACGATGACGACACCTGGTACAACGATAATGGCCGCCGGGTCTATGATTACTACGGCGTGCCGCCCTACTGGATGTAACGTCGTCCGATAGCCGAGCTGGAAGGGCCCCGCGGGATGCGGGGCCTTTTTGGTGTTTGGTGTGCCGGCGCAGCGGGTGGTGTGGGGTGCTTTATCAGACAGGTGCTCACCCCACCCTCCTTCCTGTGCTCGTCACAGGAATCCAGTGCGCCCAAGTCGTTGGGCGCGGAAGACTTTTTCGACTTGAGGTGTCGGGTCATTCACCGCGCGGACGCGCGGTGGCTGGATTCCTGTGACGAGCACTTTAGTTCCCAGCAACAAGATCATTGACCGAGCGCAGCACGGTGCCGACGGTGATATCTTCTGCCCGGATCACCTCCGCTGTCCTCACCACAAAGACATGGCTCTCGCCCGGCAACAGCGTCACCAGCATCGAATCGACGACGGCATCCGGATCCAGCCGATCGGCCATCAGGCATAGATCCTTGAGAAAGTTTTGCGCCGTCACCTTGACCTCATACCCACCGTCGATCCCGCTGACATCGACCGCCAACCGCGGCGCCTGCAAGGCAAGGTCGATATCCTCGACGAAATAATGAAAAGCCCGCCTATCGAGCATCTCGACGACAACAACCTCGTTCTTTGGTAAGTCCGGCGTGACGATATCCCCAGGCAGCGGAAATTCCTTGGCCTCGAAGCGGTCGCAGAGCAGGCGCCAGAATTCGAATTCGGCCAGCACGGTGCCATCGAGCTTCAGGCGTTTGCCGGCAATCTTCGCCCGCCAGAACAGCGTGCGTTCGTTGACCGCCACTGCCGCAAGGCCATCGCCGCGCGGCTGGATCGTCAGCAGGCGCGGATCATAGGCCGCCTTCAGCGCATACCAGAGCGGCTTGCGGCGCCCGGCCGAATCGAGCGCTGCCCAAGAGGTCACCGGCCAGCAATCGTTGAACTGCCAGACGACGGCGCCCTTGCAGATATCGCGATGCGAGCGCATGTGCTCGACGCCGAAGCGGATGGCGCGGGCCTGGTTGAGCTGGGTGGCGAAGTGCCAATCGTCCATCGTCTGCGGCTCCGGCAGATGGCCGGCGAGGCCGCGGATCAGCTTGTCATTGCCTTGCGTCGCCTTCTGATGGTGGAAGACGCCGTTCGATTGCGGCGTCAGCGGCGCGTCGTGCACGCTTTCAGCGATCGTCGCCCAGGCAGCCGGCGCCTGCCAGCCGAATTCGGAGCAGAAGCGTGGGATATAATTGCGGTAGACCTCGTAGCCGACATCGTTCCACACGTCCCAGATATGTTTGCAGCCATGTGCGTCGGCATTGGGTTCGATCTCCATCGAGCCGGAATAGGGGCTGCCGGGATAATAGGGCCGGTCGGGATCGAGTTCGCCGCAGAGTTTCGGCAGTAGCTCGAGATAATAGCCGAGTCCCCAGCTCTCGCCCGCCTTGATGATCGGCCGCCAGCCCCATTCGTCGAAGCCCCAGATATTCTCGTTATTGCCGTTCCAGAGGACCAGCGAGGCATGCGGCATCAGCCGCACGACATTGTCGCGCACCTCCGCCTCGACCTCGCTTCTGAGCGGCTCCTCCTCGGGATAGGCGGCGCAGGCAAAGAGGAAATCCTGCCAGACCAGCATGCCCATGCGGTCGCAGGCCTGGTAAAATTCGTCGGTCTCGAAAATGCCGCCGCCCCAGACGCGCAGCAGGTGGATGTTGGCGGCCTTCGCCTCCTCGATCCGCGCGGCATACCGTTCAGCCGTCACCCGCGGGGGGAAGCAATCGTCCGGAATCCAGTTCGCTCCGCAGATGAACAGCGGCACGTCGTTGATGACGAAGGTGAAGGCCGAGCCGTGTTCGTCGGCCGCGGTATCGAGCCGCAGCGAGCGGAAGCCGAGGTCGCGCTGAAAGCTGTCGAGCAGACCGCCGCTGGCCTCGTCGATCAGCTTCAGCGTCAGCGGATAGAGCGGCTGCGCGCCGAGATGGTGCGGCCACCAGAGCTGCGGCGCGGGGAGGCGAAGCTCTAGGGAAACCGCGTCTTCGTCAGCGCCGATCGCCACCGTTTTGGTCACGCCGCCGATCTCGGCGACCAGCCGGCACGGCCCGCGATCGCCATGCCGCGACAGCCTGGCCTGCACCTTCACCAGCCCGTCGCCGCCGGCAAGGCTTGCGGATACGCGTGTTTCGGCAAGCCGTGCCCGATCCCAGCTTTCCAGCCGCAGGGGTTTCCAGAGGCCCGCCGTCACCAGTGTCGGACCCCAGTCCCAGCCGAAATTGCAGGCCATCTTGCGGATCAGATTGCCCGGTCCCGGATAATTGTTGGGGCGGTAGCCGTAATGTTTTTCCATCTCCGCGCCATAGGCGTAGGCCGAGCGGAAGGTGACGGTGAGGTCGTTCTGGCCAACCTTCAGCAGGGCCGACACATCGAAACGGTAGCTGCGGTGCATGTTGAAGGTGCGGCCGATCTCTTCGCCGTTGAGGGAGATCACCGCGATCGTATCGAGCCCGTCGAAGACGAGTTCCCACACCCTGCCATCCCTAGGCCTCGCCTCGAAGCTGCAGCGATAGGTCCAGTCGGTTTTGCCGATCCAGTCATTGGCGATTTCGTTGACGTCGATATAGGGATCGGGGATCAGCCGGTTGGCGAGAAGGTCGAGATGCACGCAGCCCGGCACCGTTGCGAGAATGGCAGCGGGCAGGCCGGATCTTCCTGTATCGTTACAGGTGAGCGTCCAGCCGGAATTGAGCGCGGTCTTCTCGATCATGGCGGGCTCCTTATTTAGGCCGCTGGAAGCTGTGGGATTATTGTGCCGCTCTGAAGAGCGTCAGAGAAACCGGCCGTGGCGCTGCAGCACCTCGATCTTGTAGCCGTCGGGATCGCTGAGGAAGAAGAACAGGCCGAAGAGCTTGCCGTCGCGGTTGAGCTCCACCAGTTCGCCCGGATGGAGCCCGAGCTTCGACAGCCGCTCGCGCTCGATGGCGACCTCTTCGACCGAGACGGCGAGGTGACCATAGGCATTGCCGAGTTCATAGGGCGCAGTTCGGCCCTTGTTGACGGTCAGTTCCAGCTCGAAGCCGGTCTCGGCATTGGCGAGATAGATCAGCGTGAAGGTGTCGAAGTCGACGCGGTCGGCGACCGAAAGGCCGAAGGCCCTCTTGTAGAAATCGACGGAGCGCGCCTCGTCGAGAACGCGGATCATGGAGTGGATCATCTTCGCCAAGGCTGCCTCCCATTGCGCCCACTCTCATAACGCCGGGCACCGCAGCCTTGGTACCCGTCCTCTTACGCCGGGCGCAAGCCGATTCTTCGGGTGATCGCCGCTTCGACGAGGCCCATGGCGTCATAGATCAGCACCGCCATCAGGCCGACGATCAGGCCGCCCTGCAGGATGAAGGCGGTATTGTCCGATATCAGCCCGGCGATGATCACCTCGCCGAGGCCCTTTGCCGCAACCGTCGAGCCGATCGTCGCCGTGCCGATATTGATGACGGTCGCGACCTTCAGTCCTTCGAGGATCAGCGGCAGGGCGAGTGGCAGCTCGACGCGAAACAGCCGCTGCGTGCCGTTCATGCCCATGCCGTCGGCGGCATCGAGAACCTGCGGCGAAACCTGCTTCAAGCCGGCGACGGTGTTTTCGAAGATCGGCAGCAGGCCGTAGAGAAACAGCGCGATCAGCGTCGGCATGGCGCCGAAGCCGGTGGCGGGAACCGCGAGCGCCAGCACCGCGACCGGCGGAAAGGTCTGCCCGGCATTGGCGATCGCGCGCGACAGCGGCAGGAAGTCGGCCCCGCTTTCCCGCGTCACGAAGATGCCGCCGGCAACGGCAAGCACGGCGCTGCAGATAATCGAGCCGATCACCAGCTGCAGGTGGCCAACAGCAAGCGAGGCAAGGCTGTTTTGCGTATAGACCGCCGGCGCATTGTTGTTCGTCAGCGGCGTGAGCAGGAAGGAAAGCCACTCGGTCCTGAACAGCAGGATCAAGAGCAGGGCGAGCGCCGCCAGGCGGAAGAGATTGGCGACGAGGAGTTTCATGCCTTGCGGCCCAGTTCGAGAAGCCGGGTCATCGAGATCGATCCGACAGGCGCCTTCTCGCCGTTCTCAACGGCCGCCTCGTCGACCCCCTGCCAGATCATTTCGGCGAGCGCATCGCGCAGGCTGAGCGATTGCGGCAGGGCATAGGCGAGGCCGCTTTTCGCCGGCGCCATGCTTTCCTTCAGCGGCAGCAGCGACATCAGCTTCAGCGCCCGGTCGGAGGTGCCGGTCAATTGCTGCACGAAGGGATCGGCGGGTTCGGTAAGGATCTTTTCCGGCGTCGAGCATTGCAGCAATCGGCCCTCGCTCATGACGGCGATCTGGTTGCCGAGATGGAAGGCCTCGTCCATGTCGTGGGTGACGAGAATGATGGTCGTGCCGAACTGCTTCTGGATCGCCAGCAGGTCGTCCTGCGCCTTGCCGCGGATGACCGGATCGAGCGCCCCGAAGGGTTCGTCCATCAACAGCAGTTCCGGTTCGGCCGCCAGCGCCCGGGCAACGCCGACGCGCTGCTGCTGGCCGCCGGAGAGCTGATGCGGATATTTGTCGGCAAAGGTGGCCGGATCGAGATTGAAGAGCCCGAGCAGTTCTTCGACCCGTTTGGCGATGCGGGTGGAATCCCAATCGAGCAACTGCGGCACGGTGGCGATATTCTGCGCCACGGTCCGGTGCGGAAACAGGCCGTGCCCCTGGATGGCATAGCCGATCTTGCGGCGAAGCTCGGTCACCTCAACGTCGATGACATTCTGCCCGCCAACGAAGATCTGACCCTCGGTGATCGGCACCAGCCGGTTGATCATCCGCATCAGCGTCGATTTGCCGGAGCCCGAGGTGCCGACGATGACCGTAATCTCACCCTTCTCGACGCTCATCGAGACATTGTCGACGACGGTGGCAGCACCATAGCGTTTGGTGACGTTCCTGATCTCGATCATGGTCATGCGGTGGATCCCCGGATGCTGTCGATGACCGCATCGAGGATGACGGCCGATGAGAAGGCGAAGAAGACGGTCGGCACCGCGCCGAGCAGGACGAGATCCATGGCCGTCTGGCCAAGCCCCTGGAAGATGAAGATGCCGAAGCCGCCACCGCCGATCAGTGCGGCGATCGTCACCATGCCGATCGCCTGCACCAGCACGATGCGGATGCCGGTGAGGATGACCGGGAAGGCGAGCGGCATGTCGATTCCAACAAGGATCTGTAAGCGCGTCAGCCCCATGCCGGCCGCAGCATCGCGCACCGAAGGGTCGACGCCCTGAAGGCCGACGACGGTGTTGGCGACGATCGGCAGCAGCGAATAGAGCACCAGCGCAATCAAGGCAGGCGCCGTGCCGATGCCGCGGATGCCGATGGCGGCGGCGAGCGGCACATGAGTGGCGAGATAACCGAGCGGCAGCATCAGCAGGCCGAAGAGCGCCAGACTCGGGATCGTCTGGATGAGGCTGAGCCCCTGCAGCACAATGGCGCGCAGCTTCGGCACCCAGAAGCAAAGGATGCCCAGCGGCAGGCCGAGAATGATGGCAATGGCAAGCGAACCGAAGGCCAGCAGCAGATGCGAAATCGCCTCGGTCTCGAACTGCGGCGCCCGTGTGGAAAATTCCTTCATGATCGACAGGCTGTCGAGCAGGCCTGACGAAAGCGAGAGGAAGAGCAGTGCGGTATAGGCGGCAAGGGCCGCGACCCGCATCCACGGCGCCAGCCGGATTTTGACAAGCGCATCCGAGATGACGAGCCCTATCACCGCAAACAGCACCCAGAAACCGCCGCCGGGTGTCATCCGCGCCACCGTGCTGCCGGGCGGCGTCGCTGCGGCGGAGACCAGGCCGATCGCCACGATCAGCGCGACAAGGCAGAGGGTCGCGATGACGAGCCGCGCCAAGGCATTGCGCAGGAACAGCGTCGCGAAAGCGGAGAGAATGAGAAGGACGGTCAGGATGACGACCGAGGGCTGGGGAAGAAGCTGCGTCAGGAGCATCGGTTTGCCGGCGGCGATGCGGTTCGCCTTCACATAGATGAAGGGCATCAGGGCTGTCGCCGCAATACCGCCGACCACCAGAACCACGCCGAGCCGGTCCAGCCTGCGGACCGCTGAAGTTTCTTCCATCAATTCAGCCCTGTCCGGCCAATCTTTTCTGGCCAAGCCTGTCAGCAAAGGGAGGCTCCGCCCGCAATCGGGCGGAGCGAGCGATGACTACTTCAGGAAGCCTTTTTCCTTGAGATAGGCTTCGGCGACGGACTTTGCCGGCTCGCCGTCGACCTGGATCTTGGCGTTGAGCTTGCGCAATTCGTCGGCGGTCAGGCTCTTGAAGATCGGCGAGAGCACTTCCTCGATCTTCGGATTGGCCTTCAGCACCTCTTCGCGGATGATCGGCGTCGGGGCATAGACCTGCTGCACGTTCTTGTCGTCTTCGAGAACGGTGAGTTCGGCCGCTTCGATCGCGCCGTCGGTGCCGTAGACCATGGCGGTGTTGACGCCGTTCGTCTGGTCGGCGGCCGCCTTGATCGTCGCCGACGTGTCGCCGCCGGAAAGAACGACCATCTGGTCGGGCTTCAGTTGGAAGCCGTAGGTCGTCTGGAAGGCGGGAAGCGCGCCAGCCGAATTGACGAATTCGGCGGAGGCGGCAAGCTTGGCGGCACCGCCGCCGGCAACCCATTTGCCGAAGTCCGTGAGGCTCTTCAGCTTGTTCGGGCCGGCGACATCGCTGCGCACGGCGAGCGCCCAGGTGTTGTTGGCAGGCGACGGCGTCAGCCAGACGATCTTGTTGGCGTCGTAATCGAGCTTCTTCGCCAGCTCATAACCCTGGTCGATATTCTTCCAGGCGGCGTCGTCGGCCTTGTTGAAGAAGAAGCCGGCATTGCCGGTATATTCCGGATAGATGTCGATTTCGCCGGCAGTGATCGCCTTGCGCACGACCGGTGTCGCGCCGAGCGCGATACGGTCCTGCGTCTTGATGCCGTTGGCTTCGAGCGCGAGCGCGATGACGTTGCCGAGCAGCGTGCCTTCGGTGTCGATCTTCGACGAGACGACGACGTCGGCGGCCTGGGCCGCACCCACCGCGAAGGCGGAGAGCGAAACGGCAAGTGCGAGTTTCTTCAGCATGGAAAGTCCCCTTGTTAAACACCGTGAATGAGGCACAAGCCGTTGGCGGTGGCTTGCGCGCAGGAAATCCGCCGGCGAGGGCGACCGAGCCGCCATCATGCCGGAATTGCGTGCGTCATGGAAATAGCGTGCCCTTCGGAAAAATCGATGCAAGCCCCCTCCAGTATTTGCGGTCACGCGGCCGATTATGGCGTCGAACACATCTCCATGCGCGGAAACGCATTCCCTTTTCCGGGGCCGGCGCGATTTGTTTTTATCCCCTTGCGTGTTTCCACGATACTC
This sequence comes from Rhizobium sp. L43, assembly GCF_002531725.1. Taxonomy (GTDB): domain Bacteria; phylum Pseudomonadota; class Alphaproteobacteria; order Rhizobiales; family Rhizobiaceae; genus Rhizobium. The sequence continues at coordinate 19,942 of NZ_NWSQ01000045.1, forward strand.
CCAGGCTCTCTCGCGGTTTCCCGCCGCCCGGATATTTTATGACGGGAACGATAGCCCGCCGCCTTGGAGGCAGGGATATCTTTTTTCATGAACACATCATATCGTCCGGTTTTTCCAGCACTTTCCGGAGGCGGTCGTTTGCATCTTGGGGCTCTGTTCATTGCAAGCCATGTGCTGACATCCGGTTCGGTGCGCGAGACCGCCCGGCGCTTCCAGCTGTCGCCCTCCACTGTCTCCACGGCTATCCATAATCTCGAGACCGAACTGGCGATGAAGCTGACCGAGCGCGCCTCCGGCGAGCTGGTGACGCTGATTGCAAGCGGTAGAGTGCTGGAAGGCCTGGCGCCGATCACGGCGGCGATCGGTGAATTCGGCCAATTGAGCGGCCACGACAGCGCCGCCGCCGAGACCTATGGCGCATGGGCATCCCGCATTCCGGTCAAGATCGTCACCATCGAGCGTTTTCTCGAAGTGGCCGACCAGGGCAGCATCAACCGGGCCGCGCGCCGCCTCCGCTTGGGGCAGCCACAGCTTTCGCTTCAGCTTGCCAATCTTGAGAAATTTCTGGGGGGCCGCCTGTTCGAGCGGCAGGCGCAGGGCTCGGTGCTGACGGAGGAGGGCAGGCGCGCCTACCAGATCTTCATGGCGATCAGCCAGGCGTGGAACGACCTGAAATCCTCGGCCGACGAGCGTTATCGGCGCACCGCCCGGTCGCTGCGCATCGGCTCGATCATCCCGACCGGATCGGAAAGCTGGGTGGCGCGCTGCCTGGGCGTGCTGGTCTCCGAATGGAATCTCCGCCGCAACAACAACGCGATCTCGCTGGTGTCGATGACCGCCGATGATCTGCGCGAGGCGCTGAAGAACGGCCGCATCGATGTGGCGATCCTGGATACGGTCTTCGGCCTCGAAAGCTTCCTGCATCGCGAATTGCTGAAGACCGACATGGTGGTGATCGCCCCGCGTGACAGCACCGAGACCAGCGTCGCCGATCTGGTCGCCGGCCACCCGATCTGCATGCCGAGCCCGCGCACCGGCCTCGGCCATGCCGCCATGGCCTTCAGCTACGAGCGCGCGCCCGATCGGCGGTTCCGCGGCCAGGATATCACCGCGGCGGATTCGCTGCCCGTGATCGTCGACCTCGTCGCCAATCACGGCTATGTCTCTTTCCTCGGCCGGGTCAGCGCCCTGCCGATCGCCGACAAGGTGCGCATCGTCGATCTCGACGTGCATCTGCCGATGTCCTATCACGTCGCCTTCAACCATCGCAAAGCCGCCGCCGATGCCTGCAACGTCATCATCGAGGCGGCGGCGAGAATGACGTCGCAACCCGTCGCGCACACCGTGCGGCAGGCGGACATCGGAACCAGGGAGACTGCAGCGTGACGATCTTGCTCGAAGTATGCGTCGACAGCGCCGAGGGCCTTGCCGCCGCGATCGAGGGCGGCGCCGGCCGCATCGAGCTCTGCTCGGCCCTCGAGCTCGGCGGCCTGACGCCGCTGCCGAGCCTGATACGGATCGCCGCCCGCGCGCCCATTCCTGTCTATGCGATGATCCGCCCACACGCCGGCCCCTTCATCTTCGGCGCGACGGACGAGGAAGCGATGATGCTCGATATCGATGCGGTGCGCGCCGCCGGCCTCGCCGGCGTCGTCATCGGCGCCAACCGGCCGGACGGCACGCTCGACCTGCCGCTGATCCACCGCCTGAAGGCGCATGCGGCCGGCCTCGGCTCGACGCTGCATCGCGCTTTCGATCTGGTGCCGGATGCCGATCAGGCGCTGGAGCAGGCGGTCGAACTCGGCTGCGAACGTATCCTGACGTCAGGCTGCGCGCTGAAGGCGACCGACGGTCTCGACACGCTGAAGCGCCTCTCGGCAAAAGCCGCCGGCCGCATCACGATCATGCCCGGCAGCGGCATCCGCCCTGGAAATGTCGGGGAGATCCTGCAGGCGACCGGCGCCCTCGAGGTCCATGGCTCCTGCAGTTCGCCGGTCGAAAGCGCCGATCCGCGCGCGGTCGCCTTCGGGTTTGAGGCGAAGAGTATGAACAAGACGGATGTCACGGTTGTCAGGGAGATGCGTAGGGCGATCGAATCGGTGGCTTAGCAGTGCCGTAGTTTCAGGCGAACCCGCTTTGCGTTTTGGATACTTCGAACGCGAATGCAGCGCTTGCGGCTGTGGATCCTCGGGTCAAGCCCGAGGAAGACGGAGTGTGGGGGAGCCTTTACGGCAAGTACCGCATGCGCAGCGGTTTTGTTGGAATTCCTCCAGACGTCCCGCCTCCTGCTGGTCTTTGCCCCCCACCTCCGTATGCTCGGGCATGACCCGAGCATCCACGCCCAGCACGCAGCGTGCATGTTACGCATCGCACTCTAACCACCAACCCTGATCACCGCCTTGATCAGCCCATTCTTCTCATGCGCCCAGCGCGCCAGATCGCGCGGCGCGTCGGCAAGCGTCGTGCGGTGGGTGATCAGTTTTTCCACCGGCACCAGGCCTTTGGCGATCGAATCCGCCACATGTTCGAAATCGATGCGGGTGGCGTTGCGGCTGCCGATCAGCGTCATTTCGCGCTTGTGGAATTCGGGATCGGAGAAGCGGATATCGTCCTTGACGACGCTGACCAGCACCAGTGCGCCGCCATGGGCAACGAAGGAGAAGGCCCTTTCCATCGACGGGCCATAACCGGTCGCGTCGAAGACCACGTCGAAACCGTCGCCCTTGGTCTTTTCCTTGACGGCGTCTGCCGTTTGGTCGTTGGCAACGATGCCGGAGGTGAAGCCGAAGCGGTCCGACGCCATCTGCAGCCGCTCGGTGCTGGTATCGAGCAGCGTCACCTCATGGCCGGCAATGCGCGAGAAGAGCGCCGCTCCGAGCCCGATCGGGCCGGCGCCGATCACAAGTGACCGCGCTCCCGCACCCGTCATCGATCGGCGCACCGCATGGGCGCCGATCGCCAGGAACTCGGTCGTCGCCGCCGCCTCGAGACTCAAGCCCTTGGCGGGATAGAGATTGCCTGATGGAACCGAGATTTCCTCGCAGAAGGCGCCGTCCGTATGGACGCCGAGCACCTTGATATTGGTGCAGCAATTCGGCTTGCCCTTGATGCAGGCGATGCATTGCCCGCAGGAGAGATAGGGATTGACGATCACAGGCGTGCCGGCCGCGAGGTCCACTCCATCGCCGGCTTCCAGCACCGTCGCCGAGATCTCGTGGCCCATCACCCGGGGATATTCGAGGAAGGGATGTTTGCCCTCGAAAATGTGGTAGTCGGTGCCGCAGATGCCGACATGGCTGACGGCAAGGCGCACCCAGCCGGCTGCCGGTGCCGCAGGCGAAGGACGCTCGACGATATCGAGCACGCCGGGCTCCCGGCAAACAACTGCTTTCATGACGGGTCTCGCATTCCTGGTTTTTACTCTGTGTCGTGCCACTGCTGTTCGGTTCGTGCAGATAGCTGCCCCTCACCCTAACTTACCGGTCGAGCCACTCGTCGCGACCCGTCCTTTGGACCCCCGTAAACGGGGCGAGGGGAGGTGCCCTACACGACGTCAATGGGGACGGAGAGGTTTGCGGTATTTTCCCTTCTCCCCGCGAGCGGGGAGAAGGTGGCGGTAGCCGGATGAGGGGCAGGCGGCGATCTCTTGCTCGCCTATCAATTGCTCCGGCGGCGGCGCAGCTGGTCGAAGAACACGATCACGATGATCAGCAGACCGGTGATGATGCGCTGCCAGAAGGAGTTGACGTTCAGTAGGTTGGCGCCGTTGTTGATGGTGGCGAGAATGAAGGCGCCGATCAGCGGGCCATGCACCGAGCCGACCGCGCCGAACAGGCTGGTGCCGCCGATGACGGAGGAGGCGATCGCCTGCAGTTCCCAGCCGTCGGCCTGCGTCGCATTGCCGATGGCGATGCGCGAGGCGAGCAGCACGCCGACGAAGGCGGCAAAGCCGGCCGAGAGGATATAGGCAAGATAGATCATGCCCTTGACGTTGACGCCGGAAAGGCGCGCGGCTTCCGCATTCGAACCGACCGCAAAGAGATAGCGGCCCCAGCGGCTGAGATGCAGGAAGATGAAGGAGGGCACCGCCACCAGAATGACCATCCAGAAGAGGCTGGGAATGCTGAGGAAATCGGCCCGCGCGAAATTGCTGAAGCCTTCGTCGGTGATGCTGATCGTCGAGCCGTTGGTGATCAACAGGCCGATGCCGCGCAGCGACGTCAGCGTTGCCAGCGTGATGATGAACGGCGGCAGGCCCATATGGACGATGCCGAAGCCATGGAAGGCGCCGATTGCCACACCGATGGCGAGCGTTAGCACGATTGCTCCCCAGAGCGGCACGCCCGCCTGCAGCAGCCAGGCGATGATGACGGTGCAGAAGCCGACGATGGCGCCGACCGAGAGGTCGATGCCGGCGGTGATGATGACGAAGGTCTGGCCGAGCGCCAGGATCGCCGTCATCGCACCCTGACGCAGCAGGTTCGAGATGTTGAGCGGTGTCCAGAAGCTCGGGGTGACTAAGCCAAGCACGATCCAGAGGAAGATCAGCAGGCCGATCAGCGTCAGGCCGAACAGGATGTTCATTTTCCGGCGCGGCGGCGGCGCGACGATTTCGGTGGGGGTGGCAGTCATGAAATTTCTCCCTCTTAGAGAATTTCCGCTTTTCTCCAAAAGCGCGGGAATTCTCCATCTATTTGTTTTACGCAATTTCCGGACGCAAAACCGCAGCGGACTTTTGCTGGAATTGCTTGTGCTCAGACGCCGATCGCTTCGCTGAGCACTTCTTCATGCGTCGCCGCGTGGAAATCATGGCTGGCGACGATCCTGCCGCCGCGGAAGACGTGCAGCCGGTCGGCCAGTTCGTAGACCTCGGGCAGGTAGGAGGAGATCAGGATGATGCCTGCTCCCTCCTTCAGAAGCTTGGCGAAGAGCCGGTAGATCTCAGCCTTGGTGCCGACGTCGACGCCGACTGTGGGTTCGTCGAAGATGAACAACCGGGCGCCGTGGCTCAGCCACTTGCCGATGACGATCTTCTGCTGGTTGCCGCCCGACATGCTGGAGGCGGGAACGCGCCGGCTCGGCGTCTTGATGCTGAGATCGCGGATCTGCTTGTCGGCATTGGCCGATTCGCGTGCGTGATTGATCACAGGTCCGTGGCTGAGGCGCCCGAACACCGGCAGGTTGATGTTGAGGCCGATCGGCAGGTTGAGGCAGAGCCCCTGGTCGCGCCGGCTTTCGGGCGCGAGCGCGATGCCGAGCTCCATCGCCGTGCGTTCGTTCCTGATATCGACGCGCTTGCCTCTCCAGTGGATTTCGCCGGCGCTGATCGGCTGGCGGCCATAGAGGCCGAGCGCGAATTCGCTGCGGCCGGCGCCGATCAGCCCGTAGAGGCCGACGATCTGTCCCGCCTTGACGCTGAGCGACACGTCTTCGAAGCCCGGGCCGGAGAGGCCGTTGACCTCGACGATCGTCTCGCCGATTGCAATCTCTTCCTTGTGATAGATCTGTTCGATCGAGCGGTTGATCATCAGCGCGATTAGCTCGGCATCGTTGGTCTCGCCGATCAGCCGCGTGCCGACATGCGTGCCGTCGCGCAGCACCGAGACACGGTCGGCAAGCTCGAAGACTTCCTCCATGCGGTGGCTGATATAGACGATGGTGACGCCTTCGCCCTGCAGGCGGCGGATCAGCTTGAAGAGCTGTGCGGATTCCTGGCGCGTCAGATAGGCGGTGGGTTCGTCGAAGATCAGGAACTGCGTGCCGCGCATCGCCGCGCGCGCGGTGGCGACGAGCTGCTGCTGGCCGATGGTCAGCGAGCTCAACAGCGCACCGGCCGGCAGGCCGAAGCCGAGATCGTCGAGCACGGCCTGCGCCAGCTTCTCCATCTGCTTCTTGCGCATCAGCCCGTAGCGATTGACCTCGTCGCCGAGAAAGAGGTTGGCGGCCACCGTCAGGTGCCGGCAGAGCACGACCTCCTGGTGCACGGCGTTGATGCCGCGGGCGATCGCCTCGTTCGGCGTCGACAGCCCCACCGGCTGGCCGCACCACAGCACTTCGCCGGCCGTGCGGGTAATAACGCCGGTGAGCAATTTGATCAGGGTGGATTTGCCGGCGCCGTTTTCGCCGACGATGGCGTGGATTTCACCGGCCAGGAAGGTCAGCGTCGCCGGCTTCAGTGCCTGGACATGGCCGTAATTCTTCTGCAGGCCCTTGAGTTCGAGGATAGGCGATCCGGCGGGAATTCGATTGGCTTCTTTCAGCGTCGCGCTGTCATCATGGCGATGACTGACCTCTTCCAGTCCGATCATGGACCTCTCCTCCTTGTGTCACGTCTGCTCCACCCTGGTAACCATACCATGGATGAAAAAGGCCGCGCCGGTTTTTGAAGCCGGCGCGGCCCGTCTGTCTTCGTTACTTGATCTTCGGGTTCAGCAATGCGTCGATCTTCGGATCGGCCATATTCGCCTTGGTGACGAGGTTGGCGCCGGTGTCGACATTTTCCGGAACCTTCTCGCCCTTGGAGACGGCAAGCGCGGTCTTGATGCCGTCATAGCCCATGCGATAGGGGTCCTGAACGACGAGGCCGGCGATCGCGCCATCCTTGAGGAAGCCGACCGTCTTGTCGTCGCTGTCGAAGCCGATGACCTTGATCTTGTCGCCGAGCTTGTTTTCGGCGATCGCCTGGCCGACGCCCTGTGCCAAGATCAGGTTCGAGGCGAAGACGCCGACGAGTTTCGGGTTGGCCGTGATCAGGTCGGTCATCATGTTGAGGCCGGTCGTCGCCTGACCGTCGCCGTACTTGTCGGCAATGACCTTCAGACCGGGATGTTTGGTCTTGATCTGATCCAGGAAGCCTTCGCGGCGCTGCTCGAGCGAGCCGACGCCGGGCAGGTTGGTGAGGATGACGATTTCGCCTTCTTCCTTGCCCGTCATCTCCTTGATGGCGGCGGCAAGACCGTCGGCGGCAATGCGGCCACCTTGGACATTGTCCGTCGTCAGGAACGACTTGAATGCCTTGGAGTCGGCGCCCGAGTCGATGCCGATGATCGGAACCGACTTGGCGGCTTCATCGATCGGCTTGCCGAGTGCCTTGAATTCGGTCGGCGAGATGACGACGGCAGCCGGTTTGCCGGCAACGGCGTTTTCCAGGATGCTGATCTGGCCGTTGATGTCGGACTCGGCCTGGGCGCCGAGCTCCGGCACGTTGACGCCGAGATCCTTGCCGGCCTTGCGGGCGCCGGCCAGAACGATCTGCCAGTAGAAGGACGTCGTGTCCTTGACGATGATCGGGATCGTCACGTCGGCGGCAAAGGACGTGACCGGCATCGCCGTGGCGATGACGGCAGCGCCTGCGAGCGCGGTAAAGGCGCGACGCGACAGAAGGGATTTCACGATAGTCATAAGGGTTCTCCTCTCAGGATGCGTTCTCCTCCAATAAACCGGACCGCTGAACGCTGGCGGAGGGTTTTTATCGATAAAAAACATTTGCAGGCAGAAGCTAGCCGAGGCGCATTCAAATTGCAAGAGCGCCGATCCGGCTTTTTTGCTTTGCTAAACTCCGCCCAAGCAACTGATTTTATTTCAATACAATAATACCCTAAAATAGGGTTCAGCCCAGATCGACCTCATGCGGATGCACGACGCCCTTTTTCAAAATCAGGTTGCCGTACAGCCGGAATTCCGTCGTCGCGACGATATAGCTGGCCTTGCGGGCCATCGCGTAGAAGGCAAAACGCTCCACCGGCACGATGCGGAAATCGCCGGCGCGCTTGGCAACGATCTCTTGGAACTCGGCGCAGACTTCGGGCACCGCGCTGGGGTCGCCCACCACCTCCATCCGCCACGCCGTTTCCGGCACGAAAGTGTCGAGCGGCATATGGGTGAGGATCGCCTCGGCCATCGCAGTGGCGCTGACGCCGTCGGCGCGAATGACCGGGGGACCCATCGAGCCCGAGGGAAAATTGGCGTCGGATATGACGATGTCGTCGCCATGCCCCATGGTCTTCAGCGCATGAAGCAGGTCGGGACCGAGCAGCGGATGAATACCCCTAAGCATAATGTCTCCTCAGACCCGGACCGCTTCGGCGCCGAGCGGCGGCGCAACCAGCGTATAGGGCTCGAATTCGGCGTAGATCGTGTCGGCAAGCCGCGGCTCGACGATCTCCATGTTGCGTATCAGGCTCGACGGCTTGGCCGTGCCGATCAGCACCGAGGCGACGATCGCCTCGCGCAGCGGAAACTGCAGGGCGGGCGCCGCCAGCGGCACTCCGTGGCGTTTGGCGATCGCCTCCATGGCGCCGACCTTGGCCAGCACCTCGTCATCAGCCGGCATATAATCGAAATGCGAGCCCGGCACCGGGCCGGTGGCGAGAATGCCGGAGTTGAAGACGCCGCCGACGACGAGCGACGTGCCCTTCTGCCGGCAGAGCGGCAAGAGTTCGGCAACGGCCGAACGGTCGAGCAGCGTATAGCGGCCGGCCATCAGGATGCAGTCGAGATCGGCATGGCGCATGACGTCGAGGCAGACGGGCACTTCGTTGACGCCGAGGCCGAAGGCGGAGATCGCGCCCGAGGACTTGAGCTCCTCCAGCGCCTTCACGCCGGAATCGAGAAACTGCTTCTGGTGGACCGCATTTTTCGCCGCGCCATGGGTGTAGCCGCCGAGATCGTGCACATAGAGAATGTCGATGCGGTTGAGGCCGAGGCGGGCATAGCTGAACTCGACCGAGCGCATGATGCCGTCATAGGAATAGTCGTAATCGGCATCGAAGGAGAGCGGATCGACATAGCTATAGTCGGGCACGGTGCCGGTCGGCACCGGCCTGAGCAGCCGGCCGACCTTGGTGGACAGCACGTAACTGCCATCCGGCTGGTCGCGCAGGAAATCGCCGACCCGGCGTTCGGCAAGGCCCAGCCCATACCAGGGCGCCACGTCGAAATAGCGGATGCCGCTGTCCCAGGCCGCCTGCAGCGTGTCGATCGCCTGCTCGCGCGGGCAGGCGCGGTAAAGACCGCCGAGCGCTGCGGCGCCGAAACTGATTTCGGTCACCTCAAGCTTGGTCTTGCCGATCTTTCTCGTCTTCATCATTCCTCCTCGCCAAGAACTCGAGATTCCGGAGCAATCCCAGGAAAAGTGTGAAACGGTTTTCCGTCCGGGATTGCGCAAAAACAAAAAACTAGAGCGTTGCGCCCAGATGCCAGGGCACGAATTCGTTATCGCCGTAGCCGAAGAGCTCGCTCTTGGTCTTCTTGCCCGAGGCGGTGTCGACGATCAGCTCGAAGATCTCGCGGCCCTTGCCGCTGATCGTCGCGTCACCCGTGGCGATCGTGCCGCAATCGATGTCCATGTCCTCCTCCATCGAGGCATAGAGCGCCGAATTGCTGGAAAGCTTGAGCGACGGCGCCGGCCGGCAGCCGAAGCAGCTGCCGCGGCCGGTGGTGAAGGCGATCATATTCGCCCCGCCGGCCACTTGGCCGGTCGCCGAGACCGGGTCGTAACCCGGTGTGTCCATGAAGACGAGGCCGGGGGCGGTGACCCGCTCGGCATAACCATAGACCGCCGTCAGCGGTGAACGGCCGCCCTTGGCAACCGCGCCGAGCGATTTTTCCAGGATGGTGGTGAGCCCGCCGCGCTTGTTGCCGGGCGAGGGGTTGTTGTCGAGCGAGGCGCCGTGCAGGGCGACATAATCCTCCCACCAGGCGATTTTCTCGTCGAGCTTCTTTGCCACCTCGTCGCTGACGGCGCGGCTGCGCAGCAGATGTTCGGCGCCGTAAATCTCCGAGGTCTCCGACAGGATCGCCGTGCCGCCGGCCGCCGCCAGGAGATCGGCCGCGACACCCAGCGCCGGATTGGCGGTGATGCCGGAAAAGCCGTCGGAGCCGCCGCATTGCAGGCCGATGATGATCTCGCCGATCGAGATCGGCACGCGTTTTTCCCTGCCGACATCGGCGGCGATTTCGCGCAGCATGCCCATGGCGCGCTCGACGGCGCGGCGCGAACCGCCGGCATCCTGGATGTTGAAATGCCGCTTCGAGGCGCCGGCCCCGCTCTGGCCGTACAGCGTCAGCTGGTTGACCTCGCAGCCCAAGCCGATCATCAGCACGCCGCCGAAATTCACATGCCTGGTATAACCGGCCAGCGTCCGGTGCAGCACATTCATGCCGTCGCCGGTCGAGCTCATGCCGCAGCCCTGGTCGTGCACGATCGGCACGAAACCGTCGATGCCGTCATAATGCGGCAGGATCGTCCGGTTCGCCTCGTCGGCGATTGCCCGGCAGACCGTGGTGGAACAGTTCACGCTGGCGATGATGCCGATATAGTTGCGCGTCGCCGCCCGCCCGTCGGCGCGGCGATAGCCCATGAAGCTGCGCGCCTTGTCCTCGGCCGTCGCCGTTTCCGGCGCCGAATTGGCGGTCGCCGCCAGCCGGTCGTTTTCGAAATGCAGGTTGTGGCTGTGCACGTGGTCGCCGGCCCTGACCTCGGCCGTGGTGCGGCCGATCGCCTGGCCGTATTTGACGACCGGGGCCCCGAGCGGAATATCGGCAATTGCCACCTTGTGGCCTGGGTCGATTTTCTCGGAGGTCTGAATGCCGGCAACCGTCGAACCCGGCGCGATGGCCGCTGTTGCCACAGCGACATTGTCACCGGCCGAAAGGATGATCCAAGGCAGTTTGTCCAAGTCTCTATCTCCCTAGAGCATGATGCCGAAAAGTGTCAGCGGTTTTCGGACGACATCATGCTCTAACTCTTTAATTTAGAACAGGATTCAGATTTTAGGCCATCCCACCTAAAATCATCCTGTTCTATCAAAACGCTCGCTGCATCGGCGAATGCGCATTGATTTTGTTTTTTATCTACAATAAACATTTTCAAGTCAACGGGAATATTGATCCTGTGGACGAGGGAGGCAACAAGCCGCAGGCGACCGGAAATAAGCTAAAGGTCGTTTGAACAAGCCCCGATCGGTTTGCCCAGCTTTAGAGCGGGCGACGGACACGAGGGCGGAAAGCGGGGTCTGGTGGCAAGGCAGAATACGGTCTTCAAGGAAGCCTACAACAGGTATGCCGCAGCCCTACGCACGGATACCGCACTGCCCTCGGAGCCGGAGATCGCCGCCCAGCTCGGCGTCAGCCGCTCGACGGCGCGCGCCATCCTGACGCGGCTCAGCGAAGAAGGCATCATCCGCTGGAACAAGCGCCAGAAGACCGTGCTGCGCCAACCGACGGACCGCGACCTCTTTCCCTCCGAAGAGACCGACTCCCTGCACGATATCATCGAGCGCAGCTTCATGCAGCGCATCCTTGCCGACGATGCCGCCCCCGGCATGCAGATCAACGAGCTGGAGCTTGCCCGCGAGATCGGTACCGGCACGACAAGCGTGCGCGAATTCCTGATCCGCTTCTCCCGCTTCGGGTTGATCGAGAAACGCCCGAACAGCCACTGGACGCTGAAAGGCTTCACCCGCGAATTCGCGCTTGAACTGGCCGATGTGCGCGAGATGTTCGAGCTGCATTCGGCCGCCGAATTCGGCCGGCTTCCGAGAGATCATCAGGCCTGGACCGATCTTGCCGCCATCCGTGACGAACATCACGCCATGCTTGCCGACATCAACCAGCGCTTCCGGGATTTCTCCGTCCTCGACGAACGCTTTCACCTGCTGATCCACCGCGCCTCGAAAAACCGCTTCATCGCCGATTTCTACGACGCCATCGCCATCGTCTTCCACTACCACTACCAGTGGAACAAGACCGCCGCCCGCGAGCGCAACGAACGCGCCATCCACGAACATCTGGATTATATCGCCGCGCTCGAATCCGGCGACCAGGCCGCGATCGAAACCGCTTGCCGCGCGCATTTGCACTCCGCCCGCCAGACCCTGCTGCAATCCCTGCCGCAGATGGCGACGGAAACTGCGTGAGGTGGGGTGGTCACTAAGCGAAAATGAAAGGCGTGCCGTGCAGCTCCCCTCATCCGACCCTTCGGGCCACCTTCTCCCCGCTGGGGAGAAGAGGGAGAATGCCGCTTCGTCATCGACCCCATTTGGATGGAGTGCCTTTAAACAGGCGGGTTCGTTTGGGCAGCATCGGCGCGCCTTGCTCCCTCTTCTCCCCGAGGGGCTATCAGATTCACACATCATCGAAAGCTGAGAGGAGGAGGGATACGCCGCGCTTAGCGGCCT
>NZ_NWSQ01000046.1 GCF_002531725.1 Rhizobium sp. L43
ACGGTATCAGGCAACATCGCCTTCGGCATGGAGATCCGCGGCGTGCCCAAGGACGAACGGGAAAAGGCGATCAAACAGGTCTCCGACATGCTGCAGATCGGCCATCTGCTCGACCGCAAGCCGAGCCAGCTCTCCGGCGGTCAGCGCCAGCGCGTCGCCATGGGGAGAGCCTTGGTGCGCAATCCGCAGGTCTTCCTGTTCGACGAGCCGCTCTCCAATCTCGACGCCAAGCTGCGGGTCGACATGCGCACCGAGATCAAGCGGCTGCATCAGCGCATGGGCACCACCTTTGTCTATGTCACCCATGACCAGATCGAGGCGATGACGCTGGCGACCAAGATCGCCGTGCTGAAGGACGGCGTGCTGCAGCAGTTCGGCACGCCGGCCGAGATCTATAACAGCCCCTCCAACATCTTCGTCGCCGACTTCATGGGATCGCCGGCGATGAACCTCTTGAACGCCACCGTCGAAAACGGCGCCGGCGGGCTCGAAGTCTCGCTGGAGCGGCCGAATGCCGCTCCGCTCCGATTGCCGGTCATGGCAGGCAATAATGGCCTGACCACCTATACCGGCAGGCAGGTGATCTTCGGCATCCGCCCGGAGGCGCTGACCGATCCGGACGGCGCCGACCGCAAGGCGCGCTCGCTGAGCGAGGGCGATTGCCTGATCGAGGTGGTCGAACCGGCCGGCTCCGACACCTTCGCCGTCACCAAGCTCGGCGGCAAATCCGTCGTCGCCCGCCTGCGCGCCGATACAGGCATCGCACCAGGTCAGACAACCCGCCTCGCATTCAATCTCGATAAGGCAGTCTTCTTCGATCCCAATAGCCAGGCGCGGATCACGTGATGGCCAGGTGCTGATATGAACGGTTCACCAGATATCGTCATCATCGGTTCGGGCGTCGGCGGCTCCACGGTCGCCGCCGGCCTGGCCGCGACCGGCGCACGGATATTGATCCTCGAGGCCGGCGATCATATCGCCGATCTTCCGGTCAATCGCGATCAGCGCGCCATCTTTCAGCGCGGCCATTTTCGACCGAAGGAAACCTGGTACGAGGCGAGCGGCAAGGGATTCAATCCCGGCAATTACTACAATGTCGGCGGGAATTCGAAATTCTACGGCGCCGTGCTGTCGCGCTATCGCAGGGAGGATTTCGACGTCATCGAGCACCGCGAGGGCGTGTCGCCGGCCTGGCCGTTTCCGTATGAGGAGTTGGAGCCTTGGTACTCAAAGGCGGAACTGATGTACCAGGTTCGCGGCAGTCTGGGCGACGATCCGACCGAACCATATCACTCGGCTGCCTACGACTACCCGCCGGTCCCTGACGAGGCGCCGATCGCCGATATCAGGGCGCGTCTCAAGGAGAAAGGCCTGCATCCGTTTTCCCTGCCGCTCGGCCTGGATCTCGACGCCTGGCTCTCCAAGGCTCGCACGCCTTGGGATGCGCATCCCAATTCACGGGACGGCAAGATGGACGCCGAGACCGCAGCCCTTGCCGTGGCGCTGAAGCACGAGAACGTCCGGCTCGAAACCAATGCGCGCGTGACGCGGCTCGACACGGGAGCGGGGAACCGGATCGATCGGGTCACCTATGTCAAGAACGGGCAGATGGTGACCATTTCGTCGAAGATTGTGATCCTCTCTGCCGGCGCAGTCCAATCGTCGGTGCTGTTGCTGCGCTCGAAAAACGACCGCTTCCCAAGGGGCCTGGCGAATTCCTCCGATCAGGTGGGCCGCAACTTCATGAACCACAACGCCTCCGCCGTCATAGGCGTCTCGCCAAAGTTCAGGAACACTTCCATCTACCAGAAGACGTTTGCCTTCAACGACTTCTATCTCTCGGACGGCGAGGGAGGGCCGCCGCTCGGCAATGTGCAGCTCCTCGGCCGCATCTCCGAAAAGGTTCTCAAGGGCTCGTTTCCGCAGGCGCCGGAATGGTTCCTGCGATTCATCACCAGCCATGCCATCGACTTCTATGCGATGAGCGAGGACGTGCCCAATCCCGAAAGCCGCGTCATGGTGGATGAAGATCGGATTGTTCTCCAATGGCAACGAAGTAACTGGGACGCTCATCTCGCCCTTGTCGCCAAGCTGAAGACGATCCTGAAATCGATCGGATTTCCGATGGTGCTGTCGAGACCCTTCGACAAGCGCACGCCCTCCCATCAGTGCGGAACGATCCGGATTGGAAACGATCCCGCGACCGCGCCATTGGACCCGTACTGCCGTTCCTACGATCACGAAAACCTCTTCGTCGTCGACGCCGGTTTCCTCCCCACCTCGGCTGCGGTCAATCCTGCGCTCACCGTCGCCGCCCAGGCGCTGCGAGTGGCAGATCACATTGCGTCGAAGGACTTTGCAGGCATGACACAGGTGCTGGCGGTCGCCAGGCCGGATGCAACAGGACAGTAAAATGGGATTTGATTACATCATCACCGGCGCCGGTCCGGCAGGTTGCGTTCTTGCAAGCCGGCTAAGCGAAGATCCCGATGTCAACGTGCTCCTGCTCGAGGCGGGCGGCGGCGACTGGAATCCTCTTTTTCACATGCCTGCCGGCTTTGCCAAGATGACCAAAGGCGTCGCCAGCTGGGGATGGGAAACCGTTCCCCAGAAGCACATGAAAGACCGCGTGCTTCGTTACACGCAGGCGAAGGTCATCGGTGGCGGCTCATCGATCAACGCTCAGCTCTATACTCGCGGAAACGCGGCGGATTATGACCTCTGGGCGCGAGAAGACGGTTGCGAGGGCTGGGATTACCGTTCGATCCTTCCCTATTTCAAACGCGCGGAGGACAATCAGCGCTTCGCCGACGACTACCACTCCTATGGCGGTCCGCTGGGTGTCTCGATGCCGGCGGCAGCGCTGCCGATCTGCGACGCCTATATCCGTGCGGGGCAGGAGCTCGGCATTCCCTACAATCACGATTTCAACGGCCGTCAGCAGGCGGGGGTCGGTTTTTATCAGCTCACGCAGCGCAATCGCCGCCGCTCCTCGGCTTCGCTCGCCTACCTCTCTCCGATCAAGGACCGGAAGAACCTGACGGTCCGGACCGGCGCTCGCGTCGAGCGCATCATCGTGGAAGGAGGCCGTGCGACAGGCGTCGAGATCGTGACTTCGCGCGGGCAGGAGATCGTCCGCGCTGAACGTGAGGTGCTGATTTCCTCCGGCGCAATCGGATCGCCGAAGCTGCTTCTGCAGTCCGGCATCGGACCGGCCGACCATCTCAAGTCGGTGGGCGTCAAGGTGCTGCACGATCTGCCGGGTGTCGGCGGCAACCTCCAGGATCATCTGGATCTTTTCGTCATCGCCGAATGCACGGGCGATCACACCTATGACGGCGTTGCAAAGCTCCACCGCACGCTTTGGGCAGGGCTTCAATATGTCCTGTTCCGCACCGGCCCGGTCGCCTCGTCGCTCTTCGAGACCGGCGGCTTCTGGTATGCCGATCCCGAGGCGCGTTCTCCCGATATCCAGTTCCACCTCGGCCTGGGATCGGGCATCGAAGCAGGCGTCGAGCGGCTCAAGAACGCGGGTGTGACGCTGAACTCCGCCTATCTGCATCCGCGTTCGCGCGGGACGGTGCGTCTGTCATCCTCCGACCCGGCTGCCGCACCCTTGATCGACCCCAACTACTGGTCTGATCCTCACGACAGGACGATGTCGCTGGAGGGGCTTAAGCTCGCTCGCGAAATCATGCAGCAGGCGGCGCTGAAGCCCTATGTCATGGCCGAAAGGCTTCCCGGACCGAAGGTGATGTCCGACGAACAGCTTTTCGATTATGGCTGCGCCAACGCAAAGACCGACCATCATCCGGTCGGCACCTGCAAGATGGGGAGAGGGCCGGACGCAGTCGTCGGGCTCGATCTCAAGGTTCATGGCCTGGAAGGCCTCAGGGTCTGCGATTCATCCGTTATGCCGCGCGTGCCGTCCTGCAATACCAACGCGCCGACGATCATGGTCGGAGAAAAGGGATCGGACCTCATTCGCGGCTTGCCGGCACTTGCCCCCACCATCTTCGCCTACGAACGCAACGATGCGAGGCCGAGGGCCCGCGCCGAAATCCGGTAAGCCATGTCGAGAGGAGAGACGACAATGTCTGAAGTCAGAGTTGCAGTGCTTGGCGCCTCGGGCTGGATGGGAAAGGTCCACACGATGGCCTATCAGACCTTTCCGCATTTCTTCGGAGTGTCGGACGGAACGGCACGGATCGTCGCTCTCGTCCAAAGTCAATCGAAGGCAGCCGAGGATATTTCCCACAGGGCGCCGGGCGCAAGGGTTCTTCAGGATTGGAAACTGACCATCGCTGATCCAGATGTCGATCTGATCGATATCTGCCTGCCTGACCATCTTCACTACGAGGTGGCCAAGGCAGCCTTGCTGGCGGGCAAACATGTCTACTGCGAGAAGCCATTGGCAAACACCGCTGCCGAAGCGCGGGAACTGGCCGACATCGCCAGGGAAAAGGGCGTGATTACCCGCGTCGGACACGCCTTTCCCCGAAACCCGGTCCATGATCTGGCGAAAGACATCATTCAATCCGGCGAAATCGGCGAGATCAAGCTGTTCCGTGGCTGCCAGCACGTCGACATGTATGGCGATCCCACAGCGCCCTTCATGTGGCGCGCCGATGGAAAGCTTGTGCCGACCGGGATCGTCGGTGATACCGGCTCGCATATCTTCAGCTTCATGGATTTCCTGGTCGGCCGCGTCAGTTCCGTGATCGCCGACAATCTCATCGTGACGCCGCGCCGGCCTGTCGTCGAGGGTCTTGCCTATGGCGAAGAGGTGAAACTGACAGGCAATGAGACCTGGGCTGATATCACCAATCCCGATGCAACCAATCTGCTGTGCCGATTCGAGAACGGCGCCGGCGGGATTGTCGATTTCAGCCGTGTCGCGACCGGCCGCAAGTTCATGCAGACCTACGAAATCTACGGAACGAAAGGCAGCATCGCCTACACCTATGACGAAATAAACCGGCTGCGCTTCTACTCCAACGACGACCGGACGGGTCGGCGCGGCTTCCGGGAGATCGACGTGGGGCCTGAGAACCCAACCTTCCGGGCTTTCCTCCCTCTGCCGAATTTCGGCTTGGGCTACAATGAAAGCAAGATCATCGAGGTGGCCGAAGTGATCCGCTCGATCGTCGCCAACAGACCGATGTGGCCGACATTCGAGACCGGCCACCACATCTGCCAGATCGTCGACGCATGCATGGAGTCTTCCCGGCAGAGGCGTTGGGTCGACATCCCACTGGCTGAACATCAATGACCATAGACGTTCCGCAGGAAATTCTTGACGCACTGACCGATGTCGAGATGCCGCGGCTGCCGTCCGAGGCCGCCTCTTCGGAAGCGGTCCGGCTCGCCGGCATCGAGGTGCCGGTCTATCGCGCCGGTTGCGTCGTCGTCGGATCGGGTGCTGCAGGTCTGCGGGCGGCGGTGGAAATGAAACGGCGCGGCGATGACGTCGTCATCGTCAGCCAAAGCGCCTGGGGTGGAACCTCGGCCTGTTCGGGATCCGACAAGCAGACCCTGCACACCGCAAACACCGCCGACCAGGGCGACAATTACAAGGCGATGGCCCGCGCCATCCGCAGCGGCGGCGCGATGGACGAGGACACGGCTTACGTCGAGGCCGTCGGCTCGTCCCGGATGATGGCGTCGCTGCAGTTTCTCGGCCTGCCGCTGCCTCAGGATCCGCTTGGTGGGACGCTGAGATACCAGACCGACCATGACGAGGTCGGCCGCGCTACCAGCTGCGGTCCGCGCACCTCGCGCCTGATGGTCAAGGTGCTGGCCGAGGAGGCGATCCGGCTGGGCGTGCCGTTCTACAACCAGACCACGGCGGTCAAGATCCTCACTGGGGGCGAGGGGGCTGACCGTCATGTCGTCGGCATACTCACCATGCGCGCCGGCGACCGGACGGAGCAGAATCCGCTGGGTATCGCGCTGTTCGTCAGCGGCGTGATCGTGCTCGCCGCCGGCGGGCCGGGTGAACTCTATCGCGACAGCGTTTATCCCAACGGCTGCTTCGGCTCGCTCGGATTGGCGCTGGAAGCCGGCGTCGAGCTCGTCAACCTGACCGAGAGCCAATTCGGCATCGGAACGCGCCGGGAAGGCTTCCCGTGGAACCTGTCGGGCACCTATGTCCAGGCGATCCCGCATATCTACTCGCTCGACAGCGAAGGCGTCGAGCACCACTTCCTGCCAGAATACTACCGCAGCACGCAGGAGCTGGCGTCGAACGTTTTCCGCAAGGGCTATCAGTGGCCCTTTCATGCGACCCGCATGCTCGATTTCGGCTCGAGCCTGGTCGATCTCGCCATATCAAGCGAAACCGCGGCGGGGCGACGGGTCTTCATGGACTTCAATCGCAATCCGCTGCCGGTGCCGGGCGACCTGCCGTTCAGCCTGGAGAGACTGGATGAAGACGTCCGCGCCTATCTCGGCAAGGCCGGTGCCGGCCAGGACGGGCCGATTGATCGGTTGAAACACATGAACCCGCTAGCGATCGAGCTCTACCGCCGCTACAAGATCGACATTGCCGTGGAACCGCTGGAATTTGCCGTCAATAACCAGCACATGAATGGCGGCATCATGGTCGATACCTGGGGTCGCAGCAATCTCGCGGGCTGTTACGCGGTCGGAGAAGCGGCCGGCACACACGGTGTGACGAGGCCAGGCGGGGCGGCGCTCAATGCCGGGCAGGTGTTCGGAACCCGGGTGGCCGAGCATATCAGCGCGAGCGGCAGGGCGAAGCGGGCCGCCACGGGCGATATGTCCGGCATCGCAGAGGCAGGCATCGCCGATCTCCTTTCTGCCCTTCGCATCGAGAGCCCGCTCACCGTCAAATCGATCCGCTCGGAGGTGCAGACGCGAATGAGTGAGAAGGCCGGCATCCTCTGCGATCAGCAGAGCGTCGCCCTGGCCTTGATCGAAGCGCGCAAACTGAATGCGGATATTCGCGCTCGCGGCGTCGCCTACGGTCGTGCAGCCGAGGCGGTCCGAGGCGTGCAGTGGCGGCACATGGCGCTCGCCTCGGAAGCGGTGCTCAGCGCGCTCGACTTCTTCATTCGCAATGGTGGCGGCAGCCGTGGGGCCCGCGCAATATGCGATGCGGAGGGTGAATCCCTGCCGTTGGCGAACGCAGGTCCGTTGGAGGAATATCGTTTCCGGAGAGAACGCGAAGCAGATCGGGACAAGCAGATCGTCGTTCGGCTCGATGGCGATGAGATCAGGCTATCGACGCGTGCAAACCGTACTTTCGATGAAAGCGCCAGGTCCTTCTTCGAGCGGGATTGGCCGGCTTGGCTGACGGGCGGCATCTATGATCTCGCCGACGACTGAGGCGGCCACGCGCGGGGTGCAGGTCTGCCGATCAATCGGGATTTGGAACCGGAGGCGGAACCCGGATGCGCTCGGTATCGTCGGATCCTTCGGCGATGGCTTCCTCGCTTCTCTGCATCCGCCTTGGCGGGTCCTTCCCTTCGACCGGCTTAGGCGACAACTGGTCGTCGGCCTGGATTTCGTCGGTGTTCAGGTAGTTCTTGCTCTCGTTCATTGCGGTCACCTCCCTTGGCAAGAAAACTCCCGGCGATATGGCGAGTTCCCTCGCTCCTCTGCGGACCGCGCCTGAGCATCGCGGGCTCATAGGTTGGCTCCAGCTTCGGGAACGTCGAGTTCGACCATCACCGGGGCGTGGTCGCTCGTGTGCTCCCAGCCGCGCGGTCTTCTCCGGACGGTTGCCGATCGAAGCCAGGGCGCAACGGCCGGACTGAGCAGAAAGTGGTCGATCCGCAGCCCCGCATCACGTTCGAAGCTGTTCCGCCAGTATTTCCAGAAGGTGTAGATGCGCTCTCCCGGATGCAGATGTCTGACGGCGTCGGTCCAGCCCTGGGCGACGAGATCAGCGTAGGCCTTGCGGACCTCAGGCCTGAAGAGGGCGTCGTCCTGCCAGCGCTCCGGCTTGTAGACGTCGATCTCCGTCGGCATGACGTTGAAGTCGCCGGCCAGGATCGCAGGCACCTCGAGTTCGAGGAGTTCGGCGGCATAGCCGTGCAGCCGCCGGAACCAGCGGAGCTTGTAGTCGAACTTGACACTCGGGAACGGATTGCCGTTCGGCAGATACAGGCATCCGATGACGATGCCGTCGATGACGGCTTCGATATAGCGGCTGTGGCTGTCATCGGGATCGCCGGGAAGACCGCGGCGCGTCAAGATCGGAGTCTTGTCCCTCACCAGGATGGCGACCCCGTTCCAGGATCTCTGTCCGTGCCAGACGGCGCCGTAGCCGGCCCGTTCGATCTCCTTTCGCGGAAACCCGGCGTCGTCCGTCTTCAGTTCCTGGAGGCAGGCCACATCGGGGGTGTCCTCCTTCAGCCAGCGCAACAGGATGGCCAGTCGTCCATTGATCCCGTTGACGTTGTAGGTCGCGATTTTCACTGTTATCCCGGACGTCGGGGCTGGCTCCTCAACGCGTCGCACCGAAGACGAAGGCGATGCCGGCGACGATCGCGACTGATGTCAGCGGCTGCCGGCGTATGCGATCCTCGATCTCATGGACGAAGCTGCGCGCTTCCGCTTTTGCCAGGCGGGCCGTTCCGGAAGCCAGCTCCGAAGCCGACTCCGCGACCCGGCCAGCGTCTTTCTGAAGTGCGCGCATGTCCTTGCGATCGCCATCGAAACCTTCGGAGGAGCCGGTGGTTTCGCCGGTCGAGCGCAAGGCTCGATCGACGAGCGGAAACTCTTCGTCCAGCCTGGTGGGGTCGGGCTCCCGCTTCACCCGCTCAGCCGCCTCGACGTCGCTGCGGCCGGCAGGAATTGAAGTGTGGGTGGCCGACACCGGGTCAGAGGCCGGAAAGGTATCCTCGATTGCTTGAGTAAGATCGCTTCTTCGCCCCTGCTTCCGCTGCTCTGCCTGCTCTTTTCGCATGGACTGAACTGCGGGGGATTCGTTCGGGTTTGCCATTGGGGTTTCCTCTCGTTGCTCTTGGACAATCAAATCGGCGACAAGGAAAGAAGTTCCAGAAAAATGCGTCATCGCTCCATGCGGCGCTGTGCAACCCAGCGCCCGCGATCACATCGTTTGGGCTTTGCCGGCTCATGGACCTCGGCAATCGGTACGCCCGACCAAAGTCCCGCCTTGGCTAGTACCTAGGTCCCGTTGCATTCTGCCTTCTAAACAGCGAAAATTGTCAGGCGCCCCTATTGCATAGGGAACGGCGAAGAACGGACGGACGAGGCTACGGCATGACTCTCTCGAAACGCGATTTTCTGAGACTGGGCGGCAGTGCGGCCGTCGCCGTCTTCGCTGCCGCATCACCGGTGACATTGAACCTCGACGGCCCCCTTCCTGTTCTGGCGGCAGAATGCGCGCAGGCAAAGGACGGCAACAACGGGAATGGAAACGGTGGCGGTAACGGCAATGGGGGAGGGAATGGCAACGGCGGCGGCAACGGCAATGGCGGCGGCAATGGCAATGGCGGCGGGAACGGCAACGGTGGCGGCAGCGGCAATGGCAACGGCAGCAACGGTTCAGGAAATGGGAACTCCAGCAGCAGCACCGGATCCTCTTCCGGTTCCACAGGGTCGACACAAGGGTCGGGAGCAAAAGCAACCGAAGCTTCGGATGGCTCGATCGACGTCCGGCACACGAACGGCATTACCGAAACCCTGCGCCGTGGCCGCTACGTCATGAAGGACGGAAAAGGCAGGACGATCATAAGTCGGCAAGCGACGGCAAACGATGCCCGCCGGTTAAGCCGCTACCTTCGCTAACGCCTGTTCCAATGCCTGTCGCCCGGACGGGTGCAGCAGGTCCGGGATAACGACAAGCATAAAAACAAAGAATTTTAATGCCGTTCCCGCCATTGGAGCGCCGCTTCAGTCCTGTTCGAGACGCCGAGCTTGCTTAGAATCTGCGTCATATGGTGCTTCACGGTTTTTTCCTGCAGGTTGAGACGCAAGCCGATATGCTTGTTTGACAAGCC
The DNA here is from genome assembly GCF_002531725.1 of Rhizobium sp. L43. Taxonomy (GTDB): domain Bacteria; phylum Pseudomonadota; class Alphaproteobacteria; order Rhizobiales; family Rhizobiaceae; genus Rhizobium. The sequence goes on from NZ_NWSQ01000046.1 coordinate 9,993, forward strand.
TTGCGAGACCAGATCCATCACCTCGCGTTCCCGCGGCGTCAGACTGTTTTTGTCGGCCGCGCCGCCCTGCAGCGAACTCTCCATGACCTTCGTCGACATCGTCGGCGAGATATAGCGTGATCCGCTCATCACCGTTTGGATGGCTTCGGCGAGACCACGCGAGCCGACACCTTTGAGAACATAGCCCATCGCGCCCCGCTGCAAAGCGGCCAGCAGCGTGTCCACCTCCTCGGATACCGTCAACATCAGCACTTTCGTTGTCGGGCTGCGCATCAGCACGTCGCCGACCGCCGCCAGGCCGCCACCGGGCATCGAGACATCGAGGAGCATGATGTCGGGGCGGCTGTTCGAAGCGATCATTGCCGCATCATCGCTGCTGGCGCCTTCGCCGACCACGGCAAAGCCTGTGATTTCCGACAGGCTGCGCGTTACGCCTTCGCGAAAAAGCGGGTGGTCGTCAACGACGCCGATGGTGATAGATGTCATCTCTAATCTCCCACTTCCATAGGCTCGAATGTCATGGTCACCGTCGTCCCTCCTTCGCCAGTCTTGACGTCGAATGAGCCTCCCAGGCTGTCGATGCGTTCGCGAAGCCCCACCAGGCCGAGGCTTGTTGGCCCCACCTCGCTCAGGTCGAAGCCATCGCCGCGGTCGCTGACCTCGACATGGACGTGACCATTGTGCGAGACGGCCCTGACGGTCTGCTGAACGCCGCCGCCGTGACGATAGGCGTTGTTCAAGGCCTCCTGAACGAAGCGGTAAATGCAGATCTTTACGGCAGGAGCGAGTTCGGGTCCATCATCGTCGATAACAGTTTCGACACGGGTTTCGGTCTTGTGCTGGTGCGCTTCGACCACCCGTGTGACGATCTCGGTGATCGAGGACTTCTCGATCTGCGGGAGCACCAGTCCGCTGCAGATATTGCGGATCTCGGTCATCGCCTCGGCAAGGCTCGAACGTATCCAGGCAAGCTCCTTTTCGCGCGTTTCGGGTTGGGTCGACGCGTTGATCAAGAGGTCGCTGTCCAGCCGCAGCGAGGCATAGGCGATGTGCTGGGCCGGACCGTCGTGCAGATCGGCGCCGATGCTGCGCAGATATGTTTCGTTCAACGCCGCCGCTCGCTGGGAGGCGCGCTGCAGCCGCCGCTGGAGCCCGCGGTTTTCCGAAAGCAGCGCGGACAACTCGTTGACTCGTTCTTTGAGATCCTTGCGTTGCGCTTCTATCGTGCGGCTAACCCGGAACACCAGGACGGAGAGAACAAGGAAAAAGATTGCCGTGAGAGCGGCGACGGCGGCCCAGCTGCGCAGCCTGGCATGGGCCAGACTGTCGCTCAATCCTTCCGCCGTCTCGTAGAATTCGATGACGGCGACCGCCTGTCCGGACCACGGCTGGAGCACCGGATTGTAGATTTCCATCAGCGGCTTGCCGAGTGCACGTTCCTCCTTGCTTTCCGGATCGCTGGCGATCTCGTAGCGCGCGACCAGCGATCCCGCGAATGCGCTGCGGAGCTTGTCGTTGACCGGAAACGTCCTGCCCACCAGCTCCTTCTCGTTCGAATAGAGGATGGTGCCGTCGCTTCGCCACAGCTTGAACGAAACAAGACGCCGGCCGAGCGCCCCTTGACCGAGCGTCTCGTCCAGAGCCTGGGCGCTGCCTTCGTCCAGCAATGACGCCTTTTGCATATCGGGAAGTAGCGGCGCGACGACGCTATCCACATATAGCGCCGTCGCAGCGCCGGAATTGTGGATCACCGCCTCCTCTATGAGGTGGGTAACGAGAATGCCTACCAGAAACATGGCGGCGATCGATATGAGCCCACCCGCGATGAAAAATTGGGAGGCGAGTGAGCGGGCATTCCAGCGGCGAAGCCAATTCATTTTGATACCGGTAAGAGCCTTGCCGAGTAACCTATCGCTTCCTCGAATTTTTTCCAGACAGTATCCCAGACAGCATCAGGGGACATCCCTGGTATCGAAGATTTCAGCGCCTCTTATGCTTTTGGTCAATTGGAGCGTATCGCCTGACATGGCTGCGCCGAAGACGTACAGAAGGGCGGCAAGAACGACGACAAGGGCGATGACGCACACGTTGCAGACGTCATTGACTCGGGATCTGTTGCTCTGGGACATATCAGGATCTCCTTCATCCCTCGAAACGGCACGGTCCTGTGCGCGTTCCACCCTGGGGACTTCGGTCCGACACGTCTGGGACCTAGGTCCGACCCCCGTAGACGTCGGCGGATTCAGTCATATTTCAGGACTGAATGGCCCGGGGCTTTGGAGATTTGCGCGTGACAATTTCTGCCGACGTCGAAGACAGTGCCCAGGCCGCATTCGCCAGTTCTTCATTTGAGGAAGGTGTCGCCGGCCTTTACCAGGCCCTTCTCGTGCCGATCCTCTTCGAGCCCTATGCGGCGGAGATGGCGATCCTCGCCGACCGATCGAAACCCGGCAGCGTTCTCGAGGTTGCTGCGGGGACGGGCGCCTTGACGCGTGCGCTGCGGGCGACGCTTGATCCGCCGACCGAAATCGTTGCCACCGATCTCAGCCAGGCGATGATCGACGTCGGCGCGCCCTCGGTGACGATGTCTCGGACCCACTGGATGCACGCCGATGCACAAAATCTCCCATTCGCGCCCGAGATGTTCGATCTCGTCATCTGCCAGTTCGGCGCAATGTTCTTTCCCGATAGGGTAAAGGCCTATGGAGAGGCTGAAAGAGTGTTGCGCAGCAAAGGCCGCTTTCTGTTCTCGACGTGGGATTCACTCCAGGCCAACGACTTCGCTCGATGTGTGGACGAATGTCTGGCGAGCCTCTTTCCGTCGGATCCCCCGGATTTTCTCAGGCGCTTGCCATATTCCTACTTCGACGCCGGGCCGATCAAGACGCAGATGTCTTCGGCGGGATTTAAGGCGGTGAGCTGCGACCGGCTCGAATTGACATCGGTCGCGGCCAGCGCGCACCACGTGGCAGCCGCTTTTTGCCAGGGCACGCCGCTCCGGGGAGAGATTGAATGGCGGGCGCCGGAGCGCATGTCCGAGATCGTCGACGCGGTGGCCGAGCGGGTGGAGGCGCGGCACGGAGCTTGTCCCAGCGGCAGCATGAGCGCGTTGGTGGTTGCCGGCCGCGCTGCGTAATCGTCTTCGGCGAAGGCTGGCGTGCGAGCTATGACGGCTCGCCGGCCTTCTGCTCGTTCGCGTGAGAAGGTTCCTGGATCGCACGGATGACGTGCTGCTCGATTTCGAAACAGGTCTCGTCATATTCCCGCAAAATGTTCGTATGGACCTTGCGCCTTTGAACAGCGTCGCGCGCCTCGACGGCCATCTGATAGGCCTCGAAGAGCTCGAGCTGCCACGGGCCGCGCGCTTCCATGATCAGCGTCCGCATCAGCGGCAGACGCATCGCCAGGCGCCTGCGTCCAGCTTCCCGGCGATTCGTGCCATCTCCTTCAGTCTCCTGCGGGCGCCTGCCTATGCAGCGCCTGCCTATGCAGGGTCTCTCAATCCTGAAATAGCGCCGGCAATGGACATTGAAATGCGTTTAGGACCAAGGGCCGAGATCCATCGGACTGAGGTCCGGGGGCGTGGAACCACCCCACGTCAAGCAAGTTGGGTTTGCAGCGGTCACGAAGGCCGCCTCAAAACAGAAGGACGAGAAAATGCTCTCCAAACTTATCGTAGGTGTGGCAACCGCCGCGACCCTGATGTCGGGCGTTGCATTCGCCCAGTCATCGACCGTCAATGGTGCGGCCGGTGGCGCAGTCACAGGGGCGATCGTCGGCGGCCCCGTCGGAGCTGCTGTCGGCGGCGTTGCGGGTGCAATCGTCGGCACCGCGATCGATCCCCCGCCGCAAAAAGTCGTCACCTATGTCCGCGAAGCTCCGGCACCGTCGGCCCGCGTCGTCGTGAAGGAGAAGATTGTCGTCGGCCAGCCGCTGCCGGAGACGGTCGTCGTCACCCCTATTCCGGACGATCCAACCTATGCTTATGCGGTGGTCAATGATCAACGGATCATTGTCGAACCGTCGTCACGCAAGGTGATCCAGGTCATCAAGTGACCTGATCCTCTACGCGACGCTGCCGCGTCCTCCTTCCTAAGATCATCGTTCAGAGTCTGATAACCGCCGCACGACGGCCGGCAGTGTCGTCGTGCGGCCAAAGCAGAGAGATTGTTATGAAAACCAAGACATTTACCGTCCTGATGACGGCCCTCTCGATCGGCGTTTCACCGGTCGGCATCATCTCCGCCTCGGCGCAGGATGCGCCGATCCTTCCCAAGAAGGGTGCTGCCCAAAGCGGCCAGTCCAGCGGCGGTGCGACGGCCCAGCAGCCGGATGCGAGCGGTGCCGCCTCGGGTGGCGCGGGCGCAGCGACCGGCCAGGGCACACAGCAGCCTTCGGGCTCCGACGGCAGCGCGTCGGGCGTATCCTCCGGAACCGCCACGGAGGGATCTTCCGGGCAGACGGCAACCGAGCCCGGCGCCAAGACACAGTCCGGAAGCTCTGACAGTTCGAAGACATCAAAGTCGGGACAAACCTCGACGGAAAGCCAGAAGCCTGCCGGCAGCCAGGAGGGCACGTCGACCGGCGAGACTGAAAAATCCGGCGCTGCCGCCAAGTCTTCCACCGGTTCGACAGAAACCCAGTCGAACAGCAAGACCAACGTCGAAAACAACAACACATCGGTCGACAGCAACACGAAAAACACCACGAAGACCGAGACGAACACCACGACCAACGTGAACATCTCCGTCGAACAGCAGACGGAAATCCGCAGCGTCGTGAAGGAAGTTCATGTCGAGCCGGTTCGGGAAGCGGACTTCACGGTCTCGGTCGGCACGACCATCCCGAAGAAGATCCGGCTGGAGCCGCTGCCGCCGCGCATCATCAAGATCGTACCGCAGTACAAGGCCTACCGCTTCTTCATTCTCGCGGACGGCCGGATCGTCATCGTCGATCCTTCCGCCTTCACGATCGTCTACATCATTTCGGCATGACAGCCGGCGCCCTCGGCGGCCTCCGCCACCGAGGGCGAGGAGAGGAAACATGATCTATTCAGAAGAGAAATCCGCTGGTCTGGCCATGCCTCTGATCGCCATCCTGCTGGCCATCGCCGGCATTCTCGCCATGCTCGTTGTGACCGGCGGCCGGGATAACCACGCTGCCGGCCGCGTCTGGGTTCCGCAGGCTCAACAGCAGGGGGCGGGAAAATGAACGCGCTCGCATCCGTCGCCTTCGGCATTGTCAGCTCGGTCGGGGCCTGTATCGCCGCCGCATCGGTTGCCTCCCACGTCGTGGCGGATCCCAAATCTCATGCCTTCCACGATCTTGCAGAGCCCGATCTCTGGACGACGAATCCAGTGAAAGTCGACCATCAGCGGCAGGGTTATGAACGAATTGCGCCTCTCTATTCCAGCTATGTCACCGAGGCGCCGGCCATCACAACGGCAAGCATGACGGCCGGGGCGAAGCCGGCGTATACCGGCCCGTCAACCGCACGTCAGGCACCGCAGCCGAAATTTTCGACCGAGCATCTTGCCTGGTGCGCACAACGTTATCGGTCCTTCGATCCCTCAGCCAACAGCTATCGATCCTTTAGCGGCGAGATCCGCACCTGCTCTTCGCCGTATCAGCAGACTGTCGCCGAGGCCGACGGGAGCGTCGGCGTGAAAGTGAATGTAGAGGCGGCGACTTGGTGCGCCGCTCGTTACCGGTCGTATCGACCGGAAGACAATAGCTATCAGCCATGGGAGGGGCCGCGGCGCACCTGCGCAGCCCCGGTCATCATAGCCACGAATAATTGATCGTAGCCGGTCTTTGCCACCGCGCTGAGTTGCAGTCAGACCAAAGTCCGTATTACAAACGCTGCGGTTGTGATATTCCGTTTCGTTGGGTCGGAGAGCAGGGATGGCGACGACGCTGATAACGGAAATTCAACGGGCGCAGACAAGGCTCCGGTTCTTGAGCCGGGCCGAGCGCGGAGCCCTGATCATTCGCATCCTGCGCGAGCTGAAGACGCATCGGCAGGGGGTTCTTGGCAATGTGCCGGCCGACCGTTGCGTTTGGATCGACAGGCTTATCGCATCGGTTTCCTCGACGATTTCGGAAATCGCCAATATGCAGGACATTGAGTTCAATCGTGTCCTGACTGAATTCGAAAAGCTTATGGCGACGCTCCAGGACATCTCGCATGCGGAGAAGTCGCCGAAGACGATTCACTGAGGAAAGATCGGCCGCGGTCTTATCAGGGGCTGCCGCCTCGGCGTCGTTTGATCCGCGCACCGACTGCCTCAGCGGAAACCGTTCCCGCCGCAAGCGCGTTCTCCTGCCATGACCGAAACGAAATCCAGCGCTGACCACGACGAGGTGCCTGGGGAAGATGACCCGAGGCCCGGCGCCGACATTGCCTTCCCTTACGACAGGATGACCGTCGAGCAGTTCCGCAGGCGCTTTCCCCGTGCCCGCTGGAACGACGCCCGCAAGGCCTGGTTCGTCCCCGGCCGGACGGCGTCCCGCCGCATCGGACGATGGCTTGCCGAGCTGGAGGCCGAAGCCGACGCCCATGCCGATGCGAAGGGACGCGACGCCTTCACCTTCAATCCGATCGATAGTCCATATCTTGAACTCGGCAAGGCAGGCTTTCGCATCCGCACGCCCTATTCGAAGACCGTCGTCGACGAACTGCACGAGGTGCCATTCTCACGCTGGGATGGCGATCTCAGGATTTGGCACGTTCCCTTCCGATCCTATGAGGACCTCAGACGCCGATGGCCTGAAATCGAAGCGGCTGCCCGCAGAAACGAGCCGGAGGAGAGGCGGCGGCGGGCCGAGGAGCGGAAGGGGAGCGAAGAGGACATCCGCAGCAGGCTCCGCTCTGCGGAACGAAAGCGCCATCGTTACCCGCTTCCAAGCGACGATCTGCCGCCGATCGGGCGGCCGGTGGCCATCGCCTATGGAATCGTCGTCTTTACTGAAATCTCAGGCGAACTGGTCGATCCGGACGTCGTTGCCGACTTCTATCCTGATGTGACCGAAGATCACGTCTGGGGACATTGGCGGGTGCCGACGCTCGAAGAACTCGTCCGCACTTGGCCCGCGAAGATGCCTCCGGCTGAGGACGCCGAGTGGTGGCTGCCGACGATCGAGGAACTGCGGCCGGCCCGTCGGACGGCGAGATCGCGCGAAGCCAGGAGGCACGCCAAGACGTCGTGATCGGGGCACTCTTGCTCAGTGGAACAAGTTGCGCGGCCGGCCATTTGTTGTCCATGAAAACACCGCTGCCGATGTCGCTGCTCGCCCTGGCCATCTCCGTTGGCGGTGCCGCCGCGCGGGAGCTCCGATCCGAAGCCATCAATGGTGCTTCGATTGCCGCTCTTGGGGCGGAGATGCCTTCATCCACAGATCCAGACCCCGCGATCGTCCGCCTTCAGGTCCTGCTCGACCGCGCCGGCGCATCTCCCGGCGTGATCGATGGCCTCTCCGGCGAGAACGTCAATAAGGCGGTGGCCGGTTTCGAGGCTATGAACAAGCTTCCTGTCGATGGCAGGGTGGATCCGGAAGTCGTCTCCCGCCTGGAAGGCAATGCCCCGATCGTCGAGAGCTATGTCGTTTTGGCAGAGGACGCCAAGGGTCTCGTCGACAGGATCCCTGAAGATTATGGCGAGAAGGCAAAGATGCAGAGCTTGGGATATACCAGCGTTGCCGAAAAACTATCGGAGCGCTTCCACATGGGTATCGATCTTGTGAGCGCGCTCAACCCGGCTTCGCAGTTTGCTCCTGGCGATACGGTGTGGGTCGTGAACCCCGGCGTCCCGAGGGAAGGAAAGGTCAAGAGGATCGAGGCCGACAAGAAGACGGGACAGGTGCTCGCCTATGCCGACAACGGATCGCTGCTTGCGGTCTATCCCGCGACGATCGGAAGCGAAGACAATCCGGCGCCGTCGGGAAAACACAAGGTCAAGGGCGTCGCGCGAATGCCGGTCTACCGGTATGACCCCAAGCGCAATTTCAAGCAGGGAAAGAACAACAAGGTTCTGACGATCCCGAAAGGGCCGAACGGCCCGGTCGGCACGGTCTGGATCGACCTGACCGAACCGACTTATGGAATCCATGGGACACCGGAGCCGAAGTTCATCGACAAGGTTGGATCGCACGGTTGCGTGCGGCTGACGAACTGGGATGCCGAAGAACTGGCCGGCATGGTCAAGCCCGGCGTCCTGGTGGACTTCGTCAACCGAAGTGCGGCCACGCCGAAGTGAGGGTTCGGCGTGGCCGCTTTATCACCAGCGGTTCACGACGCTTTGGCCTCGAAAGCGGGGGCGAAATCACCGAGCGATTTCGCCTTGAGGATCGTGCCTTCGATATCCTGTTCCACGATCGCTTCGAGATCGGCGAAGCTGTCGATGACGTAATAGATCGGCTGGAGGATATCGATGCGATAGGGGGTTCTCAGCACGCTCAGCAGATCGAACGGCCGGAACTCGCACGCCTTGCCCTCCATCGCCGCCTTGGCCTCACTGGGTGACGAGACGATGCCGGCGCCGAAGCAGCGGCGGCCTTGCGGTGTGTTGATCAGGCCGAATTCGACGGTGAACCAGAATATCCGGAACAGGTGCCAGGAATAGCCCTTGCCGAGGCGGACGGCGGATTCGCCGAAATGCCTGACGAAATTGGCATAGCTCTGGTTGGTGAGCATGGGGCAGTGACCGAAGACCTCGTGGAACAGATCCGGCTCTTCGATATAGTCGATATGCTCGCGGCGGCGCAGGAAGGTGGCGAGCGGGAATTTGCCTTGCGACAGAAGTTCATAAAAGCGCGAGGGCGGAATGAGCGCCGGCACGCCTGAGACGCCGAAGCCGGTGGTCTCGTTCAGGCGTCTGTTCACATCGATCAGCTGAGGCACCTTGTCCGGCCTGAGTCCCAGCATGTCGACGCCGTCGAGATATTCGCGGCAGGCCGTATCGGCCAGGATCATCATCTGACGCCGGTAGAGTTCGCCCCAGATCGCGTCTTCATCAGGGGTGTAGTCGTAGAGACCGTCCGGTCCGGGCAGTTTGGCGGTGTAGCTGCTTTCCTTGGTCATTTGCTGATCCTCCCAGGCACGGCGCTATTCCTGCCATTATGATCCAGGTTTGGAGGATTTTCTTTTCTTTCGTGCTGGCTATCGCCATACTGTTGGCAAGCCTTCCCGAAAGTGACGTCAAAAATGAAAGAACCTGGGAACTTCCGCCGCACCCTTCTGAAGCTCGTCCAGGCCGACGGCAGTCTGTCGCTGGCGGATCTGGCGGAAAAGGCCGGCATGTCGCAGAGTTCGGCCTGGCGCAAGATCCAGGAACTGGAAGCCGACGGCGTTATCCGCAAGCGGGTAACGCTGCTCGATCCGGGAAAACTCGATCTCAAGCTCTGCGTGATCGCCCATGTGACGCTGGAGGATCACCATGAAGAGGCGGTCGCGTCTTTCGCGTCCGTTGTGCTGGCTCAGCCGGAGATCATGGAGTGTTACGCCCTGTCGGGCGCCTTCGATTACATGCTGAAAATCAGGGTGAGGGACGTGGAAAGCTACGAAGTCTTCATGACCCGCTACCTCATGCGCAATCCGCATGTGCGCACTGTTGTCTCGAGCTTCGTGCTGCGCGAGCTGAAATTCTCGACCGAACTGCCGCTCTGACGCTTGCCGCCAAACGAGGCGGCGGGATCACCGCGTGCTGTCGCCATGCCAGCTGCCCGGCATATGCACCGGAAAGCCTTCGAATGTCTTCAGCGTGTCGAGCACGATCGACGTCTTCACATGCTGCACCGACTCGTGCGGCAACAGAACGTCGTTGACGAATTTCGAGAGATCGGCGAGCCCACGGGTCGCCACCTTCAGGTGATAATCCATTTCACCGGTGAGCGCATAGGCTTCGAGAACTTCCGGCAGTCCGTTGATCAACTGCGAAAACCGGCGGGCATTGTCCCGGTTGTGGGTGGCAAGCGTCACCGAAATGACCACCAGCATATCGAGGCCCAGCTTCTGCTGATCGAGATAGGCGCGGTAGCTGCGAATATATCCCTCGGCCTCCAATCTCGTCCGCCGGCGCGAGCATTGCGACGGTGAAAGCGCGATCCGCTCGCCCAGCTCATTGTTCGTCAACCGCCCATCTTTTTGAAGCTCCTGGAGCAGGCGCAAATCCAATTTATCGAGCTGTTCATCCATTGCGCAAAATCTCAAAAATACTCACGAACCGTGCATAATATCTTCCTGTAGCATGAAGAATGCAAGAACTTTGCACGCGTTTTGGGCCACACTTTGCATCAATCAAGGTTCAATCCCCAGGAGGAGTAAATGGGCCCTTTTCCGCATGATGCGCCGCCTTCGGAAATCACCGCCGACAACCCGGCCGGCACCGACGGTTTTGAATTCGTCGAATTCGCCCATCCCGAGCCGGAGAAGCTCCGCGAGCTCTTCACACGCATGGGCTACGTCGCGGTCGCCAGGCACAAGACGAAAGACATCACCGTCTGGCGCCAGGGCGATATCAACTATGTCCTCAACGCCGAACCCGGCAGCCATGCGGCGCGTTTCGTCGCAGAACATGGCCCCTGCGCCCCGTCGATGGCTTGGCGCGTCGTCGACGCCCGGCACGCCTTCGATCACGCGGTGTCGAAAGGTGGCATTCCCTATGATGGCGACGACAAGATGCTCGACGTGCCGGCGATTGTCGGCATCGGCGGTTCGCTGCTTTATTTCGTCGAGACCTATGGCGCGAAGGGATCGGCTTACGATGCCGAGTTCGATTGGCTCGGCGAGCGCAACCCGCATCCTCAGGGGATCGGTTTCTATTACCTCGACCATCTCACCCACAATGTCTTCCGCGGCAACATGGACAAGTGGTGGGATTTTTACCGCAACCTGTTCAATTTCAAGCAGATCCACTTCTTCGATATTGATGGCCGCATCACCGGCCTGGTCAGCCGCGCCATCACCTCACCCTGCGGCAAGATCCGCATTCCGCTGAATGAATCGAAGGACGATACCAGCCAGATCGAGGAATATCTGAAGAAGTATCGGGGCGAGGGCATCCAGCACATCGCCGTTGGAACGGAGGACATCTACGACGCCACCGACCGGCTTGCCGACAATGGCCTGCACTTCATGCCGGGGCCGCCGGGGACCTATTACGACATGTCCTATGAACGGGTGAGCGGCCATAGCGAACCGATCGACCGCATGAAGAAGCACGGCATCCTCATCGACGGCGAAGGCGTGGTGAATGGCGGCATGACGAAAATTCTGCTGCAGATTTTCTCCAAAACCGTCATCGGTCCGATCTTCTTCGAATTCATCCAGCGCAAGGGCGACGAGGGTTTCGGCGAAGGCAACTTCCGTGCTCTGTTCGAGTCGATCGAGGCCGATCAGATCAAGCGTGGTGTCATCGGCACGGCAGCGGAGTAAACTCCGGAGCGCTCTGGAGTTCTCGGGGAGAGGAGTTGAGCATGGACCAGACATCGATCCAGACGTCGGACGGTGAAGCCGCGACGGCAAACACGCTGAAATATATGCCGGGCTTCGGCAACGACTTCGAAACCGAGTCGCTGCCTGGCGCCTTGCCGCAGGGCCAGAACAGCCCGCAGAAATGCAATTACGGTCTCTATGCCGAGCAGCTTTCCGGCTCGCCCTTCACCGCGCCGCGCGGCACGAATGAACGGTCCTGGCTGTATCGCATTCGCCCGAGCGTGCGCCACACAAGCCGCTTCTCCAACGCCTCCTATCCGCTCTGGAAAACCGCGCCTTGCCTGGACGAGCATTCGCTGCCGCTCGGCCAGCTTCGCTGGGACCCCATCCCTGCACCCGCGGAGAGACTGACCTTTCTCGAGGGAGTGCGGACCATCACGACGGCAGGCGATGCCACCACCCAGGTAGGCATGTCGGCCCATGCCTACCTCTTCAACGAAGACATGGTCGACGACTACTTCTTCAATGCCGATGGTGAACTGCTGATCGTGCCGCAGCTCGGCGCCATCAGAGTGTTCACCGAAATGGGCATCATGGATGTCGAGCCGCTGGAAATATGCCTCATCCCGCGCGGCATGATGTTCAAGATTTTGCGGGGCGGCGAGCAGACGGTCTGGCGCGGCTATATCTGTGAGAATTACGGCGCCAAATTCACCCTGCCGGACCGCGGCCCGATCGGCGCCAACTGCTTGGCAAACCCGCGTGATTTCAAGACGCCCGTCGCCGCTTTCGAGGACAAGGAAAAGCCTTGCCGCGTGCATGTGAAGTGGTGTGGAAAATTCTATGTCACCGAGATCGGCCACTCGCCCCTCGACGTCGTCGCCTGGCACGGCAATTACGCGCCTTACAAATACGACTTGCGGACGTTTTCGCCTGTGGGCGCCATTAGCTTCGACCATCCCGATCCGTCGATCTTCTCGGTGCTGACCGCGCCGACCGAAGATGCCGGTACGGCCAATGTCGACTTCGTAATCTTTCCGCCGCGCTGGCTGGTCGCCGAGCACACCTTCCGTCCGCCCTGGTACCACCGCAATATCATGAGCGAATTCATGGGCCTGATCCATGGCCAGTACGACGCCAAGGAGGAGGGCTTCGTGCCGGGCGGCATGAGCCTGCACAATATGATGCTTCCCCACGGGCCGGACGCGCTGGCCTTCGAAAAGGCATCCAATGCCGAGCTCAAACCGGTGAAGCTCGATCATACCATGGCCTTCATGTTCGAGACCCGGTACCCGCAGCAGCTGACAAAATACGCGGCCGAACTCGAAACGCTGCAGGAGGATTACCTCGAATGCTGGGACGGCCTGGAACGCAAGTTCGACGGAACCCCCGGCATCAAGTGACGTATCAGTAATGCATCAAGCGAAGACATCCTCCGGCACGGGAATTCGGACATGAAACTTGCCACCTTGAAGGACTCCACGCGGGACGGCCGGCTGGTCGTCGTGTCCCGCGACCTGACCCGCTGTTCCGAGGTCGGTCACATCGCCCGCACCTTGCAGGCAGCGCTCGATGACTGGGAGCATGTGGCGCCGCGACTTCAGCTGATTGCCGAAGGCATCGAGACCGGAGCCCAGCCGACGATCCGCTTTCACGAACATGACGCTGCGTCACCCTTGCCGCGGGCCTACCAATGGGCCGATGGTTCCGCTTACGTCAACCACGTCGAACTGGTGCGCAAGGCGCGCGGCGCCGAGATGCCGGCGAGCTTCTGGACCGATCCGCTGATCTATCAAGGCGGCTCGGACGCTTTCCTCGCGCCGCGCGATCCCATCCTGGCGGCCGACGAGGCCTATGGCATCGACATGGAGGGCGAGGTCGCCGTCATAACAGGCGACGTCGCCATGGGGTCCAGCCCGGAGGTCGCCCGCAGCGCCATCCGGCTGCTGATGCTCGTCAACGACGTGTCGCTGCGCGGCCTGATCCCGGACGAGTTGGCGAAGGGCTTCGGTTTCTTCCAGTCCAAGCCGGCCTCGGCATTCTCTCCGGTCGCGGTGACGCCGGACGAGCTCGGGGATGCCTGGGATGGCGGCAAGCTGCATCTGCCGCTGCTAGTGAGCTTGAACGGCAAGCCCTTCGGCAGGGCCAATGCCGGCGTCGATATGACATTCGATTTGGGCCAGCTGATCGCCCATGCCGCCAAAACCCGCCATCTCCTGGCCGGAACGATCATCGGCTCCGGCACTGTTTCCAACAAGCGCGACGGCGGCCCCGGCAAGCCGGTGGAAGGCGGAGGAGACGGCTACTCCTGCATTGCCGAACTGAGGATGATCGAGGCGATCGAGACCGGATCGCCGAAAACGCCTTTCATGAAATTCGGCGATCAGGTGCGCATCGAGATGAAGGATCAAGCCGGCCATTCGATCTTCGGGGCAATCGAACAGACGGTCGAGAAATACAGCGGAGCCGAGCCACAATGAACGAGGTGGTTCTCTACGACTACTGGCGATCATCGGCGAGCTACCGCGTCCGCATCGCGCTCAATCTCCTGGGCGTCGACTATAAGGCGGTGCCGATCAACCTGTTGGACGGCGCGCACAGGAAGCCGGATTATCTCGCGCTCAACCCGCAGGGGCTGGTGCCGACATTGGTGATTGACGGCAAGACACTGACGCAGTCGCTGGCCATCATCGAATATCTCGCCGAGACCAGGCCGGAATGCGGATTGCTGCCATCCGACATTGCCGATCGCCAGCATGTGCGGGCGCTTGCATATGCGGTTGCCATGGACATCCATCCGATCTGCAACATGCATGTCGTTACCCACCTCATGACCATAACCGACAAGGCCGACGCCCGCGAGGAATGGATGAAGCATTTCATTGCCGACGGACTGCGCAAACTGGAAGCCATGATCGGCGAATTTGATGGAGCGTTCAGCTTTGGCGACAGGCCGACGATGGCGGATCTCTGTCTGGTTCCACAGGTCTACAACGCCCGCCGCTGGGGATTAGATATGACCGCTTTCAGGCGCATCGCCGATATCGACGCCAGATGCGCCGGCATACCCGCTTTCCAGGCGGCGCATCCTGACCGGGTGAAACCGTAACCTCATTGCGATAGAAACGCTCAGGCAGAGTCGGCCTCTCCGATCTCCCCCATTCCTGTCCTCGGACTTGATCCGAGGGATGTCACAGGAATCTAGCCACGGCGCGTCGGCGCCGTGAATGACTCTCAGTGATAAAGCGGTCTTCCGCGCTCAAGGACTTGAGCGCACTGGATTCCTGTGACAGGCACAGGAATGAGCGAGCACTAAGCTACGTTTGCCACTACCCCGCCCGTGACGGCGACATTACGCGTCCTGCCACGAAGAGAATATCGCCGCCTGGCCCAACCGCTTGCCCGCTTCATCGATGAGCTGCCAGACGGTCACATCCTCGATCCAGAAACGGCGCCCCGATTTCGCGATCCTGACACCGCGCGCATTATCGACAAAACCATCGCGCGTGACGGCGTCCAGCAGCCGCTGGCGCTCGGCGCGATCAGGCTGTTCGGCCGAAAGCCGCGACGGCAGCGCAGTAAATTCATCCCAGCTATATTCGAAGCAATTCTGCGCGGTGCGGTTGGCGTAGATGAAGCGCGGATCGGGCGCGGTGTTGTGAGCGAGGACCACGAAGGGAGCATTGTTATAGAGCCAGTCCGGCCCTTGCCCGTCCTGGACAAGACGACGGCCGGTGATGCGCAGATAGCTTCCGGTGAGGAGGGAGAAGAAATCGGCATCGCTCCTCAGATCGAGGGTGTGATTGTCATAGGCAAAAGTCACGAAGTGCCTCGTTGGTCAAATGCTTCGATGCAGGCGACATAATCGATATTCATTGCATCGGTCTACAACGCCCCCCGCCTGGGCATTGATAGGACTGATTTCAAGCACATCTGCCCGCGCTTAGCCGGCGCATCCCGACGGGGATTTCGCGATTCCGGCGAGGAATCGACGTTTACCGTATTCATCACTTCTGATTGTGCCGCTTGCCAGAAGATCGCCCCTTGTGCATTGATCGGATACTGCCGGGGGAGGTATCAACATTCTCTGCGAAGCTATTGTTCTTCTGACCGTAATCAGCGTCGGCGGTCGCCGATGAGATCGGGCTTTACGGGCAGGTGATTTCATCATCCGGCTATACAGAGCTGCCAAGCTATGCTGCGAATGACGACGGGAGAAATACAGGTGCTCGAGGGCTGGGTAAGAATGCGCAAATTCGTCTCGTTGATATCGATGCTGCTGGCGTTCGTCGCCCTGGCCGCAGAAGCGCATGCGGCAATTTCCTACCAACGCCTCGACGGCACCCCGGGAGGGCGTGCTCTGGTGATAAAGGGCGTGTTTGAATTCTCCGACGATCCGATGCAGCTTGTCGACGAATACAGGCAGTACCAAGCGGACTACATCAGCTTTGACTCGCCCGGCGGAAACGTGGTCACCGCGATCCGGTTCGGCCGCATCATTCGCGCACTGAATGCAAGAACGCTCCAGATCAGAGCCATGGAATGTGCATCGGCTTGCGCCTTCGCCTTCGTCGGTGGCGTCGAAAGGTTCGCCGAGCCGGGTTCCATCGGCGTGCATCGGGTTTCTCTTTCCGACGATGCCGCCATGGACAACAAATTGGCAGTTTCGTCGGTTCAATCACTGACCGGCGAGATCATCGGCTACCTCACCGACATGGGGGTAAGCCCCAATCTCCTGCAGCTCAGCCTGTCGATCGACAGCACCGATATACGGTATCTCACCGCTGCGGAAATGCGAGACTGGAACATCAACACGCCCGAGGATATGCCCTCGGCACAGGAAAGCACGCCGCCCCCGCCAGGCGCCGCGCCGCAGGAGAGCGCAACACCTGCCGACATGCCGTCAGACCCCAGCGCTTCCGAGGAGTCGGCCGCCTCCGAACCCGGCGACCTCACAACGGAGGCGGTTGATTTCGTCAACCGATACAATGACGAATGGTCGAAAGACAGTGCCCCGGCATTGGCCTTTATGAAGGGCGTCTATGCCGACGAGGTCTCCTTCTTCGGACACTCGGTCGACAAAGACGCCGTCCTGAAGGAAAAGGCAGCCTTCGCCCAACGCTGGCCGGAGCGCATCTACAGCGTCAAGCCGGGCTCCGTGACTGCCAGCTGTGCTGGAAAATGCGAAATGTCGGGAATTGTCGAGTGGTTTGCCCGAAACCGGGATACGGGCAAGACGTCCGCCGGAATGGCGGAATTCTCTTTCGTGTGGAACACGGCCTCCCTGCAGATCGAGTCCGAGACCGGAAAGGTGCTCGCCACGGATAAGGGGGCCAAGGCACCGGATCGGTTGATCCATCAGTGGACAGGACTGGACGACATCTGCCGCACGAGTGTCGACCGCGAAGGCCCCGAGACGCTACGGGCTTGCAAACGGCGCGACGAACTCGGTCCGCTGCTCAATCGCGCCGACTGGTGTTATGGCCATAAGGACGAAGCCGGAATAAACTGGGAGTGGCACAAATGCGATGTCAACTCCCGCCGGTATACGAGTGAGTAGCGTGCAGGCCCAAAGACGAGCGACCGGTGGTTGGCCCGAAGGAAGAAATGTTGGGAAACTCATATTCCTGAGTGAGGCCGAGCATGTCAGAAGACCAGCATTCCGAGGAAGACACCGTGCTGCCGGGATCCGACGAGCCCGAGAAGCCCGCTGAGCGCTATAAACTCGGCCTTTGCCTTTCGGGCGGCGGCTATCGGGCCATGCTTTTCCATGCGGGATCACTTGCGAGGCTCAACGAGGCCGGTCTTCTGGCGAAACTCGATATGATCTCGTCGGTATCGGGCGGATCTATCGCGTCCGGCCTTCTGGCCTATGCGTGGCCGCGGCTTGTCTTTCAGAACGGGATCGCCGTCAATTTCAAAGCCGAGTATTTGGATCGCATCCTGGCCTTCAGCCAGGTCTTTGCGGATGGACCGAGCTTCCTGAAGGGCGTGTTCAATCCCTTCTCGAGCGCGGCGCAGGAGGCCGCGAAGCTCTATGAGCGGCATCTGTTCGACGGAAAATCACCAAGCCTGAGCGACCTTCCGGGATCGCCCTGGTTCGTATTTTGCGCCAGCAATCTCAGCACCGGTTCGCTCTTCCGGATGTCGAACCGCTATCTCGCGGATTACAGAATCGGGGTGTCGTTTCATCCGACACTTTCGCTCGCAACCGCGGTTGCCGCTTCGGCGGCATTCCCGCCCGTGCTGTCGCCGCTGCGATTAGACCTGTCACAGTTTTCCTGGAAAAGGGAGAAACTCGACGACACCGTTGGCGAACCGGTCGCTCCGGGCAGGGCAATATTGAGCGACGGCGGCGTCTACGACAATCACGGCATCGAGCCGGCGCTGAAACGCTGCGATTGCCTGCTCGTCAGCGATGCCGGCGCGCCCTGGCGCTCCTCGACTGGCGGCTACTGGAACTATCTCTCCCAACTCAAGCGCGTCCTCGATACGACCGACAATCAGGTGCGGTCGTTGCGGCGCCGAGACCTGGTCGGCGGCTTCAAGGCTGCAAAACAGGCCGATCAGCTTGGCCTCGACGATCTCGCGAAATCGGCTCTGCGCGCCAGAACCCGCGGCGTCTATTGGTCGATCGACAGCAAGGACGTCGAACTCAAGCCCTACGCGTCCTACACGCTGCAGTCGTCCTCGGTCGTTCCCTCGGAGGTCGGCACCTATCTCCATTTCCTGGGCGAGAAAGAGACGGAGCATCTGACGAACTGGGGGCACTACGTCTGTGACGCGATGCTCAACCGGTTCTATCAATCGCCGCTGGCGCCATCGTCCGGCCCGCCATTGATTGCCGGGACCGTGAAGCCGTCCTGGACGGCGAGGTTGAGCAAGCGCCTGTTCGACTTCCTGCCCTTTTGAACGGAAGCCAGAGTCGGCTAGACCGGGACAAGCGGGAGCTGGCGTTTCCCTGCTCCTCGGAGCTTGCGCTTCATGAAGCGCGTCTATGTCGAAGAGATCTCTTTCTTCGGGACCTTGGTCGAGAAAGACGTCGCGGAATGAAAGCCGCAAGCCCGCCGCAAGAGCTTCTTGCGGCGGATGGAAGGATCGCCTGAGATCCGATCACCGCTTACGCAGCCACCATGAAACGCGCCAGCATCGCAAAATCGTCGTCCTGGTGGCCCTTGGCGATCGCGGTCTCCAGGAGACTCCCGAAAGCATCGGAGATTGCGGAATTGATGCCGCGCTCCCGCACGATCTCGCGCAGATGGTGGAAGGCAGCGCTATGGGCGGCGATGCTTGCCAATGTATCGTCGTCGCCGCGGTCGCGTCCGTCACGGACGCGCTGCATGAGGTCCTGTTCGGCCGCATCGATCACCGGCTGAACCAGCGGGAGAAAGCCGGCATAGGTATCGGCGTCGATACTCTCGGCGCGATTGATCGCGAGCGCCTGAAGCGTGCCGAACAACGTGCCCCACATCTGGGCGAGCAGGGCGCTGTCGAGCGCTGAAGCCTTGCCGAAATCCTCGCCCACGAAGGCAGATTTTCCTCCGAGCTCGGCAAACAGAGTTGCGTGTTTTTCGTAGTGCGAGCGCGAGCCGCTGTAGAGGATCAGCGTTTCCGGGCTCCCGATCACATTCGGCGTCGCCATGATCGCCCCGTCGAGATAGGCCATGCCGTTGTCGGTCGCCCATATGCCGGTGTTGCGAGCGGTGTTTGGCGAACCGGAAGTGAGCTGGACCAGCAGTTTGCCCTTGAGTGCCTGCATCACGGCAGGCTTGCGCAATTGCGCATCGCAAGCGCTATAGTCGAGAAGATTGACGATGACGATATCCGCCCCGTCCATCGCCGCTTCCGGCCTCGACGCCGGAACCGCACCGAAAGCTGCCAGTGCTTCGGCCTTTTCCGCCGTCCTGTTCCAGACATGCACGTTATGGCTGTTTTTCAACATTGTCCGGACAAGGGCTGTGCCCATCCGGCCGGCACCGAGAAAGCCTATTGTAGTCATCGGGTCTAGCTCCAATATTTGAGACGCCCTGTGATATGGCTGCCGGCCGGCTGCCGGTAAATTACGCACCTTTGGGTAAGCGGTTACGTTGAGGTAAGGATCAAAGATGAAACGGCTACCGGATGATGATTGCGGCTTTGCCAGCGCGCTCAATGCGATCGGCGGGAAATGGAAGACCGACATCCTCTGGGAGATCAATCTGGCGCCGCGCCGCTTTGGCGAACTCAGGCGCATTCTCAAGGGCGTCAGCGAGAAGGTGTTGACCCAGCAGTTACGGGAGATGGAGGCGGACGACCTCATCCGCCGCGAGGTATTTCCAGGGAGGGTGCAGCGGGTCGAATATTTAGCGACGGAATTCGGCCGCAGTCTCAACCAAGCGGTCACCGTGATGGCCGACTGGGGCAGGGCCTACGAGATACGTATGGCGCTAAAAGCAGAGAAGCAGGCTGCAAGGCCGGTCGCGCTCAGCGCCTGATGCTGCAGAGAAGAGGGCGGTTGCGTCGCCGGTGACTTCCTCGGCCGCGAATGACCTTGCAAGCCTGCTCGGTGGTGTTCACCCAGGCAGGATTCAGCTGTCGCGAAAAGCGAGGAGCCCGCGCCGTCTATCTCGAATTTCGAGCGGGTGGCGATCGTATCAAGAAGCTCAGCGTCTCAGAGTTACGGGTCTTGTGTGTGTATCTCATTTAAAGTTGTAGATTGTTACCCGCCCGCCATGGTGATGCAATTTCCATTCTGTTACCTCTGTCGCAATTAGAAGTTGTGATTGCCATCGCGATGAGTGGTAGTGACGCGCATTTTTCGGTGAATACCCGTTTAACCCGGCTCTTGGGTGAGACCTATCGCTCAAGCGAGGCCGCATTGAAGGAATTGGTAGATAACGCCTGGGATGCCGATGCTAAAAACGTCTGGATTACCTTGCCGTCTCCGATGACGAGCGAAGCAATCGTCGTGCGGGACGACGGCGCGGGAATGACCTCTCTCGAAATGCAGAACGAGTACCTGAACATCGCGAGTGACAAGCGAGCACGGACCGGTGACCGGACGCCGTCGTTGAAGCGAAAGGTCAAGGGTCGCAAGGGCATCGGAAAGTTTGCAGGTCTGTCGCTTGCCAATCGAATGGACGTTATCGCTGTGGCTCGGGGGCGCAAATGCCACCTGAGCATCGACAAGATGGCCCTGACCGAAAACGAAAACGACCTGGAGTCCGGGCCGCACCTTTTCTGGAGGAGGAAGCTGCAAGCGACGATGTCGGAACTACGATAGTTTTGTCGGATCTCGACAGCCGGTTGAACTTTCCGACGGCCGATCGTTTTCGGGAACTGCTGGTTCACGAGTACGGACGCGAAGATAGCTTTAAAGTTTTCGTCAACGATGATCAGTTGTCGGTCGAAGATGTTCCGGGCGTTTCCAAACAGGTTGAAGAGGTGCTCGCGGAGAGCGGCGCTGTCCGACTGCGTTTCACGATCGCGGACGGCAAAAAAGCTCCGAAATCCCCTGGCATTGTCCTCAAAGTCGATGGGAAGGTTGTCGGAAAACCCATGCTCTTCGGATTGGACGATGATGAGGAAATTCCACTCAAGTTGTCGAAGCGGGTCTTTGGCGAGGTAGAACTGGACGGCAATGATCACTTCGTCACCGCCGACTGGGGCGGGGTGATTGAAAACAGCAAAGCATTCCAGGAAATCCAGGCCTACGTACGATCGATAGTGAAGCAGGGACTGCAGGAAACGCACGCCCGTGACATGAGCTTGCAACTGGCTCGATTGAAGCGGCAGATCGATTTGCGGCTTCAGCAGCTCCCGGAGCATCGTCGACGCTATGCCGAGGAGGCGTTGAACCGCATTCTACGACGCTTCTACGGCGAGAGCGAAGATCGGATATCGACGATCGCCGACGTGGCACTGGACGCGATTGAGCATGATGCCTACTGGGCTGTGCTTGAGCGAATAAACATAACAAGCCGAGGTGATGTCGGTTCGTTCGCTGAGGCGCTGGAACAGTTTGGGCTTGTAGAACTCTCCGCTATCGCGGCTCAAGCCGCCCGCAGATTGCAGTTTCTCGATTTCCTGGATGAACTCATTCAGAATGTAGCAACGCTCGAACAAAACATGCATCAAGCGCTCGAAACAAATCTCTGGGTGCTGGGCCGCCAATATGCCACGATGGCGTCGAACACGACGTTGAAGAGTATCATAGCAAAGTACGGAAATGCGAAATTCACGGGCGATCGTGCCTCGAAACGACCGGACCTCCTTTTGTCTCAGGATCTCGGCGATAGCTTCTTAATCATCGAATTCAAACGTCCCAACCATCCCATCAGCCGCGACGACATCGCCCAAGCAGAAAAATATAGGGACGATTTGTCGACCACAGTGACTTGGAAGAGCCCCCTCAAAATCTTGATGATAGGGAAGGGTCGAGCGGATTCGATGGATGCGCGCTATGCGCCAGAAGCGATCACTATCAGCTCCTACGTAAGCCTGGTCTCGGCTGCTCGAACCGAGCTGAATTGGTTGATGACGTCGCTTGCACGATGAGGCGGATTAAACGCTCCGTCTTCCCAATTAGGGTTCTCGAATAACTCGATCGATTCATTTTCTAGGGGTGAGCTTACTAGAGCGTTTCACGTTTTGACGGAAGCATAGCCAGCGTTTGTGAAGTAGTTTGCGCATTCGTCAGGCTTGATGGT
>NZ_NWSQ01000047.1 GCF_002531725.1 Rhizobium sp. L43
TGAGTTGGTTGCAAGCTGTGACGTCGGGATTGCCCCTTCCGCCGGCGGACTATGCAGGCCGCTTGGTAGAACGTCGGGCCGATGACGAACCGTCATGTGGCCTCCGTTCCGTTCGTTTCATGAACCGGCATCATGCAGACTGCTTTCTGCCGCTTGTAACCAGGGATCAGCAAACACCATGCCAACTGCTCAGACGCTCCAAGAAGATGATTTTTGTTTATCGATGGGCGGATTGATGGGTATTTGGCGGAGAGACCGGCGAACAAACGTTCTAATCTCGACAATTCGACAATACCGAGGAGACCCGAGAGGGGACGACGGCGGCGGGCGAAGCAGAAGCAACCCCGACGAGCGGGTTGCTTCTAGATAGGTGTCGGGTGCCCGACATTTGCGAGACATGTGGACAGCTGAGATGGGGACAAGCGAATGAGCATGTAATTCAATCGCGCTCAGGATCGTCCTGTGTTGGATCGTATTGAGCCTGCGGGGTGGAAAGTGACGTTGCGGTCCTCGCCGCAAGTGCCTCCGTCAGCCGCGCACTGGTGTTTGCCTTGACGGTCAGCTTGCGCGAGACATTGCGTGCAAGCGCAGTGCCTTCTTTACACCGGCCGTCATCTGGGTAGAAACCGCCGCATCCGCATCCGCGGAACCGGCATGGGACACGAATGTCACGATGTGTGGCGATCCGATCACGGGGCATCAGCCTTGGAAACCGGATAATCGGTTCATCGCCGAGGGCCACGAGACAGCGATCGCCACTTCGCGCTTTTGAAAAAGCTTCACTGAAGAAGCGATGAACTAGCCACCATCGCAACGCTAACTTTGTGGATGGAATGCCACAGGAAGTAACTTCGTTCGTTGGCTTGCGCAGAGTACGAGCAGCAGGAGGCAACAAACGAGATGAAGGCAACAGCGTTCTCCTGATTTGTTCGCAAGATCACGCACTAACCTTATCTGCCGCGACATGGGTCTGACAGTTCTTCGGGCAGACGCGCGCGCAGGCGCCGCAACCAATGCATCGGCCGGCCTGGTCGACAACCATGATCATACGATTGAGCTCGCCATCGAAGTCTTCATCCTCGTCGTCGCAGATGCCGAGGATTCCACCCGCTTCATCGACGCCATAGAGGTGCATGACTTCGCGAGAGCAGACTTTGAAGCATCGGCCACAGCCGATGCAGGTTGCAGCATCGATGCAGGTCAGGTACTCCGGCACCCAGCTGGAGCCGTCGCGCGTGACGAAAGAGCCGGTCATCGTGAATTCTCCAATGCGGCGAGCTCTTCCTTCGCAGCGTTCAACTCGGCGAAGGCGTCGAACGTCTCTCCAGCAATGGTCTTGATCTTAGCCCAATTAATCGGAAGGTCCTCGGCAAGATCGTGCAACGCCATTTTCGCAGTGGCGGCACGTGACTGCAGCTTACGGACCTTCTTCAGCTGCTCCACAATGTTTGGCATGATCTCTTTCCTCGAAAACTGATTTCATGATGCCCGCGCAACGTCGGGATAGGTTTCGATAACTGCAATCGCGTCATCGACCATTTTGTTGCCGACCTCGGCGAGCTTGCCAAGCGTCTCAAAGCCGAACCGGTGGACATCGCGCAGGGTCTTCGACAGAACGACCAACCGTCCAGTCGTGAAAAGCACGCGGCCGAAGCCCTCATGGCCGATCGTCATGATCGGCGATGCCAACAGGCCTGTGCACTCTTCGATCACAAGCCCCACGCAACTGTAAAAATTCTGGAGCCTCCACAGCACATCTGGATCGGGATCGCCTATGATCGGGATCTTACGGCGCTGCTCCTTGGTGAGGATGAAGTCGGCCAGCAGGTCAGCGTCCGATTTGCCCTCCCACGCCCCATGGGCATCCTGAGCGCGGATGAGCCTTATGAGGCATCTGAGAAAAGGGGTGGCGAGATCCCCATCC
>NZ_NWSQ01000048.1 GCF_002531725.1 Rhizobium sp. L43
TGCCTTGGCAACCGGATAATCGGTTCATCGCCGAGGGCCACGAGACAGCTGAACCGATTGGAACTACGGCGAGGCCCAAGGATCGTGTGCCTGTCTTGACCGGGGGCAGCTCGACTTCTCGCGAACGTATCCCTCGCGCGCTTATCAAACCTTGTCCCAGTCCTGCTGTTGCGCCACCTTCCGAGCTTGGAGACCATGAAAAGCGTCGCTGTTCGTTCGACAGCCTGAATGGGCGCTTGGCGCTTTGTTCGTAGCCCAGCTTGGGTCCATTCGGCTCGGAAACGGCATGCGCCTGCAGATCCTGTTCATCACACGTTTCGAACGTAAGACCGAAGCCATCGGAGTGACGCCGTGATGCGATTTTCATTTGGTACGAAATTTGCTGGTTTTGGTAACTCCGCTTGACCAAAGGCTCTGATGCCGGCCTCGTCGGACGAGGACTGATTTTAAATCAAGAGCGGAGTTTCAGAACCTGATACGATGATTGGTTCGGTGCGTGTGGAACGCTTGGCGGCACGAGGATGACACCGAAAAATTTCGCGGGGTCTAATTAATGGAGTGAAACATGAAAAAGTATGTTTGCGAATTCTTCGGAACCTTTACGCTTGTCTTCCTCGGCTGCGGCACACTGCTCTATATGCGTCTAGAGGTGGGCCTGCTGGGTGTCGCTTTAGCCTTCGGAATGACCGTGGTTGCTATGGCCTACACGATTGGCCCAGTCTCGGGTGCGCATCTTAATCCGGCGGTCAGCCTGGGTTTCCTTGTGTCGCGCCGACTGAGAGCGTGGGACTTTGTCGGGTATGCGTCTGCTCAATGTGCAGGAGCTATCGCGGCGGCGGGCACGCTCTACCTTATCGCTATGGAAAAGGTCGGCGGGTACGATATCACCATAGAAGGTTTCGCTCAAACCGGCTGGATAGTCTATGGGTGGAGAGCCGCGTTCCTTTTTGAGTTCATCGCCACGTTCCTGTTCGTGACTGTATTCCTCAAATGCACGGCAGAGGGGGGCGCTGTCGCACGATTGGCGATTGGACTTACCTTAGTTGCGATCCACCTTGGCGGTATCACGGTTTCTGGTTCTTCTGTGAATCCAGCACGATCGATCGGCCCAGCACTTTTCGCAGGAGGGGCGGCACTCTCTCAACTGTGGCTTTATATATTTGCGCCAATGCTCGGCGCTGTTGCAGCCGGCCTTCTTCAGCTCAGGGGGATCCTCGCGTCAAGCAAGCCGCAAAGTCTGCGCAAAGTTCGTGCGGCCCATCGAGCTTAAATATCGGTCTGCCCTCGCCCGGCCCCAGTTTTCGCAACGGTGCTGTAGAATCGGAAGCGCGGCAAGGATAAGCGAGCGCAGACACATTCGCTTCGAGATTTTGACTGCTCGCGCACCATAAAGCTGAGGCTGCCGCCAATTTACTCTCTAGTGCAATTGACCGGTAGAATTTTCTCGGTCCCAACACAGGCCTTCATATCGTCGCGGCGGAACCAGATCGCGCGTCCGCATCTGAGCGGCGGGTTGCCAGCGGTGAAGACGATCTGCTCGTCGGCCCGCATGCGCAGCACCTCATGCGGCTGGATCAGGGGTCTGGCGGCGAGTTGCTTCGATCGCGTGCGCGACGATCCTTTCGACTGAACACTGCGGCTGATCTGGTCGATCTCGACGGTCGCCATGCCGCAACGGCGCGAGATGTAGTCCGCGGTCTCGGAATCGTTGATCGCTGCAAAGGATATCCAGCTTGCGCTCTCGAACCATTTGCTGGCAGCGTCGCGACCGCCGTAGGTCTCGCGCATCTGGCCGATCGACTGGTAGATCGTGGTCAGCATGATACCATATTTGCGGCCGGCGTCGCGTGCGGTCTCCAGGATGCGCATGTAGCCGAGGCGCGCCACCTCATCGAGGAGGAAGAGCGCCCTCCCCCGCATCTCGCCGTTGCGGTTGTAGATCGCGTTTAGAAACGAACCGATGATGACCCGCGCCAAGCCCGAATGCGTCTCCAACGTCTTGAGATCGAGATTGATGAACACGTCCGTTTTTCCGTCTGCAAGATCACCCGTCGTAAAACTCGTTCCCGACACCAAGGCGGCGTAGTTCGGGTAGGATAGCCAGTGGGTTTCCTTGACCGCGTTAGCATAGACGCCCGAGAAGGTTTCCGGTGTCATGTTGACGAAGGCCGCGACATTTTCCTTCACGAAATCTGAACTTGAATCGTCGTAGATTTCCTGCAACCGCTTTCGCAGTTTGGGTTCGGGCTCGGACAAGTTCTTGCGTACTTGCCGGAGCGTCTGGTCGCTTTCCGTCGTGTGGCCGGAGAGGCAAACGTCGGCAATCAGCGCGGTGAGCAATTGCAAGGCCGAGGCGCGGAAGAAGTCGTCGCGAACCCCACGGGCGCCACCGCTGTCGCTTATAATCCACGATGCGACGGAGGCAATATCCTCCTCCTTCGTTCCGCCGAAGCGGCCGATCCAGTCGAGCGCGTTGAAACCGATCTCCGACTGCTTCGGATCGAGGACGAAGACGTCGCGGTTGGCGTTGCCACGGTGTTTCGACACAATTGGCGCGACCTCGTTCGACGGATCGAGGACGACGAGCGCAGCGCCCCATGTCAGCGCCGTCGGAATCGTGACTGACGTCGTCTTGAAGCCGCCCGATCCGGCGAAAACGATGCCATGAGACGAGCCGAACGAGCCGTCGAAGCAAAGCAGCGGCGACTTGCCACCTGCTCCCCAGGTCTCGGCACTGCCGGCGCGAAACGGCTGGGATGCAGTGCTGTCGCGGTCGACGCGATAGCACTCGCCGATGACGACTCCGCCGGTCTCGGGAAACAATTTTTCGGCTAGTAATAGTTTCATCCAGTCCGCGTCGCCGTGCAGAGCCCGTTTTCCAACGATGCGTTTCGGCTCGGCCTTGGCGAATGCGGCATTACCGGCAATCGCCACCCGCACGCCGAACAGCGCCGACATCAGCACCGTGGTGGTGCCGATCGCCGTTGCGGGATCGAGATAGTTGAAGATCGATCTGCCGGCCGGGACTTGTTCGAAAAACGCGGAGAGTCGCGATGCCTCGCGCATGACAGCAATGAGGAGCGCGGCTATCGCGCCGGTGACAACGCCCCATCCGGCCGTCTTGATCCGCACCGAGCCGGCGCTCGCAAACAAGAAGACGATGCCGACGACCGACGCGGCGACATAGGGCAGAGCGATACCGGCGCGGCCGAGCATCTGCCGGGCGGCATCGCTCTTGCCGAAAGGGGCGAGCCAGTGTTCGATCCCTGTCGTTCCGATGGCCGCCAGCATCATCAAACTTGAGGGTGCAACGAACAGCACGATCCTATTCATGGGTCTCTCTAAACGCCACAGCACCGATAACGGCAAGCCGTGAGCGCTCCTGTGCGTCTTCCTTCAGTCGCGCGGCGGCATCAATGAGGAGCCCGAGCAGTAGCGCGCGCTTCTCGTCTCGCAGCCCCGCCTTGACGATAAGGCCGCCGAGCTCAATCTTTTCGCGTGTGTCCTTCTTGCGGGCGTCGGATGTCGTGGATCTTCGCATTCGCTCAAGCCTCGCCAGTCCTGCCCTCAGCCGCGCCAGGCGGGTGTTGCGCGGAGAGTGTGCCCCCCTCCCCATTGTTGGAGGCGCCTTTCCCTCCGTTCGGACGGGCCTTGCCTCCGCGAAATCGTTTCGCCAGTTCCTCGAACGCTGCCTGCAATTCACTCTCGTCGATCTCGACTTCGCCGAGCCCGGCTTTCAGCGCGATCCGGCCGATCCGCTCGGCCTCCCGGGTCTCGGCGAGCTTCAATTGTTCTTGGAGCCTGGCGATTTCGTCGCGGATTTTCGAGGTAGGTTTCTTCATGTCCGGATGTCTCCTTGGGTGCGAAAGCTAGTCTTTGGGACCCATCTTCCGAATGTCGGTGCGGAACGCACTACTGTGAATACTACAATCGCCAAGGGCGATGCTTTCCTGGATGATCCCGGCCGCTCGACAAGGGCGGCATCCGAAGGGCGCAATTATACGTCGCTGACGCGACGTCCTTTTGATAGCGCCTGGCGGGGCCGATCTCGCTGCCGAACAAGTTGATTTTGCTCGCAATCGGGAGATAACTCCTCTGTGGCCGTCCCTCATTTCTCCGTCAGCATTGTCGCCCGCGGCTCCGGCCGCAGCGCTGTGCTGTCGGCGGCCTACCGGCATTGCGCGAAGATGGAATACGAGCGCGAGGCCCGCGCGATTGACTACACGCGCAAGCAGGGCCTGCTGCATGAAGAGTTCGTGGTCCCGGTCGATGCACCGCAATGGCTGCGGGCGATGATTACCGATCGCTCCGTCTCCGGGGCCTCCGAGGCCTTCTGGAATAGCGTCGAAACCTTCGAGAAACGTGTCGATGCCCAACTCGCCAAGGACGTGACCATTGCGCTGCCGGTGGAACTCTCGACCGCGCAGAACATCGGGCTGGTGAGGGATTTCGTCGAGCGGTACATCAGATCGAAGGGGATGGTGGCCGACTGGGTCTATCACGACGCACCCGGCAATCCGCATGTGCACTTGATGACGACGCTCCGGCCGCTGACCGAAGATAGTTTCGGAGCCAAGAAGGTCGCACTGACCGGCCCTGACGGCAATCCTCTGCGCAACGATGCCGGCAAGATCGTCTACGAGGTCTGGGCCGGCAGCCTCGACGATTTCAACGCCTTTCGCGACGGCTGGTTCGCCTGTCAGAACCGGCACCTGGCGCTTGCCGGCCTAGACCTCCGCGTCGACGGCCGCTCCTTCGAGAAGCAGGGGATCGAGCTCGCGCCGACCGTCCACCTCGGTGTCGGCGCCAAGGCGATCGAACGGAAGTCGAAAGAAGCCGAGCGGGATATTTCGCTGGAGCGGCTGGAGCTGCTGGAGGAGCGCCGGGCTGAAAACTCCCGCCGCATCCAGCTCCGCCCCGAGCTCGTGCTCGACTTGATCACGCGGGAGAAGAGCGTCTTCGACGAACGCGACGTCGCCAAGATCCTCCACCGCAATATCGACGACGCTGGCCTCTTTCAAAATCTGTTGGCAAGGATCCTGCAAAGCCCGGAGACGCTCCGGCTCGAACGCGAACGCATCGAACTTTCAAGCGGCCGACGCGAGCCGGCGCGCTACACGACGCGGGATCTCATCCGGCTCGAGGCGGAGATGGCCAACCGCGCGATCTGGTTGGCTCAACGCTCCTCTCACGGGATTGCGGAAGCTGTGCGCGAAGCCACCTTCGCGCGTCACTTGCGCCTCTCGGACGAGCAGAAGACGGCGATCGCACATATTACTGGCGGCGAGCGCATCGCCGCGGTGATCGGACGTGCCGGTGCCGGCAAGACGACGACGATGAAGGCGGGGCGCGAAGCGTGGGAAGCCGCCGGCTATCGCGTTGTCGGTGGGGCGCTTGCGGGCAAGGCCGCCGAGGGTTTGGAGAAGGAAGCCGGAATTGTCTCCCGCACGCTGTCATCATGGGAACTGCGCTGGAACCAGGGCCGTAGTCAGCTCGACGACAAGACCGTATTCGTTCTCGATGAAGCGGGCATGGTGTCGTCGCGGCAGATGGCGCTGTTCGTCGAAGCGGCAACCCAGTCTGGCGCCAAACTGGTGCTTGTCGGAGATCCGGAACAGCTGCAGCCGATCGAAGCCGGAGCTGCCCTCCGCGCCATTGTCGATCGCATCGGTTATGCCGAGCTCGAAACCATCTATCGCCAGCGCCTGCAATGGATGCGCGACGCGTCGCTCGATCTGGCCCGCGGAAATATTGGCAGAGCCGTGGAAGCCTATCGCGCGCAGGGCCGTGTCCACGGAGCCGAGCTGAAGGCTGATGCCCTGCAGGCACTGATCGCCGATTGGAACCGCGACTACGATCCTGCCAAAACAGCGATAATCCTCGCCCATCTGCGTCGCGACGTGCGCATGCTTAACGAAATGGCTCGGGCAACGCTCGTCGAGCGCGGTCTCGTCGCGGAGGGTTTTGCCTTCCGAACCGACGACGGACACCGGAAATTTGCAGCCGGCGACCAGATCGTGTTCCTGAAAAACGAGGGTTCGCTCGGCGTCAAGAACGGTATGCTCGCGAAGGTTCTTGAGGCAGGGCCCGGGCGCATCGTCGCGGAAGTCGGAGAAGGCGAGCACCGCCGCCCGGTCACGGTCGAGCAACGCTTCTACGCCAATCTCGATCACGGCTATGCCACCACGATCCACAAGAGCCAAGGTGCCACCGTCGATCGCGTGAAAGTACTGGCGTCCCTCTCGCTTGACCGCCATCTCACCTACGTTGCCATGACGCGTCATCGCGAAGACCTTGGCCTGTATTACGGCCGGCGATCCTTTGCCAAGGCAGGCGGACTGAGCCCGATCCTGTCGCGCAGACAAGCCAAGGAAACAACGCTCGACTACGCCAGCGGCCGCTTCTACGCCCAAGCCCTTCGATTCGCCGAGGCCCGTGGTCTTCACCTCGTTAACGTCGCACGCACTGTCGTTCGCGACCGCCTTGCGTGGACCGTCCGGCAAAAGTCGAAGCTCGCCGAGCTTGGCGCACGTCTGGCGGCGATCGCCGGCAGGCTTGGTCTGTCCGCCGGCGCGGCCAAGACTACTCAACCGCGCAGCATCAAGAAGGCAAAACCCATGGTATCGGGCATCACCACGTTCCCAAAATCGCTGGAACAGGCCGTCGAAGACCGGCTTGCCGCCGACCCCGGCTTGAAGAAGCAATGGGAGGAAGTCTCGGGGCGCTTCCATCTCGTCTACGCTCAGCCGGAAGAAGCGTTCAAGGCCGTCAACGTCGAGGCGATGCTGAAGGACGAAGCTGCGGCGAAATCCACTATTGCCAGGATCGGTTCCGAACCGGAGAGCTTTGGTGCCTTGAAAGGTAAGACTGGGCTCCTTGCCGGCCGCGCCGACAAGCAGGCCCGAGAAATGGCCGTCACCAATGCACCGGCGCTTGCCCGGAACCTGGAACGCTATCTGCTTCAGCGCACGGAGGC
The DNA here is from genome assembly GCF_002531725.1 of Rhizobium sp. L43. Lineage (GTDB taxonomy): Bacteria > Pseudomonadota > Alphaproteobacteria > Rhizobiales > Rhizobiaceae > Rhizobium. The sequence goes on from NZ_NWSQ01000048.1 coordinate 6,977, forward strand.
GGAACACAAATATGAAGCCGAGGAGCACGCTGCCCGCCTGAAGGTCTCCCTAGACATTCCAGCGCTGTCGCCGGCGGCAAAACAAACGCTCGAATGCGTCCGTGACGCCATCGATCGCAACGATCTTCCCGCAGGCCTCGAATACGCGCTCGCCGACAACTTGGTGAAGGCCGAACTCGAAGGCTTTGCGAGAGCCGTATCGGAACGTTTCGGGGAACGCACCTTCCTGCAGCTTGCGGCCAAGGACACGAGCGGTCAGACCTTCCAGTCAGTGACCTCAAGCATGTCTGCGGGGCAAAAGGCGGAGGTGCAAACGGCCTGGAGCGCTATGCGCACGCTTCAGCAACTTTCGGCGCATGAGCGCACGACCGAAGCACTTAAGCAGACTGTGACGCTGCGGCAAACGAGGAGCCAGGGGCTCTCGCTTAAATGACGCTTCAAGTTCGAACACACACACGAGCCTCTGCCCAGCGAAGGCGAGCCGCCAGCACTCTGTCAGTTGCTGCGGGCGCCGCCGCGCTGATGTCATTGGGTGGTTACCTGGGTGGCTATCGCGTCAACCTGACGCCGAGCGAGCCGCTCGGCCTCTGGCAGATCGTCCTCCTCAACCGTTCGCCACGCGTTGGCGACCTGGTGTTCATCTGCCCGCCAGACACAGCCACTATGCGCGAAGCGAGAACTCGGGGTTACCTCCGCTCCGGCCTTTGCCCCGGCCATCTCGCCCCGATGATCAAGTCGGTGGCTGCGGTCGGCGGTCAGCGGGTCGAGGTCGCGAACGAGGTAAGGGTCGATGGGCGCTCGGTTCGTGCTTCCGCGGTCTCGGGAAAAGATGGAGAAGGTCGGCCGCTGACACGGTTTTCCGGCGGCGTGGTGCCGCCCGGTGACGTCTTCCTGCATTCCGCCTTCGCCGGCTCGTTCGATTCGCGCTACTTCGGGCCTGTGCCGGCATCTGCCATTGTCGGTCTGGCGCGCGAGGTGCTGACCTATGCGCCATAATTGGGGGTGGTCAACACTGCTTGTCATCGCCTCGCTCGGGGTCAGAACGGTCGCATGGAGTGGCCACATGCTGTTGCTGCCGGTGGCGCTCGGTTTTCCCGTCTTCTGGTCGCTGTCGAGAACGAGATCGACGGTAACATTGGTTTCCGCCGCATATTTCCTGTCGGCGTCACGCGGCCTGCCGCAAGGCGTGGCCACCTTCTATGCAGCGGATATCTGGCCGGGCCTGCTGCTGTGGCTGGCTGCCTCCGCAAGCTTTGTGGCAGTGCACGCGCTGCTGTGGACGAAGGATGCTGGTCGTCGACCAACTCGCTATATTCTGGCCGCGCTCCTAGTGGCAGTGCCCCTTTCGGCATTACCGGCTGGGCGCATCCCATCACGGCTGCAGGCGTCGTGTTTCCGGGATGGGGATGGTGGGGACTGGCCGTCACGACAGCCGGCCTGGCGGGCCTCGTTTCCCGCCTCTGGCCAGCTGTCGCCATAGGCCTTACTGCCTTCTGGGTCTGGTCCGCCGCTTTCTGGACCGATCCGAAGCTACCCGAACAATGGCGGGGCGTCGATCTCGAATTGGGTGCCTCGCTTGGGCGGGATACCAGCATGGTTCGTCACCGTGATCTGATTGCAACGGTGCTTGACCGAGCGTCCGACCGTGCTCGAAGACTCATCCTCCCGGAAAGTGCGTTGGGCTTTTGGACGCCAACAGTAGAGCGGCTATGGAGACCCGGGCTAGAAGGACATGACACTACCGTTCTCGCGGGTGCGGCAGTCGTCGACGCGGCCGGATACGATAATGTGATTGTCGCAATATCGGCGGGTGGCAGTCGGATCCTCTACCTGGAACGGATGCCTGTCCCTGGGTCGATGTGGCAGCCCTGGCAGCCCCTCTTCGGAGGCAACGCCGGCGCGAAATCGAACATCTTCGCAAATCCCGTCGTGACACTCGGCTCCAGCCGGGTGGCGGTACTGATCTGCTACGAGCAACTGATCGTCTGGCCGGTGTTGCAATCGATGCTCGGAGGTCCGGACTTGATCGTTGCTGTCGGCAACGGCTGGTGGACCAAGGGAACGTCCATCGTCGCGATCCAGCGCGCCAGTACCGCCGCCTGGGCAAAACTGTTTGCCAAGCCGCTGGTTTTCTCTTTCAACAATTGATGCAGAGGAGGTCCCATGCTCGACGCGGCCCAAATCAAAGACTGCGCCGACCCTTCACTCACACCCGCGATCGTCGAACAGTTCGTCACTGCCGCGGGCTCTGCCGATCCTCTCGCGGTGACCGTCCGATCGGGCGGCCGATTGATCCTGGTGCCTAAGGCCAAATCACCTGACGAGGCGATGGACATCGTGCGTCAATATACCGGCAAGGCTGTCGTTCGTGTCGGTCTGACGCAGTTTCCGGCCGGTGTGGGGGTCAAGGACCTGGCGGATCTCAAACCAGATTTAATCGACGCCTGCCAGAACCTGCGCAAGGGAACGGCTATGTTCGCCAAGATCATCAGGATCGTCGCCAAATGGTACGGCAATCCAAAAAGCGACGATGTTTTTCCGCAGATTTTCGAGGACTCGGTCTACGCCTGGAAAACCGGCGTGTTCGAAGGGGTAGGGGTGTTTCAGGCGGATGATCCAGGCGGCGCTATCATTAATCAGACCGAGCTGAAGGACGGCGGGGAGACTGAGTTCGTGGACGAAGCCACCCCCTCCCAGACCGATGCGGAACCTCAGGAGTTGGAAGAAGTCGGCAAAGCCGGAATGCGGATTGATCTGTCGAGGATCGGCGGTCAAAAAGGCCTCTAAGTCTCTGTATCTCGATTGATCGCGTAAACGTCCCGACCTCGCTTGGTCCCGGCGCCACCATGCAACGGAACGCTGGCCACTTTGGACCATGTCCACTCGCCGGCTGCCTCCCCAATGCTATATCTGTTGTCCAATGCATGATCATGTCAAATGGACGATCGCCTGCTTCGAACAGAGGTAAAACGGTCCAAGGAGCGCAGGAGGATTCGCGTGTCGGCGCATCCAGGAATTGGTCATCGCGCGAATTTCTGCAGTTGCGGAAGCGCGTCAGGTCAGCACACTATCGTTGCCTACAGGCTGTACGGCGAAGGACCCTCGGCCTTGAGATGCGGTCGGCTCCAACGATACCGTTTTCGCTCACACTGGCTGAGCAATCGTAGCGCGAACGCGCCCGCGAAACGGTGCAACAGCTTCGAGATGAGGAATGTGCTGAAATTTACGACCGGTTGGCGCACCCGGAGCTGATGGGGGCGTTGCCACGGCAGGTCGGACTTGTTCTTGCTAAAAAATCCGATGGATCGACACCAAGGGCGTCAGAGATCTGGCCAAGGACAGTGAGGGTTGCGGACGTCTCGGCACGTTCGATGGCACCAATATGACGCATGCTCAGACCAGTTCGGTAGGCCAGTTCTTCCTGCGTCAGTTTTTTGCCATGGCGTATTCGACGCAAGTTCATCGCCATGACCTCGTTGAGATCCATGACATGAGCGGAACCTGAATCCGAACTATTGTTCTAGGAAGTATAGTTCCGATTCCGCCTGGCGCGTGCTATTGGTGGCCGCCGCGCGTTAATCTTTGAGTCGATTGAGCTGGATGATGGCGATCAGGGCCGTACACCGGCGGCCCAAACGATATACTGCGGTGAGTAGCGTTTGAAGAGTGGGGACGATGTGTGAGGAGAAGCGGATGAGCGAGTGTGATGCGTCCGGAGAGCCCGAAGAAAACGAGGGAGCTTCTCGCTATAGTTCACTCACGAAAACTGAACTGGAGGCGCTGGCCGTCTCAGCATTGCTGAAACACCGCAGTATGCTTGGCGCCGACGAGGCTGTTTACGAAGAATGGCTCAGCGCCAGCCGCGATCCCACCGTGTCGAGCGATGTTCTCCAGACTTTGCAGGACGAATATCTTTTAAGGCAGAAGAAGGCGCAGGACCAGCAGGAAGAGCTTTCCGAGATCATCGACGCCCTCGGCTATATTCCATTTATTTCGTCAGAGGAGGAGGGCTGACGGTCAGTACAGGCCACGGTCCTTGGCAATTGCGACGAGTTGGGGAACGGTCTTGGCCTCGAACTTTCGGCGCGCGCTGTCCAAGTAGTGCTGTACCGTCCTCGCGTTGATGCCCGTCAGCATGGCGGTTTCCGGCGCGCTTTTCCCCTTCATCGCCCACATCAGGCACCTCCCCTCCCTTGGGGAAAGCGCCTGTCTTGGAGCCACGAGCGTCGTCGCGCCAACGATCTTCAGGCTGTAATGGACAGCCATGACCGCCTGCATTGCCTTTCGAGCATCACGCAATTTCGGTATTTCCGACTTTCGTTCCGATGACGCCAATGTCAGCAACATTGTCGAGCCATAGCTTCCTTCGACGGGAATGGTCACTCCACTACAAATACCGTGCTCGACTGCCTTGTCGCGAAACTGCCGGAGTTCCGAAGAACCGCGAGCCGGCCAGTCGTCGGAGGTCCAGGCGAACATGTCCATGCGGCGCTTGGCCTCCGTCACCACAGGGTCGATCCGCGCGTAGCGACGGGCAAGGTAAATCCCCTCCCAAGTTTCAGGGTAAGAATTGAACGTTTTCACTTCAGCGCCTTCGGTTTGTAGATACGCAAAATAGTCGAACCCACATGCATGCGCAAAGCTCTTGACCGCTTTCTTGATCATACGTTCATCGCGCGCGGCTTCGGCCATGTCGATGAGTGAGCGAAAGTCTTCGTCCATTGACCTTTATCCTGCCTTCTCCCGTGCCGCTAGGGCCCTGATCTCGCCGCAACTTGGCCGCCCTTGTCATCAAGGCCGGCGAAGAGCCGGCCCAAGGTCAACCAATCTCGGATTCATGAGAGCCGTGGGACGCATGCCACAGTCGCTCACCGATATGTCTACTCACGTTCTGCGCGTATTCAAGCTCTGGTCGATCTAAAACAAGACCATAAGATGGAAGATTTTACCGCCGCCAAGCCGCGGACTTCGCTTGCAGCTATCGTCTTGGCTGTTACGGGCCGCTATAGGCCGACGGGAAAACGATGTCCTGATCGACAAGAACGTTGAACTTGTAACCGGGGCGTATGCGGATGGTCGGTTGGACGTTCAGGTTTTTCGAGATCGTCTGCTCAGCCACACGGCCGAAGCTTTCCGCGAAATTGCTCCTTGCCGCGTCAGAGGCGGATTCCTGGCTTGCGAGCGTCGAACTCTGGGGCGCCGACATTTCGATCCCGCTTCCGATCAGCGCGATTAGAGCGGCTGAACCAAAAGTCCGCCAGAGATGGCGATCGACCTTGTCCTTGAACCCGCCGTAGCCTTCAGCATCGGTGCCGGCCATGCCGCCGATCTGCAGCGTCGAACCGTTCGGGAATATGAGGTCGGTCCAGACGACCAGAACCCGCTCCTGAGCGAAGGAGATTTTCGAATCGTAGCGGCCGAATAGCTTGGCGCCCTGCGGCACGAGAAGACGGTGTCCCGTGGCGCTGTCATAGACATTCTGGCTGATCTGCGCGGTAATGCGTCCCGGTAGGTCGGAATTCAGGCCGGTGATCAGCGTGGCCGGGATGAACGCCCCCCGCTTGAGCTCATACGGCGACAACTGCGGCACAACCTGATTGGGCAGATAACCGAGGTCTTTGATATCCTGGTTGAAAAAGTCTTCCTTTGAGGCCTGGGCGTTCCCATCGACATTCTGTCCCAATAACCCCGATCTCATCGCAGCCGCATAAAGATCGGAGGCGTCGTTCGTCGTACTGTCGGTCTGTCGAGCAGTATCGTTGGTGTTCGCCGCAGCCTCTTCCGCGTCAGACACATTCACCTTTAGCGGCGAGTCCAATGCAGTTGCGCGCGCCTGTAGCCTCGCCATCAGCTGGCGCTGCTCTTCCCGAATATATTGTTCGTCCTGCTCGCGTTTCAGACGCGCCTTCCATTCCTCCTCGGACTCCATACCGGAACGCGGGTCCCGGTCCACCGGCCGCCGCTCGGGAACGGGCTCTTCAGTCTCGACCTTCTGCTCGATGACGGGCGTGGGCTGAAACGATCCGCGTTCAACCGGCTCGCCGATAATGCCGTCTGGAACTCCACGCTTGAGCTGTTCGCCGAAATTTGTCGCCGGGGTATTGGAGGCGCTGTCGATGTCGTTGCCGCGGTTGAAGGATAGTCCTCGCCACGACAGGCCGGTCACGACAATGCCGCAAAACAGCACGACCAAGATGATGGTGACGATGATCGGTAGACGGTTGAGGCGACGCATGCCGTTTTGATCGTCGGCCTGGCCGGATGCGCCAAGTTGAAGCGATTGCACCATGGTCTCCTCTTCAATTGCGCCGCATGACCGAAAGAGGACCCGCTGGCGTGGCGCCATCCGCTGTCGGCTTGTAGGCGCGGCTGATCGCGATGGAAGCGGTGGTCATCCGCGCGAGAACCTGGCCCTCAATGCTGTCGATCACATAGGCAAGCTCGACTGGCTTGATGTCCTTGCCGATCTTGTTGTCTGTAACGACGGTGTATCCCCATCCTTTGAGGGCCGCCTCAAGCGCGGTCGCAAACTCGGATTGGTCGTTGTTCATCTGGATCGTCGTCACTCTGGCAGAGCCGATCTGCTCGGCCAACCGACCGGCCATGTCACCGGCAACGGCGCTTGTGGCCGGTCCGGTGACAGCCCTCTGTGTTACACCGGTGGTCAATGCTTCATCGGCCGTCTGGCAACCGGAAGAGAAGGCGACGGCGATCGAGGCTAACAGCAGCTTGCGCATGATCACCCTCCCCGCTTGATCGTGATCTTCTGTTGTCGCCATCCGACGCCGGAAAGGAGGATCGCCTTGTCGACCACGTAGTCGACGATCATCATGTCATTCTTCATGCGAAAATTGACGATGCGGTTCTGACCGCCCGAGACGACGAAGAGGACCGGAGCGTCCTGGCCAGCGATCGCCTTTGAAAACTGAATGTAGGTCTTTGCTCCATCGGAATAGACCTGTTTTGGTTTCCAGGCGGCGGTGCCGCTCACCGAATAGGAGAAGTTAAGCTTATCGGGCGCGGCGCCTTGAATGCCTCCGGTTTCCAGCCGCGCATTGATGTCGCCGAGCTTCATCGAGACATCGTCGGGATACTCAAAACCGATGCGGGCCATGTATTGGGTCGGATGCGACTTGAGCTGGATATGGTATGTGCGTCGCGACGTCGTAACCACCATCGAGGTAAGGAGCCCGGCTTCGGATGGTTTGACGACCAAATGGATGGCCTGCCCCCCGGTCGCGCCCGACGTCGCCGGCTCGACCTTCCATCGCACCGTGTCGCCGACAAGCACGTCGCGGACGATCTCGCCGCCCTGCAACTCGATATCGCATACCTGCAGCGGCGAGCAGACCACCGAGGGTTGGGTTTCGCCGAACAGGAAGATGACCTTTCCATCCGGACCGGTCGTGACGAGACCGGCCGTTCCGCGCCACGTCCTGGAAATTCTCGTTCCCTTCGCCTCGTTCGAGGTCATGCCTTGCGCCAATGTGCCGCTCGCAAGAGCGAGCCCTGCAATGCAGCCGGCGGCCATGATCAATCCTGTTCTGTTCATTTAATTTCCCCGCATCAAAGCTGTGCCGTCCAGTCGAAATCACGGACGTAAAGGCCGATCGGATTGACCCGGATCGTCGCCTCGTCCTGAGGCGTGGTCAGCGTGACCGTGGCGATGCCCCGAAACCGGCGCGTGCCCATCTCCTTTCCCTTGCGGTCGCGCTCATATTCGGTCCAGTCGATCTGATATGTCTGGTTGGAGAGCGCGACGATGTTGTTGACTTCGATCGCGACCGTCGACGTCTTCCCCTTCTCGAATGGCGAGTTGCCACGGAACCAGGCATTGATCTTCTCCGTGGACGGGTCCGAAGTCCTCAGGAGTGCGTAGGTCCGGTCGATATATTGCTTCTGGACCACGGCGTCCGGTGTAATGGAGCGAAAGCTGCTCACGAAGTTGCCGATGGTCGCGCGGACCACGCGTTCGTCGGCATATTCAATTTGCGCTGGAAAGCCGGCCATCACCGACGTCCCAAGTTTGTCGACCTCGACAATGTAGGGCACGAGCTTGACCTGTGCGCTTAGATATAAGGCGTAAGTGAAGCCGATCACAGCCATTGTCATGCCGAGGATCCCGACCAGTCTCCAGGCGGCTGCGGCTTTGACGTATGAGCCATATCGTTCCGACCATTCCTGGCGTGCGGCGAGATACGGGCTTTCGGGAGCGCTGTTTGCTGCCATGGATCCATCCATTTCTGTTTCTTGCTAGTCGTTGAGTTCGGGTGGTCGCTTGGCGGCGCTGTGCCCACTGCGGCTTTCATCAAGCTTGGCGTTTGCGAGCCCGAGGATCGACCCCGCATAGGCGCCGGGCGAGCCGATCGCCTTCTCCTTGGTTGCGGATCCCGCAGCGTTGCCAGCAGAACCGACGCCGGCGCCAAGGCCTTTGAAGGCCGCGCCCACGACTGACGAGCCCGCAGCTCGAGCGGCTTGGCCCGCCGAAAACCCGGCCCCCGCCGCCCCTGCTCCGAGAAAACCTGCGCCGGCGGCGAAGGACGCGGCTTGTCCGCCGTGGCGAATGGCCTCCATCCCTCCGGAAACTGATGCCCCCTGCACCACGCCTTGCAAGATGCTGGGGACGTAGATCGCGATGATGAAGACGACGACGGCTATACCGGCTATCGCCAATGCTGTCTGAAACTGGTCACCGATATCAGGTTGGTTCGCGAGCCCGATCAGGACCTCCGATCCGATACGCGAGATCATGACAAGCGCCATGAGCTTCATTCCCACCGAGAAGGCGTAGACCAGATAGCGGATCGCGAAATCTTTGGTGTAGGATGATCCGCCAAGCCCGAGCATGATCATCCCGGCGAGCAGACCGATATACATCTCCACCATCACGCTCACGAAAATCGCTGCAACAAGCGAAAACGAGATGACGACGACGACCATGGCGAAAGCTGCCGAGATTGCGAGCGCGTTGTCCTCGAAGAGGCCGAACTGGATCTTCTCCGACATTTTGGTTGCGACGGCGAGGCCGGCATTGAAGACGTCGGCAGGTGAAGCAGTTCCACCGCCGGCGCCAATCTGGAATAGGCTGTCGACCACGGCCTTGGCGAAGGCTGGCCCTTGCGCGAGCACGAAGGCGAAGAAGCCGACGAACATGATCCGTCGCACCAACTCTGCGAACCAACTATCAAGTGACGCGGCCTGGATTGCGAGCCAGACGGCAGCGATGCCAATCTCGATCGTCGCGAGAATCCAGAACAACGATTTCCCAGCATCCATGACGGTGGTCTCCCACCCTTTGGCAGCCGTCGTGATCTGTTTTTGAAGTGATGTCAGCACCGATCCTTCTTGGGCGAATGCAGGCTGAGCTGCCACCGCCGTAAGTGCGGCGACCAACACCGCGGCTCGCAGCACACGGAAGCTTGTTGTGGCGCCCATGATGATCACCATTCGACCTTCATTTTATGCCCGCCAGAGGTGGGATAATCTCTCGAGGGATCAAAGACCGTGGCGCGGCGCTCATGCGCCGCCTGTCTTTCGAAAATGAGCCAAGCCGTGCGTAGAATGCCGACCACGTTCAGGAAAGAGGTCAGGATCAACTTGGTTCTCACCATTCGACTTTCATCCTTTCCCCGCCGGACGTGGATGGTGCAGTCGCGCCAAAGAACTTTTCCCGACGAGCCTGTGCGAGATCCTTGTCAGTCTGCTCGGTCTGGAGCCAGGTGCCCATCATGGTCATCTGTTGTGAAACGAGCCCGCGCATTTTCTGCATCTGCGCGACTTGCTGCGAAGCGATTTCGTGACCGACCTGGAGCGCCTTCATTTGCCCGTCGGCGGTCTCGGACATCGCGCGCAGCGTTGACATCGTGTTTTCCTCGCTGTCGAATTGATCGGCCGTGAGACTTGCCGCCTTCAATGTGCTGGCGATCGTGTCACGGTTGGTATCTGACCAAGTTTGATACGTGGATGTGAAGCTGGCTGCATTCGGAAGGTTGGTCTTGAGGTTGGCATAGCTCTGGAAGCGCTGCTGCAAGACATCGTCGGCATTCCCCATCGAGAACGATATGCTTTGCCCCTGGTCAACAATGCTGCGGAGCCGATTGAGGTCGCTTTCGACCTTTCCCCACATGTAAGACGGCAGTGTCGCCGTGTTCTGGAGAAGGTTCTGATAGATGTTCAGCTGGGTCTCGATCTGTTGCGCAAGCTGGCTGATCTGTGTCAGCTGATTCTGAATCTGCTCGCCGGATTGACCGACGAGGGAAACCAGTTCGCCGTTGTTGAGGACCTGAGTCCACTCGGTTGCTGCGCCGGTGGCGGTGCCAGCTTCGGCCTGCGCCACGGTAGCAACTCCGATTGCGAGGGCGCTTAAGCCCGTCAGCCATCTACTCGAAATTGAGCTGCGATGCGGCATCGTGAACTCCTCTCGTGTTCAGCCAATGGATCGGCCAGTCACGGCCGTGTTCGGCAATCAGCGCCCGGATGCGTTTCAGGTCGTCCTTGCCGGAAGCCCCGACGAAGCTCAACGCGACGGGGCCAAGCGTCATATCGAACAGCCGCCGGCCCTCTGGCGTGGCGACGTAATATTCGCGCTTTTGGGCTGCGCCCGCGACGATATCGATCTGGCGCTCGTTAAAGCCGATGCGCTCATAGAATTCCCGCGTTCCCGGCTCGCGCGCGGCACCGTTCGGAAGGCAGATTTTCGTCGGGCAAGATTCCTTCAAGACGTCGATGATCCCCGAGCGCTCCGCGTCCGAGATCGATTGTGTGGCGAGAACAACGGCACAATTCGCTTTGCGCAGCACTTTCAGCCACTCGCGGATCTTTGCGCGAAAAACGGGGTGACCGAGCATCAGCCAAGCTTCGTCCAACAGGATCAGGCTTGGAGAGCCATCGAGGCGCTTTTCGATGCGCCGGAACAAGTAGGTAAGCACCGGCACTAGATTGCGCTCTCCCAAATTCATGAGGTGATCGATCTCGAAGGTTTGCAGCGCGCCAAGCGAAAGGCCATCCTGCTCGGCGTCGAGCAACTGGCCCATCGGACCGTCGACCGTGTAATGGTGAAGCGCGTCCTTGATCTCGCGTATCTGGACCCCAGACACAAAATCTGAGAGCGATCGGCCCGGGGCGCTTGCCATTAAGCCGACCTGCCGGGAGATGGCATTGCGATAATCAGGCGAAACTGTGATGCCTTGCAACGCGATCAGCATCTCGATCCATTCGCTCGCCCAGGCCCGGTCCGCATTACTTCCGAGTTCGGAGAGCGGGCAGAAGGCAAGCGCCTTCCCCTCCCCTTCAGTGTCTCCGCCAATTTCGTAGTGGTCGCCGCCACCTGCCAACGTCAACGGCAGCAGTGAGTTGCCTTTGTCGAAGGCAAAGACCTGGGCGTTCTCGTAGCGTCGAAACTGCGCGACGATCAGCGCCAGAAGGGTCGACTTGCCGGAGCCCGTCGGACCGAACACGAGGGTATGTCCAACGTCGCCGACATGCAGGTTCAGGCGAAACGGTGTGGAGCCGCTCGCCACCTGCATAAGCGGCGCTGAATTTGGCGGATAGAATGGACACGGCGCGATCGGGCTACCTGACCAGACCGCATTGAGCGGGATAAGATCGGCCAGATTGTTGGTGTTGATCAAGGGCTCGCGAATATTGCAGTACCAATTGCCCGGCAGGCTACCAAGATAGGCATCGGTGGCGTTAAGCGTTTCGATCCGCGCTCCGAAGCCCTCGGCCTGGATCAGCCGTCGGATCGCCTCCGCCTTCTCCTGGAGTGCTTCGCGGTCGTGATCGAACAGCACGATCACCGGCGTGTAGTAGCCGTAGGCGACCCGCTGCGACGAAGCCTGTGCAATTGCGTCCTCGGTCTCGGCCACCATTGTCATGGCGTCCTGGTCAACGGACCGGCTTTGCGTCTGGAATAATTGATCAAAGAAGGGCCGGACCTTCTGCTGCCATTTCTTCCGGGTGCGTTCGAGCTTCTGTCGTGCCTCCTCGGCATCGAGGAAAATGAAGCGCGACGACCAGCGATAGGTGAGCGGCATCAGATCCAGGCTGTTGAGGATCCCCGGCCAGCTTTCCGCCGGCAACCCGTCGATTGCGACGATCCCGAGAAACTGGCTCTCGATCTTCGGCGTCAGCCCATGCTCGAGCTCGGCAGTCGCGATCCAGTCGAGGTACATGGGAACGTCGGGAAGCCGGATCGGGTGGCTCTCGCCGGTGATGCAGAAGCGAACGAACTGCAGCAATTCATCGTACCGTGCATTTCGCGTCCCGCCTCGTTCCCTGACAACGCGCGTTTCCATCCGACGGATCGAAAGGTTGTTCGCCAGATACTGCTCGATTTCCCGAATGGCGTTTTTGAACTCGAAGAGCACTGTGTCCGCATAAGACTTCTTGCGGCTTTCCTCGTCCGAATAGATGTATTTGCTCAGTGCCGTCTTCTTCGACTCCAGCGGCCGGTAGGTGAGAACGATTGCGTGCTTGCTCTCAAAATGTCCCTGTTCGCGCGCAAAATGCGCCCGGCGCTCGGCGTCGATCGCCCGTGTTACCGGATCGGGGAAATGGCACCGATCGTCGGATGGGTAGTCCATGGTCGGAATGCGGATCGCCTCGACCTGGATCATCCAGCCGCTTCCGAGCCGAGAGAGGATCGAATTGATCTGCCGCGACAGCTCGTTGCGCTCGAGAGCGGTCGCGCTTTCGGAGTCGGGGCCGGCAAAGTACCAACCCGCCATGAGACTGCCGTCCTTCAGAAGCAGAACGCCGTTATCGACAAGACCGGCGTAAGGAACGAGATCGGCAAAGGATGGGCCTGTGGTCCGCAAACGTTTCAGAGCTACCATGGGCGCCTCCTCAGTATCGGCGCCAAGGCGAACTCGTCGCCTTGTAGGTGGGCCTGTAGGAAATGTGCCGGATGTAGACCTGTCGCATTAGTGGGTCGGACTTCGCCATGATCCTGAGAACCCCGACGACCAGGATCCAGACGGCGACACCGAAGATCGCCGAATAGATTGTGAGGACGACGAAGATTAGGATCACGGCCGCAAGTCCGGTGAGCAGCACCAGTTCGCGATCCGCTCCCATCAAAAGATTTGAACGGGAAAGAGCCCGGTGGATGAGATTGCGTTGCAATCCGGTAAGCGACTCAGCCATCGGCCGCCTCCCCGCCCGCAGGCGGGTTGAGCTGTTGTTTCGCCAATCCAATTGACGCACCGGTCGAACCGAACAGACCGACAATCTGAGTCGCACCGAGAAGGATGCCGGCAACGAGCACGACGTAGACGAGACGTCGCGCAAAATCGTTGAGCTCGCCGCCAAAGATCAGCATGCCGCCCGCTATCGCCATTGCCGCGAGCGCAATGGCGCCCGCAACCGGGCCGGTGATCGACTCCTGGATTTGCTGCAGCGGTCCTTCCCAAGGCAGACCACCGCCCGAGGAGCTGGCGAGAGCCGGACCAAATGAAGCAAGCACGACCGGGGCCGCAAGGAGCGTGATGGTGACGAGGGAAACTTTACGCGACATGGCGCGCCTCCTCTTCTTCGGTGAGCTGGCCGGACTCAGTTTCGTATTGCCCCCCAGCGAACCGTTCGACTTGAATCACGTCGCGGACGCGCCGACCGCGCGGCGTCCGCTCGATCGAGATGATCAGGTCGACCGCCTCGCCGATCACCTCTTGCATCGGCTGCTGACTTGCTTCGGCAGTTAATTGTTCCAGTCGTCGCAGCGCCGACATGGCGGTGTTGGAGTGGATTGTCGCGACGCCGCCGGGATGGCCGGTGTTCCACGCCTTGAGCAATGTGAGCGCAGCGCCATCGCGGACCTCACCAACGACTATGCGGTCAGGCCGAAGCCGCATCGTGCTCTTCAAGAGACGCCCCATGTCGACGGTATCACTGGTGTGCAGGAGAACGGCGTTTTCAGCCGTGCACTGAATCTCGGCGGTGTCCTCGAGAATGACCAGACGGTCTTCCGGCGCGGATTTGACGATTTCGTCGATCACCGCGTTCGCGAGCGTCGTCTTGCCGGAACCTGTTCCTCCCGAGATGATGATGTTGAGCCTTGCGGCGATGGCGCTTCGGATCGTCGATGCGTGATGTTCGCCCATCACCCCGGACCGGATGTAGTCGTCGAGCGGGATGAGCCGCGACGCTCGGCGCCGAATAGTGAAGGCGGGCTTGGCCACCACTGGAGGCAGCAGCCCTTCAAAACGGTGGCCGCCGATCGGCAATTCGCCCGAGATGATTGGTTGCTCGTCGTCCACCTCCGACTGAAGGGCATGAGCGACGGTTCCGATCACCATTTCCGCGGCCGCCGAGGACATTTCTCCGGCCGGGGCAACACCGTGGCCCAGCCGTTCGATAAAGAGCTTTCCATCGGGATTGAGCATGATATCGACGACCGCCGCGTCCTCGAGCGCGATGCAGAGTTGATCGCCAAGCGCCTCCTGAAGTTTGCGCACGAGCCGGGGATGAGAAGGAAGCTGGGTCAAAGTGGTCTCCGTTACGCTTGATGACTGCAGGCGGTGAGGTTGGATTGGTAGTTCGGCGGCCGTAACCTCAGGAAGGTCTCAGCGTTTGCTGGCAGCGTGCCTGCGATGGCGGTGGTGGCACCGATCTTCTCCGGCTGCCCCAGGCGCTGGAGAGGCCATTCGACGCGAGCAAGAATTCGCTCGAACCTGATATCCGTTACCGTAACGACTTCGGTGAGACCGCCCGCCAGGCACCATTCTACGATGCCGGCGAACATGGTCCGCGTTGCCTCGTGAACCGAACCGTCTCCCCTCCCCTCTTCGAGGGCGGTGTCGACGCAAAAGCGAGAGCTCTCGACCATCAGGGGATGAGCGTTCAGGCGGCCTTTTGGGAGCAGCGATGGAAATACGTCTGCCAGCATGGTCGGTCCCATCGCAGGCAAAAGGCGCGCACATCCTGCAAGCCGTCCAGCCGCGGTGACAGCCAGGATGTAAGTCGGGCCGAGAGCGTCAAACCCATCTGCCTCGCAGTCGTCGACCACTTCCACATCCCAATTCAAGCGAGTGGAAAAGACCGACGCACGTAGCCTATGATGGTCCTGAACCAGCTGCGCTTCGTAGCAATTTTTTGGTGTCGAGATCGCGAATACCTGCATGGATTTCTCCGTCGTTGTTAGGCGACGGGAACTCAGCACGAATCGGAATCGGGCGTCAGTTGTCGAATCCTACAAGGTTTTTTGTGAGTGAGTCGCGGCAAGGAGATCACCGCCTTTGCCGAAGTCTTCTGCTTTTCGCCGAAATCGCCGCGGGCACATTTGTAGGATTCACAGTAAAACATACCGTGAACCCGTCGGTGCCGCGGCCTTGCTAAGCTTCAGGCTCTAAACGGAAATATCCATTTGCTCTACGTTTCGGGCTTCTCCGCGTTAACCTTTCGTTAACCTAAAAGCCCTTGCTGAAATTGCAGAATCGGCTCTAATAGCTAGTGGCGGAACTTTACCGGTTTCGCGAAAAATTCCGCCACTTGCAGGAAATGGGTTTTGAGATGGCGAAGACCGCAGCAAAAACAGCGCCAGTCGTCGAAGGGTTGACCGCATTGATGGAGCGTCATGCCGACGCTCTCTCCAGCCAACTTCAAGCCCATCATCTCAAGGTCTTCCCGCCGACGTCCGAAAAGGGCATTCGATCCTTTGCACCGTCAGAAGCCTCAAAATTGCTTGGCATCGGTGAGTCTTATCTTAGGCAAACTGCTTCGGAAATGCCTGAATTGCACGTTAGCATGAGTCCTGGCGGTCGACGCACGTTTACGATCGAAGATATTCATTCAATCCGTAAGCACCTGGACCTGATTGGCCGCGGGAACCGGCGCCACCTGCCCCATCGTCGCACGGGAGAGCAGCTTCAAGTCATCTCGGTGATGAATTTCAAAGGCGGCTCGGGCAAGACGACGACGGCCGCGCATCTGGCACAGTACTTGGCAATGCGTGGCTACCGAATTCTGGCGATTGATCTTGATCCCCAAGCAAGCCTTTCCGCACTCTTCGGCAGTCAGCCAGAAACTGACGTTGGTCCGAACGAAACACTCTATGGCGCCATCCGGTATGATGACGAGCAGGTCCCAATCGAGCAGGTTGTCCGAGGAACGTACATCCCGGATCTTCATCTAATTCCCGGCAATCTTGAACTGATGGAGTTCGAGCACGACACCCCCCGCGCGCTTATGAACCGGAAGGAAGGCGACACGCTTTTTTACGGTCGGATCAGTCAGGTCATCGAAGACATCGCGGACAACTACGATGTCGTCGTTATCGATTGCCCTCCTCAACTTGGCTACCTCACTCTTTCGGCTCTGACTGCCGCAACCTCGATCCTCGTCACCGTCCATCCGCAGATGTTGGATGTAATGTCGATGAACCAGTTTCTGGCGATGACCTCGAATCTCCTTCGGGAAATCGAGAATGCAGGCGCCCAGTTCAAGTTCAATTGGATGCGCTACCTCGTCACTCGTTTTGAACCGAGCGATGGCCCGCAGAACCAGATGGTGGGCTATCTGCGTTCGATCTTCGGCGAAAATGTCCTCAATTTTCCGATGCTCAAGACGACGGCCGTTTCGGACGCTGGTCTGACAAATCAAACCCTCTTTGAGGTTGAGCGCGGACAGTTCACGCGCTCAACCTATGATCGGGCCTTAGAGGCGATGAACGCCGTCAACGACGAGATCGAAACTCTGATCAAAAAAGCATGGGGTAGAACCACATGAGTCGGAAGCACCTCCTTGACGTCTCCACGGACGCCCCCGACAGCTCATCAGCTGCTGAACACAGAGCGGCAAAGACTCGCTCCATGCCGCTTCTCGGCGTGACCAGAAAAGAACGAGATCCAGCGACGAAGCTGACTGCAAACATCGGTAACGCGTTGCGCGAGCAAAATGATCGTCTTGGTCGTGCCGACGAGATCGAGCGGCGTCTAGCCGAAGGTCAGGCCGTGGTTGAACTGGACACGTCGTCAATCGAGTCGTCCTTCGTTCAGGATCGTATGCAAGGTGATATCGAAGGACTTCTTGCATCCGTCCGCGAGCAAGGACAGCAGGTCCCAATCCTTGTGAGACCTCATCCCGTTAAACCCGCGCGCTACCAGGTTGCCTTTGGACACCGCCGGCTGCGCGCCGTTTCGGAGCTAGGACTGCCGGTCAAGGCGGTTGTTCGGGACTTGACGGACGAGCAGTTGGTTATCGCACAGGGTCAGGAAAACAATGAGCGCGAAGACCTCACCTTCATCGAAAAGGCACGTTTCGCACACAAGCTAAACAAGCAGTTTCCACGAGAAATCGTCATCGCGGCAATGTCAATCGACAAAAGCAACTTGTCGAAGATGCTCCTGCTTGTCGACGCCCTCCCCTCTGAATTGATCGATGCCATTGGCGCCGCTCCAGGCGTTGGACGCCCAAGTTGGCAGCAATTGGCAGAGCTGGTTGAGAAAGCATCGTCTCCGGGAGGCGCGGCGAAATATGCGGCCTCGGAAGAGGTGCAGGCGCTGCCGTCGTCAGACCGGTTCAAGGCGGTGATCGACCATTTGAAACCGCGTCGGATTGCGCGCGGGTTGCCAGACGTCATGTCGACCCCCGATGGCGACAGGCTTGCGCAGGTCACGCAGAGCAAGAGCAAGGTCGAAATTACCATTGACAGGAAAGCCACGCCGGATTTCGCGGCTTTCGTACTCGAGCATTTGCCGGCGCTCTACCAGGAGCATCGCGCAACGCATCAACGGAAACAGGGAGTGTAACCCGCAAAAGAAAAGAGCTCCCTCAACGTCGCCGTCGTGGAAGCCCTTCTGTCTCTGTAGCAAGAACAGAATCGCATTTCCTCGAATCCTCGTCAAGAGTCTTTGGCGCCGTTTTGGTGAGCGAATTTCGTTTGCCTGGTGAAAGGTGAGAGACAATGCACTCGGGGAATGTGACGACGCCGTTCGGGCGGCGGCCGATGACGCTTGCGCTCGTGCGGCGCCAGGCGGCAATAGAGATCAAGCATGGAAAGATTGCCGATAAGTGGAAAGTGTTGAGAGACGCTTCCGCCGCGATGGGACTGCTCGGGATCCAGTCGAACAGCCTGGCCGTTCTTGACGCACTTTTGAGCTTTTATCCTGACAATGAGTTGCGTCAGGACGCACAATTGATTGTCTTCCCGTCGAATGCTCAACTGGCGCTTCGGGCGCATGCAATGGCGGGCGCAACGTTGCGGCGGCATATAGCTATCCTGGTGGAGTCGGGGTTAATCGTCCGTAAGGATAGCGCAAATGGCAAGCGCTTCGCCCGTAAGGGCGACGATGGCCGGATCGAGAACGCTTTCGGCTTCGACCTGTCGCCCCTGCTGGCGCGATCGGAAGAGTTGGCGATGTTGGCGCAAAGAGTGGCGGCCGAGAGAGCCTCTCTCAGGAAGGCCAAAGAGAGCCTTACCATTTGCCGGCGGGATGTTCGCAAACTTATCACGGCTGCAATGGTCGAGGGCGCAGACGGCGATTGGCAGACGACCGAAGATATCTACGTTGCGCTCGTGAGCAGAATTCCGCGTGTTCCGACCCTTGAAGGGGTCACTAGCGTTCTCGATGAAATGTTGATGCTCCGTGAGGAAGTGCTCAATCGATTGGAAAACCTTGAGAATAATGAAGAAATTAGCACCAATGCTGCTCGTATTGAGCAGCACATACAGAATTCAAAACCCGAATCCATCAATGAATATGAACCTCGCTCCGAAAAGGAGCAGGGGGCAAAGGCTGGCTTGAGCCATCAGCCGAAGAATAAATCGCAAAGGGCATTCCCATTGGAATTGGTGCTCAAGGCGTGCCCGATGATCAGCGACTATGCGCCACGCGGCGTGGGGAACTGGCGAGATCTGATGTCTGCCGCCGTGGTGGTTCGATCTATGCTGGGGGTAAGCCCTTCCGCCTACCAGGATGCCTGCGAGGCGCTAGGACCGGAGAACGCGGCGGCGGCAATTGCGTGCATCCTGGAAAGGGCTAATTTTATCAACTCCCCTGGAGGCTATCTGCGGGATCTAACGCGTCGGAGTGAGCGCGGTGAATTCTCGCTTGGCCCGATGTTAATGGCGTTGTTGAAGGCCAACGGACAAGGTGGTTTGAGGGCTGGGTAGGTGCGGCTGATCGTTATCCTGCCGCTGAGGATTTCGGTTGTGGTCAGCTGACCACAGAGCTAACCCCTTGGAAGACGCTGATTTTCGAAGGAGACTGGTTGGAGGGACTGTGTGTAGGTTACCGTCAGGCCCTGAGCCAAATGACGCCTCTTAGGGGAACAGTAGACCGTGACCTCAATACGAAGTCGCTCCAAAGTCGAGCACAAACAAGCCAGGAGCGAAGTCTTCGCACGATTCAGTAATTCATTGGAACCGTCGCGGCGAGCAAATCGCAAGGTGGTCTGCTGCGCCGGCTAATCGCGAATGCGCGATGGCGCCGAAGGAATAGGACGCAAACAATAGGAACAAATACCTGCTGCTATCCGCAGAGGCCCCGATCCTGGTCGAAGCGAAAGCCGATGCCCGCTGGTAGCTGGATTTCGTTCACGACCAGTTCACTTGCGGAAGGCGGTTTCGCGTGCTCAACATCGTCGACGATGTGACGCGCGAATGCCTGGCGGCGATCCCGGACACCTCGATCTTGCGTCGTCGCGTCGCTCGAGAGCTGACGACCCTCATCCTATGCGCGGCAAACCTGGAATGGTCGTTTCCGACAGGCACCGAACTCACCTCAAATGCCATCCTTGTCCGGTCGAAAGATCATGAGGTCGAGCGGCACTACATCGCGCCGGGAAAGGAGATGCAGAATGGCTATGTCGAGAGCTCCAACGGCTGCATGCGCGACGAGCTGCTCAACGAAAGCCTCTTCTTCGGCCTCGATCATGCCCGAAGTGCCATTGCCGAATGGGCCGACGATTACAATCCTGTTTCATAACACCCATCTTTCTATGTCATTGAAAGGAATAGATTTTCCTGATC
>NZ_NWSQ01000049.1 GCF_002531725.1 Rhizobium sp. L43
AGATCGTCGAAGGTCTTCGGCTGGGTGCCGCCGATCTTGTCCATCACCGCCTTGTTGATCCACAGCCAGTTGACCGAGTGCACGTTGACGGGGGCAGCCACCCACTTGCCGTCATAGACCGAGAACTTCTGCAGGGCTGCCGGCACCGACTTGTCCCAGCCTTCCTTCTTCGCCGTCTCCGTCAGATCACCCATGACGCCGGCCTGGGCATAATCGAGCACGGTATAGCCCAGCATCTGCGAGGCTGTCGGATAGGTGCCGGCCGCCACCATCGCCTTCAGCGCCGTCATCGCCGCATCGCCGCCACCGCCGGCAACAGGAACGTCCTTCCAGGCAAAACCTTCCTTCGACAGATCCTGCTTCAAGACGTTCAAAGCCGCAGCCTCACCGCCAGACGTCCACCAGTGCAGCATCTGCACTTCTTTCACGTCGGCAGCCTGCGCCGCGCCGAGGCCAGCCATCATCACGACGGCAACAGCCGCCGAGCTCAAGAACTTGCGCATGAATTTCCTCCCATTTGAAGATCGGCGGCAGGCCCTCCCTGCCGCCCGATGTTTTCCGCCCGTTGACGGTCGACATACGGCCGCGCTCCTCCGCGCGGTTGCTAATTTAAAACGTTATAAGCCACGGATCGTCAAGCCCTTTCTCGACTCCCGAGAAAAATATAGTTATTTCGATATCCAATTGAATTTTATAGTAATTATCATACTAGCTAACAGGTGGTAAAAATTTAAAACGTTTTCATTCCTCGATTGCGCGCCCGAGTCATCGTGTTATTGTATCGCCAATTCCAGCACGGAAAGCCGAGAGTGACCGAACCGTCCCGGCCGCGACGCGGCGAAAATCTCGATATCACCCATAAGCGCGGCAAGCCGACCTTGCGAACGATCGCCACGATCGCCGGCTTGGCCGTGACGACGGTGTCACGGGCGCTCTCCGATGCACCGCAGATTTCGCTGGAGACCCGGCAGCGCGTGCACCGCATCGCCCGCGAGATCGGCTATCTCCCTGATCGGGCCGCGCAGCGCCTGAAGACCGGCCGCACCAACGTCATTGCCATCCTGCTCGATTCGCATGAGGAAGTGGTCGGTTTCAGCACCTCGATCATGTACGGCATCGCCAAGGCACTGAAGGAAACGTCCTATCATCTCGTCGTCGCCCCGAACTTCCTGTCGACGACCGACGTCGAAGCCGCCGAATACATCATCCGCAACCATCTTGCCGATGGACTGATCTTCACGCGGACCGAACCGCTCGATGCCCGCGTCCGCCTGCTGCTCGAAACCGGCTTTCCCTTCATCTGTCATGGCCGCACGGAATTTTCGACGCCGCACCCCTATGTCGACTACGACAATTTCAGCTTTGCCTATGAGGCCACGCGCCGGCTGATCGCCAAGGAGCGTAGAAAGGTGGCCGTGATCCTGCCGCCGAAACGGCTGACTTTCTGCCAGCATATCCTGCACGGCTTCATGACGGCGGTGCGGGAGGCAGGCATTGCTTATGAGATCCCCGAAACGGTCGATCTCGATACGCCGGCGGATGTGCTGCGCGATTTCATCTGCAGCCGCGCCACCGCGCCGGATGCGCCCGATGGCTTCATCTGTCCTGGCGAAGTCTCCGCACTCGCCGTCATCAGCGGCATGAGCGACGCCGGCCGGACACTTGCTGTCGATTACGATATCGTCGCCAAGGAAACGTCTCGGCTTCTCACCCAACTGCAGCCGAAAGTCGACACGATCCACGAGGACCTGACGGCGGCGGGCGAAGATCTCGGACGCATGCTGCTGCAACGCATCAACAATGTTAACCTCGACGATTTGCACCTGCTGCTGACGCCGCAGATCAATTTCCCGATCGGTTAACCCCTCTGAAGGCGCGTGCCTCAAGGCTATTCCCAAGACGCGCGATTTGTCCTAGAAGCACGCCGTAATCCGGTCGCAGCCCACCCGGTCAAAACAAGGGATCCAAAATATGAAAACCATCGTCGTCTGCTCTGGCGGACTCGACTCCGTTTCGCTTGCCCACAAAATGGCGGCGGAACAACAGCTTATCGGCCTCGTCTCCTTCGACTACGGCCAACGGCATCGCAAGGAACTCGACTTCGCCGCCCGGTGCGCCGCACGACTTGCCGTTCCCCATCATGTCATCGACATCGCCGCGCTCGGCGGCCATCTCAGCGGATCGGCCCTGACCGACAATGTCGAGGTCCCGGACGGCCATTATGCCGAGGAGACCATGAAGGCCACCGTGGTGCCGAACCGCAATGCCATCATGCTGGCGATCGCATTCGGCCTGGCGGCCGCCCAGAAAGCGGATGCCGTCGCCGTCGCCGTGCATGGCGGCGACCACTTCATTTACCCGGACTGCCGGCCCGGCTTCATCGACGCCTTCCAGCGCATGCAGAACGAAGCGCTGGACGGCTATGCCAGCGTCAGACTGCTTGCACCCTATGTCGATGTTCCCAAAGCGGCGATCGTGATCGACGGCGCGAAACATGCGACGCCCTTTGCGGAAACATGGTCCTGCTACAAGGGCGGCAAGCTCCATTGCGGACGCTGCGGAACCTGCGTTGAACGCCGCGAGGCGTTCCATCTGGCCGGTATTCCCGACCCCACGGAATACGAAGACCGCGATTTCTGGAAAGCGGCGGTGTCGCAATATTCTGCCGCGGAGGTGCGTTGATGTACCGCATCACCAAGGAGTTTCATCTCTCCGCCTCGCACCAGCTGGATCACCTGCCGGCCGATCATCAATGTGCCAGGCTCCACGGCCACAACTATGTCGTGGTCGTCGAGCTCGCTGCCGAAAGCCTGAATGATGACGGCTTCGTTCGCGACTATCACGACCTCTCGCCGCTCAAGCACTATATCGACGAAACCTTCGATCATCGCCACCTGAACGACGTCTTCGGCCATTCGAAAGTCACCTCCGAATTCCTGGCAAAGCACTTTTACGACTGGTGCAAGCAGCGCTTCCCGGAAACATCGTCCGTCCGCGTCAGCGAGACGCCGAAGACCTGGGCGGAGTACCGGCCATGAGCGGAGAGACCATTCGCGTCAGCGAGATCTTCGGCCCGACCATCCAGGGCGAAGGCGCTCTGATCGGGCTGCCGACCGTGTTCGTCAGGACAGGCGGCTGTGACTATCGCTGTTCCTGGTGCGACAGCCTGCACGCGGTCGACAGCGCCTACCGGGATCAATGGATTCCGATGGCGGCCGATGCGATCTGGCAGGAGGTCACGAAGCTCTCCGGAGGCAAGCCGATGACGGTTTCCCTTTCCGGAGGCAATCCGGCGATCCAACCTCTGGGGCCGCTGATTGAGCTCGGCCATTCTCAAGGATACCGCTTCGCGCTGGAAACGCAGGGAAGTGTGGCCCGGAACTGGTTTCGCGATCTCGACATCCTGGTGTTGAGCCCCAAGCCGCCGTCAAGCGGAATGCTGACCGATTGGGGTGAGATCGATAACTGTCTTCGGCTCAGCGCCGGCGGGCCGGAGATCGCATTGAAAATCGTCGTCTTCGACGATGCCGACTATGCGTTCGCTCAAGAGGTGGGCAAGCGTTACCCCTATATTCCCTTGTTCCTTCAGCCTGGAAACCACACGCCGCCGCCACCCGATGATGACGACGCCCGCATCGATATCGACGGCGTGATGGATCGGATGCACTGGCTTGTCGATAAGGTGACGGCCGACCGATGGTTTAAAGCCCGCGTGCTGCCGCAACTGCACGTGCTGCTGTGGGGAAACAAGCGAGGGGTCTGAGCTACCTGCCCTGAAAACCTTTTGTTTTTACGCAATTCCCGGCAAAAGCGCTTCGCGCTTTGCCTGGGAAAACCGCTTCACACTTTTCCTGGAATTGCTTGCTCCGGAAAGGCGAAGACATCGACCGGCTCGCCGAGCCCGCGCAGCGGGAAGGTGCCGAGACTGTCCATGTCTTTCGCGCAGTCCGCCATTTCGACGAAGGCCCGCGACAAAAGCACCGGACGCTTGACCTCTTTGGTCAGGCTTTCCAGCCGCGAGGCGACATTGACCGCCGGGCCGATGACAGTGAAATCCAACCGCCGGCGCGACCCAATATTACCGTACATGACGTCGCCGACATGCACGCCAACGCCGTAGCGCAGCGGTTCGCGTCCGTTGCGCTCATGCTCCTGGTTCAATTGCGCCATCAACGCCTGCCCTTCGCGGATCGCCTGCAGCAGATCGCGACAGGCCGTGTCCTTGCTCAGCGGGAAGATCGCCAGCAATCCGTCGCCCATGAACTTCAGGATCTCGCCGCCATAGCGTTCGATCGGGTCCGACATGGCATCGAAATAGTCGTTGAGCAAATGGATGACATCGTCGCGCGGCCAGAGATCGGAAATCGCCGTAAAGTCGCGCAGGTCGCAGATCATGATTGCCGCACCGACGGTGGCCCCGCTGCCGCGCGTCGTAACACCCGACAGGATCTGTTCGCTCGCATGCGGCCCGACATAGGTCTGCAGCAGCGTGCGCGCCATAATGTTCTTCAGCCTGATTTCGCTGACAAGGGTCAGGGCCGGCAGCAGATCGCGCAGGAAATCGATATGCTCGCCCGCAAAACCGCCCGGCCGGCTGGTGGAAAATGTCACGACATGCCGTTTGCCGAAGGTGTGCTGGACCGGCCAGGCGATATACTCGGTCAAGCCGTCATCATGCAGTTCCTGATAGAATGGATCCAACTCGCCGTCGGCCGTGCCTTCCAACTGTTTGCGCACTTCCTCCGCACCCTGATGGATTGCGTTGACGGGACTGTTCAGGAACTCCGGCGTGTTTTCGACACCATAAGCGAATGTGTTGATCTTGGCCTCGGCCAGGCCTTCCTTCCAGAGGATGCGGGCACCGATCCATTGCGGATGGTTCGTCCGGAAATGCAACGTCGCCCGCGCCACCGGCACCCCTGCCGAAAGCAGCTTCTCGCACATCTCCACCAGGATGTTGTCGATGAACCGCTCGCCGCGCGTCTCATTCACCAGCCAGTCGAGGATCCGTCTCCTGCGGATCGGCCAGACGCCCCCCTCCGCGTCGACGGCGGTCCCGGCTTTGTTTGGAAAAGACGACATTAAAAACTCCGCTGCGCCACATCATCGGCGAGGATCAAATTCAGTTTCCGCTGAATGTGGGCGATAGGGAAGCAAATGATAAGGGGCAGACCGCAATCAAGTCTCAGAAATCCCAATCCTCGTCTTCGGTCGCAACCGCCTTGCCAATGACATAAGAGGAACCGGAGCCGGAGAAGAAGTCGTGGTTTTCGTCGGCATTCGGCGACAGCGCAGACAGGATCGCCGGGTTGACTTTGCAGACCTCGGCCGGAAACAGCGCCTCATAGCCGAGGTTCATCAGCGCCTTGTTGGCGTTATAGTGCAGGAACTTCTTGACGTCCTCGGTCAGCCCGACGCCGTCATACAGCGCCTCGGTATATCTCGCCTCGTTGTCGTAGAGTTCGAGCAGCAGCTCGAAGGCGAAATCCTTGATTTCCTGCCCTCTCTCCTCGGAAAGCCGCTCCAGACCGCGCTGGAATTTGTAGCCGATATAATAGCCGTGCACCGCCTCGTCGCGGATGATCAGCCGGATCATGTCGGCCGTGTTGGTCAGCTTGGCGCGACTCGACCAGTACATGGGCAGGTAGAAGCCGGAATAGAACAGGAAACTCTCGAGGAAGACGCTCGCGACCTTCTTCTTCAACGGATCGCTGGAGCCGTACTGCTCCATGATCAGCGCCGATTTCCGCTGCAGGAATTCATTCTCCTCCGACCAGCGATAGGCATCGTCGACATCGGGCGTCGAGCACAGCGTCGAAAAGATCGAGGAGTAGGAACGCGCATGCACCGCCTCCATGAACGAGACGTTGGAAAGCACCGCCTCTTCATGCGGTGTGACCGCATCTTCCATCAGCCGGATCGAGCCGACGCCGTTCTGGATCGTGTCGAGCAGCGTCAGCCCGGTGAAGACGCGGATGGTCAGCTGCTGCTCGGCCGGCGTCAGCGTTGCCCAGGAGGGAATGTCGTTCGAAAGCGGCACCTTCTCCGGCAGCCAGAAATTGCCGGTGAGCCGGTTCCAGACTTCGAGATCTTTGTCATCCTCGATGCGGTTCCAGTTGACGGCGCGCACGCGGGAGGCGGGTTTGATTTGCATGTTCATTATGGTCCCTCTCAAGGATGTGTCCGGATTCGCCCCTCATCCGCCTGCCGGCACCTTCTCCCCGCCTGCGGGGCGAAGGGATATGCCCCGGAGCGAAGTATCAACTCACAGCGTGCAAGACACGCAGCCCTGCACCTCGGTGCCGGACAGCGCCATTTGGCGAAGGCGGATGTAGTAGATGGTTTTGATGCCCTTCTTCCAGGCGTAAATCTGCGCCTTGTTGATATCGCGCGTCGTTGCCGTGTCGCGGAAGAACAAGGTCAGCGACAGGCCCTGGTCGACATGCTGGGTCGCCGCCGCATAGGTATCGATGATCTTCTCCGGCCCGATCTCATAGGCATCCTGGTAATAATCGAGATTGTCGTTGGTCATGAACGGCGCCGGATAATAGACGCGGCCGATCTTGCCTTCCTTGCGGATCTCGATCTTCGAGACGATCGGATGGATCGAGGAGGTCGAGTGGTTGATATAGGAGATCGACCCCGTCGGCGGCACCGCCTGCAGGTTCTGATTATAGAGGCCGGAGGCCATCACCGCCGTCTTCAGCGCCGCCCAGTCTTCCTGCGTCGGAATGTGGATTCCGGCGTCGTCGAACAGTGCCTGCACCTTCTCAGTCGCCGGCTCCCAGAGCTGCTCGGTATATTTGTCGAAATAATCGCCGGAGGCATATTTCGAATTCTCGAAGCCCTTGAAGCTCGCGCCGCGTTCGACCGCCAAAAGGTTCGAGGCGCGGATTGCATGATAGGTCACCGTATAGAAATAGATGTTGGTGAAATCGACGCCTTCCCTAGAGCCGTAGAAGATGCGTTCGCGGGCGAGATAGCCGTGCAGGTTCATCTGGCCGAGGCCGATCGCATGGCTCTCGTCATTGCCCTTTTCGATCGAGGGAACCGAGGAGATGTGGCTCATGTCGGAAACGGCTGTCAGCGCCCGGATCGAGGTCTCGATCGTCTTGCCGAAATCGGCGGAGTCCATGGCCGCCGCGATGTTCAGTGAGCCGAGATTGCAGGAAATGTCCTTGCCGAGATGCTTGTAGGAAAGGTCGTCGTTGTAGTCGCTCGCCTCGCTGACCTGCAGGATTTCCGAGCAGAGATTGCTCATCGAGATGCGCCCGGCGATCGGGTTTTCCCGATTCACCGTGTCCTCGAACATGATGTAGGGATAACCGCTCTCGAACTGGATTTCGGCAAGCACCTGGAAAAATTCGCGCGCCTTGATCTTCTTCTTGGAGATACGGGCATCATCAGCCATCTCGCGATACTTTTCCGTCACCGAAATCTCGGTGAAGGGCACGCCATAGACGCGCTCCACGTCATAGGGCGAGAACAGGTACATGTCCTCATTATTCCTGGCGAGTTCGAAGGTGATGTCGGGTACGACGACGCCGAGCGACAGCGTCTTGATGCGGATTTTCTCGTCGGCATTTTCGCGCTTGGTGTCGAGGAAGCGCATGATGTCGGGGTGATGGGCGTTGAGATAGACCGCACCCGCCCCCTGCCGCGCCCCGAGCTGGTTCGCATAGGAGAAACTATCTTCGAGCAGCTTCATCACCGGGATGATGCCCGACGACTGGTTCTCGATCTGCTTGATCGGCGCACCCGCCTCGCGGATATTCGTCAGCGACAGCGCCACGCCGCCGCCGCGCTTCGACAATTGCAGCGCCGAATTGATCGACCGGCCGATCGATTCCATATTGTCCTCGACCCGCAGCAGGAAGCAGGAAACCAGTTCGCCGCGCTGCTTCTTGCCGGCATTGAGGAAGGTCGGCGTCGCCGGCTGGAAACGGCCGGAAATGATCTCGTCGACCATGTCGCGGGCAAGGCCCTCGTCGCCGCGCGCAAGCGCCAGCGCCACCATGCAGATGCGATCCTCGTAGCGCTCGAGATAGCGCTTTCCGTCGAAGGTCTTCAGCGTATAGCTGGTGTAGTATTTGAAAGCGCCGAGGAAGGTCGGGAACCGGAACTTCTTGGCATAGGCCTGGTCGAACAGGTCGCGGACGAAATTGAAGGAATACTGGTCGAGGACTTCCTGCTCGTAATAGCCCTCGGTCACGAGGTAATCGAGCTTTTCCCTGAGATTGTGAAAGAACACCGTGTTCTGGTTCACATGCTGCAGGAAATATTGCTTGGCAGCCATGCGGTCCTTATCGAGCTGGATCCTCCCCTCGTCGTCATAAAGGTTCAGCATTGCGTTCAGCGCGTGGTAGTCGAGCGCTTCCGCCGCTTTCAAAGGGCGTTCGCCGGCGGGATGAGCAAAAGTGTTATGCGGTTTTGCGCCCACATCCCGCGTCAGAGTTGTTCCCGTGTCCAAAATCGTTCCATCCCGTGTTTGACGTTGGCGACATCCTCCTCCGTGCCCATGAGCTCGAACCTGTAGAGGTAAGGCACCTGGCATTTCCGCGAGATCACATCGCCGGCGAGCCCGTATGTCTCGCCGAAATTGCTGTTGCCCGCGGCAATCACGCCGCGGATGCGTCCTCGGTTTTCCGCATCGTTCAAGAAACGGATCACCTGCTTGGGAACGGCGCCCTTGCCGCCGTCGCCGCTATAGGTCGGCACAACAAGCACGAAGGGTTCGCAGATATGGAACGCGTCTGCGCCACCTGCCGGAATGCGCGCCGCGCGCAGTCCGAGCTTGGCGACAAAGCGATGGGTATTCTCGGATCGACTGGAATAATAGACGATCAGGCCCACCGCTTGTCCTCGGCTCAGGAGAGCGCGCTGATCATATCAGGACGGAAGCCCGCCCAATGCTGATCGCCGGCGATGACGACGGGCGCTTGCATGTAGCCGAGGCTGCGGACGCGATCGATCGCTTCGGCATCCTGCGAGATATCAACGACGTCATAATCGACGCCCAGCCGGTCGAGGGCGCGGTACGTGGCAGTGCATTGGACGCAGGCAGGCTTGCTGTAGACGGTAATGGTCATGATATTCCTCGTGACGACGCGATTGGGACGCATGACATCGATCGGAAATCTGTCGATATCCGTCGAAAACGCTCGGTATTTTGCAGCTATGCGGCTCGTTCAGCCGCCGGGCGTGATCCGCCCTCTTGGCGCGGGTGGCGGCCTGGACTGAGATACTGACATGACTTCACCCCGAAGTGGCTCAATGCGAAGGTTTCGGGGGCGGAGGTTCGGGCCTGCGAAACGCGATGCGGAAATTATCCGCAGCCATGCAACGCGACCTTCCGGACACCCCGCCCGTGGACGATTTGTTCGAGGCAGGTCTCCTGGCTCACGGGTCAAAGCACCCTGCCCCAGCCTTCCCGGAGCATCATGCTCCAGTGACCTGAAATCGGACAGTTGCTCACCGCTTACAGTTGCGGGGGCAGCTCCGGCATTGCCGCGTCGTGATGGCGAAGCGCACCGAATTCCCGTCTTAGCCATCAATCCCTACGAATCGATGGAACCTCGAACACTAGATATAGTATCTCAATCCAAATTCGCGTCAACGGATGGTTTGCGCCTTGCGTTACGACAGGTTTGAAATTGCTACATTCCTGTGAAAAACATGGATAACGAAGGCTTAAGAAAAACGAGCTGTGGAGAAGACCTGAACACCGAGAGCCGGCCTGCAGCCGGCTCCCAGGCTGCTGACTGCAAAACCTGCGACGTCATCCTCGGCCTTGTGCCGAGGATCTGCGCCGGCCAATTAAGCATCTGAAAATAAATGGTTTTCAGTCAAGCAATTGCAGTGGTTAGATGCTCGGCACAAGGCCGAGCATGACGGAGGAGACTTTGTCAACAAACTGAGAGCCGACCTAACGGATGACCGGCTCGGCGACTTTCGCCCGAATCGTCGGCCTTCAGACCGCCATCGGGAATACATTCATTCCTTTATCCGAAGCAGCCGCAGCGCGTTGATCGTCACCAGCACGGTGGCGCCGGTATCGGCGAGGATCGCCGGCCAGAGGCCGGTAATGCCGGCGATCGTCGTCACCAGGAACACCACCTTCAGCCCGAGCGCGATGCTGATATTCTGCAGGATGTTGCGCATCGTGCGTTTGGACAGTTCGATCATCCGCGCCACGTCGCCGACGCGTCCGTGCAGCACCGCGGCATCTGCCGTCTCCAGCGCCACATCGGTGCCGCCGCCCATGGCGATGCCGATATCGGCAGCTGCCAGTGCCGGCGCGTCGTTGATGCCGTCGCCGACCTTGGCGACGATGAAGCCCTCGCGCTTCAATTCGCCGACGACCCGCTGCTTGTCCTCCGGCATCATCTCGCCGCGCCAGTCGATGCCGAGCATGCCGGCAACGGCCGCCGCCGTCCGCTTGTTGTCGCCCGTCAGCATCATCGCCTTGACGCCTGCCGATTTGAGCGTGGAAAGACCGGCCTGCGCATCCTCGCGCGGCTCGTCGCGCATGGCGATCAGGCCGGCCGTCGCACCGTTGACGAGCAGCACCGACACGCTCTTGCCCTCATCGTTCAAGTCAGTGATGCGTGCATCCTGTTCAGCGCTGAGCGCCCCGCGCTCGCGGGCGGCCGGCGGGGACAACAGGTCCAGCGTCTCGCCGCCGACCTTGCCGCTGACACCCTTGCCCGGCAACGCCTCCAGCTCGAAGGCCGGCGGCACGGGAACGCCGTCCACCTTGGCGCGGTTGAGGATCGCCAGCGCCAAGGGATGGCTGGAACCCTGCTCCAGCACCGCCGCCCGCGACAACACCTGCGCCTCGCTCAATCCGAACGGAATAATATCGGTCACCTGCGGCTTGCCTTCCGTCAGCGTGCCCGTCTTGTCGAAGGCGACCATCGTCACCTTGCCGAGCGTTTCCAGCACCGCGCCGCCCTTCATCAGCAGCCCGCGCCGTGCGCCTGCCGAAAGCGAAGCAGCGATCGCCGCCGGCGTCGAAATGACGAGCGCGCACGGGCAGCCGATCAGCAGGATGGCGAGCCCCTTGTAGACCCATTCGCTCCACAAGCCGCCGAACAACAGCGGCGGAGCGACCACAACGAGTGCGGCGACCACCACCACGCCGGGCGTGTAATAGCGCGAGAACCGATCGATGAAACGTTCCGTCGGCGCCTTGGATTCCTGCGCCTCCTCCACCAGTCTGACCACACGGGCAATGGTATTGTCGGCAGCGGCCGCCGTGACGCGAACCCTGAGCACCGCATCACCATTCACCGTTCCGGCAAAAACCACGGCATCGACACCCTTGCACACCGGCGTGCTCTCGCCCGTCACCGGCGCCTCGTCGATCGCGCTCTCGCCCGAGATGATGATGCCGTCTGCCGAGATCCGGTCGCCCGGACGCACCATAATGATGGCGCCGACAGCGAGGCTTTCCGCCGGCACTTCGCGCGTCTGGCCATTGTCTTCGAGCAGCGCATTTTTCGGCACCAGGGCCGTCAGCGACTGGATGCTTTCGCGCGCCTTGCCCGCCGCCACGCCCTCCAGCAGCTCGCCGACGAGGAACAGGAACACGACGGTCGCCGCTTCCTCGCCGGCATTGATGATGACGGCGCCGACGGCGGCGATCGTCATCAGCATCTCGATCGAAAACGGCGTTCCCGAGAAGGCGGCCATGAGCGCGCGCCGCGCGATCGGCACCAGCCCGACCAGCATGGCGACGATGAAGGCATAGGAACCAATCGCCGGCACCAGATGACCGACGGCATAGGCGGCAATCAGCGCCGCACCCGAAAGGATGGTCAGCCTGCCCTTCTTGCTCTGCCACCAGGGACCGGCCATCGGCGCATGGTCGTGCCCATGCGGACCTTCGATTTCCTGGCCTGCATGATCATGGCCAGCATGATCGTGATCATGACCCTCATGATCGCCGTGGTCGTGATGATCGTGCCCGCCATGGTCATGCGCGGGTGCTGCGTTTCCGGCAAAGGGCGAGACCGAATAACCGAGCCCCGTCACCTTCTTCTCGATCGCCTTGAGGTCGCTGCTGCCGTCATGCCGGACGGTCATCGTGCCTGCCATCACCGAGACGGAAACATCGGCGACACCGGCAACACGTCTGACCGCGGTATCGATCTTGGTCGCACAGGAGGCGCAATCCATGCCGCCGACCCGGTATCGTGTCTCGCTCGTCTCAGCCATCATCCGCTTCCTTGTCAAACAGAAGCATCCCTCCTACATCCTCTAGCGACTAGAGGTGCAAGAGAAAAATCATGAAAAAAATCACGATTGGTGAGGCCGCGCGCCGGAGCGGCGTCAAAGTGCCGACGGTGCGTTATTACGAGAGCATCGGTCTGCTTGCCGCGCCGAGCCGCAGCGAAGGCAACCAGCGCTCCTTCGAGCCGGCCGATATCAACCGCCTCACCTTCATCCGCCATGCCCGCGAACTCGGCTTCGAGATCGAGGCGATCCGCACGCTGCTCACCCTACAGGATGATCCGCACCAGTCCTGCGCCTCGGCCGATGCCATCGCCAAGGCCCGTCTCGTCGAGGTCGAGCAGCGCATCCGCAGCCTGATGGCTTTGAAGGCCGAGCTGGAAACCATGGTGGAAGGCTGCGGCCACGGCCGCGTCGACCAATGCCGCGTCATCGAAGTTCTCGCCGACCACGGCCAGTGCACGCATCCGCACCACTAACCGCTGCCCTTGCGGGCGGTCCGCGCCCGCGCCAAAACTGCATACAGAGAGAATCGGGCGAGATATCAATGAACCAGAAGCGGATTGCCATCATCGGCGGCGGCCCGGCGGGTCTCGCGGCTGCCGAACTGCTTTCGCTCTCCGGTCATGCGGTGACGGTCTATGACGCCATGCCGACCTTTGCCCGCAAGTTCCTGCTGGCCGGCAAATCGGGTCTCAACATCACCCATTCCGAGGATTATGCCCGTTTCAGCACGCGCTTCGGAGTGGCCTCCGCCCACCTACAAACCGCTCTTGATGCCTTTACCCCTGATGATATCAGGGGTTGGGCCGCGGGCCTCGGGACCGAGACCTTCATCGGCTCATCCGGCCGGGTCTTCCCGACGGTGATGAAGGCCTCGCCTTTGCTGCGCGCCTGGCTCAGGCGATTGGAGGCGCAGGGCGCCACGCTGCGCAGCCGCCATCGCTGGATCGGTTTTGCCGACGAGGGTTACGCTTTCGAAACGGCAGAAGGGCGCAGCATCGTCCATTGCGACGCAGCCCTGCTGGCGCTCGGCGGCGCAAGCTGGCCGCGCCTCGGTTCCGATGCAAGCTGGCTGCCCTGGCTCTCGGAGAGGGGCGTGGAGATCGATGCCTTCCAGCCCGCCAATTGCGGCTTCGTCGTCGACTGGAGCCAAAACTTCAGCGAGCGTTTCGCCGGCGAACCGGTGAAGTCGGTCACCGCCACATCGGAAACCGGCACCCTTCCTGGCGAATTCGTCATCACTACAAGCGGCATCGAGGGCGGCCTGGTCTATGCCCATACCGCCAGCCTCCGCGACCAGCTATTGAACCGTGGCAGCGCTGTCCTGACGCTCGACCTCGCCCCGGGCCGGACGATCGAAAGACTGACCCGCG
The DNA here is from genome assembly GCF_002531725.1 of Rhizobium sp. L43. GTDB lineage: Bacteria > Pseudomonadota > Alphaproteobacteria > Rhizobiales > Rhizobiaceae > Rhizobium. Next base: position 13,611 of record NZ_NWSQ01000049.1, read on the forward strand.
ACCTCAAGCGGCAGGACGCCAAATCGAGCTTTTCGAACCGCCTGCGCAAGGGAGCCGGCCTCGACGGCGTCAAGGCGGCCTTGCTGCGCGAACGCGCTCCCGAGCGCGACCGGACCGATCCGCAACGTCTCGCCGGCATGATCAAGGCCCTGCCGATCCCGGTTCGCCAAACCCGGCCGATCGCCGAGGCAATCTCCTCGGCCGGCGGCATCCGCTGGGGCGGCATCGACGAAAACTACATGCTGAAGGCGCTGCCGGGCACTTTCGTCGCCGGCGAGATGCTCGACTGGGAAGCGCCGACCGGCGGCTATCTCCTCACCGCCTGTCTTGCGACCGGCCGGGCGGCCGCACGCGGCATCGAGGCATGGCTGCGGCGCTAGGTTCGGAAGTCATAGCACCTGGCGGCTACCGGCCGGCGACGCCGGCCGATTGCCAACCAGCCGCTTTTCCATCAGACTATGCTGAAGTTCGGTGGGAGGAGCCGATGCACGAACACTCAGCACATGCCGAGCACGTCTACACGTCTGCCCAGCGGGATTCCGCCGCAGCCAGTTCTCCGGTCGTCGCCTCATGGCGGCGATGCATGACCATGCACCAGCTCGCGCCCGAGGACGCACGGGCGCCGCTGCGACTGACCGAGCAGGAATTCCAGAGCGCGCGCGAGCAGTCCGAACAGCTGATCGCCAGCGCGACGGAAGAGCTCGACCGTCTCTTTACGACAGTTGGCAGGGCCGGCTGCTGCCTGCTTCTGACCGACAAGAACGGCATCGCGCTGGAGCGCCGTGGGGCTGCCGGCGACGACAAGGAATTCCGCGAACTCGGCCTCTGGACCGGCTCGGTCTGGACCGAGGCCAGCATCGGCACCAACGGCATCGGCACCGCACTTGCCGACGAGCGTGCCGTCGCCATTTTCCGCGATCAGCATTTCTTCTGCTCGAACACCAGCCTCAGCTGCACGACGGCGCCGATCCGCGATCATCGTGGCCGGCTGGCCGCAGCTCTCGATATTTCCACCTGCCGCGACGATGTCAACGAGATGACGCTGGCGATCCTGACGCAGACCGTGCGCGACGCGGCGATGCGCATTGAGCTCAACCTCTTCCGCTCGGCCTTTACAGGCGCCCGTTTCCTGATGGTCCCTGCCGGCGCCAACTCCGCCGCCGCCCTGCTTGCCGTCGACCGGCACGACCTCGTGCTCGGCGCCACCCGCGCTGCCCGCATCGCACTGCAGCTCGACGACAGGCGCATCGCCGCCGGCATCCCGGCCGCCGATGCCCTGCATGAGGCCGGCGTTTCCCAGGAAGACGAGATCGTCGAGGCGGAAAAGGCAGCCTTGCTGCGAGCTTTGTCGCGTGCCGGCGGCAATGTTTCGCAGGCGGCGATAGCACTCGGCATCAGCCGCGCCACGCTGCACCGGAAGATGAAAAAGCTCGATCTCCACTGATCGGGCCGAAGGTTCCGCTGCTGTGGCAATCGTGAGCCCCTCCTGTCGCAGGTCTGCGACAGTGTGCGCTGCGGTATTGATTCCTCACCCTGTTCCCTTCGACAAAACACGCACATTTTCCTCCCACTGGTTCGTTTGGGAACCTGGATCATCATGGGAGGATGACATGCTTCATCAGAAAATCGTCGAGTCGCCATTCAAGCTGAAATACGGCAACTATATCGGCGGCGAATGGCGCGAGCCGGTCGAGGGCAAATATTTCGAAAACCTGACACCCGTCACCGGCGGCAAGCTCTGCGACATTCCCCGCTCCGACGAAAAGGACATCAATCTTGCCCTCGACGCCGCCCATGCGGCCAAGGAAAAATGGGGCCGCACCTCCGCCGCCGAGCGCTCCAACATCCTCATGAAGATTGCCCAGCGCATGGAAGACAAGCTGGAATTGCTCGCCCAGGCCGAGACCTGGGACAACGGCAAGCCGATCCGCGAAACCATGGCCGCCGACATTCCGCTGGCGATCGACCACTTCCGCTACTTCGCCTCCTGCATCCGCGCCCAGGAAGGTTCGATCGGCGAGATCGACCACGATACCGTCGCCTATCACTTCCATGAGCCGCTCGGCGTCGTCGGCCAGATCATTCCGTGGAACTTCCCGATCCTGATGGCCACCTGGAAGCTGGCGCCGGCGCTCGCTGCCGGCAATTGCGTCGTACTGAAGCCCGCCGAGCAGACCCCGGCCTCGATCCTGCTCTGGGCAGAACTCGTCGGCGATCTCCTGCCGCCAGGCGTCCTCAACATCGTCAACGGTTTCGGCCTCGAAGCCGGCAAGCCGCTGGCGACCAGCCCGCGCGTCGCCAAGATCGCCTTCACCGGCGAAACGACGACCGGCCGGCTGATCATGCAATATGCCAGCCAGAACCTCATTCCGGTGACGCTGGAACTCGGCGGCAAGTCGCCGAACATCTTCTTCGCCGATGTGATGGCCGAAGACGACGATTTCCTCGACAAGGCGCTCGAAGGCTTTGCGATGTTTGCATTGAACCAGGGCGAAGTCTGCACCTGCCCGAGCCGCGCCCTCGTCCAGGAATCGATCTACGACCGCTTCATGGAAAAGGCCGTCAAACGCGTCGAGGCAATCAAGCAGGGCAACCCGCTCGACAGCGCGACGATGATCGGCGCCCAGGCCTCGTCGGAGCAGCTGGAAAAGATCCTCGCCTATCTCGATATCGGCAAGCAGGAAGGTGCGGAGGTTCTGACCGGCGGCGCACGCAACGATCTCGGCGGCGACCTGGCGAACGGCTACTACGTCAAACCGACGATCTTCAAGGGCCACAACAAGATGCGTGTGTTCCAGGAGGAGATCTTCGGACCGGTGGTTTCGGTCACGACCTTCAAGAACGAGAAAGAGGCGCTCGAAATCGCCAACGACACACTCTACGGCCTCGGCGCCGGTGTCTGGAGCCGCGACGCCAATCGCTGCTATCGCTTCGGCCGCGAGATCCAGGCCGGCCGCGTTTGGACAAACTGCTACCACGCCTACCCGGCCCACGCCGCCTTCGGCGGCTACAAGCAGTCGGGCATCGGTCGTGAAACCCACAAGATGATGCTCGACCACTACCAGCAGACCAAGAACATGCTGGTGAGCTACAGCCCGAAAGCGCTTGGCTTCTTCTAAGAGCAGCCAATGGTGTATGATGAAAAGCCTTCTCCCCGACACGGGGAGAAGGCCTTGTCTTGAGACCGCCAAGCATCCCGTTGGACGCTCTAACGCTTTGAATTTGAGTATAATCTTTCCGAAAATCGATCCGATTTTCGGGGTTATTCGCCGGAGGAGGCAGCCATGGAAACCACCGTCAACGGCGAACCGCGTGTTCTCGCAACCGACGCGGCCCTCGATTTGATCGCAGAAATCAAGCGGGATCATCCCGATATCCTCTTCCATCAATCCGGTGGCTGCTGCGACGGCTCCTCGCCCATGTGTTATCCGGCTAATGAATTCATGATCGGCGACAGCGACGTCAGGCTCGGCGAAATCGGCGGCGTAGCGGTCTATATCAGCGCCAGCCAGTTCGAAGCGTGGAAGCATACGCAGCTGATCATCGACGTCGTGCCCGGCCGCGGCGGCATGTTCTCGCTCGACAACGGCCGCGAGAAACGCTTCCTGACCCGGTCCCGCCTCTTCGGCGGCGGCGAGGCTTGCGCTGTGGCTGATGTGAAGGTCGGGGCGATCTGATGCTGTCGCCCGCCGGGTGGGAATTTCGCCTGTAGTATTCCCATAGTACCTGCTCGCAACAGCTCTTTGCTAATCTCCGCCAGTTGGTTTCAAATGGAGGAAACGATGCCAGCTTCAAAGATCCTGATGATCACCGGTGATTTCACCGAAGACTACGAAACGATGGTGCCATTCCAGACGCTGCTCGCCTGCGGCTACACGGTCGACGCCGTCTGCCCCGGCAAGAAGGCAGGCGACACCGTCGCCACCGCCATTCACGACTTCGAAGGCGACCAGACCTATTCCGAAAAACGCGGCCATAATTTTGCGCTGAATGCCACCTTCGACAGCGTGCGCGCCGAAGATTACGATGCCCTTGTCATCCCCGGCGGCCGCGCACCCGAATATCTTCGCCTCAATGCCGACGTCATCAAATCCGTGCGGCACTTCTTCGACGCCGGAAAACCCGTTGCCGCCATCTGCCACGGCGCGCAACTGCTTGCCGCTGCCGGCGTGCTGAAGGGCCGCACCTGCTCGGCCTATCCGGCCTGCCGGCCGGAAGTCGAACTTGCCGGCGGCATTTATGCCGACATCGCTATCAGCGATGCAGTCTCGGACGGCAATCTGGTCACGGCGCCTGCCTGGCCGGCGCATCCGTCGTGGCTGCGCCAGTTCATGGCCGTGCTCGATGCCGCGGCACTGCTCGAAACCAACGCCGCCTGAGAAGGGCGCACCGGGGAGGACGATATGTGTGAACTGTTCATCAAGGCGGATGCGCGGCTTTGGGAAAGTGCCACCCGGTCGCTGCGCATCGACGGCATGGTCACCAGCGTCAGGCTGGAGAATTTCTTCTGGTCGAAGCTCGAGGAGATCGCCCGGCGCGACGGCATGAATGTCGTCCAGCTGATCACCCGGCTGCATCATGAATCGATCGATGCCGGCCACGATCTCGGCAACTTCACGTCCTTCCTGCGGGTCTGCTGCGCCCGTTATCTCGATCTGCAGCTCACCGGCGACATCCCGGCCGATGTCACCCGTCCGATCTCAGGCCTCGACGCGCCTGTCATCCTCGACCGCGAACGGGCGAAATATCACTGAAATCAGGTCCGACAGACGATCAAAGACGAACGGCCCGCGGATCGCTCCGCGGGCCGTTTCGCAAACATCTGACCTGTCTTGGGCGGGGGCTTGCGCTGCCGCGCGGCCTGGATCAACAATGCGCGGCACTGTCCAGCGCGGGCACTGTCAGGAGATTGATTACCATGAACGAGCAGAAAGCCGTGATCGTCACGGGAGCAGGCGGCAACCTCGGCAGCGCCGTCGTCCGCGAGCTTGCAAGCGCCGGCGCGAAACTCGTCTGCATGAACCGTTCGAGCCAGGAACTGGAAGCCTTGGCCGGTGATCTTCCTGCCTCCACCGAGTTTTTGTCGATCGCAGGGACAGATCTCACCGATTATGCCTCCTGCGCTGCCGCCGTCGCCCGGGCCGTCAAGCGCTTCGGCGGCGTTGCCGCCTTGGTCAACACTGTCGGCGGCTTCCAGATGGGACCGGTAGGCCCGGATGCCCCCGCCCAATGGGACACGATGATGACCGCAAACGCCCGCACTGCGCTGACGATCAGCGCCGCGGTTCTCCCGACCATGAAGGCATCAGGCTACGGCCGCATCGTTCATGTCGCGGCCGCGCCCGGGCTGAAGGCCGGTGCCAAGCAGGCCGCTTACGCCGCCTCTAAAGCCGCCGTCATCCGGCTGACCGAGGCGATCGCTGCCGAATGCCGCGACGACCGCATCACCGCCAACTGCATCCTGCCCGGGACGATCGACACGCCTGAGAATCGCGCCGCCATGCCCAATGCGAAAACGGACAGCTGGGTATCGCCGCAATCGATCGCCCGCCTCATTGCCTTCCTGATTTCGCCGGCCGCAGCCGTCGTCACCGGCGCGGCAATCCCGGCGACGGGCCGCGAATGAAGGAAGGCGTGGCTGATCGGCCGCCGGAGACTGCTCCTTTGTTGGGATCAGTGGGTGATGAAACCACAGAGACCTGCAAGTTTTAATCGGTGACATACGATCTGACTTGAGGTTCGGTTCGGCTTCAGGCAGCCTCATCTCCGCCTGGTCAGGTGGCGAGCAGGAGACAGCGGGCGGACACAATGGCAGTGATGATCGCATTGCGGCGGCATTTGCCAGAAGGCGGGTGGTTTCGATGACGGACGGTCCGGCATTGCGCGCTATCGGCGCCACCAGCCTGATGCGCGAGGAATGGTTCCTGGGCGTCAGCGTCGCGACGAGCCTGGCATTTCTTGCTTTCCAGGAACAGCTCTTCGGGCAGCTTTCCGATCCGCTTTGGTTCACTGTCGTTTTCGTGTGGCTGTTTGCCGTCGTGCTCGGCTCCGCTCTGTCGGTGGTGCGGCACGCGGATCATTTGGCGGAGCGGCTGAAGGAGCCTTACGGCACGCTCATTCTGACCCTTGCCATCACCTCAATCGAGGTGATGGCCATTTCAGCCGTCATGCTTCACGGCGAGAACAACCCCACGCTCGCGCGCGACACGCTGTTTGCGGTCGTCATGATCATCCTGAACGGCATGGTCGGCCTGTCCTTGCTGCTGGGCGCCTGGCGGCGACCGGAACAACAGCATAATTTGCAGGGCGCCAACGCCTATCTCGGGGTCATCGTCCCGCTGGCGACCCTGAGCCTGGTGATGCCGACATTTCTTGCAGGCCCGGACGGACAGCATCCGTCGGCAGCAAGACAACTGATACTGGGCGTCATATCGGTCGGCCTTTACGCCACGTTTCTGTTCCTTCAGGCCGGTCGCCATCGGGACTATTTCGCTGACGACAGCAACCGTCACGAGCCTAGCAGCGAACGTGCCCCTCGCCGTGGATCCGTCTGGCCTCATGCCATTCTGCTTTTAGCCTACATGGGTCCCGTCGTCTTCCTGGTCGAACAGCTTGCGCGGCCGATCGACTACATCATCGAAACCCTGCATGCGCCAACCGCATTCGGCGGTGTTGTCATGGCCGTCCTTGTCGCGACACCCGAGGCCATCAGCGCCGTCCGCGCATCCATCGCCAACAATCTTCAGCGCTCCGTCAACATCTTCCTCGGTTCCGTATTGTCGACGATCGGGCTGACGGTGCCGGCGATGCTTGTTGTCAGTCAACTCTACGGACACCCGGTGACACTCGGCTTGGAGCATGGGGATCTGGTGATGCTGCTGCTCACTCTTGCCGTCAGCATCATCACCTTTGCCAGCGGCCGCACGCATCTGATGCAGGGTGCCGTCCACCTGGTGCTTTTCCTGGCTTACGTGCTGCTCATTTTCCAGCAATGACATCAGGCCGTGCAAGACCGGGAAAGTAAAGGGTTCCGCGCCACCGCTGTCTTCCGCTATGCTGACAACAGATATTGCACCGCTTGCAGGCATTGCACCGCGGGATAGACGTGACGATACGGAGACTGGACTTGAGCTCACTGTTGCTTGGCGGGCTTGTATTTGTTTTTCTCTCGGCGGCAACATCGATAGGAATGATGGTGCGCGGCCGCTTGCCGGATCACCATCTCAGCTCGGAATCCAAGGACGTCATCAGGCTGGCGACTGCGGTGGTGGGGACGCTGTCCGCCTTGGCGCTCGGCCTGCTGATCGCATCCGCCAAATCGGCCTATGACAATGCCGAGGTAGAGATGAGAACGGCGGCAGCGCGGGTTCTCCTGCTGGATCGCGTCATGGCGCAATACGGCCCGGAAACCGACGATGCGCGCCGGCTTCTGCGCCAACTCATCGAAAGACGGCTGAGCCGCGGCTGGACTGCCGAGACCACCGACGCGTCATCCGGCAAGGCGCTTGGAGAATATCAGGATATCGAGGCCGTTCAGGGCGACCTTCGATCCTTGTCGCCTAAGGATGCCGTCCAGCGCTCTCTCCAGACGCGCGCTCTTGATGTCAGCGGCATGGTGGCGGAAACCCACTGGCTGCTGGTCGAATCCGGCAGCGAGGGCCTGCCCTGGGCGTTTCTCGCCGTTCTCGTCTGTTGGCTCTCCCTGCTTTTTGCGACTTTCGGATTGCAGGCGCCGCCCAATCCGACGGTGATGTCAATTCTCTTTGTTTGCGCGCTCTCCGTCGCCGGCGCGGTCTTCCTGGTCTCGGATATGGCCAATCCGTATATCGGTCTGGTCCGTGTTTCCGACGCCCCCTTGCAGTCCGCCATAGAACGGCTCGGGAAACCGTAACCGCGGTACACGCCCCGGCTCCGGCTTTTCCGGCCTCGACACAGTTCAATTGTGCACCAAGGGCTCTTGCAATTTTTAGCAATGCCGCGACATAATATCGCATGCCTAAAACCTTCGGCAGGCCGATTGGGGGCCGCCGTCGAGGCACGCATAAAGAGGACAGCGCCGCGCGTCTTTCAGATATGCAAGGGACGCTGTCGCACTTTGAATTGCAGCATCATTTATCCTTCAATCGATTCCGATTGAAGGAATTATGCAGTGGGCTCTTGACCTGTCGAGGCGGCGGCAATGTGTGGGAGATTGCATCAGGATCTGCGACTTTTTTTGACGTTTGCCGGCATGGCCATTCTCGCCGGCTGCGGGGAGAGCGGCAACAGCTATGTCCCCCCACCGCCGCCTGCAGTTCGGGTCGCGCAGCCGGTCCAGCAAGCGGTGACGCTCTATTTCGAGCTCACCGGCAATACGGCACCGCTCAATGCCGTCGATATCGAGGCGCGCGTCCAGGGCTATATCCAATCCATCGACTACCAGGACGGCATGATGGTGAGGAAGGGCACCAAGCTTTTCGGCATCGAGCGCGACACGTATCAGGCGCAACTGGATCAGGCGAAGGCGTCACTCGCCTCGCAGCAGGCCTCCCAGGTCGGCGCAAAACAGGAGTATGACCGCCAGCTCAATCTGTCGAAGCAACAGGTCACCACGCAGACCGCTGTCGACAGCGCCAAGGCGACCCTCGACGAGGCGAATGCCGCCATCCTCAACGCCCAGGCCAATGTCGAACTCGCGACGATCAATCTCGGCTATACCGAAGTGCTCGCCCCCTTCGACGGCATCGTCACCGATCACCTCGTCGATCTCGGCACGCTGGTCGGCGTGTCCGGCCCCACCAAACTCGCCAGCATCGTCCAGACCGATCCGCTTTATGCCTATTTCAACGTCAGCGAAACGCAGGTGCTGATGATCAAGGAAGCCATGGCAAAACAAGGACATACTTTCAGGCAGACGGACCTTCCGAACATACCGGCAGAGATCGGGCTGCAGACGGAAGAAGGTTACCCGCACAAGGGGCATCTCGACTACGCATCACCTCAGCTCGACGCTTCCACGGGCACGCTTCAGGTCCGTGCCCTGTTCGACAACAAGGATCACGCCATGTTGCCCGGCCTCTTCGTCAGAGTTCGGGTGCCGGTCGGCCACAACGACAAGGCTCTGCTGGTGCGTGACGATACGATCGGAACGAACCAGCTCGGCAGCTACGTGCTGGTTCTCGGCAAGGACGACGTCGTCGAGCAGAAGCAGATCAAGACGGGCCAGCGTGAAGGTCCGCTTCGGGTTATCCAGTCCGGCCTCGATCCGGCTGACTGGGTGGTGACCCAAGGTATCCAGCAGGCCATCCCCGGCAGCAAGGTCACCCCCGAGAAGATCGAAATGAACCCGCCTGCAACTGCCGCCGGCGATGCGAAGGCCAAGACCACCACGCAATGAATTCGCCGCCATGCTTCATCTGAACGTCTGAGGACAACAGCATGATCTCGCGTTTCTTCATCGAGCGACCGGTACTCGCCAACGTCCTGGCATTGGTCTTCGTGCTCGTCGGCGCGGCCGCCCTGTTCCAGCTGCCTGTGGCGCAATATCCGAATGTCGTCCCGCCGACGGTGCAGGTGACGACGCGTTTTCCCGGCGCCAGCGCCCAGACCCTCGTCGACACCGTGGCGCTGCCGATCGAGCAGCAGGTCAACGGCGTGCAGGACATGCTCTACATGCAGTCGACCAGCGCCAGCGACGGCACCTATTCGCTGATCGTCACCTTTGCCATCGGAACGGATCCCGACCAGGCGCAGGTTCTGGTGCAAAACCGCGTCGCCATCGCAATGTCGTCGCTTCCCGAAGCGGTGCAGCTTCAGGGCGTGACGACGCAGAAGAAATCGACGGCGATCCTGGGCTTCGTCAGTCTGACCTCGCCCGACAGCCGCTATGACAGCCTGTTCCTGTCGAACTACGCCGTCATCAACCTGCAGAACGAACTCGCCCGCCTGCCGGGCGTCGGCAATGTCACCGTGTTCGGCGCCGGCCAATATGCCATGCGGATCTGGATGGATCCGAACCTGCTGCAGGCACGCGGCCTGACGCCGCAGGACGTCGTCAATGTCGTGCAGCAGCAGAGCCAGGAAGTCACCGCCGGCCAGATCGGCATTCCGCCGGTGCCGAAAGGGCAGGTCTTCCAATACACGCTGAACGTCAATGGCCGGCTGAACGACGCCGCCGACTACGAGAACATCGTCGTCAAGGTCGAGAGCGGACAGGGCGGCCGCATCACGCGCGTCCGCGATATCGGCCGCGTCGAACTCGGCGCCCAGACCTACAGCCAGTCCTTCATGCAGAACGGCCGGCCGGCGGCCGGCATCGGTATTTTTCAATTGCCGGAAGCCAATGCCATCGCGGTGGCGCAGGCGGTCAACGCGAAAATGGAAGAACTCTCGAAGAGCTTCCCGCCGGGCCTCGAATATCACGTGCCGTTCGACACAACGAAATTCGTCAGGGCCTCCATCGACGAGGTTTACGTCACCTTGATCGAGGCCGGCATTCTCGTTCTCATCGTCATTCTCGTCTTCCTGCAGGATTGGCGGGCAATGCTGGTGCCGGCGACCACCGTTCCGGTCACCATCATCGGCGCCTTCGCGGCCATGGCGGCATTGGGTTTCACCGTCAACCTGTCGACGCTCTTTGCCATCGTTCTCGCCATCGGCATCGTCGTCGACGATGCCATCGTCATTGTCGAAGGTGTGGCCCGGCACATTGAGGCGGGCATGTCCGGCCGAAAGGCCGCCGAGAAGGCGATGGAGGAACTGCTCGGCCCGGTCATCGGCATCACGCTGGTGCTGATGGCGGTTTTCATTCCGGCCGCTTTCCTGCCCGGCCTGACCGGGCAGCTCTACCGGCAGTTCGCCCTCGTGATTGCCGCGACAGCGCTGATCAGCGCGGTCAATGCGGTCACCCTCAAACCGACGCAATGCGCCCTTTGGCTGCGCCCGCCGGCGCCGCCCGAGAAACGCAACATCCTCTATCGCGGCTTCAACAGGGTCTACGACAAAGGCGAACGCGGCTATGCCGGGTTGATCGGATCGATGACCCGTCACGCCGGCATCATGGCCATCGCAGCACTTGTGCTGATCGCGGTCGCCGTCTGGGGCCTCGCCCGCCTGCCGACCGCTTTCCTGCCCATCGAGGATCAGGGTTATGTGCTGATCAGTACGCAATTGCCCGACGGCGCCTCGAAGGAGCGGACCGATGCGGTTATGGAAGAGGTCGGCAAGATCGCCGAGGCCACCCCTGGAGTCGATCAGGTGCTGACCATCAGCGGCCTCTCCGTTCTCGACAACAATGCCAGCCTGCAGAATGCCGGCGTCGCCTATGTCGTTCTCAAGGATTGGGACGAACGCGGCAAGGAGAAAGGACAGGACCTGCTGTCGATCTATCAGCATTTGAACGACGCGCTGCAGCATGTGCTGACCGCCAAAACGCTGGTGGCCGTTCCGCCTCCGATCCAGGGCGTCGGCAATGCCAACGGCTTTACCATGCAGGTGGAGCTCCGCAACGGCGTATCCGACTATCCGCTACTGCAATCGCTTGCCGATACAATCGTCAAGAACGGCAATGCCCAATCATCGCTGCAGAGGCTGAGCACGCCGTTTCGCTCGAACGTGCCGCAGCTTGCGGTATCCGTCGATCGCATCAAGGCGGAGACGCTGGGAATTACCGTGGGGCAGGTCTTCTCCGCACTCTCCGGCTATGTCGGATCGAGCTATGTGACCCAGTTCAACAAATTCGGCCGCACCTTCCAGGTCTATGCACAAGCCGCTTCCGATTTCCGTGTCAGCCCTGACGACATCCGCAATCTGAAGGTCAAGGCGGGCGACGGGACGATGGTGCCGCTCGGCACCGTCGTCGATGTCACCGCGACGCAAGGCCCCTCGCTGATCAGCCTCTACAATCTCTATCCCACCGCCACCATCGTCGGTGGACCGGCCGCCGGTTTCAGCTCCGGTCAGTCGCTTGCGGTCATGGAGCAGATCGCCGATCAGACGCTGCCGACAGGGACGGGCTTCGAATGGACGGCGCTCTCCTATCAGGAAAAGGCGGTGGGCGGGCAGATCTATTTCATCTTCGCACTCGCCATGCTCCTCGTTTATTTCGTGCTTGCCGGCCAATATGAAAGCTGGATCCTGCCGCTGGCGGTCATATCAGCCGTGCCGCTTGCTTTGCTCGGCACGGTGGCGGCACTCACGGCAGCCGGCGTCGCCAACAATCTCTACACGCAGATCGGCCTCATCCTGCTGATTGCGCTGGCAGCCAAGAATGCCATCCTCATCGTCGAATATGCGCGGGAAAAACGGGCGGAAGGCCTGGAAATCCTGGAGGCGGCGGTCGAGGCGGCCCGGCTGCGTTTCCGGCCGATTCTGATGACGTCCTTCGCCTTTATCCTCGGGGTCCTGCCGCTGGTGCTGGCGACGGGCGCCGGCGCATCGGCCCGTAAGTCGATCGGCATATCGGTCTTTAGCGGCATGATCGCCTCGACCTGCCTCGCCATTCTCTTCGTTCCCTCCTTCTACGTGCTGCTGCAGCGCCTCGAGGAATACTGGAAGCGGCGCGGCGCGACCGCAAACACGGCCGCGAGCGTGGCGGAGGCGGAGATATCGAACGTCCGGTAAGGCGATCGCAGCATTATTGGACGATCACCTGCACATAGACGTTGCCGCTCTTGGCGTAATAATACCCGCCGCATCGGTAATAATAGCCGCCGTAATAAGGACCATAGCGGCAGCCCGCCGGAAGCACGGCAATGGTCGTCGTCGTGCGTGTGACGACCCGCCGCGTCGTCCGGCGGGCCACGCCCGCATAAGAGAGCGGCGTCAGCGGCCTGCCGATGACGGCGCCCGCCGGCGTGGCGAAGCCGATCGGCACCGGCATGGACCCCTGCCCCTCGATGTGAAAGCCGGTGAATGTCAGAACACCGGCCAGGCCGAGGGCGAAAAACAGCTTCCTATAGGTCATTTTACCTCTCCTACATCGGCAGCCTCAGGCAACTCATCAAGCGATTGCAGCTCACTGAGATCGACCGTTTTTGCGCTGGCTGGAACCTCGATTGTGTAGGAAACGGCCGCGACATCCGCTCCACTTTGGAAATCGCTGATTTCGAGCGTGTATTGCGGCGCCTGGACGACATGTTTGCTGGTGATGACATAACGGCGGGGTATCGGTTGCGGGCCGCTCTGTATCCAGATCTGCCAGTCGATCTCGGCTGTCCGGAAGGCCAGATATTCGCATTCGACCCCGTCCACGAAAGCGCTGGAAATATGCTTGCCCTCGGTCACATCGGACATCAGCGTGTCGTAGACGTTGGTGGACAGCAGATCGGCGCCGGGAGCCTCGACGCCGGCGGTCATCAGCCTGTCGATCAACTCATCGAGCGAACCTTTGCCATCGATCTTGGCATATGCATCGAGATTCTTGCCATGCACCGTCAGCGACGAACCGTCGAAACTGACGTCGAGGTCGGCAAAGCCGCCGGTCCTGGTGACGCGCAACTTGTCGGGACGCGTCAGGTTGGCCGTGCCCGAGCTTACGAACTGGAGTTTCTCGAAGGCAGGCGTTACCGCTTCGAGCGACGATTGGTAGGTGAAGGATATCGTCTTCTGCGCCGTCAGAAAATCGGACATCGTCTTGAGCAGGGCTTTCGCATCATCCGCCCATGCGTTGCCCGCCGGCGCGAGGCTGGCGGCAAGCGAAGTATAGAGGAGGATCCGCTTCAATCGCGGCAAAGAGAAAGTCGATGACATGGCAATGCCTTTCGTTGGTGTCGTCATTGATTTCATCGAATTGCAGATGGCGGCTGCCGGACCTGCCGCAGCCGGACATGAAATGTGAGAGATGCAATGCATGCATGCGGAAAAACGGCCGTCAGCCGGCCTTTGCAGGATCGCGCACCGAATTTTTCGCTGGCGCGCGATGAACTCTTTCAGAGTGCAAATTTCAAACGGACACTACAACCCCGAGGTCAACACGCGATGGCAGGCCGGTGACACGCGTTGCAGATTGTCGCGCAGGCAGGCAATGCCCCGGCCTCCGCCTAAAGGCACCATGCGGCACAAGGCCTGGAAGTCCGCTCCGCAGGTTTCCCGCAGGATCATCACTTCCTCACGTGGGGAGAAGGCCGGCATCATTGCCCGAGGGGCCGGCGTAATCGCACCGGTGGCAGCCGCATCGCCGGCCGTCGGCGCCGCCGATCCCCCCAATGCTGCAACCGCTTGCTGACATGGCGTCGATAGAGCGGCGTTATGCTGTTGCAGACAGCTGAGCGCCGCTGCACCTCCCGGCGTGACACCGGAACATTGCGCCATGAAATCGCGCTGGCAGGCCGATTTGACCGCATTTCGCTGCGCCTGCGTCGGTTGAGCCGCCGGCATGCCGGTCGCAGGCGCCGGGGCGGTCACTGCTGTATTTGCAGGTGCAGCCGGCGTTGGCTCCGCGGATGTCGATTTAGGTTTGACGTTCACCGCCGAAACTGCTTTCCGGCAACCCGCCGAAAGCGTCGCGCTATGCTGCTGCAGACAGGTGAGTGCCTCGATGCCTCCCGGTGTCACCCCGGAGCATTTTGCGATGAAATCGGAGCGGCACTCTGCCCTGATGGCATCGCGCTGCTCTTCGGTCGGCGCTTGCGCTGAAGCAATCCCGGCGAAGAACACCACCGCGCAGAACGCGGACAACCCGGAGATTACCGATAGAAGACGACGCCTCCGATACGGAGAGGTCGGTAGAGAAGATCGCCATTTTCGCATGATTCCCCCCTATAAATCTCTGATCTACTTTATGAAATGGGAATGCCCTCTGAATAGGATAATAGGCGCCGCCGAATGGACGGACGTTGCTTGCTTTCATGGAAATATAAGACGCGCCTGACCTAGGTATATTAGAATATCATCTCTTTAGCAACTATCTAGTCGCCGCGCGAAGATCGATCGCAACTCGGAGGACTATCGTTTCTGACGTCCAGCAACGCAAAAAGCCCGCAGGAGGCGGGCATTTGTGTAGCTGATCTTTGAAGGCATTTGGTTTCGT
>NZ_NWSQ01000050.1 GCF_002531725.1 Rhizobium sp. L43
CCGATCCCGCCGGTGATCGTGTCATTGCCATCACCGGCATTGATCGTATCGTTGCCGGCGCCGGCATTGATGATGTCAGACGTGTTTGATCCGGTAATCACATCGTCGCCTGGAGTACCGGCAAAGTTCACCAGCATCGCTCTGAGATCAGCTCTGCTCCACACCGTGCCGTCGGCGAAGACGATCTTATCAAGGCCGCTCTCAAGGTATTCGTAGAGATTGCCCTGGAGCAGGATGCTGTCGCCATCGCCCGCACCCGCCGCACTCTCGGCGATGACAAGCGTCACATCGTTGCCGTTGCGCACCAGCGTCACGTCGCCGGGATTGATGCCGGACAACACCAGCCGGTCGTCGGTATCCCACATGCCCGAATCCGAGATCGTGTCGTTGCCGTCGCCGCGTGCGTAATAGATCGTGTCGTTGCCCCAGCCGCTGTCGATCGTGTCGTTCCCGATCCCGCCGGTGATCGTGTCATTGCCATCACCGGCATTGATCGTATCGTTGCCGGCGCCGGCATTGATGATGTCGGCCGCGTTGAAGCCGGTGATCACGTCGTTGCCTGACGTCGATGCCTCGGCCAGCACTGCTGCCCGCATCGTGTCACGCGTCCATATCGTGCCGTCGGCAAAGACGACCTTCTCAAGGCCGGTCTGATAGTACTCGTTGAGATTGCCGCTGAGCAGGATGGAGCCGGCGTCGCCCGCACCCGCCACACTCTCGGCGATGACCAGCGTCACATCGTTGCCATTGCGCACCAACGTCACGTCGGCGGGATTGATGCCGGACAACACCAGCCGGTCGTCGGTATCCCACATGCCCGTATCCGTGATCGTGTCGTTGCCGTCACCACGGGCGTAATAGATCGTGTCGTTGCCCCAGCCGCTGTCGATCGTGTCGTTGCCGGTCCCGCCGGTGATCGTGTCATTGCCACTACGGCCATCGATCGTGTCCGCTCCCGCACCTGCGGCGATGACATCGTCGAAATCAAAAGCCGTGACCGTGTCGTCACCCTCGGTCACCTGGGCAGCGATCAACCGAACGATGATGTCGAACTTCGATAGAATCGTGCCGTCAGCGAACGCAAACTGCTCGACATCGTTCATGTCCCAGACGGCGATATCGTATTCGTTCCGAATGAGAAGAGAGTCATTCGATCCGGCAAGCGTTATCAGCAGGTCGTAGTCGCCGACACGTTGGAATGTGACGTCATCAACGTTGACGTTGCTGTTGAACCGGACTGTGTCGTTATCGGAATAGAGCACAATGCCATAGCTCTCTTGGACGATGTCTTGTCCGTCGCCATAGCCGAAGAAATAGGTGTCATCGCCATCGCCACCTGCGAGGTAGTCGTTGCCTGCCCCCCCATCCAGGGTGTCATTTGTCCAGAATCCGTAGATGGAGTCGTTGCCTGCCGTTTTCATCGAAAGCAGATATTGGCTGCGGATGTCGGCGGCGTTCCAGACAACGCCATCTGAGAAATGGATCTCATCGACCTGGTCTGGTCGATAATTTATGGCATTGTAAGAGAATTGGCCGATCAGCGTCAGCGTTTCGCCGCTGTCGCGAAGCCTTATGACGAGATCGCTGCTACCTGCATCTCGAACTAGCTGAATGTCAGATGCGACTACCTGATCGTTGAAAATGATCTTGTCGAAATCGCCGCCATTCAGAGCGCCGGCGCCACGCTCCTGGATCGTATCGTTGCCGTAGCCATGGCCCCATACGTAGGTGTCGTTGCCGTTGTAACCGTACAGGGTGTCGTCGCCGGCCCCTCCATCAAGTATGTCGTCAATATCCAAACCTTCGATGATGTCGGCACCGCTCGTTTTTTCCGACGCGATGAGCATCGTCGCGAGTTCGTGCCAGGAAATGCTCTGGTCGCCCGACGTGAAATCAATGCGCTCGATACGGTCGAAGAAGATATTTCCAAAGACACCAGATGCGGCGTAGGCGAACTCGTTCTGGAGCGTAATGCTTCCCTGACCACCATTGACGTAGATAACAATTGAATGGCGGTCGCCATCCACCCTGCCGAAGCTAATATCCTCTCGGCCGATACCTGCTCCAAATCGCAGGAAGTCATCGGTTCCGGACAGAATGTTGGTCATTCGATCCTGAATGACGTCGTGACCGTCTCCAAGCGCATAGAGATAGAGATCGCTCTGATTTCCGCCGGAGATGAAGTCGTCACCCTTGCCAGCCCGCAGGATGTCTTCGCGCTCCATGCCATAGAGCTCGTCATTTCCATCAGTAGAATGGGCTTGCAACACGATGCTGGCGACCTGATCGCTTGTCAGGCTGCTGCCGTCATCGAACGTGAACAGGTCGATGCGGTTCATGTACCAGGTGCCATAAGGACCGGTATAGGTCGCAGCGAATTGTCCTTGGATGGTAATCTGGTCGAGCGGACTATTCTTGAAGCGGATGACGAGATCGTTCGATGCGCCATCGCGGAGGAATATCAGATCCCCACTACGGATGCCGTCCAGGAACTGAAGCATATCCTGGTCATTGCGGAAGGCATTGCCCTCGAAGTCGTGGATCGTATCCTGCCCGTCGCCACGACCGTAGCGATAAATATCAGTATCACCGCCGCCCTCGAGCAGGTCGTCTCCCTTACCACCCTGCAGGACATCGATGTCCTCCGTACCTGTGACGTGGGTCGATGCATCATCGATCTTCGAAACGGCTTCGGCAATGTCCACCTTAGTCCAAACGCTGCCGTCCTTGAATACGATCTGGTTGATTCCGAAGTCGTGGGAGGCGTCGCTAATCATCAAGCCAGGCCAGCGCCCTTCGAACTCGTTGGTGATGCGCAATACAGCGCCGGTGACCTTATCGGTCAGAAGCAGGTCGATACCATCGCGCGAGGCTATGATGTCGCCGGCATTGTGGGCGGAGAAGCGGACCGTATCGACGCTGCCGCCGAGACCATCGTCGTCAAAGATCTCAGTCGAGCCGAAGCTCTTGCCGATAACATAGTTGTCCGAGCCTGTCCCGCCGCGAACGACCGTTTCGCCACCATCGACGATCAGGATGTCGTCCTGTCCGCTGCCAATGACCACGCCGGTTCCGGTGAAGAACAGATCCTGCGCCATGCCGAAGGCATGCGCGAAGTCGACGACTGAGATGCCGCCGGCATGCTGCTCAACCGCGTTGAGCATGTTCTGCACCAGGAAGGCATAGGTGTTCTTCTGAGATGCCGATCCACGGGAATAGTCGGACAGGAATACGTCGAAGAAAGGCTTCCAATCGGTGAGCCATGACACGGCGTCGCTGCTTTGCTCGGCATCGGCAAGAAGCGCAGTGAAGACAGCGGCAATCTGCGAGCCGCTCTTCGAGGTGAAGCCGTCGCTTTGGGCATTATAGTCGATGCTATCGAAATAATGCGCAAGGGGACCGCTTTGCACCGCCAGCCGAACCGCAAAGAGGTCGAGGGCATCATCCATCTTGTCGAGGAAGGCCGCAACCGCCTGGTAGCCGGCGGTGGCGGAGTCCGGAACATCGAAGAACGCGTGCAGCGATTCACCGATCAACCGTTCATAGAAGGAGAAGTCCGAGCCGGAGATCGTGTCGATGACGACGCCGCTGCCGAGCGTGTGATTGGCCGACGATGCAAGATTGCTGCTCCAGTCGGCCTTCTGGTAGTTGTAGATGCGCAGGTAGTCGTCACCGTCGCGGTAATCGAGATAGGATACCGAAACGCCGTTATGCAGTTCCGTTCCGGTCGTGACGACAATCGATGAGTCGCCACCCGTCCATTGCGATAGGAGGCTGGAGAGCTCGCCGCGTCCCGACGTACCCTCACTGCTCGAGACGATGACGCCCGAGGCCATCCGGATGCCCGGAATGTCGGACGTGCTGTCACCGGCGGAGGAAACGCCCCAAGCGTAATCGACGACATTGCCGTCTTTGCGAACGATCGCAAGGTCGTCATACGCGGTCAGGCCCGCGGCGCCTGTTATAATATCAGCACCAATCTTGACCGGAGAGCCTTCAGCCCATGCCGTCAGGATAGGCCGGATTGCCTCGCGCAAGTCCGATAGGACCGGCGACGTCAGCGTTTGGACTGCAGCGCGCACAGCCGTCTCGGCTGTCGGAAGAACGCTCAGTGCCTCGTGCAAAGACACGAGGGTGCCACGCCCCTTAAGGTCGGCAAGGTCGAGGACCGACTGGGAGACCTGGATCGGAGCACCGACATAGGTGGTGTTCTGGTTGTCGAGACTGAGCAGCACGTCTGCGATCGTGCGAACCGTACCGTCAGCGAGCGTATAGCCTGCGGTGCTGGTGATTGTATTTCCATTGACCGTCTGGGTCGTGGTTCCGGTGTTCGGCGTCACGTTGATCGAGGTAATGCCACGATCCACGACACTCTTGAGCTCACCGGTATCGGTGCGGTGGTTCTCGTTGGCATCCTGCCAGACGAGAAGTGAGGAGAAGCTGTCGGCCGATGTGACCGTACCATCGCCATTGAAGTCTGCGAGCCCACTATCGTTGGCGTCGACCTTACCGTCGTGATTGCCGTCGAGAAGGGCGAGTGCGGCGAGTCCCGAAGTGGTGGCGTTGCCGAACATCTCGTCGGAACCAGTGATCTTGCCATCACCATTAAGGTCACGGACAAGAACGCCGTCGTCCTTGCCGACGAAACCGGATGACTCGGCATAGAGATCGTTGTCGAGATCGAGCTTCGATTTGGAGCGATCAAGCGCCGTGAGTTCGATGCCGTCACCATCGAGGTCGAGGACGAGAGGATCCTGACCACCCCAGGGATAATGACCCGTCATCGTCTTGATCATCAGGCCGAGAATGTCGAACGCGCCCTCGCCGAGCACGGAATACTGCCCCTTCATATCGAGCGTAATGTCACGGAAGCGGACGAAGTACATATGGTATTCGGCCAGGAAGATCCCGCCTGGCCCAACTTCGCCTTCGCCGCCTGGGCCCGCCGTCGCCTGATCCTTCCAATTGAGGACATACATCGTCGCGACGCCATCCGACGGGGTCCCATCGGCATTGGCCACATGCCAGAATGCATTGCGGATGACGAGTTCTCCCTCGGCATTCAATGCATAAGCTGTTCCATACGGACCCCAGGCATAGGGATCCTCCGACGCTTCGTTTTTGAGGCCGCCATAAAGCGTCAAGACACCGCCGAGCGCGATGCGGTCTTCGCTGCTGAGGTCAGTCACACCGATGCCGTTGGTGAACCAGATCTTGTCCTGGCCCTCACCGGTGGTGATGATCGAGCCGAAGTCGGCACTGATCAGCACATCATCATGATCGCTGAGCTTGACCTGATCGGCGCCTTGAACATGCAGCGCATTGTTGTAGCCAAGCGCTCCCTTGGCCGCGTAGTCGACAATGGTCAAGAGTTCCTGATCGTAACCCTGCCATTGGAATACGTTGTCAAGCGTGTAGACGTCATCGTGGTCCGACGTCACACCGTTGAGGTAGTTAATGCCGTGCGACAGCCCAGAGTAGTCGACGACATCGACGTTTTCAGTGAAGGCGTTAGGGCTCAACCTCTCGCCAGCCGGCACCTCGGATTGGATACGCCCGGATTTGCCCATATCGATGAGGATGGGTGCATCGAGTGCGGCATCGTTCAAAACAAGTTCGTCAGCTCGGTCTGACAATTCGACCTTATCGATCGAAAGAAGGATGTCAGTACCTTTTGCGCCGCTATTGGCGTCCTCTATAGTTATTTTAATGGCCTCAGCCTGGCCGAGCGTGGTTTTCTGGAGATCGGTGACGCGAAGGCCTTGTGTGAAGTCAGAAAGATCTCCGGTCGCCTCGGGATCCGTTGCTGACGCACCCGGATCAACCGTGTATCGGACCGTGTCTGTTTCGGTGCCGAATACGAGCCACTCGAGGAAATCAGTTAGAAGGCCAACCTTTTGATCGCTGCCGACGTAAATATCGTTATCGTTCTTATGGCCAGTGTTTACGTTCTCTTCAGTGACCGAGTCGATGAACAAATCGTTTCCGGAACCCCCGATCAAGATGTCGCGGCCGCTATGTCCATCCAAAACATCATCACCGTCCGAGCCAGCAATTATGTTGTTCTTAGAGTTGCCATCGACCGCGTCGTCTCCATCGGTAGCAGCTAGCAATGACGCATGGTGCGGGTCGTATCCGCCGTACCACTCAGGCAGCTTTGTCTTGAGCGGATCTTCGGAAACCGAAAATTGTATCGCGCCGATTACCTCTTGGATCGGCTTGTCTTCTGAGCTGGGATACAGAGTATGAATTGCCTCCGTAACGACACTGCTTCCGATTGTATCAGCCGTGCGCTCGAACAGGCTCTCCAGAAGCGTCTTCACGCCTCGGATTTCGATAAACGCGTTAGGGTCGTCCTGCCCCAAGCGCCATAGTTCCTGGTTTATTTCAAGCGTAAGAATACTTGCTTGATCAGCGGTCTGGACTGCATCGCCATTCTCGTCAGAAAGCTGAACAACTCCTTGCTCGGGACGGTAGGGGCTTGATTCGCCGTAGTCGTGATAGTTGACCTGTCGAACAGCCATCAAACCGGCAAATTGCACGATTGCTTCCGCCAGACCATCCAAAGCACCTTCCAGAACTGCTGATGACTTCCCCGATGAGACTAGAACTCCGAGAGCATCAGCGTCGTCGAAAAGAGCGCGCGCCCCCGTGTTGCCGAAGATAAGATTGCCCTCGTCGAGTACGGAATAAGCGATCGCATTCAGCATCTTGCTGGCTGCCGTTCCATATCCGCCCAGTTGATCCGCTTCAGCCGCAACGCCAAGCTGTTCGTCAAAATATGCTTTGAACAGAGACCCGCCTACGGAACTCCAGCTCACATGATGTTCAGCATCGGCGTAAGTCGTGAGAACCATAAGCGCCTGAGAATGCAAGCTGATGGCATCCAGCAAGCCGCCGCCATAGGCATTCATGGGCACGATATGAGACTGTCCATCGACCGAGAGCCCATATACGAGAGCTGCCGCCGCGATGGCGTCGACCTGAGCCGCGTCTGCACCGCGAAGTTTGTCGATCAACAGATTCGTTGGTATCCCGAGAAACGGCCCAAGGACGCGCGCCAAAGCTGCCACCTCTCCATCCATTCGATAGGAGGTTACGCTCGTGGCCATGGGGAGCCTGAAACCGTTAATGGTTAGGCCTTCCCCTTTCAGCGCATCGAGAACTGTGTCGGCAATCTGCTTTGGATCGTCAGCGATTGTCAGGGTACTGAAAAACGTATCAAGCGACGCCGTAAGCGCGAGGCCTAAGTAGGGTATCTCGTTAAAAACAACAGTCTCGGTTCCTGTCAGAGACCCGATGAAACCAGCAAGACTACCGCCGAGGGAGTGACCGGTTATGATCACATTTGACGGTGTGGACGAGTCATAATCGTCATCGCTGGAGTTCCATCCGGGGAAGACTTCATGACCCGTTACGTTTTTATAGAATTCTTCAGCATAGTAGGGCTGGAGATGAACGATCGGGACACCTGTATCGTCGCCGGTCATCCCAAAGGAACTGGACCAGCCGGCAATTATGTCCTTTAACGTCTCGATCGATGGCCAGCCGCCATTGGTGATAAAATCCGTGCCTCGATAGGCAATTACCGTTTCCGTAGTCCCGCCAACTGTCCATTTATAGGAAGTGGCGCTAAAACCAGATATGCTTGCAGTTCCGTCAAGTACATCGCTGGACAACTTGTCGACTTGGGCATTTCCAATTCTATTGGAGAGTTCGTTCCCGTCCTTGTCTGTAACTTGCGGGTTATCTCCCCTTGAATATGCATCCAGAGCAAGCAGGGCCAACATTACGTTCTTGTCGGTGGGCGTCTCTGTCATCGGCTTCCATCTCCAAAGAATCTGGCGGGAGTTATTATGTAGCTAAACGGCAGTTCATTGCGTGGGCGCGAGACCCCTGGAGGATCGCGTGGAAAAATTTTTCCGGGCGCCACGGCGGTATCGAGCCAGGGGAGCCGTTCTCGCAATTTATTGGTGATAGGGTCAGTCGTTATTTCGATATCGAGACCTGTGAAGTGGATACCTGGGAAGTATCGACCGAAATCCGCGGACTGGATTTCAAATATCGTTTTGGGATCGGTTTCGTTCTTGAACGAGACAATCACAGGCAGTCTGCCCGTTTTTAGCTTGAAGGGACGGCGACCGCTCGCATCGCGTAGTGTTGCAAAGTCCGCTTCCGACAGCGAACCAATGCTATTCTTGATGCCAAGGCTCGTCAGTACTCCGGCTTCGTAAACTTGAGTCAGAGTGTTGTTCGGATCATGCTGGACCGGCAGGATATAGGCCGTACTTTTGTCTCCGAGATCGAAAATCAGCGCCTCGCCGTACAGACGTGTGACGCCACCATTTCCGATAAGGCTGCGCGTTACCTTGGAATAGGTGATTTCCATCACCGAGGAACTCTCAATCGGTCGGCCATCCACCGTAGCCGACGCAATAACCTTAAAGCGAACAGATGCACTCTCACCCTGGCAAGACGCGAGAGGCAGTGCGCAAAGTGATGCCAAGAGCGACCGACGCTTCATTAGCTGCCCATTTTTCAATCAAGAGTTTTTCGCTACGATGAGGGGCACAGCCTTCATTATAAGCGACGCGAGCACGCTCACTGTCTGCATGTTGGTGCCAAACCCACCGCAACGGATATCGCACACCCGGTCGAGGCGCGCTCAAAGTTGACATTTGTTGTTGGAGTTTCGGCGGCCAGCTCGATCAGTTCATCACGTTGCCAAACTCAGCGCTGCTTGCAGCCGCTGACGTGACACCGTTAGTCAGTTTTCCCAAGATTTCCCGATCGACTAAATGGGCGACCATCGGGTGGATCTTGATGTCTCCTCGCTTGGCAACCTGATGAAAATTCGCCAGAACCATCGTTGCCAGCTCGCGTGTGGGCGCGATCACGTCGAGCAACCAAACGACCTCACCGCTCTTCCAGTCTTCCGGCTTCAGGCGGGCCGGGAACACTCCCGCCTTAGCCTGCTCCGAAATACGAGCATCAACCTCGGCACTGACAGTCGCCCAAATGGCGATCGCCGGCGGCTCAATGCCAGTGACGGCCTTGGGTGTCGCGATGGCGATACGATCATTAATTAAGGGATCCACAACCAGATGATGGAGGTCGGATAACATCTGACTGCGGTAGCGTGGCACCGAGCTCATCGCTAGAACAACCTGCCCAAATGTTGATTGCAATGCCGCCTTAGCTCCGGCAAGCTTCTTTTTGGTTTCATCAGATAATGGGTTTTGACTTGATTTAGCCGACGCTTCCGTCGCAATGTTATTCATGTATCCCCAGCCCCATGGGTTTCGAGCAAAATGGCTCGATAGAGTTGCAATCGGTCTATGCGCGACTGCCAGATGGACATTACAAATTGAATGTACAATTGCAAGTGAAATTGCCGCGCTATGCTCTCTTTGGGTGAAAATTTCGTCCGTGTCCTCTTCCGGCCCTTGACGGATGAGGCATACCCTCTCGTCAACAAGTCAGCGACCGAACTCAGTCGACTAGTCGGGCCGGGTCCCGACTCGGCCGCACGAGCCGCTACGGCTATTGCGTGCCAAGTCGCCCGAACTGACCCGGCCGACGTTTAGCCGATGTCGGCTGGGCCAACTTGTAACGGGCGGGTGGGCTGGAGTCCTCACCGGGAATGAAGGCAAGAACGAGAAGCATGCCGTAGAAGAAACAGGTAATTCCCTGGATCGCAAGCGTCGGCAAGGGAATTGCGAAAAACCTCGGTAAGAAGACGGGCGCGAGCAGCAGCCAAAGCAGATATTGAGACCAACCAATGTCGCGAAGCCGACTCGATACCATGTAGAGCAGGCCTACAATGGTGATCGCTGTCATCGCAATCGCGGCAACCATGTAAAGCGTTTCGAAGAAGGAGCGGCGGGCAACGAGCTTGGCTGTTTCGGCATCGCCCGCTCCAGTTCCCATGGCCATCTGTATAGCCCCTTTGGCCGCCATAGCACGGAAATTTTGCATGTCCTCTGCCGTCGGCTTGCGGCCGGAGGCTGCAACCTGCTTCACCAACTCTTCTTGCCCTTTGAACATCAGCGGCATGTTTTTGCCGCTGACCTCTCCTCCGACGGCGGTCCCTGTGCGTGGCGCCATTAACTCACGCGCTGCCTGATCATGTTCGGCCATAATCAGGCGCTCGATCGGGTCCTTCGCAAAATCGAAGCAGAACATGAGCAGAAGCAGCACGGCGTAGGTGATGCGTGTTAGGCGCGATTGGCCAAAAATGGTCATCAAGTCCAGATCCATCTCGAGGTGAGCGGACGATGCTCGCTGCAGCTCAAGGATTCGCTAACGCAATACAACTAGTTTTACGGATATAGGTGAAAATCATCGAGTTTTTCCTTCGCCGCTTGGTCTGTTCTCAATTTTCGCATTTGGTCCATCGGCGTTGGACGCGGGTTTTGATCTGAAGTGACGGATAGCTGTTTGGATTGCGAGAGTCCTCTGCCTGTGAAGCTCTTGAACGGGTCGAAAGCGGTGAGAAGGATTGGCTGGTGCCGCGCCTTGAACGGTTCGAATACGAACTGCATCAATAGCTATGTGCCTGCCATGCTTTATCTTTTGTTCACCTGCCGGCGGGTTCCCTTCGATCCTTTATGCGATCTTCCTGGCCCAAAACGTGAACCCCATAGCAACAAGCCAAGTGCTGGCCTCGAAAATCTCTCGCCGCGCCAGCGACGTAGGAACGTCCTGGGCCGAAGCGGATGTCGACTGCGGGCCAATATCGGTTCCCCGGGGGAAGCTTCATGCGTGCGAGCCCCCATTCTTTTGGATAACTTTCCGCACATCGTAAAAGCGTCATACTATCTTGGCGGGGAATCCGGAGAGGGGCATGCAATATCGCCAGAGGTCGGTGCTGTTCGCAGCACCTTGGCTGATCATCGGAGCTGCCGCAGTCGGCGTTTCGGGCGGTATAACCGTTGCAGACTTCGAAAAGCCGGAACTGTTAGTCGCTGCGCTGTTTGTCGGCATTATCATTGGGATGGCCATTGAGCAGTTCCTAACCGCGACGAGCAAACAGCCGGGGCGTGAGAGGAGCAGATCACGCCGGGAAGAAAGGCGCTGGAACGAGCGCGTCATACAGGGCCCCTGGCTTCAGACCCCAGCTGCTCAGCTATCGCGGCCAATCGATGCCACGGATCAACTGCGTATCGTGATGCGTTCGAAGTTCACCATCCAACCATTGCTGAACAAGAGTGAAGCCCGGGTGTTTCGAGAACTCGACAGTGTCGTGATCGGCTGCAATTCGTCCTGGCAGGTGATGGCTCAGGTTTCATTGGGCGAGATCCTTCGAAGTGCCGACTCAGAGGCCTACAGCTGCATCAACTCCAAACGTGTCGACTTGCTGCTCGTGGACGGCAATTGCCACCCACGGCACGTCATCGAATACCAGGGCGGAGCGCATCACCAAGGCACCGCGGCCGCGCGCGACGCGGTCAAGAAGGAGGCGCTGCGACGCGCCGGGATCGGCTATTATGAGGTGGTGGCTGGCCAAACGACGCCGTCGGAACTCAGACAATTGGTCGAGAAGCTGGTGGACAAGCCGAGTGTCACCTAAAGCGATCTCATCACGAACGCATGCAGGGTCGAGCCTCTTCGACCGAAAGAAACGATCGTCTTGCCTTGATGGAAGTGAGGCGCACCCGGGGATGATCTCCGATTTCCAGGCAGTTCGCGAAAATCTGTTTCCGGCCAGTCGCGCAGCGATCAAGGACTGGAAGGGGTTTCCCTGGCATCGTGATCGAACCAATCGAATTCAGGCCTATAAGGCGCATTCGTCGCAAGCCATCGCAATCGATGTGTTCGGCACACTTAAGATGAGCACAGATCGCGACCGCATTTTCGACGCCATCGCCGAGCGTGTGGGAGTGGCACCGGGTGGCCCATGGACAGTGACACTCGAGTGGACTGATACCGATCGGCTTCTGGGAGAACCCAGGCTCACGCAAGTCGATGCACTTGCCGTCGGCTCCGCGGCCGCACTCGTCATCGAGTGCAAGTTCACCGAACCCGGAGGACAATGTAGCCAAACGGCTGCTTCTCGCTCAGGCCAACGTCAATGCAACGGAAACTACGAAGACCAAATCAACCCGGGGAATGGCGTGCGGTCGCGATGCGCTCTGACAGGCAAGAGCATCCGCTATTGGGAATACATCCCAAAGGTCTTCGAGCTCGATCCGGTTGTCGACCATGCGCCCTGTCCTTTTAGGGGAGACGCCTATCAGTGGATGCGCAACGCCGTGCTGGCGGCAGCGATAGGCAAGCGCCGAAACCTTCAAGCGGCTGCCCTGGCAGCCTTTGCCGATCACCCAAGCTTTCCAACGGCGCGGAAAGCGATACGGGGCCTGATGGATCCGGGCCTCGCCGGCCAAGGGGCGATCACGCCTATCTCCTACCAGCAGATCATTGCGATCGCCTGCCAAGCCGGTCGAGACCGAGCGCTCTGGGACGCGCTTTCTGGATGGATAGATCATAAGATCGCACGGGCAGCGTCGCGAAAATCAGGCTTCCAAGAGGTTTGAAATGGATGCTGATATCTGGAATCGAGCCTTCTATGACGACGGCGAGTGGGTTTCCTGGTCCGACGTGGAAGAACAACTCCAATACCACGAGTGGCGCGCCAAATATCCCAATGCTATCCGACATCTGATCCCGTATTTTCAGGACCTCTTGGCACTGGCCGAAAGCTACCACCGTGAGACAAGTCGTCATCTTGATCTGTACGGCGTCATTGGCGAACTGTTCGGCGCCATCACCTACGGGATAAAGCTGAACAAGAACTACGCGCAGGGTGCCGACGGGCGGCTTGGCAACGATCACGTGGAGATCAAAACCATCACGCCGTTCAAGTCCAACGATGAGGTTTCCGTGAAAGTGTCGGGGAATTTCAGCAAGCTGCTCGTCGTGAAGATCAACGCCGACTTTGAAGTCTCATCGCGGATGGTTGATCGCTCGAAGCTTCCTAAAACGGCTAAACCTCTGCTGAGGATAAGGTGGAGCGATCTGCCCAAAGCCCAATGACGACTTCATGCGTGATCGCGCTAGTGGCGGCCTACCCCTCGTCGTCGAGCGCCCTCACTTCTCCGCGCGGCAGACTTTCATCGCTCGACGTGGCAGCCATAATTCTTAATTCGGATTTTTAGAATGCGCGCGTATAGTCCGCTTGGGATCGCAGCATCCGTGCCTTGAGGGGTCGGGGGCAATGAACTGGAATACATCGTCGACATTCACACCCGTTGGACTTACGCTGCGCGGTCAGCCAGCCCACAAGATCGTTCGCACGCTCGGCGACGCAGCGCATATGCTGATCACGGACTGGCCTTCCGATGATGGCGAGGAATACGTCAGCGCGGTGAAGGCCTGCGTTGATGCGATCAGCGGTCAGATTGCTCCGGAGCAATTCCGGGAAGCGTTTCTGCGTGCGGCCGATGAGGCTGGTATTGCTGCACTAACCGTCGTTCACCGATGAGAACTGTTGAAGAAGCGCAAAGCGACCTGTTCGCACCGCGTGGGGCGGCTCGCGCTGCGAACAGACTCAGGTTGCTGTCTTAGTGTGAGCAGAACCGGAGACCTCGATATTCGGCATCCGTGCGCCTTGAGCGGAATCGAACCCGCAACCTGCGAAAGTTCCAAAATCTCATCTCTCTGAAATCCATGGGCAATCCCAATGTTTGCCTACGGGCTTCCATTCTTGGTAAACACGCCGGCGAACAGCTTGTCGCCACGGCAATCGAGTGCATTCGCACTGAGCATCCGCTGTCTCGGCATGACCTCGCTCTCTAAGTCTGCGTAATGATCATGCAAAAATATCAGCGTCTTTCGCCTCGCGAACCCCTGCAAATATCTATCACCACACGCTTACACAGTTTATTTTGACGTGTAGTCTGCGGCCATGCTCCGATTACGGGCATAGCGCGATCGTACCGAGATCGCAAATGGAGGGATATTCATTGGGATACTGGAAGGATTTACCGGCATCTGCCGATCATCTGCGGCTGTTCAACCCAGCCAAGGGCTGGGTCGAGTTCGCCGATCAAGTTGACGGCGATGGCAAAACTACCAGTTTCGGCGCCAACCGCGATATCGATCTTGCGTTGAGCATCGCCATGAACGCCTCGAACCTGATGGTGCTGACCGGGGCCGGCGCATCATTCTGCGCACGAAATACCGCACAGAACGCTCTCACCGCGCCCGGCATGGGCGACCTTTGGGATGCGGTCAAAACCGCAGCCACCGACGACACATTCCAGGAAGTGATCAAGCTCATCCCCAAAGCCAAGGACATTGGAAAGAACATTGAGAAATTGCTGACCCAATGCAAAATTTATGTCGAGCTCTTCGACAACGCCCAGAGCGCCAAAATCACGAACTTCATTGGAACCGCCGAGAAGGCGATCTCCAAGCGCGTCAGCTTCGTCAACAAGGATACGGACCTCAAGGCGCACGGCACGATCATCCGTAAGATCGCGCGGCGCGGCGTGCGTAAGCCGCGCGCCAAATTTTTCACGACCAACTACGATTTGTGTTTTGAATACGCCGCGCGGACACAGCGCTTCTCCATCATCGATGGCTTTTCCCATTCCATGCCGCAAATCTATGATCGCGGCCATTTCTCGCACGACATCGTCCGCCGCGAGAATGCCAAGGAGGGGCCTGACTATATCGAGAACGTGTTCCATCTCTACAAACTCCACGGCTCGATCGACTGGAAGCGAAGCGGTGCCGATATCGTGCGGACTGAAGGCTCGGAAACGCCTCTCCTGATCTTTCCGCGCGACAGCAAATACCAGGAAGCGTTTGAGCCTCCTTATCTTGATATGATGGGCGCGTTTCAAAGCTCGCTGCGCGAGCCGGATACCGCCCTGATCGTCTCAGGCTTCGGCTTCAACGACGACCACCTGAGCAAGCCAGTGATGGCGGCACTGGAGGCCAATATGAGCCTCAAGCTGATCGTGTGTGACGTGGCTTTTCTCAGAGACGATGTCTTGGAGAAAGGCGATCATACCATCGCCGGGGAAAGCGCGGTGCGCGAGCATATCAGCGACTATTTCGAAAGGTTCAAGCACTTGGCGCGGATTGGCGATCAGCGTATCACACTGCTCAGCGGCCGCTTTGAGGATTTGGCGCTAGCCATCCCTGATCTTGTTGCGCAAACCGAACGCGAACGCCATCTTGACCGTATGCAGGCCGCGAGAGGCTTCGGCGATGGGGTACAGTCGTGATCAAACACAGCCTGGTTGATCCCGATCGCTATGTCGGCACGATTTCCGTCGTGACGGCGTCAACGGTGCAAGTGAACTTGCCTTACGCCACCGCCCGGCCGGAGCGCCGTGCCCTTGCGCGCGGCGCCGTCGGCGACTTCGTATTCGTGGATTGCGAGCTCGTGAAACTTCTCGGTCGACTGGTCGAAGTCAAACTGCCCGACGCCGAGCGATTGACCGTCGAGCCGACGCTGGGCACGCAACCCGACCCTCACCCGGTCGGCAGGGTGCAACTGCTGGCGTCAGTCGATCAACGCCAGAGCAAACTCATCCGTGGCATCCGCCACCATCCCCGCGTCGGCGACGCGGTTTACCTGGCCGATCCGTCGATGTTCGGCGAGCTCATGGCAAATTCACTGGTGGCGAGCGGTACGAGCGCGCTCGACATCGGCACGCTCGATGCGGGCAGCGGTGTACATTTGCGCCTGCCGCCTGAGAAGCTCTTCGGCCGCCACTGCGGCGTGTTTGGCGCCACGGGCGGCGGCAAGAGCTGGACCCTGGCCACCATACTCCAGCAGGTCAAAGCCGCTGGCGGTAAATGCATTCTCTTTGATCCCACCGGCGAATTTGCAGAAATCCCCGCCATATCGGAGCACTACGCCTTCGACCACGAAGAAGCCGGCAGCCAGCAGGTTCATTTCCCCTACCAGTTCATGACCGAGGACGATCTGTTTGCTTTGTTTCGCCCATCGGGCCAAAGTCAAGGCCCCAAACTCCGCGAAGCGATCAAGAGCCTCAAGCTTGTTAAGAAAAGTGAGGGACAGCTTGAAGGCGTGACGATCTATGAGAAAAAGCTGCTCCTTAAGAAGCAAAAGGACCGCCGCCCCTTCCTGAAAGCTTTGGAAGTGCATAGCGATGTGATTCACAGTCCGCTTTGCCACTTCGACATTGAAAACCTTCCCGACCAGGTTCAGCAGGAGTGCGTCCAGCCGACGGATTGGGACAATCCGACCCACTGGGGCAAGGTCAATGAGCAGGCCGTAGGCTACTGCGAAAGCCTGATCGCGCGCATGCGCACGTTGATCCATACCCCTGAGCTTGAATGCCTGTTCGGTAATCGTGGACAGTCCTTAGTAAAGGTTCTGGAAGCATTCTTTGCGTCCGAAAGGCAGGACATCCTGCGAATATCCTTCAAAAACGTCAGGTTCGAGCACAACACGCGCGAAATCCTTCTGAATGTCATCGGGCGCTTTCTCCTGGCCCGCGCCCGGCAGAACACCTTTCGAGACAAACCGATGATCACACTACTGGATGAAGCACACCAATTCCTAGGCCGAACCATCGGCGACGAATACGCCAGCGTGAAACTTGAAGCGTTTGGGCTTATCGCCAAAGAAGGTCGCAAATACGGACTGACGACCATCCTTGCCACACAACGCCCTCGCGATATTCCGGCCGATGTTCTCAGCCAACTTGGCACGTTGATTGTGCATCGTCTGACCAATGAAGACGATCGCAATGCAGTCGAGAAAGCCTGCGGCGATCTTGATCGCAACGCCGCTCTGTTCATCCCGACTCTCGCGCCTGGAGAAGCCATAATCGTCGGGCCAGACCTTCCCGCGCCGGTGCCTGTTTTGATTCACGAGCCCCCGTCGCCGCCCGATTCCAAAGGGCCAAAATACACGTCGTACTGGGCCAGTCGTCAGCCCAGGGCGGACTAAGAGCGATGGGGTGAAAGCATGCTTACAAATCTCAATCACCCAAAGAAGATGCGGAAGACCGCGCCTGCTGTCCAGGAAGCGAACCATCTCAACATGCCCAATCGGTCTGGGCGACGTGCCGCAGAGCGAACATTTACCAATGAGATCAAAAAGCAAAGTGATGCTACCTAAGGCCGACAATCTTCCATTGCACGCAACCGCCCTTCATGTAGATTACCTATACTGAATACTGGGGGAAGTCTTGCCGTCAACAACAACTATTTGGAATCCCGACGACTGGGAGATATTTGCGCTTGGCCTCCTGAA
The DNA here is from genome assembly GCF_002531725.1 of Rhizobium sp. L43. Classification (GTDB taxonomy): domain Bacteria; phylum Pseudomonadota; class Alphaproteobacteria; order Rhizobiales; family Rhizobiaceae; genus Rhizobium. The sequence continues at coordinate 17,243 of NZ_NWSQ01000050.1, forward strand.
TTGTCGGCATGGCGTCTTAAACGTTCACAAGGTACCCGCCAAAGATCAGGGCGACCTTGGTATCGACTATTACTGCAACAAGGACAGCGTCGCATATCAGTGTTACGCGGTAGAAGAGCCGATCGGAGTCGCTGAACGCGCGAAGAAGCAAAAAGATAAGATCACCAGGGATCTGGGTAAGCTTCAAAAAAACAACGTTATCGTATCGAAACTCTTCCTCGGCGCGCCGATAAAGAGATGGGTCCTGCTCAGCCCATTACACGACAGCAAGGACGTCAACATACACTGCGCGAACAAGACGACGGAGCTCCGATCGAAAGCACTGCCTTACCTCGACACTGACTTTGAGGTCCTTATTCATGATCAAGCATTTTTCGGCGCTGACGCCCTAACGCTGAATGCGGCGCAACTGTCGCTCATCAAACTTAGCATTCCAAATCCGACAAATCCGCAGATTAGCTCTTGGGAGAAGGAGAAGGGGTCACAGGATTTGCTGTCAACGGCTCGCACGAAGCTGGCGAAGCGTACAACTCCTCAAAAGCTTGAAGATGCGGTTGCGGATGCTACTCGTTATCATCTGCAGGGCGCGGCGCTTATGAGTGCACTTCGTTCTCAGGCACCAGAGTTACATGACAATCTTGCCACGGTGATTGCGAGCCGGAGGCGCCATTTAGAGTTTGCCGGCCCCACTGCAGTTACGGCCAGTGGCATCCTGAACGATGAGATTATGAACCTGAAGGAAGCAATCAAGGGTGCGGCGCCAAACCTATCACCTGAGAACGTCGATCAACTCGTGTTCGGAACCGTCTCTGAATGGATAATGCAGTGCCCATTGGATTTCCCAGATGTCCCGTGAAAGCCCTTTCTTAGACATCCTTAATACATCCAAGTTCACGTTCACCGTCCGCCCAGAGCCTGTCGCAGGCGACCTGCGGATGGCTTGGGGAATGGCGATACTGCTCCTAAGTGTATTTTACAGTCGAGGGAAAAAGGCGAGTTTTCAGAAGCTCCAATTTCTTGCTCATAATGTGCGACTCGAGGAGGGTCGAGAGGAGGCACTAGGATTGATCGCGGGACGGTATCGTCCACTCGACGTATCCGTAAGGGTCGAGCCTTGGCTAAACCGCGCGGTAGCGCTCAGCCATTCGATGGGTCTCGTTAGCGTTAACAAAGGATCGGTGGTTGTTTTGACGGACGAAGGTCGCAAAGCAGCTGAGGCAATTGCCAAAGCTAGCGGCGTACTTGACGCCGAGAGAGCCTTCCTTTCCGAGGTGGCGCCGAAGCTAACTGATGGCTTTATGAAAACGGTCTGGCGTCCGGAGAATCTTCTATGACTTTTAAACTGAGACGCCTAAGGCTTCGCGCGCTCACAGAGCGGGGCTGGTACGGAGTTGAACTCGGTTTCACCGACGGGCTAAATGTTCTTTGGGCCGACAACACCATGGGTAAATCAACCTGCCTTCAAGGGATGATTTACGTTCTTGGTTTGGAACGAATGCTGAGCCCTCGTCGAGAGATCCCTCTTCCACACGCGATGACAAGCCATCTTGTGACAGATAGTGGCGAGAGCGTGCGGGTCGTTGAATCTGACGTGATGCTCGAACTGGAAAATTCAGTCGGCACAATAGCGACAGTCCATCGCCCTGTCGTCTCAAAACTCGATGACCGCCTGATAACAGTAAAATTCGGCCCTGGTCTGTCTGAACCTGAAGGCCAGTATCGGACTCAGCAGTTCTTCGTGCGAGACCCGGGGGCTGCTCAACGTGAGGACGGTTTCCATCATTTCCTCGAGAATTTTCTTGGCTGGGAGCTTCCCGTCGTTCGAGGCTACGAGAAAGAAGATATCAAGCTCTATCTCGAAACCGTGTTCCCGCTGTTCTGGGTGGAGCAAAAGTCCGGGTGGTCCTCCATCCCCGCAGCCATTCCGACATATTTTCGCATTCGAGAGGTCCACAAACGAGCAGTCGAGTTCATCGCGGGGCTCGAAGCCTACGAGATTGAGCGCAAACGTGAACAGCTAAATCAACGCATCAACGTTCTTACCAGCAGATGGGAAACAAATTGGCATGACCTCAGCCAGCTGCTGAACAGATCTGCCTCACGCATTGAGGCACTTGGTACGAAGCCGATCGTTGATTTGAATGCGATCTCGAAAGCGTTCGTGTCAGTGGCAACACAAGTTGGCTGGACGCCACTTGATGACCATCTTAGATCGCTGAAGTCCGAACTCGACACTATTTCCCAAGCCGAAGTGCCGGTCGTGTCCGACAATGTCCCCGCCATAGAAGCCAAACTCGCCGAGGTGATCGCCCACGCGGAGAGCCTCAATGTCCAGCGCCTTTCGTTAAACGGCGTGAAGCAGGTAAAATTAGCAGACGTTGACGCCCTGACACGGCGGATCCAGACTTTGCGAGAAGATCTTCAAAAAAACCAGGATGTTCAAAAGCTACAGCGCTTTTCAGGCGTTCAATGGTCACTTAGTCCTGACCGGTGCCCCACCTGCGAACAAGGCTTGCAGGACACTTTACTTTCGCAAAATGCGTAGCATCGATCATGCCAATCGAAGATAATATCTCATACATCAAATCTGAAATCAGAATGTTTGAAGACATACTTCGGCGCGAAGAAGAGGAAAATCGAGAGCGTGAAGGATTACTCTCACAACTAAATCGAGATCTCAGCGAAGCGTACACGGTAATAAGAACACTAAGAGCTGATTTAGTAGCGCCGGCGACGAGCGTTTCGGCTTCAGCGATTGAAGAGCGAATTCTGATTGAACGGAAGATTCGAGATTTTTCCGAACTGCAGTCTTTCTTTGACGATGCGGTGAGCAGTTTCAGCACCCTGTCTGAGCAGTATACGACGCTTCTTCAACAGAGAAGCGCGCTTCCTGACGACGAGCTGTCCGACAGCGATAAGGCAAAGCTCAACCGTCTGTCTGAATTGCTACGTGCACAGGCGCGGCAGTTTGGATTTAAAACCTTTCAACCCGACGATCTTGCTATCTCCCAGGATACGTATCGTCCCGAGGTTGAGGGTTTTGAGATCGGTTTTGAAACATCCGCAAGCGACGCAATAAGATTGAAATGGGCGTATCAGCTTGGGCTGCTCGAACTCGCCGCTTCTTACAGCACGAACCATCCAGGTGTTTTGGTCTTCGACGAACCGCGCCAACAATCATCTTCGAAGGTCAGCTTCGAGCAGCTTTTGCGACGAGCAGCGACATCGAAGGCTCGTGGACAACAAGTGATTTTCTCCACGAGTGAGGATTTGTCGATCCTAGCACCGATAATAGGCGAGATTGACTGCACCAAGATCATTCTTAAAGGGCACGTCCTACAACCAATTTCGACAGGTGATTGACGCGAACCTGCCATGACGCCGGCAGGAGCCGAAGATGAACAACTTCTCTGTCGAGCGAGGTCGACGAGCGGCAGACGAGATTGACCTAAGATGACAGCTCTCAGCTTTTACGCGGCTCTCCTTGACCAGATGGATCTGGCCCTCGAACATCTCGACAAGGGCGGCGTTCATGATGCCCGGTTTGCGTTGATGCTGACCGACAATGCGGTAGAGCTGGCAATCCATAGGCTCGCTACAGAAAAGCATGCTCACCTCAAGAGCTGGCACCATTTAGAGGAGGCGTACCCCCATAAGCTGGAGTTGGCCGAGGCTGTCGGACAGTCTTTCGTATCCATCCGGCGAAGGCCGCGGCACTTATGATTTCGGCTCGTCTGCCATGATGCGTTCGATCTTTTCCGGATCA
>NZ_NWSQ01000051.1 GCF_002531725.1 Rhizobium sp. L43
TGCGGCATCGGGCCGTCAGCGGCCGAGCACACCAGGATCGCGCCGTCCATCTGGGCAGCACCGGTGATCATGTTCTTAACGTAGTCGGCGTGGCCGGGGCAGTCGACGTGCGCGTAGTGACGGGCCGGCGTCTCATATTCGACGTGCGCCGTCGAAATGGTGATGCCACGGGCCTTTTCTTCCGGAGCCGCGTCGATCTGGTCGTACGCCTTGAACTCACCGAAGTACTTCGTGATCGCTGCCGTCAGAGACGTCTTGCCGTGGTCAACGTGGCCGATCGTGCCGATGTTGACGTGCGGCTTGTTGCGCTCAAACTTACTCTTTGCCATTTTCGGCTCTCCGTTTTGCTAGTCCCCGAGGGGATCTAATTCTTGTTATCGGTCAATTGGTATTCCGGTCACTTCTGACCGGAATACTTTGCCTGGATTTCAGTTGCGACGTTCGACGGGACCGGCGAATAGTGATCGAAGGTCATCGTGTACTGGGCGCGGCCCTGGGACATGGAGCGCAGGTTGTCGACGTACTTGAACATGTTCGCGAGCGGGACGTTCGCGTTGATGACGACGGCGATACCACGGCTTTCCTGGCCCTGGATCTGACCGCGACGGGAGTTCAGGTCGCCGATGACGTCGCCGACATAATCTTCCGGGGTAACGACTTCGACCTTCATCATCGGCTCGAGCAGCTGAGCGCCGGCCTTCTTGGCTGCTTCACGGAAGCAGGCACGCGATGCGATTTCGAAGGCGAGAACCGAGGAGTCGACGTCGTGGAAGGCGCCGTCGATGAGGGTCGCCTTGACGCCGAGCATCGGGAAGCCTGCGAGCGGACCCGAAGACAGAACGCTTTCGATGCCCTTCTGAACGCCGGGGATGTATTCCTTCGGAACGGAACCGCCGACGATCTTGGATTCGAACTTGAAGTCGTCGCCTTCCGGGTTCGGTTCGAAGATGATCTTGACGCGCGCGAACTGGCCGGTACCGCCGGACTGCTTCTTGTGCGTGTAATCTTCTTCGTGCGTCTTGGTGATAGTTTCGCGGTAGGCAACCTGCGGCGCGCCGACGGTTGCTTCGACCTTGAATTCACGACGCATGCGGTCGACGATGATGTCGAGATGCAGTTCGCCCATGCCGGCGATGATGGTCTGGCCGGATTCCTGGTCGGTCTTGACGCGGAAGGACGGATCCTCGGCAGCCAGGCGGTTGAGCGCGAGGCCCATCTTTTCCTGGTCGCCCTTGGTCTTCGGCTCGATGGCGATCTGGATGACCGGCTCGGGGAATTCCATGCGCTCGAGGATAACCGGCTTAAGCGGATCGCAGAGCGTGTCGCCCGTCGTGGTTTCCTTGAGGCCGGCGAGAGCGACGATGTCGCCTGCGAAGGCTTCTTCGATGTCTTCACGCGAGTTGGAGTGCATCTGCAGCATGCGGCCGACGCGCTCGCGCTTGTCCTTGACCGTGTTCATGACCGACGCGCCCTTTTCGAGCTTGCCGGAGTAGATGCGGGCGAAGGTCAGCGAACCGACGAAGGGGTCGTTCATGATCTTGAAGGCGAGCATGGAAAGCGGCTCGCTGTCGTCGGCATGACGCTCGATATCGGCTTCCGTCTTGAAGTCGATGCCCTTGATCGCCGGGATGTCCATCGGCGACGGCAGGTAGTCGACAACGGCGTCGAGCAGCGGCTGTACGCCCTTGTTCTTGAAGGCAGTGCCGCAGAACATCGGATGGAACTTGACGTCGATCGTGCCGCGGCGAACCAGCGCACGGATCTGGTCGTTGTCGGGCAGAATGCCTTCGAGATAAGCTTCCATCGCGGCTTCGTCGATGTCGACGACCGTCTCGATCAGCTTTTCGCGATATTCTTCAGCCTTGGCCTTCATGTCCTCGGGGATCTCGACGACATCCCACTGGGCGCCGAGCGACTCGTCGCGCCAGATGAGAGCGTTCATCTCGATCAGGTCGATGACGCCCTTGAATTCGGTTTCAGCACCGATCGGCAGCTGCATGACGACAGCCGTTGCGCCGAGACGGGTCTTGATCATCTCGACGGAGCGGTAGAAGTCCGCGCCTGTTTTGTCCATCTTGTTGCAGAAGATCATCCGCGGGACATTGTACTTCTCGGCCTGGCGCCAGACGGTTTCCGTCTGCGGCTCAACGCCGGCGTTGGCGTCGAGCAGCGCGATGGCGCCATCGAGAACGCGCAGCGAACGCTCGACTTCGATGGTGAAGTCGACGTGGCCGGGGGTGTCGATGATGTTGAAGCGGCGCATCTTGCCGTCACGACCCTTCCAGAAGGTCGTGGTGGCAGCCGACGTGATCGTGATGCCACGCTCCTGCTCCTGCTCCATCCAGTCCATGGTGGCTGCGCCGTCGTGGACTTCGCCGATCTTGTGCGACTTGCCGGTGTAATAAAGGATACGCTCGGTGGTCGTGGTCTTGCCGGCGTCGATGTGCGCCATGATACCGAAATTACGGTAGTCTTCGATCTTATATTCGCGAGCCATTGTGGACTGCCTTTCGATACCGTTCGGAATTACCAGCGATAGTGCGAGAACGCGCGGTTGGCGTCAGCCATCTTGTGCGTGTCTTCGCGCTTCTTGACGGCGGAGCCGCGGTTGTTGGACGCATCGAGCAGTTCGCCGGACAGGCGATCGATCATGGTGGTTTCGTTGCGCTTGCGAGCGGCGGCAATCAGCCAGCGAATGGCGAGAGCCTGGCGGCGCTCCGGGCGAACGTCGACCGGGACCTGATAGGTCGCACCACCGACGCGGCGCGAGCGGACTTCAACGTGCGGGGCAATGTTGTCGAGCGCAGAATGGAAAACCGTGAGCGGCTCCTGCTTGGACTTGCCCTGGACGACGTCGAACGCGCCATAGACGATGTTTTCAGCAACGGACTTCTTGCCGTCGAGCATGATGGCATTCATGAACTTGGTCACGACCAGATCGCCGAACTTCGGGTCCGGATTGATCTCGCGCTTTTCTGCTTTATGACGTCTGGACATACTTTTGTCTCTTCAACCGTTAAGGCGCTTCATGACGCGGAGGACCTCGCGCAGCGCCGGATTATTCAAAACCGAATTACTTCGGACGCTTCGCGCCGTACTTGGAGCGGCGCTGCTTGCGGTTCTTGACACCCTGGGTATCGAGAACGCCGCGGATGATGTGATAACGGACACCCGGAAGGTCCTTGACGCGGCCGCCACGGATCATGACGACGGAGTGTTCCTGAAGGTTGTGACCTTCGCCGGGGATGTAACCAATGACTTCGAAGCCGTTGGTCAGGCGGATCTTTGCGACCTTACGCAGAGCCGAGTTCGGCTTCTTCGGCGTCGTCGTGTAGACGCGCGTGCAAACGCCGCGCTTCTGCGGGTTCTCCTGGAGTGCGGGAACCTTGTTACGCTTTACGTTCGCCTGGCGAGGCTTGCGGATCAGCTGGTTTACGGTAGGCATTCAACCATCCCTTACGTTTTATCTCAGTACCCTTGCGGGCTTGAACTCGCGCCGTCTCCGGCAGTGACGCACGCTTTCCGTCAATGCGCAAAATATGGCCCGATCCGCTTCCGCAGATGGACCACAAGGAGCAGAGGACGCATAGAATATGCGTCGTGCGTGCAGCATCATGACTTCAACGTGCGTTTAGAACCTTGTTTGAGGTGAACTTCAGGGCGCGTCGCCCCGAACAGCCAAGCCTCACATTGGATCTGATGGCCGGGGTACTACTGGTTTCCACCCGACTCGTCAAGGCCGGTTAAGAAATAAACTCGCCGTATCGCCTTGATCTCAGGGCCTGACGCCCTGATTTCATCCTTCTAGACGAAATGGCGGCCGTGCTCCAAGATAAAAACTTGGGCATTGCGGCAAAAGCAGTTAAGGAATCAGCAATTGCGGCGTACGGCCCTCACAGCAGGATTCGAGCGACCGAATCGTCAAAGAGCCGAAGGACAGGCGATGATTACGACACCTGATAACGACAATAATTTCGACGGGCCGATGATCTTCATCATCATCGGCAAGGGCTACGAGTCCGACGCCAGCGAAGGCATCGACCTGCACATCATGCTGAAGGCGCCCGACGACGACACGGCCGTACGCGAGGCCTTGAACGCGCTTGCCGAGGAAGGCTTCATCGAGGCCGATCTCGACCAGATCGGCATGCTGACCGAGGTGCCTGCCGAAGAGCCGCATGCCTCTGCCTACCAGGGGGCCGTCGACGGTGAGGTCGCGATCATCCGCTTCAACTGAAGGAAGCCGCCGCTCGCGCTGTCGGTCGCCAAAGCAGCATCAGCGGAACGAGCCGCCTTCCCTCCCCCAGTCCATCAGATCAGACCAAAAACAAAAACCGCCCGGATCGCTCCGGGCGGTTTTTCAATTGGCGTTTTATTCTCGGACTTCAGCCGCGGATTATTCCGCGGCCGGAGCCTTTTCAGCCATGTCCTGCAGCATCGGCGTGGCAACGGCAGCACCGGTGCCCTTGCGGCGCTCTTCGAGGATCAGCTCGTCGCGCGACGTGGCGATACGGCGGATCTGGGTCATGGTACCGCCCGTGCCGGCCGGGATGAGACGGCCGACGATGACGTTTTCCTTCAGACCCTGCAGGCCGTCGGTCTTGCCGGCGATCGCAGCTTCCGTCAGCACCTTGGTCGTTTCCTGGAAGGACGCGGCCGAGATGAAGGACGGGGTCTGCAGCGACGCCTTGGTGATGCCGAGAAGAACCGGATCGCCATAGGCGGGCTTCTTGCCCTGCTCGATCAGGTGATCGTTGACGTCTTCGAGCTCGATCCGGTCGACATTGTCGCCGACGATATAGGTCGAGTCGCCTGCATCGGTGATCTCCACCTTCTGCAGCATCTGACGGACGATCACCTCGATGTGCTTGTCGTTGATGACAACGCCCTGCAAGCGGTAGACTTCCTGGATCTCGTTGACGAGGTAGGAGGCCAGAGCCTCAACGCCCTTGATCGCCAGGATGTCGTGCGGAGCCGGGTTACCGTCGAGGATGTAGTCACCCTTTTCGATATAGTCGCCTTCCTGAAGGTGGAAGGGCTTGCCCTTCGGGATCAGGTATTCGACCGGCTCGACACCGTCTTCCGCCGGCTCGATGATGACACGGCGCTTGTTCTTGTAGTCGCGGCCGAGGCGGATCGTACCATCGATCTCCGCGATGATGGCGTGGTCCTTCGGACGGCGGGCTTCGAACAGTTCGGCAACACGCGGCAGACCGCCGGTGATGTCCTTGGTCTTGGCGCTTTCCAGCGGCGAACGCGCAAGCACGTCACCCTGGGAGACCTTGGTGCCCGGCTCGACCGACAGGATCGCGTCGACAGAGAGCAGGAAGCGGGCGTCACCACCACGGGACAGCTTCGCGACATTGCCGCTGGCATCCTTGATGACGATCGCCGGCTTGAGGTCCGAACCGCGCGGGGTCGAACGCCAGTCGATGACCTGACGCTTGGTGATGCCGGTCGACTCGTCGGTCGCTTCCAGAACGGAGAGACCGTCAACCAGGTCTTCGAACTGAACGGTACCGGCCACTTCCGTCATCATCGGACGGGTGTAGGGGTCCCACTCTGCCAGACGCTGACCGCGCTTGACCTTGTCACCTTCGTCGACATGCAGCTTCGAACCGTAGGCAACGCGCTGGGACGAACGTTCGACACCACGCTCGTCCAGGATCTGGACGGTCATGTTGCGGCCCATGGCAACGAGGTTGCCATCGGAGTTGCGCAGGATGTTGCGGTTCTTGATCTGCACCGTACCTTCGTACGAGGCTTCCAGGAACGACTGGTCGACCACGGTTGCCGTACCGCCAAGGTGGAAGGTACGCATGGTGAGCTGAGTGCCCGGCTCGCCGATCGACTGAGCAGCGATGACGCCGACGGCTTCGCCCATGTTGACAGGCGTACCACGCGCGAGGTCGCGGCCGTAGCAGACCGAGCAGACGCCCGTCTGGATTTCGCAGGTCAGCGCCGAACGAATCCGGATCGACTGGATACCGGCCTTCTCGATTTCGACGACATCTGGCTCGAGGATCATCCTGCCGGCATCGACGATGCGCTCACCGGTGATCGGATGATCGATATCGTCGAGCGCCGTGCGGCCGAGGATGCGAACGCCGATCGAGGCAACGACCTGGCCGGCATCGACGATGGCGGTCATGGTGAGGCCCGTCTGCGTTCCGCAATCGACGTGCGTGACAATGCAATCCTGCGCGACGTCGACGAGACGGCGGGTCAGGTAACCGGAGTTGGCGGTCTTCAAGGCGGTATCTGCCAGACCCTTGCGGGCGCCGTGGGTCGAGTTGAAGTACTCGTTGACGGTCAGGCCTTCCTTGAAGTTCGAGATGATCGGCGTCTCGATGATTTCACCCGACGGCTTGGCCATGAGGCCGCGCATACCGCCCAGCTGACGCATCTGGTTCGGAGAACCGCGGGCGCCGGAATGGCTCATCATGTAGATCGAGTTCATCGGCTTCTGACGGCCGGTCTTGTCATCGAATTCGACCGCCTTAATGCGGGCCATCATCTCTTCGGCGACCTTTTCGGTCGCCTTGCCCCAGGCGTCGACAACCTTGTTGTACTTTTCGCCCTGGGTGATCAGGCCGTCATTATACTGCTGCTCGTATTCCTTCACCAAGCTTTCGGTGTCGGCAACGATCTTGGCCTTGGCATCCGGAATGACCATGTCGTCCTTGCCGAACGAAATGCCGGCGCGGCAGGCATGCGAGAAGCCGAGCTGCATGATGCGGTCGCAGAAGATGACCGTGTCCTTCTGGCCGCAGTGACGGTAGACCGTGTCGATCATCTTGGAGATGTTCTTCTTGGTCATTTCCTGGTTGCAGATGTCGAAAGGCACCTTGCCGTTCTTCGGCAGCAGTTCGCCGATGAGCAGACGGCCAGGCGTCGTCTCATAGATCTTCGAGTAGGGCTTGCCATCCTCGTCGACCGACTTGAAACGGCCGCGGATCTTGGTGTGCAGCGTCACGACCTTGCTTTCCAGCGCGTGATGCAGCTCGCCGAGATCGGAGAAGGCCATGCCTTCGCCCGGCTCGTTCTGGTTCAGGATCGACAGGTAATAGAGGCCGAGAACCATGTCCTGCGAGGGAACGATGATCGGCGCGCCGTTGGCCGGGTGCAGGATGTTGTTGGTCGACATCATCAGCACGCGGGCTTCGAGCTGGGCTTCGAGCGACAGCGGCACGTGAACGGCCATCTGGTCGCCGTCGAAGTCGGCGTTGAAGGCCGTGCAGACGAGCGGATGCAGCTGGATCGCCTTGCCTTCGACCAGGGTGGGTTCGAAGGCCTGGATGCCCAGGCGGTGCAGCGTCGGTGCGCGGTTCAGGAGAACCGGATGCTCGCGGATGACCTCGTCGAGGATATCCCAGACCTCAGGCTTTTCCTTTTCGACCAGCTTCTTGGCCTGCTTGACGGTCGAGGAGTAACCCTTGGCGTCAAGGCGGGCATAGATGAACGGCTTGAAGAGCTCGAGCGCCATCTTCTTCGGCAGGCCGCACTGGTGCAGCTTCAGTTCCGGACCGGTGACGATGACCGAACGGCCGGAATAGTCGACGCGCTTGCCGAGCAGGTTCTGGCGGAAGCGGCCCTGCTTGCCCTTCAGCATGTCGGACAGCGACTTCAGCGGACGCTTGTTGGCGCCGGTGATGACGCGGCCGCGACGGCCGTTGTCGAACAGCGCGTCAACCGATTCCTGCAGCATGCGCTTTTCGTTGCGGATGATGATGCCGGGCGCACGAAGCTCGATCAGCCGCTTCAGACGGTTGTTGCGGTTGATGACGCGGCGGTAGAGATCGTTCAGATCCGACGTCGCGAAACGGCCGCCGTCGAGCGGAACCAGCGGACGCAGGTCCGGCGGAATGACCGGGACGACCTTCATGATCATCCATTCCGGACGGTTGCCGGATTCCATGAAGTTCTCGACGATCTTCAGGCGCTTCATCAGCTTCTTCTGCTTGAGATCCGACGTGGTGTCGGCAAGCTCGGAGCGCAGGTCGCCGGCGATCTTTTCGAGGTTCATCGAGGCCAGCATCTCGTAGATCGCCTCAGCGCCGATCATCGCGGTGAACTGGTCTTCGCCGTATTCGTCGACGGCAAGCATATACTCTTCTTCCGAGAGGAGCTGGTGCTCCTTCAGGGCGGTCAGGCCCGGCTCGGTGACGATGTAGTTTTCGAAGTAGAGAACGCGCTCGACATCCTTCAGCGTCATGTCGAGCAGCGTCGAGATGCGTGACGGCAGCGACTTCAGGAACCAGATGTGAGCTACCGGAGCGGCGAGCTCGATATGGCCCATGCGCTCACGGCGAACGCGCGACAGCGTGACTTCGACGCCGCACTTTTCGCAGATGATGCCCTTGTACTTCATGCGCTTGTACTTGCCGCACAGGCATTCGTAGTCCTTGATCGGCCCGAAGATGCGCGCGCAGAACAGACCGTCGCGTTCCGGCTTGAACGTACGGTAGTTGATGGTTTCCGGCTTCTTGATCTCACCGTAAGACCAGGAGAGGATCTTCTCCGGAGACGCGATCGAAATCCGAATGGAATCGAAATTCTGTGCAGGCACCTGCGGATTGAAAAGATTCATGACCTCTTGGTTCATGCCTGTCTCCTTCATGGGCTAAAGCGCCCTCAAAATGCGATGGTCGGCGGCAATTTCCCGGGAGCCGCCTCCCTCGCTTAAACGAGAATAACCGCAAGATGCGGCGAAACTTCCCTCCCGGGCCGACACGGATACGGCGCCCGGCGGGACCGGCGTGCGCCGCATCAGCAGCGCACGCCCTATCAAGTGCTTACTCGGCCGCGTCGGGCAGCTGAGCTGCCTGCGCCTCGTCAAGCTTGGTGTTTTCGAGTTCGACGCTGAGGCCCAGCGAGCGCATTTCCTTGACGAGAACGTTGAAGCTTTCCGGAATACCGGCTTCGAACGTGTCGTCTCCGCGGACGATGGCTTCGTAGACCTTGGTGCGGCCGGCGACGTCGTCCGACTTCACCGTCAGCATTTCCTGCAGCGTGTAGGCCGCACCATATGCTTCGAGCGCCCAGACTTCCATTTCGCCGAAGCGCTGGCCGCCGAACTGCGCCTTGCCACCCAGCGGCTGCTGGGTCACGAGCGAGTAAGGACCGATCGAACGGGCATGGATCTTGTCGTCGACCAGGTGGTTGAGCTTCAGCATGTAGATGTAGCCCACAGTCACCTGGCGGTCGAACTGCTCGCCGGTACGGCCGTCATAGAGCGTCGACTGACCGGTATCCTTGAGACCTGCCAGACGCAGCATGTCGTTGACGTCGCCTTCATGCGCACCGTCGAAAACAGGCGTCGCAATCGAAACGCCGCGCTTCCACTGGTCGGCGAGACGCAGGACCGACTCATCGTCGAACTCGTGGACCTGTTCGGCTTTCGGACCGTCACCGACGACATCGCCGATGGTCTTGCGCAGCGGCTCGATGTTGCCATTGGCCTTGTAGGCTTCGATCAGCTCGCCGATCTGGCGACCCATGCCGGCGCAGGCCCAACCCAGATGGGTTTCGAGGATCTGGCCGACGTTCATGCGCGAAGGCACGCCGAGCGGGTTCAGAACGACGTCGACATGCGTTCCGTCTTCGAGGAACGGCATGTCCTCGACCGGAACGATGCGCGAGACGACGCCCTTGTTGCCGTGGCGGCCGGCCATCTTGTCGCCCGGCTGGATCTTGCGCTTCACGGCGACGAAGACCTTGACCATCTTCATGACGCCAGGAGGCATTTCATCGCCGCGCTGGACCTTCTCGACCTTGTCCATGAAGCGCTGTTCAAGGCGCGACTTGGATTCGTCGTACTGACCGCGGAGCGCTTCGAGTTCGCTCTGGACCTTCTCGTCTTCGACCGCGAACATCCACCACTGCGAGCGGGGATATTCGGAGACGACGGCGTTCGAAAGCTCGGTGCCCTTCTTGAAGCCCTTCGGGCCGGCGATGGACGCCTGGCCGCGCAGCATTTCGATCAGGCGGCCGTAGACGTTACGGTCGAGGATCGCCTGTTCGTCGTCGCGGTCCTTTGCAAGACGCTCGATCTCTTCGCGCTCGATTGCCATCGCGCGCTCATCCTTCTCGACGCCATGGCGGTTGAAGACGCGAACTTCGACGATCGTGCCGTAGGTGCCGGGCGGCATGCGCATGGAGGTATCGCGCACGTCGGAGGCTTTTTCGCCGAAGATGGCGCGCAGAAGCTTTTCTTCCGGCGTCATCGGGCTTTCGCCCTTCGGGGTGATCTTGCCGACGAGGATATCGCCCGGCTGAACTTCGGCGCCGATATAGACGATACCGGCTTCGTCGAGGTTCTTCAGCGCTTCTTCCGAAACGTTCGGAATGTCGCGGGTGATTTCCTCAGGACCAAGCTTGGTATCACGCGCCATCACTTCGAATTCTTCGATGTGGATGGATGTGAATACGTCGTCGGCAACGATGCGCTCGGAGAGCAGGATCGAGTCTTCGTAGTTGTAGCCGTTCCAGGGCATGAACGCGACGAGCGCGTTGCGGCCGAGCGCCAGATCGCCGAGATCGGTCGACGGGCCGTCGGCGAGGATGTCGCCGCGGTTGACTTCGTCACCGACGGTAACCAGCGGACGCTGGTTGACGCAGGTGTTCTGGTTCGAACGCTGGAACTTCTGCAGGCGGTAGATATCGACGCCTGACTTGCCGGCTTCGAGGTCTTCGGTGGCGCGGATAACGATACGCGTCGCGTCGACCTGGTCGACCACGCCGCCGCGACGGGCGCCGATGGCGGCACCGGAGTCACGGGCAACGACCGGCTCCATGCCGGTGCCTACGAACGGGGCTTCGGCACGCAGCAGCGGCACGGCCTGACGCTGCATGTTCGAGCCCATGAGCGCGCGGTTGGCGTCGTCGTTTTCCAGGAACGGGATGAGCGCGGCTGCGACCGAAACGACCTGCTTCGGCGAGACGTCCATCAGGTTCATGCTGTCGCGCGGGGCGAGCATGACTTCGCCGGCATGACGGCAGACGACGAATTCGTCGACGAAGGAACCGTCAGCGTTCATCTCGGCGTTGGCCTGGGCGACGTAATACTTCGCCTCTTCCATGGCGGAGAGGTAGAGCACGTCGCTCGTCACCTTGCCGTCGACGATGCGACGGTACGGGCTTTCGATGAAACCGTACTTGTTGACGCGGGCAAAGGTCGCAAGCGAGTTGATCAGACCGATGTTCGGTCCCTCAGGCGTTTCGATCGGGCAAATACGGCCGTAATGGGTCGGATGCACGTCGCGGACTTCGAAGCCGGCGCGCTCGCGGGTCAGACCACCCGGGCCAAGGGCCGAAAGACGGCGCTTGTGGGTGATTTCCGAGAGCGGGTTGACCTGGTCCATGAACTGCGACAGCTGCGAGGAACCGAAGAATTCGCGAACGGCTGCAGCCGCCGGCTTGGCGTTGATCAGATCCTGCGGCATGACCGTGTCGATCTCGATCGAGGACATGCGTTCCTTGATCGCGCGCTCCATGCGGAGCAGGCCGAGACGGTACTGATTTTCCATCAGCTCGCCGACCGAGCGGACGCGGCGGTTGCCGAGGTTGTCGATGTCGTCGATCTCGCCCTTGCCGTCGCGCAGTTCGACCAGCATCCTGACCACGGCCAGGATGTCGTCCTTGCGCAGGATGCGGACGGTGTCTTCGACGGTCAGGTCGAGACGCATGTTCATCTTGACGCGGCCGACGGCGGAGAGGTCGTAACGCTCCGCATCGAAGAACAGCGAGTTGAACATGGCTTCGGCCGATTCCATGGTCGGCGGCTCACCCGGACGCATGACGCGGTAGATGTCGAACAGAGCGTCCTGACGGTTCTCGTTCTTATCGGCAGACAGCGTGTTGCGGATGTAGGCGCCGACATTGATGTGGTCGATGCCGAGAACCGGGATCTCGTCGAAACCGTTTGCCAGGATGACGCCGAGCGTCTTCTCGTCGATTTCGTCGCCGGCTTCGAGATAGATCTCGCCCGTCGAGTAGTTGACGATGTCGCCGGCGAGGTAGTTGCCGTAAAGATCGTCATCGGCGGCCTTCAGCGCCTTCAGGCCCTTGTCGGAGAGCTGGCGCAGCAGGCGCGGGGTCAGCTTCTTGCCGGCTTCCACGACGACTTCGCCGGTATCGGCGTCGACCATCTCGGTGATCGCCTTGGCACCCTTCAGCGTTTCCGGCTTGAAGGGAATGCGCCAGCCTGCGCCGTCGCGCTTGTAGAGCGACTTCGTGTAGAAGGTGTCGAGGATTTCCTCGCCGTCCATGCCGAGCGCCATCAGGAGCGACGTGACAGGGATCTTACGGCGGCGGTCGATACGGGCGTAGACGATATCCTTGGCGTCGAATTCGATATCGAGCCAGGAACCGCGATAAGGGATGACGCGGGCAGCAAAGAGCAGCTTGCCGGAAGAATGGCTCTTGCCCTTGTCGTGGTCGAAGAAGACGCCCGGCGAACGGTGCATCTGGGAGACGATCACGCGCTCGGTGCCGTTGACGATGAACGTGCCGTTATTGGTCATGAGCGGCATGTCGCCCATGTAAACGGACTGTTCCTTGATGTCCTTGATCGACTTCGCGCCGGTATCCTCGTCGATATCGAACACGATGAGGCGCAGCGTCACCTTCAGCGGCGCTGCATAGGTCAGGTCGCGCTGACGGCATTCGTCAACGTCGAACTTCGGCGGTTCGAACTCGTAGGACACGAATTCCAGCATGGAAGCGCCGGAGAAATCGGTGATCGGGAAAACCGACTTGAAAACGGCCTGAAGACCCTCGTCGGGCCGGCCGCCTTTCGGCTCTTCAACCATCAAAAACTGGTCGTAGGACGCCTTCTGAACCTCAATGAGGTTCGGCATTTCTGCGACTTCGGGGATCTTACCAAAAAACTTGCGTACGCGCCTGCGACCGTTGAACGAAAGGGTCTGAGCCATCGTCGCTCCTTCAAAATCTTGCACCCGGGCCTGCAACGGACGGGAACCGATGGCCAGTCGATCCCGTCAATCAATGGGTAGTTCAATCTCGTCCGACTCCCGAAAACGCTCAGCTCGGATTGCTGTGCTGCCCTCGGCGCGAGACTATCCTTTTGAAGAACCCATTACCCAAAAGCCGGTTTGACGCGGCTTTTGGGTAATTCGTTCAGAAAAACGGCAAATGGGAGGCAGTCGAGACTGCCTCCCAAAAGCAATTCAAGATTACTTGACGTCGGCCTTGGCGCCGGCGTCTTCAAGCTTCTTCTTGATGTCAGCGGCTTCAGCCTTGTTGACGCCTTCCTTGACAGCCTTCGGAGCGGCCTCGACGAGGTCCTTGGCTTCCTTGAGGCCGAGACCGGTGATGGCGCGGACTTCCTTGATGACGTTGATCTTGTTGGCACCGGCGTCGACGAGGATGACGTCGAATTCGGTCTTTTCTTCTTCAACGACAGCCGGGCCAGCACCGCCAGCAGCGGCAGCGACAGCTACCGGAGCAGCAGCGGAAACGCCCCACTTTTCTTCGAGAAGCTTCGACAGTTCTGCAGCTTCCAGAACGGTCAGCGAGGAGAGGTCGTCAACGATCTTTGCGAGATCAGCCATTTTACTAGTTCCTTTTGTTCGGTTCGAACCGGTTGATTATAAACAGCGAAAAACCGCCTTAAGCGGCTTCGTCCTTCTTGGCGTAGGCCGCGAACACACGGGCAAGCTGGCTTGCCGGTGCTGCAACAACCCCAGCGATGCGGGTAGCCGGTGTCTGGATCATGCCCAGCAGCTTCGCACGCAGCTCGTCGAGCGAAGGCAGGGTCGCGAGCGACTTGACTGCTTCGGCGTTGAGCGTGGTTGTTCCCATGGCGCCGCCCAGAACAATGATCTTGTCATTGGTCTTGGCGAAATCCATGACGACCTTCGGAGCGGTGATCGGGTCATTGCTGTATGCAATCAGCGTCTGACCCTTGAAGAGATTGGTAATCCCTTCCGCTTCCGTACCCTGAAGGGCAATTTTGGCCAGGCGGTTCTTCGCGACTTTGACGGTACCGCCAGCTGCACGCATCTTCGAACGAAAATCGTTCATCTGCGCGACTGTGGCACCAGCATAGTGGGCCACGACAACTGAGCCCGAAGCCTTGAAGACTTCGTTCAGTTCCGTGACGAATTCGCGTTTTTCCGCTCTTTCCACTGCCTATCTCCAGTTGGCAGGACCGAAAACGGGCCTGCCGGGTTGCCTTTGCCTCCTGGGATCATGTGAGATCCCAAGCGACGCTTGAGGATCCTGTCCCCCCGCGCTCCCGCGCCAATCAAGGCTAAAGAGGCACAAGGCATCCAAGGCTCGAACCGAGTTACGAGAAGCGAACTTCATGCAATTCGGGTCTTACCCGTCTCATGCAGGCCAAGTGATTAAGGGAAAACCACCTGCAATCTCGGACAGGATTCCGGATTTCTCCGGAATATTCCGGCCCCTTGCGAGGCCGGAAATTCAGTCGCCGGACTTAAAAGCCCGGCCATAACTTATGCAGTCGGGGCCGCGGTGACCGAGCCGACTTCGATCTTGACGCCCGGACCCATGGTCGAGGAAATCGCCACGCGCTTGACATAGTTGCCCTTGGCGCCAGCCGGCTTCGCCTTGATGACGGCGTCAGCAAAAGCACGGATGTTTTCTTCCAGAGCCTTGGCGTCGAAAGAAGCCTTGCCGATGCCGGCATGGACGATACCAGCCTTCTCGACGCGGAACTCGACAGCGCCGCCCTTGGAAGCCTTGACGGCTCCGGCGACGTCCATGGTGACGGTGCCGACCTTCGGGTTGGGCATCATGCCGCGCGGCCCGAGAACCTTACCGAGACGGCCGACGAGCGGCATCATGTCGGGGGTGGCGATGCAGCGATCGAATTCGATCTTGCCGCCCTGGACGATTTCGACGAGGTCTTCGGCGCCGACGATATCGGCACCGGCGGCCTTGGCTTCGTCAGCCTTGACGCCACGAGCGAAGACGGCAACGCGAACCGTACGGCCGGTGCCGTTCGGCAGGTTGACGACGCCGCGAACCATCTGGTCCGCATGGCGCGGGTCGACGCCGAGGTTCATCGAGACTTCGATGGTTTCGTCGAACTTGGCGACAGCCCGTTCCTTGACCATGCCGATGGCCAGGCTCAGAGCGTAGAGCTTGGTGGGATCAACACCTTCGTTGATCTTCTGCGTGCGCTTACCAGCCATGATCTTAACCCACCACTTCCAGGCCCATGGCGCGGGCAGAACCCTCGATCATCGCCATTGCACCTTCGATATCCGCTGCGTTCAGATCCTTCATCTTGGCTTCTGCGATCGTCTTGATCTGAGCCTTGGTGAGGGAGCCGGCCTTGGCGCCCTTGCCGGGCGTCTTGGAACCGGACGTGATCTTCGCTTCCTTCTTCAGCCAGTAGCTGACCGGAGGCTGCTTCATCGCGAAGGTGAAGGACTTGTCCTGGTAATAGGTGATGACGACCGGGAT
Organism: Rhizobium sp. L43; assembly: GCF_002531725.1. Taxonomy (GTDB): domain Bacteria; phylum Pseudomonadota; class Alphaproteobacteria; order Rhizobiales; family Rhizobiaceae; genus Rhizobium. The sequence goes on from NZ_NWSQ01000051.1 coordinate 15,457, forward strand.
CGGCATGCCCTTTTCCATTTCCTGCGTGGCGGCATTGAACGCCTTGCAGAATTCCATGATGTTAATGCCACGCTGACCAAGCGCCGGACCAATCGGCGGGGACGGGTTTGCCGATCCTGCCTTGACCTGAAGCTTGAGCTGGCCTGCAACTTTCTTAGCCATATCTCTCTGCCTTTCATGAACGGCCGGTCGCCCGGCCCGTGATGCCGGATCTCTCCGGCGGCTGCGGTTGCGTGGTGCGGATCATTAGGGTCCGGCTAAGACCCCTCACCTTCCACGCGGGTGCGGACAAGGTCCGCGGGAAACAGGCCGCAAGGGCCAGCCTCCAATCTCGAACAATCAGACCTTCTCGACCTGAGCGTATTCCAGTTCGACCGGCGTTGCGCGGCCGAAGATCGACACCTCGACCTTCAGGCGCGAACGCTCTTCGTCCACATCCTGAACCGTGCCGTTGAACGACGCGAACGGGCCATCCGAAACGCGAACCTGCTCGCCGATCTCGAAGGTAATGGAGGCCTTCGGCCGCTCGACACCTTCCTGGACCTGACCGAGAATGCGCTCGGCTTCATAATCGGGAATCGGAACCGGCTTATTGTCGGAGCCGAGGAAACCCGTAACCTTCGGCGTATTCTTGATCAGGTGGTAGGCTTCGTCCGTCAGATTGGCGCGAACCATGACATAGCCCGGGAAGAACTTGCGCTCGGAATCGACCTTGCGGCCGCGACGCACTTCCACCACCTTTTCGGTCGGCACGAGGATCTTCTCGAACAGGTGCTCAAGCCCCTTCTGGCGAGCCTTGTTCTCGATGTCTTCAGCGACCTTCTTCTCAAAATTGGAATATGCGTGGACGATGTACCAACGTGCCGCCATTTTCATCTCCACCCGTATCAATTGCCGGTATTCAGCACGAAGCTCAGAACCCAGCCGATCAGCTGGTCAGCGGCAAAGAAAAACAGCGCAGCGAAAACCACCATCACAAGCACCATAACCGTCGAGATCATCGTCTCGCGGCGCGACGGCCATGTAACTTTGGACGTCTCGGAGCGAACCTGCTGCAGAAACGCAAACGGATTGGATTTGGATGCCATCGACTGCCCACGCAATTACGGCGCGTAAAGCTGAAACTATCAGCCCCACGCACCGCGTGTCTGTTGAACCCTAAATAAACACCGATTTCCGAATACACAAGAGGGAAACCGAAGTTTAACGAAATTAGTTACCACCAATAATCCCCCGGCCGGAATGCCGCGAGCATGTCCGCGCTGTCCCGCATCGAGGAAAATGGCAGGGGCAGTAGGGCTCGAACCTACGACCTGCGGTTTTGGAGACCGCCGCTCTACCAACTGAGCTATACCCCTTCATACCGATCATTCAGCGTCTCGGCCAAGGCCCGCAAATCGCTGTTGAAAAGCATGGCGCTCCCTTTAGGACGACGACAGCGGATTGGCAAGCACGATTTTCGATTTTCAAAGCCATTCTGTGCATATGCGAGCAATGGACTTTCTCATCGCGCCACTTCATTGCGCCACCGGGCTCCGTTCAGACCTTCACATATTTCCGCCAATCGTGCTCTTCTCTAAAACCCAGCACCTCGCGGATCTTGCGATTGGAGAGCAGACCTTCATATTCGCCGATCTCGCAGGTGAAGGGCACGTTCGGGAAGAATCGCTTCGCCAGCTCCCTCGACGGCGTATTGGCCGAGACGGTATCGTTGGCCGCGTTGAAGACCTGATAGCCGAGACCGTCCTTTTCGATGCAGAGATGGCAGATCTGACCGAGATCGCGGGCGTCGATATAGCTCCAGGCAATGCGCTTGCGCATCTCGGGGTGGGCGAAAAAGGTCGGGAACCGCTCATATTCGTGCGGCTCGATGACGTTGCCGATGCGCAGCGCATAGATGTCGAAGCCGGAACGTTCGGCAAAGGCGCGGGCGGTCTTTTCGTTGACCACCTTGGAAAGGCCGTAGGAATCCATCGGATTGACGTCATAGTCCTCCTCGAGCGGGAACTGGTGGAAATCGCGATGGCCTTCGGCGAAGCAGACGCCGTAGGTCGTCTCGCTCGATGCGACGATGATCTTCCTGATGCCGAGCTTCACCGCCGCCTCGATGACATTATAAGTGCCCATCGTGTTGATGCGGAAGGTTTCGTTGTCAGGCTTGATCAGGATGCGCGGGATGGCGGCGAAGTGTACGACGGCGTCGAAGGACTGCACGCCCCTGCCCGCATCGAGATCGGGAAAATCGCGGTGCATCGACAGCGCGTTGAAGACCTGGCCGCTATCGGTGATGTCGGCAATGAGATTGGTGACGCCGGGACTATCCAGCGGCACGAGATCGAGGTTGTGAACCTCGTAACCCGCATTGACGAGCCACGGCACGGTATGGCGACCTGCCTTGCCCGAACCGCCCGTGAACAGAATTCGCTTCTTCATGGAATATGTCCTCCGCGTCATGAAATCGGAGGCATAGTTAGACGCTTCCGCGCGAAGAGCAAGCGAGCGTCCGGCAAGGGTTCACCCCGCATCGCCAGGAGCGCCCTATCCGGAGCACCCTATCCCTGGCACTGGGCCGATCATTTCCGATCACCGCAGAAGCCTGCGATGCTCCGGAAGCGTCGTCACGTGACGACACTTACCTCCAGCGTCGTCACTTGACGACGCTTAACTCGTCGATCTGCACTCCGGCCGCCTGAACAACCTCTTGCGGAATTGCAGCGATGAAAAACATCGTGAAAACATACATTGCGAATATCGTCGCAGCGAATGTGGCCTTTGGAATCATCCGGGCTCTCCTCTTTGCAAGAAGGAGTCTGAACTAAAATGGGCCATTCACAACCGGTTTCTGAACGCCAGATGAACAAAATACTGTGACGGGCCAATTTAACGATATTTTTACAACACCTGTTAAGCCAACCGACGGGCATCAGAACGAAAAAACCCCGCCGTTTCCGGCGGGGTTTTTCATGAATTGAAGGTAATCCAGGATTACTCGACGATCGATGCAACGATACCGGCGCCGACGGTACGGCCACCTTCGCGGATAGCGAAGCGCAGCTTTTCTTCCATCGCGATCGGAACGATCAGCTCGACGGCAACCGTGAC
>NZ_NWSQ01000052.1 GCF_002531725.1 Rhizobium sp. L43
GATCAGGAAAATCTATTCCTTTCAATGACATAGAAAGATGGGTGTTATGAAACAGGATTGTAATCGTCGGCCCATTCAGCAATGGCGCTTCGGGCATGGTCGAGGCCAAAGAACAGGCTTTCGTTGAGCAGTTCGTCGCGCATGCGCCCGTTGAAACTCTCAACATAGCCGTTCTGCATCGGCTTTCCCGGCGCGATGTAGTGCCACTCGACCTTATGATCCTTCGACCAGGCAAGGATGGCATTCGAAGTGAGTTCCGTGCCGTTGTCGGAGACGATCATTTTAGGTTTGCCGCGCCGTTCGATGAGGGTCGTCAGTTCGCGAGCGACGCGACGACCGGAGATCGAGGTGTCCGGGATCGCCGCCAGGCATTCGCGCGTCACGTCATCGACGATGTTGAGCACGCGAAACCTCCTTCCGCAAGCGAACTGGTCGTGCACGAAGTCCAGCGACCAGCGGGCATTGGCCTTCGCTTCGACCAGAATCGGAGCTCGCGTGCCGACAGCACGGCGTCTGGCTTTGCGCTTGCGGACAGAGAGACCCTCCTCGCGATAAAGGCGATAGATGCGATTGACCCCGGACGGTTCTCCCTCCCGCCGAAGCAGGACGAACAGCCGCCGGTAGCCGAAACGCCGCCGCTCATTGGCGAGGTCACGTAGCTTTGCCCGCAGTTCTACCTCCGGCGGTCGACTTGACCGATAACGGATCGTCTTGCGGTCGGCGGATATGATCTGGCAGGCCCGCCGTTCCGAAAGACCCATGACGGTCTTCAGATGCGTGACGGCGTCACGCTTGGCGACAGGCCCTACCATTTTTTTGAAAGAAGCTCGCGGAGTGCTGCTGCGTCCAACATCTGCTCGGCGAGCAGCTTCTTCAGCTTGGCATTCTCATCTTCAAGCGCCTTCAGCCGCTTCGCCTCAGAGATCTCCATGCCGCCGTATTTGGCTTTCCAATTGTAAAACGTGGCTTCCGAAATTCCGTGCTTGCGGCAAAGGTCGGCCGCCTTCGCACCAGCCTCCTGCTCCTTCAGCACCCCAATTATCTGCTCTTCGGTAAATCTCTGCTTCTTCATTCGTCCGTCCTTTGATGGGCCGGACTCTAATCAATTCTGGAGGAAATTCGCAGGGGCAGGTCACCGAAAGACATGACAATTATCATCGAGGCAAGGCCACGGCTGCAACGGTCATCGACGCGGTCAAGGGGTTTCAAGCTGATATCGGCAAGCCTGCTGGTCTTGCCGCGGTGATTGTGGGCAACAATCCGGCAAGCCACGCCAGTTGCTACAGGATCGCGGGAAGGCCGCCGTTAGGGGCAATGGTGACATTGCCACCATTGATGAAAAAATCGGTGAGGCTGCTGCCGCCCCCGATCCGTGGCTCAGAATGTCAGCGGCTTATTGGTTATGGAGACCCCTGTCGAGACCGCACTCGAAATGGTCGAGCGCCACTTGCTGCGCGGTGAAGTGATCATCGAGCAGCAGCGCATGCTTGTCCAGCGCCTCCGAGAGGCAGGCGCGTCGACGGTCCAGGCTGAGCATGTTTTGGACGCGCCAAATAAGATCGACACCTCGTTTGGGCGAAAGGGTTATTCCTTTGCTGCAAAGCCTAGCTCAACGCGGCTTACATCCAAGATCGCCCGAAGGACGTCGATGCCGAATTTGAGGCTTTCTACCTCGACATCCAGCGAGATGCCCTCGGTGACTGTGCCTTTTGCGTTAGCGATTACCACCTCCTCCAGGTCTTCGAACCACTGAGGATTGTTCCCTTTGTGAAGCTTCGATAGTTCCGCAATCGCGACACTAAATGCCGATTGGACCGCGATTAGAGCGGCGCCGAGCTTTCGTTCGTCCACACCCGAGATGCAAACAATGGGGCTGTTTTTCTCATCCATGGGCTGTCCCTCTGCTGGCTCGCCACGAAACCCTATTTCAACTGATAGGCGACAGAGTCCTCGATCGCCGATGAATCCAAAAAGGCCCGTAGGCTGGAGTCTCGGGTAGTTAGATCAACGAATACGCGATGCTGGGATGTGGAAATGGCCGATGCGCTTGAGGACTGTTGGTATCGGGTCCAGCTTGCGAGGTTTCCAACCGGCAGCAAGGCCTCTAGGCCATAAGCATCGCACCTTTCTGATACGCGAGAGCGGGTAATCCTTTCTACAAAGTGGCTCGCATGCAAGTTCGCCCGAAGGACACAAGTGCCGAGCCTGGGCTTCCTTGTTCGGAACTATTGCCACCACCCCCCTGCCTTCTGCCGTACATTGCGACGCTCCTTAGGTCATTGCGTCACTGCTGATGTTATTTCCGTCGCGACCTTTCCTTCCAATACCAAATTCGTATCCCGTTATGCTTCGGGGGCATGGCCAGCGGCCTTCCTCGAGCTGGACAGCGCATGATTCTTATCGCGACGTTGACCAATTCCACCATTGACATGCTGCGCGAACTCGGCCTGACAGGCATGGCCAGCGCCCATCAGAAACTCGAAACGCAAACGGAAGCGAGACACCTTCGAGCATGGCGAAAGGCTTCGACTGCTGCTCGAGGCGGCCACGCTCCGCCAGAAGCGCTTCGAGGCGAGAGGCCGCCCTACAAAGCAGCGCTATGACGCCCAGATCGAGAACGCTGATTTTTGCGCCGCCCGCGCCCTGATGGCAATTTCGTGACGCCGAGTGATAAAGGTATTTCATCCTCATCGATGGGCTATACTCCAGCTTGGTGGAGACATAAACTAGACGCATTTGGAGCCGCTTGCGGCCGATTTCGCGAGGCAACTCCATCAACTGAGGCGCAAGTTCCCGGAACAAACGCTCACGCACCATAACCTTTCCTCATTTTCGGGCAATCTCGCGGTGTCGCGTTGATTCGGTAGGTCAGCTTACGACGCCGAAGCCGTTCCGCTGTTGATCTCTACGCCTGCAGGGCCCTGACGACTTAAAGGCAACGACTGCCGGACAGCCCAGACCCAGAACCAGTTCACCTTGACATCGTGTCACTCGGGCGTCACAGGCGGCAGCCCGAGTGTCGCAATAAGCTTCATTATCGACGGCGTGGGTGGACCCGGTGTCGGCGGCGGCATGGAGACGATGGACCCGAGCCGCGGAGGCGTTGCCATAACGCCAATCATCGTGCCGATAATGGCTATCCCATCGGCGCTGATTTCGATGGCCTGGGGGCCGGTTCTGCCCGATACTACAAGGCGGATCTTGTCGGGTGTTACCTCGACGCGGCTACCCAAGGCCGCTGCGGCAGAGGACGCGGGCGCGGCGACGCCCGAGGTCAGGAGGAAGTGTCTCTTGACGTCGATGCTGTAGATATTCCCGACCTCGACGGTATGATTCTTCTGCGCCTTCAAATAGACCTCCTCACGGCCTTGCTTGTCCTCAAAGCGCAGTTCATTGTACGCATTAGCGGCGCCGCCATCGGTATGCGTCCGGAAAGTCGACCGCGTTTTGTCAGTCGGCAGGGTTTCAGGCGGCAGATTTGAGCCGTTGTATACGACGCCGGTCACCAGGGGCGTGTCGGGATTGCCGTGGATGAAATCAACGACGACCTCATGGCCGATCCGTGGGACGACCAGGTTGCCAAAACCCTTACCAGCGAAGTTTTGGGCCACCCGAATCCAGCAGGAGCTGTTCTCGTTCTTTTCGCCTTCTCGATCCCAGAAGAACTGAACCTTCACACGGCCGTACTTATCCGTCGCGATCGACTCGCCCTCGGGGCCTACGACGACGGCCGTCTGCGGTCCGTGAATCAACCGCGCCGATGTGCGGCGCCTCGGGCGGTACTGGGTGGTCGCGGGGATAATCTCTACGTTGCTGTGATAGAGGAAGCGCTCGCCCTTCCCCCCCACGGTGTCCGCAGTGAGATCGTCCCCCACCTCTCCGATGACAGTGAAGTCCTGTCCGACTGCCAGAAAGCGATCGGTGGGTTTCGGCCGGGAACCGACCTGGCCGTAGTAGAAGGGATTTGCGGCCTTGAATAATGACCCGGTCGTTATCTGGCGCGCAGTGCTTTCGATCCGCGCGCGATAAGCGTTGCAGGCGAGTTCCTCGGCACGGATGGTGGCGTAGAAATCGCCATCGCTTTTTTTTGTATAGTGGCCTGGATACTCGAAGACCTCCCGCATTGCCGTGCAGCCGCTGCTTCCCGACGAGGTCTCGCCCGTTCTGACCGCCACGCTCTCCGGCGGTCGGGTGATGGCGCTTCCCGTGAGCTTGCGGGGCGGAATGCCGCCTGTCCTCACGGGAGGAACGCGCGCGACAGACGTGAGTTCTGCCATCGGCTTCTCATGGTCATAGTCCCTGAGAACGACCTTGTTCGGCTGTAGCGAAACGACCTCGTCCCAATGCAGGATGACGTCTTCTTGGTAAAGACTTCGGGCAGGCCTGAGATTGTGGTGGGTCTCCACGATCTCAGGCGTGCAGGCCATGTGGCTCGCGGCGTTGTCGACCAGCACGAGGTCATGTTGGTCCTCAGCATGTTCAAAATAGTAGTAGATGCCGTCCTGCTCCATGAGGCGGCTGACGAAGGCCAGATCCGTTTCATCGTACTGGACGCAATATGGGCGCTCTGGGAACCGTCGGGCGGTCTGATTCTTGAAATTGCCTTTATGTTCTCGAAAAATCGTGGTGATGATCTCGATGCTGGTCTTGTTCTGAAAGACCCGACTGTTAGAGCGATGCTCGAGCAATGAAATCCACGGGCGCACCTGCGCCACGTAGTTGAGGTGCTCGGTATCGTCGAGGCCGAGATATTGGAAGCGCGTAACAACACCGTTGAAGAAGCGCGTTTGCGAGTCCTTGAGCTTAAGCCCGATTGTCAGGCTTTGACCGGGAATCGTAGCAAAGTTCTGAACTGGATTGCGGCTGGCGAGCTTCACCTCGTAGAGGAAAGGTTCCCCCAGCCGCTCGGTGCCACTGAGCCGTCGGAGAGAGATTTCATTCAACTCGGACGCGGCCGAAGTGACCGCAACAAAACGATTGTGCCTTAAGAGACTCTCGATTCTTGACAGGACCATGGTGGTGTGTGTTCCGCAGATTTGATGAGAAGGCGCGGTTGCGCCCGATAGCGTGAGTAAGATGCCGCCGAAGCCATCGGCGAAGATGCAGAAAGGCGTTTATCTCGTGCATCGAAATCGCAGACCGTTGCTCAGCCAAGATGGCTTGCTGGCCCGCATCGTCAGAGCCAAGCGGGGGGGGCGGGGCGAAGAAAGCGTGTGGGCCTCTTGGAACTCACCCACGCTAACTCCCACCCAAATCTCGCCATGCGGCCTTAGAACATCGATGAGTTGGCGGATTCCGGCGGTGCTAGCGACGACGTATCTCCTGGAATTCTCAGCCAGGCCCAGGGCGCAGCGCCCTAGCGGACAACCACGGTGGTCGAGTTTCGCCGCGATCGTCGCCTCGATCGGCCTCTCCGCTGCTGAAGCCTCAAGGGCGTCAAAATGGCGAGAACATTCCAAAGAGGCGTCACGGCGAATTTTGCAAAGGGCCTTGGCGGTCTCATTGCAGTTTGCGTTGAGCTTACTGAAGATAGTCTGGCTTCCGATGCTTGTCATAACGGGCCTTCCAAGCCGCCGCCCGCCGTGCCGCCGCACTTGGCATCGAGGGCACGTGGGCCATTCATCCGATCCAGATCGATCTCGCCAACGAGATCTTCTCCCCGCCCGAAAAGAAGGTCGAGCGGGCCCGCCGCATCATGGATGTCCGTTTCGGGAGAGTGCCATGCGGCAGCCGGTGGGCCGCGGTCAGTTGGGGTAGTTGTCAAGTCATCGGCGTGCTGGCGCCTTTTCCGCTTGCCCATCCAACTGGACCAACCGAGTCTGCCGCAGCGACCCAACTGCACTTCCGGGACCTGCTCCTGACGAAGAACGAGGTTAATCTCCCAGTCCAGTTCATCTCCAAGGTAGTTGGAGATGATCTGCGCTATCGACTTGAGGCCGGGAGTTGCGGGCAGAAGCGACTCGTAATGAGCCAGGCTGAGGGGACCCACAATGAGTCGGAACCGATGGTGCCACACTTTGATCCTCGCACCTGCAACAGCCGTGCTGTTCAGCGTACCCGTGCCCGGGTCGCGGCCCAGGAGGCAGAGCGATATGCGGGGCAGCTCGACCCATTTTGGGACAAATTCACGGATATCAACCGGCGCCTCGACGAAGCTGGCGAGGATGGCAGCGAGCCCCTCGGCGTTGCGGGTGTGTGAGGCGAGACGGCCGGTGAAGTGGAGTTTGGCCAGATCGGGCATAGCATCCCGCGCGCGCAGGGAGGTCATCCCGAAGCCGGCTAGCGCGCCGAGCTGAAGGGCAAATCGATCTTCTTGTGGCCTGTCATAGCTCACGGTCGGTTCGCCCTCCGCCCATGCGCGGAAGAAGAACGAGGCCATTCGATGATGAAAGGTATCAGCAAATCGGATCAGCGTCTCATCCGCGGCGTTGTGCTGCCGGAGAAGGGCGTACTCCGTCAGATGCAATGGGAGGGGACCGTGGGGTCCAAACAAGCCGAAGGCGTAGGTGGAGATTACGGGATCGTTCTCCTCGTGCGCAGTCACGCCCGCGATCGATCGAGTCGGAAATGCAAGGGAGGGCTGCTGGGCGATCCGCACACGATCCAGGCTGGGACCGCTCGATTCTCCCAGCCGAGGCCGATCTGAGCTGATTGCATCGATCCGCCGCAGAGCCTGGAAGAAGTCGCAGGCATGCGGCTCGGCCCCAAGCGAGCTTAGGAAGTCGCCGAGTGCCCCCGAAATCAAAGGATCGCCCGGCGGCCGGCCATCGTCGGCCATCGCATTACCTCCCCGCGCTGTAGCGTCGAGACGACCATCTCGGTGAAGCTGTTGATGGATACGTATTTTGCGAAGAACTGGTTGAGCACGGAGGCGAGCGGAAAGATGCCAACGCCTTCGAAGGCCGCTTCGTCCAGGATGATACCAACCTCAATCCCACGTGCTACGGCGGCTTGTCCACCGCTGGACAATCGCCTGACCGCAGGCCTGGACCGGATCTCCCGGATCCCGTCGATCTGCCGTGAGGCGAAGGCATTGACTGGATCGACGTAGAGGCGGAGGAGTTCACGCAGCGCTTCTGCGCCCCGGTGGTCGTTCCTATCGGAATTGCTGATCGAGAGGTAGTTCAGTGAGAGATGGCTAATTAATCGCCAGGTGATATCGCCATTGGCGAAAGAGTGGCGCGGTCGGCTCGGGGGCGATACGCACCGGGTGGCGGTAACTGGAGCGCCGATTTCCAGGGTGAAGTCTGTCTCGTCCCGGCCAATCGGCAGCAGCAGCGCCAGGTCCCGGTTCGAGCACAGGCAGTTTACAGACAAATGCCGGAGTTCCGCCGAATAGGGAGCCGCCTGGCGATCAACTAGAGAAACGAACGTCTCGCTGCCGATATAGCCAGTCCGCGCGCCATTTAGACGCTGGTGCTCCGACATGAGGCGCTGCTCCCGCCGGATCGCGTAGTATCTGGAATGCTGCTCCTCCTGACCGTGCGCGCTGATGCTATAGAACGGGTAGAACCTCACGGGAGCCGCTTCGTTTTTCGCCCCGTCTCCGCTCATCTCGAGGATCGAGTGGACCTCAAAGTCGAGCGGCCTCATCCTGTCAACAATCACATGATGTTCGGTGTTCTTGTCGCTCACGTGGACGAGATCTGCCTGGCGTTCGAACAGATTAATCGCGGGCGTTGCGAAGAGAACGATATTTTGGGGTCCGAGCTGTCGTTCCAGCCGTGGCTCGACACGTCCAAGTGCGAAGACGATCTCAAGGGTCTCGGCAGTTGACAGGGCTACTGCGTCTGCCAGCCCGCTAACCTCGACGAACAACGTCCGCTCCGCGAGGGCGAAATACTCCTGTAGGAGACGGTACCCGTCGAAAGAGCGTGGCACCTCGGGCAGGAGAGCACAGCTCGGCTCCAAACCGCGCTGCTGCAGCGCATGAACCGGAATCTTTTCCTGCCAAGGGATGGGCCGGCCGACCGGACGGGCTATGATATTGCATGCGTCACCGAGAAGCTGTTCGGCGAGTGCGGCGCCGATGCCACCGGGGCCTGTTAGGTGCAGTGTGAGAGCGTCTAGTGCGAGTCTATTGAACGGCATGCCATTGGTGGTGCGAAGGCGTAGTCGCAAAGCAGCCTTCGCATCTTGCCGGGCCGGAAGATCCAGTGCGGCGATCTGCCCCGGCGTCGAAAAATAATCGGCAGCGCTTACCACAATTGGCCAGAGATGCACATCATGGGCCGTGCGGAACTCGCAATGTGTGACGGCACCCGGAGCAAGGCGGCCCAAAAGCTTGGTTCCCCGCGGCACGACGTATCCATTCTCAAGTCGTCCGGCCTCCTGGTCGGGCTCGAAGCGCACGATCGTCATCGACGGGAGCGGCGGTAGAAAATGCGGATAGACCATCTCCAGGAGGTGCTGGGTGAATTCCGGAAAGCGAGACTGAAGCTTCAATTGCACCCGCGCCGCCATGAAAGCGAAGCCTTCCAGAAGCCGCTCGACGTAGGGGTCGGCGACCTCCACTGATTCCATCCCGAGCCGGGCGGCGACCTTCGGGAATGCGCGGGCGAACTCGGCCCCCATCTCGCGCATATAAGCAAGTTCATCGTTGTACAGTCGCAGGAGCCGGGGATCCATCAGCTTATCTCTGTACCGAGATGAAGGACGCGGGCGGATGCGAGCTCGGAGTTTACCTCCGTACGCATCACCATTCGCACCGGCAATGGCTGCGCCCACAGATCGGCTTCGATCCTAAAGCGAAAAGTGCCGCAACCCTGACCATCGTCCAGGACCGTCACCTTGAGGGTGTCCGGTAAGAGACGCGGCTCAAAGCGCTGAAGGCTCTCGATTATCGCTTCGCGCAATGCGCTCTTATCCATGCCTTCGCGAATTTGTCCGCTGAGAGGCCAGGCACCATAATTAAGTGCACTGGCCGCTACGTGAGGGTACGCTTGTAGATCTACGGTTGCACCCAATTGGTTGGTGTTCAACAACCAGGAAACATCGCGTAGAATCACCTCTTCCAGTTGGCGAACAGAGAAACTGCGCTTGTCCTGCGCTTCACACGAGCTGCGCGGCTCATCGTCCGTAAGCCGGTCCAGGAGGGATGGTTGCACGAGATCCCGCTTAACATCTCTGCCCATGTTACAATCTCCAGGTGCAATATCGAAGAGGCGATCCGCCGTTTTCGCGCGCGGCCCGGAATATTCCCGTTCCCGATGGCCCCATCAGCCGACGAGCCTATTGAAGTCGGTACTGTTCGCGATTTGGTTCCAGATGCCCTCGCCTGCTTTGGTAAGAGCGCCTTTTTCATCCTGCCTGTAATAGATGACCTTGCAGGCGCCGAACCGGAATGTGATCGTCTCCTCGGGGGCCTCTTCCGCATAGGACCACTCGACCTTCTCGACTACCAGCATATTGAAACTCCAGTGCAAGAACAGGTTCGATTCTGATGTAGCTTGTCCGCTCCCCGTCGCTTTGAAAAGTTTTAGTTCAACGTTATTGAAGTGGGCGCCGCGACCGCAGGCAACGTACAAAGAGGGCGATGACGTATCCACCTGCTTCTTGATAGTGAAGACCTCGAATTCGGCCTTGCCCGCGCCCGCCCCGGCGGTATGAGGCCCAATGTTCAGCTTGTTTTCGAGTGAAAAGCTCCATTCGTCCGCTAGCGTGATACCGTCCTTTAGAATGATAGATTCGCCCTTGGGCAAAATGCCGTCCTTGGACGCCTGCGTGAACTTTATAACCGCGTCGAACGCCATGATGGATTTTCCTTATCTCGTTGATCTGATTGGGCCTGGATTGCATCGGCCAGCCCAGGGCAGCCATTCCCGAGTTTTGGCGCCGAGAACGGAGCACAATCATCTGCGGGTTTTCTCAGCCCTTGCGGGCGGATGGCAGGCGCGAGACCAGTCTCAAAGAGATGGTTAGGCCTTCGAGCTGATAGTGTGGCCGCATGTAAAATCTCGCAACGTAATATCCGGGATTATCTTCGACCTCTTCCACCTTGACCTCGGCCGAGGAGAGCGGCTGCTGTGCCTTACTCTCTTCGCTCCCAAGCTCGGGCGAGGGGTGGACGTAGCCCTGAATCCATTGGTTGAGCCACTCCTCGACCTCGTGGCGCTCCTTGAACGTGCCAATCTTGTCCCGGACCATACACTTCAAATAATGTGCGAAGCGGCAGGTTGCGAAGATGTAGGGTAGCCGGGCACTGAGTTCGGCGTTCGCTGACGCGTCGGGGTCTTCGTATTTGACCGGCTTGTTAATAGTCTGAGCGCCAATAAATACGCCGAGGTCCGTGTTCTTGCGGTGCAACAGCGGTAGAAGACCGTTTTTGGAGAGTTCGGCCTCACGGCGGTCGCTGATCGCGATCTCAGTGGGGCATTTTAGGTCGACGCCACCGTCGTCGCTGCGGAAGGTATGTACCGGCAGGCCCTCGACGAGGCCGCCGGATTCGACGCCACGAATTCTGGAGAGCCAGCCATAGAGCTTGAACGAGCGCGTGATATTTACGCCCATGGCGTAGGCTGCGTTCGTCCAAAGGTATTTCTCGCTGTCGCCGCCGTCTGTGTCCTCCTCGAAGGCGAATTCATCGACCGGGTTGGTTTTGGCCCCGTAGGGCAGCCGGCCAAGGGTGCGTGGTAAGGTCAGGGCCACGTACCGCGAGTTCTCGCTTTCGCGGAACGCTCGCCAAGGAGCATGTTCGGGAGTGAGGAAGATTTTGGTGATGTCACGCGGGTTCGCAAGCTCACGCCAAGAATCCATCTGCAGCAGATGTGGTGAGACGGCAGATATAAGCGGTGAGTGGCTCGCCGCCGCGATCTGCGCGAGTCCCGAAAGCAACTCTACGTCCGGTGGGGTATGGTCGAAATAGTAGTCGGCAATCAGGCAGCCATAGGGTTCACCGCCGATTTGGCCATATTCGTCTTCGTAGATTTTTTTGAATAGCGGACTCTGATCCCAGGTGACACCCTTATATTTCCGCAAAGTTCGGGACATCTCCACCTTTGAAACTGGGAGAACGCGAATCTTTAACGTCTCATCGGTTTCGGTGTTGAGGGCAAGGTGATGCAAGCCCCGCCAAGCTGATTCCACGCGCTGGAAATTTTCGTGATGGAGGATCTCGTTGAGTTGCGCAGAAAGCTTCTGGTCGATCGAAGCAATCATTTTTTGGATAGTCGCGACGACATCGTCGCTGATCAGCGACGTGTTTTGAAGTGCCTGCTCGGCCAGTGTTCGGACGGCACTCTCTACCAAGTCACGGGAGTGGTCCGAGCGGATCCTGAACTCGAATCGAAGCATGCGGGTGAAATCGCCGAGATCAACGGTGGCGACCTGTACATCTGTGGCATCTGCAGGCGTCACGATCAGTTCTCCTCTGTGTCTGGGGATGCCAATGGCGGAGCGGCAACCACTGCATCAGGCTTCTCAGTCTCGATGCCACTGCCGAGGGCGCTTAGCAGTGCCGAATCGGCGAGGAAGTGGGTGAGCAACTCTTCGGCACCGTTCTTCCCGTCCATGTAGGCCAGCAGATTGGAGAGCTCCGTTCGCGCTTCGAGCAGCCTGCTAAGGCTGTCGACCTTGCGCGCCACGGCCGCCGGCGAGAAATCTTCGAGCCGCTCGAAGGTCAAGTCGACAGCGAGTTGGCCTTCTCCGGTCAATAGGTTCGGCACCCGCATCACCACCCTGGGCCTCAGCGATCTGAGCCGATCATCGAAATTGTCGATATCGATCTCCATCATCTTACGCTCCGCGACAGGAGCAAGCGGCTCGGCAGCATTGCCAGCGAGATCGGACATCACGCCGACCACGAAGGGAAGCTGAACCTTCTTCTGAGAGCCATAGGTCTCCACGTCGTATTCGATCTGTACGCGAGGCGGACGAACCCGCGCGATGAACTTTTGACTACTCGCCTTTGTCATGTGTTCCACTCCTGATTAGGAAGATTACGCACGTCACGTGCCCTCATCGACCGCCAGGCCGGCAATCGAGCGGTACTGGGCAACCCCTTCTGGCGCCAACTCTTTGACAAGAGCCATGAAGTCCTTCGAGACAAGTCGCTGCGCGCGCTCCAGAAGGGCTGATAGCGGGCTCGCGGGTTCGTTCACCTGGTACCAGTGGCAAATGCGGCCAAGGATTTCGACAACGTCATCGCGGTTGCGGATCACGTCGGGGTATGGGGCCTTGCTGGAGTCTGGCAATGGAGATGCCGCGGCGGCAGGCTGGGCCCTTTTCCGATGGACGTCGACCAGATCCTTGGCCTGGGTGAGTAGCACTATCAGAGGGTCGAATCGAACGGCCTCGTCACTCGCAACGTGCCGCCGAACACTCGCGTCTAGATCGGTGGCGGCTGCTAGGCTGGCGTCGAGACCAGTGCTGATCTGCTCGAGCTGCAGTGGGTCGGTGTCGGTGAAAGCGAGCTCGATAGTCGAACGATCAACTTCCGCAGACTGCGACCGTAGCGCACCAGCCCAATCGCGGAGCGTAAATGCCCCGAATTGCCTGGAGGCGGTGAGTGGAACTTGGCGTATTTCCGCCAAGATCCCGGAGAGATCGCAGAGGCTTGCCAGAGCGTTGAGGCGAACGGTCTGATCTCCGTCATCTTCTGGATCCGGTCGCGGATGTAGCTCTGACCAGTAGAGCTCGACATAGGCCGCGAGCAGCTCAAGCCCCTGACTTAGACCAGGGAAGCCGAACTGACTGAGGGCGGATCGTGTGAGCAAGATGCCGACTCTTAGATCCTTAGTGCGGGCAGAAAGGTCGAGGCCAAGCCGCCACACCTCTGTCCAATTGGGAGCTTCCTCGGTGGCGATGGAGTCGCCTATCTGCTGGTGCGGCTTGCCATGCGACGCGATCTCGAGCTCCAGGAAGCTCAGATCGTAATCGAGAGCATCCCCGCATGCGTTGCCGTCGCTGATCGGTTTTAATAAATGATCTGCATCGAGCATGACCAAAATCCCAGTTTTCCCGACATTAAAGATCGTCGCGCCTCTGTTTCTCAACGTTTAGCAATGAGCAGACGCGATTGCTCATGCACAATCGACATTCGTATATGTCGTGAATGCTTGGGGCGTGAACGCCGCCGCTTCGGATCTTGATGCAGCTATGTGCTGAGGCGCAAAGGACACCTTGTGAACCACAAGAAGCTCTTCCGGCTCCATCGGGAGGAGAAGCTCACGATGCGCAAGCGCCATGGCCGGAAACGAGCGAAAGGCAAGCGTTGGTGTTGATCCCGCTGGCTGCCAATGATCGTTGGTCGCTGGACTTCGTGTCGGATCAACTCACCGATAGCGCGGGGGGCAGTCGGTGCAAAGGGCAACCTGCGGAATACCGTTGCAAACGTGAGCCGGAAGGCCTCCAACTACGGAGTCTTCGCGCGGCCGCCTCCGCGCCAGCACCAGGGTCCGCACCAAGGCGACGGGCTTGGTGTGATACATGTGAAGCTCAACGCCAGCTGGCCTCGAATTGACCTGATGAGGTATACGAGATTGCCGACGTGCGAGGTCCACGCCACCCGGTCAAACGCTTCAGCTTGCTAGCGCGAGAAAGCCTCGGAGCTGCAACCATTCGGCCGTCTGCCGCTCTGCCTAGTGGAGGATTCGAAGCGCAGAGTGTGCAATGGGTGCTGCATAAGGTGGATGGCGTCGTCGGCGATCGGTCTTGGGGGTGTCGGGGCGCGGCCCCACATCGAACGAGCGGCCAGCCGGCGGGTCCATCGCGCGTGCAGCGACCCGCCGTCAGTGGTAGAACGCCTCGAGCACTTCAACGGCATGTAATCTCCTGCGCTCCGCCGGACCGCCGCACGAGGCTTATAGGGCGACAATCTAGATGAGATCCGTATTGACCGCATGTAACGATGCTCCCCGAGATTCGCACGTTGCCTCATTCATTTCGCTCCCAGTTGGAGCGAAGGAGTGGGGTGCGGAGATGGCGGGGTTTCGCAGCGGCCGGCCTCCTTCGCGAGCGCCATTGCCGTTTTCGACGGAAGTCGAAGTCTAATAACCATCGTCGCGGTATATTCTATTGACAATGGGTGTGATGCGGCTTTGCGTGATCTTCTAAAAGGAATCGAATCCCGCCGCCAATCTCCCGTTCTACCGCGCACCTACCGGACCCCAACGTGACTGTCGACCCTGCTTCCATTAATCGTGCAGGGCAACCACGCGGTCTCTCGTGCAGATCCCTGCGATTTCGAATTGACGGACACCGAACCCGTTAGACGGTCGTGGAGTGCACGCACTTAGTCACCCTAGCCGCCCGGGCACTGCAACCCCGCTGTACCGATCCTTCTACCTCTATGCTAAAGAACGTTTTGGGAAAACTTGCCTCCTCGTCATCGTTCGACGGCGGCCTTGGCGCCAATCTTGCGAGGAGCAGGCCGATGGTCGCAGCGGCATGCGAGCCGACATTCTGCGATCCGCGCCGTCGAAGACGAGGTCGCTCTCGGCGTGTTAGTCAGCCGGAATGCGCCGGCCGTCGTGCCCCTAAATCTCGATCTCGAGCCAGGTATTGGCCTCCAGGCTGAAGAAAAATTCGGCGCTCTCACATGCTCATGCAATCCCGTGGTGGACAACCAACGCACATGATGGTGCAGTTCCTAGGGAATGTGGTGATGAGCCATGAGCCGTCCTATATCACCTTGAACGCTGAATTAGCCCCCGAAAGGTCCGGACATGCTCCACCACTTAGCTAAGTGGGTAGGAGTAATGTTGGTAATATGACTAGCAGCAATTTTAAGATGGAAGTCCTCGGGGGGCCGGAACGTCGGCGGCGCTGGAGCACGGCAGAGAAGCTCGCGATCATCCACGAGACCTATGAGGCGGACGCGACGGTGAGCATCGTCGCGCGTCGGCACGGCATCCAGCCGAACCAGTTGTTCGCCTGGCGCAAACTGGCGTCCCAAGGGGCTCTGACGGCGACGGCCGCCGAAGAGGAGGTTGTTCCGGCTTCCGAATACCGGGCGCTTCAGGCCCAGGTGAAGGAGTTGCAACGCCTGTTGGGCAAGAAGACGATGGAGAGCGAAATCCTGAAGGAAGCTCTCGAAATCGCCGGTGGCCCAAAAAAACATCTGTTGCGCTCGCTCTCTCTTCCGAGGGGGATTTTGGAATGAAGACCGTCTGCGAAACTCTAGGTGTCGCCCGCTCGAATATCGCCGCGCGTGCCGCAAGCTCCCCTTCCAGAGCCAGAGGACGCCCGCCACTCCCGGATCGAGAACTGGTGGAGCACATCAAGGCCATCATCGCCGACATGCCCACCTACGGCTATCGGCGTGTCCATGCCATCCTGCGTCGGAATGCCCGGAAAGATGGGCGTTCGTGGCCCAATGCCAAGCGTGTCTACCGGGTGATGAAGCTGCACAATCTGCTGCTGGTGCGTCATACCGGAGCGGTCGATGATCGCCTTCACGACGGCCAAGTCGCCGTCGAGCGTTCGAACGTCAGATGGTGCTCCGACGGCTTCGAGATCGGCTGTGACAACAAAGAGAAGGTCCGCGTCGCCTTCGCCCTCGACTGCTGCGACCGCGAGGCAATCGCCCATGTCGCCACCACCCAGGGCATCAAAAGCGAAGACGTGCAGGACCTCGTGATCACCGCTGTCGAGAACCGTTTCGGCCGCATCAACGTGCTATCCGAGCCCATCGAATGGCTCACCGACAACGGCTCCTGCTTCATCGCGAAGGACACCGCATCCTTGCTACGCGACATCGGCATGGAGCCGTGCACGACACCGGTGCGAAGCCCACAGTCGAACGGAATGGCGGAGGCGTTCGTCAAAACCTTCAAGCGCGACTACGTCTCGGTCAATCCAACCCCGGATGCTGAAACCGTCATCGCTCAACTGCCATTCTGGTTCGAGCATTACAACAATCTTCATCCACACAGTGCTTTAGGATATCAATCGCCGCGCGAGTTCATCAGCTCGCAATCTCAAACCTGAGCATGTCCGGTCTTTTGGGGGCAACTCCATATCACCTTGAACGCTGCCCTCCTGGCTATCCGTTTCTTTGAGGCACCCACAATTATGGCGGCATCGGCGGCGCTGAGATCGGGATGGGCCGCCTTCAGCGCGTCCGCCCAGGCCGCATTGCTCTGCCCCGGCAGCTGCGGTGTCTGCCTCGCGATTTCGTCCAGCCTCGCCTGGTCCTGCGCCGACACCGTCTGGAACGCCGTCCTCACGGCGATATCGCGCCTTACGGCACCCACGATTATGGCGGCATCGGCAGCGCTGAGATCGGGATGGGCCGCCTTCAGCGCGTCCGCCCACGCCCCCTTGCTCTGCCCCGGCAGCTGCGGTATCGCCGCCTTGATCTCGTCCAGCCTCGCCTGATCCTGGGCCGACACCGTCCGGAACGCCGCCCTCCTGGCGATATCGTCCTTAAAGGTGCCCACAATTATGGCGGCATCGGCGGCGCTGAGATCGGGATGGGTCGCCTTCAGCGCGTCCGCCCAGGCCGCATTGCTCCGCCCCTGCCGCGGTGTCGCCGCCGCGATTTCGTCCAGCCTCGCCTGGTCCTGGGCCGACACCGTCCGGAACGCCGCCCTTTTGGCAATATCCTGCTTTACGGCACCCACGATTATGGCGGCATCGGCAGCGCTGAGATCGGGATGGGCCGCCTTCAGCGCGTCCGCCCAGGCCGCATTGCTCTGCCCCGGCAGCTGCGGTGTCTGCCTCGCGATTTCGTCCAGCCTCGCCTGGTCCTGGGCCGACACCGTCCGGAACGCCGCCCTCCTGGCGATTTCGTCCTTTGCGGCGCCCACGATGGTGGCGGCATCGGCGGCGCTGAGATCGGGATGGGCCGCCTTCAGCGCGTCCGCCCACGCCCCCTTGCTCTGCCTCGACTGCCGCGGTGTCTGCCTGGCGATTTCGTCCAGCCTCGCCTGATCCTGGGCCGACACCGTCCGGAACGCCGCCCTCACGGCGATATCGTCCTTTAAGGCGCCCACAATTATGGCGGCATCGGCGGCGCTGAGATCGGGATGGGCCGCCTTCAGCGC
Source organism: Rhizobium sp. L43 (assembly GCF_002531725.1). GTDB lineage: Bacteria > Pseudomonadota > Alphaproteobacteria > Rhizobiales > Rhizobiaceae > Rhizobium. Next base: position 16,986 of record NZ_NWSQ01000052.1, read on the forward strand.
GTCCGCCCACGCCCCCTTGCTCTGCCTCGACTGCCGCGGTGTCTGCCTGGCGATTTCGTCCAGCCTCGCCTGATCCTGGGCCGACACCGTCTGGAACGCCGCCCTTTTAGCAATATTATGCTTTACTGAACCCACGATGGTGGCAGTATCGGCGGCGCTGAGATCGGGATGGGCCGCCTTCAGCGCGTCCGCCCACGCCCCCTTGCTCTGCCCCGGCAGCTGCGGTGTCTGCCTGGTGATTTCGTCCAGCCTCGCCTGATCCTGGGCCGACACCGTCTGGAAAGCCGCCCTCCTGGCGATAGCCCGCTTTACGGCGCCCACGATGGCGGCGGCATCGGCGGCGCTGAGATCGGGATGGACCGCCTTCAGTGCGTCCGCCCAGGCCCCCTTGCTCTGCCTCGACTGCCGCGGTGTCTGCCTGGCGATCTCGTCCAGCCTCGCCTGGTCCTGGGCCGATACCGTTTGGAACGTTGTCCTTTTAGCAATATCCTGCTTCAGGGCACCCACGATGGTTGCGGCATCGGCGGCGCTGAGATCGGGATGGGTCGCCTTCAGCGCGTCCGCCCAGGCCGCATTGCTCCGCCCCTGCCG
>NZ_NWSQ01000053.1 GCF_002531725.1 Rhizobium sp. L43
GGCAAATCAACGACCCAACAGAATCACAATCCAATCGCCGCCGCCAGCAAACATTCACAGGCTCTCAGGATGAGGCTGGAGAGTGGGCGTCCGATGGTCAAGCGCCCCCTCACAATTCGTCATAAACAAACCAGTCAAAATCCGCGACCTTCGCCCGACCCGATGTATCGAAAGCAAACACGCCCGCAAAAGCGCCGGTGAAGGAACCGTGTTCACCGCGCCCGCCCTCGTCGGAAATCATGCCAGCGTCAAGGACCGGGCCGATCGGCTGCCAGGCGCCCTTGCCTTCGGTCTGCCAGAAGAATCGCAGATCATTCTCACGGATTTCCATGGCAAGCTGGACGCGGCCCTCGGCAGCAATCGGAACCCCGCTATCGGCGGGAAAGCTCAGGCGTCCATTGGGATAGTCGCCGTTGCAGGAGAGGATCGTCACGCAGCGGCCGAGTGTTTCGTGCAGCGTCACCGCAACGGCGTGAAATTTGTGGCGGTTGTAATAATGCGTCAGCCCTGCCACCTGCTGATAGGTGTCGGGCGAGAATTCGACCACGGTCTCGGCGCGGAAACTGTGATGCTCCTGTCGGCGGGCGACCAGCGACTGCTCAAACCAGGAGCCGATGCCTTCGCGCGCAATCAGGCGCAGATGGCCAGGACGATCCGTCAGGTTGAAGATGCGCTCTGGCTCCGGCGTGCGCAGCCACTGGAAATCAGCCGGCAGCGTGCCGCCATCGAAGCTGTATTCACTGCGCATCGTTTTTTCCGCAGGCACCGCGCCAAAAAGGCCCGGCACATCGACATCTGGCACTGAGGTACCGTTTTCGAGATAAAGCCAGCCGTCGTCGCGCCAGACGCATTTCTGCAGGCTGGTCTCTCGCCCCAGCGTGCAGCGCCGCTTCGGCGGCAGCGGCCGGCCGCAAAGATGGGTGTGATAGGCCTGACCATCCGGGGTCTCGACATATTGGCCGTGCCCTGCCCGCTGCAGCACCGCGCCCGGATGATCCTTGGAGGTGATCAGATGCATGTTCGGATGCATCTCATAGGGTCCGTCGATATCACGCGAGCGCGCCATGGTGACGGCATGGTCGTAGCCGGTGCCGCCCTCGGCGGTGGTCAGATAGTACCAGCCGTTGCGTTTGAAGAGATGCGGGCCTTCGACGAGGCCGAGCGGGCTGCCGGCGAAGATGTTCTTGATCGGCCCCTTCAGCGCCTTCGTCGCCGGGTCCCATTCCTGCAGCAAGATGCCATCGAAGGCCGGCGATTTCGGCGAGCCGCCATAGCTTTCGGTACGGTGGTTCCACTGCATGTTGACGAACCACTTACGACCGTCATCGTCGTGGAACAGCGAAGGATCGAAGCCGGAGGAATTGACATAGACGGGATCCGACCATTCCGCTTCGATCGAGGGCGCCGTGACGATGTAGTTCGGCGCGTCCTTAAAGCTGCCGTCGAAGCGCTTGACGTCGGTATAGACCAGCCAGAACTGCCCGTCGTCATAGGACAGGCACGGCGCCCAGATGCCGCAGCTGTCGGGATTGCCGCGCATATCGAGCTGCGATCGGCGCTCCAGCGGCCGGCGCACCAGCGTCCAGTTCACCAGGTCCCGCGAATGATGGATCTGCACGCCGGGATACCATTCGAAGGTCGAGGTGGCGATGTAATAATCCGCACCGACGCGGCAGATCGACGGATCGGGGTTGAACCCCGGCAGGATGGGATTGCGGATCATGAAAGCGGCCTCCTCCAAGATTATTGCTGTGGTACGTACGTCAAAGCGGGGCAAGTATGTCACCAAGTCCTTCGGCTGAAAGAACTCTATTCGCCGCGCGGACGCGCGGCGGCTGGATTCCTGTGACGAGCACAGGAATGAGGGAATTTGCAGAATATTCTGCAAATTCCGGCTCTGCCTTCCCTATTCCCGCTCCGCCGACTTCGCCCAGAGATTGATATCGGCCTCCTTGGCATAGACATCAATCTCAGCAAGCTCCTCGGCCGAAAATTCAAGATTATCCAGCGCCTTGACGCAATCGACGATCTGCGACGAGCGGCTGGCGCCGATCAGTGCTGAGGTCACGCGGCCGCCGCGCAGCACCCAGGCGATCGCCATCTGCGCCAGCGTCTGGCCGCGCTTTTCGGCGATCCCGTTCAACTTGCGGATATTGTCAATGATCGAAGGGCGGATGTAGTCGCGCTTGAGGAAGTGATTCTGTGCCGCGCGGCTGTCTTCCGGAATACCGCCGAGATATTTCGTCGACAGCATGCCCTGGGCAAGCGGCGAGAACACGATCGAGCCCATGCCGACCTCATCGAGCGTATCGAGCAGCCTGTCGTCCTCGACCCAGCGGTTGAGCATCGAATAGCTCGGCTGGTGGATCAGGCACGGCGTGCCGATTTCCTTCAGGATCTTTGCGGCTTCGCGCGAGCGCTGCGAATTGTAGGAGGAAATGCCGACATACAGCGCCCGGCCGGAACGGACGATATGGTCGAGCGCGCCGCAGGTCTCTTCCAGCGGCGTCTCCGGATCGAAGCGATGCGAATAGAAGATGTCGACATAGTCGAGACCCATGCGCTTCAGGCTCTGGTCGCAGGAGGCGATCAGGTACTTGCGGCTGCCCCATTCGCCATAAGGACCCGGCCACATGTCGTAGCCGGCCTTCGACGAGATGATCAGCTCGTCGCGCAGCCCGGCGAATTCCGTGCGCAGGATTTCACCGAAGGCGGTCTCGGCGCTGCCGGGCGGCGGGCCGTAATTATTGGCGAGGTCGAAATGGGTGATGCCGAGGTCGAAAGCCGTGCGGCACATGTCGATCTTGCGGTCATGCGACGTGTCGCCGCCGAAATTGTGCCAGAGGCCGAGGGAGACGGCCGGCAGCTTGAGGCCCGAACGGCCCGTGCGGTTATATTTCATTTTCGAATAACGGTCTGCGGCGGGTTGCCAGCTCATCTGAATAACTCCTTTAAAGTATCTCTATGATCGTCATGCTCGGCCTTGTGCCGAGCATCTGCCACGCTGCTTGCGGATCCTCGGACCAAGCCCAGGCATGACAGAGCTGTTGGAACAAGCGCGCTGATACGGCAAGCGAACGCGCGAGTTCTTGACGACTTCAAGAGTGCCTGCGATCAATCGATACCGAGCATTCGCCGCCTGGTTTGCAGATCCTCGGCACAAGGCCGAGGATGACGTTCGGAGGGCGTACCTGGCGATCCGCAGACCCAGGCCATACCCTATCACTTCAACAGCGCCTGCGCTTCTTCGATACCGAGGGCGGCCGGCTGTGTGCAGGTCGTCGTCAGGTCGATGAAACGGCCCTCCTCGCCCGACTTAAGGATCGAGGTCATGACATCGACGCCGTGCAGCGTGCGGTCGAGCGAGCAGCGCGCGTCGCGGCCCTCGATCAGCGCCATCGCCATGTCGGCAAGGCCGGCAGTGCGGTAGTTGGCGCGCGATCCGTTCGGGCTTTCCTGGTTGATCTTGCCGAACGGATGCTCCCAGGCATCGAGCGGCTTGATCTCCTTGTCGCGGCCGCTTGCCTCGACGGTGCCGCCGAAGAAGTTCGGATCCGGCACATAGAGCGAGCCGTCCGTCCCGTAGAGCTCCATATTGGCATGGCGATGCGACCAGACATCCCAGCTCGCCGTCAGCGTCACCGTGGCGCCGTTGACGAATTCGAGCAGCGCCTGGATCGTCGTCGGTGTCTTCACAGGGATGATCTCGCCGTTGCGCGGCTGGCTGGTGATGGTGCGGGTCTCCGACGCCATCGAGGTCATGGCGCCGACGCGCTTCACCGGGCCGATCAGGTTGATCAGGTTGGCGATGTAATAGGGGCCGAGATCGAGGATCGGGCCGCCGCCCGGTAGGAAGAAGAAATCCGGGTTCGGATGCCACATCTCCATGCCGGGGCTCATCACGTAGCAGGCGCCCGAAGTCACCCGGCCGATGCCGCCGTCATCGATGAACTTGCGGGCGAGCTGGTGGGCCCCGCCGAGGAAGGTGTCCGGCGCGCAACCGACGGCAAGGCTCTTCGCCTTGGCGATGCGGCGAAGCTCCTCGCCCTGCTCCAGCGTAAGCACCAGCGGCTTTTCCGAATAGACGTGTTTGCCGGCCTCGAGGATCGCCTTCGATACCGGAAAATGCGCGTCCGGGATCGTCAGGTTGACGACGACGTCGATCTCGTCATTGGCGAGAAGCGCCTCGATCGTCTGTGCCTTGACGCCATATTCCTTGGCGCGCGCCTCGGCGGCCTGCACGTTGATATCGGCGCAGGCCAGCACTTTCAGCCCCTTGAAGAGCGGTGCGAGTGAGAAGTAGGTGGTGGAGATGTTGCCGCATCCGATGATGCCGACGCCAAGTTCCCTGGTCATGATGTGCCTCAATAAGTCTGGAAGGATGCGATCGAGCGGCTGATGTTGCGATCGATATCTTTGGGATTGTCATGTTCGACGACGAAGTGCTTCGCCTTGGTGGCACGCAGTGCCGCAATCAGCTTGGCCCACTCGACCTTGCCGTGGCCGACATCGGCCCAGCCGTCCTCATCCGTCGCTTCCCCGGCCGGGGCGATGTCCTTGACGTGCACGGCGGTGATGCGCGGTCCGAGCTTTTCGACCCATGCGAAGGGATCGGCACCGCCGCGGATGACCCAGGCGATATCGGCTTCCCAGGAAATGTCGGGCGCGCCTTCGAAGATCCGTTCGATCGGCAGCGAGCCGTCCTGCAGCTTGACGAACTCGAAGTCGTGATTGTGCCAGCCGAATTCATAGCCGGCTTCCTTATAGGGCTTGGCGATCTCCTGCAGGCGCTTGCCGAAGGCGACCCAGCCGGCGGCGTCGGAGGGGCGCTGATCAGCGGCCAGATGCGGCGCATAGATCGAATCCATGCCGAGAATCTTGGCAATGTTGAGCGACTTCTGTACGTCCTTTTCCAGGAAATCGGGGCTGAAATGGCCGGTCGCCATGACCAGGCCGTTCTTGTCGAGATCGGCGCGAAGGCTGTTCAGGCCGGCATCGTCGAGATCGGTATAGATGCCGCCGAAGCCCTCGACTTCGGCATAGCCCGCCTTGCCGAGCTTTTCGAAAATCGCCGAATAGGGCTGGAAGTTGCGCGCACTGTAGAGCTGGTAGCTGAGTTTCGTCATCATGGTCTCCTTGGGCCTCGTGCCCATTCTTGGAAGGATCAATCCGCCGATTGGCAGGAATGCAGATCGTAGAAGCGGAATTCCGGCAGTTTGCCGCGGTCAAGCTGATGCGCCGGGGTAAAGGTGATGCGGCGGCTCTCGCCTGATGCAAGGTCGAAGGCATTGTCGGAATATTTGCCGTCCGTCTCGGTCTCGATCATCACGAAGAGCGCAAGTCCCTTGGCCGTGATGTTGATGTCGACCACGCCGCTCGCTTCGACATATTCGTGGGTGACGGAAAGCCCCGCGGGCTCAAGCTCCAGCGCCTTGTAGGTGCCGTTGACATAATGCCCCTCGCCGCCGGTGCCGTTCGACGCGGTGAAATGCCAGGCCAGCAGCGTGCCCTCGGGAAAATCGGAGACGTCGATGCTCGCAGCTGTGACGGCCGCATCCGGCGAACACATGGCCTGTACGTCCTTGAGGTGCCGCCGCTCGCCCTTCATCGTCAGAAGCGAGATCGAAAGATCGACGCTGACATCGGCAAGCGTATCGTTGACGAGCGAGAAGCGGATCGTCTTGCCGTCGTCCGAAGGGATGGCGGCGACCGCGACCGGTTGGAAGAAGCGCTTGACGAGATAATGCATCGCCTTCCAGCGGCCGCCATAATCGAGGCTCGACCAGGATGCGACCGGCCAGGTGTCGTTGAGCTGCCAGTAGATCGTGCCCATGCAATGGGGTTTGAGCGACCGCCAGTACTCCACCGCCGTCTTGATCGCCAGCCCCTGCTGGATCTGGGAGAGATAGACGAAGTTCGGAAAATCCTTGGGGAAACGGAAATAGCGGAACATCGTGCCGGCAATGCGCTCGTTGCCGCCGGCATTCTTCTGGTGAAGCTCCATCACAGGAGAAGCGACGTTCATGTCCTTCGCCTCGGCATAGGTCTTGATGACGGGCAGCGACGTGTAGGACTGGAAGCCGAATTCCGAGCAGAAACGCGGACGCACCGAGCGGTAATTGTCGAACGACTTGTTCTCGTGCCAGACCGACCAGTAATGCATGTCGCCGGAGCCATCGGCATGCCAGGCATCGCCGAAATCGAGATAGCCGGAGGCCGGGCTCGACGGCCACCAGAGCGCGCCGGGCAGTGCCTTTTTCACCGCCTGTTCGATTGTGCGGTTGAGGCGATCGTAGGAGACGAGATAGCGGTCGCGATCCTTCCTTGATTCCTCGAACCAGGTGAGTGCGCCCACCAGCTCGTTGTCGCCGCACCAGAGCACGATTGAGGGATGCGAGGAGAGCCGGCGCACCTGGTAATCGACCTCGATCGTCACATTGTCGAGGAAGTCCTCGGTCGAGGGATAGAGGTTGCAGGCGAACATGAAGTCCTGCCAGACCATGAGACCCAGCCGGTCGCAGAGATCATAGAAATGATCCTGCTCGTAAAAGCCGCCGCCCCAGACACGGATCATGTTCATGTTGGCGGCTTTCGCCGACTGCAGCAGATCCTCGGTCTTCTCAGGCGAAGACAGCGAATAGAGCGCATCGGCGGGGATCCAGTTGGCGCCGCGGCAGAAGATTTCACGGCCGTTGACCTTGAAGGTGAAACGGCTGCCGGCCGCGTCCGGCGTAGTGATCAGCTCGATGGTGCGCAGGCCGATCTGCTTGCTCACGTCATCCTTCGGCGTTTCGACGGAAAGCGTATAGAGCGCCTGCTCGCCGCTGCCGGAGGGCCACCAGAGACGCGGATTGTCGATATGGAAGAGATGGTGGACATCCGTCTCGCCCTTGACCCCGACATCCAGACGCACGCGCTCGCCGTCGAGATCGAAATAGACCTGGGCGATGCCGGCATGCTTGGCAAACAGGCTCGCCGTCACCATGAGGTCGACCGAGCCGTCATTGTTGTGGGTCTGCCGGGTGACGACATGTTCGATGCGCGCCGTCTCGAGCTTCTTCAGCGCTATCGTGCCGTAAAGGCCGAACGGCGCGATGGCGATGTTCCAGTCCCAGCCGAAATGGCATTGCGGCTTGCGCAGCATATTGCCATCGGGGATCGGCGAATTGCCGGTGCTGTAGGGAATGTAGAAGGGCTGCTTCTTCTGCCGCTCGGCCCCGACAGCGATATTGGAGGCAAAGACGATGCGGATGACGTTGTCACCTGCTTTCAGCATGCTCGAGACATCAGGCCGGTAGCGGCGGAAACTGTTGTCGGCTTCTAGCGCCAGAAAGCCGTTGACGTAGACGCTGGCGACCGTGTCGAGATAGTCGATATCGAGATACCAATCACCCTCGGCCTCCTGCAGCGTGAAGCTGCGCTCGACCGCCCATTCCCGCTCGGCGACCCACTGCACCTTCTCCTCGTTGCGGCCGAAATAGGGATCGGGGATCAGGTTTGCGCGATGCAGCGCGGTGTGCACGTCGCCTGGCAGAACGATCGCGGTGCGGATCTCGCCGTCGACGGAGTTAAGCTGCCACGAACCGGAGAGGTCGATGTTGGAGGGTGTTGATGGATGCGTCACGATGTCATTTCCGATTTACGTTTTTGAAAAGGACGGCGTTTGGTTGCCGTCCGGATATCCAACCCCAGCGCGCCCGCGCCATGAACGGGCTCCTTCCGCCCGCCCCGCTCTCCGTCATCCTCGGGCCTGACCCGAGGATCCAAACCGCATCCACCAGCAGCAGCGGGTATAGATCCTCGGGTCAAGCCCGAGGATGACGGAGGGTGGGTTAGCGCTCTCGCCAAACTCGCCCGAGGGCTTATTGGCCTCACCTCAAGCAGCCGCCACCGTTTCCGGCCCTACCCGCAGAACTCTTTAAAGACGCAACTCGCTCTCGGCATCGAACACCGAAGCGACCGTCATGTCGAAGCTGAGCTTCACCTTGGCGCCGACATTGAAGCGGCGCGCGCCGTTGACGCGTACCGACATCGTGTGACCGGCATGTTTCAGCCACAGCAAATTGTCTGCGCCCATCGGCTCCTCGATATCGACGGTGGCGTCATGTTCTTCGCCGCCGGTATTCTCGTTGACCTTGATGTGTTCGGGGCGGACGCCGAGCACCACCTTGCGGCCAGGTTGCAGCGTCTCGTTGGCGTCGTAGGCGGCGAGCGAAAAAATGACGCCGTTGGCTAAAAAGGCAATGCCGTCGCCTGATTTGACCAGCTCGCCGTGCAGGAAATTCATCGATGGCGAGCCGATGAAGCCGGCGACGAAGAGGTTGCGCGGCCTGTTATAGATCGTCGTCGGATCGTCAAGCTGCTGGATGATGCCGCTCTTCATAATGGCGATGCGGTCGGCGAGCGTCAGCGCCTCGATCTGGTCGTGGGTGACGTAGATCATCGTATTCTTCAGCGACTGGTGTAGGCGCTTGATCTCGACGCGCAGCTCCGAGCGGAGTTTGGCGTCGAGGTTGGACAGCGGCTCGTCGAACAGGAAGACGTCGACATCGCGCACCAGTGCCCGGCCGATCGCCACGCGTTGGCGCTGGCCGCCGGAAAGCTCGGCCGGCTTGCGCTTCAGGAGCGGCTGAATCTGCAGGATTTCGGAGGCTCGCGCCACCCGCTTGTCGATCTCGGCCTGCGGCACCTTGGCAACGCGAAGACCGAAGGACAGGTTTTTTTCGACAGTCATCTGCGGGTAGAGCGCATAGGACTGAAACACCATGCCGATGCCGCGGTCCTTCGGCTCCTCCCAGGTAACGTTCTTGCCCTTGATGAAGATCTGCCCTTCCGAGGCGTCGAGCAGGCCGGCAATGCAATTCAGCAAGGTCGACTTGCCGCAGCCGGACGAGCCGAGCAGCACGAGGAATTCGCCGTCGTTGATGTCGAGGTTGAGATCCTTCAGCACGCTGACCGCGCCGAAGTTCAGCGACAGATCCTTGATCGAGACACTTGCGTTGGAGACACTTGAATTCATGTTCATAGGATCAACCCTTCACTGCGCCGGCGGCGATGCCACGGACGAAAAGCCGTCCCGAGACGAAATAGACGATCAGCGGCACGAGACCGGTGAGGATCGTGGCCGCCATGTTGACGTTGTATTCCTTCACGCCCTGGACGGAATTGACGATGTTGTTGAGCTGCACGGTCATCGGATAGGTGTCCGGCCGGGTAAAGACCACGCCGAACAGGAAGTCGTTCCAGATGCCGGTCACCTGCAGGATCATCGCGACGACGAAGATCGGCAGCGACATCGGCAGCATGATCTTCAGGAAGATCTGCCAGAAGCCCGCCCCGTCGACACGCGCCGCCTTGAACAGTTCCTCCGGCAGCGACACGAAGTAGTTGCGGAAGAGCAGCGTCAGGATCGGCATGCCGAAGATCGAATGCACGATGACGAGGCCGGTCAGCGTACCGTAGATGCCGATTTCGCGCAGGATGATGACGATCGGGTAGATCATCACCTGATAGGGAATGAACGCCCCGATGATGAGGATCGAGAAGAAAAGCTCGGATCCCTTGAAGCGCCAGTTGGCGAGCGCATAACCGTTCACCGAAGCAATCGCGATCGAGATGATGACCGACGGCACGGTGATGCGCACCGAATTCCAGAAACCGCGCGACAGGCCATCGCAATTGAGACCGGTGCAGGCCTCCGCCCAGGCCTTCACCCACGGTTCGAAGGTGATCTCCACCGGGGGCGAGAAGATGTTGCCGAGACGGATTTCCGGCATGCCCTTCAGCGACGTCACGACCATCACGTAGAGCGGCAGCAGGTAGTAGAGCGCGGCCACGATCAGCGTGCCGTAGAGCATGATATTGCGCGGCGACAGCGCAGGGCGCGGCTTCGGGCCGCTTGGACCTTCGCCGAGTTTCGGCGCGACCGCGTCCATACCGGCGGCAGTAGTGTTGAGAGTTTCAATATTAGCCACGCTTGCGCCCTCCTCCGAATTCCAGATAGGCCCATGGAACGATGATGATCGCGACGGTGACGAGCATCATGGTCGAAGCGGCAAAGCCCTGCCCCAGGTTCTGCGCCTGGAACATGTAGTCGTAGACATATTTCGCCGGCACTTCCGAGGAGATGCCCGGTCCGCCCGATGTCTGCGCGACCACGAGGTCGTAGACCTTGACGATGCCGGAGGCGATGATGACGATCGTCGTGATGAAGACCGGCCGCATCATCGGGATGACGATGAAGAGATAGGTCCTCCACATCGGAATGCCGTCCACGCGTGCCGCTTTCCAGATGTCCTCGTCGATCCCACGCAGGCCGGCAAGCATCAGGCACATGACGAGGCCCGTTCCCTGCCACAGCGCCGCGATCAGAATGCCGTAGATGACGATTTCAGGCGTATAGAGCGGATTGAAGGTGAAACTCGTCCACCCGATAGAGCGCACCACTGCCTGAATGCCGAAATCGGGATTCAGAACCCATTGCCACACGAGGCCTGTCACGATGAAGGACAGCGCGAAGGGATAGAGAAAGATGGTGCGGAAGGTGTTTTCGAAACGGATCTTCTGGTCCATCAGCGCGGCGAGCATGAAACCGATGACCAGGCTGAAGATCAGCGAGAGGATGCCGTAGACAGCCAGATTCTCGATCGCCGTCACCCAGCGGGGTGCCGCCCAGAGGCGCTGGTACTGATCGAAGCCGACAAAGCTCAACCGCGGAAGGAGCTTGGAATTGGTGAAAGAATAAAAGATCGTCCAAAACGTGCCGCCGACAAAGATCACCAGCGCCGTCAGGATCATTGGGATGGACGCAATCTTGGCATTCAGATTGCGCAGCAACTTATTTGGCCGGCCTGCTCGCGCTTGACCCGTCATGAATACTCCTCCTCAAATCGCAACTGCGACCTGTGACGAAACGGCAGGCGCCGCCTGTCGTCCCCACGTCCGAAATCTGCTGAAGATACCGGAGAGACCTCGCTGCCGCCCGGACGACCAAAATCGTCCGGGCGGCAGCGAATCTACCGATCAGTCAGCCGAAGCGATGATCCCGGCGAAACGCTTCTGAGCGTCTTCCGGCGTCATCGACGGATTGGCGAAGAATTCGGAGAAGAGGTCTTCCTTCTGCTTCTGGCTATCGGCCGAAAGCAGCTGGTCGGTGCCTTGGATCACGTTGCCCTTGGCCAGGATGTCGAGACCCTTCTTCATGCAGTCGTTGGCGGCGGCGAGATCGACGTCGCCGCGAACCGGCAGCGAGCCCTTCTTCAGGTTGAAGGCAACCTGGGTCTTGGGATCGAGCAGGGTCTTGGCAAGCACGGCCTGCGCCTTGGACTTTTCCTCATCCTTCAGCAGCGGGAAGTAGAAGGCGTCGCCGCCGGTCGAGATGATCTCGTTCACGCCGAGACCAGGCAGGCAGGTATAGTCGGTGCCGGCTTTCTGGCCTGCGAGTGCGAATTCGCCCTGCGCCCAGTCACCCATAATCTGACCGCCGGCCTTGCCTGTGATGACGAGGTTGGTCGCCTGGTTCCAATCCTGGACGTTGCTGCCCTTGGACATTTTGCGGGCATCGTCGGCTGCCTTGAACACCTTGGCGATCTCCGGACCGGCAGCGACTTCCGCATCCTTGTCCTTGAAGACCTTATTGAAGACGTCCTTGCCGGCAACCGCGACCATCAGTACGTCGAAGGCGCCTGTCGCCTGCCACGGCTGACCGCCGACGGCGAGCGGAATGATGCCGGCCTTTTCGAGAGCCGGAGCGGCGGCAACGAACTCGTCCCAGTTCTTCGGAACCTCGACGCCGGCCTTCTTGAAGGCTGCGTTCGAAAGCCACAGCCACTGCCAGGAGTGGATGTTGACCGGAGCGCAGTAGATCTTGCCGTCGATCGTGCAGGAATCGAGCAGGCTCGACGGACGAACGATGTCCTTCCAGTGCTCGGCAGTCGCCACGTCGGTCAGGTCGCGCATCAGGCCGGCCTGGACGAGTTCTTCGGCCTGGCGGCCGTGGTTGAACTGGGTGGCGCCCATCGGGTCGCCGCCGGTGATGCGGCTGATCATGATCGGACGGGCCGTACCGCCGGAACCGGCGATAGCACCGTCGACCCAGTGGTTGCCGGTGGCGTCGAATGCCTTGGCCAGTTCGGCGACAGCAGCGGATTCGCCGCCCGAGGTCCACCAATGCGTGACTTCGAGATCGGTGGCATTGGCGGCGCCGAACGGAAGCGCGACCGAAGCGGCAAGCAGGCTTGCCATAATACGGATTTTCATGAGTTCTCCTCCCTCACTGAAACGTTGCCGGAAAAACTTAGATCAATCGATTTCCCCACGCAACTGTCCGCCGGTAAATTTTTCCGCGAACATCCAAATTGCTACTTCTGCCTGTTTCGAACCGAACCGGTGCATCCCGTGAATCGATCTATAGAAAAGCTTTTTCGCATATGCGTTGTTGATGTATATTACTGATATAAAACAGTAAGTTTCGCCCGATAATTTCGCCTCTCGCATTGCCTTCTTCGCAACCGCAAAAAAACAAGCGACAAGACGTCAATTCAACCTGTGGATATGATGCTGCTATGCACACAAGAAAAAGCACTCGACATTTCTACTGTATCGTTACAGATTGCGTCCTTCAGGGAGGCGCGATTTTGGCAGGCGGCGGGCTTACGGCGCGTGAAAAAGCCTTTATAAGCGAAACCAATTCGCGCGAGGCAGGCCTATAGGGATGGAAAACAAGGGAAATTTCGGGCAAACGGCATCGACGCCGGCAGCGCGTGAGCGCCCGACATTGAAGACGATCGCCTTCATGACCGGCCTTGGTGTCACGACGGTGTCGCGCGCGCTGAAAGATGCGCCCGACATCGGGGCGGAAACCAAGGAGCGGGTGCGCATGGTGGCCCGCCAGCTCGGCTACCAGCCGAACAGAGCGGGCGTGCGCCTGCGCACCGGCAAGACCAATGTCATCGCCCTCGTCCTCAGCATCGACGAGGAGATCATGGGCTTCTCGAGCCAGATGGTCTTCGGCATCTCCGAGGTCCTGTCCGGCACGCCCTATCATATCGTCATCACGCCGCATTCCCACAGCAAGGACCCGATGCTGCCGGTGCGCTATATCCTCGATACCGGCTCGGCCGACGGCGTCATCATCTCGCGCATCGAGCCGGACGATCCGCGCGTGCGGCTCTTGAGCGAGCGCGGCATGCCCTTTGCCACACATGGGCGCACCGATGCGGGTCTGACGCACCCTTTCCACGATTTCGACAATGAGGCCTTCGCCCATCAGGCGGTGGAAAAGCTCGTCAAGCGTGGCCGCCGCCGCATCGCCCTGCTGCAGCCGCCGAGCAAGCTCACCTACTACGCCCATATCCGCATCGGCTTCCAGACCGGACTGCACGATTACGGCGCCGAGGAAGTGCCGCTGCGCATCAACACCGACGCCCCGCTCGCCGACATCCGCGACGTCGTCGAGGTGATGATGCGCTCGGCCAACGCCCCCGACGGCATCGTCTGTTCGGCCGGCAGTGCGGCCATCGCCGTCAATGCCGGCATCGAGGCCGCCGGCAAGGCCCTCGGCCGCGACCTCGACATGGTCTCCAAACAATCGGTACCGATCCTCAACTGGATCCGCCCCGAGATCATCACCGCCCAGGAAGACGTGCGCCAGGCCGGCCGCGAAATGGCCAAAGCCGTCATCGCCCGCATCGACGGCGTCGAACCGGAACTGCTGCAGAGCATCAGTCAGCCGACCTGGCCGGAGAGTGGGCGGTAGGTGGGGCACCGGAGCTTGCCGCCACGCCAAGCACCCGCCCCGTCCTTCGAGGCCCCTCCGGGGCACCTCAGGATGAGGCTCTCTTGGGCGCTGGCGATCACTAGACAGACCCGTGCCACCGCGGGCACCACTATTGAAAACATCCCTACTCCGCTGCCCTATCCTTAAGCGCGGCATCCACCAACGCCCCTCATCCTGAGAGCCTGTGAATGTTTGCTGGCGGCGGCGATTGGATTGTGATTCTGTTG
>NZ_NWSQ01000005.1 GCF_002531725.1 Rhizobium sp. L43
TTTCTCTAGAACGAAAGACTTCGTCGCCAGCAGCGCCGCCGCCCTCGTTCAGTGAGTGGGCTTATAGAACTAACCCCTTTTCCAAGTCAACACACCAAACAAAAGTTTTTTGACAATTTTGTAACAGGTTGAAAATGAAGGGCTTTTAGCGCTGTCTTCCATAAACAACGAAAACCTGCCGCCGATGGGGCGGTTTTGCGGATTCGTTTTCGCCGAATTCCCAGGAATGGGTTCGGCGATGGGGACAATCCCTATATGGGGCGCCTGAGCGGGAAATCCAGGTCGCTTGCCTATGGTATGTCTCACTCGCTAGGTTGGCGGCGAAGAACGATGCGGGAGTGAAGAATGCTTGTCCTCGATGAAGAACAGACGCGTGCAGCCCTGCCCTGGCCGGAGCTGATCGAGGCGATCGCCCGGATGTTCCAGAGCGAATGTGTGATGCCGGTGCGCCATCATCATGACATGGACGTGCCAGGTGAGGAGAGCGCCACGCTGCTGCTGATGCCGGCCTGGGTTCCCGGCCGCTATGCCGGGGTGAAGACGGTCTCGGTCTTTCCAGGCAATGTGCGGCGGGGCCTGCCGGCGATCTTCGGAACCTATCTTCTTTCCTCCGGCGCCACCGGCGAGATGCTGGCCGCGATCGACGGCGGCGAACTGACGGCACGACGGACGGCGGCGGCATCGGCGCTGGCAGCCCTTCACCTCGCCCGGCCCGACGCTGAGGAGATGCTCGTCTGCGGAACCGGACGATTGTCGCTCAACCTGATGTTTGCCCATGGCACGACCCGGCCGATCAAGCGGTACCGGGTCTGGGGCCGCAACGGCGAAGCGGCGGAAAAGATCGCGGCCGAAGCGCGGGGGCTCGGTCTCAATGCCGAGGCGGTCGCCGATGCGCAAGCCGCGGCTCGCACGGCCGACATCATTTCCTGCGCCACGCTTTCCAGCGAGCCGCTGATATCGGGCGAATGGCTGAAGCCCGGCGCCCATCTCGATCTCGTCGGCGCCTTCAAGCCGAGCATGCGCGAAAGCGACGACGAGGCCATCCGCCGCGCTTCGGTCTATGTCGATACCCGCGCCGGCGCCATCAGTGAGGCGGGCGACATCGTCCAGCCGCTGAAAAGCGGCGTGTTGAAGGAAAGCGACATCAGGGCGGAGCTTGCCGAACTCGTCAGCGGCGCCCATGCCGGGCGAAGCCATGGCGAGGAGATCACGCTGTTCAAGTCGGTCGGCGCCGCACTCGAGGATCTCGCCGGCGCCATTCTTGCCTATGAGACGGTGGCGGGCCGCCAGTGACGTTCAGTGCATCATTGCCGGATCTCCCGGTTTCCCATGTCCTGCCGGCCGTCGGTGCCGCCTTGGCCGAGCGGCGACGCGCCGTTCTTTCCGCGCCGCCTGGCGCCGGCAAGACGACGCTGGTGCCGCTTTACCTGCTTGACCAGGCCTGGCGCGGAAATGGCAAGATCATCCTGCTGGAGCCGCGGCGGCTGGCGGCACGGGCAGCGGCAAGCCGGATGGCATCGCTGATCGGCGAAGAGGTCGGCGGCACGGTCGGCTACCGCATGCGCCTCGACAACAGGATATCGGCAGCGACACGGATCGAGGTGGTGACCGAAGGGGTTTTTGCCCGGATGATCCTCGACGATCCGGAACTGACCGGTGTCTCGGCGGTGATCTTCGACGAATTCCACGAGCGTTCGCTCGATGCCGATTTCGGGCTGGCGCTGGCACTCGACGTCCAGTCGGCGCTGCGCGAGGATCTGCGTATCCTGGTGATGTCGGCGACCCTCGACGTCGACCGTGTGGCCGCCCTGCTCGACCATCCGCCTTTCATCGAAAGCCTGGGGCGTAGCTTTCCGATCGATATCCGCTACCAGGACCGGCCGGGCGGCGAACGCGTCGAGGATGCCGTCACGCGGGCGATCGTCGACGCGCATGCCGATGAGACCGGCTCGATCCTCGCTTTCCTGCCCGGCCAGGCCGAAATCACGCGGACGGTCGAACGTCTGCAGGGACGATTCGGAGTCGAAACGCTGATTGCGCCACTCTACGGCAATCTCAGCCAGAAGGACCAGGATGCGGCGATCCGCCCGGCATCCAAGGGAACGCGCAAGATCGTGCTGGCGACCTCGATTGCCGAAACGTCGATCACCATCGACGGCGTCAGAATCGTGATCGACAGCGGATTGCAGCGCCTGCCGGTCTTCGAGGCCTCGACCGGGATCACGCGGCTGGAGACCGTGCGCGTGTCGCGGGCGTCCGCCGATCAGCGGGCCGGCCGCGCCGGACGAACGGAACCGGGTATCGCCATCAGGCTGTGGCATCAGGGTCAGACGGCGGCGCTGCCGGCCTTCACACCGCCGCAGATCCTGTCCAGCGATCTCTCCGGGCTGGTGCTCGATCTCGCCCATTGGGGCGTCCAGGATCCGGCATCGCTTGCCTTCGTCGATCAACCGCCGGAAACGACACTCTGGGAAGCGCGGCTTCTGCTGGGCCAGCTCGGCGCGCTCGACAAGGATGGAACGCTGACAGCGCGCGGCAAGGTGATGCGCGACCTCGCCTTGCCGCCGCGGCTTGCCGCCATGGTCGTCTCGGCGGGAGAAGCCGGATACGCCCGGGATGCGGCGATGATCGCCGTGCTTCTCACCGAACAGGGGCTTGGCGGAACGAGCATCGATATCGAGGACCGGCTGCGACGCTTCAAGGCCGAGCGCGGCGAAAGAGCCGAGGCTTCACGGCGGCTGGCGGGGCGGCTGGCGAGCGGCCTCGACAGCGTTGCCGCAACGGCGCCGGCGCTGGCAGGCCAGCTTTTGTTGCACGCATTCCCGGATCGAATCGCACTTCAGCGCGGCGGGCGCGGCCGATTCGTGATGGCGAACGGGCGTGGTGCGGAGCTGCCGGAAACCGAGAGGCTGGCCGGCAGCCAGATGCTTGTCATCGCCGATCTCACCGGACGGGCGGCGCAGGCGCGGGTTCTGGCAGCAGCCGAGGTGACGCGCGGCGACATCGAAGCCGAGCTGCCCGGCGAGATCAAAACCGGCGATCAGATCTTCTTCGACCGGCAAAGCCGGCAGGTCAGGGCGCGGCGGGCAACCCGGCTCGGCGCGATCGTCTTCGACGAGACGCCCTTGCCGCGACCTTCCGGGGCTGCGGTCACCGAGGCGCTGATAGAGGGGGTACGCGAACTGGGGCTCGATCAGCTTGCTTTCTCGAAGGAAGCCATTCAGCTTCGCGAGCGGATCGGCTTCCTTCACAGGACGATCGGCGATCCTTGGCCCGATGTCAGCGATGACGCCCTGCTTTCCCGGCTGGACGACTGGTTCGCCCCCTTCCAGACGGAGGCCCGCGGCCTGTCCGAAATATCAGCAGCCGGGCTTTCGAACGGGCTGATGTCCCTGGTGCCGCACGAGTTGCAACGCGACCTTAGCCGGCTTGCGCCGACCCATTTCGAAGCGCCGACCGGCCAACGGCATCCGATCCAATATGAGGGCGAGGAGCCGGTGCTGACGATCCGCGTGCAGGAGCTGTTCGGGTTGACGCAGCACCCGGCGATCGCCGGAGGGCGCCTGCCGCTGCTGCTCGAACTCACCTCGCCGGCGCACCGGCCGATCCAGACGACACGCGACCTGCCGGGCTTCTGGGCCGGCTCGTGGAGGGACGTGCGCGCCGATATGCGCGGCCGCTATCCCCGGCATCCCTGGCCGGAGCGGCCCGAGGAGGCGCTGCCGACGACACGGGCAAAACCGCGTGGTACATGAGAGCCATTCAGGGAGCCCTCGGCATGATCGACAAGCCTGGCATGATCGACAAGACGGAAAGCCATGCGCGGGAGGACCGGCATAGCAGCCGCAGGCTGCGTCTGCAGACGCTGGTGCGGCTGCGCTGGCTTGCGGTCGGCGGACAGGCGCTGACGGTCTTCATCGTGGCCTTCTGGCTGAAATTTCCCTTGCCGCTGATTGCCAGCTCTTCGCTGATCGCCGCGCTCGCCTGGGTGAATTTCTATCTGACGATCCGCTATCCGCCGACGCATAGGCTGGAGGCGCCGGCCGCCTTTGCGCTGCTCGGCTTCGATCTTCTGCAGCTCTGCGCGCTGCTGTTCATCACCGGCGGCCTTGCCAATCCGTTCGCAGCACTCGTCTGCGTGCCCGTCATCATCTCCTTTGCCTCTCAGCCGATCCGTTACAGCACGGCGCTGATCGGCTTTGCGATGGTCTGCATCACGGTGCTTGCCTTTTCGCCCTTTCCGCTGCCGTGGTTCGATGGGGTCGAGATCAACGTCCACAACGTCATGCAGTTCGGTGTCTGGTGCTCGATCGCCTCGACGATGGCGTTTGCCGCCTTCTATGCCTATCGGGTGTCGATGGAAGCGAGCCAGCTTGCCGATGCGCTGGCGGCGACCGAACTGGTGCTGCAGCGGGAAAAGCATCTTTCGCAGCTCGACGGGTTGGCCGCCGCAGCCGCACACGAGCTCGGCACGCCGCTGGCGACGATCAGCGTCGTCGCCAAGGAAATGGAGCGGGAACTCAAGGATGACGATCGTTTCCGCGAGGATGTGATGCTGCTGCGCAGCCAGAGCGAACGTTGCCGTGACATCCTGCGGCGGCTGACGACACTGTCCTCCGAAGGCGAAGCCCATATGCGCCGGCTGCCGCTTTCCTCGATGATCGAGGAGATCGTGGCACCCCACCGGGAATTCGGCATTACGCTCGAGCTGATCGAAAAAAGCCCGCGCAAGGACGAGCCGGTGACCGACCGCAACGCCGGCATCATGTACGGGCTCGGCAATCTGATCGAAAACGCCGTCGATTATGCGCGGGAGAAAGTGATCGTCACCGTCGAGCATGATCACGATAAAGTGCTGATCGTCATCGAGGACGACGGCAATGGTTATGCCCCCGATATTCTGACGCGGATTGGCGAGCCCTATGTGACCAAGCGGCAGAAAGAGGATACGGCCGGCGGCCTCGGGCTCGGGCTTTTCATCGCCAAGACGCTGCTGGAGCGCTCCGGGGCGTCGCTGATCTTCGAGAATCGCGATCCGGAAAGTGCGGGGGCGCGGATCCGAATCGAATGGCCGCGCATGCTGATCGACGCAAATTCGACAAAATGACTTTGTCGGCATAAACAGGATAGAGCGGTTGACGGAGATCGAGCGCTCAACCGCCGGGGCCGAGACGATGACAGAACAGAATCATGACAATTTCGCCGCGTCCGATGAAGACCATATCGGTCCTGACGCCAGCCTGCTGATCGTCGACGACGACGGACCGTTCCTGCGCCGACTGGCCCGGGCGATGGAGACGCGCGGTTTCCAGGTGGAGACGGCCGAATCCGTGGCGGAAGGCGTCGCAAAATCGAAAGGCCGGCCGCCGAAATATGCGGTGGTCGATCTCAGGCTCGGCGACGGCAATGGGCTCGACGTCATCGAAGCCATCCGCCAGCGGCGCGACGATACGCGAATCATCGTGCTGACCGGCTACGGCAATATCGCAACGGCGGTCACCGCCGTGAAGCTCGGCGCCGTCGATTACCTGGCAAAGCCTGCGGATGCCGACGACGTGTTTTCGGCGTTGACGCAGCGGCCGGGCGAAAAGGCGGAGCTTCCCGAGAACCCGATGTCGGCCGACCGGGTGCGCTGGGAACATATCCAGCGGGTCTATGAAATATGCGAGCGCAATGTTTCGGAAACGGCGCGCCGGCTCAACATGCACCGGCGCACGCTGCAGCGCATCCTTGCCAAACGCGCGCCGAAATAAGCAGGCGCAGCGTCAGACATCGTCGACGGTAAACGGCTTCCCGCTCGCCCATTCGGCCATCATCAGCCGTTGCGCGGCGGCCCGCGAGAAATTGAGCGTGACGGATTTGCGTGTGGCGGGCGCCATGCGGTGTTCCGGCGCCTCGCGAATCATATGGGCGCCGTAACCGTCCGAGAGGAAAAGCCCGCATTCCTCGGGAAAGATGTCGAGCGGCACATCCTTATGCGTAGCGAAGAACAGGCGGTCGCAATGCAGCCTGTATTCCGGCCATTTGCGATCCACCCTGAAATCCTCGATCGAGGTCTTGATTTCGATGATCCAGACCTCGCCCTTTTCCGAAACAGTGATCAGATCGGCACGGCGGCCGCTTGCCAGCGGCAGTTCCGGCAGCACGGCATGGCGCATTTCATGCAGCAAAATCTGCGTTCCCCGCCGCACCATCATGGCCCTGTCCGATTGCCGGCCATCGATTAACGGATTGTTATTGTAAACGCTCAAAATCGTCATGGATAACCACCACAGGGGCTGGCGTGTTGTTGCAAAAAAACCATGCGCTTCTAATTTGCGCGGCAGACGGATTTGTCGCGCTGCAGTAGCCTTGCAAAGCGCAAGTTAATCGAAAATAAACCATAATCAACGATGGTCGAAAGACTGTTCTCCTTGCCCCAAAACTTCAAGAGTTATCTATGCGCATCCGCAATGCATTCCCTGTATTTGGCCTGCTGACGACGCTCGCTCTGGCCGGTTGCTCCACGAGCTCAGACAGCGCGTCCGTCGACAACAAGGGCGCAGGCCCGACAGTACAGACGGCCCAGATCTTCGATGACGCCTACGGCGTGACGAAGGATGCCGGATACTCGCTGCCGGCGATCCCGATCAGCCGGGTCAAGCCGCAGTTCCGCCGCCAGGTGGTCAACTACGAGACCACCGAACGCCCCGGCACGATCATCGTCAACACGCGCGAGCGTTTCCTCTATTACATTCTGGCCAACGGCAAGGCGATGCGCTACGGCATCGGCGTCGGCAAGCAGGGCTTCGCATGGGCCGGCACCGCCTACGTCGCCTGGAAGCAGGAATGGCCGACCTGGCACCCGCCGAAGGAAATGGCTGTCCGCCGTCCTGACGTCGCCAAATACGTCGAAGACGGCATGGGCCCGGGTCTCAGCAATCCGCTCGGCGCACGCGCCATGTATCTCTTCAACGAGGACGGCAAGGACACGCTGTTCCGCCTGCACGGCACGCCGGAATGGGCCTCGATCGGCACCGCCGCTTCCTCGGGCTGCATTCGCCTGATGAACCAGGACGTCATCGATCTCTACAGCCGCGTCCGTCCCGGCAAGGGCACGTCCAAGGTCGTCGTCATTCAGTAAGCTAGATATCGAATTCGGTATAAAAAAGGCCGCCGGGACTGTCGTTCCGGCGGCCTTTTCGTATCTTCCCGTCACGCAGCCTGCTTCGCCTTGAGCTCGAGGCGGCGGCGGTGAAGCACCGGCTCGGTGTAGCCGTTCGGCTGCTCCCTGCCCTTCAGGACGAGATCGAGGGCGGCCTGGAAGGCGATTGAATCGTCGAAATTGCCGGCCATCGGCTGATAGGCCGAGTCTGATACGTTCTGCCGGTCGACCACGGCGGCCATGCGCTTCATCGTCTCGACGATCTGCGCTTCTGTGACCACCTTGTGATGCAGCCAGTTCGCCATGTGCTGGGCCGAAATGCGCAAAGTGGCGCGATCCTCCATCAGGCCGACATTGTTGATGTCGGGCACCTTCGAGCAACCGACACCCTGATCGACCCAGCGCACGACGTAGCCGAGGATGCCCTGGGCATTGTTGTCGAGCTCGCGCTGAATTTCCTCCGGCGTCCAGTTCGGCCGCACCGCAACCGGTACGGAGAGAATGTCGGAGAGCTTGGCGCGGGCCCGGTCCTTCAATCCCTGCTGAACACGGGCGACATTGACCCGGTGATAATGGGTGGCGTGCAGGGTGGCGGCCGTCGGCGACGGTACCCAGGCGGTGTTGGCGCCGGCCTTCGGATGGGCGATCTTCTGTTCCAGCATCGCCGCCATCAGATCCGGCATCGCCCACATGCCCTTGCCGATCTGGGCATGGCCGGCAAGGCCGCATTCGAGGCCGATGTCGACATTCCAGTTCTCGTAGGCGGAAATCCAGGCGGCCTGGCGCATGTCGCCCTTGCGAATCATCGGACCGGCTTCCATCGAGGTGTGGATCTCGTCGCCGGTGCGATCGAGGAAGCCGGTATTGATGAAGACGACGCGCTCGCGGGCGGCGCGGATGCATTCCTTGAGATTGACCGTCGTGCGGCGCTCCTCATCCATAATGCCCATCTTGATGGTGTTGCGCACCAGCCCAAGCGCATCTTCGACCCGCGAGAGGATCTCGACGGCGAAGGCGACTTCCTCGGGCCCATGCATCTTCGGCTTGACCACATACATGGAGCCGGCGCGGGAATTCTTCCTCCGGCCGGCCGGGCCGATATCGTAAAGCGCGATCAGGCCGGTGACGACGGCATCCATGATGCCCTCAGGCACTTCATTCCCATCCCTGTCGAGGATCGCCGGATTGGTCATGAGGTGGCCGACATTGCGCACCAGCATCAGCGAGCGGCGATGCAGCTCGAAGGAGCTCCCGTCCGGACCGGTATATTGCAGATCCGGATTGAGCTTGCGGACGAAGCTCGTCCCGCCCTTTGCCACGTCTTCCTGCAGATCGCCCTTCATCAGGCCCAGCCAGTTGCGATAGACGGTAACCTTGTCCTCGGCATCGACGGCGGCAATCGAATCCTCGCAGTCCATGATGGTGGTGATTGCCGATTCCAGCCAGACATCGGAAATATGAGCCGGATCGGCTTTCCCGATCGTCGTTGCCGCGTCGATGACGATTTCGATGTGGATGCCGTTGTTCCTGAGGAGAATATGGGTCGGGGCGGCGGCATCGCCGCGATAGCCGGCAAAATGCCCAGCATCCTTCAGCATGGTCTGCTCGCCATCAATCGATCTGATGGCCAGCGCTCCATCCTTGACGACCAAACTGCCGACATCCTTCCAGCTGCTATCCTGCAGCGGTGCTGACGTATCGAGGAAATCGCGCACCCAGGCGATGACCTTCTCGCCGCGCTTCGGATTGTAACTCTTGCCCTTTTCAGCGCCGTCGCTTTCGGGAATGGCGTCGGTGCCATAGAGCGCATCATAGAGCGAGCCCCAGCGGGCATTGGCAGCGTTCAGGGCGTAGCGGGCATTCATGACGGGAACGACCAGCTGCGGGCCAGCGATCGAGGCGATCTCCGGATCGACATTTTCGGTCGAAACCTGGAAGTCCGATCCCTCCGGCAGGAGATAGCCGATTTCGCGGAGGAAGGACTGGTATTCGTCCATATCGGCAGGCGCGCCATGCCGGCGATACCAGTCGTCGATCTTGAGCTGCAGCTCGTCGCGTTTTGCCAGCAGCGCACGATTCTTCGGGGCGAGATCGTGAACGATCGCCGAAAAATCGGCAAAGAACTTGTCCGCATCGACCGCCAGACCCGGCAGCACCTCCTTGACGAGGAAATCGTGAAGGACGGTTTCGACGGCAAGACCGTTCTTATCAACGCGGCTCATGCGGCATTCTCCCTGGCAACGACTGTGAATGCTGCCACTTTGCCCGGCTTTCATTCACAGTCAATTCCGCAATAATTCGAAAGATTTATGCTTTCGTGGAAATTATGCGCGGCGTCACGCGCATCGGCAGCCCGTTCTGCGGCTGCGTCGTCAGTTTCTGCACCGGCCAGGGATTGGTCTGAGCGGTGGAATCGAAGCGATAGCGATGCATCAGGACGGCAAGGGCAATCACCGCCTCCTGCAGCGCAAAGGTTGCTCCGATGCAGACACGCGGACCGGCGCCGAAGGGCAGGAACTGGAAGCGGCCGATAGAGCCGCGATTTTCCGGCAGGAAGCGCTCGGGCATATAGGCGCGCGGCCTGTCCCAATGACGTTCGTGGCGATGCAGCGTCCAGGGCATGATGAGCACCGTGACATCGGCCTCGATCTCGACCCGCTCGCCCTTGGCGCTCGTCCAGGAATCATCCGATATTGCGGCGCGATTGATCGATGGTGCCGGCGGGTAGAGGCGCAAAGTCTCCTCAAAAGCGGCGCGCGTTTGCGGCATCATATCCAGCCATTCCACAGGTTCGGCTCCCGTGGCGAGCACCGCGTCGATTTCTTGTTCCATCGCCTCGCGGATATGCGGGCTGTTCGATACGCAATAGAGCGTCCAGGCCAAGGCCCGCGCCGTGGTCTCATGCCCCGCGCCGATGAAGGTCAGAATATTGTCTTCGATCTCTTCCTTCGTCAGCCCGTCGGGACCGGCCTGTTCCAGCAGCAGGGTGAGGAAATCCTCGGGCGCGGTGCCGCGATCCGTCTTCATCTTTGCGAGCCGCATATCCATCGTGTCACGCACGATGGCGCGAAATTTCTCCAGCACTTTCTGACCGCCGATGCGTGTCACACGTGGAACCCAGGACGGAGCGCGCATCAGATCCATCGGATCGATACGGCCCATGCGATGCAGGAGTTCATTGACATCGTCGGCGAAATGGCCGCTCGAGGTGACGATTTCGCCTGAAAATAGCGTGTCCGCGAGGATAGCGAAGGTCAGCTCGGTCATGTCGGTGCTGATATCGAAAATATCGCCTGTCTCGCCCGCGCTCTCATATTTGCGGGCGTAGTCTTCGGACTGGCGCAGCATCTGTCCGGCAAAGCCTTGGGCATGGCGGGGCGTAAAAATCGGCGCCACCGCCTTGCGTGATCTCTTCCAGACGGGACCTTCGGCTGTGAGAAGGCCGTCGCGCAGGATCGGACGCAGAACGAGCTGGCGAATGTCCGACATGCGGTAATTATTGGCATTGTCGACCAGCACATGCTTGATGAGGCCGGGATCGTTGACGATCAGCGTATGTTGCCCGAAGAAGCTCGTCTTGATCCAGGGCAGCGTGTAGGACGGCTCACCCCAGAGTTCGAGCGGGTTGCGCAGGATGATGCGGATGATTTCCAGCCGGCTCGGCGGCACGGTGCGCGGCAGCGGTGCCGGCGGAACGAAGGGGTCCGGACGCATGTCCATCGTCAAAGCCTTTCGGGGAAGATCGGCGCCTTCCCGGCAAGCTTGAAGCTAGAGCAGGCCCTTGAGTTCGTCCAGCTTGTCGTTGATCAGCCAGCCGTAATAATTCTCCTCGGGCCAGACGGTCGTGCCGGCGCCGCGGTTTTTCGCCGCAAGGGCTGCGGCACGCTGGCGCGAATTGCCGACATTGTACAGCGTCGCCGTCAGGCCGGGATTGCCTGAAATATCCATGCCGGCGATCTCCTTGTAATCGTCGATCGACCTGCGGATCGAGGCCGCGACGAAGGCAAGCGAGATGTCGGGATCCATGATGGACTTGTAAACGGCGCCGGCATTCTTCTCGTTGAGCTTGGGATAACCGGACACGCGGGAAACGAGATCGGAGAGCATCAGCGCCGTCAGCGGATTGACCTGGCCGAGGCCGAAGGTCTGGCCGGCATAGAAGGGCTGGAAGAAGACCGCGCTGAAGCGGTTGTTGGGGAAGCTCTCGCCGCCGACCGTCTTGCCGCGGAAATCGCTCTCCCAGACATCCTCGCGGCAGGACCAGAGCGTGTAGGAATCACTCTTGCCCTTGCATTCGGCAAATTGCGGCCGGGCCACGAAATCATCGACGTTTTCACCGTCATAGGCGAAGCGGAAGCTTTCCCCGGCATAGGAAGCGGCCTTGACATAATAGGCCTGCAACCGGTCGTAGGCGTCGACATTATAGGTGTGTTCGCCGACGATCGCGCCGACGACATGGATGGGATTGATGCCGTAAGCGCTGGAGACCTTGCGGATCTTGGCCATCAGCTCGTGATCGGTCGCCAGAAGCTCGTGGACCTTCTCATATTTCAGATCGAAGCTGCTCTTGGTGCCCTTGGTGCGCCGGATGGAAGCGCCGGGAATATCGGGCTGCTCGGCATGACGGTTGCCGGCCGGCACCGTCTGCATGGCGAAGGCAGGCGCCGAATTCACCAGGGCAACGGCAATCAAAAGGCTTGTCAAAAGGCGTCGCACGATCCGCTATCCCCGTTCCATCGTCCTGCTTGCGATGCGGCTGACTGGACCAGAATCTTGGCCGAATAAAGCCGGAGCGGAAAACAAAACGGGCCTTCCCTAAAAAGGAAAAGGCCCGCTGTCGAGAGTGGAGTTCGTCACAATCCGGCATTCACATCGGGAAAGACATGGACCGGTGCGCCGATATCACAGAATAAAGCGCGACAGATCGGTATTCTGCGCGAGATCGCCGACATGTTCGCGCACATAGGCCGCATCGATCGTGATGGCTGTGCCGCCGCGATCCGGCGCGTTGTAGGAAATGTCGTCCAGAACCCGCTCCATCACCGTCTGTAGGCGGCGGGCGCCGATATTCTCGACGGAGGAGTTCAGATGCACGGCGACATCGGCCAGCGCATCGATCGCGTCGTCGGTGAATTCGAGGCTCAGGCTTTCGGTTTCCATCAGCGCGCGATACTGGCGGATGAGGCTTGCCTCCGTCTCGGTCAGGATCCGGCGAAAATCATCCTTGTTCAGCGGGCGTAACTCGACGCGGATCGGCAGGCGGCCCTGCAGCTCGGGGAGAAGATCCGAAGGCTTGGAGACATGGAAGGCGCCGGAGGCGATGAAGAGGATATGGTCTGTTTTGACAGGCCCGTATTTGGTCGAGACCGTCGTGCCTTCGACGAGCGGCAGGAGGTCACGCTGGACGCCTTCACGGGAAACGCCGGCGCCCATGCCGCCGTCGCGGGCGGCGATCTTGTCGATTTCGTCAAGGAAGACGATACCGTCATTCTCGGTGGAGCGAACGGCCTCCCGCTGGATCACCTCATTGTCGATCAGCTTGTCGGATTCATCGCGGATCAGGTCGCTGTAGGAGGCTTTGACCGTCGTGCGGACCTTCTTGGTGCGCCCGCCCATCGCCTTGCCGAACATTTCCGAGAGGTTGAGCACGCCGATATTGGCGCCCGGCATGCCGGGTATTTCGAAACCGCCCATGCCGGAACCGGCATCGGCCACCTCGATATCGATTTCCTTGTCGTCGAGTTCGCCATCCCTCAGCTTCTTGCGGAAGTTTTCGCGGGTGGCGGGCGACGCTGTCGTGCCGACCAGTGCATCGAGAACACGCTCCTCGGCACTGACATGCGCCTTGGCCTGGACCTCGGCCCGCTTCTTCTCGCGCACCAGGCCGATGCCGACCTCGACCAGATCGCGGATGATCTGCTCGACATCGCGGCCGACATAGCCGACTTCGGTAAATTTGGTGGCTTCCACCTTGATGAAGGGGGCGCCGGCGAGTTTTGCCAGGCGCCGCGAGATCTCGGTCTTGCCGACACCGGTCGGGCCGATCATCAGAATGTTCTTCGGCATGACTTCGTCGCGCAGGCTGGGGTCCAGCTGCTGGCGGCGCCAGCGGTTGCGCAGCGCGATCGCGACAGCGCGTTTGGCATCATGCTGGCCGATGATGTAGCGGTCGAGTTCGGACACGATCTCGCGGGGGGAAAAAGTCGTCATTGCGTGTCATTCTCCTGGCGGTCCGGGGCAGCGCCCAGCCGCAATTCGTCGTTGTTTCGCCAAGTCCTCGAAGGCCTGCCTTGGTCAGGCCAAGCGGTCTGAAGACATGGAGTCAGCCTTCGGCATCCAGCGATTCCACCACGATATTGTGGTTGGTGTAGACGCAGATGTCGGCGGCGATATCGAGGGCACGGCGCGCGATCTCTTCGGCCGATTTGTCGGTATCCATCAGCGCGAGAGCGGCCGCGAGGGCAAAATTGCCGCCGGAACCGATCGCCGTCGTGCCATGCTCAGGCTCCAGGACGTCGCCATTGCCGGTGATCGCCAGCGTGATCGACTTGTCGGCGACGAGCATCATGGCTTCGAGATTACGCAGGTATTTGTCGGTGCGCCAGTCCTTGGCGAGCTCGACGGCGGCGCGCATCAGCTGGCCGGGATATTGCTCCAGCTTCTTTTCAAGCCTTTCGAGCAGGGTAAAGGCATCGGCGGTGGCGCCGGCGAAACCGGCGACGACCTCACCCTTGCCGATGCGGCGCACCTTGCGGGCATTGCCCTTCATGACGGTCTGGCCGAGGCTCACCTGGCCGTCGCCCGCCATCACCACCTTGCCGCCTTTTCGAACTGTAATGATCGTTGTCATCAAACACCTGTCTGCCCTTGACGCGGGCTACTCCACCAGGCCGCACACCGGCCTTGTTGAACCCTATGTAAGTGGGCCGGCGCCGTTTGCAAATGGGCCGGCTTTTCTCTTGCCCGGCTTCTGGATATTTGCCGATGCGCCTGATAAGGAACGGCCTTATTCTCGATGGAGGGCCATATGGCCGAGACCGCAGCAAGCCGCACGGGCAGCGTTTCCCGCAAGACCAACGAGACCTCGATTTCGGTTTCCGTCAATCTCGACGGCAGCGGCAAATCGAAGATTTCGACGGGCGTCGGCTTCTTCGACCATATGCTCGACCAGCTTTCGCGGCATTCCCTTATCGACATGGAGATCGAAGCCAAGGGCGACCTGCATATCGACGACCACCACACGGTCGAGGATACGGGCATTGCCATCGGCCAGGCGATCTCCAAGGCGCTCGGCGACCGGCGCGGCATCACTCGCTATGCCTCGATCGATCTCGCCATGGACGAGACGATGACCAAGGCCGCGGTCGATCTGTCCGGCCGGCCGTTCCTCGTCTGGAACGTCGCCTTCAGTGCGCCGAAGATCGGCACCTTCGACACCGAACTCGTTCGCGAGTTCTTCCAGGCGCTCGCCCAGAATGCCGGCATCACCTTGCATATTCTCAACCATTATGGCGCCAACAACCATCATATTGCCGAGACATGTTTCAAGGCCGTTGCCCGCGCATTGCGCACGGCGACAGAGATCGATCCGAGACAGGCCGGCCGTGTTCCTTCGACCAAGGGCACGCTCGTCTGAGCCCCTCAAGGGAGCGGCGACCATGACATCAAGCTATATCTTTCTGACACCGCCCGGCGGCACGAGCGCCACGGTCGAGAAGACGCGAACCATCCGCGACGGCTTCACATTCCCAGGCTTCCTCTTCCCGTGGCCATGGCTGCTGGCACATCGGCTTTGGCCGCATGCGGCCGTGGCCCTTCTGCTGCAGGGCGTCGGTGGGGCGCTTATGGACGAACCGGGCCTCGGGCCGGCGGGAGTAGCCATCCTGCTGGGCGTCAATGTGCTGGTCGGTCTGGAGGGCCAGAATTTCCGCATCCGCAGCCTTGCTGCCAAGGGCTGGACCGAAGACGCACTCATTGCTGCCGATACGATCGCTATTGCCGAGCAGATCTATTTTTCGGATAGGGCCATCGCGCATAGTGACGACAACGCCGCACCGGGTTGGGAGAACAAACCCCGCCCGAACGGCCCGCATGGCCATGGCACATCGCTTGGCCTCTTTGGTTTTGATGGAGGACGCTGACGATGCGCGTCGCGATTATCGACTATGGTTCCGGCAACCTGCGCTCGGCGACCAAGGCTTTTGAGCGTGCCGCGCGCGAGGCAGGCATCGATGCGCATATCGATCTCACCGACAGGGCGGAGGATGTTGCCGCGGCCGATCGTATCGTGCTTCCCGGGGTCGGCGCCTATGCCGATTGCCGGCGCGGCCTCGATGCCGTGCCCGGGATGGCCGAAGTGTTGATCGAGGCTGTGGAGAGGAAGGCACGGCCGTTCCTTGGCATTTGCGTCGGCATGCAGCTGATGTCCTCGCGCGGCCTCGAGAAGACCGTGACGCATGGTTTTAACTGGATTCCCGGCGACGTCATCGAGATGACGCCCGATGATCCCGCGCTCAAGATCCCGCAGATCGGCTGGAACACGCTCGACCTGAAGCGCGAACATCCGCTGTTCGATGGCATTGCGACCGGCTCGCAGGGGCTGCACGCCTATTTCGTCCATTCCTACCATCTTGCCGCCGAAAACGGCGGTGATGTGATCGCAACCGTCGACTATGGCGGCCCGATGACCGCTTTGGTCGGGCGCGACAACATGGTGGGGGCACAGTTTCACCCGGAAAAGAGCCAGAAGCTTGGTCTGGCGCTGATCGCCAATTTCCTGCGCTGGAACCCGTAATACCGCCGCCTCATTTCCCCTATATGGAAACGGCAGAACAGGAGTGCGCTCGATGCCGGTGTCGCGGAAATCAGGCAAGGTGTTCTATACGCTGAGACCCTCCAGAGAAGGCCTGCCTCCCTTCTCCGACATCCGGCTTCCCGACGGAACGATCATCCGCCGTGTCGATGAGACTGTTCACAAAAGAGCGCTTTCCAATGCAGCCAAGGCGTTGAAAGAAAGGCTGGACCGATGATCCATGAATTCCTTGCCGGCAACGAGAATTCCCAGCTGCGCGCCAACGGCATCAGCGCCGGCGACATCACTGAAGCCGTGCTGGAATTCTATATCGAGGGCGAGGACGATCTGATCGGGCTGCTCGCCTACGCACTCTACGAACGGCAGAAGCGCGATTTCGTCCTCAGCTACCGCAAGCGTAATGCCGGCCGTTCGCCCAATGAGGCCGAGCTGGCCGCCGTCAGTAGCAATTATCTCTCGACCGACCTGCGCAATACGCTGCGCGACCGCGCTTCGCAGATTCTTTCGAGTTATGCTGAAACCTATGTGGAGGCGATGGAGCCGGAAATTCGTCTCGCCGCCGTCAACAGCGAGGCGCTGCGAAAGGTGCGCGACATCGAGAAATCGATGAGGAAGCGCCTCGGTTTCTGGCGCCAGGTGCGTGCCGGTTTTACAGTCGCCCTGCTCCTTTTTCTGCTTTTCGGCGCGGCCACCATTGCCGCTGTCTTTTTCCGCTCGGATATCGTAGATGCGTGGAATGCGCTGATGGTACCGACCACTTTACGGACGTAAGACGACATGATCCTTTTTCCCGCGATCGATCTGAAGGGCGGCCAATGCGTCCGCCTGAAGCTCGGCGACATGCAACAGGCGACGGTCTACAACACCGACCCGGCCGCTCAGGCGAAATCCTTCGAAGACCAGGGTTTCGAATGGCTGCATGTGGTCGATCTCGACGGCGCCTTTGCGGGACATTCGGCCAATGGCGACGCCGTCGAAGCGATCCTCAAGGCAACTGATAACCCAGTGCAGCTCGGCGGCGGCATCCGCACGCTCGATCATATCGAGGCCTGGCTGTCGCGCGGGCTGCGGCGCGTCATTCTCGGCACCGTCGCGGTCCGAAATCCTGATCTGGTCATCGAGGCCTGCCGGAAATTTCCGGGCCACGTCGCCGTCGGCATCGACGCCAAGGGCGGCAAGGTGGCGGTCGAAGGCTGGGCGGAAGCTTCCGAGCTCGGCATCATCGAGCTTGCCAAAAAATTCGAGGGCGCCGGCGTTAGTGCGATCATCTATACCGATATCGACCGGGACGGCATCCTGACCGGCATCAACTGGAGTTCGACGCTGGCGCTTGCCGACGCCGTCTCCATTCCCGTCATCGCCTCCGGCGGCCTTGCCTCCATAGAAGACATCAAGCGCATGCTGCAGCCTGATGCGCAGAAGCTGGAAGGGGCGATCTCGGGTCGCGCGCTTTATGACGGCCGGATCGATCCGGCGGAAGCGCTGGCGCTGATCAAGGCCAGTAAGGCAAGGGAGACCGCGTAAATGACCCTCAAAGCCCGTGTCATCCCCTGCCTCGACGTCAAGGACGGCCGTGTCGTCAAGGGCGTCAACTTTCTCAATCTCGTCGATGCCGGCGATCCCGTCGAAGCCGCGAAGGCCTATGATGCGGCCGGCGCAGACGAGCTCTGCTTCCTCGACATCACTGCTTCCTCGGACAATCGCGAGACGATCTTCGATGTCGTGTCGCGCACGGCCGACCAATGCTTCATGCCGCTGACGGTCGGCGGCGGGGTCAGAACCATCGCTGATATCCGCAAGCTCCTGCTGTGCGGCGCCGACAAGGTCTCGATCAATTCGGCAGCGGTCAACAATCCCGATTTTGTCGCTGAAGCGGCCGATAAGTTCGGTGACCAGTGCATCGTTGTCTCGATCGACGCCAAGCGCCGGCGCACGCAGGCGGTCGGCGGCGACAATCTCAGCGCCTGGGAAATCTACACGCATGGCGGCCGCAACGCGACCGGCATCGATGCCGTCGAATTCGCCCAGAAGATGGTGGCACGCGGCGCCGGCGAACTGCTGGTTACGTCGATGGACCGCGACGGCACCAAGGTCGGCTACGATCTGGAACTGACACGGGCGATTGCCGACGCGGTGCGCGTGCCGGTCATCGCATCCGGCGGCGTCGGCGACCTCGACGATCTCGTCGCCGGGGTGAAGGAGGGCCATGCCAATGCCGTTCTCGCCGCGTCGATCTTCCACTTCGGCACCTATTCCGTCGGCGAGGCGAAGCACTATATGTCGAAGTGCGGCATCGACATGCGTCTCGACTGAAGTTGAAAGCGGACCTATGAGCGGATTTTCCCTTGCCGATCTCGAAAGCATCGTCGCGGAGCGGTCGAAAGCCTCACCGGAGCAATCCTGGACGGCGAAGCTCGTGGCCGCCGGCCAGCCGAAAGCGGCAAAGAAGCTCGGCGAAGAGGCGATCGAAGCCGTGATGGCGGCGGTAACAGGCGACCGCGACAATCTGACCTATGAAGCCGCCGATCTGCTCTATCACCTATTGGTCGTCTTGAAGATTGCTGAAATACCGTTAGAGAATGTCATGGCCGAACTCGAGCGCAGAACCGCGCAGTCCGGCCTCAAGGAAAAGGCCAACCGGCAGAGTTCATGAGTATCGCGACTGAGATTATCGGGGTGCCGGAAACGTTGGATCACTTCCAGTCGGAATCCTATTCGCCCTACCACTTCTTCTCTTCCGAACAATGGGCGAAATTCCGCGCCGACACGCCGTTGACGCTGACCAGCGACGAGGTCAAACGGCTGCGTTCGATGGGCGACCCGATCGATCTCGACGAGGTCCGGCGCATCTATCTGTCGCTGTCGCGGCTGCTGTCGGCACATGTCGAATCCTCGCAGATGCTGTTCGAACAGCGCAACCGCTTCCTCAGCCTGTCCGATGTGACGAAGACGCCCTTCGTCATCGGCATCGCCGGCTCGGTCGCCGTGGGTAAATCGACCACCGCCCGTATCCTCAAGGAGCTTCTGCAGCGCTGGCCTTCCAGCCCGAAGGTCGATCTCGTCACCACCGACGGCTTCCTCCATCCGAACGCCGTGCTGCAGCGGCAAAAGCTGATGCAGCGCAAGGGTTTTCCGGAAAGCTACGACACGGCTGCGATCTTGCGTTTTCTCTCGGCGATCAAGGCCGGACAGCCGGATGTCAAGGCGCCCAGCTATTCGCACCTCGTCTATGACGTGCTGCCGGACGAATACAAGATCGTCGACCGGCCCGACATCCTGATCTTCGAGGGCATCAACGTCCTGCAATCGCGCGACCTGCCTGCCGGCGGCAAGATCGTGCCGATGGTCTCCGACTTCTTCGACTTCTCGATCTACATCGATGCCGCGGAAGACCAGATCCACAACTGGTATGTCACGCGCTTCATGCGGCTGCGCGAGACCGCCTTCCGCGATCCGAATTCCTATTTCCATCGCTACGCCTCGATCAGCGACGCGGAAGCGCTTGATATCGCCGAGGATCTCTGGGGGAATATCAACCTGAAGAACCTGCGGCAGAACATCCTGCCGACGCGGCCGCGCGCTGACCTCATCCTGAAAAAGGGCAAGGACCACCTGATCGAACAGGTCGCGCTGCGAAAACTATAGCAGGCGATTCTATTCCGAATATCAGTCTCGGGGATTGACCCGGCGCAGCGTCAAATTGATGCGGCCGCCATTCTTCAGCAGCGTCGACGTCGCCGGATGAATGCGGTCGACGCCGTGGAAACACAGTCTCCCTTCGCCGCCGAGCACGACCAGATCGCCGCTCGAAAGCTTGAAAGATAGCGTGCGATCATTGCGGTTGAGGCCGCCGACGCGGAAGAGGCAGCTGTTGCCGAGTGAGATCGAGACAACCGGGGCCTGCAGGTCCTGTTCGTCCTTGTCCTGATGCAGGCCCATGCGCGCATCGTCGGAGTAGAAATTGACCAGGCAGGCTTCCGGCGGCTTGTCGTAACCGGCAACGTCATTCCAGATATCGAGCAATTGCTGCGGCATATCGGGCCAGGGCCTGCCGGTTGCCGGATGCGTCGGCTGGTAGCGATAGCCGCGCTCCTTGTCCGTCACCCAGCCGAGCGGTCCGCAATTGGTCATGCGCACCGACATCGGCTTGCCGGTCCCGGGCATGGCGGGCACATAAAGCGGCGCTTCGGTGACGACCGTGCGGATCACCTCGACCAATGCCTCCTGGCGCGGCCGGTCGAGATAGCCGGGGAGATGGCGAATACCGTTCACGAGTTCCGGCATATCATTCGCCGCCGCTGCCGCCAGGACGGCCGCGCATCTTCTTGACTTCCGAGCGGCCGGATTTTTCCTTCAGGCGGCGTTCGACCGAACCCTTGGTCGGCCTGGTCTTCTTGCGCGGCGGCGGCGGCGGTTTGGCGGCCTCCAGTATCAGTTCTTTCAGCCGGTCGCGCGCATCTTCGCGGTTGCGATCCTGGCTGCGAAAGCGGCTTGCCTCGATCATCAGCACGCCGTCCTTCGACAGGCGCCGGCCGGCAAGCTTGACCGCATTGGCCTTGACGCGATCGTTGAGGGAGGGCGAATTCGGGATGTTGAAGAACAGCTGGACCGCGGTCGAAACCTTGTTGACGTTCTGCCCGCCGGGACCGCCCGCCAGAACGAACTGTTCCGTCAGCTCCCATCCGGCGATGGTGATCCTGTCGTCGATATAGAGTGCGTCGCTGGCCATGCGGCGTTCTATCTCACATCGGCGGTGAATTGAAAATATCGGCCCTCATCAAGAAAAACCCGGCAATCCTGCGATGCCGGGTTTCACGTGAGTCAGAGAGCCTGTTGAACGCAATTCCCGGCAAAAGCGCTTCGCGCTTTGCCTGGCAAAACCGCTGCACACTTTTGCTGGAATTGCTTGCGCCTTATTCGGCGGCGACCTTCACACCGGGAGCCGCGTCGCGAACGCCGCCGTCGACGTGGTTTTCGAACTTGGCGAAGTTGGCGATGAACATCGAGACCAGCTTTTCGGCCTGCGCGTCATAGGCTGCCTTGTCGGCCCAGGTCGAGCGCGGGTCGAGAATGCTGCCGTCAACACCGTTGACCGAGACCGGCACGGCGAAGCCGAAATTCGGATCGGCGCGGAATTCGACATTGCCGAGTTCACCGGCCAGGGCGGCAGCGAGAAGCGCGCGCGTCGCCTTGATCGGCATGCGCTTGCCGGTGCCGTAGGCGCCGCCGGTCCAGCCGGTATTCACCAACCAGCATTGGACGCCGTGGCGGCTGATCAGCTCCTTGAGCAGATTGCCGTATTCGGCCGGATGCCGCGGCATGAAGGGCGCGCCGAAGCAGGTCGAGAAGGTTGCTTCCGGCTCGACGACACCCTTTTCGGTGCCGGCCACCTTGGCGGTGTAGCCGGAGAGGAAGTGGTACATCGCCTGATCGGGCGTCAGACGGGCGATCGGCGGCATGACGCCGAAGGCATCGGCCGTCAGCATGATGATCGTCTTCGGATGCCCGGCGCGGCCGGTTTCCGAGGCGTTCGGGATGAAGTCCATCGGATAGGCGCAGCGGGTGTTCTCGGTCAGCGAGCCATCGTCGAAATTGGGCTCGCGGCGGTCGTTCAGCACGACGTTTTCGAGCACGGTGCCGAAGCGCTGCGTCGTCGCATAGATTTCCGGCTCGGCCTCGGCCGAGAGGCGGATGGTCTTGGCGTAGCAGCCGCCTTCGAAGTTGAAGATGCCGTTTTCGCTCCAGCCATGTTCGTCATCGCCGATCAGCGTCCGGGCCGGATCGGCCGAAAGCGTCGTCTTGCCCGTGCCGGATAGGCCGAAGAAGACCGCCGCATCACCATCCGGGCCGACATTGGCCGAGCAGTGCATCGGCATCACGCCCTTGGCCGGCAGCAGGTAGTTGAGCACGGTGAAGACCGATTTCTTCATTTCGCCGGCATAGGAGGTGCCGCCGATGAGGACGAGGCCGTTGGTAAGGTCGCAGGCGATCACCGTTTCCGTACGGCAGCCGTGGCGGGCCGGATCGGCCTTGAAGCTCGGCAGATCGATGATCGTCAGCTTCGGCAGGAAAGTCGGCAACGCTGCCGCCTCGGGGCGGATCAGCAGATTGCGGATGAATAGCGAATGCCAGGCGAATTCGGTGACGACGCGGGTCGGCAGGGCATGGCCTTCCTCGGCACCGCCGACGAGATCCTGAACGAACAGCTCCTTGCCCGCGGCATGCGCCAGCATATCCTCGCGCAGCAGAGCAAAATGTTCCGGCGAGATCGGCTTGTTGTTGTCCCACCAGATTTCGCCATCGGTATTGGCGTCGCGAACGACGAACTTGTCGCGCGGCGAACGGCCCGTGTGCTGGCCGGTGAGGGCCCGAAGCGCGCCCTGAGCGGTCAGTTCGGCTTCACCCCGGCGGATCGCTTCCTCATAGAGTGCTGCGGCGGAAAAGTTGTAGCGAACGCTGGCTGCGCCGCCCAATCCAACCGTTGCCAGCTCTGTTGCCGGGTTATGAACTCCGAACTTTTCCATGGCTAGTTCCCTTTGCTCAGGCTCGTTGCCGTTAAAACTAATCGCGAAAATACGGGGAGAAATTTTAAAACACAAGACGCAAAACTCGAGAAAATGCAGTAATATCAAATATTTAATCGATTTAAATTTATTGCCTCATTTTTAAATCGTTTTAGGTGAGGGCGTTGAAACATTTTACCGCACCACTTACGATTGCCGTCAAATTTGACGACAATCTTTCCCTTTATCTTTGCCACAATTTGTTCCACCTTTATCCTCCATAAGCGCATCCGGTCACTGAGACCGCCTGGGGAGAGCAAAATCCGGGAGATTGCGCACTGATGACGGAGACCAACACCATGCCGACAATCGCGCTCGTTGATGACGACCGCAACATCCTCACCTCGGTGTCGATCGCACTGGAGGCCGAAGGATATAAGGTCGAGACCTATACGGACGGTGCTTCGGCGCTCGACGGCCTGCTGGCGCGACCGCCGCAGCTGGCGATCTTCGACATCAAGATGCCGCGCATGGACGGCATGGAACTGCTGCGCCGCCTGCGGCAGAAGTCGGATATTCCCGTCATCTTCCTCACCTCCAAGGACGAGGAGATCGACGAGCTCTTCGGCCTGAAGATGGGCGCCGACGACTTCATCACCAAGCCTTTTTCGCAGCGCCTGCTGGTCGAGCGCGTCCGCGCCGTCCTGCGCCGTGCATCCAGCCGTGAAGCC
This sequence comes from Rhizobium sp. L43, assembly GCF_002531725.1. Lineage (GTDB taxonomy): Bacteria > Pseudomonadota > Alphaproteobacteria > Rhizobiales > Rhizobiaceae > Rhizobium. Next base: position 23,191 of record NZ_NWSQ01000005.1, read on the forward strand.
GCCGCCGCCGGCACCAGCCCCGCCGGTGCGCCGAAGGCCGGCGCCGTGCAGCAGGCCCGCTCGCTGGAGCGCGGCCAGCTGGTCATGGACCAGGAACGCCATACCTGCACCTGGAAGGGTGAGGCCGTGACCCTGACGGTGACCGAGTTCCTGATCCTGCATTCGCTGGCGCAGCGCCCCGGTGTCGTCAAAAGCCGCGACGCGCTGATGGACGCAGCCTATGACGAACAGGTCTATGTCGACGACCGGACCATCGACAGCCACATCAAGCGGCTGCGCAAGAAATTCAAGATGGTCGACACCGATTTTGATATGATTGAAACGCTCTACGGAGTGGGATACCGCTTCCGCGAAGCGGCCTGAGCCAAACGGCTCAGCCTTGGGACATTAAGGGTTGCGGGCCGGTCCATCCGGTCCCACCCTTCGAAAGGGCCTGTCATTGGCACAATTGGTGCAGGAAAGGGATCTGGACGACGCGGAGGGCGTGAGCACCCGTCGCGTCCGAGGCCGCCGTTGGTCGCATCCCTTCACGCTGATCCGCCGGATCTTCGGCAATGCGGTGTTTTCGAGCCTGACGCGGCGGATCCTGTTCTTCAATCTGGTCGCGCTGGTGGTGCTCGTCGGCGGCATCCTCTACCTCAACCAGTTTCGCGAGGGGCTGATCGACGCCCGCGCCGAGAGCCTGTTGACGCAGGGCGAGATCATCGCCGGCGCCGTTTCGGCCTCCGCCTCGGTCGATACCAACTCGATCACCATCGATCCACAGAAACTGCTGGAGCTGCAGGCCGGCCAGAGCATCACCCCGGTGCCGAACGACGAGGACCTCGAATTCCCGATCGATCCCGAAAAGGTCGCTCCGGTGCTGCGCCGGCTGATCTCGCCGACGCGCACACGCGCCCGCATCTTCGATGCCGACGCCAATCTGCTGCTCGATTCGCGCCATCTCTATTCGCGCGGCCAGGTGCTGCGCTTCGATCTGCCGCCGGTCGAGGAGGAGAAACAGACCTGGAGCGAATGGTTCACCACCCTGTTCAACAAGGCGCTGCAGCCCGGCAATCTGCCGGTTTACAAGGAAGCGCCGGGCGGTGACGGCTCGATCTATCCGGAAGTAATGAACGCGCTCACCGGCGTGCGCGGCGCGGTGGTGCGCACCACCGAAAAGGGCGAGCTCATCGTTTCCGTCGCCGTGCCGATCCAACGCTTCCGCGCCGTGCTCGGCGTGCTGCTCCTGTCGACACAGGCTGGTGACATCGACAATATCGTTCATGCCGAGCGGCTTGCCATCATGCGCGTCTTCGGCGTCGCGACGCTCGTCAACGTGCTGCTTTCCCTGGTGCTGTCGTCGACGATCGCCAATCCGCTGCGCCGCCTCTCGGCCGCCGCCATCCGCGTGCGGCGCGGGGCCAAGGCGCGTGAGGAGATTCCCGACTTTTCCGCCCGCCAGGATGAAATCGGCAATCTTTCCATCGCATTGCGCGAGATGACGACGGCGCTCTACGACCGCATTGATGCGATCGAGAGTTTCGCGGCCGATGTCAGCCACGAGCTCAAGAATCCGCTGACGTCGCTGCGCAGCGCCGTCGAAACGCTGCCGCTTGCCCGATCCGACGATTCCAAGAAGCGGCTGATGGACGTCATCCAGCACGATGTCCGCCGCCTCGACCGGCTGATCAGCGACATCTCCGACGCTTCCCGCCTCGATGCCGAACTCGCGCGTGTCGATGCCGGTTCCGTCGACATGGAGGTGCTGTTGCGCGACCTGATCGAGGTTTCACGCCAGGTCAGGAGCAGCAAGAAGCAGGTGGAGATCGAATATGCGATCGACCGCAAGCCGAACGTCAAGACGCGCTTCGTCGTCAACGGCCACGATCTGCGCATCGGCCAGATCATCGCCAACCTGATCGAGAACGCCCGCTCCTTCGTGCCTGAGAAGGGTGGCAAGATCACCGTGCGGCTGGTGCGGACACGTTCGCGCTGCGTCACCACGATCGAAGACAACGGCCCCGGCATCCAAGCGGAAAATATCGACCGCATCTTCGAGCGCTTCTATACGGACCGGCCGGAATCGGAAGGATTCGGCCAGAATTCGGGGCTCGGCCTGTCGATCAGCCGGCAGATCGCCGAAGCCCATGGCGGTTCGCTGCGCGCAGAGAACATCACCGATGCCGAAGGCGGACAGGTGCTCGGCGCCCGCTTTATCCTCGCTTTACCCGTCGATGCCGCCGCATGACGGCGGCTCTGAACATCCATGCGACGGCGATCGTCGTCGGCCGGACGGGGCTGTTGTTCAGCGGCCCCTCCGGCTGGGGAAAATCGATGCTGGCCTTTGCCTGCATGACCGAGGCACGCCGGCTCGGGCTGTTCACGGCGCTGGTCGCCGACGACCAGGTGCTGTTGTCGGAAGAGGCCGGCACGGTGATCGCCGCATGCCCGCCGTCGATCGCCGGACTGATCGAACTGCGCGGCACCGGCATCGTCCGGCAGGATCATATTGCAAGGGCGCCCATGCATTATGCCGTGCTTCCGGGCAGCGCCAGCGGTGAAAACCGCCTGCCCCCTGAAGGCGAGATCGTCAGTCTTGCCGCCGGTTTTTCGCTTCCCGCATTGCGGTTGCTCACAGGCGTGCCTTCACCCCTTGCAATCCTGATGGCGAAAGCACCTGATATCGGGCATTGAGGCCTTCCGGATTGATCAATCTGCCTTATATAGTCGCATTTTTATCTTGCACTTCGGCTTTTCATAGCCAAGATGTGCCGCCACCGGTGGACGTAATTGCTGCATTGCGATATTGGGGCCACCGTTCGCGTATATGGGAGCAGTAATATCATGATCGGACTTGTGCTTGTCACTCATGGCAAGCTGGCTGAAGAGTTTCGTCATGCTGTCGAGCACGTCGTCGGTCCTCAGAAATTCATCGAGACGGTCTGTATCGGCCCCGAAGACGACATGGATCAAAGACGGCAGGACATTCTGCAAGCCGTTTCCGGTGCCGATGACGGCCATGGTGTCGTCATTCTGACCGACATGTTCGGCGGCACTCCGTCCAATCTCGCCATTTCAGTCATGAGTAGCGGCCATACCGAAGTCATTGCCGGCGTCAACCTGCCGATGCTGATCAAGCTCGCCGGCGTGCGCGGCGAGAACAACATGGAGAAGGCGCTGGTGGAGGCTTCCGAAGCCGGGCGGAAATATATCAATGTCGCGAGCCGCGTGCTCAGCGGAAAATAACGGCCCTTCATGACATCGCTCTCCCGGGAACTCCTCATCATCAACAAGCGCGGTCTTCACGCGCGCGCCTCCGCCAAATTCGTGCAGATGGTCGAGACTTTCGACGCCGCCATCACCGTTTCCAAGGACGGAATGACGGTCGGCGGCACCTCGATCATGGGCCTGATGATGCTTGCGGCAAGCCCCGGCTCGAGCGTCGTCGTCTCGGCGAGCGGCAGCCAGGCCCAGGAAGCGCTGGAAGCCTTAGACCAACTGATCCAAAATCGGTTCGGCGAAGAGATGTGAGCGTCGGCCAAGCTCATATAAACATATAAAGACTTCTTTATATCCTTATTGCCTTCGCATGCGAAGCCTGCTAAACGGCGGGCATGCCGTGCGCTACTGCGCGTTCGCATCGAACTTGCTTCATGTGACGCGTCTTAGCTCTCTGTTTTTGTGCATGTCGTCATTCCGGAACCGCTGCACACCTCCGGGCGACACGCATCAGCACGGGGCCCATCCATCGCGCGGTCATCTCGCGCCTGCGCCAATTTTGAGACGTTTTTCAGCCTGGAGACCTCTATGAGCACTGAAAAAGATTATGTCGTCGCCGATATCGGGCTTGCGGATTTCGGCCGCAAGGAAATCACCATCGCCGAAACCGAAATGCCGGGGCTGATGTCCTGCCGCGCCGAATTCGGCGACGCAAAGCCGCTCAAGGGCGCGCGCATCACCGGCTCGCTGCATATGACCATCCAGACCGCCGTGCTGATCGAGACGCTGGTGGCGCTCGGCGCCGAAGTCCGCTGGGCCTCGTGCAACATCTTCTCGACGCAGGATCATGCCGCTGCCGCGATCGCCGCCGCCGGCGTGCCGGTCTTCGCCATCAAGGGCGAGTCGCTCGAAGATTATTGGGTCTATACCGACAAGATCTTCCAGTGGGCCGATGGCGGTCTTTCCAACATGATCCTCGATGACGGTGGCGACGCCACCATGTACATCCTGCTCGGCGCCCGCGCCGAAGCCGGCGAGGACGTGCTGTCCCACCCGCATTCCGAGGAAGAGGAAATCCTCTTCGCACAGATCAAGAAGCGCCTCGCCGCATCTCCGGGCTGGTTCACCAAGCAGCGCGACGCGATCAAGGGCGTCACCGAGGAAACCACGACCGGCGTCAACCGCCTCTATCAGCTCAGCCAGAAGGGCCTGCTGCCCTTCCCGGCGATCAACGTCAACGACTCCGTTACCAAGTCGAAGTTCGACAACAAGTACGGCTGCAAAGAATCGCTGGTCGACGGCATCCGCCGCGGCACCGATGTGATGATGGCCGGCAAGGTTGCCGTCGTCTGCGGCTACGGCGACGTCGGCAAGGGTTCTGCCGCTTCGCTGTCGGGCGCCGGCGCCCGCGTCAAGGTCACCGAAGCCGATCCCATCTGCGCCCTGCAGGCTGCCATGGACGGTTATGAAGTCGTGCTGCTCGAGGACGTCGTTTCCTCGGCCGATATCTTCATCACCACGACAGGCAACAAGGACGTCATCCGCATCGACCATATGCGAGAGATGAAGGATATGGCGATCGTCGGCAATATCGGCCACTTCGACAACGAAATCGAAGTCGCGGCGCTGCGCAATCTCAAGTGGACCAACGTCAAGCCGCAGGTCGACCTGATCGAGTTCCCCAAGGGCAACCGCATCATCCTGCTTTCCGAAGGCCGCCTGCTCAACCTCGGTAACGCCACCGGCCATCCGTCCTTCGTGATGTCGGCCTCCTTCACCAACCAGACGCTGGCGCAGATCGAGCTCTTCACCAAGCCCGGCGAGTATTCGAACCAGGTCTATATCCTGCCGAAGCATCTCGATGAAAAGGTTGCCCGCCTGCATCTTGACAAGCTCGGCGTGAAGCTGACCGAGCTTTCCGCGGAACAGGCTGCCTATATCGGCGTCTCGCCGAAGGGCCCGTTCAAGGCCGACCACTACAGATATTGATCTTACCGTCAATATCCACAAGATGTAGAAGCCGCGACATTGACAAATGCCGCGGCTTATTTTTTGGGCGCTCCCTTCCCGCCGATTCCCTTCCGAAGTATTGTTTTAAGACTTGATTCGGGACACCGGACCCCGTCCGACCGTCTCGAAAATGGGATGTCTTGTCGTAATGCGGCACATTGAAGGACGGAGACATACCGCGGATGTCGGAAATGAAAAACAGCCTGCCCGGTCAGGCGGATGATGGCGCTCGCGCCGGTCGCCGCCTGAGCATGGCACGTCAAGAACACAAATCTGCAACGGCACACGAGGCCGCAAAGCAAGAGCATGGATCATTGGCGCGCTTTCTGAAAGCCTGCGCGGCCGGCACGGCGCTTGCCGCGCTGGCGCGGCCGGTTCTGGCACAGGGCGAGCAGCAGGCGGCGGCCTCGGCTCACCTCTTCACCTCCTCGCAGGTCGTCGGCGCTTCCGTCGTCATCGGCGTCATATCGGCAGCACTGCTTTCGACATTGTGGCTGGTGCGTCAGCGCGGCAATCTGGAAAACGAGAGCCGGGAAATCCGCTCGGCACTTTCCGATGCCCAGCAGCGCATTTCGCAATACCAGGCGCTGATCGCCGACAAGAACCGACGGATCGTCATCTGGGACGGTACTGCGCGCCCGGAACTGCTCGGCCAGCTTCCGCCCGAAACCGGCGCGCCGCAAGACGGCGAATTCCTCGCCTTCGGCCTCTGGCTGAAGTCACGCTCGGCCGCCGATCTGGAAAAGGCGATCGACCGGCTGCGCGACGAAGCGCAGAGCTTCGACATGGTGGTCGAAACCATCCGCGACGAAATCCTCGAGGCGCAGGGCCGGGTTTCCGGCGGGCGCGCCTTCGTCCGTTTCGTGGCGCTCAACAATCTGCGCGCCGAGCTCGCAGAAATCAGGATCGAGCGGGACCGGCTGATGACTTCGATCTCGGCCTTCCAGACCATGCTAGACGCGATCGACATGCCGGCCTGGCAGCGCGACCCGGCGGGTCGCCTCACCTGGGTCAACCAGGCTTACGGCGAGGCGGTCGAAGCGCGATCGCCACAGCAGGCGATCAATGAAGGCCGCGAGATGCTGACGACCGTGGCGCGCGAACGGATTCGCGCGACGACGACGCCGGAATCACCCTTCCACGACACGATCTCGACGGTCGTACACGGCAACCGCACATTCTTCGATGTCGTCGACGTCAGGCTTCCCGGCGGCTCGGCCGGCATCGCCATCGATGTGTCCGACATAGAGGCTGTGCGCGCCGAGCTGGAACGGACGCTGAAGAGCCATGCCGAAACGCTCGACCATCTCGCCACGCCCGTCGCCATCTTCGACGGCGACCGCCGCCTGCAATTCTACAACCAGGCCTTCGTCGCGCTCTGGGAACTGGATATCGCCTTCCTCGAAGGCCGGCCCGACAATAGCGAGTTGCTCGAGCGGCTGCGGGCGGCCAAGAAGCTGCCGGACCAGCTCAACTGGAAAAGCTGGAAGGAAGCGGCCCTTTCCGTCTATCGCGCGCTCGACACGCAATCCGATCTCTGGCACTTGCCGAACGGCCAGACGCTACGCGTCTTTGCGACCGCCCATCCGCAGGGCGGCGCCACCTGGGTGTTCGAAAATCTGACCGAACAGGTCGATCTCGAAACGCGCTACAACACGCTGGTCAAGGTGCAAGGCGAAACGATCGACCATTTGTCCGAAGGTGTGGCGGTGTTCGGCCCCGACGGACGCATCCGTCTGTCGAACCCGGCCTTCCGCGCGCTCTGGGGGATCACGGAAACGGAAGCCAAACCCGGCACCCATATCCGCGCATTGGGCGAAGCCTGCTCGCCGTCCTACGACCGGCCGGACGGCTGGAAGACCTTCGCCGAACTGATCACCAGTTTCGACGACGAACGCCGCTCGGGCCAAGGGACGCTGGAACTCTTTTCCGGTCTCGTGCTCGACTATGCCGTCATCCCGCTGCCGAACGCCCAGACCATGCTGACCTTCGTCAACATGACGGACAGTGTACGCGCCGAGCGGGCGCTGACCGAGAAGAACGAAGCGCTGCGCAAGGCCGACGAGCTGAAGAACGATTTCGTCCAGCACGTTTCCTATGAACTGCGCTCGCCGCTGACCAATATCATCGGCTTTACCGATCTGCTGCGCACCCAGGGCGTCGGGCCGCTGAACGAGCGGCAGTCCGAATATATCGACCACATCTCGACCTCATCCTCGGTTCTGCTGACGCTCGTCAACGATATTCTCGACCTTGCGACCGTCGATGCCGGCATCATGCGCTTGAATTATGCGGATATCGATCTCAACGATCTGCTCGACGACGTCTCGATGCAGATCGCCGATCGCCTGCACGAAAGCGGCGTAGCGCTTGAAATCACCGCCCCGGCCTATCTCGGCTCGATCGTCGCCGATCCGCAGCGGCTGAAACAGATCCTGCTGAAGCTGCTTTCCAACGCCGCGAATTTCTCGCCCGAGGGCAGCTCGATCTCGCTCGAATGCCGCCGCGAAGGCACGGATTTCGTCTTCGCCGTCAGCGACCGCGGCCCCGGCATCTCGCCTGACATGATCGCCACCGTCTTCGACCGTTTTGCGACGGGGGCGAAAAGCGGCAAGCGCGGCGGCGCCGGCCTCGGCCTGTCGATCGTCGACAGCTTCGTCAGCCTGCATCATGGTGACGTGACGATCGACAGCGAGCCAGGCAGGGGAACCACCGTCGTCTGCCGTATCCCCTCGGTCAACGTCCCGCATACCGCGGCCGCCGAATGACGACCAGTGATACGATCTCGCTTTTCCTGAAAGACGAGGCGGCCACCATTCGACTCGGCGAAGACCTGGCGCTGGCCCTGAAGGCCGGTGACTGTCTCGCCCTTTCCGGCGATCTCGGCGCGGGCAAATCCTCGCTCGCACGGGCAATCCTGCGCGCCATCGCCGATGACGAGGGGCTCGAGGTCCCGAGCCCGACCTTCACGCTGGTGCAATCCTACGATCTGCGTATCCCCGTCTCGCATTTCGATCTCTACCGGCTCGGCAATCCCGACGAATTGACGGAACTCGGCTTCGACGAGGCCCTGGAGAACGGCATCTGTCTCGTCGAATGGCCTGAGATGGCTGAGGGCGAACTGCCGGCCGAGCGCGTTGCACTGACATTGCACCACGAAGGCAGCGGCCGGCGGGCAATGATCAAAGCCTCAGACCCGCAGGCCGCGCGCATCCACAGGGTCCTGGCGATCCGCACCTTCCTCGACGACGCCGGCTATCCCGATGTCAAACGCCGCTTCCTGACCGGCGATGCTTCGCTGCGCGCCTACGAAGCGATCTATCCGAACGCTGCTCAACGAAAAATACTGATGGATTGGCGCCCGCATCCCGAGGGACCGCCGGTCTATGACGGCAAGCCCTATCCCAAGGTCGCGCATCTGGCACAGGACGCCTATCCTTTCGTCGCGATCGCCGATGCGTTGCGTGAACGGGGGTTTGCGACGCCGGAGATCTACAAGGTCGATTATATCAAGGGCATTCTGCTGATCGAAGATCTCGGCACCGAAGGCGTGCTCGATGACGACGGGCAACCAATTGCCGAACGTTACCGGCAAAGCGTCGCCTGCCTCGCCCATCTTCATTCCATGCAGATTCCGCAGGATATCCCGGTTTCTCCGACGCATACGCATCACATTCCGGACTTCGATCGCACGGCGATGAAGATGGAAGTGCAGCTTGTGCTCGATTGGCATATTGCCTGGAAGCGCGGCACGGCCCCCACCGATGGCGAGCGCAAGGAGTATCTGGCGATCTGGGACCACTTGATCGACGAGCTGCAATCGGCTGAAACGAACCTCCTGCTGCGCGACTTCCATTCGCCCAATATCATCTGGCGCGAACATGAAATCGGTATCGGCAGGATCGGCATCATCGACTTCCAGGACGCCATGATCGGCCCGACCGCCTATGACCTTGCTTCCATCGTGCAGGATGCGCGCGCGACGATCGAACCGGACCTCTTCCGGCAGCTGATGGACGATTATCTCAGCCTTCGCCGCGCGCAGGGCGGCTTCGACGAAGCCGGATTCATGAAGGCCTGGGCGATCATGTCGGCGCAGCGCAACTGCAAGCTCGCCGGCCTCTGGGTGCGGTTGTTGCAGCGCGACGGCAAGCCCGGCTATCTCAAACACATGCCGCGCACGCTCACCTATCTCAGGGTCGCACTCGAGCACGAAGCGCTTGCCCCCTTGCGCGATTGGTGCGCAAGGGCTGGAATAGGCCAAAGCGAATCATAAGTTCCGGATCAGAATGACGATCAGACAAGCCATGGTACTGGCCGCGGGTCTCGGAACCCGCATGCGCCCGATCACCGACACGATCCCGAAGCCGCTGGTGAAAATCGACGGCAAGCCGATGATCGACTACGCGCTGGATTCGCTGGTGGCGGCCGGCGTCGAACGCGCCGTCGTCAATGTTCACCACCATGCCGACCAGATGCTCGATCATCTCGGGAATTATCAAGGCCTCGACATCGCCATTTCCGATGAGCGGGAGGCGCTGATGAATTCCGGCGGCGGCCTGGCCAAGGGGCTGACGCTGCTGACCCGCGGCAACATCTTCGTCATGAATGCCGATCTCTTCTGGATCGGCGAACAACCGGGACGGCCGACGAACCTGCAGCGTTTAGACGGATTCTTCGATGCCGAGCGCATGGATATGGCGCTGCTTTGCGTGAGGATTGAAGATACGACGGGTCACAACGGACGGAATGATTTCGGCATGGCGGCCGATGGCCGGCTGACGCGGTATCGCGACGATCCCTCCAATCCCGTCGTCTATGCCGGAGCGATCGTCATGAAGCCGTCACTGCTTGACGATGCGCCGAAGGATGCCTTCAACCTCAATATCTATTTCGACAAGGCAATCGCGCGCGGGCGACTGTTCGGCATGGTGCTCGAAGGCCACTGGCTGACGGTGGGAACGCCGGAGGCGATCGGCGAGGCGGAGCAAACGATCCGACGGCTGCGGGCGTTCGCGTGAGCCATGGCGGAGCGGCACCAGCCACGCATCCTAACGATCCCGGCGGGCCTCTCCTTCCTGAAAACGCTGGCGACGACACTTTGCGACGGCCGATTGACGCCGCTTTTCCGGCATGAGGCCGATGATCCGCTATCGCTTTCCACGGTGACGATCTATCTGCCGACCCGGCGCGCCGTGCGTGTGCTGCGCTCGGAATTCGTCGACCTGCTCGGCGGCCGTTCGGCGATCCTGCCGGTCATCCGCCCGCTCGGCGAAACCGACGACGACAGCGGCTATTTCGATGAAGCGCTGCCGGCAACGATCGATCTCGCCCAGCCGCTGTCGAACACCGCCCGTCTGCTGGAGCTTGCGCGCCTCATCCTTGCCTGGCGAAACAAGCTGCCGGAGATCGTCCGCCACATTCATTCGGACTCGCCGCTCGTCGCACCGGCAAGCCCGGCGGATGCGATCTGGCTCGCCCGCAACCTGGCGGAGCTGATCGATTCGATCGAAACCGAGGATCTCGATTGGTCGGAGCTGTCGAAACTCGACACCGGCGACTATGCCGCCTGGTGGCAACTGACGGCGGAGTTCCTGCAGATCGCCAGCGCCTTCTGGCCGGAGCGGCTTTCCGAACTCGGTAAATCCTCGCCGGCGCGGCACAGAAACGCCATTCTCCGGGCCGAAGCGGGCCGGCTTTCGGCGACGCAACCCGCAGGTCCGATCATCATCGCCGGTTCGACAGGTTCCGTTCCCGCCACCGCCGATCTCATCGCCGCCGTCGCCAATCTGCCCGAAGGGGTGATCGTGCTGCCGGGCCTCGATCTCTCCATGCCTGAGAAACACTGGCAGATGGTGGCGCCGGAACCGGCACCCGGCCAACATGCCAATCCCGCAAGCCGCAGCCATCCGCAATATGGCCTGTCGTCGCTGCTCAAGCGGCTGAAGCTGACGCGTGCCGACGTGACGCTCCTCGGCGGACCGGAAGCCGATCTTGACCGGCGCGCCGAAATCCTGTCTCGGGCCCTCACCCCCTCGGAGGCGACCAGCGATTGGGGGGCATGGAAGGGTGACCTCCCCGAGGGCGCCCTGTCTTCAGCCTTCGCCGATGTGTCGCTGATTGAAGCCGCCAATGAGCGCGAGGAAGCAACGGCGATCGCCATCGCGCTCCGGCTTGCCTTGGAGAAGCCGGGACAGGACGGCGACAGCCGGGCAGCCCTCATCACGCCGGACCGCAATCTCGCCCGGCGGGTGATGGCCGAGCTGTCCCGCTTCGGGATCCTCGCCGACGATTCGGCCGGCACACCGCTTGCGGCCACGCCGCAGGGCACGCTGCTGCAGTTGCTGCTGGAGGCAGCGTTGCGGCCGGGCGATCCGGTGGCGATCGTCTCGCTGCTCAAACATCCGCTCGCCCGCTTCGGCCTCGAACGCCACGCATTGATTTCGGCGACCGAGGCGCTCGAACTGCTGGCACTGCGCGGCGGCGTGACCGAGGTGGATATCAGCACGCTGGAGCCGCTGCTGACCCACCAACTTGCCGAACAGGCGCTGGACAGACACGCGCCGCAATGGCGAAAGGCGCTTTCATCAGATGCGGCCGAGGCCGCATACGACCTTGCCCGGCGGGTCACACGAGCGACCGAGCCGCTGGCTTCGGCGCTGATGCGGCACCGGCCGGAGGATCGCGGAAGAACGGTAAGCTTCACATTGTCCGAATGGGCGGAGCGCACCGGTCGTTCGCTGGAAGCCGTGGCGGCCGATCCGCGCGGCAATCTCGCCGATCTCTGGTCAGGCGAAGCGGGAGATGCGCTCGCCGCCCTGCTCGGCGAAGTGATCGACACGGATGGCCAGATGGAGGCCGACGGGCCGCAATGGATCGATATTATGGCGGCCCTTGCCGCCGGTCATGCGGTAAAGCCGCGGGCGCTCAGCCATCCCCGCCTCTTCATCTTCGGTACGCTGGAAGCGCGCCTGCAGAGCGTCGATACCCTGATCCTCGGCGGCCTCAACGAGGGCACCTGGCCAGGGCAGACCGCCAACAATCCTTTCATTCCGCGCATGATGAAGACGGAAATCGGCCTCGAACCGCCGGAACGGCGCATCGGCCAGCTGGCGCATGATTTCGAGATGGCGAACGGCACGCGTCATCTGATCTATTCCCGCGCGCTGCGCCAGGGTTCGACGCCGACCGTCGCCTCACGCTGGCTGCAGCGGCTGCTGGCGCTCGGCGGCGAGGCGTTCGAAGCGGAATTGAAGGGACGCGGCAACCGGTTCCTGCAGTGGGCCGGTCTCATCGATCGCGGAGAGGCCCAAGCGCCGGCGCAGCGACCCTCGCCGAAGCCGCCGCTGGCCCTGCAGCCGAAATCCTATTCCTTCAGCGAAGTCGGCCGGCTGCGCCGCGACCCCTATGCCATCTATGCCCGTCGTGTCCTGCGGCTCGATCCCGTCGACGCGTTCAACCGCGATCCGGGTGCGGCCGAACGCGGAACGCTCTATCACAAGATCATCGACCGGTTCATCCGCGAGGCCCATATCGCCGGCACGCCGGATGCGGCAGCGGCGATGGAGCGCATCCTTTCCGAACTTTTCGACACGGAGAAGCTGCCGCCGCATATCGATGCTGTGTGGCGGCCGCGCTTTCGCGCCGTGGCCCGCGCCTTCCTCGAATGGGAAGCCGGACGGCGGCCGGGCATCCGCAAAACACTGACCGAAGTGCGGGGCGGCATGGAGCTGGAGCCGATCAATATCCGGCTCACCGGTGTCGCAGACCGGATCGACGTCACCGGACCGAACGCTGCCGACGTCATCGACTACAAGACCGGTTACAACCCCTCGCCGGCGCAGGCACGCGTGCTTCTCGATCCGCAGCTTGCACTCGAAGCGGCGGCCTTGCGTGCTGGCGCCTTCCGCGATGCCGGCAGCCTCGTGCCGCAGGACCTGCTTTATGTGCGTCTGCGGCCGGGAAGCCGCTTCCAGATCGATACCGTCAACAATGAGAGCTCGGCGCGCAGCGACAAGGCGAAATCGGCAATGGATCTCGCCGAGGAATCGATCGATCAGCTGGTCAAGTTCGTGGGATTGCTGCAGTCCGGTGAGAAAGGCTTCACCTCGCGGCTGATCCCGGCGCAGCAATTCGATTTCGGCGGCGACTACGATCATCTCGCCCGCGTCTCCGAATGGTCGACGGCCGAAACCGAAGAGGGCGGCGGCGATGAGTGATGTGACCGCGCTGCCCACCGACGCCGATCCGGGCGCCTGGATCGGCTGGACGACGATCCAGCAGGCGATTGCCTCCGATCCCGAGCGTTCGGCATGGGTCTCGGCCAATGCCGGTTCCGGCAAGACGCATGTGCTGACCCAGCGCGTCATCCGCCTGCTGCTATCAGGGGCGCGGCCTTCCGCCATTCTATGCCTCACCTATACCAAGGCTGCGGCCTCCGAAATGTCGAACCGTGTCTTCGAACGGCTGGCGGACTGGGTGGTGCTCGATGATGACGACCTGAGCCGGCGGATCACCCAGATCGAGGGGACGGCTCCCGATCGATTGAAGCTTGCCGAGGCCCGGCGGCTGTTTGCCAAGGCGCTGGAGACGCCCGGCGGCTTGAAGATCCAGACGATCCATGCCTTTTGCGAAGCACTGCTGCATCAGTTCCCGCTGGAGGCCAATGTCGCCGGCCATTTCTCGGTTCTCGACGACCGCGCGGCGGTGGCGTTGCTTTCCGATGCGCGCCGGGCGCTGCTGACCGCAACCGCGCCGGAGAAAGACAGCGCCCTTGCCGAGGCATTCGCCTATGTGCTCGATCTCGGCGACGAATCCGGACTGGAGAACCTGCTCGGCGACATCGTCGCCAACCGCAACGCCATCCGTCGTTTCACCGCAACGGCCGAACAGCAGGGCGGCGTGGAGACGGTCCTGCGCGAAAGGCTCGGCCTTGCCGCCGGCGACACGGAAAGCCGGATCGCGGCGCAATATTGGCCATTACCGGCGCTTTCGGGCGGCATGCTGGAGCTCTATCTCTCGCTTTCCGACCAGAAGGGCGGCGCCAAGGCGCAGGAGGTTGCCTACGGCCTCAGGCTTGCCGGGCGCGAACGCGATGACGCAAGGCGCGCGCAATTTCTCGAGAAAATCTTCCTGACCGCGAAGGGCGAGCCGAAGGCGGATTCGCAATTCTTGGTCAAGGCCATGCTTGCCGAGGCCCCGCAGCTGGCGGACGCTATTGCCACTGCCCGGGCGCATGTCGCCGCCAGCCGCGACCGGCTGAAACTGATGCGGATGTATGGCGCGACACATGCGGCACTCGTGCTCGCCGACCGGCTGAACCGCGACTATGAGGAGCTGAAGAAGCAGCGCAGCCAGCTCGATTTCGAGGATCTGATCACCCGTACCGCCGACCTTTTGACGAAAAGCGGCGTCGGCCCCTGGATCCACTACAAGCTCGATCGCGGCATCGACCATATCCTCGTCGACGAGGCGCAGGATACCAGCCCGATCCAGTGGAGCGTCATCCAGTCGCTCGCCGAGGATTTCTTCTCCGGCGAAAGCGCCCGGCCGATCGTGCGCACGCTGTTTGCCGTCGGCGACGAGAAGCAGTCAATCTATTCCTTCCAAGGCGCCCGGCCCGAGCGTTTTTCCGAGGAGAGCGACCGAACCCGGCGGCGTGTCTCCGACAGCGGCCAGAGCTTTTCCTCCGTCCGGCTGCCGCTCTCCTTCCGCTCGACCGCCGACGTGCTCGAAGCCGTCGACCAGATCTTCAGCACATCGGACAATGCACGCGGTCTCAGCGCTGTCGGCGAACCGGTCGTGCATCGCTCCAGCCGCATCGGACATCCCGGCGCCGTCGATCTCTGGGACATGGTCGCACCGGAAGCGGTGGTGAAGGAGGAGGACTGGACGGCGCCCTTCGATGCGACGCCGGAAAGCGCGCCGGCGGCAATCCTGGCACGACGGATCGCCCATTCGATCGGCACGCTCGTCGGGCGCGAGACGATCGTCGACAAAGGCAGGGAACGCCTGATCGAAGCCGGCGACATCCTGGTGCTGGTGCGCAAGCGCGACGCCTTCGTCAATGCGCTGACGCGGGCGTTGAAGCGCCGCGGCGACATTCCGGTCGCCGGCGCCGACAGGCTGGTGCTGACCAGCCATATCGCCGTGCAGGATCTGCTGGCGCTCGGCCGTTTCCTGCTGCTGCCGGAAGACGATCTTTCGCTCGCCGCCGTGCTGAAGAGCCCGCTTTTCGATCTCTCCGAGGACGACATCTTTGCGATCGCCGGCCTGCGCGGCGACAATCAGAGCGTCTGGAGCCATCTCAAGAGCTTCGCCGCCGACGGCACCCAGCGTTTCAGCGCTGCCGTGGAGAAGCTGGAGCTGTTCCTTCGGCAATCCAGGAGCCTGTCGGTTCATGATTTCTTTGCACGTGTGCTGGGCAGCCATGGCGGGCGGCGGCAATTCCTGGCCCGGCTCGGCACCGAGGTCAGCGATATCCTCGACGAATTCCTGACCTTCACCCTCGATCACGAGAGTTCCGGCCTTCCCGGGCTGCAATCCTTCATCTCGACGCTGGAGCTCGAAGCGCCGGTGGTGAAGCGCGAGCAGGACAAGGGGCGCAACGAAGTGCGGATCATGACGGTGCATGCCTCCAAGGGCCTGGAAGCACCGATCGTTTTCCTGGTCGACGGCGGTTCGAAGGCCTTCACCCATACCCACTTGCCGAAGCTTCGCCTGATCGAAACAGACGCCGATGAGCCGCCGATGCCCGTCTGGGTTCCAGTCTCCGATCTTTCCAATTCGCTGACGCAGGATGATGCGGCGCGGATCCAGATCCTGGCGGAGGAGGAATACCGCCGATTGCTCTATGTCGCCATGACGCGCGCCGCCGACCGGCTTGTTGTCTGCGGCTATCGCGGCGTGCGGCTGAATAACGACACCTGGCATATGATGATTTCGGCGGCCCTCAGCGACGACCATCCGCATGTGGAGGCGACCACTTTCTCCGGTCCCGACGGCGAATGGCCGGGTATCGAATGGCGCGTGCCACGGGTGGAACGGAGCTTCGAGCGTACCGACCGCAGCGAGCAGCGCGACAGCGAGGAGATCCTGCCGGACGGTCTGTTGCGGCCATTGCCGCCGCAGGCAGAGCTGCCCCGGCCGCTCAGCCCTTCCGGCGCCGGGACGATCATCGACGAGGACGAAGGCGGCCTGCTCGTGGTCTCACCGTTGTTTACCGAAAAGGAGCGCAGCGATCGTTCATTGGAAAAGGGCAGGCTGATCCACCGCATGCTGCAGGCGCTTCCCGAAATTCCATCTGGCGAACGGCCCGATGCGGCGCGCCGCTATGCCGAGCGGGCGGCTCGGTTCTGGCCGGAAGCCGAACGGCGCAAACTTGTCGATTCGGTTCTGAAACTATTGGACGAAGAGGGCCTGCAGGCCGTGCTCGGGGCGCAGGCCCAGCCCGAAGTCTCGATCATGGGAACCTTGACGCTCGAAGGCCGGCGCTATGCCGTTTCCGGCCGCATCGACCGGCTTGCCGTCCTTGCCGACCGCGTCGTCATTCTCGACTACAAGACCAACCGGGTGCCGCCGGCAACGGAGGAGGCGATCCCCTTCGCGCACCGGGCGCAGCTGGCGATCTACCGCGAGATCCTGGCGCCGCTCTATCCCGACAAGCGGATCGACTGCATGCTTGTCTATACGGAAAATGCCTCGCTCTATACGCTGAGCGAAACGGTGCTCGGTTTGGCGCTTGCAGCAGTCAAGACAAAGTGAAATACCGGACATTGAAAATTCGGCACCGCACCATCACATGTGGTTCAACACCCAATTCCGGTAAAGGAGCAGCCCATGGCTACCGTGAAAGTCGATATCAATAACTTCCAGTCGGAAGTTCTGGAATCCGCAGAACCCGTCGTCGTCGATTTCTGGGCTGAATGGTGCGGCCCGTGCAAGATGATTGCTCCGAGCCTCGAAGAAATCGCTATCGAGCTGGAAGGCAAGGTCAAGGTCGCCAAGCTGAATATCGATGAGAACCCGGAACTCGCCGCACAGTTCGGCGTCCGTTCCATCCCGACGCTTGCGATCTTCAAGGGCGGCGAAGTTGCCGATATCTCGGTCGGCGCCAAGCCGAAGACCGCTCTGTCGAACTGGATTTCGAACGCTGCCTGATTGATATCGCGCTGATCATATCAGCATTGATGAAAAAGCCCGGCTTCGACCGGGCTTTTTCATTTTGCAGCCTTTATTTCGCAGCCCTTATTTCGGGGGCGTGCCGTTGTCGGACAGCACATCGCCGACGAGATAGAGCGAGCCGCCGATGAGGATGCGCGGCGGCAATGCCTCCGGATCGAGCACGGCTTTGATCGCTTCCAGCGCATCGCCGACCGTCGACATCGGTTCGGCAACGAGGCCGGCATCATAGGCGGCATTCGACAATATCACCGGGTCGATCATCGCTTCGCTGCCACGGATCGGCACGCAGAAAACCTTCTCGACCAGACCGGCAAAAGCCTTGAAATAGCCGACCGGATCCTTGGTGTTGATCATGCCGATGATCAGGAACAGCGGCCGCGGCTGTCGTTCCTCGAAATTGGCCATGGCTTCGGCGATCACCTCGCCGGCACCGGGATTATGCCCGCCATCGATCCAGATTTCGGCGCCGGCGGGCGCATGCGCCAACAGCCGGCCTTCGCTCAGACGCTGCAACCGGCCCGGCCACTCCACGGAACTCATCGCCTTTTCCATCATCGTCTCGGTGACGGTGAAACCCGCCGCCTTGACGGCTCGGATGGCGGCGGCGGCATTGGCATATTGATGGCGGCCGGGAAGGCGTGGCAGCGGCAGGTCGGCAAGGCCGAATTCGTCCTGGTAGACGAGCCGGCCATATTCCTCGTGCGCCATGAAATCCTGCCCGAAGACGGCGCTCGGGCAATGCAGCCGTTCGGCCGTCGACATCAGGACGTCGAGTGCCGCATCATATTCCTGATGGCCGATGACGACGGGAAATCCCGGCTTCATGATGCCGGCCTTTTCGGCGGCGATCAGCTCGACCCTGTCGCCGAGATAGGGCTGGTGATCCAGCGAGATCGGCATGATCACCGAGACGGCCGGATCGGAAATGACATTCGTGGCGTCGAACCGGCCGCCGAGGCCGACTTCGATGATCGCGGCATCGGCCGGATGTTCGGAAAACAGGATGAAGGTGACCGCCGTCAGGATTTCGAAGACGGTAATATGCTGTCCGGCATTGGCCTCTGCCACACGACGCAGCGCCTCGGCAAAGACGGCATCATCGACAAGCTGCCCGCGCCCGCCCACCACACCGATGCGATAACGCTCGTGCCAATTGACGAGATGCGGTGAGGTATGGACGTGAGCGCTGTAGCCGCCGGCTTCGAGCAGAGCGCGGCAGAAGGCGGTGACCGACCCCTTGCCGTTGGTGCCGGCGACGTGGATCACCGGCGGCAACCTCCTGTGCGGGTTGCCGAGTTGATCGAGAAGACGGGTGATGCGATCGAGAGACAGGTCGAAGCCCTTGGGATGCAATCCCATGAGCTTGTCGATCTCCTGTGCTGCCTCACTCACTGCGGTTTGGCCCCTGGGTATCAATTCGGCACCCCGCCTGCTTGTCGGTTATCAGGCGCTCGCCGCCAGAGCGATCGCGCCGCTATTGATGTCATTCGCCGCCGAAACCGGCTTCTTCGTCAGGATCTTCAGGAGACGCGCCAGCGTTTCCGGAATGTCGTGCCGTTTGACGACCATGTCGACCATACCATGCTCCAGCAGATATTCGGAGGTCTGGAAGCCCTCAGGCAGTTTTTCACGCAGCGTCTGCTCGATCACCCGCTTGCCGGCAAAGCCGATTTCGGCACCCGGTTCGGCCAGATGAATATCGCCGAGCATGGCATAGGAGGCGGTGACGCCGCCCGTCGTCGGGTTGGTCAGCACGACGATATAGGGCTGGCCGGATTCCTTGAGCAAGTCGACGGCAACGGTCGTGCGCGGCAGCTGCATCAGCGACAGGATGCCTTCCTGCATGCGCGCACCGCCGGAAGCCGGGAACATCACCAGCGGGCACTTTTCGGAGGTCGCACGTTCGAAAGCCTTGACGATCGCCTCGCCGGCGGCCATGCCGAGCGAACCGCCGATGAAGTTGAATTCATGCACGACCGCCACGAGCTTCAGACCCTGCACCTTTCCGAGCCCGGCGAGGATCGTATCTTCCTGTTCGGTCTTCAGGCGGCTGTCGCGCAGGCGATCGCTGTATTTCTTCGAATCGCGGAACTTCAGCGGGTCCTGGGCGACCTTCGGCTGCGGCAGCGATTCGAACTCGCCATTGTCGAATAGATCGGTCAGGCGAGCCTTCGCCGGCATCTTCATGTGATAACCGGAGGCCGGAATGACCCATTTGTTACCTTCCAGGTCCTTATGGAAGACCATCTCGCCGGTTTCCGGGCACTTGATCCAGAGGTTCTCCGGCACTTCGCGACGGCCCAGCATGGAATTGATCCGCGGGCGAACGTAGTTGGTGATCCAGTTCAACTCGAATACTCCTGATTGACTAAAGCACGTCACGATCTTTCAGATCGGTTGCCACGCTTTAGGTCTTTGTTTCCCGCATGTCTCGGCAAAAGCGTTTCACGCTTTGCCTGGCAAAACCGCTGCACACTTTTGCGCGACATGCTTTGACGCCAATGTGGGCAAACTATTCGGCAGCAACAAGGCGTGCCGAACGGGTTCCCGAGGAAAGGCAGCGCACCAGCGTTGCGACCGCCTGAACGGTGTCCGCCGTTGCCTTGCCGTCAGCCGTCAAACTGGTCGCGACCTGATTGACGATCGCGGTGCCGACGACGACGCCGTCGGCCGAAGCGCCGATGACCTTTGCATGTTCCGCCGTCTTGACGCCGAATCCGACGCAGACGGGCAGTTTGGTATGCTGCTTGATGCGTTCGACCGCGCCCGAGACCAGCGACGGATCCGGCAGCGCCGAACCGGTGATGCCGTTCATGGAGACGTAATAGACGAAACCGGAGGTGTTCTTCAAAACCGTCGGCAGGCGCTTCTCATCCGTCGTCGGTGTCGCCAGGCGGATGAAATTAATGCCCTTGCGGATCGCCGGGATGCAGAGTTCATCATCCATCTCGGGTGGCAGGTCGACAACGATCAGGCCGTCGATGCCGGCCGCAATCGCGTCGTCGAGGAACTTCTCCACGCCATAAATATAGATCGGGTTATAGTAGCCCATCATCACGATCGGCGTCGCATCGTTGGTTTGGCGGAAATCGGCTGCCAGCTGCAGCGTCTTCTTCAGCGTCTGGCCGCCTTTCAACGCGCGCTGACCGGCGAGCTGGATCGCCGGGCCGTCGGCCATCGGATCGGAAAAGGGCATGCCGAGCTCAATAATGTCGGACCCCGCCTCCGGCAGCGCTTTCATGATGCCGAGCGAGGTATCGTAATCAGGATCGCCGCCCATGAAATAGGTCACAAGCGCCGGACGGCCCTCGGCCTTCAGCTCGGCAAAGCGTTTGTCCATGCGTGCGGTCATGTCTTACAGTCCCATTCCCAGAATCTTGCCGACGGTGAAGATATCCTTGTCGCCGCGGCCGGAGAGGTTCATCAGGATGATCTCGTCCTTGCCCATCTTCGGCGCGCGCTTGATCACCTCGGCAATCGCGTGCGAGGGCTCGAGCGCCGGGATGATGCCTTCGAGGCGGGTCAGGGTCTGGAACGCCTCGAGCGCTTCGTGATCCATGATCGGCACATAGTCGACGCGGCCGGTATCGTTCAGCCAGGAATGTTCGGGGCCGATGCCGGGATAATCGAGGCCGGCCGAAATCGAATGGCCTTCCTTGATCTGGCCGTCGCCATCCTGCAGCAGATAGGTGCGGTTGCCGTGCAGCACGCCCGGCGAGCCGGCGGTGATCGAAGCGCAATGTTCGTCGCCCTGCAGGCCCTTGCCGCCAGCTTCGACGCCGACGATCTTGACGGTGGGATCATCAAGGAAAGGATGGAAAATGCCGATCGCGTTCGAACCACCGCCGACGGCAGCGATGACCAGATCCGGCAGACGGCCCTCGGCCGCCAGCATCTGCTGTTTCGCTTCGGTACCGATCACCGATTGGAAATCGCGGACCATCTCCGGATAGGGATGCGGGCCGGCCGCCGTGCCGATGAGGTAATAGGTATCCTCGACATTGGTGACCCAGTCACGAAGCGCCTCGTTCATGGCGTCCTTCAGCGTACCGCTGCCGGCGGTCACCGGTTTGACTTCGGCGCCGAGCAGCTTCATGCGGAAAACATTCGGCGCCTGACGCTCGACGTCGGTGGCGCCCATATAGACGACGCAGGGAAGGCCGAAGCGGGCGGCAACGGTGGCGGAGGCAACGCCATGCTGGCCGGCGCCGGTTTCGGCGATGATGCGGGTCTTGCCCATGCGCTTGGCAAGAAGGATCTGGCCGATACAGTTGTTGATCTTGTGCGAGCCGGTGTGATTCAGCTCCTCGCGCTTGAAATAGATCTTCGCGCCGCCGAGTTCGGCCGTCAGCCGTTCGGCGAAATAGAGTGGGCTCGGGCGACCGATATAATGGGCGCCGAGATGCTTCAATTCGGCCTGGAATGCCGGATCGTTCTTCGCCTTGTTCCACTCGTCCTGAAGATCGAGAATCAAAGGCATCAATGTTTCGGCAACGAAACGACCGCCATAGATGCCGAAACGGCCGTCTTCATCGGGGCCGGAACGGAAGGAATTCGGTTTAGGCGTTTCGTTCACTCTCAACTCCCTGAGGCCACGACAGGCGCATCCGCCTCTTCGACCGCATCGAAAAATTCATCGATCATTGCGACGCTCTTCACGCCAGGCGCGCTTTCGACTCCCGAGGAGACGTCGATACCACGTGCCTTGGTGTTCACAAGCGCATCCGCGACATTGTCCTTGTTCAGCCCGCCGGAAAGCATGTAGTCGATGCTGCCGTCAAGCCAGCCGAGGAGGCTCCAATCGAAAGAAATACCGTTGCCGCCCGGCAGTTCGGAGCCCTTCGGCGCTTTTGCATCGAAGAGGAAGCGATCGGCGATACCGATATAGGCCTCTACGCGCTTCAAATCATCGGCCGTGCGCACCGAAAAAACCTTCATGACAGGCAGACCATAGAGCGCCTTTATGGTCAGTACATGTTCGGGGCTCTCATTGCCGTGGAGCTGCAGAATATCGGGCTTCAACAGCGAGACGATCTCATCCAATTCGTCATTGGTCGGATCGACGACGACGGCGACGATCTTCGCCTTGCCGCGCGCGGGTTCGGCAAGTTTACCCGCCAGGTCCGGCTCGATGTAGCGCGGGCTCTTTTCGAAAAAGATAAAACCGATGTGGGTCGCGCCGCGTTTCAGCGCGCGATCGACAGCTTCAGGCGTCTTCAAGCCACAGATCTTGATATCCGGTTTCATGGCAGCGAAGTGACACGAAATGCGGCAAGAGTCGAGCCAATTTGCATGGAAAGCTGTATTTAGCGCGGCTTTCGGCTTGCCTATGACTTGAAATGATGGAGCGTCGTCAGCGCGTCCATTGGACGCGCGGCGCTCTAGTCGAAATCGATGGCATGGAGCTGGTTGCCATGCCGCTTCAGCCAGGACTTTGCCTCTTCCATACCGGGGCAAAGCTTCCGGCAAAGCGCCCAGAAGTGCGGACCGTGGTTCATTTCCTTGAGATGGGCAACTTCGTGGGCGGCGAGATAATCGATCACCGAGGGCGGCGCCATGACGATGCGCCAGGAAAAGCTCAGATTTCCCTCCGACGAGCATGAGCCCCAGCGGCTGCGGGTATCCTTCATCGAGATCGAGCGGATCGGCGCCCGGATCGTTCCGGCATGCATCGTCGCCAGTCTTGCGAGGTCGGCGCGCGCCTCTTTCTTGAGAAAGGCCGCAATGCGCCGTCCGACATGTTCCGGCATGCCGCTGACGCGCAGCACCGGCCTGCCGTCTATCAAAACCGCCTCCGTCAGGCCGCGCAAGCTGCCGGTATGCTGGATCCGATGGGAAACGCCGCGAAAGAGAATTTCGCCGCCGTCGCGCAGGCCGGCATCGGTCGAAAACTTGGCAAGTTTGGTCAGCAGCCAGCCTTGGTGGCGATCGAGAAATGCATTGACCTCGCGCGCCGCAAGACCTTTCGGCACCGTCATCTTCAAGGCCCGGCCGCCCGGCTCGATGCGCAAGGTGATGCGCGTCGCCCGGTCGTGCTGCTTGATTGTCAGCGGCATCAGCCGGCCGGCGACGTCAAGCGTCCGCGTTTCGGGCGGAGCCGGTTTGCGGGCTTTCGGCCTTGTTTTCAGAAGCGAGAACATCGGTGTTTTCTATCCGATTCGCCGGGGGAACGGACATAGAAAAACCGGCATCGGAAGATGCCGGTCATTTTCAGCGTTCAGGCCATCACGGCGTCTGGTATTCAGCGACCGGGCCATTGTCGTCACGCTTGGCGTTCCTGCGGTCACGCATGAAGCGATCGAACTCTTCCTGGTCCTTGGCGCGGCGAAGTTCGCGCATGTAAGCATCGAATTCCTCGCGCATTTCGTCGAGCTTGCGGCGCTCTTCCTCGATCCGGTCGATCTCGGCCTTGCGCCAGTCGTCGAAGGCGACGTTGCCGGTCGAGAAGTGCGGGCGGTGACGGCCGGTCGAACGGCGGCAGGAGGCAAAGAAGCCATCGGTCGCCTCATTGACGTCACGCTTGAAGCCGCGCAGACGGTCGCCGAAGATGATGTAGGCAAGCATGGCAAGACCCAGAGGCCAGAAAACCATGAAGCCGAGAATCATCAGGGCAATGGTAGCCGGAGTCCAATCCGGTCGAAGCAATGCTGACTGGTTCATCGTGCGGGTATCCCTCGCTTTCCGCGCCCGGCAGAATACCGAACGCTGAAATCGATGTGGTAACCACAACAACGGCCTTCAAGACGATTGCCCGCGAAATCGGACAAATCCTTGAATCCGTTCTGCTAATTCAGCCACCTCTAATCAGGCGGTGCGACCGCCCTTGATGACGCGCGGCACCGGCGGCTTGACGGCGGAACGGGAATGTTCTCGGACAAAATTGATGATGCGCGGCGCGATCTCGCGGCGGAACCGCGAACCGTTGAAAACACCATAATGGCCGACATCCGGCTGAAGATAGTGCATGCGCATATCTTCAGGAATGTTCACGCAGATGGTCTGCGCCGCCTTTGTCTGGCCGACGCCGGAGATGTCGTCATTCTCACCCTCGACGGTCAGCAGCGCCACCTTGCGGATCGCTGCCGGATCGACGCGTTTGCCGCGATGCATCAACTCGCCCTTCGGCAGCGCATGCTTGATGAAGACCTGCTCGACCGTCTGCAGGTAGAATTCGGCGGTCAGATCCATGACGGCAAGATACTCGTCGTAGAAATCGCGATGTTTTTCCGGTTCGCCGTCGTTCTTCACGAGATGCATGAAGAATTCCTTGTGGGCGACGACATGGCGATCGAGATTCATCGACATGAAGCCCGAAAGCTGTAGGAAACCCGGATAGACAGGGCGCATGAAGCCCGGCTGCGGCCAGGGCACGTTCATGATGACATTGTCGGAGAACCACTGCAGCGAGCGCTCCTGAGCGAGCTTGTTGACCGCCGTCGGATTGATGCGCGTGTCGATCGGACCGCCCATCAGCGTCATCGACGACGGTGACAGCGGATCATTGGCTTCCTCCATCACCGCGGCGGCCGCCAGCACCGGAACCGAGGGCTGACAGACGGCGATGACATGCGTGTCCTGACCGAGGAAATGCAGCATCTCGATGACATAGTCGACGTAATCGTCGAAATCGAACCTGCCTTCCGTCATCGGCACCATGCGGGCGTCGATCCAGTCGGTGATGTAGACATCGGCACTCGGCAGCAGCGCCTCCACCGTGCCGCGCAGCAGCGTGGCATAGTGGCCGGACATCGGCGCGACAATCAGGATGCGCGGGTCATTGCCGCGGGCCGCCGGAACATTGCGGGCGAAATGCAGCAGATTGCAGAAGGGTCGCGACCAGACGACCTCTTCGCGGACGGACACCGGCTGATCACCGATCATCGTCTGCTTCAGTCCGAATTCCGGCTTGCCATAGCGGCGCGTCGTGCGTTCGAACATTTCGAGACTTGCCGTTATCGTCCGGCCGAACGGCGTATGGGAAAACGGGTTCAGCGGATTGGCATAAGCAAATCGCATAATATCGGCCGCGGCGCGAAACGGCGCCATGGCGGCATGGTTCAATTCATAAAGCTGATAAAACATGGAAGGCGCCACCTTTCTCCATCGAAAAGATGACGCCGATTGAAAGGCATCGACTCTTTCCGTTACGCGGGCACGTCACGCAGACTAACAGTTTTTTGTTGCACAGCAACATGGACGAACCAGACCCGCACAAGAAATGCCGGAGAATTGACCCTCCGGCATCACTATCGACTGGAAAACTTAAGTTTCTCAGCAGAAATCGTCGTTAACGATCCGCTACGAAGCTCTGCTTCTGCGTGCCGAGACCTTCGATGCCGAGCTCTACGACGTCGCCATCCTTGAGATATTGTGGCGGTTTCATGCCCATGCCGACGCCGGGCGGCGTTCCGGTGGAGATCACGTCGCCTGGATGCAGCGACATGAACTGGCTGAGATAGGATACGATGTGGGCGACACCGTAGACCATGGTCTTGGACGAACCATTCTGCATCGTCTGGCCGTTGACCTTCAGCCACATGCCGAGGTTTTGCGGATCGGCGATCTCGTCCTTCGTGACCAGCCAGGGACCGATCGGGCCGAAGGTGTCGCAGGACTTGCCCTTGGTCCACTGACCGGCGCGTTCCGTCTGGAAGGCGCGCTCGGAAACGTCGTGAGAAACACAGTAGCCGGCGACGTAGTCGAGCGCCTCGGCCTCCCTGACATATTTCGCGGTCTTGCCGATGACGACGCCGAGTTCGACTTCCCAATCGGTCTTTTCCGAACCGCGCGGAATCTGCACGGTGTCGTTCGGACCAACGATGGCCGAGGTCGCCTTCATGAAGATCACCGGCTCGGGCGGCACGGTGGCGCCGGTTTCGGCGGCATGGTCGGAGAAATTGAGGCCGATGCAGATGAATTTGCCGGTGCCGACAACACAGGCGCCGATGCGGCCGGGGGCAAGCTCCGGAAGGCTCTTTGGATCAATCGCCGCGATCTTTGCAAGACCTGCCGGCGTGATGGCTTCGCCGCCGATATCGGCGACATGGCCGGAGAGATCGCGGATCTTGCCATCGGCATCGAGAAGCGCGGGTTTTTCATTGCCTGCTTCGCCAACACGCATCAGCTTCATGGAATTTCCTCCTCATCGAAAACGGATTTGCAGCCACCTATGAACGAATTATTCACCGGTGTCATTACGCCTTTGCCGCCAAGCGGTACGGCTTTCCGTGAATTCGAATGGATTTGGGCGCAAAACGCCTGCATTGCGGCATCACGCTTTAAAAAATTTCCGCCAGATCAGGGCCGGCAGGAACGATCTTTGTCGGATTGAGGCTTTCGATCGAGTAGTAGCCGCGCTTGATGTGGTCGAGATTTACCGTTTCGGCGATGCCCGGCCAATCCAGCATGCGGCGGCAAAAGGCGCGCAGGTTGGCATAGTTGGAAAGCCGGCGCAGATTGCATTTGAAGAGGCCGTGATAGGCGACGTCGAAGCGCACAAGGGTTACGAAGAGCCGGATATCGCTTTCCGTCGGATGATCGGCGAAGAGAAAGGACCGATCCTCCAGCTGCGGTTCGACCCAGTCGAGGCAGGCAAAGACATCGGCGAAGGCTTCTTCGTAGGCAAGCTGCGTTGTGGCGAAACCGGCGCGATAGACGCCATTGTTCAGGGCCGGATAGATGCGGTCGTTGAAAGCATCGATCTGGCTGCGTCTTTCCGCCGGGTAAAGATCAATCGGATTTTTTGCGAGGTCGCCGAAGCCGCCGTTCAGCATGCGCAGGATATCGGCGGATTCATTGTTGACGATGGTCTTTCTCTGCTTGTCCCAGAGAACCGGTACGGTGGCCCGACCGGTGAAATCGGATGCTGCCGCGGTGTAGATTTCATGCATATAAGTTAGGCTGTTGACGTGATCCTGCGTCGCGCCGGGATAGTCACCGAAGCGCCAACCCTCTCTGCTCAGCAGCGGCTCGACGACGGAGACGGAAATGACGTCGTCGAGGCCCTTGAGCTTGCGGCCGATCAGGGTGCGTGAGGCCCAAGGGCAGATATAGGCGACATAGAGATGGTAACGGCCGGCGCCGGCTTCGAAGCCGCCCTCGCCCGTCGGCCCGGCGCTGCCATCCGGGGTCACCCAGTTGCGGAAACTCGATGTCTGCCTGACGAAGCCGCCCTTTTCATCCTTGGCCTGAACGGGCTGCCAGTCTTCCGTCCATTTTCCATTCACCAGCATGCGCAACTCTCCGACCGATTGACTGAAGCGGTTCTTACCCTGCTTCGGCGCGCGCGTAAGGCCGCTTTATAGAGACAGCCCGTCCACCCGACTGCGACGACGCTGCGCTTGCCAAGGCTGCGAAGCAGGAAATATGACTTGGCTCTAAAGCGCGTCGCGATCTCCCAGATTCGCTTGCCGCGCTTTAGGTCCTTGTTTTACGCATGTCGTTATCGCAAAACCGCTGCACACTTTTGCGCGACATGCTCTAGTCAAATATGAGATGGAGTTCGACATGCACCTCTCCAAGGCCGTCGTGCGCACCGAACATGCGAGCCGCTATCTGCAGCAGCTCTGCAAACATTGGAGCCACAAGTTCAGCGTCGACTTCGACCCCGTGAAGGGCCGGGTGCCGTTCAGCGATACAGCCGAGGTGACGTTCACTGCCGACGATGCGGCGCTGACCATGACACTTTCTGTCGCCGACCCCGCACAGCAGGCAAGGATGCAGGGTGTCATCGACGATCACCTGAAGCGCTTCGCCTTCCGCGAGGAACTCGTCATCGTCTGGACGGGCTGAGCCCAGCCCCCAATCCAAATTTTCTGCCCCGAACCCTGGAGCAAGCATGACGAAGAGCAATAACCGCGAATCTCAATATCCGATCGATCCGATGTTTCTCGACCGTTGGTCACCGCGCGCCTTCACCGGCGAAATTATCGAGGAGGCACAGCTGCTTAGCCTGCTCGACGCCGCCCATTGGGCGCCGTCTTCGTCCAATCAACAGCCCTGGCGCTTCATCTATGCCCTCAAGGGCTCGGAGCATTGGGAGAAATTCGTCGCATTGCTCGTCGATGCCAATCAGGAGTGGGCTAAGAATGCGTCAGCGCTGATCTTCATCGTGTCGCGCGCCTTCACCGGGATCGCCGGTTCCGGCGAGGAAAAGCCGAGCTATACCCATTCCTTCGACGCTGGCACGGCCTGGGGATATTTGGCGCTTCAAGCCCGCCTCTCCGGGTTCTATGCCCATGGCATGGGCGGCATCAAACACGAGGAAATCAGCAAGACGTTCGCCATTCCCGAGGGCTACCGGGTCGAAGCCGGCGTTGCCGTCGGCCGTATCGCCGACAAGAGTGTCCTGTCCGAACGCAATCAGGCGCGCGAATTCCCCAGTCAGCGCAAACCGCTCTCCGAGGTCGCCTTCAACGGCCGTTTCGTGGCGAACTGAGCGAAGCCAATCGCGCAAACAAAAGCCCCGCCGTTCGAGGAACAGCGGGGCTTTTATTGGAGAAACATCAATCAGATATCGAGATTTGCGACGCTCAGCGCGTTGTCCTGGATGAATTCCCGCCGCGGTTCGACTTCGTCACCCATCAGACGGGCGAAGAGGCCGTCGGCGTCGGTGGCATCGTTGACCTTGACCTGCAGCAGCGAGCGGACATTCGGATCGAGCGTGGTTTCCCAGAGCTGCTCGGCATTCATCTCGCCGAGGCCCTTGTATCGCTGCATGGTCAGACCCTTGCGGCCGGTGGCAAAGATTGCGTCGAGCAAGGCACGCGGGCCTGAGATCTCGACATCGCCTTCGCGGCGATGCAGCGACGGTGGTGTCTGATAGATTTCCTTGAGGCGCGCGGTCAGCTGGTCGATATGACGGGCATCCGAAGAGCCGATCAACGCCATGTCGAGCACGACGATTTCCCTGACGCCGCGGACCATGCGTTCGAGGCGCAGGCCGCCATCGCTGGTGAGATCGCCCTGCCAGCCGCGCTCGGTCTCCTCGGCGATAATGTCGAGACGGCTTGCAACCTCTGTCGTCAATGCCTGCGCTCTTGCCTGATCGCTGACGAGATCGGCATTGAGGGCACCGGCGATTGCCGCCTGTTCGACGACGGCACGATTGTAGCGCGAATGAAGATTGTCGAGCAAAGCGCGCATGCGCAGCGCATCCAGGATGACCTCGCGCAGATCCTGGCCGGTGCGAACCTCGCCGCTGCCGAGCTTCAGCGCGGCATCTTCCAGGCCCTGGCTGATGAGATATTCCTCGAGCGCCTTTTCGTCCTTCAGATACTGCACCGACTTGCCGCGCGAGACCTTATAGAGCGGCGGCTGAGCGATGTAGAGGTGGCCGCGCTCGATCAGTTCCGGCATCTGCCGGAAGAAGAAGGTGAGCAGCAGGGTGCGGATGTGGGCGCCGTCGACGTCGGCATCCGTCATGATGATGATCTTGTGGTAGCGCAGCTTTTCGACGTTGAACTCGTCCTTGCCGATGCCGGTGCCGAGCGCGGTGATCAGCGTGCCGATTTCCTGGCTCGACAACATCTTGTCGAAACGGGCGCGTTCGACGTTCAGGATC
Source organism: Rhizobium sp. L43 (assembly GCF_002531725.1). Taxonomy (GTDB): domain Bacteria; phylum Pseudomonadota; class Alphaproteobacteria; order Rhizobiales; family Rhizobiaceae; genus Rhizobium. Next base: position 53,147 of record NZ_NWSQ01000005.1, read on the forward strand.
TTGCCGCGCAGGGGCAGGATCGCCTGGTTCTCGCGCGAGCGGCCCTGCTTGGCCGAGCCGCCGGCCGAATCACCCTCGACGAGAAAGACTTCGGATTTTGCCGGGTCGCGCTCGGAGCAGTCGGCGAGCTTGCCCGGCAGCGAAGCGATATCGAGTGCGCCTTTGCGGCGGGTCAATTCACGGGCCTTGCGGGCCGCTTCGCGTGCGGCCGCTGCCTCGACGACCTTGCCGACGAGAATCTTGGCTTCGCTCGGATGTTCTTCGAACCAGGTGTTCAGCGCCTCGTTGACGAGGCTTTCGACGACAGGGCGGACTTCCGAGGAAACCAGCTTATCCTTGGTCTGCGAGGAGAATTTCGGATCGGGCACCTTGACCGACAACACCGCCGTTAGGCCTTCGCGGCAATCTTCGCCCTGCAGCGTCACTTTTTCCTTTTTGGTGATGCCGGAATTGTCGGCATAGGACACCACCTGGCGCGTCAACGCCGCGCGGAAGCCGGCCATATGCGTGCCGCCGTCGCGCTGGGGAATGTTGTTGGTGAAGCAGAGCACGTTCTCATGATAGCTGTCGTTCCACCACATCGCCACTTCGACGGTGATGCCGTCCTTTTCACCGCGGATGGCGACCGGCTTGTCGACGAGAGGCTTCTTGGCGCGGTCGAGATAAGCGACGAAAGCCTCGAGGCCGCCGTCATAACGCAGCTCTTCCTGCTTGATATCGGAATGGCGCTTGTCGGTCAGCAGGATGCGCACGCCGGAGTTCAGGAAGGCGAGTTCGCGCAGGCGGTGCTCCAGCGTGCCGTAGTCGAACTCCGTCATGGTGAAAGTGTCGGTGCTCGGCATGAAGCTCACTTCCGTGCCGGTCTCATTCGGCGCATCGCCGGTGACCTTCAGCGGCGCATCGGCCACGCCGTGGGTGAAGCTCATTTCATGGATCTTGCCCTGGCGGCGGATCTTCAGCTTCAGCCAGACGGACAGCGCGTTGACGACGGAGACGCCGACGCCGTGCAGACCGCCGGAAACCTTGTAGGAATTCTGGTCGAACTTACCGCCGGCATGGAGCTGGGTCATGATGACTTCGGCCGCCGACACGCCTTCGCCGGTGTGGATGTCCGTCGGGATGCCGCGGCCGTTGTCGGTGACGGTCACCGAGCCATCCGGATTGAGGGTGACGGTGACGATGTCGGCATGGCCGGCGAGCGCTTCGTCGATCGCGTTGTCGACGACTTCATAAACCATGTGATGAAGGCCGGAGCCATCGTCGGTATCGCCGATATACATGCCGGGACGCTTGCGCACGGCATCGAGGCCCTTCAGAACCTTGATGGAATCTGCGCCATATTCGGTGCTTACGCCGTTTTCCGTCGCGGATGTATCGCTCATTCTGTCGAGATTTTCCCTGTTGCCGTAAAGCTGCGGCGCGCCTTGCGAATCACCGGCTTTCTTCACTCTCGTATATAGGTTTTTTGCACCCGGTTCCCAATGGCAAGTCCCCTGAACAAGCCATAAAACAGGGGATTATGACGCTTTTCCGTCGCCTTTGCCGTCATTTTCGAGAAGAGCGGATAACCGGCCGATCTCTGCGCTGTCAAGGTTGCGAATCTGGCGCGCCAGCCGATTGGCAAATTCGGTATATTCCGGCGGCAGGCCTGACGTGTCGATCACCACGCGCGGGGCGGAAGAGCGGGCGAGCAGGAACAGTTCCTCGGCCTCGTCCCAGATGATGTTGAAATAGCCGGCGATGCGCTGCAGCAGATCGAATGTCGGCAGACCGCGCTTGCCATGTTCGAGCGCCGAGAGATAGGCGGGAGAAACGTTCAGCGCTTCCGCCATCTCCTTCTGTGACACACCTTTACGCGCTCTCAGCCGGCGAACAGCCTCTCCGAACGGAGTCATGGCCTCTCCCCTGGCCGTCGCGACAGGCGGATATAGAGCGCGCCCTCACCGCCATGATGCTGTGCGGCCGACTCATAAGAGGAGATCAGGTAGCGGAATTCCGGCTTCGAGAACCACAGGGGCACGGCTCGCTTCAGCGCGCCGTCGCTGCCCATCGAGCTGCCCTTGCCTGTTATGACCAATACATGGCGCATGCCGCGCTCGTGGGCGCGGATCAGAAAATCGAGAAGGATGGCATGAGCCTCGCTCTGCACCAGCCCGTGCAGGTCGATCCGCGCTTCGAGCGCCAGCCGCCCCTTGGCGATCTTGCGCTTGACCGGCTTTTCCAGCGGATGATGCACCCCGGCGGACGGTTTCATGGTTGACGGTACTGTCGGCTGCAGCGGCATGGGCGCGGTGAGTGTCTGCTTTTCCTGTTCCCGTTCGGCCGCCGCTTCGGCTTCGGCGAGAAAGGCATCGAGTTCGGTCAACTCACCTGTCTTGCCCGGCATTGGTCGCGTGCTGCGGGCGACCTTGCCCCAGAGGATCCTCTCATCTGTGCTGAGCTTGCGATCCCTGGCCATCAGTCGAATCTTCCGGCAGCGGCATTCGGAATGAGGATCGCGAAATCGGCGTCGTTGCGGACGGTGCCGGCACTTTCTCCGGCCATATCCCCCGATCCGGTAAAGATATCACCCCGGGCCGGCCCGACGATTGCCGAGCCGGTATCGAGCGCCAGCATCAGCCGGCGAAAGGGCCGGCCGTGGTCGAGATGGGTAAGACTTTCGGCGCGGATGAAAAAGGGAAAGCCGAACGTATGGATCATCCGGTCGACCGCAAGCGAGCGCCCGGTGAGAAGCGGCACCTTGGCGGCGGCGATCGGACCTGCCTGCGGATCAGCCACCGACGCCTCGCGGAAAAAAATATAGGAGCGGTTATGCCATAGCACTTCGTCCACACGCTCGGGATTGCGCGCCAGCCAGGCACGGATCGTCTGCATCGAGATGTCGGCGCGATCAATCTCGCCTCGGTCGATCAGCAGCTTGCCCACTGCCGAAAAAGCATGGCCGGCCTTCGCCGCATAGGTGATGCGGCCGATACGGCCATCGCTGTAACGGAGGCGGGCCGCACCCTGCACATGCACGAAGAAGACATCGACCTTTGATTTCGCCCAGGCGATTTCGAGGCCCCGGCCTTCGAGAAAGCCCTGATCGATGGCGCGGCGATCCGGATAGGTACCGATGCGGCCGTCATGCAGACGCCCGAAAGCATAGGAGCCGTCGAGCCCGGCAGGGCGATTGTCGTCGTCGAGATCGATCAGATCGTCCGGGCGACGGTAGAAAGGGAAACGGAAGATTTCGTCCGGCCGCTCCGAGACCTCGATGTCAGGTTCGTAGAAGGCGGTGACGAAGCCGGAATTGCCATCCCTACGGCGGATCCGGAAGGGCCGACAATGCGTCTCGAAAAAGGCGCGCGCCGATGCCGGAGATGACGGCGTGAAATCTTCGGCGGCCGTGAGAAGCGGCAGCAGATCTTCCGCGCTCAGCCCAAGCGATCCGGTGCGGTAGGGTTTGACATCGGTGATCTGCCGTCGGCAGCGTCGCATCACTTCAAAAAGGCCGGAGGGATCGTCGTCCTTCCAGCCTTCCAAATTGTCGAAGCTCATGGCCTGCAGGACGAAGTCCGATGCGTGGTCACTCATGTTCCGATTCGGTCGCCACGAGTTTCCAGTTCGGATCGCGCGAGCGGGTGTCGCGGGCGAAGGTCCAGAGATCGTTGACCTCGGCGACGTTTTCGGCGTCGCCTTCGATCAGCACATCCGCCTTGTCGTAGGTGGCCGATATCAGCTGGCTGATGATGCGAATGGTGATCTGCGCTTCGCTGCCCTTCGTCTCGGCATGGGTGATCTCGGCCTTGTCGATGCCGACGAAGGTGGACTTCACCTTCTCGCCCCGGGTTTCGCGCTCGCCGATCGCCGCATCGAAGCCGTCATAGACTTCGCGGGACAGCAAGTTCTTCAGCGTTTTCCGGTCGCCGTCGGCATAGGCCATGACGATCATCTCGTAAGCCATGCGGGCGCCGTTCAGAAACTCCTTCGGGCTGAAGGCGGGATCGGCCTTGTTCAGCGCGCGCAGCGATTCGTTGAGCGGCGTTCCCGGCGCGGCGAAGGCATCGATGGCGGCGAAGCGATCCTCGTCCTCCGTCGTCGCATCGCGGCGCGGCAGCGTCACGACCTTGCCGCCATCGGCGGCCTCGGCCGGTGCTGCGTCCCGCGGCGTATAGAGATCGCGCGGCGGCTTCTCATTTCCTGTGCGGCGCCCGAGCACGGAGCGCAGCTGAAAGAAAATCAGCACAGCCGCCACCAGGAAGAATAATGTGATGAAGTCGTTCGAACTCATATCGTATCGCAGCCGCCGTTAACATCTCTGATTTGTACTCCCATATAGTCTGCCTATACAGATGATTCAAATGATGGCTGGCATCTTCGCCGGCGCCCAAGAGGAGACCGGCAAGCCCGGGACATGACGACCATGCGTTTTTCCATCCTGCCAGCTTTCATTCTGCTGCTGCCACTCGCCGAAATTGCCGGTTTCGTCGTCGTCGGCCGGGCAATCGGATTGTGGCTGACGCTGGCGCTTGTCATGCTGGGCTTCGTTGTCGGGGTGGTTCTGCTGCGCAGGCAGGGCATCGGTATTTTGCGCCGCATGTCGAGTGAAGGACGAAACGGGGTGATGCCGGGCCGCGACCTGCTGCGGCCGGCGATGAATGTCATCGCCTCGCTGCTGCTGATCATTCCCGGCTTCCTTACGGATATCATCGCGATCCTCATTCTCATTCCGCCGGTGCGCGATCTCGTCTGGCGGGCGATCGCCAAACGCTTCGTCGTCGTCAATGCCAAGGGCGGCTTTTCCCCTGGCCCGCAACCCGATTTCCGCGACCGCAAGCCAAACTCGAAGGTGGTGGATCTCGACGACGAGGACTATCATAGGGAACCTGACCGCAACTCGCCGTGGTCCGGCAAACATCTCGGCGATTGAGACGCTTCGACCGATCAACTGCGCCAAGCCCAGGTCAGGCGCCCAGGCCAAGCGCTCAGGGTTGTAAGCCCTTCCCTGAAATGTTAGATGGCGCGCACCATTCCCATGCCCCTCGAGGAAAAGCCAATGGCAGACGATAACAACAGCAACGGTGCGGCCAGCCCCACCCTTTCGATCCTTGCGCAATATACCAAGGATCTCTCCTTCGAAAATCCGGGCGCGCCGCGTTCGCTGCAGGCCCGCGACAAGGCGCCGACGATCAACATCAATGTGAACGTCAACGCCAATCCGCTTTCGGATACGGATTTCGATGTCGTGCTATCGCTGAATGCCGAAGCCAAGGACGGCGACAAGACGGTTTTCCATACCGAGCTTGCCTATGGCGGCGTCTTCCGCGTTGCCGGTTTCCCGCAGGAACACATGCTGCCGGTTCTCTTCATCGAGTGCCCGCGCATGCTCTTCCCCTTCGCCCGTCAGATCATCGCCGACGTCACCCGCAACGGTGGTTTCCCGCCGCTGATGATCGACCCGATCGACTTCACGCAGATGTTCGCTCAGCGCGTTGCCGAAGAACAGGCCCGCGCCAAGGTTCAGGCCGTTCCGAACTGAACCGATCTTTGCTGTTTTGATATGCGGATGCCCGGGCAAGTCCCGGGCATTTTCAATTGAGGGCTGGTTAATCAGCGTATTTGGCCCAGATGCCTTTGTCGCCGAGCTTGGCGACGAGCGCCTCATGCGCCTGCGCCTCGGATTGGCTGAGGCGCGGGGCGAGCGGTCGGGGCCTTTCGAGCACCGATGCAATCACCACGTCATCTTCCTCCGCCCGATCGCCGCGACCGTTCTGGCCTGATGTAGCGGTGCTCAGGCCGAAGGCTGCCTGTCTGCCGCCGATCATCTCGATATAGACTTCGGCAAGCAATTCGGAGTCGAGCAGCGCGCCGTGTTTGGTGCGGTGCGAATTGTCGATGCCGTAGCGCCGGCAGAGCGCGTCGAGCGAATTCGGCCCCATCGGATGTTTGCGCCGCGCCATCGACAGCGTATCGACCACCCTCTCCGGCAGGATCGGCGGCAAACCGATCCGGGCGAATTCGGCGTTGATGAAGCCCATATCGAAGGTGGCGTTGTGGGCGATCCACTTGGCATCGCCGAAGAAGGTCAGGATTTCTTCGGCAACGTCGGCGAAAGGTTTCTTGTCCTTCAGGAACTCGTCGGTGATGCCGTGCACGGCGAGCGCATCCGGATGAACCTTCTGATCTCCCGGATTGATGAAGATATGGATCACATTGCCCGTCGGAAAATGGTTGAAGAGCTCGATGCCGCCGATTTCGATGATGCGGTCGGCGCGGTTGTCGAGGCCGGTGGTTTCCGTATCGAAAATGATCTCACGCATTCCGGAAATCTCCCTTGGCAATCCGCGTTTTCAGGTCGGCGACGATCGCGAGCACCCGTTTTTTCGTGACCGCGATCTTCTGGCTGGTGTCGATCAGATAATCGGCCCGGCGGCGCTTTTCGGCGTCCGGCGTCTGACGGGAGAGAATCATATCGAATTTTTCCTCGGTCATGCCTGGTCGCGCAAGCACCCTTTGGCGCTGAATCTGTGGATCGGCGCTGACGACGACGATGACATCCACTCTTTCCCAGGCGCCGGTTTCGAAGAGTAGAGGAATATCGAGCAATACCATCTCGGCGCCGGCGGCGCGCTGTCGCGCCAGAAATTCCGTCTCGCGTTTGCGAACCAGCGGATGGACGATCGCCTCCAGGCGTTTGAAACCGTCGGGATCAAGAGCAAGCTGGCGGCCGAGTTCATGCCGGTCGACCGCGCCATCCTTCATTGTGCCGGGAAAAGCGGCATCCACCAGGGGTGCAGCCTCACCGGTATAGAGATCGTGGACCACGGCATCGGAATCGTTCAACGGAATTCCCGCCTCGGCGAAGAGCTTTGCCGCCGTCGATTTTCCCATAGCGATGGAGCCGGTGAGGCCGATCGTCAGCATCAGTGCGCTTCCATATCGGCGATGATCAGCCCGCGCAGCGCCGCGTCGACGACCGGACGCCGGCCGAACCATTTCTCGAAGCCCGGCACGGCCTGGTGCAGAAGCATGCCGAGACCATCGACGATGGGAAATCCCTGCGCTTCCGCCTGCGCCAGGATCGGCGTCTTCAGCGGGATATAGACGATATCGGTGACGACGGCATCGGCTGCAAGCGGCGTGAAATCGAGGTGCGGTGCGGCCTCGCCGTCCATGCCGAGCGAGGTCGTGTTGATGAAGAGACCGGCGCCTTTCATGACTTCGGCAAGTGCGCCGGCCGGGTGGGCCCGAACTTTCGGGCCAAAGCGATCCGCCAGTTCACGCGCCCGTTCGACGGTGCGGTTGACGACGTGGATCTCCCTGAAACCGCGATCGCGGACCGCCTGGATAATCGCCCGGCTGGCACCGCCGGCGCCAAAGACGACCGCCGTATCATGCCGGTCCCAGCCCGGATGGCGTTCGTCGAGATTGGCAATGAAACCGCGACCGTCGGTATTCGTCGCATGCAGGAGGCCATCTTCGAGCCAGAGCGTGTTCGAAGCGCCGAGTTCACGCGACAACGCGTCCGGCTTATCGGCGAGCCTGAAAGCCAGTTCCTTGTGGGGAATGGTGACATTACCGCCGACGAAGCCGGAGCTGCCATCTTTCAGCGCGGCAATGAAATCGGCAAAGGCCTCGGGCGCCACTTCATGGGCGCGGTAGCTGCCTGGCAGGCTGAGCGTTTTCAGCCAATATCCATGAATCAACGGCGAGCGCGAATGCTTGATCGGAAAGCCCGTGACAAACGCTTCCGGTCCGAATGTTTCACGTGAATCACCCATCGATCGCTCCGAGATCTCGCAATTTTTTTAACAGCGGCAGCATCGGCAAGCCGAGAATGGTGAAATAATCACCCTCGATTTTCTCGAAAAGCTGAATGCCCTCCCCCTCCAACTGATAGGCGCCGACGCTGGAAAGCGCCCTGTCGCCGACGCGCGCCAGGTGCCTGGCGATGAAATCCGCCGCCAACGGCCGCATCGTCAGTTCCGCATGGGCGAGATGCTGCCACAGAACCACGCCGTTGCTGACGATCGCGACGGCGCTGTTCAAGCGGTGGGTCGTTCCCGAAAGGGCTTGAAGGTGATTCGCCGCATCGACCATGTCTTTCGGCTTATGGAAGACACGGTCGCCAAGCGACATCGTCTGATCAGAACCGATAACCAGGCCGTCCGGAAAACGGCTGCTGACATCCTCGGCCTTGGCCTTGGCCAGGACGAGGGCGACGGCATCCGGCGTTGCGCCGGCGTTTTCCAGCGGAGCTTCGACCGCTCTTTCATCGATGTTGGCGGCATGCGCCTCGAAGGATAGACCGGCATTTTCCATCAGCATCCGCCGAAAGGGGCTCGATGATGCAAGGATGAGTTTGGGTATCATGGCTTCCTCGGGGTGCCGGCTTCGGTCAGCGCTTAGCGCAGCTTCGGGCGCAGGGCAACGATTGCCGCGGCGGTTTCCTCGATTGAACGGCGCGTCACGTCGATCAGCGGCCAGTTGTGGCGGGCGCAGAGCGAGCGGGCATATTTCAGCTCCTCGGAGATCGCGGCGCGGTCGGTATAGTGTTCGCGATCAAAACCCTGCGTCGCCCCAAGCACACGGTTTTCCCGCACCTGGGAAATGCGGTCGGTGGTGGCGATCAGGCAGACGATCAACGGTTTGCTGGCGATGAACAGGCTCTCCGGCAACGGCACGCCATAGACAATCGGAATGTTTGCCGTCTTGATGCCGCGGTTGGCGAGGTAGATGCTGGTCGGTGTTTTCGACGTGCGGCTGATGCCGATAATGACGACATCGGCATCGTTGTAGTCGTCCGGCATCTGACCGTCGTCGTGGTCCATGGTGAAATTCAGCGCTTCGATCCGCGCGAAGTAGCCGGCATTCATCACATGCTGGGCGCCGACCCGGCGGCGCGACGGGGCGCCGAGATAGATCTGGAAGGCATTCATGACCGGCTCCAGCACGTTCACCGAGGCGACACCCATTTCGACGCAGCGCTCATCGATCAGGCTTGCAAGCTCGCGGTCGACGATCGTGTAGAGCACGATGCCCGGCGCATCGTCGATCGCCTGCAGAACCGGCAGCAGCTGTTTGCGGTTGCGGATCAGCGGATAGACGTGTTCGATCGGCTGAGCCGATCGGAACTGCGCCGATGCAGCGCGGCCGGCGGAGATCAGAGTCTCTCCCGTTGAGTCAGAAATCAGATGCAGATGAAAGAAGTTCGTTCTGTTCTCCACGCTATTTTCCGCTGCCTGTTGAAAAGACTTGATGAAACAGAGCTACGGTGCCGAGGCGGCCTCCGGCAAGGGAAAACATGCCTCCTTATCCACATTTCGGATTTTGCGGATCGGTTTCGGTCGGCCCTGTGGACGATGGGGAAGAGATCGATTTCTTGAAAACTGGTCCACAGCCTATCCACAGCTACGAAAAAAATGACCGATCCGGAAGAACTTGGAATCATTTTCAGATTCGGCTTTTCCCCGAACGTCGGAAAAAACGGCGAAATCCTTCCAATGTTTTTTGCCGGTGCGCGACAAATGGCATCGGCGGTGGATGGATTTTAATCCTTGATAGACACCGACTCTAAGAAATAGAAACCTTTTAAAATATCTTTGATTTTTTATAGGGAAGAAGCGCTTGAGCGAGACGCGCCGAAAGATCATGAGGGTTCTGGATGGCGAAAGCCTCTCGCCTCCTCCTCTCTGGCTGATGAGACAGGCGGGACGTTATCTCCCGGAATATCGAGAGACGCGAGCTAAGGCCGGAAGTTTCCTCGATCTCTGCTATTCGCCCGATCATGCCGTCGAAGTGACATTGCAGCCGATCCGCCGCTATGGCTTCGATGCCGCCATTCTGTTTTCCGATATCCTGGTCATCCCCGACGCGATGAAACGGAATGTCCGGTTTACCGAGGGCCATGGCCCGGAGATGGATCCGATCGATGAAGCCGGTATCGGCAGATTGAATGGCGAAGAGGTTGTCGATTATCTCAGGCCGGTTCTGGAGACGGTGCGGCGGCTGCGTGAGGAATTGCCTGATGAGACGACGCTGCTCGGCTTCTGCGGCGCACCCTGGACGGTTGCGACCTATATGATCGCCGGTCACGGCACGCCGGATCAGGCGCCTGCCCGCCTCTTCGCCTACAGGTATCCCCGCGCTTTCGAACATCTCCTGATGCTGCTGGCCAACGTCTCGGCCGATTATCTCGTCGCTCAGATCGATGCCGGCGCCGATGCCGTGCAGATTTTCGATTCCTGGGCCGGCGTTCTCGGTGAGAAGGAGTTCGAGTCTTTCGCGATCCGGCCGGTTGCGCGGATAATCGCTTCGGTCAAATCGCGGCGGCCGCAGGCGCGCATCATTGCCTTTGCCAAGGGTGCGGGCTACCAGCTGAAGACCTATCGTCAGAAGACCGGCGCGGATGCGATCGGCCTCGACTGGTCGGTGCCGCTGGCCTTTGCCGTCGAACTGCAGAAAGACGGGCCGGTTCAAGGCAACCTCGATCCGATGCGGGTCGTTGCCGGCGGCCGGGCGCTGGAAGAGGGTATCGACGATATTCTGCAGCATCTCGGCAATGGGCCGCTGATCTTCAATCTCGGTCATGGCATCACGCCGCAGGCCGACCCCGAGCATGTGCGGCTGCTGGTCGATCGCGTGCGGGGTGGGCAGATGCGGGGGGACGCGTGACGATGGAAAGGCAGACGGACCGGAGACCTGGCGCCTACGCCCGGCGCCGAGCCCATTTTGCGTTGGCCTTCTTCGCGCTGATGGCGGTCGGGCTTTTCGCCTGGAACCCCGACAATCTCTATCTCTGGATCAAGGCGCTGCATATCATTGCGGTCATCTCCTGGATGGCCGGCCTGTTTTATATGCCGCGGCTGTTCATCTACCACACCGATGCCGAACCGGGTTCGGTGCAATCGGAAACCTTCAAGGTGATGGAGCGCCGGCTGCTTCGAATCATCATGACGCCGGCAATGATGCTGACCTGGATTTTCGGCCTCTATCTCGCCTGGTCGGTCTATGGATTCCAGGGTGGCTGGCTGCATGCGAAGATCGGTCTCGTCGTGCTGTTGACCGGCGTTCATATGTTTTTCAGCCGCGCGGTCAGCGCGTTCGAACGGGATGAAAATCGCCGTTCCGCCCGTTATTGGCGGTTCATGAACGAGGCGCCGACGGTGCTGATGATCGTCATCGTGATCCTCGTGGTGGTGAAGCCATTCTGAGGCAAAATCAGCCTCAGGTTAAATTTGCTTCATTTTAAGCAGCCCTCTTGCGGCAGCGATCACGAGTCGCTATTTTCCGCGCATCTCATCTACGTGGCATGTGTGTAGAGTTCAGTCGTCTGCGAGCCCTTCGCAGTACCGAATACGACCCAACATCGCCTTTCCCCTTCGAAATTGAAAAGAGTATTGGTCACTTCATGGCTGAAATGAAGCTTCAGGAACTTAAGAGCAAATCCCCGACGGATCTTCTGGCTTTCGCCGAATCGCTCGAGGTCGAGAATGCCAGCACGATGCGCAAGCAGGAGCTGATGTTTGCCATCCTCAAGATGCTCGCCAGCCAGGATGTCGAGATTATCGGCGAAGGTGTCGTCGAGGTGCTGCAGGACGGGTTTGGTTTCCTGCGTTCCGCCAATGCAAACTATCTGCCGGGTCCTGACGATATTTATATCTCGCCTTCGCAGATCCGCCGTTTCTCCCTGAAGACCGGCGATACGGTCGAGGGACCGATCCGTGGACCGAAGGAAGGCGAGCGTTATTTCGCGCTGCTCAAGGTCAACACCATCAATTTCGACGATCCGGAAAAGATCCGTCATAAGGTTCACTTCGACAATCTGACGCCGCTCTATCCGAACGAGCGTTTCAAGATGGAACTCGATATTCCCACCTCCAAGGATCTGTCGCCGCGGGTGATCGATCTGGTGGCGCCGCTCGGCAAGGGCCAGCGCGGGTTGATCGTGGCGCCTCCCCGCACCGGTAAGACCGTGCTGTTGCAGAACATTGCGCATTCGATCACGGCAAACCATCCGGAATGCTACCTCATCGTCCTGCTGATCGACGAACGCCCCGAGGAAGTAACCGACATGCAGCGCTCGGTCCGGGGCGAGGTCATCTCCTCGACCTTCGACGAACCGGCTGTGCGCCACGTCCAGGTGGCCGAAATGGTCATCGAAAAGGCGAAGCGCCTGGTCGAGCATGGGCGCGATGTCGTCATCCTGCTGGATTCGATCACCCGCCTCGGCCGCGCCTACAACACCGTCGTTCCCTCTTCCGGCAAGGTCCTGACCGGTGGTGTCGATGCCAACGCCCTGCAGCGGCCGAAGCGCTTCTTCGGCGCCGCACGTAATATCGAAGAAGGCGGCTCACTCACCATCATCGCCACGGCGCTGATCGATACCGGCAGCCGTATGGATGAAGTCATCTTCGAAGAGTTCAAGGGTACCGGCAACTCGGAAATCGTTCTCGACCGCAAGGTCGCCGACAAGCGCATCTTCCCGGCGATGGACATCCTGAAGTCCGGCACCCGCAAGGAAGACCTGCTTGTTCCACGCCAGGATCTGCAGAAGATCTTCGTGCTTCGCCGTATCCTGGCGCCGATGGGCACGACGGATGCGATCGAATTCCTGATCGACAAGCTCAAGCAGACGAAGAACAATTCCGACTTCTTCGACTCGATGAATACGTAATCCTTAGCCGGATTCAGCTAAAGCGTATCGTGTCAACCCGATCGATGCGATGCGTTTTGGCTCCTTATTTTACGCATGTCGTGCGGAACCGCTGCCGACTGCCGGGCGACATGCAATGATCAGAGCTGGAGACATCGCCACGATGTCGCCAGCTTTTTCTATTTGAGAGGGATCAATTCGGATTCCAACCGACGGACCAGCGATATGGAAATGTTGACTGATACCATATTTGCGCTCTCGAGCGGTCCCCCGCCCTCGGGTGTTTCGATCGTTCGCATCAGTGGCCCGTCAACCCGGGAGCTGTTGATCAGGCTGGTCGGATCGGTGCCGGCCGATCGGCATGCTTCCTACCGAACGATTCGGACTCGTAACAACCAGCCGATCGACAACGGCCTCGTGCTGTTTTTTCCGGCCCCGCATTCGTTTACCGGCGAGGATGTCGCCGAGCTGCAGATCCACGGCAGCCGGGCCGTGCTGGCGGCGCTGTTTCACGCGCTTGGCGATGTTCCGGGTGTGCGGATGGCAGTAGAGGGCGAGTTCTCGCGCCGGGCTTTTGAAAATGGCAAGCTTGATCTCGTCGAGGCCGAAGGCTTGGCCGATCTGATTGGCGCCGAAACCGAGATGCAGCGACGCCTTGCGATCGAGCATAGCGCCGGCGGACTTTCCGCCATTTACGATTCGTGGGCGGAACGATTGACGCGGGCGCGGGCGCTGATCGAAGCGGAACTCGATTTTCCCGATGAGGACGATGTTCCCGGTTCGGTGTCTGACATGGTCTGGGCCGATATGGCGAAGCTTCGCACCGAGATCGAAGAACACCTGGCTGCGGCGTCGGCCGGCGAGGTCATCAGGGACGGTTTCAAGGTCGTCATCGCTGGCGCGCCGAATGCGGGGAAATCCAGCCTGCTGAATGCTCTAGCACGCCGCGACGTGGCGATCGTCACGGAGATCGCCGGAACGACGCGCGATGTTCTGCAGGTTGATCTCGACATTGACGGTTACCTGATCAAGCTCTACGACACCGCGGGCCTTCGGGAGGCGGACGACCGGGTCGAAATGGAAGGTGTACGCCGGGCCCGCGTCGCGCTGCGTGATGCCGATCTCGTTCTGTTGCTGGTCGACATGGCAAATCCCCTGATCCCCGACGACTTGGACCAGACCTCTCCGCATGTTACTGTCGGGACGAAAAAGGATCTGATCGGCGTCGGCACAGATCGATATGACCTGCAGATCTCGACGGCGACGGGCGATGGTCTGCCGGAATTGCGACAGTTGATCGGCACTCTAGTCGCCGAACGTTTCGGCGGCCTGTCGATGGCGATTCCGAGCCGGCAACGGCATAAGGATTCGCTAGCGAAATGTTTATTGGCGCTAGACACGGCGATTTCGCAAACAGACGTGGATCTCGAATTGCGGACCGAACAGCTTCGCACCGCGGCCGAATATTTGGGTAGGATTACCGGAAGAGTTGATGTCGAGCAGCTGCTCGGGGTGATCTTCTCGGAGTTTTGTATCGGCAAATGATTCACGTGAAACCTTGAGCCTTCGGGATTCACGTGAAACGTCTGCTCGAATGGAGTTTGAGATGAGCGACAATGTCTACGATGTGATTGTCATCGGCGGCGGCCATGCGGGGTCGGAGGCAGCCAATGCGGCTGCGCGCCTCGGTGCGAAAACCGCTCTGGTAACGCATAGGCGGGATACGATCGGCGTCATGTCGTGTAATCCGGCGATCGGCGGGCTTGGTAAAGGCCATCTGGTGCGCGAGATCGATGCCATGGATGGCCTGATGGGTCGCGTTGCCGACGCCGCGGGCATTCAGTTCCGGATGCTGAACAAAAAGAAGGGCGCCGCTGTCCGCGGACCGCGGACGCAGGCCGATCGCAAGCTCTATCGCCTGGCCATGCTGGCGGCGATCGAAGCGACACCCGACCTTGAAATCGTCGAGGGCGACGCGTTTGATCTGGATATTGCCGACGGCCGGGTCACCGGCGTTATTATGAAGGATGGCCGGACCTTGAGGACGCCAGCGGTGGTTCTGACCACCGGTACCTTCTTGCGCGGGCTCATTCATATCGGTTCGGAGAAGACACCGGCCGGCCGCGTCGGTGAAGCCCCGTCGATCGGATTGTCCGCCACCCTGGCCAGGCTCGGGCTGCAGTTGGGGCGTCTGAAAACCGGAACGCCGGCACGGCTGGATGGAAAGACGATCGACTGGCAAGCCGTGGGCCGTCAGGGGGCTGACGCCGATCTTATCCCCTTCTCGTTTATGACCGACGCGATCACCACGCCGCAGATCGAGTGCGGGGTCACCAGGACAACCGAAGCAACGCACCGCATCATTGTCGACAACATCATGCGATCGGCGATGTATTCCGGCCAGATCGAAGGCGTCGGTCCGCGCTATTGCCCCTCTATCGAAGACAAGCTGGTAAAGTTCGGCGAGCGCGACGGACATCAGGTCTTTCTGGAACCCGAAGGGCTCGATGACGATACCGTCTATCCGAACGGGACCTCGACCTCTCTTCCCGCAGAGGTCCAGGCCGAATTTATCAAGACAATTCCCGGTCTCGAGAAGGCGCGGATTCTCCAACCGGGTTATGCGATCGAATATGACCATGTCGACCCGCGGGAGCTGACACCGTCGCTGGAGGTCAAGCGGCTGAAAGGTCTCTTCCTCGCCGGCCAGATCAACGGCACCACCGGTTATGAAGAGGCGGGGGCGCAAGGCTTGGCGGCCGGACTGAATGCTGCGTTGCGAAGCAGCGATTCGGAACCGTTTCATTTTAGCCGCACCAGTTCCTATATCGGCGTGATGATCGACGATCTGACCTCCCGCGGCGTTACGGAACCGTACCGAATGTTTACCTCCCGGGCGGAATATCGCCTGACGCTCCGCGCCGACAATGCCGATATGCGCCTGACACCGTTGGCGATGCAGCTGGGCTGCGTCAGCGCCGAGCGCGGGCGGCGATTCACGGCCTATCAGACGGATATCGACGCCGGCCGAGCGCTGCTGCAGTCGCTGGCGGTGACGCCCAATGAGGCGCGACGCGCCGGCTTGAATATCAATCTGGATGGCCAGCGCCGAACGGCCTATGACCTCCTGTCTTATCCCAATTATGATTTTGCCGTGCTTCGGCATGTCTGGCCGGAGGCCGTTGCCGGGATCGCGCCAAAGATTGCGGAAGCATTGGAAATCGAAGCGGGTTATTCGGTTTACCTCGATAGGCAGGCGTCCGCGATTGCCGATCAGCAGCGCGACGAGGAACGGCAGATCCCGGCCGACTTTAATTACGGCGCCCTCTCCGGCCTGTCGAATGAGCTGAAGACGAAGCTGAATGCCGTGCGGCCTTTCAACATTGCCCAGGCTGCCATTGTCGAGGGTATGACGCCGGCAGCCATTGCGTTGCTGCTGGTGCACCTGCGTCGACAGAGTTCTTCGGTACGCCACACAGCCTGATTACCAGATTTGAGAGTCTTTCAGAATGGAATTGAACGGCTTGCGTGTTTCACGTGAAACACAGGAACGGCTCCAGCACTTCGCAACGCTCTTTCAGAAGTGGGCGAAGACCATCAATCTGGTGGCGCCATCGACGCTCGATGATCTGTGGCATCGGCATATTGCCGATAGCAGCCAGATTTTTCAGATCCATCCGCAACCGATTACCTGGGTGGATCTCGGGAGCGGCGGTGGTTTCCCTGGGGTGATCACGGCGATCTACCTGGCTGAATTGCAGGACGGATGGGTCCACCTGGTCGAGAGCAACCATAAAAAAGCAGCGTTTCTGCGGACGGCGCTGCGGGAGACCAATGCGCGCGGCAGCGTGCATGCCATTCGAATCGAAGATGCGGCTGCCGAAATCGGCGATTGCGGCGCAATCTCGGCCCGAGCCCTGGCGGATCTCGACGGACTGATCGGCTATTCGGCCGCCTGGATGCTTGGCAATGACAATTGTCGTGGCTTCTTTCATAAAGGCCGGGATTACCTGAGGGAAATCGACAAAGCCCGTGGTCGGTGGGAATTCGATCTGTTAGAACATAAGAGCGCCGTCGAGCAGGAATCTGTTATTTTGGAAATATCGAATCTCCGGCGCTTGGTTTAACAGATCGGATATTGCTGCAATGGCTGGCGAACGACACCGAATAATCACCATCGCAAATCAGAAGGGCGGCGTTGGTAAAACCACCACCGCGATCAATCTGGCAACGGCCCTTGCCGCTATCGGTGAGCGTGTCTTGATCGTCGATCTCGATCCGCAGGGCAATGCCAGCACTGGCCTCGGCATCGATCGTCGCGATCGGAAACTCTCCTCCTATGACCTTATGGTGGGGGAGCGCAGCATCAGCGACGTCACCCTTGAAACGGCGGTGCCCAACCTTTTCATCGTTCCTTCGACGATGGATCTGCTGGGTATCGAGATGGAGATTTCACAGCAGAGCGACCGGGTGTTCAAATTGCGCAAGGCGCTGTCGTCGCCCGAGGCAATGGCGTTTTCCTATATTCTTCTGGATTGCCCGCCGTCGTTCAATCTGCTGACAATGAATGCCATGGCGGCAGCGCATTCGGTGCTGGTGCCGCTGCAATGTGAATTCTTCGCGTTGGAGGGGCTGAGCCAGTTGTTGGAGACCGTCAGCCAGGTTCGTCGAACGGTTAATCCGCGCCTGGACATTCAAGGAATCGTCCTGACGATGTTCGATGCGCGCAACAATCTTGCCCAGCAGGTGGTCAATGATGTGCGCACACATCTCGGAGAAAAGGTTTATCACACGTTAATTCCGCGCAATGTCCGGGTTTCCGAGGCGCCCTCCTACGGCAAGCCGGCTATTCTTTATGATCTGAAATGCGCGGGCAGCCAGGCCTATCTGCAGCTGGCCTCCGAGGTCATCCAAAGGGAACGCCAGAGACTGGCCGCGTAATTATCATATCAGGGGCGTAGGTGAGTGTAGATCATGAATGACGATGTATCGAAGCGGCGATTAGGCCGCGGCCTTGCGGCGCTGATTGGGGAAATGGATCAGCCTGTTCCGGTGGAAGCTGAGCGGACCGTCAGTGCCGACCGCATGATCCCGATCGAGTTTGTCAGCCGCAATCCGCGCAATCCACGTCGTTTTTTTGATGACGCCGAACTGCATGATCTTGCCAGTTCTATTCGCCAGCACGGGATCGTGCAGCCCATCGTCGTGCGAACGATGGACCGGGACCGATACGAAATCATCGCCGGCGAACGCCGTTGGCGGGCAGCCCAGCTGGCCGGGCTGATTGAGATCCCCGTCATTATTCGTGACGTCGATGACAAGACGGCGTTGGAAATCGCCATTGTCGAAAACGTCCAGCGGGCGGATCTCAACGCGCTTGAAGAAGCTCTGGGTTACGAGCAGCTTATTGCCGAATACGGCTATACCCAGAATGATCTCGGCGAAATCATCGGCAAAAGCCGCAGCCATGTCGCCAACTCCCTGCGTCTGCTGAAATTGCCCGATCCGGTGCGTGACATGCTTGCCGCCGGCAGCCTGTCGGCTGGCCATGCCCGCGCCCTTGTTTCCACCCCCGACCCGGCAAGCCTTGCCCGTACGATCGTTGCCAAGGGCATGTCGGTGCGCGACGCAGAAAAGCTGGCGCAAAACAACATCAAGGCGCAATCGGAGCCGCAGCAGCCGGCGTTGCGGCGAGATCAGAAGGATTCTGATACGATCGCCCTAGAGCGGACGCTTTCCGATGCGCTCGGCCTCGATGTTTCGATCAATCACAAGACCAGCGGTGGCCAGATCAAAATCTCCTACAAGTCGCTTGAGCAACTCGAGGAAATTTGCCGCTTGCTTGAGAGGCGGTAACCAAAGCGCGTCGCATCAACTGTTCATGCGACACACTTTTTGTTTTCCGCACGTCTTTATCCCGGAGCCGCTGCCCACTTTCGAGCGACATGCATAAGAGCGGGTCGCCGTAGAACTGATTCACGCGGCCCCGCACTCCGGGTGATATGGTCAGGCGGATTTACGACCGGATTGAAGGGTGGTGGAGAGGAGCGTCTGCATCGCCACGCTGTCTTCCAGAACCTGTCGCCGGCGGCTTTGCAGAATTGCGGCCTGCAGACGATTGGATTCCCGGGCGATGCTCTCCGCGGTCCACTGCCGCAGGGCCTGTTCGATGATCGGCTTGCGGCGGAAATGCAGATGACGCCCCATCGTCTGCATGATCTGAGGTGCCTGCAGGCGCTTTTCTTCCATTTCGGCCCGCATGGTATCGAGAAGCTGAAACTGCTTCAAGCAGGCCTGCAGCACGAGAAAAATCGCCGTTTTCGAGCTGCTGATCTTCTGCATGGCATGCAGAAAAGCGTTGAGATCGCCACTCAGGATGGCGTCGACGGCATCGTCGACGGAGATCGCGCTCGCGTCACCGATTATTTCGGTAACGTGATGTTCTTCGACTGTCGGGAAGCCGCGACAAT
Source organism: Rhizobium sp. L43 (assembly GCF_002531725.1). Lineage (GTDB taxonomy): Bacteria > Pseudomonadota > Alphaproteobacteria > Rhizobiales > Rhizobiaceae > Rhizobium. Next base: position 72,254 of record NZ_NWSQ01000005.1, read on the forward strand.
AGAGGGCAAGTTTACGCACCTCGTTGCGCGAAGCGATGCGGTCGCCGCCGATCAATGCGACCAGCGCCTGGCGCGCAGCCGGCGTGATGCCGAGCTTTTCTGCGCCAAGTTCCATGTCGATCAAGGCATTCAGGGCGCGGCTGTCATCGGCGTAAGACGGGATCGTCATGATCGATCGCGCCGTCTCGGCCGTCTTGCGAAGCAGGGAGCCCTTCTTCAGGTCTCCGGCTTCCACGATCAGATGGGCGGCTTCAAGCGGCTTTTCGGCCAACAGCGCCAAGGGATCGACAAGATATTTTTCATTGGCGGCGCCGCGGATCCAGATCAGTTTCTCACCACCGAACAGGCCGATGGATTGAACCTCGTCGACCAATCGTCCGGGATCCTTCTGCAGGTCGGAGATATCAAGTTTGGTCAGCGAGAAGGGATCATCGAGGGCAACACCGGTCTTGCCGGCGAGCAGACCGGCACGTTCGGAAACGAGGCCGCGATCCGGCCCGTAAATGACGAAGATCCGATAATTTCCAGCCGATTTCTGCAGGAAGGTCTCGAATTCGTGGGATTTTATCTCCGCCACATCGCAGCCCTCAGCGGCTGAGCGCAGCGGCGATATCGGCTCCCACAAATTCCGCCACCTGATCCGCTGCGCGGTTCTGGGCATCGCGGATTGCCCGCTGCTTGGCGAATTCCTGGTCCGAGAAATCCACCAGCGCCGTGGTCGCGCGGCTGCCCGCCTTGATCACATGATTGTCGGTCGTCGCACGCAGCGTGTAGGTGACGGTGACGGTCACACGACCGGCTTTCGACGTGTCGGAGGATTCGGCGAGCAGCGTATCGGCAACCGCCACTGCGGCATGCATTTCGACCTGATATTGCGGGTTTACCGCTTCGCCGGCGCCACGCGACGCCAGGAAGATCAGGCGATTTCGCACCTGCTGCTCGACCCGGCTGCTTGCCTCGGAAAAGCCGACCGAGGACAGTTTCTCAACCACGCCTGACTTCTCGGAGTAGAGCGGCCGGACCTGGCAGGCAGAGAGAAAAGCCGCGGCGGCAAGGATCATGGCGACGCCGGCCTTGCGGGAGGTGATATCAGACGACAATGTTCACAATCCTTTGGGGAACCACGATGATCTTCTTCGGTGACTGTCCGTTCAGCGCGTTCTTCACCGCATCCAGATTCAGCACGGCGTCGGTGACGGCATTCTGATCTGCATCGCGAGAAATTGTCAATTCAGCGCGCTTCTTGCCGTTGATCTGTACGGGCAGGACGACATCATTTTCGGTGACGAGCGTTTCGTCGTATCGCGGCCAGCCGGTCCGGGCAAGCAGCCCTTCATTACCGAGTGCCGTCCAGCATTCCTCAGCCAGATGCGGCGTCATCGGCGCGACCAGCTGGATCAGGATCTCGGCGGCATCGCGCACGGCCGCGCGATAGGCGACATCCCCCTCGCCCGCCGCAACCCTGGTCATCGGCGCGGCCAGCGCATTGACCAGTTCATAGATACGGGCGACGGCCTTGTTGAACCAGAGCTTGTCATAATCGTTCTCGACGGCCTTCAGGGTCTTGTGGGCAGCCTGGGAGATCGACAGCGCTTCCCCCTCGGTTGCCGGCCTCGGTGCGACGGCGGAGAGCGCCTCTGCGGCTTCGGAAATCAACCGCCACAGACGCTGGGTGAAACGATGGGCGCCTTCGACGCCGGCCTCGGACCAGATGACATCGCGCTCCGGCGGGGAGTCGGACAGAACGAAGAAACGGGCGGTATCGGCGCCGTAGGAGGCGATGATATCATCGGGGTCGACGACATTCTTCTTCGACTTCGACATCTTCTCGATCGAACCGATCGCCACTTCTTCATTGCTCGTCAGCAGGAAGGCCCGACGTTTGCCGTCGAGCTCGTCGATGCGGATATCGGCTGGCGCCACCCACTCGCGGCTGGCGCCGGTGCCGCGGCTGTAGGTTTCATGGACCACCATGCCCTGGGTGAACAGACCCTTGAAGGGTTCGGTGGCGGCGACATGGCCGGTCTCGCGCATGGCGCGGGTGAAGAAGCGGGAATAGAGCAGGTGCAGGATCGCGTGCTCGATGCCGCCGATATACTGGTCGACCGGCAGCCAGCGGTTTGCCGCCTCGGGATCGGTCGGCTTTCCTTCCCAGGGAGCGGTGAAGCGGGTGAAGTACCAGCTCGAATCGACGAAGGTGTCCATCGTATCGGTCTCGCGGCGCGCATCCTTGCCGCAGGTCGGGCAGGAGACGTGCCGCCAGGTCGGATGACGGTCGAGCGGATTGCCGGGCTGGTCGAAGGTGACGTCGTCGGGCAGCTTGACCGGCAGGTCCTGCTTCGGCACCGGCACGACGCCGCAATCATCGCAGTGGATGACCGGGATCGGGCAGCCCCAATAACGCTGCCGGGAAATGCCCCAGTCGCGCAGACGGAAATTGACCTTGCGTTCGCCCTGCGGCGCATTGCCGAGCGACGCGGCCGACAGCCGGTCGGCAACGATATTGAAGGCTTCCTCCGTCGTCTTGCCGTCGAGGAAGCGCGAATTGATCATCACGCCATCACCGTCATAGGCGGTATCGCCGATGGCAAAGCTTGCGGCATCGCCATCTCCAGGCATGACGACGGCCACGACAGGCAGGCCATATTTCCGAGCAAAATCAAGGTCGCGCTGGTCGCCCGAAGGGCAGCCGAAGATCGCGCCGGTGCCGTAATCCATCAGCACGAAATTGGCGATATAGACAGGCAGCTCCCAGGAGGGATCAAGCGGATGCCTGACGCGGATGCCGGTGTCCATGCCCTTCTTTTCGGCGGTCTCGAGCGCGGCGAGCGAGGTGCCGGCCCGGCGGCACTCCTCGCAGAAGGCTTCGATCGCAGGATCTTTTGCCGCGGCATCCTTCGCCAGCGGATGATCGGCTGAAATCGCCAGGAAGGAAGCGCCGAACAGCGTATCCGGCCGGGTCGTATAGACGGCGATTTCGCTCTCGCCGGCAGGCGCCGTTTCCGGCACGATCTCCCAGCGGATCGTCAGGCCTTCCGAGCGGCCGATCCAGTTCTTCTGCATCAGCCGCACTTTTTCCGGCCACTGGTCGAGCGTATCCAGAGCGTCGAGCAGGTCCTGGCTGAAATCGGTGATCTTGAAGAACCATTGCGTCAGTTCACGCTGTTCGACCAGCGCGCCGGAACGCCAGCCGCGGCCGTCGATCACCTGTTCGTTGGCGAGCACGGTATTGTCGACCGGGTCCCAGTTCACCTTCGACTGCTTGCGGTAGACCAGCCCCTTCTCGAGGAAATCGACGAAGAGATGCTGCTGGTGCTGGTAATATTCGACGTCGCAGGTGGCGAATTCGCGGCTCCAGTCCAGCGAAAGCCCCATGGCCTTCAGCTGCGCCTTCATCGAGCCGATGTTCTGATAGGTCCAGGAGGCGGGATGCACGCCGCGCTCCATGGCGGCGTTCTCCGCCGGCATGCCGAAGGCGTCCCAGCCCATCGGATGCAGCACGTTGTAGCCGCGGGCGCGCTTGTAGCGGGCGACGACATCGCCCATGGCGTAATTGCGGACATGGCCCATATGGATGCGCCCCGACGGATAGGGGAACATTTCGAGGACGTAATATTTTTCGCGCGGATCGGCATTGTCGGTCTCGAAGACCTTGTCTTCATTCCATTTCTGCTGCCAGCGGGGCTCGGCATCGCGCGGATTATAACGTTCGGTGGCCATTGTATTCGATATTCCGGAAAATCAGGGGAGGTTGGTCGAGACCTTCACCATGAAACCACCGTAGCGTCAAGTTTTGCAGGCGCTGCAAGCGCCCGATCTTCATCCTGGCCGGGCGATTTCGCGGCAGCGGGTCTTGGCAAGCACAGAATGGCTGGCTAGTTCATTGCCATCACTCCCATGCTGAAATGTCGAGGCAGAATAATGGAACTTCAAGAGCGCTTGAACGACGTGCGGTCGCGGATTGCCGCCGGGGAACGCCAGGCGGGTCGTGCGGCCGGTTCCGTTCGGCTCGTCACGGTGTCGAAAACCTTCGAGGTGGAGGCGATCCGTCCGGCCATCGACGCCGGCCAGCGCGTCTTCGGCGAGAACCGGGTGCAGGAGAGCCAGGGCAAGTGGCCGGCGCTGAAAGCCGAGCAGCCGGATATCGAGTTGCATCTGATCGGACCGCTGCAATCGAACAAGGCGGCGGATGCGGTGGCGCTTTTCGATGTCATCGAGACGGTGGACCGGGAAAAGATCGCCCGCGCGCTTGCCGAGGAGATGAGGCGGCAAGGCAAAAAGACGCGGCTCTACATCCAGGTCAATACCGGGCTCGAGCCGCAGAAGGCCGGCATCGCTCCTGACGACACGCCAGCCTTCGTCGCTCTCTGCCGCGACGACCTTGGCCTTTCCATCGAAGGTTTGATGTGCATTCCGCCGGCGGAGGAAAATCCCGGGCCGCATTTCGCCCTGTTGGCTAGGCTCGCGCTCAAATGTGGGGTCGAAAAACTTTCGATGGGCATGTCGGGCGATTACGAGACGGCGATCGCCTTTGGCGCCACCAGCGTGCGGGTCGGATCGGCTATTTTCGGCGCGCGCTAATGCGCTGCTTTGGTCGGGCTTCCTGTTCCTCTCCCTCTGCCTAGATTAACATCGAGGTTTGCATATCCTGGGGAGGAGCAGATGCAGAACGGCTATCATCAGGTTTACGCGGCCTGGAAACGCGATCCCGAAGCCTTCTGGCGCGAAGCCGCCGCCGATATCGACTGGTTCAAACTGCCGGAGCGGGTGTTTTCGCCGGATGCCGGTGTTTATGGCCGCTGGTTCGAAGGGGCGGAAACCAATACCTGCCACAATTGTCTGGACCGGCATGTCACTGCCGGACGCGGCGGCGAGACAGCGGCTATTTTCGACAGCGCGATGACCGGCGACAAGCGCCATTTCAGCTATGGCGAGGTGCTGGACGAGGTAAAGGCCATCGCCGCGACGCTGGTCAAGCTCGGCATCGGCAAAGGCGATCGCGTGATTCTCTATATGCCGATGGTCCCGCAGGCGGTGTTTTCGATGCTTGCCTGCGCCCGCATCGGTGCGGTCCACTCCGTCGTCTTCGGCGGCTTTGCCGCGAGCGAGCTTGCCGCCCGCATCGACGATTGCGGTGCGAAGCTGGTGATCACCGCGAGCTGCGGGCTCGAGCCAGGCCGCATCGTCGCCTACAAGCCTCTGGTCGACCAGGCGATCGCACTTGCGCGTTCGAAGCCGGAGCGCTGTCTGGTGCTGCAGCGGCCGGAGCTTCGGGCAGATCTCATTGACGGACGTGATGCGGATTTCGAGGCCGCGGTGGCGCAGCATCGCGGCGCCGAGATCGCCTGCGTCTCCGTCAAGGCGACCGATCCGCTCTACATCCTCTATACCTCCGGCACCACAGGCCAGCCGAAGGGCGTCGTGCGCGACAATGGTGGCCATTTGGTCGCCCTTAACTGGTCGATGCGGAACATTTACGGCTTGAAGCCGGGCGAGGTTTTCTGGACGGCCTCGGATATCGGCTGGGTCGTCGGACATTCCTATATCGTCTATGCCCCGCTGATTTCAGGCGTAACCACCGTGATCTTCGAGGGAAAACCGGTGGGCACACCGGATGCCGGTGCCTTCTGGCGGGTCGTTTCGGAGTATCATGTGCGGGTGCTCTTCACGGCGCCGACGGCATTCCGCGCCATCCGCCGGGACGATGGCGACGGGGAACTGATGCGTCGGTATCCGATGCCAGATTTGCGGGCGCTGTTTCTTGCCGGCGAGAGGGCGGACCCGGAGACGCTGAAATGGGCGGAGCGCATGCTCGCCATCCCCGTCATCGATCACTGGTGGCAGACGGAGACCGGCTGGCCGATCGCCGCCAATCCGCTCGGTCTCGGCGCCCTTCCCGTCAAGCACGGTTCGCCGGCGCTGCCGATGCCCGGCTACGAGATCGCGGTGCTCGACGATGCCGGCCATCCAATCGAGGCGGGAACGCTCGGCAATATCGTCGTGAAACTGCCCTTGCCGCCCGGCTGCCTGCCGACCCTCTGGAACGCCGACGACCGTTTTCGATCGGCATATCTCGACGAGTTTCCGGGTTACTACAAGACCGCCGACGCCGGCTATGTCGACGAGGACGGTTATCTCTTCATCATGTCGCGTACCGACGACATCATCAATTGCGCCGGTCATCGGCTCTCGACCGGGGCGATGGAAGAAGTCTGCGCCCGCCATCCCGACGTCGCCGAATGCGCCGTCATCGGTGTGACCGATGCGCTGAAGGGCCAGGCGCCGTGCGGTTTCCTGGTGCTGAAACGGAATGTGTCGCGTGACACGACGGCAATCGAATCAGAGGTCGTGACGATGATTCGCGAATCGATCGGGCCTGTCGCCGCCTTCAAGATGGCCATTGTCGTTAACCGCTTGCCGAAGACACGCTCCGGCAAAATCCTGCGCGGCACGATGCAGAAGATCGCCGACGGCATCCCCTGGAAAATGCCCGCAACTATCGATGATTCAACGATTTTGGAGGAAATCGCCGAGGCGCTGCGCCGGCGCGGCCTGGGCTCCCTGCCGATGTGAAATTAAACTTTCGCTAAGGCTAATTGAGGAATTGTTAACCATATCGATGCAAGCATTTGTTAACGGCAATGGCTTGCATAGCAGGCTTTGCATGACGCGATCGCCGTTACCGGCCTCCTGCATAACTCCCTAAATCGGAATCGGTTTAAGGGCAATATTATGCAGCAGTTGAAGTGCTACAGCGTCCTTTGCGTGTCTGAAAGACGCGCGGCGCTGCAGTCCGGAATGCCCTTTCTCCAAGATTGTGGAACGGATCATGACAAGCATCCTTACCAACAACGCTGCCATGGCAGCGCTGCAGACTTTGCGCGGCGTAAACGACAGCCTCAAGGACACTCAGGGTCGCGTTTCCTCGGGTTATCGTGTCGAAAAGGCGGCCGACAATGCCGCCTACTGGTCGATCGCAACGACCATGCGTTCGGACAACAAGGCGCTTTCGGCCGTCTCCGACGCCCTCGGTCTCGGCGCGGCCAAGGTCGATACCGCCTATTCGGCCATGTCGAGCGCGCTCGATGTCGTCAGCGAAATCAAGGCCAAGATCGTCGCCGCCACGGAAAAAGGCGTCGACAAAACGAAGATCCAGCAGGAGCTCGACCAGCTGCAGGAGCAACTGCTCAGCATCGCCCAATCGGCGTCCTTCTCCGGTGAAAACTGGGTCGCCGGCGCCTCCGGTACGAAGAGCGTCGTTTCCTCCTTCGTCCGCGATGGCAGCAATGCCGTCTCGGTCAAGATGACCGACTACGTGCTCGATTCAGGAACGCTTGGAAACGTGCTCTTCGGCATGACGAGCACCGGTGCGATCGAGACATCAAGCGGCATCATCGGCACGGCCTTCAACGGAACCTATGGCGGCACCGTCATCGTCATGGCGTCGATCTATGATCTCGACATTACCGGTTTCACCCAGGGCCAGCTCGATGGCGCCTTGACGGGTGTCGAACTGGTTCTCGGTGCCATGACCGCCGCCGGCTCGGCCCTCGGCTCGATCTCGACCCGCATCCAGCTGCAGGAAAATTTCGTCAGCGGTCTTCATGATTCGATCGACTCCGGCGTCGGCCGCCTGGTCGATGCCGATATGGAAGAGGAATCAAGCAAGCTCTCGGCGTTGCAGACGCAGCAGCAGCTTGCCGTCCAGTCGCTCTCGATCGCCAATAGTTCGGCGCAGAACATTCTGACCCTGTTCCGCAGCTAATTCGAACAAGCAATCCGCAACAAAAACCCCGCCGGTCAGCTCATACCGGCGGGGTTTTTCATGCGATAGTCGATATCTCAGTACTGATCGTCGTCGTCGTCGTCCTTCGGGGCCGAGCGCAGCGAGCTCAGCTTGCGGAAGACGGCGTCGGCGTCGATTTCCTTTTCCTTTTCTTCCTCGCGCTCGTAGCTCGGGGTCAGGCGCTCGGTTTCCTGGGCCGATTGCAGCGTCGCGCCGAGCTCGGCAGCGGTCGGCAGCGGACGGCCCTTGGCAGCCTTTTCCACTTCCATATCGAGATCGATCTGGCTGCAGAGGCCGAGCGTGACCGGATCCATCGGCGCCAGGTTGGCGGAGTTCCAGTGGGTGCGCTCGCGGATCTGCTCGATGGTCGATTTCGTGGTGCCGACGAGGCGGGAAATCTGCGCGTCCTTCAGCTCAGGATGGTTGCGAACGAGCCAGAGAATGGCGTTCGGGCGGTCCTGACGCTTGGAAACCGGCGTATAACGCGGGCCGCGGCGCTTGGATTCCGGTACGCGCACCTTCGGTTCGGAAAGCTTCAGCTTGTGGTTCGGATTGGCTTCGGCGCGGGCAATCTCGTCGCGGGAAAGCTGGCCTGTCGAGATCGGGTCGAGGCCCTTGATGCCCTGCGCCGCTTCGCCGTCGGCGATCGCCTTGACTTCGAGCGGATGCAGTTTGCAGAACTGCGCGATCTGATCGAAAGACAGTGCCGTGTTGTCGACGAGCCAGATGGCTGTCGCCTTCGGCATGAGCAGTGTTTGAGCCATGGATATAGTCCTTCTATCGTCCGCGCCGGTCGCGGTCCGTGGATTGTCACCACAATGTCCGGGAAATATGCCGCTATATAACCGCACTGTCGCAGAATTGCAATTCTTCCGAAATGAAATGACCTTTGTCTAATTGCCGCCACGATGCGAACTGCTATGAATTGCCCTGATTTGAAATCTGGGCTCGCTTTGCCGGTGGCCCGTTGCATGTCCCACGAGGAGGAGTTCCATGTCGGAGAAGATCTATCCGGTCACGAAGCCGGTGAAGACGCGCGCCCTGATCGATAAGGATAAGTACCTGAAATGGTACGAGGAGAGCGTTGAGAACCCGGACAAGTTCTGGGGTAAACACGGTAAGCGGATCGACTGGTTCAAGCCCTATACCAAGGTCAAGAACACCTCCTTTACCGGCAAGGTCTCGATCAAATGGTTCGAGGACGGCCAGACCAACGTCTCCTACAATTGCATCGACCGCCATCTGAAAACCAACGGCGACCAGGTGGCGATCATCTGGGAAGGCGACAACCCCTATATCGACAAGAAGGTCACCTATAACGAGCTCTACGAGCACGTCTGCCGGATGGCGAATGTGTTGAAGAAACACGGCGTCAAGAAGGGCGACCGTGTCACCATCTACATGCCGATGATCCCGGAAGCGGCTTACGCGATGCTTGCCTGCGCCCGCATCGGCGCGGTGCATTCGATCGTCTTCGGCGGCTTCTCGCCGGAGGCCCTGGCGGGGCGCATCGTCGACTGTGAATCCACCTTCGTCATCACCTGCGACGAAGGCGTGCGCGGCGGCAAGCCGGTGCCGCTGAAGGACAATACCGATACTGCAATTCACATCGCGGCACGCCAGCACGTGATCGTCGAGAAGGTTTTGGTCGTTCGTCGCACCGGCGGCAAGACCGGCTGGGCGCCGGGCCGCGATCTCTGGCATCACCAGGAAATCACCACCGTGAAGGCGGAATGCCCGCCGGTGAAGATGAAGGCGGAAGATCCGCTCTTCATTCTTTATACGTCAGGCTCGACCGGCAAGCCGAAGGGCGTGCTGCACACGACGGGCGGTTATCTCGTCTACGCGGCGATGACGCATGAATATGTCTTCGACTATCATGACGGCGATATCTACTGGTGCACCGCCGATGTCGGCTGGGTTACCGGCCACTCCTATATCGTCTACGGGCCGCTCGCCAATTGCGCGACGACGCTGATGTTCGAGGGCGTGCCGAATTTCCCCGACCAGGGCCGTTTCTGGGAAGTCATCGACAAGCACAAGGTCAATATTTTCTATACGGCGCCGACGGCGATCCGCTCGCTGATGGGTGCCGGCGACGACTTCGTCACCCGCTCCTCGCGCTCCTCGCTGCGCCTGCTCGGCACCGTCGGCGAGCCAATCAACCCGGAAGCCTGGGAATGGTATTACAATGTCGTCGGCGACAAGCGCTGCCCCGTCATCGATACTTGGTGGCAGACGGAAACCGGCGGCCACATGATCACGCCGCTGCCCGGCGCCACCGATCTGAAACCCGGCTCGGCGACGGTGCCGTTCTTCGGCGTCAAACCGCAGCTGGTCGATAATGAGGGCAAGGTGCTGGAAGGTCCGGCCGACGGCAATCTCTGCATCACCGACAGCTGGCCGGGCCAGATGCGCACGGTCTACGGCGATCACGAGCGCTTCATCCAGACCTATTTCTCGACCTACAAGGGCAAGTATTTCACCGGTGACGGCTGCCGGCGCGATGCGGACGGCTATTACTGGATCACCGGCCGTGTCGACGACGTGCTCAACGTCTCCGGCCACCGGCTCGGCACGGCGGAGGTGGAATCGGCGCTCGTCTCGCACAATCTGGTTTCGGAAGCCGCCGTCGTCGGTTATCCGCATGCGATCAAGGGCCAGGGCATCTATTGCTATGTGACGCTGATGGCCGGTCATGACGGCTCGGACACGCTTCGTCAGGAACTGGTGAAACATGTCCGCGCCGAAATCGGCCCGATCGCCGCACCCGACAAGATCCAATTCGCGCCCGGCCTGCCGAAGACCCGCTCCGGCAAGATCATGCGCCGCATCCTGCGCAAGATCGCCGAGGACGATTTCGGTGCGCTCGGCGACACCTCGACGCTTGCCGATCCGGCCGTCGTCGACGATCTGATCGCCAACCGGCAAAACAAGACAACCGCCTGATACAGAAGCCGCTCCGGTTTTGTTGCCGGAGCGGCTCACTTTCACACATTGTGTGTGGCTGGCGGCCTCGTCAGCTCGGACGAAGGCTGACGGCTCGTCTTTCCGATCCGCTTAGAAATCGATCGCCCGGCCATTGATCTCGTAATCGCCGAAACGCGCCGGCTCGGCTCCGCCGCGGCCGCCGGTCTCCGGCGGCAGCTCCAGCGGCTTCTGGTTCTTGCGCCGCTCCTCGGCTTCGGCAAGGGCGCGCTTCGCAGCCGGAGACAGGACCTTGCGCGGCGGCTCCGATCCCTCGGCCGTCAGCGTTTCGCTATTGTCGTTATCGGCTTCCTGCATGGGCTTCTCCTGCCGGAAATATTGAAAATGGCTGGTGAATAACCAAATCATAATGCGCCGATGCCGCGATTGAAAGCTCGTGACGGCGAAATCGGAAATGGAGATTCACAATGAACCTCGTTCGCACGGCCATGTTGCTTGCCTTCATGACGGCGCTTTTCATGTTTGTCGGCTTTCTGATCGGCGGCCGGGCCGGGATGATGATCGCCTTCGTCATTGCCGCCGGGATGAATTTCTTCTCCTACTGGAATTCCGACCGCATGGTGCTTTCGGCCTATCGCGCCCAGGAAGTCGACGAGCGCAACGCGCCGGAATTCTTTGCGATCATCCGCGATCTCGCCCGCAATGCCGGCCTGCCGATGCCGAAGGTCTATCTCTACGACAGCCCGCAGCCGAATGCCTTTGCCACCGGCCGCAATCCCGACAATGCTGCCGTCGCCGCCTCGACCGGCCTGCTCAGTGCACTGTCTCCCGAGGAAGTCGCGGGCGTGATGGCGCATGAGCTTGCCCACATCCAGAACCGCGACACACTGACGATGACGATCACGGCAACCCTTGCCGGCGCGATCTCGATGCTCGGCAACTTCGCTTTCTTCTTCGGCGGCAACCGTGAAAACAACAACAATCCGCTCGGCTTCGTCGGCGTTCTCGTCGCGATGATCGTGGCGCCGCTGGCCGCCATGCTGGTGCAGATGGCGATCAGCCGCACACGCGAATATTCGGCCGACCGCCGCGGCGCCGAAATCTGCGGCAATCCGCTGTGGCTGGCTTCGGCGCTCGGCAAGATCGCCCGCGGTGCCGCTCATGTTCCGAACGAGGATGCCGAGCGCAATCCGGCAACGGCCCATATGTTCATCATCAATCCGCTCTCCGGCGAGCGCATGGACAACCTGTTTTCCACGCATCCGAACACGGAAAACCGCATCGCCGCGCTGCACGACATGGCGCAGGGCGGCATGAACGTCTCGACGCCGCCGGTTCGGGCTGCTAATCCGTCGCGCAAATCGCGCTCTGTTCCGGATACGGGCCTTGGTCGCGGTGGTTCACAACCGCCAAAAGGTCCATGGTCTTGAATTCAGACGGCACGAAGAAACCATTCCGCAAGCATAAGCCCTCGACCGAGCGATCCGCTCCGGCAAAACCCGGCATGCAGGCCCGCGCCGCGGCGGCAAAAATTCTTGCTGCCGTCGTCGATCGCAAACTGCCGCTCGACGGCGCCCTCGACCATGAACACGGCAATCCGGCCTACCGGGCGCTCGGCGAAAGCGACCGGGCGCTGGTCCGCGCCATCCTGAACACGACGCTGCGCCATCTGCCGCGTATCGATGCCGCGATATCAGCCCTGCTGGAATCGCCGCTGCCGGAAGGGGCGCGGGCGCTGCATCACGTGCTCGCAATCGGCGCGGCGCAGATCCTCTATCTCGACGTGCCGGATCATTCGGCCGTCGATCTTGCTGTCGAGCAGGCCAATCAGGATCCACGCAATCGCCGTTTCGCCAAGCTGGTCAATGCCATTCTTCGCCGGCTCGGCCGCGAGAAGCAGCAGGTGCTCGACGAGATCGGCAAGGTCGCGCCGATGCCGGCCTGGTTCATCGCCAGGCTGGAAAAGGCCTATGGCCGGGACGCGGCGCTGGCGATTTCCGAATCCCAGCTCGAGCCGGCGGCGATCGATCTGACCGTCAAGTCCGACCCCGAAGGCTGGGCGAAACGGCTGAACGGCGTTGCCCTGCCGACGGGCGGCGTGCGGCTTGCCGCCTTCGACGGCGGCATCCCCTCGCTCGAAGGCTTCGACGAGGGCGCGTGGTGGGTGCAGGATGCGGCAGCCAGCATCCCGGCCAAGCTTTTCGGCGATCTATCGGGCAAACGCACCGCCGATCTGTGCGCTGCCCCCGGCGGCAAGACGGCGCAGCTCATCCTTGCCGGTGGCGCAGTCACTGCACTCGACCAGTCGGAAAGCCGGCTAAGACGGCTGCGTTCCAATCTCGATCGGCTCGGCCTCAAGGCAGAGACGATTGCGGCAGACCTGACGACATTCGCGCCGGCGGAGCGTTTCGATGCGATCCTGCTCGATGCCCCCTGCTCTTCCACCGGAACGACACGCCGGCACCCCGACGTGCTGTGGACCAAGGGAGCTGAGGATATTGCCCGGCTGGCGGCGCTGCAGGAACGGCTGCTGCGTCATTCGCTGACATTGCTGAAGCCTGACGGAACGCTGGTTTTTTCGAATTGCTCGCTCGATCCCGCCGAAGGCGAAGAGGTCGTCGCCCGTGTCCTTGCCGATACTCATAGCGTCGAGCGCGTTCCGATCGGCGCCGGCGGCTGGCCCGGCCTCGAAGCGGCGATCACGCCGCTCGGCGAATTCCGCACCCTTCCCACCATGCTGAAAATGACCGATGGCATCGCCTCCGGCCTCGACGGCTTCTATGCCGCCGTGCTGCGGCGTGTGGCCTGATTGCTGACTTCAGCCCTCGCGGCGAATCTGTGAGCAAGAGGCGCCGTGTCACACATGTCGTCCTTCTAAAATCGCGCCATGATCTCCAGTGAAGCGCATGAATTTGCGTATATTCGAACCTTGTCACGAATTAATTCATTGCGGGCGATGAAATCGGCCACTTTTCACCTATTCTTAACCACGAGGGTCAATAGACAATAGAATATGCAGTCCGGTCGGCGTTTTGCGAGCATGTATGTTCGGGAGGCTTGGCGGCGCGCCTTGCGCCGCGTCGCGTTGCTGCGCCTGAAGCTTTCTCGCCATTCGATCAAGGTGCCCGAACGTCTGATCGTCGCGCCGACCGATCTGCGCAGCATCGATACGCATGTGGCCGACGAGATTCTCAACGGACGGTTTCTGTTGGCCGGGCGCATGCTGGAAACGGGTGGAAAGTCACCCTTCACCTTCACCCTGCCCTCGCGCCCCTTCGCCACCCGCCTTCACAGCTTCGGCTGGCTGCGGCATATGCGGGCGAACAAGACGGAGCGCAGTTCGGCCGCCGCCCGTGCGATCGTCGACAGCTGGCTTTCCATCCATGCCGGCCGCATGGAGGGGATTGCCTGGGAGATCGACATCACCGCCCAGCGCGTCATCGCCTGGCTGTCGCATTCGCCTGTCGTGCTGCAGAATGCCGACCGCGGCTTCTATCGCCGCTTCATGAAGTCGCTGGCGTTCCAGGTGCGGTTCCTACATCGCATGGCGCCCTATACCCTCGGCGGCCTGGAGCTGTTTCGACTGCGCATCGCGCTCGCCATGGCCTCCGTCGCCATGCCGACGCGCGCCTCCACCCTCAGAAGGGCGGCGCAGGCGCTCGACCGCGAATTCGATAGCCAGATTCTGCCGGATGGCGGCCATATCTCGCGCAATCCGCGCGTCGGCCTGGAATTGCTGCTCGATCTGCTGCCGCTCAGGCAAACCTATGTCAATCTCGGCCATGACCTGCCGCAGAAACTGATCTCCGGCATCGACCGCATATATCCGGCATTGCGGTTCTTTCGCCATCAGGACGGGGATCTGGCGCTGTTCAACGGGGCGACCTCGACGCTGGCAAACGAGCTGATCTCCGTGCTGCGATATGACGAGACCGCCGGTCAGCCGTTCAAGGCTTTGCCGCATTCGCGCTATCAGCGGCTTTCCGGAGGAAAAACGGTGATCATTGCCGATGCCGGCACGCCGCCTTCGGGCGGTGCACTGCGGACCGTGCATGCCGGCAGCCTCTCCTTCGAGATGTCGTCCGGCCGCCACCGCTTCATCGTCAATTCCGGCTCGCCGAAATTTGCCGGGAACCGTTATGTCCAGATGGCGCGCACGACGGCGGCGCATTCGACCGTCATCCTCAACGACACCTCGTCCAGCCGTTTTTCGCCCTCGCCGTTCCTCAACCACGCGATCAGCGAACCGGTCAAGACAGTCACGGTCGAACGGGCCGAAACGGAGGACGGGCGCGACGGCATCAAGCTCAGCCATGACGGTTATATCAGGGCGTTCGGGGTGCAACACGAGCGTGAGCTGACACTCAATGCCGCAGGCTCGATCGTGACCGGCCGCGACCGGCTCGTCGTCCGCGAAGGCTATGAGCATGACGAGCCTCTGAAGGCTGTCGCCCGGTTTCATATCCATCCCGCGATCGTCCTGCATCAGAGCGATGGTGAATCCGTGCTGCTGACGGCGCCGGATGGCGAAAGCTGGCTGTTCTCAGCGCCCGGCAATGAAGTGCTGATCACCGAGGATATCTTCTTCGCCGACAGTTCCGGCATTTGCGGCTCGGACCAGATCGAGATCGACTTCGATCTTGCCGAGAAGACGGAAATCCGCTGGTTCCTATCCCGCAAAGGTTAGATCCTTTGCTGACGCCTGTTTGCGCGGCGGCAAAGCTGTGCTAACGCGACGCCAGCATGCGAACGTCCCTCGCGGATGTCTCCCGAAGCCCGAACGGAGAAGGTTTCATGGCCGTCATTTCCAAGAAGATCCCCGCCCCCGACAAGGTCGAAATCAAGACCGCCCTCCTCTCCGTCTTCGACAAGACCGGGATCGTCGAACTCGCCCAGGCCTTGTCTGCCAGAGGCGTCCGGCTGCTGTCGACCGGCGGCACTTACCAGGCGATCGCCGCTGCCGGCCTTGCCGTCATCGATGTTTCCGAGATCACCGGCTTTCCCGAGATCATGGACGGGCGGGTCAAGACGCTGCATCCGACGGTGCATGGCGGCCTGCTGGCGATCCGCGACGACGGCGAACATCAGGAGGCGATGAAAAAGCACGGCATCGAGGGCATCGATCTGGCCGTCATCAACCTCTACCCCTTCGAACAAGTGCGCGCGGCCGGCGGCGATTATCCGACGACCGTCGAGAATATCGATATCGGCGGCCCGGCGATGATCCGTGCATCGGCCAAGAACCATGCCTATGTGACGATCCTGACCGATCCCAACGATTACGCCGAGTTCACGGAGCAGCTTTCCGCGGATGGCGGCAAGACTGCCTATGCCTTCCGCCAGCGCATGGCCGCCAAGGCCTATGCCCGCACCGCCGCTTATGACGCGATGATTTCCAACTGGTTCGCAGAAGCGCTGTCGATCGACACGCCGCGCCACCGCGTGATCGGCGGCGCCCTGAAGGAAGAGATGCGTTACGGCGAAAACCCGCACCAGAAGGCGGCCTTCTACCTCACCGGCGAGAAGCGTCCGGGTGTTTCGACGGCTGCCCTTCTCCAGGGCAAGCAGCTCTCCTACAACAACATCAACGATACCGATGCCGCCTACGAGCTGGTGGCCGAGTTCCTGCCCGAGACGGCGCCGGCCTGCGCCATCATCAAGCATGCCAATCCCTGCGGCGTCGCCACCGGAGCGAGTCTGGTCGAGGCCTATCGCCGCGCGCTTGCCTGCGATTCCGTTTCCGCCTTCGGCGGCATCATCGCACTCAACCGGACTCTGGATGCCGAAACGGCCGAGGAAATCGTCAAGCTCTTCACCGAAGTGATCATCGCGCCCGATGTGACCGAAGAGGCAAAGGCGATCGTCGCCCGAAAGCCGAATTTGCGGCTGCTGTCTGCCGGCGGCCTGCCCGATCCGCGCGCTGCTGGCCTGACGGCCAAGACCGTTTCCGGCGGTCTGCTTGTCCAGAGCCGTGACAACGGCATGGTCGAGGATCTGGAGCTCAAGGT
Source organism: Rhizobium sp. L43 (assembly GCF_002531725.1). Classification (GTDB taxonomy): domain Bacteria; phylum Pseudomonadota; class Alphaproteobacteria; order Rhizobiales; family Rhizobiaceae; genus Rhizobium. The sequence goes on from NZ_NWSQ01000005.1 coordinate 88,976, forward strand.
CGTCACCAAGCGCGCGCCGACGGCGCAGGAGCTTGATGATATGAAGTTCGCCTTCAAGGTCGGCAAACATGTGAAATCGAATGCCGTGGTCTATGCCAAGGACGGCCAGACGGCCGGTATCGGCGCCGGCCAGATGAGCCGGGTCGATTCCGCCCGTATTGCCGCGCTGAAGGCCGAAGAGGCGGCCAAGGCGCTCGGCCTTGTCGTGCCGATGACGCATGGTTCGGCAGTCGCCTCCGAAGCCTTCCTGCCTTTTGCCGACGGTCTCCTGTCGATGATCGCCGCAGGCGCGACGGCGGTCATCCAGCCGGGCGGCTCGATGCGCGACCAGGAAGTCATCGATGCCGCCAACGAACACGGCATCGCGATGGTCTTCACCGGCATGCGTCATTTCCGTCACTGAGAGGTTTGGCACTGAGAGGTTTGGGCAACCGGCCCCGACGGGCCGGTTGTTATGCCCGATCGGCCGGATAGGGCGTGCGGATCAAGAGCACCAGTCCGCCGGCGAGGAACAGGATCAGCGTTGCCATTCCAAGCCGCGGCGATCCGCTGATATAGGTCATCAGCGAGAAGAGCAGCGTCGCCATGAAACTCGTGGCGCGCCCCGAAAGCGCATAGATGCCGAAATAGCGGCCGGCTTCCTCCGGATTGACGCTGCGGGCGAGATAGGAGCGCGACGAGGCCTGCACCGGTCCGAAGGCGAACCCGATCAGCAGACCATAGAGGATATAGGCCTTCTCCGCCGCGGTGCCGAAGAGGCCGCCGGAATCCGCCGTCGGCAGCGGCATCAGTCCGAACAGGGTGTAACCCGGCCCGGTCGAGATGATGCCGATGGTGGCGAGAAGCAGCATTGTCAGGCTGATGACGACGGTCACCTTCGAGCCGACCCCCTTGTCGATGCGGCCGGCGATCAGGCAGCCGAAGATTGCGACGACGTTGAGGATGATGCCGTAGATGCCCATCTCGATCGTCGCCCAGCCGAACATGCCGGCCGCGAAGACACCGCCAAGGATCAGCAGGCCGTTGACGCCATCCTGATAGATCATCCGGGCGATGAGAAATCTCAGGATGCCGCGGCGTTCCTTCAGTTCGGCAAGCGTGTTTTTGAGTTCCCGCAGGCCGGAGCGGACGGCGGTGGTGAAGGGAAGACCCCTGCCGACATCCGGCGTGAAGAAGAACATCGGCAGGATGAAGATCAGATACCAGACGGCCGAGATCGGCCCGGTGATGCGGGCATCCTGGCCGGTCTTCGGATCGAGACCGAAAAGCGGATCGAGGCCGAGGATGGTCTTGCCGCTGTCGGGGCTCGCCGCCAAAAGCGTCACGACGGCAATGAGCACGATCATGCCGCCGAGATAACCGAGCCCCCAGGCGGTGTTGGAGAGCTTGCCGACCTCGTGCTTGGCGACTAGGCGCGGCATCATCGAATCGTTGAAGACGATCGAAAACTCGGCCGAGATCGAGGCGAGGATCATGAAAATAACGGGATAAACAACAGGCGAACCGGGTGCGGCGAACCACAGGCCGAAGAGGCTGGCGATCTTGATGATCGCGAAGAAGCCGATCCAGGGTTTGCGGGCGCCGGACTGGTCGGCAATCGAGCCGAGAACGGGTGACAGCAGGGCGATGATCACCGAGGAGATCGTCGCCATATTGCTCCACGTCGTCTGCGCGGATACCGGGTCATCGGTCAGGCGGGCAACGAAATAAGGCCCGAAGATGAAGGTTGTGACCACGGTAAAGAAGGGCTGCGCTGCCCAATCGAAGAACATCCACCCCCAGATGCCCTTCTCCGTGGCTTTCGGCGGCTGCGTTCCTGTCCAGTCAATGCGATTCAACATCCGCTCCTTTTTCCGCGGACTGTCTCACCTCGCCCGGTCGCGCGCAAGATCGGTCAGGATACCTGCAGCAACGGTAATACGCGCAAGATTGGGATCGCCGCCGTCGCTGAGGCTCGAAAGCTCCTCGAGGATACGGTTGATGCGGATGCGATCCTGGGCATGCCAGGCCTGAACGGGAAGCTTTTCCTTGCCGTGATCGGACAGCGCCGAGATGACGATGTCGCGCCTTGCGCTGGCGATCTGGTCGATACTGCGGGCAAGCGCCAGGTTCTCGTAATGGTCGGAGGTGAGGATCCGCCCACCGGCCGCCAGCAGCCGGGCAATACGGAACGTCTGCGACACGGCGATGTAGTTCTCGGCGGCGCGCACCAGGGGTTCGCCGGTGCGCTCGGCGATCTGCATGATCTCCGGCACCAATGCGAAGATCGGGAGGCCGGCGATCTCGGCCGCGAGTTTTTCGGGCAGGCCCGCCTGGCTGTACTCCGCCTGGCGCACGGCGACCTCGCTGGCCACCTGCCCGGCGAAGGCGGTTTTCAGCTTCTTAAGAGCCGCCTGCAGCCGGCTAATCACTTCCGCCATATCGGCCTTGGTCATGCCCGTTTTCAGCAACAGGCGCGTCAGCACGATAAAACTGTGGCTGATTTCCTCGTAGATGCGGTTCTGCATCTCACCTGAGATCATGCCGTCGAGAGCATCCGTTTCGGCCCAGAGCCGGGTCAGGTCGAAGCCGTCGCGGGCAACGATCGCCGCACGCACCACTTCCGGTGCCGAAGCCGCCGTTGCGTCCATCATGGCGACGGTGAAGCTCGGCCCGCCGCGGTTGATCGCCTCGTTGGCAAGCACCGTCGCGATGATTTCACGCTTCAGCCGGTGGCCGGCGATATCGCCGGCATTCGACTTCTGCATCTTGACGGGGAAATAATTCGAAAGCGTCGCTGTGAAATAGGGATCATCCGGCAGATCGCTGGCGGCCAGCGCATCGAAGAGCACGATCTTGGCATAGGATACCAGCACGCCGATTTCCGGCCGGGTCAGCGGCTTGCCGGCGGCATAACGTTCGGCTAGGGTCTGGTCGTCCGGCAGCGTCTCGACCTTGCGATTCAGCTGCTTGGCGCCTTCGAGAACCGTCATGAAGCGCGCAAGCTCCAGGCCGTTGGCCGTGCCCTTGCGCTCCGTCAGCGAGATCGCCAGCGACTGCAGATAGTTGTTGCGCAGCACGAGGGTCGCCACTTCGCCGGTCATCGACGAAAGAAGCTGGTCGCGTTTTGCGCGCGTCAGGCGTCCGTCATGCATGGCGGCCGCCAGTGCGATCTTGATGTTGACCTCGACGTCCGAGGTGTTGACGCCGGCCGAGTTGTCGATGGCGTCGGAGTTGCAGCGTCCGCCCTTGAGGCCATAGGCGATGCGGCCCTTCTGGGTGACGCCGAGGTTTGCACCCTCGCCGATCACCTTGGCGCGCACATCCGTCGCGGTGACGCGGATCGGATCGTTGGCGCGGTCGCCGACCTCGGTGTCGGTTTCGGAGGGAGCCTTCACATAGGTGCCGATGCCGCCGAACCAGAGCAGGTCGATCGGGCTCTTCAGGATCGCCGTCATGATCTCGAAGGGTGTCGCCACCACCTTGTCGATGCCGATCGCGGCAACCGCCTCCGGCGTCAGCGTCACCGATTTCGCCGCACGGGAAATGATCATCGCCCCTTTCGAGAGCACCCTCTTGTCGAAATCCTGCCAGCTCGAACGCGGCAGGTCGAAGAGCCGCTGACGTTCGGCCAGCGTCCTTTCCATGTCGGGATCGGGATCGATGACGATGTCGCGGTGATCGAAGGCGGCGATAAGCCGGATCTTCGGAGAGAGCAGCATGCCGTTGCCGAAGACGTCACCCGACATGTCGCCGACGCCGGCAACGGTGAAGGGCGTCGTCTGGATGTCGATGTCCATTTCGCGGAAATGGCGTTTCACCGTTTCCCAGGCGCCGCGGGCGGTGATGCCCATCTTCTTGTGGTCGTAACCGGCCGAGCCGCCGGAGGCGAAGGCGTCGTCCAGCCAGAAGCCGGCTTCCTGCGCCAGCGCATTGGCGGTGTCGGAAAAGGTTGCCGTGCCCTTGTCGGCGGCGACGACGAAATAGGGGTCGTCGCCGTCGAGCCTGACCGTATCCTTCGGCGGCACGATATCGGCGCCCGATATATTGTCGGTGATCGACAGCAGCGTGCGGATATAGGTCTTGTAAGCCTCGCGGCCGGCATTGAAGATCTCGTCGCGGCTGCCGCCGACGGGAAGCTTCTTCGGATAGAAGCCGCCCTTGGCGCCGACCGGCACGATGACCGCGTTCTTCACCTGCTGGGCCTTGACCAGGCCGAGCACCTCGGTGCGGTAATCCTCGGCGCGATCCGACCAGCGCAGGCCGCCGCGCGCCACCTTGCCGAAGCGCAGATGCACGCCTTCGACTTCGACGCCGTAAACGAACATTTCGCGGAAGGGTTTCGGCGCCGGCAGCCCGTCCACCAGGTGCGGATCGAGCTTGAAGGCCAGCATCGGCTTCGGCGAGCCGTCCGGGTTCTTCTGGAAATAATTGGTGCGCAGCGTCGCATCGACGATGTTGACGTAGCGGCGCAGGATACGGTCGTCGTCAAGGCTCGGCACATCGGCCAGCTCGGTCTCGATCGCCTGGTGCAGTTCGGCAAGCTTCTTCACGCGGGCCTTCTCGGAAAGCCTGGTGTCGAGCGTGTCATGGAACAGCCGGAAGATAGCGGCGGCGACGACAGGATATTTGTCGAGCGTCGTTGCGATATAATCCTGCGAATAGGCGATGCCGGCCTGACGGAGATAACGGGCATAGGCGCGCAGCACATTCGTCTCGCGCGCCGAAAGTCCGGCCGAAAGGATCAGCCGGTTGAAGCTGTCATTGTCGATCGTACCGGCGAAGGCGGCGACGAAGGCTTCCTCAAGGGCGGCGCCGTAGCGCTGCAGATCGATTTCTTCACCGTTGCGGGTCTCGAGCTCCATGTCGTGTAGCACGACGAGTTTCATTTCTCCGTCAGCGGCCGGAACCCCGATGTCGAAAGTGCGTTCGCTGACGACATTGAAACCGAGATTCTCGAGAAGCGGTACGCGGCGCGACAGCGCCAGCTGGCCGCCGGCGTGGAAGATCTTCAGCGACAGGGTACGGCCCTGTTCTTCCTGGCGGTGATAGAACTGGATGCGAAGCGGCTCGCCGGCGGCGCAGGCGCCGATATCGGCGAGGTCGGCCACGGTTTCCTCTGGAGTGAAGGAATCCTGGAAGGCCTGGTCGACCGATATCTTCGGCGCCTTGGCGCCGGCCAGAGCCTCGAAACGATCGTCCCAGCGGGCGGTGATTTCGCGGATCACCTGCTCGAGCTTTGCCTGCGGAATGCGGGGGGTCTTGCCGCCGGAGCGGCCGATGATGAAATGCACGCGCGCCACGCCGCCTTCCGGGAAAGCCGGGTAATAGGCGGAGACGCGGCCGTCATAGACGGTCTTCAAATAGGTGCCGATGCGCTCGCGCACGATCGAATCATATTCCTCACGCGGCACGTAGACGATCACCGAGACGAAGCGGTCGAAATGGTCGATGCGCGGCAGGGCGCGCACGCGCGGCCGGTCGGCCAGATCGTTGATCTGTTCGGCAAAACTCGCAAGCAGCGTCGTATCGATCTGGAATAGATCGTCGCGCGGGTAGGATTCCAGCGTGTTGTCGAGCATGCGGCCGGAATGGCTCATCGGGTCAAAGCCGAAATGCTCCTTCACCTTGTCGATCTTGGAACGCAGCAGCGGGATTTCGGCGGCGAGCGAGGTATAGGCCGTCGAGGTGAAAAGGCCGACGATGCGCAGCTCGCCGGTGACGTTGCCCTCAGCGTCGAAACGCTTGACGCCGACATAATCCATATAGGCGCGACGATGGACGATCGATTTCACGTTCGCCTTGGTGACGATCAGGAAGTCGGGGCCGTCGAGGAAGGCAAGAATTTCCGGCGTTGTCGTCACCGCGTCCTTGCCGGTGCGCAGCACGAGAACATCGGGATTGGAGAGGATGCCGAGGCCGGCGCCCTTGTCGCGCTCGACCTTGGCGTCGGCACCCTTGCCGGAATAGACATATTCGCGCATGCCGAGGAAGGTGAAATTCTCGTCGCGCAGCCAGCTCAGGAAGGCGATCGCCTCGGCATGTTCGGCCTTCCTGCGGCCGGCGCCGTTGGCCGAAAGCTCGGCGATCACCCCATCGAGCTTGGAGAGCATCGGCTTCCAGTCGGAGACCGACAGGCGGACCTGTTCCAGCACGGCTTCGATGCGCTTGACGAGATCGGCGGCCTGGGCGGAATTGAGCGGGGCGATATGAAGCTGGATGTGGCTGACGCGGGCGGCCGGATCGCTCGGGTGGTCGGCCGAATAAAGCGCGGGCGGCTTGCCTTTTTCGATCACCAGAATGGGATGCACGGCCATGAACAGGTCGCGGTGGGTGCTCGTCACCTCCCCCATGACCGATTCATAGAGGAAGGGCATGTTCCGATCAGTGACCGAAAGCACCGAGACGGCGATGCCGTCAGGCGTGACGTCGGCAATGGTGTCGATACTGACGCGCGGTGCCTTGCCGTTCCAGGCGGCGAGTTCCTTGGCGGAATGCACGGCGGAGAGCGCGAGCATCTCAGCCGTATAGAGTTCGAGATCGTCGTTGCTGGCCCGACCGAAAAGGATTTCCGGATCGAGATGGGCCTCGCCGGTCGCCTTGGCGATCTTGCGCGCGCCTTCGATCTGCTTTTCCCGTTTCGGATTGTTTCTGGCAGCCATGGATCGCCTCCCGCAATAGACTGATTTTCTGCAAGCTAGCAGAAGATTCCTCGAAAAAATCTCTAAAATAGCGGCCTGAAGGATAGTTTTGGTGCTTTTTTGACGCTGAAAATGGGAAATCGTTAGAGATTTTTCCGCTTTCGTGGCCAAAACGAATGGGACGGTCCTTCTTTCGATTTTTCGCTTCGCCGCACATTTCCATGCTCACGTGAAGAATGGTTGACAGCGTGGCGTCAAAAAGATCATCAAACGCCATCATCATTCGGACCCTGATATCATGTCGGAAAATGCAGCGGGCGCAGTCATCGTCATCTCAAGCCATGTGGTGCGCGGTTCGGTCGGAAACCGCGCGGCTGTCTTTGCGCTGGAAACGCTCGGTCATCCGGTCTGGGCCCTGCCGACCGTGGTGCTGCCCTGGCATCCCGGCCACGGCCGCTCGACGCGGCTGACATTTGCGGAAGCCGATTTCGACGCGGCGATCGACGATCTGATCCGCGCGCCATGGATCGGCGAAGTCAAGGCGGTGCTTTCGGGCTATTTCGGCAATGCCGCCCAGGCACGCTCCGTCGCCCGGCTGATCGCTGCGTTGAGGCAAGATAATCCCGAGCTCATCTATGTCTGCGATCCCGTCATGGGCGATCTCGGCGGCCTCTACGTGCCGGAAGCGACCGCCGAGGCCATTCGCGATCATCTCATTCCGCTCGCCTCGCTGGCGACGCCGAACCGCTACGAACTCGCATGGCTTTCGGGTGCGGCGCTCGAAGACAACAGCGCGATCATGGAGGCGGCTCTGGCGCTCGGGCCGTCGCGTATGCTCGTCACTTCGGCCGTGCCGATGATGGCGGGCGGTACCGGCAATCTCTATCTTTCCGGCCGGCACGCGCTTCTTGCCGAACACCGGGTCGTCGAAAATCCGCCGAACGGTCTCGGCGACCTGCTCGCCGCGGTCTTCCTGTCGCGTCTACTTTCCGGTCTGGAAGACGAAAAGGCGCTGCAGCTTGCCACGGCCAGCGTCTTCGAGGTGCTGGCGCGTGCCGTCAAGCGCGGCAGCAACGAGTTGATGCTGGCAAGCGATGCGTCCAGCCTTTCGACGCCGATGGCCATGGTGCAGATGCGCCGGCTCGTTCACCCGGCGCAGCGACGGAAAAAATGACGCATCCGTCTATCCGCTCATTTTGCGGTGCAGCAGTTGATCTTATCGTTCGTGCGCGCTAATCCAGAAGGCATGCAGCGTTTTCCAACACCACTTCTGGACGGCTACCGCAACTTCATGAACGGGCGTTATGCAGACGCCCGCGACAGGTATCGGCAGCTTGCCGAAAACGGTCAGAGTCCGCATACGCTTGTCGTTGCCTGTTCGGACTCGCGTGCGGCGCCGGAGCTGATCTTCGATGCCGGCCCGGGCGAACTCTTCGTCATCCGCAACGTCGCCAACATGGTGCCGCCTTATGAGCCGGACGGTCATTTCCATTCGACCTCGGCCGCGCTCGAATTTGCGGTGCAGGCGTTGAAGGTCTCGGATATCGTCGTGATGGGGCATGGCCGCTGCGGCGGCATTCGCGCTGCACTCGATCCGAATGCCGAGCCGTTGTCGCCCGGTGATTTCATCGGCCGCTGGATGTCGCTGGTCAAGCCCGCCGCCGAGCAGATCCAGAGCAACGACGTGATGACGGCGGCTGAGCGGCAGACGGCGCTGGAGCGTGTCTCCATCCGCAATTCGATCAACAATCTCAGAACCTTCCCCGATATCAAGGCGCTTGAGGACGCAGGAAAAATGCATCTTCACGGCGCCTGGTTCGATATCTCCACCGGTGAACTCTGGGTCATGGATGCCGAGACACGCGACTTCATTCGTCCTGAAATCTAGGGATAGCCGGGTTTATCAGTTTTTTAAGGATTGTTGTTAAGCTCGCCGGCAAATTGGTCGCACACGACCGACATTTTGATCACCGTGGCGATTGGCGATGAAGTTCGAAACCATCAAAAAGGTTATCCTGGCCGCGATCATGCTGCCCTTCGTCTTCATGCTCATTGAAGGCGTCGTCGTCATACGGACTTCAGTCAGGCAGTACAGGGATCTCGAGAAGGATCGGCAGTTCGCCGATGTGCTTGCCCGCGGCGGGTCGATCGCCGCCACAGAGATCCTGAGTGAAATCGGCGCCACCCGCCTCTACCTCGCACGTCCCAGCAGCGTGACTGCCGCCGACATGCAACGAAGCCGGGTGACGCTCGATCGCGAGCGTCGCGCTTTTTATGCCAGCCTGCCCTCCCGCGATACGCTCGACGAGGGCCTCGTCAGCGAATTATCAATTCTCAGCCTTGCCTATAGCCGCATCATCGCCGCACGAAGCGCCGTCGACCAAGGCCGCTATGCCGGCAGCGATCCCGGTTCTGTCTACTGGTATGCGGCTCTCAAGCAACTGGCTGTCGTCGATGCGCTTTCACCGCTGATCAGCGATCCGGTCCTGCTCGAGAAATCCAACCAGCTGATGGGCATCCTGCTGACCTATTACGGCGAAAGGCTGATGACTGGTGTCGGCACCCGCTACCTCGATCACGGTGTGTCCGCCAGATTTCCGGTGGAGCTGTTCGTGCAGGGCAAGGTCATGCTCGGTGAGGGCATGGACCACATGGTCTTTCATTCCGCAGCGCCGATCGTGCGCGACATCGTTGCCTATCTTGGCCGCAGGGACCAGGTGAAGGCGAATGCGATCACCGATGCCATCCTTGCCGGATCGCGGCCGACGCGTGAAGTGCGCGATATCTGGGCCGCCGCGCAGAGCGAACGCATGACCTTCCTGCAGCAGAAGATGGTCGAGGCCGCAAACGATTCACGAGACAGGCGAAAGCCTTTCGACACGCTCGCACCTCCACCTGACGCGGATCCTGGCGCTGTGCGCCGGTCTGCTGATCCTGGCGACATTGGTGATGGTGCTGGCGGCAAGGGGCTTGCGCCTGATCGATCGGTTGACGCGGGACCGCGAGATGCTGGTAGGCGAATTGCGTAATGCCGCTCAAATCGATCTTCTGACCGGCCTTTACAACAGGCGCGGCTTCGAGGTCGCGGCGTCTGCGCTTCTCACACAGGCCGAGCATGGCTCGCGCTGGATTTCCGTAGTGCTTTTCGACCTTGATCATTTCAAGAAGGTCAACGACGCCTACGGCCATGATGCCGGCGATGCCGTGCTCCGGCAGGTCGCGGGCGTCGCGCGCGAGAATTTTCGTTCCTTCGATCTCTTGGTGCGCCATGGCGGCGAGGAATTCCTGGCGCTTCTGCCGGATTCGACGCCTGACGATGCCGCTATCGTTGCCGAGCGCGTGCGACTGGCGATCGAGGCAGCGGAGATCCCCTTGCCGAGCGGCGATGTGCTCAAGGTGACGGCGAGCTTCGGATGCGCCGGCCGGGCAAATGAGGCCGCCAACCGGAACTTCGAGGATCTGGTCAAACGCGCCGATCTGGCGCTCTACGCCGCCAAGGCCTCCGGCCGCAACCGTGTCGTTTCGGGACCGACCGTGCCGGCGCAGGAGGAGCGCCGCAAGATGGCGTCCGGCGGCGGCTTTGATTCCCGCATATGAAAAACGCCGCATATCGCAGCGGCGTTTTCGCATATGAGTGCCCGATGAAGGCTCAGAGACCTCTATCCCGGAACCGCTGCGCCCTTCCGGGCGATATGCATTATCTGCCGGCGTCGATCTGCTGGCCGATATAGGCGATCGCCTGCTGGTAGACGCTGGCGGCGTTCCAGCCCTGGATGGCGACGAAATTCGGCTCTCCCGGCTGATAACCGGCGCCGGCGCGCCAGCCATGGCCTTTGAGGAAATTCGCCGTCGAGGCCAATGCATCGGCGCGGGAACCGACCATGTCGACGCGGCCGTCGCCATCGCCGTCGGCGCCGAAACGCACGACATTGCGCGGCAGGAACTGCGTCTGGCCGATTTCACCATGGGCAGCGCCCTTGGCCTGCGGGTTGAGATAACCCTCGGAAACGAGCTGGAGGGCAGCATAGAGCTGGTCGGTGAAATAATCCGAACGACGGCAGTCATAGGCAAGGGTCGAAACAGCCGACAGCGTATGCTGGTTGCCCATATAGCTGCCGAAACCGGTCTCCATGCCCCAGATCGCGATCAGCGGGCCGGCAGGAACGCCGAAACGGCGCTCGATGGAGGCAAAAAGCGCCTGGTTGGCGGCCTTCATGCTGCGGCCGCGGGAGATGACGGTGGCACCGCCGCGCTTCTGCATGAAAGCGTCGAAGGAGAGCTTGAAGCTCTTCTGGCCGCGGTCGGCGGCGATCGTCGGTTTGTTGTAGTTGACGTTGGCGAAGGCGCGGCTGAGCACCGATTGGCTGACGCCATTGGCCGCTGCCGTCTGCTTGAAATCGGCGACCCAGGCGTCGAAGCCGGCGCTGGTATTGCCACATTGCGGTCCTTGCGCGAACGCCGGTACCGCATGAAGGACGCCCATTGCCGCAGCGGCCGCCAGAAACAACTTTGTCATGCGCATTGAGAAACCCCGCTCTCGATCTGCATAGTTTTTAGGCGGCAAGAGAATGCCAGCCACTTGCGATTTTGTCACGATCACCTTTTAGCGAGGGCTTATACAATTGTATTCGCCCTGAAAAAGCCCCGCTCACCGAGCTGGGCTTTAACAGCTTATGGTTTACAAATGGTATCAGGCTGCCTGCTTGCGCGGCTTGACAAGACCGCGATTGACGAGCAGCTCGGCGATCTGGATGGCGTTCAATGCTGCACCCTTGCGCAGATTGTCGGAGACCACCCAGATGTTGAGGCCGTTTTCAACCGTCGCATCTTCTCGGATGCGCGAGATGTAGGTCGCATCCTCGCCGGCGGATTCATAAGGCGTGATGTAGCCGCCGTTCTCGCGCTTGTCGATGACGAGGCAGCCCGGTGCATCGCGCAGGATGTCGCGGGCCTGGTCGGCGGTGATCTCGTTTTCGAACTCGATGTTGACCGATTCCGAATGGCCGATGAAGACAGGCACGCGCACCGCCGTGCAGGTCACCTTGATCTTCGGGTCGAGCATCTTCTTCGTCTCGGCCAGCACCTTCCACTCTTCCTTGGTGTAGCCGTCTTCCATGAAGACGTCGATGTGCGGGATGACGTTGAAGGCGATACGCTTGGTGAACTTCTTGTTCTCGATCGGATCGGCGACGAAGACGGCGCGGGTCTGGTTGAACAGTTCGTCCATGCCGTCCTTGCCGGCGCCGGAGACCGACTGGTAGGTCGAGATGACGACGCGCTTGATCTTGGCGAAATCATGCAGCGGCTTCAGTGCCACCACCAGCTGGGCGGTCGAGCAATTCGGATTGGCGATGATGTTGCGCTTGGTGAACTGGCTGATGGCATCCGGGTTCACTTCCGGCACGATCAGCGGCACGTCGGCGTCGTAACGCCAGGCCGAGGAATTGTCGATGACGACGCAGCCCTGCTGGCCGATCTTCGGCGAGAACTTCTTGGAGATCTCGCCGCCGGCCGACATCAGGCAGATATCGGTATCGGAGAAATCGTAATTCTCCAGATTGGAGACCTTCAGCGTCCGGTCGCCGTAGGAAACCTCGGTGCCCTGCGAACGCGCCGAGGCAAGCGCCACGACCTCATCGGCGGGGAAGCCGCGTTCGGAGAGGATATTGAGCATCTCCCGGCCGACATTTCCGGTCGCTCCTGCAATTGCTACTTTGAAACCCATTTCTCAAGCTCTCTTTCTCTTCTCTCCTCTTGTCCGGTGAGGGGGAAAGGCGCGACGGATCGCGTCTTCCTGTCCCCAGCCGAGCCGGGGAGAGAGCGGCAGGCCAGAGACGTCAGACGGTTTTCGTCGTCGTTTTGGCCTTGGTTTTGGCAGAAACCGGAACGGCAATATCCATCCCGGCAACCCGTGCCCGGTCATTGCATACAGCAATGGCGTGTTCGTCGCGAACCATGGAGATTCCTTTTCCGCTGTTGCTCTTAGAAGGTTTTCCACAGGAGTCAAGGTTTTTGCGCTCAGAGCCGGAAGGCAAAAGCGGCGGCTGCCATGCTGCGACGTTTTGTCATGCCGCTGTCATCCTCGGGAGGTATCCCGGCCCTGTTATCAATGTCTGCAACGAAAACGGGGGTTTTCCATGCGTACGCTTCTTGCCGCCTTTGCGGCCACCACCATCCTTGCGGGCGCCGCGCAGGCGACGACGGTCTATCCGCTCGATCGCGCCACGATTCTCGTCGGCTCGCCGTTCGATTTCAAGGTCGAACTCAACAAGCAGGTCAAGCCCGAAGATGTGAAGATCACCGTCAACGGCCAGGACTACAAGACCGTTCTCGGCGGTGAGGCGCAGTTCGTCGAACTGGAAAAGGGCAAGGAAGACAAGGCTCTCGGTTCCGCTCTGCTGCTGCGCGGCCTGAAGCTTGCCGCTGCGGGCTCCTACAAGGTCGAGGTCGCCGCCGGAGACGAAACGAAGTCCGTCACCTGGAACGTTTACGAAACCGCGGCCCAGCCGAAGGCCAAGAACATCATCTTCCTGCTCGGCGACGGGCTTTCCGTTGCGCATCGCACCGCCGCCCGCATCATGTCCAAGGGCATGACCGAGGGCAAGGCGAACGGCCGCCTGAACATGGACGACCTCGACCGCATGGCTTTCATCGGCACGTCGGCGACGAATGCAGTCGACACGGACTCGGCCAACACCATGTCGGCCCTCATGACGGGCCACAAGACGGCCGTCAACGCGCTCGGCGTCTACGCGGACCGCACGCCGGCCTCGCTCGACGATCCGCGTGTCGAGACCTTTGGGGAGGCCGTTCGCCGCACGACCAAGAAGTCGATCGGCATCGTTGCGACGGCTGAAGTCGAAGACGCCACGCCGGCTGCGGTCGTTTCCCATACCCGCAGCCGTAACGACAAGGCCGACATCGTCGGCATGCTGCTCGAGGTCAAGCCGGAAGTCCTTCTCGGCGGCGGCTCGGCCTATTTCCTCGGCAAGGAAGTCGCCGGTTCCAAGCGCAAGGACAACCAGGACTACATCAAGCTGTTCCAGGATGCCGGCTACAAGCTTGCCACCGACAAGAACGAGCTCGCCGCCAATGCATCGGCTGAAGGTAATCTCCTCGGCCTCTTCCACACCGGCAACATGGACGTCACGCTCGATCGCGAGTTCCTGAAGAAGGGCACGGTCGACAAGTTCCCGAACCAGCCGGGCCTCGTCGCCATGACCAAGGTTGCGCTCGACCGCCTCTCGAAGAATCCTGAAGGCTTCTTCCTGATGGTCGAAGGTTCCTCGATCGACAAGATGTCCCATCCGCTCGATTGGGATCGCGCCGTCTTCGAAACCATCGAATTCGACCAGGCGATCGGCGTTGCCCGCGAATTCCAGAAGGCTCATCCTGATACGCTGATCGTCGTCACCGGCGACCACACCCACGGCGTATCGATCATCGGTACCGTCGATGATGACAAGCCCGGCACGGAGATGCGGGAAAAGGTCGGGACCTATGCCGAGGCTGGCTTCCCGAACTACAAGGACGAAAACGGCGACGGCTATCCCGATAAGGTCGACGTCAGCCGCCGGCTGTTCCTGAGTGCCAATAACGGCCCCGATCACTACGAGACCTTCCGTCCGAAGCTCGACGGTCCGTTCGTTCCGGCTGTCCAGAACGAAAAGAAGGAATATGTCGCCAACGAGCAGTATAAGGATGTTCCCGGCGCGGTCTTCGTTCAGGGCAATATTCCGAAGAGCGGCGATAGCGGCGTCCATGCGGTCGACGACGTCGTCCTGCAGTCGGCCGGTCCGGGCGCTGAAGGTTTCCATGGTTACATGGAACAGAGCGACGTCTATCGCGTGCTTGCCGACACTTTCGCCCTCGGTGCCAAGCAGACGAACTGATCGGAAGCCGATCCGGCAAGGCTGCTTGCCGGATCTGCCTCTTTCACCGATCATGGTCCCGGCCGTTCAGCGGCCGGGATTCATTCTTGGAGATCGCCATGGAAAAGCTCCCTTCGCTGTATCTCAGCCGCCGCGGCCTGATCGGCGCCATCGGTACGCTGGCCTTTGCCGCTGTGGCTCGCCGGAGTTTTGCTGCGGATTCCTCGATCAGCTTCGACGAGCTCTATGGCAAGTTCGGCGTGCTCGGCCTCGAATTCTCCGACAAAGTGAAGCGCCTTGCCGGCAAAGACGTCAGCATGAAGGGCTTCATGGCGCCGCCGTTGAAAGCCGAGGCGCAGTTCTTCGTGCTCACCGAAGTGCCGATGTCGCTCTGCCCCTTCTGCTCCTCGGATGCGGATTGGCCGGATAATATCGTCGTCGTCTATCTCGGGGAGAAGCAGACCTTCGTGCAGCCGCGCCAGACGATCGAAGTGCACGGCACGCTGGAATACGGTTCCTGGACGGACCCGGACACCGGCTTCGTCAGTCTGCTCCGCCTGCGCCAAGCCGAATATTCCGCCGTCTGAACCGATATGCTCGCTCTTGATATAGAAAACCTTTCCGTTGCCTTCCCGGGCCTGTCCTCGCCGGCGCTGGTGATCGACCGCCTGTCGATCGCTGCCGGCAGCAGGGTCGCCATTACCGGAGCGTCCGGCTCCGGCAAGAGCACTTTCGTCAATATCGTTGCCGGGCTGGAGCGGACACGCCAAGGCCGTATCCGCTGGAACGGCGAGGATATTGCGGGCTTTTCAGAAAGCCGGCGTGACCGGTTCCGTGCCGCCAATATCGGCTTGGTCATGCAGGAGTTCCATCTTTTCCCCGGCCTGTCGGCGCTGGAAAACGTGCTTCTGCCGGCGCGGCTTGCCGGCGCCGCCCCGGCTGACGTCATCGAGCGGGCGCATTCGCTTTTGAGCACTGTCGGTCTTTCCCGTCCGGGCCAGAAGGTCGAAACCATGTCGCGCGGCGAGATGCAGCGCGTGGCGATCGGCCGGGCGCTGCTGCGCAAACCCGGCGTCATCATCGCCGACGAGCCGACGGCGAGCCTCGATGCCGAAAGCGGCGAAGCTGTCGGCGATCTCATTCTCGATCTTGCCATTGCCGAAGGCAGCACGCTGATCGTCGTTTCGCACGATCAGCGCCTGGCCGGCCGCCTCGACCGGCGCATCACCTTCGGCTCCGGCCGGATCAGCGACGATTCCGCGGCAAAGGCGGGAGAGGCTGCATGATCCGCTTCATCCTTTCCGATCTTCGTCGCCTCTGGGCAGGGTCGCTGGTGGTTGTGCTCCTGGTGGCGCTTGCGAGCGCACTCGGCGTTTCCGTCGTACTGCAGGAGCGGGCGCTTCGTCTCGGCAGCGCGCGCGCCGCCGACAAGTTCGATCTCGTCATCGGCGCCGGCGGCAGCGAGACGCAGCTCGTCTTGTCCTCGGTCTTCCTGCAACCCTCGCCGCTGCCGCTGATGGCGGGCGAGGTGCTGGGCAGGCTTGCCGCCGATCCGCGTGTCGACTGGGCAGCCCCGATCGGCTTCGGCGATTCCTTCTCCGGCTATCCGATCGTCGGCACGACGACCATACTGGCGCAAAACCTGTCCGGCGGCTTAACCGAGGGCAAGGTTTTTGCGCGCGAGGGGGAGGCGGTCATCGGCTCCGCCGTCAAGCTGTCGCTCGGCGGCGAGATCAAGCCGATGCACGGTTTGCCTGATGAAGGCGGCGAGACTCATACCGAACTCGTCTACCATGTCGCCGGCCGCCTGCGGCCGACGGGCACCGCCTGGGACCGGGCCATTCTCGTTCCGATCCAGGCCGTCTGGCATATCCATGGCCTGGAGGCGGAGGAACATGCGGAGGAAGGCGCCGAGACCGAGCACGAACATGACGCGGGTACGGCTCATGATCATGAGCATGAGGAAGCCGGCGACCATCACGATGGGCATGCGCATCACGGCAAGCTTGACCCGGATGCCGCGCTCAACGAGAGCTGGACTGCAGACGCGCCCGGCCTTCCCGCCATTCTCGTCAAGCCGAAGACGATCGCCGATGCCTACAGGCTGCGGCAGGAATATCGCAGCGGCAATACCGTCGCCGTCTTTCCCGGCGAGGTGCTGACCAATCTCTATGCCACGCTCGGCGACGCCAAGCAGATCCTCGTCGCGGTCGCCGCCGGCGCGCAAGCTCTCGTCGCAGCCTCGCTGGTGCTGGTCACCGTCATCCATATCGGCCAGCGCCGCCGCCAGATCGGCGCGCTGAGGGCTTTCGGCGCCCCGCGCGGCGCGATCTTCGGCATCGTCTGGCTGGAATTCTTCTTTCTGGTGGCGGTCGGCATCGGGCTCGGATTCGCCCTCGGTTATGCCGCGGCGCTGACCATGTCGGGCATGCTCTCGCAGACGAGCGGGGTCGCCATGACGGTCGGCTTTGCCCGCGAGGATGCCGGACTTGCAGTGGTGCTGCTTGCTTTTGCGACAATTCTTGCAGCATTGCCGGCGGTGCTCACCTACCGGCAATCGCCGGCGCAGGCGCTGAGGGCGTGATCACGGGCGGTGGACGTCCCGATGTGCATGACAAAGCCTGTCGCTCTTAGACTAAAGTCATAATCCCAAAGCCTCTCTCTTTGCGGCCCGTCTTTTCTGGCACACTCTCGTCAGGCGTGTCGCGGCCAGGGGTCTGCTTTGAGGAGAGTAGGTCGCGCGCGTGCTCATCACTCTGTGGAGGACAGACAATGGCAAATGTCGCAAGCATCGACGGCGCGAAGGCCGGTCCGATGACGGGCGAAGAGAAGAAGGTGATCTTCGCCTCTTCGCTCGGCACCGTTTTCGAATGGTATGATTTCTATCTCTACGGTTCGCTCGCCACCTATATCGGCGCGACCTATTTCACCCAATATCCCGAGGCGACGCGCAACATCTTCACGCTGCTCGCCTTTGCCGCTGGCTTCCTGGTGCGTCCCTTCGGCGCGCTGGTGTTCGGCCGTCTCGGTGATCTCGTCGGACGCAAATACACCTTCCTGGTGACGATCCTGATCATGGGTCTGTCGACCTTCCTCGTCGGTATCCTGCCGGGCGCCGCCACGATCGGCATCGCAGCGCCGATCATCCTGATCGCGCTGCGCCTGTTGCAGGGCTTGGCGCTGGGCGGTGAATATGGCGGTGCGGCGACCTATGTCGCCGAACATGCGCCGAATGGCCGCCGCGGCTATTTCACGTCGTGGATCCAGACGACGGCAACGCTCGGCCTGTTCCTGTCGCTGATCGTCATCGTGCTGGTTCAATATCTGATGGGCCCGGTTCAATTCGCCGCCTGGGGCTGGCGTATTCCGTTCCTGGTCTCGGTCGTCCTGCTCGGCGTCTCCGTCTGGATCCGCCTGAAGATGAACGAATCGCCGGCGTTCCAGCGGATGAAGGCGGAAGGCAAGGGCTCCAAGGCGCCGCTGACCGAAGCTTTCGGCCAATGGAAGAACGCCAAGATCGCGATCATCGCGCTTCTCGGCGCCACGATGGGTCAGGCAGTCGTCTGGTACGGCGGCCAGTTCTATGCGCTGTTCTTCCTGCAGAACGTGCTGAAGGTGGACCTGCAGTCGGCCAATATCATGGTCGCCATCGCGCTCTTCCTCGCTACGCCGTTCTTCGTCATCTTCGGCGGCCTTTCTGACAAGATCGGCCGCAAGCCGATCATCATGGCGGGTCTTCTCATCGCAGCGGTAACCTATAACCCGCTGTTCAAGGCGATGACCTGGACGGCGAACCCGGCGCTTGCCGAAGCGCAGGCAACGATCCGGGCAACGGTGACGGCCGATCCGGCGGATTGCAGGTTTCAGTTCAACCCGACCGGTACGGCGAAGTTCACCAGCTCCTGCGACGTGGCGACGGCGTTCCTGACGAAGAACTCGGTGCCTTACGACGTCGTGCCGGGTACCGCCGGTCAGCCGGCAACGGTGAAGATCGGTAACGCGACGATCCCGAGTTTTGACGTCGTTGCTGCCGGCGACAAGGCCAAGGGCATGACTGCCGCCTTCGAAAAGGGCGTCAACATCGCGCTGCACGATGCCGGCTACCCGCTGAAGCGCGGCGCCGCCAAGGTGCCGGATGCCAAGCTCGATGCCTTCATCGCGGCCAATCCGGAACTGTCGCTCAATGCCGATGCCGTGCGTGCCGGCGAAAAGGAAACCGTGCCGGCGGCCAAGCTGGTCGAGACCAAGCTGCTGACGGCCGATGAGGCCAATGGCGTCACCGACATGGCGGTCTACAACGTCGCCAATGGCGGCACCTTCGCCATGGCGGCCGATCCGGCTCGCGTCAACTGGATCGGCACGATCGCCATCCTGTTCGTCCTCGTCCTCTATGTGACGATGGTTTACGGCCCGATCGCCGCTCTGCTGGTCGAACTCTTCCCGACCCGCATCCGCTATACCGGCATGTCGCTGCCCTATCACATCGGCAACGGCTGGTTCGGCGGCCTGTTGCCGGCGACGGCCTTCGCGATGAGCGCTGCCGCAGGCGATATCTATTACGGTCTCTGGTATCCGATCGTCTTTGCGACGATCACGCTGGTGATTGGCCTGATCTTCCTGCCGGAGACGAAGAACAGAGATATCCACGCCATGGATTGAGGAAGCGCATTCGCACTTAAGAAAAAGGCCCGGCGCTCACAAGGCGCCGGGCTTTTCCGTGTCGGAAAACAAGCGCTTGGCGAGCGGCCAGCCATCCGGCGCCAATTTGAACAGCAGGCCGCAGCGGGCAAAGACGATCGCCGTCAGCAGTGAGAACCAGGCGCCAAAGGCAAGGCCGGCGAGGACGTCGCTCGGATAATGGGCGCCGACCATCACCCGGGTCATGCCGAGCCAGATGGCGCAGGCGATGAAGGCCACGCGGTAGCGTGGAAACAGCAGGGCGAAAGCGGCGAAGAAGGCGCCGACCGTGGTGGAATGCCCGGACGGAAAACTTTCGAAAGCGGCGTGGCCTGAAAAGGGCGTGAAGGAAAACATGCCGTAATCGTGAAAATGATCGGGACGTGCCCTGCCGATCGCCCGCTTCAGCAGGTTGGCGAGAAGCCCCGACAAGACGACCGTGGTGAAGAGATAGGCGCCGATCCAGCTGACATAGAGCGCCTGCGCCTTGGAGCGCGCCGTCTTCACGAGCTTGTAGCCCGCCCGGCCCTGAAAGAACAGCAGGATGCTGGTGTAGATCAGCCAGGCGGAATCGCCGAAACCAGTCATGATCTCGCCGAGGTGTTTCACCGGCGCCGGAACTTCGCTGGCGCCGATCGGCGCATCGAAGAGCAGCATGGAAAGGATCACGGCATTGAGCGTGATGAAGAGACAGGCCTGCCAGCGCAAAGGCGGCATGCCGACGCTGCTCCGGCGCCAGCGCCTGTCCAGGGAAGCCCAAAATGCCCGCATGCCGTCGTCCGTTCGAATTTGCCCGCTGGTTAAATCCGGCGCAAAAATACACGAGATTGTGGCTAGGAATAGTCCGTTTGGGATAATTCGACCAAGCCGCTCGCGCTCTTCAGAAAAAAGCCCTCCGCATGCATCATGCGAAGGGCCGGAACTGTTTCACGTGAAATATCAGGCGGAAAGCGTCTTGAACTCGGCGAGGATCGCATCGCCCATCTCGACGGTGCCGACCTGCCTTGCGCCATCGGCCATGATGTCGCCGGTGCGGATGCCCTTGTCGAGCACGTTGGCGATCGCCTTTTCCAGGTCGTCGGCTTCCTTCACCAGGTTGAAGGAATAACGCAGGCACATGGCGAAGGAGGCGATCATGGCGATCGGATTGGCGATGCCCTTGCCGGCAATGTCGGGGGCCGAGCCATGCACCGGCTCGTAGAGCGCCTTGCGCTTGCCGGTCTTGCCGTCAGGCGCGCCGAGCGAGGCCGATGGCAGCATGCCGAGCGAGCCGGTAAGCATGGCGGCGACGTCGGAGAGCATATCGCCGAAGAGATTGTCGGTGACGATGACGTCGAACTGCTTGGGCTGGCGCACCAGCTGCATGCCGCCGGCATCGGCCAGCATGTGTTCGAGCTGGACGTCGGAATATTTCGCCTTGTGCGTCTCGGTTACCACCTGGTTCCAAAGCACGCCCGACTTCATGACGTTACGCTTTTCCATGGAGCAGACGCGGTTCTGCCGCGTGCGGGCCATTTCGAAGGCGACGCCGGCGATGCGCTCGATCTCGTAGGTATCGTAAACCTGCGTGTCGATGCCGCGTTTCTGGCCGTTGCCGAGGTCGATGATCTCCTTCGGTTCGCCGAAATAGACGCCGCCCGTCAGCTCGCGGATGATCAGGATATCGAGGCCTTCGACCAGTTCCGGCTTCAGCGACGAGGCCGCGGCAAGGGCCGGATAGCATATGGCCGGGCGCAGGTTCGCGAAGAGCTGCAGATCCTTGCGCAGGCGCAGCAGGCCGGCTTCCGGGCGCACGTCGTAAGGCACGCTATCCCATTTCGGGCCGCCGACGGCGCCGAAGAGGACGGCATCGGCGGCAAGCGCCTTCTGCATGTCGGCTTCGGAGATCGCCGCGCCATGCGCATCATAAGCGCTGCCGCCGACAAGGCCTTCGTCGGTGACGAAACCGGCATTCATCGCCTCGTTCATATAGGCGATGATCTTGCGGACCTCGCCCATGGCCTCGGGACCGATGCCGTCACCCGGCAGCAGGAAAAGATTGCGCACAGTCATGAAACCCTCCTGGGAAAAACAAGTTGCGGTTTCTTAGACCCCGGAAATGGGCATTTCAAGCGACAGAAGCGGTGAATCGGTACGCTTCGCTCTTCGCCGCGATGGTTGCTCCTGCACCAGGAAACGGATTAGAACCGGCAGGCCCTACCTTTATTTCCCTGGATGCTTCCCATGCCTTTCGCGCCTCTCCATCTCGACACGCCCTTGGTTCAGACAGCACCCGGCTACAGCGCCAGGGGCAAACCGCTCTGGCTGAAGCTCGATGCGCTGCAGCCTTCCGGCAGCTTCAAGCTGCGCGGCGTCGGCCGGCTTTGCCGGCACGAGGTGGAAAATGGGGCGCGCGAAATCTTCTGCGCTTCCGGCGGCAATGCCGGCATTGCCGCGGCCTATGCCGGCCGGGCGCTCGGTGTGCCGGTCACGATCGTCGTGCCGGAGACGACGGCGGCCGATGTCCGGCAGACGATTGCCGCAACGGGGGCGAATGTCCTCGTTCATGGTTCAGTTTTCGATGAGGCCAATGCCCATGCGGTCGAACTCGCCCGGAGCCGCAAGGCGAGCTATGTGCACCCTTTCGACCATCCGCTTCTGTGGGACGGCCATGCGACGCTGATTGACGAAGTGGTGGCGAAGGGTGCCAAATTCGATTGCGTCGTTACCAGTGTCGGCGGCGGCGGGCTGCTTGCCGGCATTGTCGAGGGGCTGAAGCGAAACGGGCTTTCCGATGTGCCGGTTATCGCCGTCGAAACGGAAGGGGCGGCCTCGCTGCATGCCAGTCTCGAGGCGAACGAGCGCATTGTCCTTCCCGCCATCACCTCGATTGCCAATTCGCTCGGCGCGCGACAGGTGGCGCAGCATGTTTTCGACCTGCCGAAGCAGCATCCGATCGAAAGTGTCGTCGTCAGCGACGCCGATGCGGTTGCCGCCTGCCTGAAATTTGCCGATGCCTATCGCATCTTGGTCGAGCCGGCCTGTGGGGCGGCCCTTGCCGTTGCCGATGTGCATGCCGGGCTGCTTCAGCGCTTCGACAATCCGCTGATCGAAGTCTGCGGCGGTATCGGCGTGTCGCTCGAAAAGCTTAAGGCCTGGAAAGAAAAGCTTCTCTGATCGACGGCAATTCAAAGTGTTACAGCGTCCTTTGCGCGTCTGGAAAGAGGCGCGGCGCTGTAAAGAAAAAGCCGGGCGAAAGCCCGGCTTGATCGATCATTATTGGAACGCGCTCAGGCCGCCCAGGGGTGCGACGCGGCGTTCTTCTTTTCGAAGCTGTCGATCGCCTTGCCCTTTTCCAGCGTCAGGCCGATGTCGTCGAGGCCGTTCAGCAGGCAGTGGCGCTTGAACTCGTCGAGATCGAATTTGATCGAGCCGCCGTCAGGGCCGGTGATTTCGAGATTCTCGAGGTCGACGGTCAGGATGGCGTTGGAGCCGCGCGAGGCGTCGTCCATCAGCTTGTCGAGATCTTCCTGGCTGACCTTGATCGGCAGGATGCCGTTCTTGAAGCAGTTGTTGTAGAAAATATCGGCGAAGCTGGTCGAGATGACGCAGCGGATACCGAAATCGAGCAGCGCCCAGGGTGCGTGCTCACGCGAGGAGCCGCAGCCGAAATTGTCGCCGGCAACCAGGATCTTGGCATCGCGGTAGGCCGGCTTGTTCAGCACGAAATCCGGGTTTTCGGAGCCGTCTTCGTTATAACGGGCCTCCGCGAAGAGGCCGGTGCCGAGGCCGGTGCGCTTGATCGTCTTCAGATAATCCTTCGGAATGATCATGTCGGTGTCGATATTGACGACCGGCAAGGGCGCAGCAACGCCCGTGAGCTTCACGAATTTATCCATGAGCCATGCTCCATTTCTGCAAATCTACTTCCTGAATTTGCATCTAGTCCAGTTTTCCGCCGAAATGAAGGAGAATCTTTCTAAAATGGCGGCCACGCGACGTTTCGCGCGGCCTGCCATTGTGCGTGTTTGGTTATTTGGTCGGTGCGTTCAGGCCCCAGAGGACGCCGAACGGGTCGCGAAGCTGGCCGTATCGGTCGCCCCAGAACATCAGTTCGACCGGCATGACGACTTCAGCACCGGCAGCGACGGCGCGATCCCACCAGAAATCGATATCGTCGATCACCAACTGGATGGCGAAGCCTTCATGGCCTTTGAAGGGGTGGCCGTATTCGGGATAGGCATCGGACAGCATGAGGGAGCTGCCGTTGATGTAGAGATGCACATGCATCGTCCGGCCGCTCTCGTCGACCGGCACGATATAGGCTTCCTCGGCGCCGAAAGCCTTCTTGTAGAATTCGGCGGCTTTCACCGCGCCCCCGACCGTCAGATAGGGCAGCAGGCCGTTCTTGACCGGCGGCATTTTGACCGGATTGTTTTCCGTCGTCACATCCATGCTCGTCCTCCATTCGTTTTCAAGCGCCGGCTGAATGCCCGGCTGCTTCAAGGACGTATCATGGAAGCATGATCCGACAGTGTCGGTCGGTTTTTTTAGAGATCGATGATCGTGCCGCGGCCGTCGTTCCAGATGCGCATCTCCGGCTTACCGTTGTTGGCCTTGGCGCGGACCGGAGCGGGCTTCATCTTCATCGAAAGCGCGCGTCCGACCATCAGCACGGTCAGGATGCCGCCGACGGCAAGCGTCACCGAGAAGGTGAAAAGCAGCATGGCCACGAAAACGGTGGCGCCGGCAAGCATGAGGAAGATGGAGCGAATGTTCTGCATGGGTTTGAGACCTTTCTTCGGAAAGGAATGTGGTCCTTCTTTTTCCTCTCTGCAAGGCAAGCATGGCTTTTTGTTGTTCTGCGGGATGTTCCGGGGCGGGCTGCTTGCTTCGGCTTGCAAAGCTTGGCACTAATTCGGCCATGAGCCGAAACCCCGCGACCCGCTCCTCCCGCCTGCGCCGTTCGGTGCTGAGTGTTCCCGCCATCAATCCGCGGGCGCTGGAAAAGACCCATGCGGTCGATTGCGATGCGGTGATCTTCGATCTCGAGGATTCCGTGGCATCGGAAAAGAAGGCGGAAGCGCGGGAAAACCTGAGGCGCTTCTTTTCGGATCGTCCGCTCGAAAACAAGGAGCGGATCATTCGCATCAACAGCCTGTCATCGAATTTCGGCCTGGACGACATGGAGCTGGTGACGGCGCTTGGTCCCGATGCCGTGCTGCTGCCGAAGGTCGACGAGCCACAGGATGTCACCGATATCAGCGACCTTCTCTCCGAGGCGGATGCGCCGGAAGATCTGCGCATCTGGGCGATGATCGAGACGCCGCGCGGTATCCTGAATGCGGCTTCGATCGCCGAAGCCGGGCGCACGCCGGGCTCGCGGCTCGACTGTCTCGTCGTCGGGCTCAACGACCTGCGCAAGGAAACCGGCGTGCTGGCGCAGCCGGGGCGGGGCTATCTGGTGCCGTGGCTGATGCAGGTCGTGCTTGCGGTCAGCGCCTACGGGCTCGATGCAATCGACAGCGTCTTCAACGATTTCAGGGACGAGCAGGGTTTTAATGCCGAATGCCGGCAGGGCCGGGCCATGGGTTTTGCCGGCAAGATGCTGATCCACCCGGCGCAGATCGAGCCCGCCAACCGGCATTTCGGCCCGGATCCGGCCGCGATTGCGGAAGCGGAGGCGATCATCGCTGCTTTTGCCGATCCCGCTTCCGATGGGCTTAATGTCATCAATGCAGGTGGACGGATGATCGAGCGGCTGCATCTTGTTCAAGCCGAAGCTCTGGTTCATAAAGCTCGCCTGATTTCTGCAAGAAAGCCCGCCTGATGAAACTCTACCGCTTCCTGACCGGTCCCGACGACGCTTCCTTCTGCCACAAGGTCACCGCCGCCCTCAACAAGGGCTGGTCGCTGGAGGGCTCGCCGACCTATGCCTTCAATGCCGCAACCGGCGCGATGCAATGCGGCCAGGCCGTCGTCAAGACTGTCGAAGGCAAGGATTACGATCCCGAGATAAAGCTCTCCGAGCAATAAGACTTTAGCGCTCGTTCAGAGTGATAGAGCGTCCGGTGGGACGCGCGGCTTAGCGTTCGGCGGCTTCCTCGGCGCTGGCCTCGATCCGCTCCATGTCATCGTCGCTCAGGCCGAAATGGTGGCCGATCTCGTGGATCAGGACATGGGTGATGATATCGCCGAGCGTCTCGTCGTTTTCTGCCCAATAATCGAGAATGGGGCGCCGGTAGAGGCGGATGCGGTTCGGCATCTCACCGGTTTCCACCGTGAAACGTTCGGAAATACCCCTGCCCTCGAAAAGGCCGAGCAGATCGAACGGGGTTTCCAGGGCCATGTCCTCGAAAACGTCGTCATCGGGAAAATCTTCGATCTCGATCGTGAGGTTGGTCGTCAGCTGGCGGAATTCATCCGGCAGATGGCTATAGGCCTCCATGGCCAGCGACTCGAAGGTGCTGATCGTCGGCGCATGGCGGTCCCGCCAATCATCGCTCTGGTCTATGCGGGCCATGAATATTCCTTCCTTTGCGGGCCCATATAGAACCTTTATCGCCGATTTTCGAGTGCGGAATCAAAGGCAGGAATAAATTCATAGAAAATGGCCGTTGACTCTTCATTAGCTCTCTGGAATCTATAAGAACATAACAGGAACAAGACGAATTGGAGAACGCCATGGCGCAGCACGCCCTGGCGCGCGAGCGGCTTTTTGCGCTCCGCGAAACCATCGCCAGACTGGAAGGGAAGCCTGCGCCGGCGCTTGCGGCAGTGGAGCGGGCAGACCTGGCGGAAGGAGGCAAGGCGTCGCGGAGACCCATTCTGCCGCCCCTGGCGTTCGGGGTGGACTTTCTTGATGAGGCATTGGAAGGCGGCCTGCCGCTTGATGCGATCACCGAATTCCGCTCCGCTCTGTCTCGCGATGCAGGTGCTGCAAGCGGGCTGGCGATGGCTGTCGCTGCGCGGCTGCAGAAACAGGAGGCGGATGCCGGCAGGCTTTTGCCGTTGCTCTGGATCGGTGATGCTGTCGGCACGCTGGAGGCCGGTCGTCCCTATGCTCCCGGGCTTCGGGATTTCGGACTGAGCCCGGAGCGGTTTCTCCATGCCGCGCCGCGCAAACTGGACGAGGCGCTCTGGCTGGTGGAGGCCGCGGTGGAAAGCGCTGCCTTCTCGGCCGTCATCTTCGAAGTGCGAGGCAATCCCGCCCATTTCGGCCTGACCGAAAGCCGCAGGCTCAGTCTTCGGGCGCGAGCTGCCCGCCATCCGCTCTTTCTCGTCCGCCAGGCCGGGGCGGAGGAGGCAAGCAGTGCGGCTTTCCGCCTGCATGTCGAACCGGCCCCGTCCGCTCTGCGGCCGTTGCCGGACGGATCGAGGCTTTCCGGCAGCATCGGCAATCCGATTTTCCATCTGACGCTGGAGAAGAGCCGCAATCCGGCCCCGCTCTCCTTTCTTCTGGAGTGGAATCCCCATGAACGCGAATTTCTCCCGGTCGCCGAACCAAACCTCGTTCGTCCTCCAAGCGAACAGTCAGCGCATTCTGGCGCTCAGCTTCCCGCATCTGCCAACGGACCGCATCGCCCGCAGGCGATGGGGGCTCTCCTGGCGTTCGAAAGGGCGTCCTGAGACCCCGCCCATCGTCTGTTCCGGCAAGCTCAACAATGCCATGCGGCTGACGGCACTGGACGAGTTGGCCGAGAGGCTGGGGCTGAAGAAGGAGCTGGGCGTTGCCGAAGCGCGTGCCATGTACCCGACGCTCGAGGTCGCCGAAGAGGATCCGGCGGCCGACCGCCGATTGCTGGAGGCCATTGCCGACTGGTGCGACCGTTATACGCCGCTGGTGGCGTTCGACGGCAAGGACGGCCTGTTTCTCGACATTAGCGGCTGCGCCCATCTCTTCGGCGGTGAAAAGGCGCTTCTCAGGGATGTGCTGTCACGGCTTTTTCATATGGGCTTCGATGCGCGCGGCGCGATCTCATCGTCGCCGGGCCTTTCCTGGGCGGTGTCGCGCTTCGGGCAAGGCGGCGTGATCGAGGACGAGGAGACGGACCATGTGCTGCTGTCCTTGCCGGTTGCAGCCTTGCGGCTGCAAGAACAAACCGTCAATGCCCTGAAGAAGCTCGGTCTGAAATATGTCGGCGACGTCATCAGTGCGCCGCGCGCACCACTGACCCGCCGGTTCGGCCCGCAGCTGCTTCTGCGTCTCGACCAGGCGCTGGGACGCGAAGAGGAGCCGGTCTCGCCCCGGCGTCCGGTTGCCAGCCTCTCGGCCGAAAACCGGCTGATCGAGCCCATCGGCACGGAAGAGCAGATCCTTGCCGTCACCAGGCAGGTCGCCCTGTCGCTGCAGCCGTCGCTGGAGGCGCGGGGCGCCGGCGGGCGGGTGTTCGAACTGGTGCTGTTCCGCGTCGACGGCAGGGTCTTTCGTATCTCCGTCGGCGCTTCGCAGCCGCTGCGCGAACCAAAGGTCATTGCCGGGCTTTTTTCCGAGCGATTGCAGGCGGTCTATGACGATCTCGATGCCGGCTATGGTTTCGAAATCCTGCGGTTGAATGTGTTGCGGCATGATCCCTTCAATGAGGCGCAGGCTGATTTCGAGGGCGACCGCCAGGGGGAGATCTCACTTTCGGTTTTCGTCGATCGGGTCTCGGCCCGGCTTGGTGCGGATTGCCTGCAAAGCTTCCAGCTCCGCGAGAGCCATGTGCCGGAACGCGCCGTCATCACGGTGCCGGTGATGGACAGTCTTCCCAGGCGGAAGGCGGCGCCGGATATCCAATTTCCTTTCCGCGAAGAGCGTCCCCTGCGGCTCTTTGCAACGCCGGAGCCGGTCGAGATCATGCTCGCCGAAGTGCCCGATGGTCCGCCGCAGGTTTTCCGCTGGCGGCGCATGCAGCATCAGGTGGCCAGAAGCGAAGGGCCGGAACGGATTGCCATGGAATGGTGGATCGATGGGGATGACGCCGAGGCGCGTGACTATTTCCGCATCGAGGACGAGACCGGGCATCGCTTCTGGATCTATCGTCGCGGTTTCTATGGCGGGGAATTCGATCCTCGCTGGTTCATGCATGGGGTCTTTGCATGAAAAGCGAAGCCGCATTTTTCGAGATCGGCGTGAGAACGAATTTTTCGTTTCTCGAAGGCGCTTCCAGTCCGGAAGAGATGGTCGTGCAGGCCGCGCGTCTCCGGCTCGGCGGTCTCGGGATTGCCGACCGGAATTCGGTTGCCGGTGTGGTCAGGGCGCATGCGCAGGCGCTGCAACTTGAGGAGAGATACAAGAACAGAGACGCGATTATGGCCCAGGCGGAGAAGGAGGGGAAAAAGGAAGAGATTGTCGATCCCATCCGGATTCAGCCCGGCGCCCGTCTCGTTTTTTCCGATGATACGCCTGATATCCTCGCCTACCCACGCAACCGGCGGGGCTGGGCAAATCTTTGCCGCCTTCTCAGCGCCGGCAATCTGAAGGATGAAGCGGTCAAGGGAAGCTGCATTCTGACGGAAGCGGAATTCATGGAATGGGGGGACGAGATGATGCTTGCCCTCGTTCCCGATCGCACTCTTGTCGAGAGCCAGGCCGGGCAGTCGGCACTGGAGGATTATCTGGAGCGGTTTCGCAGGCGGTTCGGCAAGGCTTTTTTTATGGCGCTGGCGCCGGACTATGACGGCCGCGACAGGCAGGTCTTTGCCGTGCTTGCCATGCTGGCGGCACGAAATCGCCTGCCGCTGATTGCGACCAACCAGCCGCTTTACCATCATCCTGAGCGCCGGCCGCTTTCGGATGTCGTGATCGCGATCCGGGAGCATGTGGAGATAGCGCAGGCCGGCTTCCTGCTGGCGCCGAATGCCGAACGTTACCTCAAGGATTCACGTGAAATGGCCCGGATCTTCCGGGACTATCCCGGTGCGATCGAAAATACGCAGGCCTTCTTCGGCAAGCTCAGCTTTTCGCTGACGGAGTTGGAGCATAATTATCCACCTGAAAACGATCCCGGCGAAACGCCGCAGGAGACCTTGGAAAGGCTGACGAGAACCGGAGCTGCAAAGCGCTATCCCGAGGGTATCCCGCCCAAGGTGGCGATGCAGATCGATTATGAGCTGAAACTCATCGGCGATAAGAAATATGCCTCCTACTTCCTGACGGTTCACAGGATCATCCAGCACGCCCGTTATGTACTCAAGGTCTTGTGCCAGGGGCGCGGATCGGCAGCCAATTCGGTTATCTGCTATTGCCTCGAAATAACGGAAGTCGATCCGCAAAAGAGCACGCTGCTCTTCGACCGCTTCATTTCGATGGATCGCGACGAACCGCCTGACATTGATGTCGATTTCGAACATGACCGGCGTGAAGAAGTCATCCAGTACATCTATAGAACCTACAAAAGAGAACATGCCGGGCTGACGGCGGGTGTGACCACCTACAGGACCCGTTCGGCCGGCCGCGAAGTCGCCAAGGCCTTCGGGCTGTCGGAGGATGTCCAGTCGGCGATCAGCAGTCTCGTCTGGGGCTGGTCGGAGGACAATCTCTCGGAACGGGATGCCAAGGCGGCCGGTCTCGACATCAAGGATCCGGTGACACGGAACGTGCTGAAATATGCCTCCGAGCTTCTCGGCTTCCCCCGCCATCTCACCCAGCATGTCGGCGGCTTCGTCATTACGCGGGACCGCCTCGACGAGGTGGTGCCGATCATGAAGACGGCAATGCCGGATCGCTACATGATCGAGTGGGACAAGGACGATCTCGACAACGTCAAGATCCTCAAGGTGGATGTGCTGGCGCTTGGCATGCTGACCTGCCTGCGCAAGGCCTTTTCGCTGCTTGAACGGCATTACGAGGTCAAGAAGACGCTCGCAGATCTCGGCAACAGGGAACATGGCGAGGAGGGCAAGCCGGTCTATGAGATGATGAGCCGGGCCGATACGCTTGGTGTTTTCCAGATCGAAAGCCGGGCACAGATGAGCATGCTGCCGCGTCTCAAGCCCAAGATATTCTACGACCTCGTCATCGAGGTGGCGATCGTCCGGCCGGGGCCGATCCAGGGCGATATGGTGCATCCCTATCTGAAGCGCCGGGAGCAGCGGGCAAAGAACATTCCGATCGAATACCCGAGCAAGGAGCTGGAAGCGGTTCTGGAACGAACCCTCGGCGTGCCGCTGTTCCAGGAACAGGCGATGCAGATCGCCATCACGGCTGCAGGCTTCAAACCGGCGGAAGCCGACAAGCTTCGCAGAGCGATGGCGACATTCAAGAGAACCGGTACGATTGGCAATTTCGAGAAGCGGTTCATCGAGGGAATGGCCTCAAAGGGTTATGCCCTGGAATTCGCGCAGCAGTGTTTCAACCAGATCAAGGGTTTCGGTGAATATGGTTTCCCTGAAAGCCATGCCGCCTCCTTTGCGCTGCTCGTCTATGCCTCCTCGTGGCTCAAGGCCTATTATCCCGATGTCTTCTGCGCGGCGATGCTGAATTCCCAGCCGATGGGGTTTTATGCGCCGGCGCAGCTGGTGCGGGATGCACGCGAACACGGGGTAAAAATCCTACCGGTCGACATCAACGAATCCGACTGGGATTGCGGCCTGGAAGAGGCGGCTTTCGATCCGAATGCCGTCGATTTCCGCCACCGTGAGATGCGCGGGATTATCAAGGCCCGGCACGCGGTGCGGCTCGGCTTTCGGCAGATCAAGGGTGTCTCGGACAAAGAGATGGCGCTGCTCGTCAAAAATCGGGGCAAAGGGTACAGTTCCGTTCGGGATCTCTGGCTGCGGTCCGGTCTGCAGAAATCCGTCATCGAGCGATTGGCGGATGCGGATGCGTTCCAATCCCTCAGACTATCGCGACGCAACGCGCTCTGGGCGGTGCGGGCGCTGGATGTGAAGAGCGCGGCCGAGGAGCTGCCGCTTTTCGAGCAGGCCCGTCACGTCGATCTCCAGGCTGAGCCTGCAACGAAGCTGCCGGACATGCTGCCGGGAGAGCAGGTCATCGAGGACTATCGTTATCTCTCGCTGTCGCTGAAGGCGCATCCCGTTTCATTCCTGCGGGAGGAGCTTCAAAGGATGGGCATCACGCGTAATGTCGATCTGTTGAAGGTCGCGAACGGCAAGAGGGTGAGGATTGCCGGCCTCGTGCTGGTGCGCCAGCGGCCGGGGTCGGCCAAAGGTGTGATCTTCATGACGCTGGAGGACGAGACCGGAGTTGCCAATGCGATCGTCTGGAACAAGATATTCGACACATACCGCTCGGTTGTGATGGGCGCCCGGCTGGTGAAAATCCGCGGCCGGCTGCAAAGCCAGAGCGGGGTGATCCATACCGTCGTCGAACATATCGAGGACATGACGCCGGCGCTCGGGATCCTGCAACGTGAGGCCCGGCGTTTCGGGGTCTGCGAGCGGGCAGACGAGGTGCTGAGGCCGGGGGGCGATCAACGGCAGAAAAAGCTTGCGAATGCGCAGGAGAGGGCGGAGCTGGAAAAACGGATGGCTGCGGCAGGCCGCCATACGGGCGCGGCGGAAACCGCCGAAGTGATGCCGCGCGGACGCAACTTCCATTAAAGTGCATCGCACCGATCAGGACTATGCGATGCGCCTTCATTGGCCTCATGCGCCATCATCCTGAAACCGCTGCATAATCCCGGATGATATGCATGGAGGCCTCACCGGACGCCGTTGTTCAATGATCCGGGGCTCGAATTTTTTCTTGACAGCCACCATCTTCTTTAGCAGAAAACACGATAGTCAGTGTCATGTTTGGAATGAAGACGTGCTTGTCTGCAGCTGCAATTATATAACCGACAAGGAAATCCGGGAGGTTATCACCAACCTTCTCGATGAAGACTGTTGGCAGCTTATCGTGCCGGCCAAGGTCTACCACGCCATGGAAAAACGCGGCCGCTGCTGCGGCTGTTTCCCCAGCGTCGTCGACATCATTATCCAGACGACCGAGGAATATCACGCCCGTCGCCACTCGACGGAGACCGAAATATTTGATTTCATGTCCCGCTTGAAACAATTCCATGAGGAAAACAGGAGAGCGGACATTGAAAGGCGACAAAAAAGTCATCGAGCGGCTTAACGAGGCGTTGTTCCTCGAGCTCGGGGCGGTCAATCAATATTGGGTTCATTATCGGCTTCTTGAGGACTGGGGCTACACCAAGCTCGCCAAGAAAGAGCGCGCCGAATCTATTGAAGAGATGCATCATGCCGATCGGCTTGTTGCACGCATCATTTTCCTAGAAGGCCATCCCAATCTACAGACCCTTGCCCCTCTGCGCATCGGCCAAAACGTCAAGGAAGTGCTGGAAGCCGATCTTGCCGGCGAATACGACGCCCGCGCCGCCTATAAGAAGTCGCGCGATATCTGTTATGAGGCCGGCGATTACGTTTCCATGAAGCTGTTCGAAGAGTTGTTGGCGGATGAGGAAGGTCATATCGACTTCCTCGAAACGCAGCTCGAGCTGCTCGGGAAAATCGGCGAGAGCAAATACGGCCAGCTTAACGCCGATTCCGCCGACGAAGCCGAATAAGGCCCTGCCGATATCGGCCGCCCCATCGGCGGCCGATATTCTTCACCTTGCTCCTGTTTGCCGAGCGCAAACCAAAGCGGTCGTCCTGCTTAAATCAGTCTTCCGAATGCAGTGCCGCCAGATGCTCGAATTCGGCGATGACGTGGTCGTAGACGGCGCGCTTGAAAGGGACGATCAGGCCCGGCAGTTCCCGCATCGGCTTCCATTCCCAGGCATCGAATTCCGGCTCATGGCCGCCGGGCGGCGGGTTGATGGCGATCTCGCTGTCGTTGCCCTCGAAGCGGAAGGCAAACCAGCGTTGCGTCTGGCCGCGGAATTTTCCCTTCAATCCGATACCGATCAGAGCCGGCGGCAGATCATAATTGATCCAGTCTCTTGCTTCGGCCAGCAGGGTCACCGTCTTGATGCCGGTCTCCTCGTAAAGCTCGCGGTAGGCGGCGTCCAATGGATCCTCGCCCTTGTCGATGCCCCCCTGCGGCATCTGCCAGAGCTGCGGCGAGCCGTCATATTCCGAATTGCCGTCGGGAATGCGCCGCCCGGCCCAGACGAGGCCATCGCGGTTCAGGATCATCACGCCGACGCAGGGGCGGTAGGGCAGATCCTCGGCTTTTACGGTCGCCTGGCTCATCGTCTTCTCCGTTCAGGGCTCTTCTTGGAGATGGCTTTCAAGGATCCATCTCAAGGATTCTTGGGGTCGTTGGAAAGGGCGGCGACGCCGACGATCTCGATGCCGCGCATCGCCGCCTCCTCGCTCCATTTGGCGATGGCGTCAACGCTCTCATCGAAAGCCGAGGCGACGCCGATCGCCTGGCCGTTCTTGCGGGCGATGCGTTCGAGTTCGTCGAGCTTCTTCAGGACGGCGTTGATATCGAGCTGGCCGTCGAGCTGCAGGTCGGCGAAGGCATAGGGCAGTTCGGTTCCCTTGGCGACCGCAGCCGTCTTCGACTGCGCCGACGTGCCGTCGTCGAGGAACAGCAGGCCGCGCTTGCCGATATCGCGCATGACAGGTTCCATGGCGGTGGAATCGGACAGGAAACGGCCGCCGAGATAATTCATGACGCCGGTATAATTGGTGATCTGACCCATCGCCTTATGCAGGTTCTCGATATTGCGAGCAGCCGGTTTCGTGGTCAGCAAGGTTTCCGGGCCGGGATCATTCGCCGGGTAATCAAATGGCTCGAGCGGGACTTGCAAAAGAATCTCATGGCCGCCGCGGCGCGCCTCTAGCATCCAGCGCTGCAGGCTGTTGCCGCTTGCGGCAAAGGCGAAGGTGATTTCCTCCGGCAATTGCGCGATGGCGCGCTGCGTTCCGGTCTGGCTGAGCCCGAGGCCGCTGACGACGATGGCGATGCGGATGCCGCGCGCGCCGGACGAGGGACGGGCATATTGATCCATCGGGCGGCGGCCATCCGGGCCGACGATCGGAAGCCTGCCAAAAGGGGTTTCTTCGAGCAATGCTTCATTTGGCTGGGCCGCCATGCGCGGATCCTGGCCGATCTGCATGGCGTCGACCAGTACCGGGCCGCTGCCATCGCGCGGGCGGGGACTGTATTTGGTGACGACGGAGCCGTCGCCGGTGACCATCTGTTCGACATTGGCGCCCGAACGCGGTTCGGCGCGGGGCATGCCGTCCGCCGCCTGATTGGCGGCGGTCGTCGGTGGCTGAGAGCTATCGGAGGGCGGCGTTGCGGCTTGTTCGGCAGCCGGCGGTTTGCTGCGTTCGAGCCCGTCGCCGCGAAACGCCGTATACAGGGAAAAGCCGCCTATCGCGAAAAGGCAAAGACTGGCGGCGATCCGGCCCAGGCGCAGAACACCCGGGCGCCGGTTGCCGGTTTTTCGGTTGCGGCCCAAAGGCGCATGCAGGTCCGTTCCCAATTTTTCGCCCGCTCCAAAATCGGGAAACAGCAGAAAGGGTCAAGGCCGGGCGATATGCCCGGCCTTGAGGGGATGAATTACTTGGCCACGACGGCCTTGTCCGGGTTCGGCGGGAAGGCCGGATCGGTCTTCTTGCCGCGCAGAAGGTCGAGCGCGTAGTTCAGCTGAACGTCGTCCTTCGGGTCCGGGGGCACATAGGCAACGGAGCCCGAACCTTCGTCGGTCTCGCTCTGGCCCTTGATGTGGCCGCGCAGGCTGGATTCGCCTTCGGTCACCATCTTGCCCTGCAGTTCCTCCGGCAGCGGCTCCTCGACCTTGATGTCGGGGGTGATGCCGGTGCCCTGGATCGAGCGGCCGGACGGCGTGTAATAGAGCGCCGTGGTCAGGCGCAACGCGCCATTTTCGCCGAGCGGGATGATCGTCTGGACGGAACCCTTGCCGAAGGAGCGCGTGCCGAGAACGGTGGCACGGCGCAGATCCTGAAGAGCGCCGGCGACGATTTCCGATGCGGAAGCCGAACCGCCGTTGATCAGCACGATAACCGGTTTGCCATCCGTCAGGTCGCCCGGGCCGGCATTGAAGCGGCGGGTTTCATCGGGATTGCGGCCGCGGGTCGACACCACTTCGCCGCGCTGCAGCAGGGCATCGGAGACGTTGATCGCCTGATCGAGCAGACCACCCGGATTGAGGCGCAGGTCGAGGACATAACCCTTCAGCTTGTCGGCCGGAACGGTGTCCTTGATCTTCTTGATCGCCTTTTCCATGTCGGGATAGGTTTTCTCGGTGAAGGAGATGATGCGGAGATAACCGACATCGTCCTCGACACGCGATTTGACGGCCTGGACGGCGACGACGTCACGGACGATCGTCAGCTCGATCGGCTTGTCGGCACCCTTGCGGATCAGCGTCAGCTTGATCGGCGTGTTGACGGCGCCGCGCATCTTCTCGACCGCGTCTTCCAGCTTCAGGCCGCGCACCGACTGACCGTCGATCTCGGAAATGTAATCACCTGCGAGAACACCTGCCTTGGCGGCGGGCGTGTCATCGATCGGGGTGATAACCTTGACGAGTTCGTCTTCCATCGTGACTTCGATGCCGAGGCCGCCGAACTCACCCTTGGTCTGGGTGCGCATATCCTCGGCGTCCTTCGCATTCATGTAGCTCGAATGCGGATCGAGCGACGAGAGCATGCCGTTGATGGCGTTCTCGATCAGCTTGTCTTCGGCCGGCGGCGTGACATATTGCGCGCGCACACGCTCGAAGACATCACCGAAAACCGAAAGCTCCTTATAGGTCGAGGATCCGGCCGCTTCTGCCGGCACACCCGCCGAGTAAATGACGCTCATGGCGGTCGCACCCATCAATGCGCCGACCAGAACAAGAGAAGCCCTACGAATCATTGCGTGCCTTTCCAGTGTCTTTGGCGGTCCACCATGGTCGGGAATCGACCGGTTTACCGTCCTTTCGAAATTCAATGTAAAGCGTTGGCCGGTCCGTTTCCAGCGCCAATGCAGTTGCGCTTGCCACTCTTTTCGCGCCCATCACGGCGAGCGGCTCGCCGGAGAAAACGAATTTTCCCTGGCGGGTATTGATCGTATCCATTCCCGAGAGAACCAGGTGGTATCCGTCGCCGGTGTCGAGGATGATCATCTGGCCGTAACTGCGGAAAGCGCCGGCGAAAACCACCAGGCCATCGGCAGGCGCCGTCACCACCGTCTCCGGATTGGTGGCGACCGTCATGCCCATGGCCTCGTGCCCGGTGCCGTCGGCATCGCCGAACTGGCGCAGGATATCGCCCGCAACGGGCACCTCCAATTTCGCCTTCAATTCTCCGAAGGGATATGCGGGCGCAATGCGGTTTTTATCGGGCACGCCGCTGTCGGCCAACGCCTTGGCCTGGGCGCGCTGCTCGTCCGTCATCAGCTTGCGGTTTTCCTCCGCCTGGCGGGCGGCGGCGGCGGCGTCCCGCACCGA
The DNA here is from genome assembly GCF_002531725.1 of Rhizobium sp. L43. Classification (GTDB taxonomy): domain Bacteria; phylum Pseudomonadota; class Alphaproteobacteria; order Rhizobiales; family Rhizobiaceae; genus Rhizobium. The sequence goes on from NZ_NWSQ01000005.1 coordinate 125,489, forward strand.
AGCGATCTCGGATTCCATCGAGGCGACGAGGCCTTCGAGGCTGGTCGCCTTGCCGGCCAGCTCCTCGGAGCGCTTTTTCTCGGCTGCGAGTTCAGCGGCATTGCTGCGGCTGAGCTTGTCGTTTTCGGCCAGCAGCAGGTCCATGCGCCGCTCTTCCTCGATACCGTCGGTCATCGTCGCGGTCAGGCCGGCCTTCTCGGCAGCACTTGCGGTCTGCAATGCGGCGAGGCTTGCCAGATCGGCGGCAAGCTTGTCGGTCTCCTTGCGGATGCCGGGCACGACGGCGCCGAGCAGGATGGCGCTGCGCACCGAGGCAAGCGCGTCATCAGGGGTGACGAGCAAAGCGGGCGGCGGGTTGCGGCCCATGCGCTGGAGTGCTGCCAGCACCTCGGCCAGAAGGCCGCGGCGTTCGTGCAGCGAGCGGCGGATGCCATCCTGCTTGACGCCGAGATCGGCAAGCTTCTTCTCGCTTTCGAGGATCTGCTTGTCCAGCGTTTTGCGGCGAGCAGCCGACTCGATCAGCGCTTGGCGAATGCTTTGCGTGCTCTTGTCCAGATCGGCGATGCTCTGTTGAAGCGCGCTCACCTTGTCGGTGGAGAGACTGATGGTTTTCGACAGGGTTTCGAGTTCGGCGCGGGTCTGGTCGCGTTTAGCGGCCAGTTCGGCGGCCGGATCGGCTGGCGCCGGCCCGGCTGCCGGCTGCGGAGCAGATTGGGCTGCCTCAGGTGCGGTATCCTGTGCTCGAACGCTGAAGGGATTTGCCGACACGGCAATCACCACCACACCGACACTGGCGACGATAGCCGGCAGGATCATGCGGTGTCGCCTGGTTGCTGTTGTCGTCATGCGTGTTCGGGCACTTTCTGAAATCGCGCGGAGCCTAAGCTGATTTGGCACGCTTTGCCAGAACGTTCGACCGAGAACGGCCGGCCGAGCAAACACGGCTGCGTGACATTGCGACGCATTCAGACGCGGTGATAGGGGTGGCCGGACAGGATGGTGACGGCGCGATACAGCTGTTCGGCGATCAGCGTGCGCACGAGCTGATGCGGCCAGGTCATCTTGCCCAGGCACAGCGTGGCGTCGGCGCGGTCATAGAGTGAGGGATCGAGGCCGTCGGCGCCGCCGATGGCGATGGTCAGCTCGCGTTTGCCCTGGTCACGATAGGAGCCGAGCAGGCTTGCGAAAGCTTCGCTGTCCAGCGCCTTGCCGCGTTCGTCGAGAAGAATGAGGATGCTGCCATCGGCAAGCGATTTTAACAGCAGTACTGCTTCCTCGCGTTTGCGGGTTTCCGCATTGGAGGCACGGCTTTCGGCAACTTCGGCGATACGGGTAAATTCAAGGCCGACGGCAGGGCCGGCCTTGGCGACACGGTCGAAATAACGGGCCGCAAGATCTTTTTCGGGGCCGGACTTCAGCCGTCCCACCGCAAAAAGACCAACTCGCATTCTTCCGCTCCCCGCTGAGGCGGCACATCGGGCGCATAAGGCGCCACCGGCCGGCTTCTAAACTTGTCCGGCCAGCCAATGCCACATCTCAGGCGCCGGACAAATGCCGGCCGCCTGTCAGTGCCGTGTTTCTTCATCCATATCCGGAGCCGCCCACATCTTTTCGATGTTGTAGAACTCGCGGATTTCGGGGCGGAACACGTGCACGATAATGTCACCGGTGTCGATCAGGACCCAATCGCCGCCTTCCTGGCCTTCGACGCGGGCCGTGCCGAGGCCGTCATCCTTAAGGTCGGTGAGCAGATGATCCGAGATCGCCATGACATGCCTGTTCGAGCGGCCGGAGACGACGATCATGTAGTCTCCCAGCGCCGATTTTCCGGCAATGTCGATGGTGACGATATCTTCAGCTTTGGAGTCCTCGAGGCTGGCGAGGACGGTTTCTAGGGCGCGGGCAGCGGCATCGGCGCCACGTTCCGCACTCTTCGGGATAACGGCGAGCGTTTTTCCCTTGGCGTGTACTGTTGTCAGTTTTTTCCCTTTCCTGGAATGACAAACCATGCACAACACGAGATCCGATCGAGACCGGATCATGGTTAAGATAGGCATCAAACCATTAATGTTTCAAGACGTGCTAAGATACAGAACGGCTGAAAATCCGATCCGACGTCCAAATTGAAGAATATTGCCACTCGGGCTGCTTATTGCGGGCGGTGTACAGTTTCCGTGCCGCAGCGTAAAGTGCGGCAAATTCCACGATCTCCGGATTCAATGACCGACTCAGCCGCAAAAACCCTCGTGCCTGTCCTACGAATCAGTTTCCCGGACGAGGATCGGCTTGGCCATGGCAAGATGGAACTGCTGGAGCATATCCGCCAGACCGGATCGATCTCGGCGGCGGGGCGGGCAATGGACATGTCCTATCGGCGGGCATGGCTGCTGGTCAGCGAGATGAACCGGATGTTCTCTGAACAGGTAGTGGAATCGCAGCGGGGCGGGCAGAAGGGCGGCGGCGCGGCGCTGACGCCGTTCGGCGAGGAATTGCTCGCGCGTTTCCGCCGGATGGAAAGCACGATGCGCACGAGCCTTGCCGAAGACCTCGCCTGGCTCGAAGGCAAGCGCGGCTGATCAGGCCTCCAGGGCAACTGTCTTGATGACGGCGAAGACCGCCCTTCCCGGTCGAAGATCCAGACGCTCGCAGGACAGTGTGGTGATCCGGGAAAGAATGATATCGCCGCCGCAATCGAGCCGAATTTCCACCGTTCCGTCCTCGGCCGACGACATCCCTTCTATCCTTGCTTCCAAAATATTCAGCGCGCTGAGCCCCTCGGGTCTTGCGGTCGCCAGCATGACATCGCGCGAGGGAATGCGGATGCGGACCGATTTGCCGGGCGCAAGGGCCGCGCCCGGAATATGGAGCCGACAGGATTTCAGCGCGACCGTTGACAGGCGGTGACGCGCATCGAAGCTTTCCACCGTGCCCTCCAGCAGCGCGCCCGCCTCGCGCCGGTCGGATGCCGCAGAGGGGCGGCTCAATATGTCGACGGCGAGGCCGGTCGCTTCCACCTTGCCGTCGCGCATGACGACCACCTGGTTTGCCAGCCGCGCCACCTCGGCGATCGAGTGGCTGACATAGACGATCGGAATGTCGGTTTCGTCGCGCAATCGCTGGAGATAAGGCAAGATCTCAGCCTTGCGCGCCTCGTCGAGGGCGGCGAGCGGCTCGTCCATCAACAGCAGGCGGGGCGAGGAGAGAAGTGCGCGGCCGATGGCGACGCGCTGCTTCTCGCCGCCGGAAAGCTTCGCTGGGCTGCGCTCCAGCAGCGTCTCGATGCCGAGCAGGTCGACGATGTGATCGAAGCTCTCGCCGTGTGCCGGTCTCGCCGCGAACCAGCGGCCATAGGAGAGATTGGCGCGAATGCTGAGATGCGGGAAAAGCCGGGCTTCTTGAAAGACATAACCGAAGCGGCGGCGATGTTTTGGGACGAAGATACCGGTTGCGGTTTCGGTCAGGGGCTCGCCGTCGAGGACGACGCGGCCTTCGTCCGGGCGGGCGAGGCCGGCGATGATGCGGATCATCGAGGTCTTGCCGGAGCCGGAGCGGCCGAACAGCGCGGTGACGCCACGCTCGGAGGTGAAGGCGGCATCGAGCGAAAAGGCGCCGAGCCTCTGTTTTGCCTCGACGATCAGCGTCATTCCGGATCGATCCTCCGGCCGGCGAGACGGGCGAGGAATTCGGAGGCGAGCAGGGCGACCATGGAAATGACGACGGCGACGAGCGTCAGGCGGAGCGCGCCGGCATCGCCGCCCGGCACCTGGGTGAAGGTGTAGATTGCTGCCGACAGCGTCTGGGTTTCTCCCGGGATATTGGAGACGAAGGTGATCGTCGCACCGAATTCACCCATCGCCTTGGCGAAGGAAAGGATCATACCGGTGATGATGCCGGGCAAGATCAGCGGCAGGGTGATCGTCAAAAAGACCCAGGCCGGACCGGCGCCGAGTGTTCCGGCCGCCTCCTCCAGCTTGCGGTCGACCGCCTCGATCGACAGGCGGATGCTGCGCACCATCAGCGGAAAGGCCATGACGGCACAGGCCAGAGCCGCACCGGTCCAGCGGAAGGAGAGAACGATGCCGAAATACTGGTCGAGCAGGCTGCCGATCGGACCGCGGCGGCCGAACAGGATGAGGAGAAGGAAACCGGTGACGACCGGCGGCAGGATCAGCGGCAGATGAACGATGCCGTTCAGCACCGATTTGCCCCAGAAGCGGCCGCGGGCAAGCAGCAGGGCGACGAGAATGCCGAAGGGCAGGCTCGCCAGCATGGCGACGATCGAGACGCGCAGGCTGAGCAGGATCGCCGTCCATTCCTCGTTGCTCAGGCCCAATATATTCAAATGCGGTGGTCTCCCAGAAATCTAAGGCTCGCCGAAACGTGCCTCGGTTTGATGACAAGCCTCGCTCTTCACTCGGCGTCATCCTCGGCCTTGTGCCGAGGATCTGCTGCACCGGCTGCAGATGCTCGGGACAAGCCCGAGCATGACGAAGGAGAAGTTGGCCGACTATGGAGGAGTCTGCGCTCACGAGGCGAGTCTCCACGCTAAGCTGCGACAATCGTTTCTGCAATCACCTCAGCTTATCACTTCAGAATCGTGAAGCCCTGCGCGGTGAAGAAGGCAGCGGCCTTGTCGGATTTCAGGAAGTCGAGATAGGCGGCAGCATCCGGGTTCTTGCTCGAAGCCAGGATGGCGATCGGATAGATGATCGGCGGGTGGGAATCGGCCGGGAAGGTGCCGACGACGGCGACACCCTTATCGGCCGCGGCATCCGTCTGGTAGACGATGCCATAAGGCGCTTCACCGCGGGAGACGAGGGCCAGGGCGGCACGCACGCTCTCGGCGCCGGCGACCTTGCTTTCCACCGATTTCCAGACGCCGAGTTTTTCCAGCGCGGCCATGCCGTATTTGCCGGCCGGAACCGATTTCGGTTCACCCATGGCAAGCCTTCCGTCACCGAGCAAACCGGCGAGATCGAAATCCTGCTTGATCTCGACGGGCTTGGCCTTGTCCTTTTCGGCAACGAGCACGATCCGGTTTCCAAGCAGGTCCGAACGGGTGTCGGCCTTGATCAGGTTCTTCTTGGCGACGTAATCCATCCAGTCGCGGTCGGCCGAGATGAAGATATCGGCGGGCGCCGCATTTTCGATCTGCTTGGCCAGCGCCCCACTCGCCGCGTAGGAGGTGACGGCGTCCTTGCCGCTTTCTTTGGTCCAGGCGGCGTTGGCGGCATCGAGCGCATCCTTGAGGCTCGCCGCCGCAAAGACGGTGAGCTTTTCGGCCGCAGTGGCCGGCGCCGGAAGCGCTGCTGTGCCAAGCCAGAGGGCCGCGATCGCGGCAGTTGCCAGTTTCATCCATTGGCGGCGGTTTTGCATGTTCACTCCCCAGGGGTTCGAAATATTGCGACGAATATAACGAGCGGTGCGGCTTTGCTAGGGATATATCCATGAAAATATAACCCTATCGCGGATCCGCTGTCGCAGCGGCGCAATGTTCACGCATTCGGCAAGTGCATGGCTCCCGCCGAAATCGAGATCGGCGGGGCGAAAATACTCGGAGTCCGTTTGCAAATCTCAAGGACTCCCGGCAGTAGGGAAATACTTCTTTTAATTTTTGCTAATAAAAGCGGCACCGGTTGAGCGAAGTCTGCGTAGAGATTTGCATCCCGTGCATTGCTGCAATGCACCAATCGATATTCACCTTCTGGCGGAATATGATACAACAGACTCATCGAAACGGCTTCTCCTCCTCCCATAGCCGTTCGGTAGGATCGACAACACTCCTCCTCCCAGTTGTCGATCGAGTTTATAAGCCCGACGGATCTCCTCCCCCGTCGGGCTTTCTCGTTTCTGGGATTTCCCTAAAAATCGGCCTATTCGGAGCTGCCCGGTTCGGAGCTGCCAGGCGCCGAGCCGTTGCGGATTGCCGTCGAGCTCAGGCCGGAGCGCGGTCCGTGGATGAAGGTCCAGGCCGGCGCGGGTTTCTTCCAGAGAACACGCGCGTCATCCTCGTCAACACGGGCGAAATCGAAGGTTCTCGTCATCTTCGAGGAGAGGAAGGAGAGCGTCGCGCCCGGCCGGTCGATCACGGCGATCGGGAAGGTGCGGGCAATTTCCTGCCATTTCTGCCATTTGTGAAAGGTCTGCAGGCTGTCGGCGCCCATGATCCAGATGAAATGCACATGCGGATTGCGGGCCTTGACGCGGGCAAGCGTGTTCGCGGTGTAGCTGACGCCGAGCGTTTGTTCGAAGGCGGTGACCTTGACGCGGGGATCGGGGGCAATGCGCTCGCTTTCGGCAATGCGCTCGGCAAGCGGAGCGAGTTGGTTGCGGCTCTTCAGCGGATTGCCGGGGGTGACCATCCACCAGAGCTGATCGAGGCCGAGCCGCTTGAGGGCGATCTCGGCAACGAGCGCGTGGCCCTGATGCGGCGGGTTGAACGAACCGCCGAACAGACCGACGACCATGCCGCGCTCGCTGTGCGGCATGCGGAGATAGTGGCGGTCCACATTCTCAATCACCACGTCAGGCCCAATCGCCACGTCAGGCTCGGTCGTCACGTCAGGGCCGCGTCTGTCCGGCGCCGTGCACCCGATATTTGAAAGAGGTGAGCTGCTCGACGCCGACGGGGCCGCGGGCATGCATCTTGCCGGTGGCAATGCCGATTTCCGCACCCATGCCGAACTCGCCGCCATCGGCAAACTGCGTCGAGGCATTGTGCAGCAGGATTGCCGAATCGACCTCGGTGAAGAACCGCGCAACGACGTCAGCGTCCTCGGCGATGACAGCCTCGGTGTGGTTCGAGGAATAGGTCTGGATATGGGCGATCGCGCCCGATATGCCGTCGACGACGGCAACCGAAATGATCGCATCGAGATATTCGGTCGACCAGTCTTCCTCGGTCGCCGGCTTCACGCCCGGCGCGACCTTCAGAACGGTTGCGGAGCCGCGGATCTCGCAGCCGGCCTCTGTGAGAATCTCGAGCAACGGCGTCAGATGCGTGCCGATCGCGGCGCCATCGACGAGCAGGGTTTCGGCCGCGCCGCAGATGCCGGTGCGGCGCATCTTGGCATTGACGACGATCTGTTTTGCCATCTCGATATCGGCGGAGGCATCGACATAGATGTGGCACAGGCCTTCGAGATGGGCAAAAACCGGCACGCGGGCCTCGCTCTGCACGCGGGCGACCAGGCTCTTGCCGCCGCGCGGCACGATGACGTCGATCGCCCCGTCCAGGCCGCGCAGCATGGCGCCGACGGCGGCGCGGTCGGTGATCGGGACGAGCTGGATAGCATGCTCTGGAAGCCCTGCCGCTTTCAGGCCCTCGACCAGGCAGGCATGGATAGCCTGCGATGAACGGCGCGAATCCGAACCGCAGCGCAGAATGACGGCATTGCCCGCCTTGAGGCAAAGCGCGCCGGCATCGGCGGTGACGTTCGGCCGGCTTTCGAAGATGACGCCGATGACGCCGAGCGGCGTGCGGACGCGCTCGATCTTCAGGCCGTTCGGCCGGTCCCAGGCGGCAATGACTTCGCCGACCGGATCGGCCAGAGCGGCGATGGCGCGGATTCCCTCCGCTATTTCGGCGATGCGCTTGTCGTTCAGCGTCAGCCGGTCGACGAAGGAGGCGAGCATCTCGGTGCCTTCGATGTCCTTCAGGTCCTTGGCGTTTTCGGCAAGAATCTCAGCCTTGTTCGCCAGGATCGCATCGGCCATCGCAAGCAACGCGCTGTTCTTCGCCTCGGTAGACGCAAAGCTCAGCGGTCGTGCGGCAGCCCTCGCCTTGCGGCCGATGTCGTTCATCAGCACGTCAATGTCAGGGCCTGGCGCAACGGTATCAAGCATAACTCGCGTCCTTCTTCTGCCTTTCCGATTTCGAACCGATCGGCGCGGTCATCACCATGTCGTCGCGATGGACCATCGCGGCGCGCCCGGCATAACCGAGGATGGTCGCGATCTCGGCCGATTTGCGGCCGGCAATCCGGCGGGCGTCCTCGGCGTCGTAGCTGACAAGGCCACGGGCGATCTCGCGGCCTTGAGGGCCGATGATCGCCACCGTGTCGCCGCGGCTGAAGAGGCCGGAAACGCTGCGCACGCCGGCCGGAAGCAGGCTCTTGCCGGCGCCGAGAGCGGTGACGGCGCCGTCATCGACATGCAGTTCGCCGGCCGGCTGCAGCTGCCCGGCGATCCAGGTCTTGCGAGCCGTGACAGGGGTCCCCGAAGGGGCGAACCACGAGGAACGGGCGCCGTTTTCGATCGCCGACAGCGGGCTGTCGGTCTTGCCGGAGGCGATGATCATGGCGCAGCCTGATGTCGTGGCAATCTTCCCGGCATCGATCTTGGTGCGCATGCCGCCGCGCGAGAGCTCGGAAGCAGCACCCCCGGCCATCGCCTCGATCTCCGGGGTGATTGCGGAAATCGTCTCCAGGAAGGCTGCGTTCGGATCGAGATGCGGCGGGGCGGTATAGAGGCCGTCGATGTCGGAGAGAAGGATGAGCAGGTCGGCGCCGGTCATCGTCGCAACGCGGGCGGCCAGGCGGTCGTTGTCGCCATAGCGGATTTCGCTGGTGGCGACAGTGTCATTCTCGTTGATGATCGGCACGGCGCCGATCTTCAAAAGCTGATTGATGGTGGCCCGCGCATTGAGATAGCGGCGGCGCTCCTCGGTATCACCGAGCGTCAGCAGGATCTGGCCGGCAACGATCTCATCGCGCGACAGGCTTTCCGACCAGGCGCGCGCCAGGGCGATCTGGCCGACGGCCGCCGCCGCCTGGCTTTCCTCCAGCTTCAGTGCGCCCGAGGGCAGGTCGAGCACCGAGCGGCCGAGCGCGATGGCGCCGGAGGAAACGACGAGCACATCGATGCCCTTGGCCTTCAGGCCGGAGATATCGGCGCACATGGCGTCGAGCCAGGCCTTCTTCAGCCCGGCCTTGCGGTCGACCAGAAGCGCAGAGCCGATCTTGATGACGATGCGGCGGTAGCGGCCAAGCGGCTTACGGCTGGTCATCGGCCTCGTCCCCGCCCTTATCTTCGCCAATGCCCTCATCGGTGACGACCATGTCGCGATGCCTGAGCTTCGCCACCCTGGCCGGCTTTTCCTCGGTATTTTCCTCGACGATGATGTCGCGCAGCGCGCGCAGGACCTCGGTCATGCCCTTGCCGGTGACGGCCGAAATCTGGAACGGCGTCTTGCCGCAGGCCTTGGCTAATTCCTTGGTCTTCTTCTTCAGTTCGGCCTCGTCGAGCACGTCGATCTGCGACAGCGCCACGATCTCAGGCTTATCAGTCAAATCGTTGCCATAGGCTTCGAGCTCGTGTTTGACCGTCTTATAGGCTTTGCCGACCTTTTCTTCCTGGGCGGAGACGAGGTGGAGCAGCACCCGGGTGCGCTCGACATGGCCGAGGAAACGATCGCCGATGCCAACACCTTCATGGGCGCCTTCGATCAGGCCCGGAATGTCGGCAAGGATGAATTCCCGCTCGTCGATGGTGGCGACGCCGAGATTGGGATGCAGCGTGGTGAAGGGGTAGTTGGCGATCTTCGGCCGGGCACGGGTGACTGACGCGAGGAAGGTCGACTTGCCGGCATTGGGCAGGCCGACGAGGCCGGCATCGGCAATCAGCTTCAGCCGCAGCCAGAGGGTTTTTTCCTCGCCGGGCAGGCCGGGATTGGCCCAATCCGGCGCCTGATTGGTCGAGGTCTTGAAATGGGCGTTGCCGAAACCGCCATTGCCGCCATGGGCGAGACAGTAACGCTGGCCTTCGACGGTGAGATCGCAGATCAGCGTTTCCCGGTCTTCCTCGAAGATCTGGGTGCCGACGGGGACCTTGAGCGTCACATCGCTGCCGTTGGCGCCGGTACGGTTCCGGCCCATGCCGTGGGTGCCGGTCGTCGCCTTGAAATGCTGCTGGTAGCGGAAATCGATCAGAGTGTTGAGGCCGTTGACGGTCTCGACCCAGACGTCGCCGCCGCGTCCGCCATCACCGCCGTCGGGGCCGCCGAACTCGATGAATTTCTCGCGCCGGAAGGAGACGCTGCCCCCGCCGCCGTCTCCGGATCGGATATAGACCTTTGCTTCGTCGAGAAATTTCATTTTACTTCCAGTATCCGGTGGCAGTTGGACGGCCCGTCTTGGCCCATTCGATATAGGCGGTTCCGACGGAGGTCAAAGATTATCGTGAATTTTGCGAGCTATAACATACAGTACGGCTTCGGTCTCGACGGCAGATACGATCTCAGGCGGATTGCCCGGAGCCTCGAGGGCGCCGATGTCATCGCGCTGCAGGAGGTGACCCGCGGCTTCTCGCGCAACGGTTTTGCCGACATGGTGGCCGATGTTGCAGCCTTCTTTCCCGACTATTTCTGGGTGTATGGGCCGGCCTGCGACATGCATGTCGAGGCCGATAAAGGCAGGCCTCAGCCGCCGCCGGGCACCCGCTTCCAATTCGGCAATATGGTGCTGTCGCGCTGGCCTGTCATCTCGACCCGGACGCTGCTTCTGCCGCGCAGCCGGACGATCGGCAAGATCAACCTGCAGCGCGGCGCAACCGAGGCGGTGATCGCAGTGCCGGGCGGCGCGCTCCGCTTCTATTCCGTCCATCTCGACCATGTCTCGGCCGACGAGCGCATCCGCCAGCTGCAGTTTTTGAACGCTGAGATCAATGCCTTCGTCCAGGACGGCGGGTCGCTGACGGGCGGCGGCGAATTCGATCTGCCGGAGCCGCCGCTGCCGGAGGATTATATCATCATGGGCGATTTCAACATGGAGCCGGAATCGCCGGAATATTGCGCGCTTGCCGGTGCCGGCGGCGGATATTACGGCCGTGTCGCCCGGATCGGTACGCCGATCGACGCCTTTGCGGCGCTTTCGGCCTATCGGCCGGAGAGCTACAGCTGGATGGATCCCGAAGATCACGGCAAACGCATGCATCTCGATTATTGCTTCGTCAGTTGCGGCCTCGAGGGCCGGTTGAAATCCGCCCGGATCGATACGCAATCCGTCGGATCCGATCATTTCCCCCTATGGGTCGAGATCGGGGATTGACGAAGACGCCGCCGAGCCGGCGGCGTCTTCTTTTCGGCTATGCGACCTTCCGCGGCTGCAGCATGCCCGGCTGCAGCACGGTTTCGATGTGCGACACCATGGTGTTGCGGGCGAAACAATAGATTTCGCCGCAGCCCACCATACGGAAACCGAGCTTTTCCTGCAGCCGCAGCGAGGCCGGGTTGTCGGCGAAGACGCCGGAATGAACCGGCGTCTCCGGCATGCGGCGCGAGAAGCGCTCGATGATCGCCGCCACCGCCTCGCTCATATAGCCGCGCCGCCAGTAGTAGCGGTTCAGCCAGTAGCCGAGGTGCCAGCGGCCGTGGCGCAGCTCGATCGAGACGTTGCCGATATGGACATCGTCCTTGCCGGTGATCGCCAGCGGCCAGTCCGGCAGGGTGCCCGAGGTGACCGGGATCAGCCAGTCCAGCGCATCCTGCCGGTCGAACGGCGCGGGCACGCGGGACAGCATGCGCGTGACCGCGAAATCGGAGAGCGATTCCGCGATCGCAGGCGCATCGCTCAGCCGGTGGGGACGGAGCGTCAGCCGGGCGGTCGAGATGACGGGCGCGGGGCCTGGCATCATCGGCTTGGCCTCCGGCCTTTGCAGCGCTGATGTGCTCATGCGATGTTCCCCCAGCTTCGGAGCGACATCCAGGTCTTGCGGTCGAGCCTGTACCATTCCACCGGCACGTTGCTGCCGAGCGCCAGCGAGGCGGCGAGCCCCGATCCCTGGAACTGGAAACCGCATTTCTGGATGACGCGGCGCGAGGCGACGTTCATCACCCGGCAGCGGGCGTCGATCTGATCGACGTCCTGACGGGTTCTGAACACCATATCGACCAGGGCATGGCAGGCCTCGGTCGTATAGCCCTGGTTCCAATAGGGTTCGCCCAGCCAGTAACCGATCTCGACGGTCCTGCCGTCGGCATGCGGTTCGACACCGCAGCAGCCGATAAAGGCGCCGTTTTCGGCCTTGGTGATCGCATAGACGCATTTGCCAATCTCGCCATTTTTCGTGCGACGCACGAAGTCAGCAGCATCATCGGCGGTATAGGGGTGCGGCATACGCGATACCATGGTGGCGACTTTGGCGTTGTTGGCGAGATGGGCAAGGGCGTCGATGTCTTCTTCGTGGGGCGCGCGCATGACGAGCCTTTCCGATAGTAAGACAGGGCAATCGGTCCTTAACCGTTCCGGCCTCAGCCGTTCTTCGGAAGACACCCGGTCTTCCCGGGGAGACCGTGATTGGTCTACCCTTAACAATTCGCCTTGCATGTTCAGTCCTCCTGTTTGGACAAAGAAAAAGGGGAGATGGCGCCCCATCTCCCCTGTTTTCTGGACTGAACCTGATACGGCCAGCCGGGTCGATGAGACGCCGGCTGTTTTTGAGCGCTACCGGCTTATTCCGCTGCTTCCGCTTTCGGCATGACAGACACGTAGACGCGACCGTTGGCCTTCGTTCGGTAGTTCACATTGCCGGCGGTAAGCGCAAAAATCGTGTGATCCTTGCCGAGGCCGACGTTGGAACCCGGATGCCACTGCGTCCCGCGCTGACGCACGAGGATGTTGCCTGCGATGACGGCTTCGCCGCCGAACTTCTTCACGCCAAGGCGCTTGGATTCGGAATCGCGACCGTTGCGCGAGGAACCGCCAGCTTTTTTGTGTGCCATTGGAGTTCTCCTTTAAACCTTGTCCCGTTGATCTTACTTGGCAGCCACGATGTCCGTGATACGGACGACCGTGTGATGCTGACGATGGCCGCGCGAACGCTTCGAATTCTGACGGCGGCGCTTCTTGAAGGCGATGACCTTCTTGCCGCGGTTCTGTTCGACGACTTCTGCCTTGACAGAGGCGCCGGTAACGAAGGGCGCACCGATCGCAGCGTCGGCGCCTTCGCCGATCACGAGCACTTCGGTGAATTCAATGGAATCGCCAGCGGTGGCTTCCAGCTTTTCGATGGTCAGCACGTCGTTGGCTGCCACACGGTACTGTTTACCGCCGGTCTTGATGACTGCGAACATTTTTTATCCTTTCATGTTCGTTCCAGCTCTCCTCGCCGCTTGGGCAAGGTGGCCGTCTTTTTATCAGTCGAAGTTAAGCAGGGATTTCAGAGGGCTACCCTCGAACTCTTCCTGCCGGTGAAGCGTCCTGCGCAAGCGCAGGACAAGCAAGGCGCGGATTTCTCCAAACCTATTGCGCAGCCGAGATACGCGAGCGACAAAAAACTGTCAAGGCAAAAGGATGGAATGCTTCGACTTTTCGGCTTGCCAACCTGTCATATGCTCGTTATGAGAACGCCCGCGCCGAACAAGCGCCGACCAGACCGCGGAGAGGTGGCAGAGTGGTCGAATGCACCGCACTCGAAATGCGGCATACCTGCAAGGGTATCGTGGGTTCAAATCCCACCCTCTCCGCCATAACGCTTCCGGGGTCTCCAAGGTTTCCAGCGTTCTCTTCCACTTGGCCGCTGCTGACTTGTTATCAGGCACCAAATTCGATGGCAAAGTGTGAGATGGGGCCACATGCGCGGCACGTCCCACCTCTGGATGATGGTGGAAGATGAGGAGTCGCAACCTCTTGCTGCGAATCAGGGAGGACTCTATATTGAATAGAAATCAACCGGAAATTCATCGTGGCTACGATTTCGTATAATCCTCCGCAGCCTTCGGGCTTGAGCAAGGATTCGGTAGAGAACTTCGCAACGTCGGTGGCGACGCAGCTTGGCTTTGGCGTCGGTGGAGATTTGAATGACGTAATCTCAAAGCTCGGCGGGCGAGTTCGTGCCCAGGAGCTTTGGGAAATCGCCGATTCAAGCTCTGGTTCAATTCGGATTGATTCTGATAACAACTTTGAAGTTGTCGTAGCCCTTCATACGGGACCGGCTCGCGATAGATTTACGATCGCTCACGAGCTGGGGCACTATGTCCTTCACTATCTTTGGCCACTCAATCAAAAGAAGGAAGTGGGTCCGATCGAAGCGAAACGCTACGGCACAGGTCGCGTTGAGTGGGAGGCCAACTGGTTTGCCGCGGCATTCCTTATGCCCGAAGGCGAGTTTCGGAGAATTTACGCGGAGGTAAATGGCAGTATCGCTGCTCTCGCGGACCGGTTCAAAGTATCCATCGAGGCTGCAAAGGTTCGCGCAAAATCATTGGGCCTGGGAGCATAGGGTTTGGCGCCGAACAACGCTGGACCTTTGTCTGCACGGTTGAGGCTCTTCCTGAGTGTGGACATCGTTGGTTCCACCGCGTTTAAGCAGACCAACCAGGCAGCATTTAAGTCAGACGAAAAATCGATCTCTCGTATCGCCGAGCCTTGGTTTTCTCCAATCGCAGAATTCTACCGTGAGATTGAGCGCCTCTTCTCGCAAGAGTGGTCGATCTATGCTGAGACGGTCGCAAAAAAGTTTGACTGGCCTGTCGGCGAGCCCCCGGAATTGTGGAAAAGTGCCGGCGACGAACTGCTGTATATTAAGCTTCTTCGTGATCACCGAGAGGCGTTAGCCTGTCTTCACTGCTGGATCCGAAGTGTTGCGACCTTTCGGGTGGCGTTGCGGACAAAATATCCTTCACTTGATGTTAAATCTACTGCATGGATTGCAGGCTTTCCTATAACAAATACTGAGGTAATATTCAATTCTTCTTTGGATTATAGCGACGGCCCGCTCAATGACGATGATACGATATTCTCGAACCTAGCTCTTCTGCATAAGTATTACGAAAACGGTTCGAGTTTGACGATGAGGCGCGATTTCATTGGTCCCTCCATTGATGCGGGCTTCCGTCTTTGTGCTTTAGCAACCCCACGCAAACTCATAATTGCAGTCGACCTGGCCCTGATGTTGGTGCACGCGGTTAGAGGCAGTCCTCCAGAGTTAGGCCTTGACGAACTGGAGATCCGCTATGAAGGACGTCAGCATTTGAAAGGCGTCCTCGGCGGTCTTGGTTACCCCGTATTTTGGGTAGACATGGCTAAATCATCGGCGCTGGAGCGCGCCGAGGACACGCTTCTGGACCAGAAATCTCGCAACACCGATGAAATCAAGAAATTTTGTGAGCAATTCTTCCTGGAGCATAAGGGCAATATCATCATTCCCTATATCGAAGGCAGCGAAGATACGTATTTCTCAACGATTCCGCCAAACCATCGCGCTCGGCTAAAAGTCCTAGAGGACTATTGGCGCAACGAAGGAGGGCGTCGAGAAATTGAACGCGCGTCTCCAGACCAAGATGGCCAAGGTATGAAAATCGAGCCGGAGACTGCAAACCAGGTGGTTGAAGAAATGCTGAGGCGAGACAAGCCGTGAACAACTGACTCTTGAGGGGCTAAAGTTGGCAGTCACGCAGGGACATGGAAATCCGAATTGGACACGCGATGAGACCCTCCTTGCTGTCGATCTATACCCTCGCCAAAAGCGCCGGAGGTGAGAGCGCTGTCGGAACTCCTGCGTTCACTGCCGTATCATGCCGAAGCCGCGAAACAGCCGACATTTCGAAATCCAGATGGCATCGGCTTCAAACTGATGAATATTCGCCAAGTGGCCACCGGCAAAGGCCTTGGCAACGTCTCCAATATGGACCGCCGGATATGGGCCGAGTTTGGAAATCGACCGGATGAGGTGCGCCGGATCGCCACCGCGATCAGGCTTGGCATCACGGTGGTCGGCACGGAGCCGTTGCCAGACGTCGAGCAAGAGCTGCCCGAGGGTCGGCTACTTACAGCCCTTCACGTTCGTCGCGAGCGAAATCCAAAGGTCCGAAAGCTTCTGCTGACCAATCGGAGGCAATTGGGGCTTAGTTGCGAGATCTGCGAGTTGTCGCGACCTGATTTGGACATCTCAATGCAGGAAGCCATGTTTGAAGCGCATCATCTGGTTCCGTTGTCTGAAGCCGGCGAGCGTAACACTAGGTTAGCAGATTTAGCGCTGGTCTGCGCTTGCTGCCATCGGCTAATTCATCGGGCAATGGTCCTGAAGCCCGGATGGGTGAGCATCGCGGAAGCCCGATCAATGCTCGTGCCGGGATAGTTCTTGGCTCCGAAATAGGGGTATCTCCGCGTAACGTTCAACATCGATTGGAGGTTGGCAACGATCAGGAGCTCAAGCCCGCCGGCGATGATCTCGACATGGCTCGACGCAGGCTAATCCGCTATATTTTTCAACAGCTCCAGAACCGGACGGGATTTTGAACGTGCTTAAGCTCGCCGGCGGTTATCCGCTTGCCTCGCGCACCAACGTAGAGATCCCATATCTTTTGCGGTGCATCCCGTCCGACAAAGCCGAACCTATGTGCCTCGGATCCGTCGGCATAAGGAATGTCAGGGAAGTTGTCGGCAGTTGCGGCCATCCACCTCTCGGCCTCAAACGCCCCTACAACCACTCCGCGGATAACGGCGAGCACATACTGAGCGTTTTCAGCGCGTGACCTTGAAATTCTCCAGCAATAGCGGACGAGATTGTAGATTGCTCGACGATCGAACCTATTATCAAGCTTGTTGATGTTGATCAGAACCAGCTTGTGCTCGGGGTTCTGAGGGAACGTCGGTAGGCTATATTTATCCAGGAGCTCTACGTGGTTCATGGGGCCACGGTCGCTGCTAGCGTGACCACCCTGAATATTGGTGAGGCCTGGATAGGCGTCGATCAATGCAGCCTCCACCTCAAAGATCGCTGCCTCAGGTATCTCATGACGATGGATGACGTGAAGCACCTCAAGCCCAGCGTTCTTTATCGCCCGGATGCGATCGAGCTTTGATCCAAGTGTTTGGCTGTCGTCATCTGTTAAGTCTGCGACGCCAGCGGCATGATCGAATACGCGATTGTTACGACCTTTACCGACGTAAAACGTCTCGCCGTTCCGCGGATCGATGAGGCGATAGACGTAGTTGCCAAGCCGCTCGCATACTTCTTCAGAAAATCGCACGGCCGCCCCTTAGTTCAAGCTGATGATCTTCGCGGGCGAGAAGTTCTGAAACTTCTTGAACCCGCTGACCATTCCCTTGCCTGGCATGGGTGTGCCAACCGACCCTTTCAGCCAGCACTGCTTCTTCGCATAATTATAGGAGAATGCCATGCAGCGATTGTCGTCAACGCAGGCGAGGCGACAGTCGAGCGGCGTCTTGGCGGTGCTATGAGGGCGTGGGGAGAGATCGCCGCCTCGAAAGTCAACGTCGTGAAAGAGTGCGCTCTGCGGGTCGATCGTTCCAAGAGCAAATGTGGGCGGGTCGGCGTCGGCCCCGCTGAGGAATCGGCCTGAGAAGGCGACGCTATTTCCATCTGCCCGGCCCGCACTGGATTTGAGGAAGCAGTTCGGCCCTTTTGTGATCTTTGGGTTGGCGTTGAAAGTGAACGCCTTGCATTGACCGTTCATCACCAGACAACTCTGAGCACATTCCGCAGCGTCGCTTGCGCGGATAGAAGAAATGTCGTCGCCGAAGAGATCGAGGCCGGTATAGACGGCGATTCGGTTTGGGCGCTTCGTGAATTCTTCGATCGTTGAGAGTTTCGCTTGTGTCTGCGGCGTCGGCGTGGTGCCTACCGTTGTTTCTATCGAGCGCGGCTGCTCCGGTGTCACCGGCTGCGCAGTTGATTCCGTTGTGCTCGTCGCGTTTGGGGCGGGCGGAGATGTATCTGGTGCTGCCGACGTGCCCGCTGCAGAGGGCTTTGACCCATCGCCAGTTCGGTTGAGTTTATACCGCTCAATCTCTTCTGGAGTGAAGACGTGCATGTCATTCGGCGGTGTCTTGAACATGACGCTCAACACGTCCACGGGAGTATCGAAGCGGTTGAGGACGTCAATGATGTCCGAAATCGTGAGCTGCGCTCCCACAAGATCCGAGGTATCAGACGAGATCTGGTGCACGCCGAGCTTGCCGTCGACCTTCCGCTCGACACCCGCAAGAAACATATAAGCACATGCGGATAGGCATGCGCTGTCTTTCGAGATGTAGGTCGCGAGCTTTCGCTCATGAATGTCGTCTGCCATCAGCAGACCCATCTGCACGGCGCCGCCTGAGCTGTTCAAGGTAACAAGTTTAGCGCCGGGGCTGCATGAAGAGCCCGCCGGAAGTTGAGCGCTGAGCCGACGTCGATATCGCCGTTCATCACAATGACATCTGGCTTGGCGTCATCCACAACAAACGGACCAAATGCCTTCTCAGACGCGGCGGCAGGGCTGACAATTGTCATTCCGCATAGCGCAGCGCTCACCGCGGCAGATCGAAGCAACTTACGCATGAACAAGCTCCCAGCCCGAGATTATCAAACTACATACGCCCGAAGCTGACAAGGTTGTTGCAGGCTCAACACTGCATATTCTGGATTGCGGTTAATCGACCGCCTTTGGGCCGCGATAATCCTTGGCTCCTTCCACGGGCATTCTACTCGTGATCTTCACCGTCGATGGAGATCACATGGGGATGATCAGAAAGCTCTGATGCCGCTAGCAAGCCCAGGGCGTCGTGGTGGTGTGCTGTGAGCGCCGAGAAGTCGTTCGGCGTGATCAGGCGCCTGACCTCGGGTGGGTAGCAATTTCCACCGCCGATGTAGTCTCGAAAGGTGGCGCGCGCCTGGGCGTTAGCCAGCACATAGAACGTTGGCGTGAGAGTTCTGAGATCCAGCTCGATGAAGATGAAGAAGTCGGCGTTGCCCTTTGTGGTCATATTCACTGGCCAGCGGGTGATGTCCTGCGCTGGGCTTGTTCGGAATTGCCTGGTCTTCACCTCGATTGATTTAGCCACGCCATCGATAACTATGATGACGTCGTGACCGGGTGCGCCTTCGGGGCTGATGTATGCTGCGTGTCCGAGGCTGTTCAGCTTTGCTACGGTAAGCAGTTCGCCGAGTGTTCCGGCCTGTAGCCTCGAAAGTAGAGTTAGCATGCCGTGAAGTTCCTCCTGTTCCTGACTCAGACCGAACGAAACGCCCGGAACCTGCGCGATATCAAACGACATCGGCTTCGAAGGAGCAAGAGCCCATCAATACCCGCGAGATCGATCTCGAACGGCAGTTAATCGCCCGCCTCTTCGCGTGCCGGAATGATCCTTGGCACCCTTTGCGGGGCATCCTACGCATTGATCGACGACATCAAACGAGGAACGAAATGGCGACGATCAGAAAACTTAGAGGCCGTTGGCAAGCACAGGTGCGGCGACGCGGTATGAAGCCTCGGGCAAAAAGCTTTGATAGCAAGTCAGAAGCCGACAAGTGGGCACGCGAGCTAGAAAGCCAGGTCGATCGCTTCGGTGTTGCACCTGACACCAAGATCCTGGAAACCACAACGCTGGGCGACTTACTCAAACGTTACAAGATCGAAGTATCACCCACCAAACGCGGATGCGTCCAGGAGATCCAGCGCATTGACGTGCTAGAGCGTCACGAGATTGCGCACAGGACACTTGTCGGCCTTTCACAGCCGGATATTGCATCGTTTCGCGACGAGCGTCTTAGCAGCGTAGCTCCATCTACTGCGGTTCGCGAAATGGCGATCCTTAGTCACGTCATCGAAGTCGCGATGCGAGACTGGGGCTTTCCTCTCAGCCGCAACGTGGTCAAGCTTGTTCGACGACCCATCATTCGGAACGAGCGCAAGCGCCGCTTGGAAGGTGACGAAGAGCAGCGCCTCCTCGACGGGTGCGACAGTGGCAAGATCGCGTTTATGAAGACCTTGCTTATCGTCGCCATTGAGACCGGGATGCGCCGTAGCGAGATCCTCGGTTTGAAATGGAATGACGTCTCTCATAACCGCCGCGTCATCACGCTGGAAATTACGAAGAACGGGTCCGGTCGCGAGGTGCCGATGACGCAGCGTGCGTTCGATGCGCTTTCCTGGTGGAAGGAAAATGCGCCCGTAGATGAAGCTACGATCTTTCCTATCGCCCCCGGTTCTTTTGAACAGGTTTGGCGACGTCTTCTGAAGCGTGCAAATATCGTGGGACTGAGGTTTCACGATCTTCGCCATGAAGGGGTCAGCCGTTTATTCGAGCGAGGGCTGAATGTGATCGAAGTCAGTAGCATCTCGGGACACAAAGAGCTTAGAATGCTGAAGCGATATACACACCTGAGCGCTGATAACCTGGTGGCCCGCCTTTCCTGAAAGCAACCCACTGCTCAGTCAGCCGCGATCGAAGTCCTAGAAAATAGCGTTCACGCTTTACATGATGCTGCCCGCTGGCTGAGCAATTCGGTGCTTGAACTACCCATCCTCCAGGCTTGTCGATCTCGACCTCGATTGTCAGGCCGCCCTAGAGGGCACCTTCGACCAGGTGCTGCTGCTTGCTGCGCAATACGGCTGGAACCGCACAGAGACAGCCGCAGCCTTCCAAGAGCTCGCCTTCAACCGGCTGGCCCAGGAGGAAGAGGACCGCCTGGTCACGCTCTCCATAGAGCAGCTGAGCCACTCCAAGCACTAGTCACGGCAAGGAAAGGTATCAGCCAAGGCTTCGGCCATGATCCATCCATAGGAGCCCATTTCCTGCTTGGCGAGATCAGGGTTCTTCTCGACGTAGCCTCGCAGGATTCTGACATACTGATCGCCGGTGACAGCCAGACGCCGAGGCGGGCAATAGAGCGTCGGTCGCTTGGTTCCCTCCATAACGAGGTTCGCGCCTTCTATCCCCTTCCCGGCGCCCACGATCGCCGAAAACCATCTAGGCTCATCGGCATGATCCAGCATATCGCCGACCGTGAACTCGACCTTCTTCTCCTTGCTCAAGGCAGGACCACCGGGCAGGCATAAGAGCCCAGCACACACTAACAGCCATGTCGATCGCACTAACTACCTCCCTGTGATTGCAGGTCCACATGTTGACAGGCCCGGTCCACTGTCAACACGGCCACCCGGAATCCACCTTTTGGCGTCAACCAATGTTGACAGCATTTCAGCCCATTTTGTCTAATGACCATCCTCACAAGGCTTTGATGTTGACGTAAGTTAACGCTACGTTGACACGGAAACCCCGATTTCACGTTTTCCCTTTCTGTCAACATGGCCAGGCAAGCCGTGCTCACGTATCGAGCGAGGCTGGCGCGCGACGGCTCGAGCCGTATGTGCTCGATGATGCTCGTCCGATCGATCGAGCCTTGATCGAGACGGGTTGTGCCCCCTCCAAAGCACGCGCTCACAACCCCGTTCTCGTAGATCTTCGGCTACCCAGTGGAAGAAACATAGTTGAGCAGATGTCCGTCGAGCGCTCAACACGATACGACTTGGAACGACCGACGAGTGAGCGCACGTGAGGTTTGATTGCCTCGTCCTCCTCGACTGCTGTGCTCTCTGAGACACGGCACGGGGACAATTGGCACCTTGGTCAAAGCCGCGCCGCTTTGGAAGAAGCGCGCCGCGCCCGTGCTTTTGGGTCGAATAACACGGGAGACTACCGATGCCAGGCACGGTCGAGATAGGCCAAGCACATGCGGCCAGACGATGAGAGACCGGGCGACGAGCGAACGAGAGCCCGGCAGTCGCATAGCCGGTCGCTGGCTGCAACGATCGTTTCCCAATAGAGCAACTCGCGACAGACTCACGAAGCGCGCCGGTGACGATCCTCGAGTCAACCTGAGCACGCGGGCACCGTCTTGTCGCCGAGAAGGACTTTGACACCGAACGGGGTGGTTTAGAGTCAGCAAGAGAAAACGAAAATCAAGCCGGAGAGAGTTTGAATTCATCGGACGCCGGAGGCGGCCGGCAAGCCCGAAGGGCGCGCAGGCGAGCGAAGCGAGCGTGACCTGCTTCTTCGTGTCCGAAATTCGGTCGTTGTTTCTTCATGTAAGAGATTACTAAAAGATAATATGTAAGTAATAGCACATATGGGAAAACAGCAAGTTTTCGGACGAATGCCTTCGATCACAAAATCACGCATCCGGACCTCAAGCTGACTATTCATTCTTCAGAACAGCTAGAAAGGATGTTGACCTTGAATTACCTGACCTCAACGGAATCCGACGACGATCGTGATCAAAAGATCCAGCTCAATCTGATCGCCTATTACAGCGATGAACCAGGCGACGGTGGTGAAATTCGTTCACCGACGACCAATATCTCAGTTCTCGACGAACTCCTCGCTTCGATCGATGAGGATTCTTTGGAGCCCATCGAACGCAGGTGCCCTCCGATGTCCGAAAGACTTCGAGAGAAAATTGCGGATAAGCTGCTGGAGATCGAGCAATATCGCAAGGACAATCGGGAGTCATACCTTGAAGCCAGGCGAAGGCAGGCTCGGCAGGATTACGCCAATGAGCGAGCTGCCGACGGACGACGTGTGCGTCCCTACCGGCGACATCCAGAACTTGCAGGAGAAAGCTCGTTCGACCGTGAGCTGCGTCTTCACAGGGAGGGTAGTCGTCGGCGCGCTGGGAAAGACGAGACCAACACTCGCTGTTATCTCCACTTGGCTGGCATGACTGAGGAGGAGAAGAAGGACCGCAAGCGTCAGCAGGACGCCGAATCAAAGAAGCGTCAACGTGCTACGAAGAAGGCTCTGCAGAGAGTCGCTGAGGTCGCGGCACAATGAACACGGCATTCGACGAAAGCTACATCTACTACCGGATCGGCGACGACGGCGAATGGGAGCAGTGTCGGACGACTGAGCTGCCGCCTCACCGGGCTGCCTGTCAGGCAGTGGACATGATTGCTGACGCTTTTGAACGAACCAAGGACATGTCGCCGGCTGAGCGCGAGATCGAGCTCGAACGGGTGCTTGAGTTAGTCGATCAGGTTAGCGCTTCGGTTTAGCCGTTCATCTTTTCCCATCACTTCTTCGTCGGGGAGGCGCTTGTCGCTGGCGCCCTCCGCTGCCTGTGCTTTGTCCAACGGAGTGAGCGCCGCGATGACGATCAAGGCGATCAGGTTGAATAGGAAGCCGAGGACGAACCAGCCCAAGACGTCGCGACCTTTATTCGATGCGACGATGGCGCATGCGCCGCCGAAAATGACGCCGACGAGTCCAATGATCAGCAGCAATTTCATTTCTCCCTAACACGCACGCGTCGATGACCCGAGGGAACGAAAGGGAACCATTTCGCTCTGTCGGGCTTAAATTTGCACCGAACCGGAAGTCCTTGAAACCTAAGGATGTGACCCGCTCGGCTATCGGTCGTAACGTCTATCGGACAAAGGTTCCTTTATGTCAATGGCTTAGTGCCAATCGAAGGATAAGCCGTATGAAACTCGTCGGATATGCTCGCGTCTCTACCATTGAGCAGAATCTCGATTTACAGGTTGCGGCTTTAAAGGCTGCGGGCTGTTCTGAGATCTTCACCGATCACGGACTATCTGGTGTTGACTTTCAACGTCCTGGTCTCAGGAAAGCGCTTCGACAGCTGAGGGCTGGTGATATGCTCGCCGTATGGCGGCTAGATCGACTTGGACGCTCATTGGTCGATCTCATCCAAACTGTGAACGGGCTGTCGAAGCGGGGCTGTGACTTCCGATCGCTGACAGAGAGCATCGATACGTCATCATCGGGCGGACGGCTGGTTTTCCATATGATGGCCGCGATGGCGGAATTCGAAAGAGCCATCATCAGCGAGCGCACCAAGGCAGGGATGGAAGCTGCCAGATCGCGAGGATCTCGCATTGGACGCCGTCCGTCGATGACTGACGCGCAAACCGGTGATGCTCGGCGCGCTGTCGAAATCGACCTGGAGCCGATCTCTGAAGTGGCGGCACGATACAAAGTCCATCCGAAAACCCTGGCTCGCATTTTGCGGGAAGTCCGGATTGAATAGCATCGTCAGCTAGATGGCCAGGTAGCCTCTCTGGCGCGTTTGGCACATCGAGAGCTGCGAAGACGTCGGGAGGCGCCGAGCTAGGACGGTCCTGATCATCACCAGGGCTGAACGCGATTTATAGGTCATTCGGCGCTGGCCCCGCACTTCCTTTAGTGTGGTGTTAGAAAAATAAATCACGCTCGGCATCTGTGATACGGTCAGCGGCATAGTCTATGTATTGGCTATTTACTTCGAAACCGATCGCAAACCGTCCCTGCCTTACACTCGACACAGCCGTGGTTCCTGATCCCATAAATGGGTCAAGGATAAGGTCGGAAGAATTCGAAAACCCTTTCACAATCCGATCGATCAGATCCAGGGGGAACTGCGCCGGATGTGGTGCTCGCTCGGAGGATGAGCGATTTTTCCCAGAGGTAACCTTCGCGATTGTCCATACATCCGACGGGTTCTTACCAATAGAATTACACCGAAGCTTTCCATTTTTCTTTTGGTTCGGATATTTAACATCTGGATCGCGAATGTCATCCAAGTTGAAAGTGTAGTTGTCAGGATCCTTGACATACCAAAGAAACTTTTCGTTTCTGGGGGAGAGAAACTTCTTCGCGGAGACGCCGGCCCCATAGTTCCACACCACTTCCTGCATTAGAAAGAATGGCGTTTTATCCCAAAGCAGGTAGGGAAGAGGGACCGCCTTTCCTCGACCTTCGATCTTGTTATACCCAAGATTAAGCCAGAACGCTCCATTGATGTTGGTGAGCCTGTAGATCTCATTCAGCCAGGTGGTGCACCAGGAAATATAATCCTCACCTGGAACTACATCTTCGTATTCTTTGCCGATGTTGTATGGCGGACTCGTCACACATAGATCAAATTGGCTTGTTTCGAACGCAGAAAAGGCTTCCAGACAATCGATCTTAAAGACGGCAAAGCGGTTCCCGCGCGCATGAGGAGTTCCCAGACGCGCCACCACTCTTTCAAAACGTTCTTTTCCGTCATCTCTCGCGAGCATTCTGCCTACCTCGAATCATTTTCTCTGATTCTAGGACACCTGAAGCGCCGCCTGAATTTTTTTTTGAGACTCTGCTGGTCCTTCACAGAAAATCGTGATCCGAAGCTGCCTGAGAAGCAACTTTGGGGTGATTCGATGTCGGGGCCTTATGAAAATGTTCCAGAAAGTGATTGGCTGAGCGTGACTGATAAATTGCTTGCTGAGCATCCTCTCAAGCTCTCGGATATTTTGGCTATCAGTCTGCACGCCTGGAGCTCTCTCTGGTCGACTAGTATCGGAACCGGCACCGATGCTATTGAATTGCGCCATTTGCCAATGCAGGCCACCGTAGTTGGCTACTTCTTTGAAAAGCTCTTCGCCAAACGCCTTTCGGATATCACAAATGGACAGTGGCGGAGCGGCCATGGCGGGGAGAAAGATCTTGTTTGCGAACAAAACCCAGCGCAATCCATAGAGATTAAAGCATCAGGACAATTAGGCCTTAAGATATTCGGGAATCGAAGTTACGGGCAGGAACTTCAGGCAGGCAGCACGGGGAAGAAAGAGAAGTCGGGATATTACATCACCGTAAATTTCTACGGTATGACGATGTGTTTGATCCGCTTCGGTTGGATCGATGCTGGAGATTGGAAACCCCAACTTGCACCTACGGGTCAGATGGCGGGGTTAGAGCAGGCAGTCTATGATAGCAAGCTTATCCCCATCAAAGGCGACTACACGCTGGCCGGCCCAGCTCAACTCCTCAATGGCGTTGGCGCAAAGAAAGCGGAAGGTTTGCGGGATCAAGGGATCATGACAATCAAACAGATCTTGGATCTTGGCCACGGGTTGAACGACCTCAAAACCTTGAACGCGGCGCGACTTTTCAAGGCTACCTACGCCGAATGAAATGGCACGCCGAAGGCGCACTTGCGCACGGCCATTTGCCCGTTATGAGAACGCCCGCGCCGAACAAGCGCCGACCTGACCGCGGAGAGGTGGCAGAGTGGTCGAATGCACCGCACTCGAAATGCGGCATACCTGCAAGGGTATCGTGGGTTCAAATCCCACCCTCTCCGCCATAAGCTTCATTGTCCATGCCGAAGACCTACGAGCTAGGTCTTCTTCGTCGAGCCTGACTGTTTGACCCGGATCCGCAATGGCTTACCCTCGAGCTGATCGACGTCAAAAGCGTTCGTCTTCCGCACCAGGTCGCTAAGCTTCCGAAAACCGTAGGTTCTCGGATCAAAGTCCGACGCCAGATTTGCGAGCCGTGCCCCAACCGCACCGAGCGCCACCCATCCATCCTCACTCTCCATCTGAGCAATGACTTTCTTGATAATGGGTGTGGCGGCGCTCGGTTGCCGGAGAGATGTCGGCGCTTGGATGGGATCGACCCCATTTGACGAGACAGTCGGCAGCAGGTTTTCGGTGTAGATAAATCTACGACAGGCCTGTCGAAAACTTTCCGGTGTCTTTTGCTCACCAAATCCAAAGACATCGACTCCCTGCTCGCGGATCCGCGCAGCCAAGCGCGTGAAGTCGCTGTCCGAAGAGACCAGGCAGAAGCCGTCGAAGCGTCCGCTGTGCAGCAGATCCATCGCGTCGATCACGAGGGTAATGTCGGAGGCATTCTTGCCGGTCGTATAGGCAAATTGCTGCTGTGGAATGATCGCATGCTTTGCGAGCACATTGGTCCAGGCCTGCGAGCGAGCGCTTGCGAAGTCACCATAGATCCGGCGAACGCTTGCCTCGCCGATCTTCGCGATCTCTTCGAACAGACCATCAGCGATCTTGGCAGAGGCGTTGTCGGCATCGATCAGGACGGCCAGGCGTGGGGAACGCAGTTCAGCCGGTAGTAGCGCCATCGCATGATCCAATCGCCCAAACGTTCATTGCCTAGAGATTAGTGCCAAAAACGCAAAATGTTACCCAAGCCTCCGGTACAAACGTCACCTATCTCCCAGGTCGGATCACTGAGGCATCAGCGTTTGTAATTTTTGGACGCCGGCCTGACTGGCGTCAACTGCCCAACACCTTCTTCACCCAGACGCCAACCTCATCACCGCTACTGACGTCCGCCTGCACCAGCCCATCGATCATGAAGGTCGGCGAGACATGGATGCCGTTTTGCCGGGCGTATTTGCAGTGCCATTTGATCTCCCGGTCGAGATCCGGGATTGCGAAAGCTTCCTTCAGCTTGACGCCGCTATAGCTTTCGAGGCGCTCGATGATCTGGTTCGGCGTGACGTCCATATTCGGGCCGCCGGCGTGATGATCGAACTCGAATTCCTCGCGATGCGCGGCGATGGCGGCCATGACCTTCTTTGCCGTCTCCTGGCCGCCTTCCAGCGTCATCGGCAATCTTGCGGCGGATCAGCAGCCCCCGTGTCCAGACACCGGGGAATGCCGCGTCGAAATCATCGGCATCTAGGTCGGCCAATTCGAGATAGACCCAATCATGCAGTCGCGCGCCCTTGGTCCCATCGCCTGCCGACAGGCGTCGCCAGGCATCGTCAGGCAAGGCTTCGGCGATGCCCTTCGCTGTCCCGGCAACGGCCAGCGGTTTGCTCCATGAGCGAAAGAGATGATTGGCGTTCACGCCCAGCACATAGCCCTTGGCGGCTCGTTTGAGCGCCATTTCGATGTCGCCCACGCCATACTGTCGGCAGCCACCCGGGAAAATGGCACATCCGAAGCCCGCCATCGTGCTGCGTCGTTTTGCTTGCGGCTTGTAGCCCGATCAATTTGCTTCTTTAAAGCGGTAAGATGCCTTGCGCGGTGCGTTTCTCCAAGGCGTCGGCGAGACGGTTTTCTTCCGATATAGCCGAATTTCAATCGTTTCCATCAAGCCAATCTTCGTGTCCATGCCGGAGGCGGACAACAAGGACATCGCCATTCTCTTCGATTGTATAAACGACGAGATGCGCCTTGAAGGGATGAATGCGCATAGGCGGCGAAATCTCAGGACGCTCTCGCGCCATTCGGGGATTGGCGGCAATCAGGTCGAAAATGGCGTAAAGCTCGTCATGGTAGCGCCGCGCCTGCGCCGGCCCGAACAGCCGGATTCCCGCCTCGGCAATGCCGATCATGTCTTCTTCGGCTTCTTCTGTGAGGTGAAACCCCATCGTCAGTTGCTGCGGGAGGCTTCAGCGCGTGCCCGCGCCGCCTCAAAAAGC
Source organism: Rhizobium sp. L43 (assembly GCF_002531725.1). Taxonomy (GTDB): domain Bacteria; phylum Pseudomonadota; class Alphaproteobacteria; order Rhizobiales; family Rhizobiaceae; genus Rhizobium. The sequence goes on from NZ_NWSQ01000005.1 coordinate 153,431, forward strand.
TCGTCCTTCGAGCGCGTACCGACGCCGCTCTTCAGCCCCTCATCGACAAATCGTTGCATGGCGGCGATCTTATCTTTTCGCTCCTGATCCTTGCGGATCAGGTCGCGGACATAATCGCTCGCGTTGGCATAGCGGCCCGTTTTGGTTTGCGCCTCGACCCAGTCTTTCATCGGGTCGGGCAGGGATACATTCATGGTCGCCATATCGGCCTCCTTATTTTTGTAGGGTGACACAATTTGGCAAAGTTTGTCAATTTTGAACGCCCCACGTTATTCGATAGTGCGACGCCCAGACGCGCGCCTGCCTGGAAAATTCCGCCGATAGGGCGTGCCACGAGGTTCCGGTCATTGCGATGTCGTTTTCGGTCGTGAGATCGATATTCTCGGCTTAACGCAACAGGCGCCAGAAGCCATGCTTATTTCCATGTTGGCGCTTCAGCTCGACAACATAGGCGTCGTGGGGCCGGGCGCTGCCGAAATCGCCAATATGAGGTGCCAGCGACGCGCATTCCGCCAGATGGCGCGCCGCATGTCTGTAACGGCTGGATCGGCCGTAATCGAGGGCGAAGCCGATCATCGCCCGCAGCAGCAGGGTTGCCGCGAGCGGGTATTTCTCCCGCAGCATCTCGGCGGCGGGTGTCATCAGCTCGTACAGGTCGCCGTCCAGTTCCGCCTGGCGGTTGGATATGAGTTTCGCCGCTTCGGCGGGTGCGGGCCACGTCAGGAAAAAGCCAAGGGCACGATGAACATCCGGAAAGCCATGTGCGAAGGCGAATGCCTTCTCCTCGGCCTCGATATCGTCGAAGTCGGCGAGCCTTCGCAGGAAAGCGCGCAGGTGCTCGCCATTCAGCGATTGCTCGAAGCATTGCCATCGATAGGCTTGCGCTTCTTCCCCTCGTCCCAGGGCTTCGAGTGCTTCGACGCGGGCGCGCTGCCATTCAAACGGCAGTTCGAACGACCCCCTGTGATCGGCGGCGTCCAAAATCTCCCATGCTTCCTCGGCGCGCCCAGCCAGGAGCAAACGGTCGGCGATCTCCGCTGCGACCGTCGGCGCCCTTAACGTCGCTTCCGGCTGCTGGGCGATGAAGGCATCGACATCATTCTGGGCATCGGCAATCTCCTGCAGAGCGATGCGCGCCGTCAGTTGCCGCTGATTGGCGTAGAGCTCGTCCTTATAGATCGGCCCGTTGCCGCTCCAGCCGAGAATCTCCCGGTGGGCGTCGGCAGGCTTCTCCTCCGGTTCGTTCGACCATTGCACCAGGAGGCTCTTCAAACGTTCCAGGCCGTCCTTGCCCAGCGCCGGAACCATCTCGGCGATCAGCGGATCATATTGGCCGTGGTCGTTATCCTGCAGCGCCGTGAAGACCCTGTCGGCAAGGACATCGATACCGATCCCCGCGGAGCTGGCGATGACGCCGGCATCGGCGCATGCCTGGTGGAACGTCTCGATGAAGGCGCTGTCGCTGCTGTTGGATCGCCGGCATATCGAATCCGCGACGGCGAGGAATTGCCAGATAAGATCGAATGCTTCCTTCGGATCGTCGGCCGCCACGACGGTGACGATCGCCGACCGCTGCGTTTCGAGATCCGCGTTGATCGGCTTCACCTTATGCCATTCGATGACGGTGCGGGCCCGCGCGATGCTGGCGAGACGCTTGCGCACCTCACGCGCCACTTCCGCACCACCGTGATTGCCGGCAAGCTCCATTCGAAGCCGTCGTTTGTGGGCGGCGCTGCCTGTGCTGATTTCGATCAGCAGTTCGGCAAGCCGCTGCGCACCGAGGGATTCGAGATTCTTCGCATTGAGGGTTGTCTTGGCTACCATCGGTCATCGCTGTCGTTTCTGCGGATGACCCTATCCTGGAGCCGGCACGAGGCCAAGGTCTGGAAAGGCGTGCCGGGGACAATCCCCGGCGCCTCGGTATTAGCTAAAAACTAACGCTGCCTCGTAACGACTCCTAAAGCCGGTTTTGGCACCTTATTCCCTATCGAATATTCTTTCCGAAATTTCTCGCTGGGGTTGATTATGAGTCACAATAAAGACGCCTGGGTCAGCCAGCGCGCTTATTCACTGTGGGAATCGGAAGGCAGGCCGGATGGGCGCGGGGACAGCCATTGGGCGCAGGCGCTGCGGGAGTTCGAGCAGCTGGAGCTGACCAAGGCCTCGGCTGACGGAAACGATCTTATCGAGAAGCTGAAGGCAGCCGGGCGGCTGATGCGGGTCTATGACGAGGCGGCGCCCGCCGTCGAGGACGAGCGGCCGATCAAAGCGGCTCGCTAAGCCGTATTTATCAATCCCTGGGTTGCCGAAATATTCAGCGGCATTCCAGGCGGACGATCGGCCTTGCCGGCAGGCGTCTTGCCACTTCGATGAAGCCGGCATCCAGAAACATCGAAAGCGCTCCGGGATAGAGCTCGGCTCCGTTCGAAGTACGGGCTGCCTGATCGACGGGGTAGGCTTCGAGACATTCAGCCCCGTTCGCGCTTGCGAATTCGACGGCGTGTTTCAATAACGATCGCGCCAGACCCTGCCGCCGGAACGGCTTGCGGGTGATGAAGCAGTTGATCGACCAGACCGGCCTGTCGTCGACCGGCGCAAAGGATTTTGAGCGGCGGAGCCGGTCGAACACGGCGCGCGGCGCGACACCGCACCATCCGGCCGGCTCGTTCTCGTGATAGCCGAGAATGCCCGGCGGGCGCGGCCCGACGACGAGGCTTCGAAACCAGCTGCGATTTCCCTCGCCCCATCCGGCCTTATAGTCGGCATTCGGAAGATACCAGTAGGCGCAGCGGCAATTCCGGCCGCCGGAGCAATCGTCGAAGACTGCTTCTATATCGGGCAAGCGGTCGGCCGTGGCGGGGAGGAAAGAGAAGCGATCCGGCATACGGAGAGATTAGGCGCGGGTGGGCGGTCGGCAAGACCGCTCCCCGCCCTCCAACGCTACCGGCGGGCGGCCCAGCTGAGGCCGCGCCGCAGGATGAGCGGCATGTAGGGATGGTCGAATTCGGCCGCGACATGGCCGAGGGCGGAATAGAAGATGCGGCCGGCGCCGAAATGGCGCTTGAAGACGACCGGCATCACGACATTGCGGGCCGCCGGATCATAGGCGCCGGTAAAGGTGGTGGTCGCCAGGATTTCGACGGTGGGATCATAGTGCAGATAATATTGCTCCGAACGGTAGTCGAAGTCGGGAATGCCCTCCATGACCGGATCGTCCTGGCGGGTGACGGCGACGCGGAAGTCGATGATGTTGCCGGGATGAGCAACCCAGGTGACGCCGGAGACATAGCGGAAAGGGGCGCTTTCCTTGAAGGAGGTGGCGAGCGCGCCGTGATGGCCGGCAAGCCCGAGCCCGCCGCGCACCGCTTCGACCAGGGCGGCGGCATGAGGTTTTTCGAGCGTTTCACCTGTTATAACAGGCACCAGCAGATCGGTTTTATCAAGTGTTGGAGAGCCGAATATGCCGAGATCGCCGGTCACCTCTACCGCGAAGCCGTCCTCGCGCAGGAGATCGGCGACGATATGAGCGCATTGCTCCGGCTCATGGCCTTGCCAGCCGCCCCAAACAACCAATGCCTTCCTCATTCGCGCGCTCCCTGGCTGATTGCTGCTAAAGCCCCTTAAAACGGGCGGTTATGCAAATCACGCGAATAATTCACCGATCGCCGATCCGGTCCAAAACACGCGGGGCCAGGGCGGTTCGGCATTTGACCTATTCTCCGTGCACGCCTATCGCAATTCCTTCTTTTTATTGACGTGTATCTCGTCTAGGTTTCTTTCATCTCTCGCTAATAATAAGGGTGGTGCATGGCAGGTGAAACGGTTCTTGTGGTCGGCGGCGCCGGCTATATCGGCTCGCATACGTGCCTCGACCTGGCGAACAAGGGCTACAAGCCTGTCGTCTTCGATAATTTTTCGAACGGCCATCGCGAGTTCGTCAAATGGGGCCCGGCCGAGGAAGGCGATATTCGCGATCGCGCCCGGCTGGACGAGGTGCTCGCCAAGCACAAGCCGGCGGCGATCCTGCATTTCGCAGCGCTGATCGAGGTCGGCGAATCGGTCAAGGATCCGGTGTCCTTCTACGAGAACAATGTCATCGGTACGCTGACGCTGCTTTCGGCGGCGCAGGCGGCCGGCATCAATGCCTTCGTTTTCTCCTCCACCTGCGCCACCTACGGCCTGCCGCAGAGCGTGCCGCTCGACGAGACGCACCGGCAGGTGCCGATCAATCCCTACGGGCGGACGAAATATATCGTCGAACAGGCGCTTGCCGATTACGACCAGTACAGAAGCCTGCGCTCGGTGGTGCTGCGCTATTTCAATGCGGCCGGCGCCGATTTCGAAGGCCGGATCGGCGAATGGCACCAGCCGGAGACGCATGCGATACCCCTGGCGATCGACGCGGCGCTCGGCCGCCGCCAGGGCTTCAAGGTGTTCGGCAGCGATTACGAGACGCGCGACGGCACCTGCGTGCGCGACTATATCCATGTGCTCGATCTTGCCGATGCGCATGTGCGTGCCGTCGAATACCTGCTGAAGGGCGGCGATTCCGTCGCGCTCAACCTCGGCACCGGCACCGGCACGACGGTCAGGGAATTGCTCGGCGCGATCGAGGATGTGTCGAACCGGCCTTTCCCGGTCGAATATATCGGCCGTCGCGAAGGCGATTCGCATACGCTGGTCGCCAATAACGACAAGGCGCGCGATGTGCTCGGCTGGGTGCCGCAGTATGATCTGTCCGAGATCATCCGCTCCGCCTGGAACTGGCATGCAAAATCCAACCAGCATTGAGCCAACCCGCATTGACAAGGTCCGCCGGCCGAACATTCTGCTGATCACGGCGGACCAGTGGCGTGGCGATTGCCTGTCGGCCGTCGGCCATGCTTGCGTGAAAACCCCTGCCGTCGATGCGCTGGCGCGGGAAGGCACGCTCTTCCGGCGGCATTATGCCGGGGCCGCACCCTGCTCGCCGGCGCGGGCGACACTTTATACCGGCCTTTACCAGATGAACCACCGCGTCTGCCGCAACGGTTCGCCGCTCGATGCCCGCTTCGATAATCTGGCGCTCGCCGCCCGGCGGGCGGGATACGACCCGACGCTGTTCGGCTACACCGACACGGCGCCCGATCCGCGCGGCATGGATGCCGGCGATCCGCATCTGACGAGTTATGAAGGCGTGCTGCCGGGCTTTACGGCCCGCCAGCTTCTGCCCGAACACGAAAGGCAATGGCTTTCCTGGCTGAGGTCCCGCGGCCATCAGCATGCCGTCAGCCGCGACATCCATATTCCCGTCGGCGCGCAAGCCGGCGAAATTTCAAATGCGGCGCCGGCCTATTCCAGCGACGAGACCCAGACGGCGTTCCTGGCCGGCGAGTTCATTCGCTGGCTGGGCGAGCAGGATCGGCCGTGGTTTGCGCATGTCTCCTTCTTACGCCCGCATCCGCCCTTCTCCGTGCCGGCGCCGTTCAACCGGATGTTCAAGCCGGGCGACGGGCCGGCTTTTGCGCGTGCGGCAAACCGCGCCGCCGAACAGGACAGTCATCCCTATCTCGCCTATGCCATGCCGCGCGTTGAGAAGGGCAACTTCGTCCACGGCGCGACGGGGCCGCTCGGCGACTGGAACACCGAGGATTTCGCCGCGATAAGGTCGATCTATTACGGCATGATATCGGAGGTCGATGCGCAGCTCGGTCGGATCTGGCAGGCCCTGAAGGATGCGGGCGCCTGGGACGATACATTGATCGTCTTCACTTCCGACCATGCCGAGATGGCGGGCGATCATTGGACGCTCGGCAAGGGCGGCTTCTTCGACGGCAGCTACCATATTCCACTTGTCATTCGCGATCCCGCAAGCCGTGCGGGGGGTGGGGTCGTCGACAAATTCACCAGCGCTGCTGATATTTTTCCGACACTTTGCCAAAGGCTCGGCATCGAAGCGAAGAACGGGCTCGATGGCCGATCGCTGATGCCGTTCGTCAAGGGCGGGAGCAGACCGGACTGGCGGGAGGCGGCATTCTGGGAATTCGATTTCCGCGACATCGCGGGCGGCGAAGCGGAGCGGTATTTCGGGCTGAAATCGAACGAATGCAATCTCGCGGTGATCCGCGATGCGCGGTTCAAATATGTGCATTTTGCCGCCTTGCCGCCGCTGCTCTTCAATCTCCGCGACGATCCGATGGAGCTCGACAATGTCGCGGCCGATCCGGCCTATGCGGCGATCCGGCTCGCCTATGCCGAGAAACTGCTGTCGCTGAGGGCACGGCATCTCGACCAGACGCTTGCCTATACCGAGCTGACGGAAAGAGGGCCGGTGACGCGCCGGCCCTCAGACTGCTGAGAAAGTCGGACAACTCCTCTTTCGTCATACTCGGGCTTGTCCCGAGTATCTGCAGCCGGCGTCGCAGATCCTCGGCACAAGGCCGAGGAAGACGCCGAGTAAAGAACGAGGTTGTCAACAAAACTGGAGCCAGTGACGCGCCGGCCCTGACTGTGGTTCAGCCGAGATAATCGCGCTTGCCGATCGGCGCACCCTGGTTGCGCAGGATGGCGTGAGCGGTGGTGACGTGGAAATAGAAGTTCGGCAGGGCGAAGGCGGTGACATAGTCGGCACCCGGCAGCACGATGCCGCTCTTGCCCGGCAGGGTGATCTCACGGCTTTCCGCGCCTTCCAGCGCTTGCGCCGAGAAGGTGGCGAGGTAGGCTTCGGTCTTTGCCAGGCGTTCGCGCAGATCATCGAAGGTCTTCTCATCATCCTCGAACTTCGGGGCGTCGGTCGCGGTCAGGCGGGCGAGCGTGAATTTGGCGCTGTCGCTGGCGCGCTGATACTGGCCGGAGAGCGGCAGCATGTCGGGCGCAAGGCGCGCAGCCACCAATATTGTGGGATCGATATTCTTTTCCTTCCCATAGGCCTCGGCCTTGTCGAGATAGGTTTTCAGGCTGGCGAGGCCGCGCTGGAACATCGGAACGGTGAGGCGATAGATCGAAATGGACATTTGTCCTGTCTCCAAAATCTTCAAATGACCGGCCGCGTCGAGAAATCGAAGACGCCTGCGGCCGCGGCCTTGTCTTCGACACTCCCATAGATGGATGCGGCCTTCGCCTTTCACAACAGAGGCAATGCGGGTGCCGATCGTCAAGTCCGTGGCATTGCGCCTCTATCCATCGCTCATCGCCGCTAAAGAGGCTTGACGCCGTTCCCAGAAAATGGAATGAATATTCCGAAGAACAAATTTTACGGTTTGTTTGTTCCGTTTTGCGGAAGCGCCGCGGGAGAGGCGGCGCGAGGGAATTGCGGCTTCAGGGCAAATGCCTGGGGCTCCGGTGTGAGGAGGGTGCAGCCGGGCACCGCTTTGTGGAGGAAGTGAAAATGAAAAAGTTTATCCTGGGCACTGCGATGGCGCTCGTCATGTCGACGGCCGCGCACGCGGAAACCGTCGGCGTCTCGATGGCGAAGTTCGACGACAACTTCTTGACCGTTCTGCGCAACGGCATGACCGATTATGCAAAGACGCTTTCCGGCGTGACGCTGCAGGTCGAAGACGCGCAGAACGACGTTTCCAAGCAGCAGAGCCAGATCCAGAATTTCATCGCCTCCAAGGTCGATGCGATCATCGTCAACCCGGTCGATACCGATGCGACGACGGCAATGTCGAAGCTTGCCGCCGATGCCGGCATTCCGCTGGTCTACGTCAACCGCCAGCCGGTCAATGTCGACACGCTGCCGGACAAGCAGGCTTTCGTCGCATCCAACGAGCAGGAATCCGGCACGCTGGAAACCAAGGAAATCTGCCGCATTCTCGGTGGCAAGGGCAAGGCCGTGGTCATCATGGGCGAGCTCTCCAACCAGGCTGCGCGCATGCGCACCCAGGACGTTCATGACGTCATCAAGACCGATGAATGCAAGGGCCTTGAGATCGTCGAAGAGCAGACCGCCAATTGGGACCGCACCCAGGGCGCCGACCTGATGACCAACTGGCTCTCCAGCGGCATCGAATTCGACGCTGTCATCTCCAACAACGACGAAATGGCGATCGGCGCCATCCAGGCGCTGAAGGCGGCCGGCAAGGACATGACCAAGGTCGTCGTCGGCGGTGTCGACGCCACGCAGGACGCGCTTGCCGCCATGCAGGCAGGCGATCTCGACGTCACCGTCTTCCAGGATGCCGCCGGCCAAGGCAAGGGCTCGCTCGATGCGGCGCTCAAGCTCGCCAAGGGCGAAAAGATCGACAAGAAGGTCTATATTCCCTTCCAGCTCGTCACGCCTGCCAACGTCAAGGACTTCGTCACCAAGAACTGAGACGAGTGCCAACGGATGCGGGCTCTGCCCGCATCCTTTCCGCCTGTCCGTATCCGGAGGAGATGATATGGCCGTCAGCCCGACAACCATGGCCGCCGTGCGTGCGAGCGGCGCCGTTCCGAACGCGGAATATCTGTTGAGCGCCGAGGGCGTTCGCAAGGAATTTCCGGGTGTCGTCGCGCTCGACGACGTGCAGTTCCGGCTGAAGCGTGCCTCCGTGCATGCGCTGATGGGCGAAAACGGCGCCGGCAAATCGACATTGATGAAGATCCTTGCCGGCATTTACATTCCCGACAAGGGCGATATCCGCCTGAAAGGCGTCGAGATCCGGCTGAAATCTCCGCTCGACGCGCTGGAGAACGGCATTGCCATGATCCATCAGGAACTGAACCTGATGCCGTTCATGACGGTCGCGGAAAACATCTGGATCCGCCGCGAACCGAAGAACCGCCTCGGTTTCGTCGATCACGGCGTCATGCACCGCATGACCGAGGAACTGTTTACCAGGCTCAATATCGACATCGATCCCGATATCGAGGTCCGGTACCTGTCGGTCGCCAACCGGCAGATGGTCGAGATTGCCAAGGCCGTTTCCTATAATTCCGACGTGCTGATCATGGACGAGCCGACTTCGGCGCTGACGGAGCGCGAGGTCGAGCATCTCTTCCGCATCATCCGCGATCTCAGATCGCAGGGCATCGGCATTGTCTACATCACCCACAAGATGAACGAGCTTTTCGAGATCGCCGACGAATTCTCGGTCTTCCGCGACGGCCGATATATCGGCACGCACGCTTCGACCGACGTTACCCGCGACGACATCATCCGCATGATGGTCGGGCGCGAAATCACCCAGATGTTTCCGAAAGAGGAAGTGCCGATCGGCGAGGTCATGCTCTCCGTCAAGGATCTTTGCCTCAACGGCGTCTTCAAGAACGTCTCCTTCGAGGTGCGGGCGGGCGAGATTCTCGGCGTGGCCGGCCTTGTCGGGTCCGGGCGGTCGAATGTTGCCGAAACGCTGTTCGGCGTGACGCCGGCAAGCTCCGGCTCGATCGAACTCTACGGCAAGCCGGTGACGATTTCGTCGCCGACCGAGGCCATCCGTCACCAGATGGCGTTCCTGACCGAGGACCGCAAAGACACAGGCTGTCTGCTGATCCTCGATATTCTCGAGAACATGCAGATCGCCGTTCTGCAGGACAGATATGTCAAGGGCGGTTTCGTGCAGCAGGGCGCCATCGAGGCGACCTGCGAAGACATGGCAAAAAAGTTGCGGGTGAAAACGCCCAATCTTTACGAGCGGGTGGAAAACCTTTCGGGCGGCAATCAGCAGAAAGTGCTGATCGGGCGCTGGCTGCTCACCGATCCGCGGATCCTGATCCTCGACGAGCCAACGCGCGGCATCGATGTCGGCGCCAAGGCAGAAATCCACCGGCTGGTGACGGAGATGGCGCGCAACGGCGTGGCAGTCATCATGATCTCGTCCGAAATGCCCGAGGTTCTCGGGATGAGCGACCGCATCATGGTCATGCATGAGGGGCGCGTGACCGGTTTCCTCAATCGCGATGAAGCAACGCAGATCAAGGTGATGGAGCTGGCTGCGCAGTGATGCGCCGGCGGCGATCGCCCAAGGGAGGTTTGACATGAGTACCAAGGCAGCAGAGGGCGCGGCTCCGCTCGCAACCCGGCAACGGCGGCGGCGCTTGCCGACTGAGCTCAGCATTTTCCTCGTGCTCGTCGGCATCGCGCTCATCTATGAAGTGCTCGGCTGGATGTTCATCGGCCAGAGCTTCCTGATGAATTCGCAGCGCCTGACGATCATGATCCTGCAGGTCTCCGTCATCGGCATCATCGCCGTCGGCGTCACCCAGGTCATCATCACCGGCGGTATCGATCTTTCGTCCGGCTCGGTCGTCGGCATGACGGCGATGATCGCGACCAGTTTCGCCCAGTCTTCGACCTGGGGGCGGGCCGTCTTCCCGTCGCTGACCGACCTGCCGGCCGTCGTGCCGATCGTCGTCGGCCTGTTTATCGGGGCGGCCGCAGGTCTCGCGAACGGCGCGCTCATTGCCTACACCAAGATCCCGCCGTTCATTGCAACGCTTGGCATGTTCGTTTCGGCCAGAGGTGTGGCGAAGTGGTATACCAAGGGCCAGCCGGTTTCCGGGATCACCGAGCAGTTTCATTTCATCGGAACCAAGGCGTGGCCGGTCGTGGTCTTCCTGGTCGTTGCGCTGATCTTTCACATTGCGCTGCGCTACACCCGCTACGGAAAGTTCACCTATGCTATCGGCGCGAACCCGCAGGCGGCGCGCGTCTCCGGCATCAACATCGAGGCGCATCTCGTCAAGGTCTACGTGATTGCCGGATTGCTGGCCGGTCTGGCCGGCATCGTTACGGCGGCCCGCGCCGAGACCGCACAGGCGAGCATGGGCGTCGGATATGAACTCGACGCGATCGCCGCAACCGTCATCGGCGGCACCTCGCTTACCGGCGGCGTCGGGCGCATCACCGGCACCGTCATCGGCACCATCATCCTCGGCGTCATGACGTCAGGCTTCACCTTCCTCAGGATCGACGCCTATTACCAGGAGATCGTCAAGGGCTTCATCATCGTCGCGGCCGTCGTTATCGACGTCTACCGACAGAAGAAGCGCCGCAAGCACTGATCTGCGGCCATATGATCCAAGGTTTTTCGCGGGGGCTTCGGCCCCCGTTTCGATTCCGGCGAAGCTCCGGAGGTCGATGACGAATTTCTAAAAAAGAGGTGGCGAATTCCGTCAGCTTTTCTATTCTGACTGCTTCATTCGCCCTCTACAGCGCCGCGCGCTGTAGCAGTTTGAATGCTGCATAATTTTATTCTTAGATCGATTCCGGTTTCAGGAATTATGCAGTGGGGCAGCGCAGGAAGACAGATGCAATTCGTATTTGACGGTCACAACGACGTTCTCCTTCGACTCTGGACACATTCAAAAGACGGCAGCGACCCGATCGCCGAATTCGCAGGCGGTACGACGGTCGGCCATATCGATGCCCGGCGGGCGAGAGAAGGCGGCCTTTCGGGTGGTCTCTGCGCCATCTACATTCCCTCGGGCGATCTCGTCTTCGCCGATCCGGATGCCGACGGTCGCTATATCACGCCGATGGCGGCCCCTCTCGATCCGCTGCCTTCCCTTGCCATCGCCACCGAAATGGCGGCGATCGCGCTGCGGCTCGACCAGGCCGGCGCCTGGCGGCTCTGCCGGACGGTGAAGGATATCCGTGGCGCCATGGCGGACGGTATTTTTGCGGCCGTCCTGCATATGGAGGGCTGCGAGGCGATCGGCGCCGATCTTTCGGCGCTCGAGCTGTTCTATGCGGCCGGGCTGCGGTCGCTGGGGCCGGTCTGGAGCCGGCACAATGTCTTCGGTTACGGCGTGCCCTTCGCCTTTCCGATGTCGCCGGATACAGCACCCGGCCTGACCGATGCCGGCTTCGCGCTGGTGAGAGAATGCAATCGTCTCGGGATCGTGATCGATCTTGCCCATATCACCGAAAAAGGTTTCTGGGACGTGGCGAAAACGACGGACCAGCCGCTGGTCGCCAGCCATTCCAACGCCCACGCGCTGACGCCGGTGGCGCGCAATCTGACGGACAAGCAGCTCGATGCGATCCGCGAAAGCCGCGGGCTCGTCGGCATCAACTACGCCACCGCCATGCTGCGTCCCGACGGCCGCTCGGACAGCGAGACGCCGCTTGCCGATATGATCCGCCACATCGACTATCTCGTGAACCGCATCGGCATCGATTGCGTGGGGCTCGGATCGGACTTCGACGGCGCAACCATTCCTGAGGAAATCGGCGATGCGGCCGGCAACCAGAGGCTGATTGCCGCTCTCCGGGAGGTTGGATATGGTGAAGCCGATCTCACGAAACTTGCCCGTGAAAATTGGCTTCGCATTCTGGCACAAGCCTGGCGGGAGGATTGCGCCTAAAGCGGCGCGCGCCTCTGGACGTGCTCAGAACGGACAATAGTTTAATGAGGCATGACCGACAAAACGCTTCGTAATCAATCAAGAACAGGGGAACAGACCATGATGATCACCAAGCTCAGCCGTAATTTCCGCCTGCTTTCCGCGGGAGCCGCTCTTTCGCTCCTGATGATGGCCGCACCCTCGGCTTTCGCCGAAACGCCCAAGGACACGCTGGTCGAGGGTCTTGCCATGGACGATATCATCACGATGGATCCGGGCGAGGCTTTCGAGCTGTCGACCGCCGAAATCACCAGCAACAGCTACAGCCTGCTCGTCCGTCTGGACATGGACGATACCTCCAAGGTGGAGGGCGATCTGGCCGAGAGCTGGAGCGTTTCCGATGACGGCCTCACCTATACGTTCAAGCTGAAACCGGGCCTGAAATTCGCCTCCGGCAACCCGATCACCGCCGACGATGTCGCCTATTCGTTCGAGCGTGCCGTCAAGCTCGACAAGAGCCCGGCCTTTATCCTCACCCAGTTCGGCGTGACCGGCGACAATATTGCCGAAAAGGCCAAGGCCGCCGACGCCAATACCTTCGTCTTCACGGTCGACAAGGCCTATGCGCCGAGCTTCGTGCTGAACTGCCTGACGGCAACGGTCGCGTCGGTTGTCGACAAGAAGCTGGTGCTGGAGCATGTGAAGGCGGTGACGCCGGATGCCGAGCACAAATACGACAATGATTTCGGCAATGAATGGTTGAAGACCGGCTATGCCGGTTCCGGCGCCTACAAGCGGCGCGAATGGCGGGCCAACGAAGTTGTCGTCTTGGAGCGCAACGACAATTATTACGGCGACAAGGCGAAGCTCAACCGCGTCATCTATCGCCACATGAAGGAAAGTGCCGCCCAGCGGCTGGCGCTCGAAGCCGGCGACATCGATATCGCCCGCAACCTCGAGCCGGGTGATATCGACGCCGTGTCGAAGAATGCCGATCTCGCGACCACGAGTGCGCCGAAGGGCACGATCTATTATGTCAGCCTGAACAACAAGAACGAGAACCTGAAAAAGCCGGAAGTCCAGGAAGCCTTCAAGTATCTGGTCGATTACGATGCGATCGGCGCCACCTTGATCAAGGGTATCGGCGAAATCCATCAGACCTTCCTGCCGAAGGGCCAGCTTGGCGCACTCGACGAGAATCCCTACAAGCTCGATGTCGCCAAGGCCAAGGAACTGCTCGCCAAGGCCGGCGTGCCCGACGGTTTCTCGATCACCATGGATGTCCGCAACACCCAGCCGGTCACCGGTATCGCCGAATCCATGCAGCAGACGCTGGCGCAGGCCGGCGTGAAGATGGAAATCATCCCGGGCGACGGCAAGCAGACGCTGACCAAGTACCGCGCCCGCACCCACGACATGTATATCGGCCAGTGGGGTTCGGACTATTTCGACCCGAATTCCAATGCCGATACCTTTACCGGCAATCCCGACAATTCCGATGCCGGCACGGTGAAGACGCTTGCATGGCGCAACACCTGGGAAGCGCCTGAGCTCGACAAGCAGGCCAAGGCCGCCCTTCTGGAACGCGACGCCGGCAAGCGCGCCGCCATCTATCAGGATATCCAGAAGAAGTATCTGGCAAACAGCCCCTTCGTCTTCATCTTCCAGCAGACCGAGGTCGCCGGTTATCGCAAGAACCTGAAGGACTTCAAGCTGGGTCCGAGCTTCGACACCAATTTTGTCGGTCCGATCGCCAAGGAATAGTCCGGCAGGATTGACTGGTTTGAGCACCGTCGAAACAAGACAGGAGGCGCGGCCCCGAAAAGGCCGTGCCAAGGCCTTCGCAAAGGCGCTGGGGCGGATCCTGTTTGCCGCCGTCACCACCTATTTCGGCCTCTTGGCCGTCACCTTCTTCATCGGCCGCGTCGTGCCGATCGATCCCGTGCTCGCCATCCTCGGCGACCGCGCCCCCAACCATGTCGTCGAGCGGGTGCGCCAGGAGATGGGTTTCAACCTGCCGCTCTATCAGCAGTTCTTCATCTATATCAAAGGCATCCTGTCCGGCGATTTCGGCAATTCGGTGCTGACGACCAATCCGGTCATGGTCGATATTCGCCGTGCATTTCCGGCGACGATCGAGCTCGCAACCCTCGGAACGCTGATCGGCGCTTTCGTCGGTGTGCCGCTCGGCGTTCTTGCCGCGGTGCGTCGCGGCAGCATCGTCGACCAGGTGGTGCGCGTCGTCGGCCTGATCGGTTATTCGGTGCCGATCTTCTGGCTGGCGCTGATTTCGCTCGTCATCTTCTATGCGCAGCTGCGCTGGGTGGCCTTTCCCGGCCGCATCGATATCGTCTTCGAATATACGTTCACGCCGATCACCGGCTTTTATCTGCTGGACAGCGCCTGGCAGGGGCAATGGGATGTCTTCTACGACGTCTTCCGCCACATCATCCTACCCGCGTCGCTGCTCGGCTATTTCTCGCTCGCCTATATCAGCCGGATGACGCGCAGCTTCATGCTGAACGAGCTTTCGCAGGAATATATCGTTGCCGCGCGCGCCAAGGGTCTTTCGGAAACGCGGGTGATCTGGGGCCATGCGCTGCGCAATGCCGCCGTGCCGCTCGTCACCGTCATTGCGCTTTCCTATGCCGGTCTGCTCGAAGGATCGGTGCTGACCGAGACGGTGTTTTCCTGGCCGGGCATCGGGCTCTACATCACCAATTCGCTGCAGAATGCCGACATGAATGCCGTGCTCGGCGGCACGATCGTCATCGGCACGATCTTCATCGGCATCAACCTTCTGTCCGATCTTCTCTATCGGACGCTCGATCCGAGGACACGAAACCGATGACGGCCCCTGCCAGCCCATCTCCGACGATGAGCCGCCGCGCGTGGCTGCTTTCCGACCGGCCGCAATCGCGCCTGCAGGCCCGTCTCGGCCGCGCTTACGTCACCTGGCGGCATTTCACGGCCAACAGGCTTGCGGTGGTCGGCCTGCTGATCATCGCCGCACTGCTTTTCATCGCCGCCTTCGCCGATGTGATCGCCACGCACAATCCCGTCGTCGGCGATCTCCGCAATGCCCGGCTACTGCCGCCCGGAACCGGTGAATTCCTGCTCGGTACCGACGACCAAGGCCGCGATATCTATTCGCGGCTGATCTACGGATCGCGATTGACGCTGTTCGTCGTCGTGCTGGTCGCCGTCATCTCGGCGCCGATCGGGCTGATCGTCGGCACGGTCTCCGGTTATGCCGGAGGCTGGGTGGATGCGACGCTGATGCGCATCACCGATATTTTCCTCGCCTTTCCGAAGCTGGTGCTGGCGCTGGCCTTCGTCGCCGCTCTCGGCCCCGGCATCCAGAACGCGATCATCGCCATCGCCATCACATCCTGGCCGCCCTATGCCCGCATCGCGCGCGCCGAGACGCTGACGGTGCGGCGGTCCGACTATATTTCGGCGGTAAAGCTGATGGGCGCCTCGCCGCTCCGCATCATCGTGCGCCATGTCATGCCGCTCTGTATTTCCTCGCTGATCGTGCGGGTGACGCTCGACATGGCGGGCATCATCCTGACGGCGGCGGGTCTCGGTTTCCTCGGCCTCGGCGCGCAGCCGCCGCTGCCGGAATGGGGGGCGATGATCGCCTCGGGCCGGCGCTTCATCCTCGATCAATGGTGGGTCGCGGCGATGCCCGGCATCGCCATCCTCATCGTCAGCCTCGGCTTCAATCTCCTCGGCGACGGCCTGCGCGACGCGCTCGATCCGAAGGAGAGCGGCCAATGACGACACTTCTGACGGTCGACAAGCTCAAGGTCAGCTATCCCACGCGCACCGGCGTGATCGAGGCGGTGCGCGGCGTCTCCTTCACCCTCGGCAAGGAAAGGCTCGGCATCGTCGGCGAATCCGGTTCCGGCAAGTCGCAGACCGGCCGGGCGATCATGGGGCTGACACCGAAACACGGCGTCGTCACAGCCGACAGGCTCGACTTCAACGGCATCGACCTGATCAAGGCGTCGGCCGGCGAAAGGCGCAGGCTGCGCGGCAAGCGCATCGCCATGATCCTGCAGGATCCGAAATATTCGCTCGATCCCGTCATGACGATCGGGCGGCAGATCTGCGAAACGCTGCGCACGCATGAGAAGGTCGGCAAGGCGGAGGCGCGCGATCGTGCGCTCGCCATGCTGGAAGCGGTGCAGATCCGCGATCCCCAGCGCGTCTTCGATCTGCATCCGCATGAGGTCTCGGGCGGCATGGGGCAGCGCGCGATGATCGCCATGATGCTGATCGCCGGGCCCGAATTGCTGATTGCCGACGAGCCGACCTCGGCGCTCGACGTGACGGTGCAGCTCGATGTGCTGAGGATCATGGACAGGCTGGTGTCCGAGCGCGGCATGGGGCTGATCTTCGTCTCCCATGATCTGAGGCTGGTCTCTTCCTTCTGCGACCGCGTGATCGTCATGTATGCCGGAAAGATCGTCGAGGAACTGGCGGCCGCCGATCTCAAACAGGCAAAACATCCCTATACGCAAGGGTTGCTGAACTGCATGCCCGAGATCGGCGCAAACCGCCATCCGCTGCCGGTGCTCGACCGCAGGCCGGAGTGGGCGGCATGAGCGCAACTCTCGAGATCGACGATCTCAGTGTCGTCTATGATGAATTTCATGCGCTGAAGGAGGTCAGCATCATCGTCGAAGGCGGCGAATCCTTCGGTCTGGTCGGGGAATCCGGCTCGGGAAAGTCGACCCTGCTGCGGGCCGTGGCCGGGCTGGCGCCGATCAGCGGCGGCGCAATCTCCATCGACGGCGAAGCGCTGAAGGGTTCGAAACGCAGCAAAACCTTCTATCGGCGGGTCCAAATGGTCTTTCAGGACCCTTATGGCTCGCTGCATCCGCGCCAGACGATCGACCGGCTGCTGCTCGAACCGCTTGCGATCCACGGCATCGGCGAGAGTGAGAGGCGCATCGCCCGGGCACTCGACGAGGTCGGTCTCGGCAATGGTTTCCGTTTCCGCTACCCGCACCAGCTTTCGGGCGGCCAGCGGCAGCGCGTGGCGATCGCCCGGGCACTGATCGTCGAACCGTCGATCCTGCTGCTCGACGAGCCGACATCGGCGCTCGATGCCTCGGTGCAGGCCGAGGTGCTGAACCTGTTGGAACAGATCCGGCGCGACCGCAAACTCACCTTCGTGATGGTGAGCCATGATCTCGGCGTCGTGACCCATATGTGTGAAAGGCTCGCCGTCATGCGCAACGGCGCGGTCGTCGAGCGATTGAGCTCGCAAGACCTGGCGAGAGGTGCGGTACAGGAGGACTACACGAGAAATTTGATGATCGCGAGCAAAGGGTTTCGTCAAAGCGTGAAGGGCAATCTTTTCAAACCTTTGAAATGAAAAGGCCGGCGGCGGCGTTAAGGATAATGCTTTGCTAAAAGACGACCATTCAACTAGACTATTGACAGCTGCCTTGCTTCTGTCATGATCCCGTTAACGTTTGTTAGCTTTCGTGATCGATGGAGGTTGAAGCATGTTCTTTCTCGGTGGGATGACCATGGGCTACCTCGATCCTCCCGTTAAAGCCGATAATAGGGAACAGATTTCAACGTCCATTCCCGCGGAGAAGGACCGTCGGCTGATCGAGGTCCCCGCAAACCCATCTCAGACCGAGGACGCCGTCGAGCGTTCGTGGATCTGGGCATGGCGCACGCTCTGCTAAAGGGCTGGTTGAATTTTCTCTTCCGTTCGCTCTAGACGGAAATTTATCTCTACCTACTTGATAGATAAAATAAGAATATAAGCGCGAGCCGCACAACCGGCCGCATGGAAAACAACGGAGGCGACACATGGCAGATCTGGGTATTTCGCATACTCACGTGAACCAGTATGGTTCCGTAGCGACGAAGAAGCCGCTCACAACGCGTCACCGGCTTCAGACGGTGCTCCATGGAGCAATCTTCACGGCAGCATTCCTGTTCGTCGTGGCGATGGTTTGCGGCGTCGTCGGATAATCCGCTCGATGATCAGCGTCGGCAGATGCCGGCGTTGCGGCGGTTTTCGCCTTTGTTGAATTCCGGAACGTTTGATTGTCTCGGCATTCTCCTGACCCTCGTCGAAAGGAGAATGTTCATGAGAACTGCATTCCGATTCCCACCGTCATTCTTTCATATTCTTTTCACGCCATCTGAAGCGATCGCATCGAACGTCTTCATGCGATGTGGCTGGGCTTCCTATTTCCGCTGCACAGTTCGACGACCGCCATCAGGACTCCTGCGTCCGGCCGGACGATCGCTTTGCCGGTGACGCCACACCCGTTCCTTTCCCGAAATCAAAGAGCTCCCGCCGTGCCGGCATTTTGTCATTCCAGCTGCCCGGACGCGCGCCAGGGGTACCGTCTCCTGCCTCTTGACTTGAATTATTCCGCGGATGGCCAAGTTTTCGCCATGGCTTTCGCGGAGAGGGTACCGATAGTCGCGATCACCCGTCGGGTCGCGCGCTGAGGCCGGGCTTAGCCCGTTCGCATCGCTGGGCCGCAGCGTCATTTATCCCGATTCATCGATCTTCAAAGAATCGGGCTCCGTTCATGTAGCAGTCATGATAAGCAGTGCAAAAGGCTGAGCAAAACAGCCATAACTTTGTTTGGATCCAGAACCGAACCCATGTCTATTGCCAATCTTTCTCCGAGCCTTCCGCGCGAATCCGAGACGAAGCAGATCGATCACAATGATTCGATCCGCTCGACCTATCTTGCCATCGAGGACATCAAGGCGATGGGCGCTGCGGTCGCCCGCAGCGGCGTCGACAAGCTGCCGGCTTTCGCCCCCTTCGATTTCTTCGCCCGCCACAAGGAAAACGAGAAGGAAATCCTGCGCGTCTACCGGACCACGGCGACCGACGTCGAAGCCGGCGAGACGATCACGCCGGCGGCGGAATGGCTGCTGGACAATCATTATATCGTCGAAGAGGCGATCCAGGAGGTGCGGCGCGACTTTCCCCGCCGCTTCTATCGCGAATTGCCGACCATGGTCGTCGGCGGCGTCGAGGTGCCGCGCACCCTCGTGCTCGCCTGGCTCTACGTCGCCCATACCCACAGCACGATCTCGCAGGAAAGCCTGACGGCGCTGGTCGACGGTTTTCAGGCCAGCGAGACGCTGAGGATCGGCGAATTATGGGCGTTGCCTTCGCTGGTGCGCTATGTGCTCGTGGAAAACCTTCGCCGCATTTCCAGCCGTGTCGAAGCCAGCCGCCGCCTGCGCCGCCGCGCCAACGAGGCGGCCGACGAATTGGTGCGCCTGACCGATCCAGCCGCGGCCGCGGCCTATCTGAAGACGCTGGAACCGCTTGCCGAGGACAATACCTTCTCGACGCAGTTCCTCTATCGCCTGCGCGACGGCTCGCAGACCTCGAGCCTGGCGATCACCTGGCTCGACGAGCGGCTGGAAGAACTCGGCCGCAACACCGAAGAGGCGACGACCGCAGAACACAGCCGCCTGTCTTCCGGCAACGTGACGATGGGCAACATCATCCGCAGCCTTCGCGAGATCGACGATGCCGAATGGTCGGTCTGGGTCGAGCAGGTCAGCCATGTCGACAAGCTGCTCTGGGAGCATTCGGATTACGGCATCCTCGATTCCGGCTCGCGCAACAAATATCGCAAACAGATCGAAAAGCTGGCCAAACGCTCGCCGCTGACGGAAATGGAAATCGCCCAGCTGGCGCTCGACATGACGGATGCCGCCAAGGCCTCCGACGAGCCACAGCCGCATGAGCCGAATGTCGGCGGTTTCCTGTCCGGCGCCCAGCGGCCGAAGCTCGAGGCGCGGGCGAATTATCGCCCGACCTTCATCCAGCATTTCGTGCGCGCCGTGCGCCAGTTCAACTGGCTGGCAATTGCCGTGCCCGTCATGCTTTTGACAGTCATCGCCATGGCGATCGTCGGCCGGTTCATGGCGAATGCCGGCATGGGGCCGATCGAAATCGCCCTGCTGCTGATCATGTTCTCTCTGCCGGCATCGGAGGGAGCCACAGGTCTCTTCAACACCGTACTTTCCTTCTTCGTGACGCCGGCGCGCCTGGTCGGCTACGAGTTCAAGCAAGGCATTCCGGAGGATGCGCGCACGCTGCTCGTCGTGCCCTGCCTGATCTCGAACCGCGACAGCGTCGACGACCACGTGCGCAATCTCGAGGTTCATTATCTCGCCAATCCGCGCGGCGAACTCTATTTCGCGCTGCTCAGCGACTGGCCTGACAGCGACACCGAGGAAACGCCCGCCGATCTCGAGGTGCTCGATTATGCCAGGCGCGAGATCGCCAATCTTTCCGCCCGCTATGCCTATGACGGCAAGACGCGCTTCTATCTGTTGCATCGCCGCCGCCTCTATAACCCTTCCGAAGGTGTGTGGATGGGCTGGGAGCGCAAGCGCGGCAAGTTGCATGAGCTGAACATGCTGCTGCGCGGCGACCGCGACACGACCTATCTGCCGGGCGCCAACACCGTGCCGGCCAACGTGCAATATGTCATGACGCTTGATGCCGATACGCGCCTGATGCGCGATGCCGTCACCAAGCTCGTCGGCAAGCTCTATCATCCGATCAATCGCCCGGTCATCAATCCGAAAACCGGCCGTGTCGAAAGCGGCTACGGTGTGCTGCAGCCGCGCGTCACCCCGTCGCTGACAACAGGCAAGGACGCCTCGGTCTTCCAGCGCGTCTTTTCGATCAACCGCGGCCTCGACCCTTACGTCTTCACCGTTTCCGACGTCTATCAGGATCTGGCCGGCGAAGGCACCTTCACCGGCAAGGGGCTTTATCATGTCGATGCCTTCGAAGCGTCGCTGAAGGGCCGGATCGACGAGAACTCGGTGCTCAGCCACGATCTTCTCGAAGGCTCGATGGCGCGTTGCGCGCTTGTCACCGATCTCGAGCTGGTCGAGGATTTCCCGATCCGCTACGAAGTCGAGACCTCGCGTCAGCATCGCTGGGCGCGCGGCGACTGGCAGCTGCTGCCCTATATGTTCAATCCGAAATACGGCGTCACGGCCCTTGGCCGCTGGAAGATGTTCGACAATCTGCGCCGCTCGCTGACACCGATCGCCTGGTTCTTCGCCTCCGTGCTCGGCTGGTATTTCATGGGTCCGCTCGGCGCGCTCATCTGGCAGATTCTCTTGATTTTCTGCCTCTTCGTCGCGCCGACGTTGTCGCTGATCAACGGCATCATTCCGCGCACCAGCGATATCATCGCCCGCGCCCATCTCTATACGGTCTGGTCCGATATCACCGCTGCCAATGCGCAGGTCGCATTGCGGATCGTCTTCATCGCCGATTCGGCTGCCATGATGGCGGATGCGATCGGCCGCTCGCTCTACCGCCTGTTCGTCAGCCGCAAGCTGATGCTGCAGTGGCGGACCGCCGCCAGCGTTCAGGCCGGCGGCCAGGGGACGCTGATCTCCTATTACAAGGCGATGTGGCACGCACCGGCGCTGGCGCTGCTGGCGCTCGGTTTTGCAGCCCTCCCCGGCGACAATGCCTTCGTCGTCGGCATTCCCTTCGCGCTCTTGTGGATCCTGTCGCCTGTCGTCGCCTGGTATGTCAGCCAGTCGGCAGAGACCGAGGACCGGCTCGAGGTCGCCGATTCGGTGTCGAGCGAACTGCGCAAGATCGCCCGGCGCACCTGGCGCTATTTCGAGACCTTCACCACCGCCGAGCAGAATTATCTGCCACCGGATAATATCCAGGAAACGCCGCATGTGATCGTCGCGGCGCGGACCTCGCCGACCAATATCGGCGTCTATCTGCTCTCCGTCGTTTCCGGCCGGCAATTCGGCTGGTTCTCCTTCGAGGAGACGCTCGAGCGGCTGGAGCAGACGATCGCGACGATCGACAGAATGGAGAAATTCCGCGGCCATCTGTTCAACTGGTATCACACCGATACGCTGCAGACGCTCGGGCCCCGTTACGTCTCGGCCGTCGACAGCGGCAATCTTGCCGGCCATCTGATCGCCATTTCGTCGGCCTGCCGCAACTGGGCCGAGGCGCCGTCCGCTCATATGCAGGGCAATCTCGACGGCGTCGGCGACACCGCGGGCATTCTCGGCGAAGTGCTGGCGGACCTGCCCGACGACCGCAAGACCGTGCGCCCGCTGCGCCGGCGCCTGGAGGAACGCATCGTCGGTTTCCAGAACGCGCTTGCCGCCGTCAAGCGTGAGCACGAATTCGCCTCGATCCGCATCATCAACCTCGCCGTTCTCGCGCGCGACATCGAGAAGCTCGCCGCCAATCTTGACCATGAGGTCAAGTCGAAGCAGAGCGAAGAGGTCACCCAATGGGCGGCATCCCTGGTGAAGGTCTGCGAGGCGCATATATCGGACAGCACCTTCGACCTTTCCAAAGTCGATGCGCTGCGGCCGCGCCTGACAGCGCTGCGCGACAAGGCCCGCGATCTCGCCTTCTCGATGGATTTCGGCTTCCTGTTCCGGCCCGAGCGGCGCCTGCTGTCGATCGGCTACCGCGTCGAAAGCGGTGAACTCGACCAAGCCTGCTACGATCTTCTCGCCTCGGAATGCCGCCTGACCAGCCTGTTCGGCATCGCCAAGGGTGATCTGCCGACGGAACACTGGTACCGCCTCGGCCGCCAGGTCGTGCCTGTGGGGTCACGCGGTGCGCTGGTCTCCTGGTCCGGCTCGATGTTCGAATATCTGATGCCGCCGCTCGTCATGCAGGAGCGCGGCGGGGGCATTCTCAACCAGACCAACAATCTGGTCGTCGTCGAGCAGATGAATTACGCCCGCAAGCTCGGTATTCCGTGGGGCATTTCGGAAGCGGCCTTCAATGCCCGCGACCATAACCTCAACTATCAGTACACGAATTTCGGCGTGCCGACGCTCGGCCTGAAGCGCGGCCTCGGCCACAATGCCGTCATCGCGCCCTATGCATCGCTGCTCGCCAGCCAGTACGACCCGCCGGGCGCGCTCGAAAACCTGCAGAGGCTGCGCAAGGTCGGCGCGCTCGGCAAGTTCGGCTTCCACGATGCCGTCGACTTCACGCCGACGCGCGTGCCGGAAGGCAAGAAATGCGCGGTGGTCTACAATTATTATGCCCACCATCACGGCATGTCGATCGCGGCGGTCGCCAACGTCGCCTTCAACGGCCATCTGCGCGAGCTCTTCCACTCCGATCCCGTTATCGAGGCGGCCGAGCTGCTGTTGCAGGAAAAGGCGCCGCGCGACATTCCGGTGATGAGCGGCAAGCATGAATCCGACACGCCGGCCAGCATCCAGGACGATCTCCTGCGGCCGGAGATCAGAAAGATCAGCGATCCGGCTTCGCGTGACCGCGAACTCGTGTTCCTGTCGAACGGCCATTATTCGCTGATGCTGACGGCGACAGGCGCCGGTTATTCCCGCTGGAACGGCCTTTCCGTTTCCCGCTGGAAAGCCGATCCGACCGAAGACCGCTGGGGCAGCTTCATCTTCCTGCGCGATACCGCCACCAACGAATGGTGGTCGACGACGTCAGAGCCGAAGGGTGTCGAAGGCGAAAAGATCAAGGTCGAATTCGCCGACGAGAAGGCGCAGTTCACCAAGACGGTCGGTGACCTCACCAGCGAAGTGGAGTGCATCATTGCCACCGAGCATGATGCCGAGGCACGCCGCGTCACTCTGCTCAACATGGGTGGAGAAGACCGTTTCATCGAAGTCACCTCCTATCTCGAACCTGTGATTACCTCCGACGATACCGACAATGCGCATCCGGCATTCGCCCGGATGTTCGTCAAGACCGAGATCGGCAAGCGCGGCGACGTCATCCGCGCAGAACGCAACAAGCGCGATCCGAACGAGCCGAACATCAGCATTGCCCATCTGATCGTCGACAATGCCGGCGACACCCGCCATACGGAATTCGAGACCGACCGGCGCAAATTCATCGGCCGCGGCCGCAGTCTTGCCGATGCGGCGGCCTTCGATCCGGGTGCAACACTTTCCGGCAGCGACGGCTTCATGCTCGATCCCGTCATGTCGCTGCGCCGCACCGTCCGTGTGCCGGCCGGCAAGAAGGTCAGCGTGATCTTCTGGACGATCGCGGCCCCAAGCCGCGACGAAGTCGACAAGGCGGTCAATCGCTATCGTCATCCCGACGCCTTCAACCACGAGCTCGTCCAGGCCTGGACGCGCACCCAGGTGCAGATGCGCCATGTCGGCGTCACCTCGCAGCAGGCAGCGGCCTTCCAGCATCTCGGACGTTACCTCGTCTATCCCGACATGCAGCTGCGCAAGGACGAGGCGACCGTCGAGGCCGGCCTGCAGTCGCAATCAGCGCTTTGGCCGCTGGCGATATCAGGCGACTTCCCGATCTTCACGCTGCGCATCAACGACGACATGGATCTCGAAATCGCCCGTGAGGCGCTGCTGGCGCAGGAATATCTGCGCTCGCGCGGCGTCACCGCCGATCTCGTCATCATGAACGAACGCGCCTCTTCCTATGCGCAGGACATGCAGCATGCGCTCGACGCCATGTGCGAAAACGTGCGCCGCATGGGCCAGGCCGACGGGTTGCGCCAGCATATCTTTGCGGTTCGCAAGGACCTGATGGAGGAGAGTACCTATCACGCGCTGATCGCGGCTTCCCGCGTCACGCTGCATACGAAGAACGGCAAGGTGGTCGACCAGATCAACCGCGCCGTGGCGCTGTTTGCACCCTCCAAGGAGGAGCTGCAGGAGATGGAACGGGCCGAGCGCAACAAGCCCCCCGTCAAGCGGGTCGCGCCGGTGCCGCCGCCCGTCGTGCCGGCCGTCGTCATCGAGGAAGAAGGCGATCTCGACTTCTGGAACGGGATCGGCGGCTTTGCCCGCGACGGGCGCGAATATGTCGTTCGCCTGCCCGGAGGTCACGCGACGCCGCAGCCCTGGATCAATGTCATCTCCAATGACAGCTTCGGCTTCCACGTGTCGGCCGAGGGCTCCGGCTTTACCTGGAGCGCCAATTCGCGCGACTATCAGCTGAGTTCCTGGTCGAACGATGCGGTGATCAACCGTTCCGGCGAGGCCTTCTATCTCGTCGATCTCGACAGCGGTGCCGTCATGACGCCGTTTGCCGCGCTTTCCCGCCGGCCGGACATCCGTTTCGAAGCCCGCCACGGGCTCGGCTATTCGGTTTTCTCCAGCGTTCAGCACGATATCGCGCTGGAACTGACGCAGACGGTCGACCGCGAAAGGCCGGTGAAACTGCAGCGCCTGCGCCTGCGCAACACCGGTTCGACCAGCCGCAAACTGCGTCTCTACGGTTATGTCGAATGGATCCTCGGCAGCAATCCGGGACGCACGGCGCCTTTCATCCTGTCGAAGCATGATGAGGAGACCGGGGCGCTGTTTGCCACCAATCCCTACAGCATCGATTTTTCCAACCGCACCGCCTTCTTCGCGGCGAGCGAGACGCTTTCGAGCTTCTCGGCAAGTCGGCGCGAATTCGTCGGCAAGGCAGGAACGATCCAGGCGCCGCAGGCCGTCACCTCGGCCGCCTCGCTTTCCGCCACGACAGACCTGGACGGTGATCCGGCCGCGGCGCTTGCGATCGACGTCGAGCTCGGTGCCGGCGAGGAACGCGACTTCACCTTCTTCCTCGGCGATACGCCGACGGAGGAAGAAGCGCGTGGTGTCATCGCCGATATCCGCAAGGCTTCGTTCGACGATGCCGTCGAGGCGAACCGCGCCTTCTGGCGGGATTTTACCGGCAGGCTGCAGATATCGACGCCGGATCGCGGGATGAACAATCTCGTCAACACCTGGCTGCCCTATCAGAGCCTCGGCTGCCGCATCATGGCCCGCACCGCCTTCTATCAGGCAAGCGGCGCCTTCGGCTTCCGCGACCAGTTGCAGGACACGCTGGCCTTCGTGCTGCACGAACCCTCGCTTGCCCGCCGGCAGATCCTGAATGCCGCTTCGCGTCAATTCCGCGAAGGCGATGTGCAGCATTGGTGGCTGCCGGGAACGGGTGCAGGCGTGCGCACGCTGATCTCGGACGACGTCGTCTGGCTGAGTTATGCGATCCATCACTATTGCACCGTCACCGGCGACAAGAGCGTGCTCGACGAGGAGATCGCCTTCCTGGAAGGGCCGGCACTGCTCGAGGGCCAGCACGACTCCTTCTACAAGCCGGAGATTTCCGAGGACAAGGCGAGCGTTTACGAACATGCGGCGCTGGCGCTCGATCTCGCCATCGCCCGCAAGGGAACAAACGGCCTGCCGCTATTCCTCGGCGGTGACTGGAACGACGGCATGAACCGCGTCGGCATCGGCGGGCGCGGCACCAGCGTCTGGCTCGGCTGGTTCCTGGCGGGTGCCTTGCGCTCCTTCATTCCCTATGCCGAAGAGCGCGGCGACACCGCCCGTGCGGAGCGCTGGTCGGCGCATCTCACGGAGCTGAAGAAGGCGCTCGAAACTGCGGCCTGGGATGGCGGCTATTATCGCCGCGGCACGTTCGACGACGGTGCGCTGCTCGGCTCCCGGGAAAGCCCCGAATGCCGGATCGATTCGATTGCGCAGTCCTGGAGCGTGCTGTCGGGCGAGGGCGATCCGGCCCGCGCCGTCACGGCGATGGAGGCCGTGCTCGACCAGCTGGTCGACGAGGATGCCCGCATCATCCGGCTGTTCACGCCGCCTTTCGTCAATTCCGCCAGAGATCCCGGCTATATCAAGGCCTACCCGCCGGGTGTGCGCGAAAACGGCGGGCAATATACCCATGCCTCGACCTGGGTGGTGATGGCGCTGGCGGAGCTGAAGCGGGGCGACGACGCCTTCCGCTGCTTCCAGATCCTCAACCCGATCACCCATGCGCTCGACAAGGCTTCGGCGGAGCAATACCGCGTCGAACCCTATGTCGTGGCGGCCGACGTCTACGGCCATGAGCCTTATACGGCGCGCGGCGGCTGGACCTGGTATACCGGCTCTGCCGGCTGGCTCTACCGCGCCGCCGTCGAGGGCATCCTCGGCATCCGGCTGAAGGGCGGCCGGCTCTACGTGCGCCCGTCGCTCCCTTCGGAATGGGACGGTTTTGCGGCAGAGGTGGAGCAAGGGGCCGGCAAATACCGCATTTCGGTCTCAAAAGCGTCCAATGACAGCGGCTACACTCTGTCTATCAATGGTTGCGAAGTCACCGATCCCGAAGAGGGATATCCGCTCGGATAACAGCGTTCTCCACGCTGAAAAACACGGCGATTCGCGACGGCCAAAAGGGAACCCTTTTGGCCGTCGTCGCGTTTGCAAATCGGATAATAAGGAGAGACCCATGGCAAGCACGCCGACCGAAGCCATCGTCGCTGGGCGCAGTTCCCTATCCGCAGCTGCGCCAACACGTGACACGAGGCTCGACGTGTTGCGCGGCGTGGCGCTGATCATGATCTTCATCAATCATGTTCCCGGGCAGATTTTCGAATATGTGACGACGAAGAATTTCGGTTTTTCCGACGCTGCCGAGGCCTTCGTGCTGATCTCCGGCATTGCCGTCGGCCTGGCCTATGGTTCCGGGTTCCGGCCGGGCAACCGGCTCAAGATGGCGATCAAGGCGGTAAAGCGCGCCTTCACGCTCTACCTCGCCCACATGATCACCACCTTCATGACGCTGGCGCTGTTCATCTCGGGCGCCTGGCTGTTTCACCGGCCGGGCTTGCTGGTCGAAATCAACATCCTGGCGGTGCTGATGAACCTGAAGGAAGGCATTCCGGCGCTGCTGCTGCTCGGTCACCAGATCGGTTACAACAATATCCTGCCGATGTACGGCGCGTTGATGCTGATGGTGCCGGTCATCCTGCTTCTGAATGCGCGCAGCCCGTTGCTGGCGCTTGGCGTTTCCGGCACGGTCTGGCTGCTTGCGGGCATCTACCAGGTGGCGCCGCACAACATGCTGATCGAGAGCTACTGGTTCCTCAATCCGCTGTCCTGGCAGTTCCTGTTTACGATCGGCATCGTTTCGATGCTGCATATCAAGCGCGGCGGCACAATCCCGCGGCATCCGCTGCTGCTTGCGGCTGCGGCCGCTTACGTCGCGCTGTCTTTTATCTGGGTGACCGGCCATCTGTGGGCCCTCGGCAATTCGCTGGCCGCGCTTGGCCTGCCGACCGTCATCACCGGTTTCGACAAGACCTTCCTGTCGCTGCCGCGTCTGCTGCATGTGCTGGCGCTGACCTATCTCGTCATCAGCATTCCGGCGTTCTCGCGCATTCTGCGCCGTCCTGCGCACCATCCGCTGACGATCCTCGGCCGCCATTCGCTGAACATCTTCGTCGCCGGCACAATCCTCGCCATGATCGGCCAGGTGGTGCTCTATATCACCAACAAGGATCCGCTGGTCGGTCCGCTCTTCGTGATTGCAGGTGTCGCGACACAATTCGCCTATGCTTATTATCTCGAGCGCAAGCGCCAGCAGGGCAAGGTCAAGACGAAACTGGTCACGAAGCCCGCCACCATGGCGGTTCCCGTCCGTATCGGCACGGCAAATACCTATCGCCGCAACGATCGGAAATAGGGTCCGGGGATCATCGGAGATGAAGGAGCCGGCGGCCGAAGGGCCGCCGGCTTAATTTTTATGGACGAGGATGTTCACCAGTTTGCCGAAGGGATCGCGCACATAAAAGCGACGGACGCCCCATGGTTCGTCGGCGGGGCCGTACTCGATCGGAAAGCCGGAGGCCGACATTGCCTCGAAAGCGGCATCGAGGTCGTCCACCTCGATCGAGAGGTCAGGCACCGGTGTTCCGGAACCACCTTCGCTGGCGATGCTGAGTTGAACGGTCATATCAGTTGCGGCGCCGAAGGTCGCGATCCAGCCGTGGTCCATGATGACGTCGAGACCGAGGATATCCTGATAGAAGCGTTTGGCCGGGGTGATGTCCGGTGCCTGGATATTGGCGACGATGCGCAGGACCTTCATGGGTTTCTCCCTCGTGCTCTTTGACTGGCGAAGGTTAGGGAAGATCGGCGGGGTGATCAATCTGTCTGGGTCAGAGCGGAGATGTTGCGAGGTAGTGGGATACCCTCTCCGCCCTGCCGACCCGCGGTCGAGCCGCGGGTCTCGACCTGTCCTTCGGACCCCCACAAGGAGGGAGATCGACTCGGGGATGGAATCTCCCCAAGCAATCGATGTTGGAACGAGCGGGTCCGCCCAGCCGATCTCCCCACCTGTGGGGGAGATGCCCGGCAGGGCGGAGGGGGTGCCACACGCTTCAACGCCGCTTCCCGGGCTCAGGCAAACAAAAAGGCCGGAAGGAGTTACCCTTCCGGCCTTTATCTTGAAACCTGAACCGATCAGGCGGCTTCGGTGGTGTGGGCCTTGCGGACCTCTTCGTCCGTCAGGATGCCGCTGGCGCGCAGCAGGGCGGCGAAGCGGCCGTTGCTGTGGCTGAGCTCGTCGAAGCTGCCCTGTTCGACCACGCGGCCGTCATCCAGGAAGAGCACCATATCGGCTTCGCGGACCGTCGACAGGCGGTGGGCGATGATGAAGGTGGTGCGGTTCTGGCGCAGATTGTCGATCGCCGCCTTGACGCGGGCTTCGGTTTCGACGTCGAGCGCCGAGGTCGCCTCGTCGAGCACCAGGATCGGCGCGTCCTTGAGGATGGCGCGGGCAATCGCGATGCGCTGGCGCTCGCCGCCGGAGAGCTTGTTGCCGCGTTCGCCGACATGCGTATCGTAGCGATCCTCACGGGTCTCGATGAAGTCGGCGGCGGCGGCGGCTTCGGCCGCACGGCGCATTTCCTCTTCGCTGGCGCCTTCGCGGCCAAGGCGGATATTGTCTTTGATCGAGCGGTTCAGCAGGCCCGCATCCTGGAAGACGGTGGCGATGTGGCGGCGCAGCGACTTGCGGGTCACCTTGGTGATATCGGTGCCGTCGACGAGGATCTGGCCGCCCTGGGCGTCGTAGACACGCTGCAACAGGTTGACGAGCGTCGTCTTGCCGGCGCCGGTCGGGCCGACGATAGCGACCGTCTGGCCTGCCTTCACCGAGAAGGAGACATTGTGCAGGCCCTGCGAGGAGTTGCCGAAGCCGAAGGAGACGTCGCGGAATTCGATCGCACCCTTGACGTCCTTGATCTCGCCGTTGCCGGCCGGCTCTTCACGGTCACGCACCGAGTCTTCGAGAGCATAGAATTCCTCGAGCTTGGAGCGGGCCTCGAAAACCTGCGTGGCGAACTGGCGCATCAGGTCGAGGCGGCCGATCAGCAGGTTGGCGAAGCCGATGAAGGCGATGACGTCGCCGACGCGCAACTGGCCGGCCTGGACGAGCATCGTGCCGATGATCAGGACCACCATCATCGCAATGGTCGACGCCATGCGGTTCAGCGCACTGGCGATCGCCCACCAGTCGAGCACCGGATACTGGGCTTCGAGCAGACGGTCGGCGAAGGATTTCAGCGCCCTGGTTTCAGCTTCGATGCGGTTGTAGCTGTGCAGCACCGACACGTTGCTGATCGAGTCGCTGACATGCGAGAAGACGGTGTGATAATGGTTCTCGACCGAAGCCTGGCCGTCTTTGGTGCGGCTCATGACGACGCGGCCGATCAGCCAGTAGGCGATGGCGAGCACCATCAGCACTGCGGAAAGGCGCAGGTCCATCGACATCGCGGTCGGGATCAGAAGGGCAAGCGCGATCACCGTCGACAGGTGGTTGCGCATGAATTCGAGCCAGAGGCCGAATAGCGTTTCGCAGGCGCGCAGCAATGTATGCAGCGCGTTGGAGGTGCCGCGCTGATGGTGCCAGCCGAGCGGCATGGAAATGATCCGGCCGAAGGCTTCCGTCAGCAGCGTCGCCCGCCGGCCATGGGCCAGCCGGTCGGCCTCGCGGGCGACCAGGACGAAGGCAATGGTGTTGAAGACGGCGAAAGTCGCCCACATGAAAAGGATAGGCTTGACCTCACCCTTGCCGGAAATCGCATCGATAATACGACCGAACAGGATCGGCTCCGCGATGGTAATCGTCGCCAGAACGATGTTTGCCACCACGACCAGGGATACGCGCAGCTTGTAGGCGCTAAGATAGCGCAGAGCTCTTGCATAGACCTTGAATAGCGTCACGTCGAACCTCTTGTGCATCTGCGAAAACGGGAATGATCCGATGCTACAAAAGGCTACCTGAACCGGCGATTAACGGCATATTCAGGTTCAATCCCCGCGACGATAACCCGATCGTGCTATCCCAGGATGCGACGGGATAACCCTGGCGCTCAAATTGTTGCTCGGCTATACCCCCGCGGCAATTTGCGCTTGCATTTTAATAAATGTTTAGCGCAGCATTAAATTAGAGACTGCATTTTTTGAAGAAGACCGTTTCGCGACCAATTGGAAAGCCGCCGACGGCCTCGATGCGGGCACCAGTCGGGCGAGGGGCACTTTGTGAATATTAATTCGTTAATTCAATTGCTTATAATTCTGGGAGAATCGTCCAATCCTCAGGCTGTCGTCACCGAGCTGGAACATGTCATCCACGATAGCGGCTTCGAATATTACGGCCTGCTGCGCCATTTGCCGCAGAATCCGGCACAGAAGAATCCGGAACCCTGGGCTGCGGCGCTTGCCGGCCGCTGGCCGGAACAATGGCCGCAAATCTATACCGCGAAAAAATATGTCCTGATCGATCCGATGGTGCGCTATCTCGCCCATGCGCAGCGGCCTTTCGGCTGGCGAGAAAGCTTGGCAGCCTTCCGCAAGGATGCGCAGCAGCGCCGTATGGAGCAGATGATGGTCGATGCTTTCGGTCACGGACTGGAAGACGGTTATATCTTTCCGATCCACGGACGGAACGGCATTCTCGGCAGCCTCAGTCTCGCCGGCAAGCCTGTCGAGCTGTCACCGATGGAGATCGCCCTGTTCGAGGCGGTGGCACGCAAGTCCTTCTGGCGATTGCTCGAGCTGAAAGGCGAGGCTGAGGCGCTGGAAACCGTGCTGCCGGCCGAAACGCCGCTGACGCGACGCGAAATGGAAATCCTGCATTATCTCGCCGAAGGCATGACTTCGATAGAAATCAGCAAGATGTTGAAGATCTCAAACCACACCGTCGACTGGTATATGAACGGCCTGCAGAACAAGCTGAAGGCGAAAAACCGGCAGCAGGCGGTGGCGCTTGCCTTTCGTCACGGCCTGATACGCTAGAGGCTGGTGCCGAAAGTATCAGCGGTTTTCATGTTACTTCTTTGATTTAAATAAGGTCTCAGATTTAAACCGGCACGGCCTGATATCATTCGCATCCAAAATGGCGAGAAATTGCATTTCGCAGTCGCAAGAGAAATTGAACTTCCTGTGACAAGAAGTTAAGAATTTCCTTCGCGGGTGCAGCATGCCCGCGTCTGAACGTCTGAGGAGACCGTTTTGCCCATTTCCAAGATTCTCGTTGCCAATCGCTCCGAAATTGCCATTCGCGTGTTCCGCGCGGCCAACGAGCTTGGAATAAAAACAGTGGCGATCTGGGCGGAGGAAGACAAGCTGGCGCTGCACCGCTTCAAGGCGGACGAGAGCTATCAGGTCGGCCGCGGCCCGCATCTTGCCAAGGACATGGGCCCGATCGAAAGTTATCTGTCGATCGACGAGGTGATCCGCGTTGCCAAGCTCTCGGGCGCCGACGCCATTCATCCCGGCTACGGCCTGCTGTCGGAAAGCCCTGAATTTGTCGACGCCTGCAATGAGGCCGGCATCATCTTCATCGGTCCGAAGGGCGATACGATGCGCCAGCTCGGCAACAAGGTTGCGGCGCGCAACCTGGCGATCTCGGTCGGCGTGCCTGTCGTGCCGGCCACCGAGCCGCTGCCGGACGATATGAAGGAAGTGGCGAAGATGGCCGAAGAGATCGGCTATCCCGTCATGCTGAAGGCCTCCTGGGGCGGCGGCGGGCGCGGCATGCGCGCCATCCGCGATCCGAAGGACCTTGCCCGTGAAGTGACCGAAGCCAAGCGCGAGGCGATGGCCGCCTTCGGCAAGGACGAGGTCTATCTGGAAAAGCTCGTCGAGCGCGCCCGCCACGTCGAAAGCCAGGTTCTCGGCGATACGCACGGCAATGTCGTGCATCTGTTCGAACGTGACTGCTCGATCCAGCGCCGCAACCAGAAGGTCGTCGAGCGCGCGCCCGCGCCCTATCTCTCGGAAGCGCAGCGCCAGGAGCTTGCCGCCTATTCGCTGAAGATCGCGTCGGCGACCAATTACATCGGCGCCGGCACCGTCGAATATCTGATGGATGCCGATACCGGCAAATTCTATTTCATCGAGGTCAATCCGCGCATCCAGGTCGAGCATACGGTGACCGAAGTCGTCACCGGCATCGACATCGTCAAGGCGCAGATCCACATTCTCGACGGCTTTGCGATCGGCACGCCGGAATCCGGCGTTCCCGCGCAAGCCGACATCCGCCTCAACGGCCATGCGCTGCAGTGCCGCATCACCACGGAAGATCCGGAGCATAATTTCATTCCGGATTACGGCCGCATCACCGCCTATCGTTCGGCCTCCGGTTTCGGCATCCGCCTCGACGGCGGCACCTCCTATTCCGGCGCGATCATCACCCGCTATTACGATCCGCTGCTCGTCAAGGTGACGGCCTGGGCGCCGAATCCGTCCGAAGCGATTTCCCGTATGGACCGGGCGTTGCGCGAATTCCGTATCCGCGGCGTCGCCACCAACCTGACCTTCCTCGAAGCGATCATCGGCCATCCGAAGTTCCGCGACAACAGCTACACCACACGCTTCATCGACACGACGCCGGAGCTCTTCCAGCAGGTCAAGCGCCAGGACCGCGCCACGAAGCTATTGACCTATCTCGCCGACGTCACCGTCAACGGCCATCCCGAGGCCAAGGACAGGCCGCGGCCGCTTGATAACGCCGCCCAGCCGGTGGTGCCCTACGCCAACGGCAACACTGTCAAGGACGGCACCAAGCAGCTGCTCGACACGCTCGGCCCGAAGAAATTCGGCGAATGGATGCGCAACGAGAAGCGCGTGCTTCTGACCGACACGACGATGCGCGACGGTCACCAGTCGCTGCTCGCCACCCGCATGCGCACCTATGACATCGCCCGCATCGCCGGCACCTATGCACATGCGCTGCCGAACCTCCTGTCGCTCGAATGCTGGGGCGGGGCGACCTTCGACGTCTCCATGCGCTTCCTGACCGAAGATCCGTGGGAGCGGCTGGCGCTGATCCGCGAGGGGGCGCCGAACCTTCTGCTGCAGATGCTGCTGCGCGGCGCCAATGGCGTCGGCTACACCAACTATCCCGACAATGTCGTCAAATATTTCGTCCGCCAGGCGGCCAAGGGCGGCATCGATCTCTTCCGCGTCTTCGACTGCCTGAACTGGGTCGAGAACATGCGGGTGTCGATGGATGCCATTGCCGAGGAGAACAAGCTCTGCGAGGCGGCGATCTGCTATACCGGTGATATCCTCAATTCGGCCCGCCCGAAATACGACCTGAAATATTATACCGACCTTGCGGTCGAACTCGAGAAGGCCGGCGCCCACATCATCGCGCTCAAGGATATGGCGGGGCTGCTGAAGCCCGCGGCGGCCAAGGTGCTGTTCAAGGCGCTGCGCGAAGCGACCGGCCTGCCGATCCATTTCCATACGCATGATACGTCGGGGATTGCGGCAGCAACCGTGCTTGCCGCCGTCGATGCCGGCGTCGATGCCGTCGATGCGGCCATGGATGCGCTGTCCGGCAATACTTCGCAGCCCTGTCTCGGCTCGATCGTCGAGGCGTTGCGCGGCACCGAACGCGATCCGGGCCTCGATCCGGAATGGATCCGCCGCATCTCCTTCTATTGGGAAGCGGTGCGCAACCAGTATGCCGCCTTCGAAAGCGATCTGAAGGGCCCGGCGTCCGAAGTCTATCTGCATGAAATGCCGGGCGGCCAGTTCACCAATCTCAAGGAACAGGCCCGCTCGCTCGGCCTCGAAACCCGCTGGCATCGGGTGGCACAGGCCTATGCCGACGCCAACCAGATGTTCGGCGATATCGTCAAGGTGACGCCGTCTTCCAAGGTGGTCGGCGACATGGCGCTGATGATGGTCAGCCAGGACCTGACCGTCGCCGATGTCGTCAGCCCGGACCGCGAAGTCTCTTTCCCGGAATCGGTGGTGTCGATGCTGAAGGGCGATCTTGGCCAGCCGCCGTCGGGATGGCCGAAAGCGCTGCAGAAAAAGGCGCTGAAGGGCGATAAGCCCTATACGGTGCGTCCCGGCTCGCTGCTCAGGGAGGCCGATCTCGATGCCGAGCGTAAAGTCATCGAGACTAAGCTGGAGCGCGAGGTCAGCGATTTCGAATTCGCCTCCTATCTGATGTATCCGAAAGTCTTCACCGACTTCGCACTGGCCTCCGATACCTACGGCCCGGTCTCGGTGCTGCCGACGCCCGCCTATTTCTACGGTCTCAAGGATGGCGAGGAGCTGTTTGCCGATATCGAACGCGGTAAGACGCTTGTCATCGTCAACCAGGCGATGAGCGCCACCGACAGCCAGGGCATGGTGACCATCTTCTTCGAGCTCAATGGCCAGCCGCGTCGCATCAAGGTGCCGGACCGGGCCCATGGGGCAACGGGCGCTGCGGTCCGCCGCAAGGCCGAGCCGGGCAATGCCGTCCATGTCGGTGCGCCGATGCCGGGTGTTATCTCACGTGTCTTCGTCTCGCCCGGCCAGGCCGTCAGCGCCGGCGACGTGCTCGTTTCCATCGAGGCGATGAAGATGGAAACGGCCCTGCATGCGGAAAAGGATGGCACGATTTCCGAGGTGCTGGTGCGCGCCGGCGACCAGATCGATGCCAAGGACCTGCTCGTCGTTTACGGCGGGTGAGCAGGCGGCGCCGATGTTTCCGAAAGGTTGCATTCGGTCATGCTGCCAATCACCCGATTGTGTATGATCGGGCTGGCAAAAAAGCTGATTTTTTGAGGCGTCAGCGGCCTCCTCGCCTTGCCGGGCGAGGAGGCTTTCTCATAGACTGGCACTCCCACCATCCGCCCCCAAGACCAATCAGGACATCATCTCCATGAGCAAGCTGAAGATTGCCGTCATTGTCGGCAGCACGCGTATTGGCCGTTTCGCCGAACATCCGGCCAAATGGATCGCCGAACTGGTCGGCCAGCGCTCCGATCTCGAAGTCGAGATTCTCGATCTTCTCGACTATCCCATGCATTTCTTTGGCGAAGAGCGTGCCACGACGGCGGAAAGCGAATCCGCCGAGCGCTGGAAGAAGAAGCTGCGCGAATTCGACGGCTTCATATTCACCGTCGCCGAATACAATCATGGGCCGACGGCTGTTTTGAAAAACGCGATCGATCTCGGCGAATTCATCCAGAAGCCGGTCGGTTTCGTCGGTTATGGCGGCGTCGGCGGCGCACGTGCGGTCGAGCAGCTTCGTCTGATCTTCGTGGAAATGAGCGCTGCTTCCGTCAAGACCGGCGTCCACATCGCATTCAGCGAATATCTTGCCGTTCTCAAGGAGGGCAAGAGCCTTGGCGATTACCCGCATCTCAACGAAGCTGCCAAGAACCTGCTCGATCAGATCACCTGGTGGGGCAATGCGTTGAAGGCTGCGCGCGCCGTCGTCACGGCCTCCTGATCGCAGTTCCAGCAATGCCGGGATGTGCGCATCCCGGCATTGTCTTAGATATCGTAAGTATGGGCGGCGTTGATCGTCGAGATGAAGCGCTTGGTGCGTTCGCGCTGGGGCGTATTGAAGATCGTCTTGGCGCTGCCCGTTTCCACCACGCTTCCGGCTTCCAGGAAGACGACGTCATTGGCGATTTTCGAGGCAAGCCTGAGATCGTGGGTCGCCATCACCATCGTCGTGCCTTCTCTGGCCAAACGGCCGAGCACATCAACCACCTCGGCCGAAAGCTCCGGATCGAGCGCGGAGGTCGGCTCGTCGCAAAGAAGCACGCGCGGCGACGGCGCCAGCGCCCGGGCAATCGCCACACGCTGCTGCTGGCCGCCTGAAAGTGTCGAGGGCCAGGCGTTCGCCTTTTCGGTCATGCCGACCTTGGCCAGCAGCTCCATGGCGCGTTCGCGGGCCTTTTCCCGCGGCCATCTCAACACGGTCACCAGGCCTTCCATGACATTCTCGATCGCGGTCTGATGCGGGAAAAGCTGGAAGTTTTGGAAGACCATGCCGGTCTGGCGGCGGATTTTCTGGATCGCCTGCCAGCTCGTT
Source organism: Rhizobium sp. L43 (assembly GCF_002531725.1). Taxonomy (GTDB): domain Bacteria; phylum Pseudomonadota; class Alphaproteobacteria; order Rhizobiales; family Rhizobiaceae; genus Rhizobium. Next base: position 190,842 of record NZ_NWSQ01000005.1, read on the forward strand.
CGTTTGCCCGGCGCAAAGGCCAGTGCTTCCTCCCCAAGGCGGATGGAACCGGCGGTCGGGATTTCGAGCAGGTTGATGCAGCGCAGCAGCGTGCTCTTGCCGCCACCGGACGGCCCGACCAGCGCGGTGACGCTGCCTTCAGGAATACGGATGCTGATATCCTTGAGGATGACGGCGTCGCCGAAGCGCTTTTCGATGTTGGAAAGCTCGATCATGCATTTGCCTCCAGCATGCCGCCGTAACGGGCGAAGCGGCGCTCCAGCCGCACCTGCAACTGCGAGAGAACGGAGCTCAGGACGAGATAGATCAGCGCCGCCTCGATATAAAGGATCAGCGGCTCATAAGTGGTGGCGACGATGCGCTGCGCCGCCTGGAAGAGTTCCGGCACGGTGATGGCGGCGGCAAGCGAGGTGTCCTTGACCAGCGAGATGAAGGTGTTCGACAGCGGCGGCACGGCGACGCGGGCGGCCTGCGGCAGGATGGTGCGGCTCATCGCCTGGCGCCAGCTCATGCCGATCGAATAGGCGGCCTCCCACTGGCCCTTCGGCACCGAGGAAATGACGGCGCGGATGATCTCGGAGCTGTAGGCGCCGATATTCAGGGTAAAGCCGATGAGGGCGGCGGGAAAGGCATCGAGCAGAATACCGAGGCTCGGCAGGCCGTAGAAGATGACGAAGAGCTGGACGAGCAGCGGCGTGCCGCGAATGACCCAGACATAAAAACGGGCGACGGCGGAAAGCGGCATCGGCCCGAACAGCCGGGCGATCGCGGTGGCGAGCCCGAGGGCGAGGCCGAAGACGAAGGATAGCAGGGTCAGCGGAATGGTGAAGATCAACCCAGCCCAAAGGAGCGAGGGAAGTGATTCCGCCATCAGTTGGAGCCAGTGCGCCAAGGGAGTTCCCTCTCGTCGGTTGGTACGTTGAAGTGGCATACCCCTCCCCAACCCCTCCCCACAAGGGGGAGGGGCTTAGCGGAGGCCCCGGCGCACCAAATAGCAACCGTACTGCTGGCCGAGAGGTTGTTTGGAGATGAGAACAGTGCGGCATCGAAGCCCCTCCCCCTTGTGGGGAGGGGCTGGGGAGGGGAGTTCTGAACGAAGCTTACTTGGAAACGTCCTGGCCGAAATACTTGTCGGCGATCTTCTTGTAGGTGCCGTCGGCCTTGATGTCGGCAAGCGCCTTGTTGATTTCGGCAAGAAGCTCCGGCTCGTTCTTGCGGATGATGATGCCGGAATAATCGGCATTTTCCTGCTCGGCGACGATCTTCACCGGCGCGTCCGGCTTGTGCTTCTTGAAGTCGAGGAAGGAGAGGCTGTCGTTGATCGTGGCATCGGCGCGCTTGGTCAGCACCAGCTGGATCGACTGATCGAAGCCGTCGGTGCCGACGAGTTCGGCGCCGGCTTCGGTGGCGAGCTTGCCGAAGTTGCTGGTCAGCGACTGGGCGGATTTCTTGCCCTTGAGGTCGGCGAAGGACTTGATGCTGTCGTCGCCGTCGCGGGCAATCAGCACGGCCTTGGAGGCGATATAGGGCTCGGAGAAATCGTATTTCTGCTTGCGGGCTTCGGTGATGCCGACCTGATTGATGACGGTGTCGTAGCGCTTGGCGTCGAGGCCGGCGATCAGGCCGTCCCACTTGCCTTCGACGAATTCGGCCTTGACGCCGAGCTTGGCGGCGATGGCTTCGCCGATCTCGACATCGAAGCCGACGAGCTTGCCGCTTTCGTCATGATAGGTGAAGGGCGCATAGGTGCCTTCGGTGCCGATCTTGAAGACGCCGGCCGATTTGATGGCGGCGAGGTTTTCGCCGGCATGGGCGGGCAGGAGGGCCGCAGCCTGAATGAGGGCGGCAGCGGCGACGGTTTTCAGCCAGTTCATTGTTGTATCCATCCTTGGGAGATTGTCATCGGATGAGGGATAGTTCGCAGAAAATTAGGGCGCGGGAAGCGTAAAAAACTGCGAATAAAAGCAGCAACTGCAAATATTTTTCTCAAAGCGCCGGTTGAACCGTGAATCCTTTGGAAAATTCGCATCAAACAGCGATGCGACGGCGCAGCCTTTCGCTGACAATGATGATCAACCCGGCCCCGAGGATCATGCATGCGCCGGCGATGACATTATGCGTGGGGATATCGGCCCAGATCAGATAGCCGAGAAGGAAGGCCCAGACGAGAGACGTATATTCGAATGGCGCAAGCACGGAGACAGGCGCCCGGCGCATGCCTTCGAAGAGGGCGAACTGCGCCGCGCCGGCAACAATGCCGGTGGCGACGAGCAGCACCAGCTGCGTCATGTCAGGCGTCCGCCACGTATAGAGAACGGCAACGCCTGTCATAACAAGGAAAAAGAGGTTGGAGACGGCAAGCTGGACGATGGTTTTCTCGTGCAGCGAGGTCTTGCGCAGCAATACCATGGCGGAGGCCCAGAGAACGGCTGCCTGCAGCGCCAGATAGACCGGCCAGGAGATGGCAAGGCCGGTCGGGTTGCAGGCAATGAGCACGCCGACGAAACCGACGCCGACGGCAAGCCAGCGCGCCGGCGTGACCTCCTCCTTCAGGATCAGCCATGCAAGCAGGGTGCCGACGACGGGTGCGGCGTAATAAAGCGTCGTCACTTCGGCCAGCTGCAGGCGGCTTGCGGCGGAATAATAGGAAAGCCAGGCAGAGAGAAGAAGGATGCTGCGGACGATCATCGGCTTGATGATCGGCGATGTCATCGTTTGCTGGACGAGCCTGCCGCGGCCATAGGCGAGACAACCGGCGAGGATGGTGAGACTGCGGAAAAACAGGATCTGCCAGACCGGGATGGTTGATGTCAGGATCTTGATGATCGCGTCATGGAAGGTGAACGCCATATAGGCGACGCTCGTGAGCAGAATGCCCAGGCTGACGGAGTTTTTCACGGGAATGCACCAGATGGCGGATAGGCCGGCGGGAATCGAGAATATGCGATCGGTAATCCCGGCCCTCCGGCCGGTCAATAGGCCATATTTCGCTCTGGTGGTGGAGCTTTGTTTCATAACGTCAGAAAACGTGTAATCGTGCATATTGCCTGCACGATCATCAGTGTTTATGCACGTTTTTCATGTCTGAGGTATTGATCCGGTAGAAACATGCAGGATTTTTTGTTGCGAGAGCGCCAGGGGGTGATTTCCGAGAGGCTGCGGCTAAATGGCCGCGTGCTGGCGGCGGAACTTGCGCTGGAATTCGGCGTCTCCGAGGATACGGTTCGGCGCGACCTGCGCGAAATGGCGGCGGCAGGGCTCTGCGAGCGGGTCTATGGCGGCGCTTTGCCGGTTTCGCCGGCGCATGGAAGCCTGACGCAGCGCATCGGTTTTGCCGCTGGCCGGAAACAGGCTCTGGCGCGCGCCGCGGCAACGCAGATTGCCGCCGGTTCGTGTGTGTTCTTCGATGCCGGCAGCACCAATCTGGCGATCGCCAACGCACTGCCGGCCGAACTCGAGCTGACGGCCGCGACCAATGCGCCGGCGATCGCCGCCGCACTCATCGACAAGCCTGCCGTCAACGTCATCCTGATTGGTGGAATGGTGGACCGGCAGACGGGCGGGGCGCTCGGCGCCAAGGCTCTCCGGGACATGGAGCAGATTTCGCCCGATCTCTGCATTCTCGGCGCCTGCGGCGTCGATCTCGAGGCCGGTATCACCGCATTCGGTTTCGAGGATGCGGAGTTCAAGCGGTTCGCGGCATCCAGGAGCAGAAAAGTGCTGGTGGCGGTCACCTCGGAGAAATTCGGTACCGCCGCGCCGCATAGTATCCTGCCGGTTGCGCATTGCGAATGCCTGGTCGTCGAGCACGATGCCGATCCGGCCGTTCTCGGCCGCTACCGCGAGCGCGGATGCAGAACCGTGATCGCCGAGGAAACGACCTGAGGCTGCGGCCACAGAGTTTAGGGAAATCGGGCGCTTGCAAGCCCGGCAATGAGGAAAGACCGAAAATGGACAGTCATGTGAGTGCGCCGCCGGGAGCTCGGAGCGGCTTCGTTACCAGAAGCAGGGCGGCTGTTTCCCTGCTTTTCCTCATGAACGGCTTCGTCGTCGGCTGCTGGGCGCCGAAGATCCCGGATTTTGCCGAGCGGCTGGCGCTGAGCAAGTTCGAGCTCGGGCTGATGATCCTCATCTTCGGCGTCGGCTCGCTGGTCATGATGCCGATCGCCGGGGCGCAGATCGCCAAACACGGCTCGCGTATCGTCGTTCAGGTGCTGGCTGCCTGCGTGTTGCCGCTGCTGCTGGCCTTGACGCTCGCGCCAAATGTGATCACCGGGGCAATCGCGCTGTTTCTATTCGGCGGCTTCATCGGCGCAATGGATGTGGCGATGAATGCCAATGCGGTGTCGGTCGAGAAATCCATGCGCCGTGCCATCATGTCGTCCTGCCACGCTTTCTGGAGCCTTGGCGGGCTGATCGGCTCCGGCCTCGGCGGCATCGTGATTTCCAAGCTCGGCATTCTCGGCCATGCGCAACTGGCAACGGTGCTGGCGGCGATCTTCCTTGCTCTGGCATGGCCGATGATCCTTGCCGATCCGCCGCATCCCGATGCCAAGAAGGAAAAGACAAGACTGCCGATGGTGCCGCTGCCCTGGCTGCTCGGATTGATGGCCTTGTTCTCCATGGTGCCGGAAGGTGCGGTTCTGGACTGGGGCGCGCTCTATCTCAGGCAGGAAATGGGTGCATCCGTGGCGCTTTCCGGTCTTGGTTTCGCAGCTTTTTCGGCGACCATGGCGATCATGCGCTTTGCCGGCGACGTGGTGCGCGATCGTCTCGGCGGCGTCAAAACGCTGCGGATCTGCACGCTTTTTGCCATCGTCGGCATGCTGCTTGCCGGCCTGGCGCCCAATGCCGAGCTTGCCATTCTGGGCTTTGCCTTTTGCGGTATCGGCATTTCCAACATGGTGCCGATCGCCTTCTCGGCGGCGGGCAACATTCCCGGCCTCAAGCCCGGCATCGGCATCTCCGTGGTCACGACCATGGGTTATTCGGGCATGCTGGTTGCGCCGTCCCTCATCGGCTTCGTCGCCGAGCATATTGGTTTTGCGGTCGTTTTCATGGCGCTGCCGGTGCTGCTGCTGGTCGTTCTGCTGTTCTCCAAGCTCGCCCACTATGCCGATGGGGTCTCCGGAGGCGGCCACTGAGCCGCCTCCAAACAAAAGTGATATCGGGGGCGGTTGACAAGAAAGCGGTCATGATCCACCTGAAAGGCACTGTTTTTAGGGGTGAAAAAGCGCTTCATGTCCTCAGCCGCCGATTTTGATCCGAAACCGCGCCGCGCTTCCGTTGCCGTCGATGTCGGCGGCGTCATCGTCGGTGGCGGGGCGCCGGTCGTCGTGCAGTCCATGACGAACACCGATACGGCCGATATCGATTCGACCGTTGCCCAGGTCGCCGCCCTCCACCGGGCGGGCTCGGAGCTGGTGCGCATCACCGTCGACCGCGACGAGAGTGCCGCCGCCGTGCCGAAGATCCGCGAGCGGCTGCTGCGGCTCGGCATGGACGTGCCGCTGATCGGCGACTTTCATTATATCGGCCACAAGCTGCTTGCCGATCATCCCGATTGTGCCGCAGCGCTGGCGAAATACCGCATCAACCCCGGCAATGTCGGCTTCAAGGACAAGAAGGACAAGCAGTTCGCCGAGATCATCGAGATGGCGATCCGCTACGACAAGCCGGTGCGCATCGGCGTCAACTGGGGCTCGCTCGATCAGGATCTCTTGACGGCGCTGATGGATCAGAACGCCGCAGCCGGCTCGCCGCTTTCGGCCCGGCAGGTGACGCGCGAGGCGATCGTGCAGTCGGCGCTGCTCTCGGCAGCCCTTGCCGAAGAAATCGGCCTGCCGCGCAACCGCATCATCCTGTCGGCCAAGGTCAGCCAGGTGCAGGACCTGATTGCCGTCAATTCGATGCTTGCCGAACGCTCCAATCATGCTTTGCATCTCGGTCTGACCGAGGCCGGCATGGGCACCAAGGGCATCGTCGCCTCGTCGGCGGCGATGGGCTTCGTGCTGCAGCACGGCATCGGCGATACGATCCGCGTGTCGCTGACGCCCGAGCCGAACGGCGACCGCACGCGCGAAGTCCAGGTGGCGCAGGAAATCCTGCAGGTCATGGGCTTCCGCCAGTTCATACCGGTCGTTGCCGCCTGTCCGGGCTGCGGGCGCACGACGTCGACGGTGTTCCAGGAGCTTGCCCAGAACATCCAGGCCGATATCCGTAAGAACATGCCGGTCTGGCGCGAGAAATATCCCGGCGTCGAGGCGCTGAACGTCGCCGTCATGGGCTGCATCGTCAACGGGCCGGGCGAAAGCAAACATGCCGATATCGGCATTTCGCTCCCCGGCACCGGCGAGACGCCGGCGGCTCCCGTCTTTATCGACGGCAGGAAGGCGCTGACACTCCGCGGCCCCAATATCGCTGCCGATTTCGAGGCGCTTGTCGTCGACTATATCGAGAAGCGCTTCGGTCAGCGTACCGCGGCGGAATGAACGGCAGCGAATTCGAATGAGCCGATACTGGTCTGATATCGTCAGCAAGCTTCAGCCCTATATCGCGGGGGAACAGCCCCGCATTCCCGGCCTGGTAAAGCTCAACACCAACGAGAATCCCTATGGGCCGTCTCCTCGGGCGCTCGAGGCGATCGGGCAAGCGACGGACGATTGTCTGCGGCTCTATCCCGATCCTGCAGCCACGGAATTGCGCGAGACGATCGCGGCGCGTCACGGTCTGACGGCGGACGAAGTTTTCGTGGGCAATGGCTCCGACGAGGTTCTGGCGCATGCGTTTCAGGCGCTGCTGAAACACGATCTGCCGCTGCTCTATCCCGACGTGACCTATAGCTTCTACCCGACCTATAGCCTGCTATACGGTATCGAAGCGATCGAAATACCGGTCGATGACAGGTTCCAGATCCGGCTCGCGGATTACAACAGGCCATGCGGTGCGATCATCATCCCCAATCCGAATGCGCCGACCGGTATCGGCCAGCCGCTCGCTGACATCGAGGTGCTTGTCGCCACCCATCCGGATGCGGTCGTCGTGATAGACGAAGCCTATGTCGACTTCGGCGGTGAAAGCGCCATCCCGCTGATTTCCCGATATCCCAACCTGCTTGTCATCCAGACTTTGTCGAAATCCCGCTCGTTTGCGGGCCTGCGCGTCGGTTTCGCGCTGGGGCAGCGGGAACTGATCGAGGCGTTGGTGCGTGTCAAGGACAGCTTCAACTCCTATCCGCTCGATCGCCTGGCGCAGGTTGCCGCGACCGCCGCGATCCAGGACGAAGCATGGTTCGAGACATGCCGGAAGAAGCTCATTGCCAGCCGGGACCATCTCGTTGCGGAACTCGAAGCGCTGGATTTCGAGGTTCTGCCGTCCCAGGCGAATTTCATTTTTGCCAGGCACGAAAGCCGGTCGGGTGCCGCGCTTCTCGCCGCTCTGCGCGAGCGGAACATTCTCGTCCGGCTTTTTGCCAAGCCGCGTATTGCAGATTTCCTGCGCATCAGCATCGGCACGGACGAGGAATGCGCCGGTCTGGTTTCCGCTCTCAAGGCGATATTGGCAGCCTGAGCTGCCCATTTTCTGAGTCCGGGGACGTCAGCTCTTCCGGTCGGCGATGAACTGCGCTGCGGCGATGAGGGTCGAGGCACGGGCGCCGTAGGGGGCAAGCAGCGTCTCGGCATCGCGGACATGCTGGCGGAGCTGGGCCTCGGCCCATTCCATGCCGTGCAGGGCGACGAGCGTTCCCTTGCCGCGGGCTGCATCCTTGCCGGTCGCCTTGCCCATGGTCGCAGCATCCGAGGTCAGGTCGAGAATGTCGTCGGCGAGCTGGAAGGCAAGGCCGATTTTTTCGCCGAAGGCGCGCAGGCGACGACGATCTTCCGGCGGACTTGCCGAGATGAGGGCGCCGGCTTCGCAGGCGAAGCGGATCAGCGCGCCTGTTTTCATCGCCTGGAGGCGGATGATGCCGGCCTCGTCAGGGGCCTGTTTTTCCGCCGCGAGATCGAGCGCCTGGCCGCCGGCCATGCCGCCGAGACCGGCGGCGCGGGCAAGGGCCAGCACCAGCGCTGCCTTGCTCGTATCGGGAAGGGCCGTTTCCGGCGCGGCGATGATGTCGAAGGCGTAGGTCAGCAGGCTGTCGCCTGCGAGGATCGCGGTGGCTTCGTCGAATTTGATGTGGACCGTCGGTTTACCGCGGCGCAGATCGTCATCGTCCATGGCCGGCAGATCGTCATGCACGAGCGAATAGCAGTGGACGCATTCGAGGGCTGCGCCGACACGAAGCGCCGCCTCGGCGTCACCGACGAGAAGGGCGGCACTTTCAACGACCAGGAACGGGCGCAGCCGCTTGCCGCCGTTCAGCACGGCGTAATGCATGGCGCTGCGCAAGGTCTCGGGCCTGGCGATTTCGTCGGAGAGGGTGTTCGGCAAAAGCAATGCGTCGAGCAGCGCCTCGATCTCGCGGGCGTTGTGCTTCAGCCTGGTTTCGAAAGTGTCCCGGTTCGCGTCCATGGGCGCTGTTTGCCATGAGGGCGGAGGCGCTTGCAACGGAATTGTCGATGGCGCCGGCAAGATTCCCTCTGTGCTCTGGCATAAGCAGCGCACAGGGGTTATGAGAACGATAGGAGCGAAATCGGGCTGGGGACATTGGATATAGCGCCAGAGATAGAGGACAGCGTCGACGCGCCGGCCGAGCGGCGATGGTTTGGAGACCGGCGTGTGTTGAAACGCATTGTCCTTGCCGTGCTGACCCTGCTGGTCCTTCCCTATGCGCTGATCTTCTTCTACCTGCTGCCCTTCATTCACCCGGTTTCGACGCTGATGCTGCGCGATCTCGTGCTGCTGCGCGGCTATGACCGCAGATGGGTGTCACTTGATCAGATCGCCCCGGTTCTGGTGCAATCGGTGATGATGTCCGAGGATGGGCAATATTGCTTCCACGGCGGCGTCGACTGGGCCGAGATGCGCATGCTGGTCGAGGATACGCTGAAAGGCCAGGCGACGCGCGGCGGCAGCACCATCCCGATGCAGACGGCGAAGAACCTCTTTCTCTGGAACAGCCGCTCCTTTGTGCGCAAGGCAATGGAGCTTCCTCTGGCCGTCTCCACGGATTTCGTCCTGTCGAAACGGCGGCTGATGGAAATTTACCTCAACATCGCCGAATGGGGTCCCGGCATCTATGGCATCGAGGCGGCGGCCCAGCATCATTTCAAGGTGCCGGCCTCGAAGCTGACCCGGCGCCAAGCGTCGCTGCTTGCGGTCTCGCTGCCGAACCCGATCGATCGCAATGCCGGCAAGCCGGGACGAGGCCTTCGCCGGCTCGCGGGCGTGATCGAGCGGCGGGCGCAGGGTTCCGGCGATTACATCAGATGCATCTATGAGTGAGATCAGGCTTGTCGTTAGGAACGGCGCTCTAGATTTTTGAATTGGGGCATCATATTTCATTTTTGAATTGGGACATCATACTTCCGAAAAGCGATTCCGATTTTGGGAAGTATGATGCCCCGGCCGTCATCTGACATTCTTGGTTCTGCCATATGGGCGAATGGAGTCCAATCAGAGCCCCCGAGTCGCCCCATGACCGTCACGACGTTTTCTCCCGAGCTTCTCCTTTATTCGAAGACGCACAATCCGAACCCGCCCGCCCATCTCGGCAGCCGTTATCGCAAGGTCGGCGGCTTTCTGCCGGAAGCCGGCAACACCATCGTTTGCCATGTTGAGAAGGGTTCGTCGTCGCAGGCGGTGCTGATCGAGGCGCGGGAGAAATATCTGGCGATGCCGGAGGCCCCACAATTCCTCTTCACGCCGATATCAAGCCTTCACATGACGCTTTTCGAAGGTACTATCGAGACCCGGCGCCGGCAGGACTGCTGGCCGGGCGATCTCCCGCTCGAGACGCCGATCGACGACATGACCGAGCTGATGGCTGCCAGGCTTGAAGGTTTCCGGATGTTCGAGCCCTTCAAGGTCGCCGTCGTCGAAGCTCGCCCGTCGGGCCTGCTCGTCGACGGGGCGACGGAGAATGACCGCAGGGTTATGCGCGCCTGGCGCAACGCGTTTGCCGACCTTCTCGGCTATCGCCAGCCGAACCATGAGGACTATAAGTTCCACATGACCTTCGCCTATGTGATCGAACGGCTGGAGGACGAAGCCTTGCCGCGCTGGCAGGCGATGCTCGACGACGTGGCCGAGGATATCCGCCGCAAGGCCCCGGTTTTCGAGCTGACGCCGCCGGCATTCTGCGTGTTCGAGGATATGAACCATTTCCATGAATTGTTGATCTTCGATTTCGACACCTGAACGGGAGAAGCCCATGGACAGACCGACGCTCTACATTGCCAATAAGAACTATTCCTCCTGGTCGTTCCGGCCCTGGATGGCGCTGACGGGCGTCGGCATCGATTTCGAGGAAGTCCTGATCCCCTTCGACTATCCGGGTGGCAATCCCGACATCAAGGCGGTATCGCCAAGCGGCAATGTGCCGATCCTGCAGCACGGCGCATTGAAGATCTGGGAATCGCTGGCGATCATCGAATATGTCGCCGAGCTTTACCCGGAAGCCGGCCTTCTGCCGAGCGATCGTGCCGCGCGGGCGATCGCCCGTTCGGTTTCGATGGAAATGCTCTCGGGGTTCCGGGCGCTGCGCGCCGCTTGCCCGATGAATATCCGCCGGCCGAAGGCCAGGATCGTCTTGCCGGATGGTGTCGATGCCGATGTCAACCGCATCGAGACGGTCTGGCGAGACCTGCTGCAGCAATCCGGCGGGCCGTTTCTCTTTGGCGCATTCAGCGGCGCAGATGCGATGTTTGCGCCTGTCGTCAACCGGTTCGACATCTATGACCTCGTCAATCGGGACGAAACACTGGCCTATATGAAGACCATGAAGGCGCATCCGGCCTGGCGGAAATGGGAAGAGGCGGCCCGCGCCGAGCGTTGGATCGTGGCGGAAGACGAAGTTTGAGCCAGGAATCATCGGCGTCGCAAAAAATATGCATGGGGACTGGTCAAGCTCACCCCTTGCATGTATAAGCGCGCCAAATTCCGAAATCGCGACATGTCCGTTTCGGCCGCCAGTCTGGCCGTGGGAATGTTTTGCCCGCAAGTGGAGTAAGAGAAATGGCTGTACCGAAGAGAAAAACAAGCCCGTCCAAGCGCGGTATGCGCCGTTCGGCAGACGCACTGAAGGCTCCGACCTACGTCGAAGACAAGAACTCCGGCGAACTGCGCCGTCCGCATCATATCGATCTGAAGACCGGCATGTATCGCGGCCGCCAGGTTCTGACGCCGAAGGAAAGCGCATAATTTCCCGATCCGGCTTGCCCGATCGAAAGTTTCAAGGCCGGCGTCAAGCCGGCCTTTTGCATTTTCGGCATTCAGCTTCGATGGAGATCTTGCGGTGTCGTCGCTCCAAATCGATCTCTCTGCAAATATAATATTTGCAATGGCTTGAAGTAGGACGACGGTTTACGGCAGTATTCTCATCGCGCCAGGAGATTTGCCGATGATAGCCGCCATGCCACTGATGATTATTCCATTTATTCTTTACAATCTGGCGATGCTCGGCCTGATGGGCGACGGCGGCATTCCGGCACTGCAACATGATATCATCGTGCTGTCGATGATCTCGGGCGCGATCTGGAGCATGGCGCTCGGCGATCTTTTCATCGTCATAGCGCTTGTCGTGCTGTTCTTCGAAATCCTGAAGGCTACCAGAACCGGTCCCGGCAACCTCATCAACCATATCCTGTCGATGCTGGTGTTCATCGCCTTCCTGGTCGAGTTTCTGCTCGTCCGGGACGCTGCGACGCAGGTCTTCTTCATTTTGATGACGATCGCTCTGATCGATGTGATCGGCGGTTTTGCCGTCTCGATCAGGAGCGCCGGGCGGGATGTCTCGATCGGATTATAGGTTGTCGAGTTTGTTCTGAAGGGCGCGGAGCTGTTCCTTCAGCTCATCGATATCCTTGGCCTCGGCCTTGCGGCTTTCCTTGGCAGGCGGCGTCATGAAGGGCGAGAACATCTGCATCGCCTGCTGAAACAGCTCGGTGTTGCGGCGAACCTGGTCTTCGACCATCTGCATCGGCAGTTGCAGGTTCTTGCCGATCGGCGTCTCGCCGAAGGCGCGGTTCACCTGCTCGCGCATCTGGGACTGCTGTTCGGTGAAGGCGCGCATCGAATGTTCGAGAAAGCTCGGCACGACCATCTGCATCTGGTCGCCGTAATAGGTGATGAGCTGGCGCAGGAAGGAGATCGGGAGCAAGGTGTTGCCGGTCTTCGATTCCTGTTCGAAGATGATCTGGGTCAGCACCGAATGGGTGATGTCATCTCCGCTTTTTGCATCCTGGACGGTAAAATCTTCGCCCTTCTTCACCATCTCCGCCAGGTCTTCCAGCGTGACGTAGGTGCTGGTGCCTGTATTATACAGCCGGCGATTGGCGTATTTCTTGATAACGATCTGACCCTCATGCTTCGCCATATCAGTCTCCTGGACCCCCGTCTGAATTATGGATATTCCTCCACTTCAGACTGTAAACGCAAAAGAAGGCCGGTGACAATCTCTTTGTGCGATGCGGCAAACCTTTAACAGAGCAGATGAATCGGCTTTGGCGGTGACCGCCGAAAAATGACGGCAGCCGGTCTTCGCGTTTGACTTGTGCCCCAAGCTTTGCCAGTTTCCACTTATGTAAGTGAGACGAAAAACGAGGAGGAGCGTCCCCATGAGCAATTCATCCGTCGTCATCGCCAGCGCAGGTCGAACAGCAGTCGGCTCGTTCAACGGCGCTTTTGCAACGGTCCCCGCGCATGAGCTTGGCGCGGCCGTCATCAAGGGAGCGCTCCAGCGCGCCGGCGTCGATGCCGGCGAGGTGGATGAGGTCATCCTCGGTCAGGTGCTTGCCGCCGGCGAGGGCCAGAACCCGGCCCGCCAGGCGGCGATCAAGGCCGGCATTCCGAAGGAAGCGACGGCCTGGGGTGTCAACCAGCTCTGCGGCTCCGGCCTGCGCGCCGTCGCACTCGGCATGCAGCAGATCGCCACCGGCGACGCCCGGATCATCGTTGCCGGCGGCCAGGAATCCATGTCGATGGCGCCGCATGCCGCGCATTTGCGCAGCGGCACGAAGATGGGCGACATGAAGATGGTCGACACGATGATCAAGGACGGCCTGACCGACGCCTTTCATGGCTATCACATGGGGGTCACAGCCGAGAATATCGCGCGCCAGTGGCAACTTTCGCGCGAGGATCAGGATCAGTTCGCCGTCGCTTCGCAGAACAAGGCTGAAGCCGCGCAGAAGGCCGGCCGTTTTGCCGACGAGATCATTCCCTACCTCATTCAGACGCGTAAGGGCGACGTGACCGTCGACGCCGACGAATATATCCGCCATGGCGCCACGCTGGAAGCAATGGGCAAGCTGCGCCCGGCCTTCGACAAGGAGGGCACGGTCACCGCCGCGAATGCCTCCGGCCTCAACGACGGTGCGGCCGCAGCGGTGCTGATGAGCGAAGCCGAAGCTGTCAGGCGCGGTATTCAGCCGCTCGCCCGCATCGTTTCCTGGGCAACGGCCGGCGTCGATCCTTCGATCATGGGCACCGGCCCGATCCCGGCGTCGCGCAAGGCGCTGGAGAAGGCCGGCTGGTCAGTCGGCGATCTCGATCTTGTCGAGGCCAACGAGGCGTTTGCGGCGCAGGCCTGCGCCGTCACCAAGGATCTCGGCTGGGATCCGTCGATCGTCAACGTCAACGGCGGAGCGATTGCGATCGGCCATCCGATCGGCGCGTCTGGCGCCCGCGTTCTCAACACGCTGCTGTTCGAAATGAAGCGCCGCGGCGCCAAGAAGGGCCTGGCCACGCTTTGCATCGGCGGCGGCATGGGTGTCGCCATGTGCTTCGAGGCGCTTTGAACCGCATACGATCCGTCATGATTGAAAAGCCCACCAAGAGGCGGGCGAAAAACAACAGGGGAGTGGAACATGAGCAGAGTGGCTCTGGTCACCGGGGGTACACGCGGCATCGGCGCGGCGATTTCCGTAGCGCTGAAAAACGCCGGATATAGGGTCGCGGCCAACTATGCCGGCAACGACGAGAAGGCCAGGGCCTTCCACGAGGCCACAGGGGTTCCGGTGTTCAAATGGGACGTTTCGGATTACGCCGCCTGCGGCGAGGGGATCGCCAGGATCGAAAGCGAGATCGGTCCGGTCGAAATCCTCGTCAACAATGCCGGCATCACCCGTGATGCGATGTTCCACAAGATGACGCCGCAGCAGTGGCACGAGGTGATCAATACCAACCTCACCGGCCTGTTCAACATGACGCATCAGGTCTGGACCGGCATGCGCGACCGCAGCTTCGGCCGCATCGTCAATATTTCGTCGATCAACGGCCAGAAAGGCCAGATGGGCCAGGTGAACTATTCGGCCGCCAAGGCAGGCGATCTCGGCTTCACCAAGGCGCTGGCCCAGGAAGGGGCGGCCAAGAACATCACCGTCAACGCCATTTGCCCCGGTTATATCGGAACGGAAATGGTGCTGGCCGTGCCGGAGAAGGTGCTGAACGAACGCATCATTCCGCAGATCCCGGTCGGCCGTCTCGGCGAGCCGGAAGAGATCGCGCGTTGCGTCACCTTCCTCGCCTCCGACGATGCCGGCTTCATCACCGGTTCGACGCTGACGGCCAATGGCGGGCAGTTCTTCGCCTAAGCCCACACTACGGAACAGATTCAAAGCGAGGCGCGTCGGCAGGACGCGCCTCTTTTCATTTGCTGGATCAAGAGCGGTGGTCGGTGTTCTTATATCGCTGTGTCCGAACCTCAGTCGTCCGAATCTTGGCCGGTACTTTCCGCATCGAGCGATCTTCGCTGCTCAGGGCCAATATCGCCGTCGTCAGGAAAGCCGACGCGATGAGAACAGCGACGAGGGAATTCAGGAAAATCTGGGTCATGGAAGCGTTTCCTTTCAGGTGCGCCGGGCGGCTTTGCCTGCCCGTTGCGCTGACGAAAGGAATATGTGCCTGTCCGTTGGGCGGCGGTAGATTTGACTTTCACGACCAATTGTCAACGTCTTGTTGACGGATGCCGCCGGCAAAGAAAAACGGGCGCCGAGGCGCCCGTTGGGAGTCCGATATGATTCTGCCGGTTAGCGGCAACGGGCCTCGTAGCGGCGGCCGTAGCGGTCGCGATAGACGCAGTAGCCGCGGCGTTCGACCGAATGGCCGATGAGCGCGCCGGTCAAACCGCCGGCAACGGCGCCGACGGCGGCACCACCCCAGCTGTTGGTGACGACACCGCCGATGACCGCACCGGTGCCGGCGCCGATGGCCGTACCTTGTTCGGTCGCTGTGCAGGATGCCAGGGCGCCGATGAGGGCACCAATAAGAACAATCTTCTTCATCATGTCGTAACTCCCCAGGTTAGTTGGCCTTTAGATGCGGCCCATTAGTACAAGGATAATGATAATCACGAGAACTAGCCCCAAACCGCCGGAAGGTCCATAGCCCCAGCCACGGCTATAACCCCAATTCGGCAAGGCTCCGATCAAGAGCAGAATGAGGATAACAAGTAGTATGGTGCCAAGCATGATGTGTTTCCTTCATTTCATCCGCAATTTGGATGGACTGGAAACACGCATTGGCGATTTTTGTTCCCGGTTACATGGCTGAAATGTGACGAGGTTTGATTCGCGTTTTCAGTTCGGTCATCTCGGAAAATTATCGCTATGGTTAAAAACGTATTTAAATACAATATGTTGCGGTGAACAAAGAGGGAAAGTCGCGATGTCGCCGATTCGTCAGCGATTCGTTCCGTATTTGATCAGCGCGCCAATCCTCCCACCTTGTCCTAACGCCGTCTGAATCCGGCTTCCAAAAGATTGATGCCGCTGCGCGTAGACCAGACGAAGGGATCTGCCGCCGATCCGCATCTAGCGTAGGGAGCTGATGACGCCACCAGATGTGGGCGTGAACGAAAGGCGAAAATAGCGGAGTCAGCGATTCGTCTCCGATTCGTTCCGGCTTTGGTCGAGAGGTTAATTTCCGGGCGGATTTTCGCCTGCTGAAGACCGGGCTGAGATCGCCGATCACGACCGCGAACATGCGAAGGGGAGAGAGTCTCGCGATTCAGCATCTAGTGGGAAAAAGTGATTCAAAATCAATACTTAGCCGTGAACAAAAGCTGAATCGCCGGGAGTCAGCGATTCGTCGCTGATTCGTTCTCAGGCTGTTCCGAATCGCACATTCGGATGTTCCGCGAGACTCGCAAAGGTCGTAATCGTCGACGCATTTTGAAATCTGCCCTTGCGTTTGCGGCGGCAGCTGTCCATGTGTTCTTTGGCTTCTATCGAGAAGCCGAGATTTTTCTGGGGCGCCCGCCTCTTTTGCATGGACCGATGATTCTGACTTCGCAGCCGATGATTCTGAGTGGACGCGGTGTGACCGCGGTGCTCGGGCCGACCAATACCGGCAAGACCCATTATGCCATCGAGCGCATGGTCGCGCACGGGACCGGCGTGATCGGCCTGCCGCTCCGGCTGCTGGCGCGCGAGGTCTATACGCGGGTGGTGGAGAAGGTCGGCGCGCAGAATGTGGCGCTTGTTACCGGTGAGGAAAAGATTTCGCCGCCGAATGCGCGTTTTTCGGTCTGCACCGTCGAGGCGATGCCGCGCGAGACCAAGGCCGCCTTCGTCGGGATCGACGAGGTACAGCTCGCCGGCGATCTCGAGCGCGGCCATATCTTCACCGACCGCATCCTGCATCTTCGCGGCCGCGAGGAAACGCTGCTGCTGGGCGCGGCGACGATGCAGCCGATCCTGCAGCAGCTCCTGCCCGGCATCACGATCGTCGAGCGGCCGCGGCTTTCGCATCTTTTTTATGCCGGGCAGAAGAAGATCACCCGGCTGCCGCAGCGCTCGGCCATTGTCGCCTTCTCGGCCGACGAGGTCTATGCCATCGCCGAGCTCATCCGCCGGCAGCGCGGCGGCGCGGCGGTCGTGCTGGGGGCGCTCAGCCCACGCACCCGCAATTCGCAGGTGGCGCTTTATCAGGCGGGCGATGTCGAATATCTGGTGGCGACCGACGCGATCGGCATGGGCCTCAACCTCGATGTCGATCACGTCGCCTTCGCCCAGGACCGGAAATTCGACGGCTACCAGTTCCGCAATCTCAATCCGGGCGAACTCGGCCAGGTCGCCGGGCGCGCCGGTCGGCACGTGCGCGACGGTACCTTCGGCGTCACCGGCCAGGTCTCGCCCTTCGACGAGGAGCTAGTGCAGCGCATCGAGGGGCACGAATTCGACAACGTCAAGGTTTTGCAGTGGCGCACGACCGAGATGGACTTCTCCTCGATTCACTCCTTGCGGACAAGCCTGGAGGCAGGGCCGCGTGTGCCGGGGCTGACGCGGGCGCTGCCTGCGGTCGACCAGCAGGCGCTGGAACAGCTGTCGCGCTATCCCGAGATTATCGGTCTTGCCGACCGGCCGGCCCGCGTCGAAAAACTCTGGGAGGCTTGCGCGCTTCCCGACTATCGGCGTATCACCCCGGCACAACATGCCGATCTTATCTCCACCCTCTTTTCCGATCTCGTCCGCTA
Organism: Rhizobium sp. L43; assembly: GCF_002531725.1. Classification (GTDB taxonomy): domain Bacteria; phylum Pseudomonadota; class Alphaproteobacteria; order Rhizobiales; family Rhizobiaceae; genus Rhizobium. The sequence continues at coordinate 208,417 of NZ_NWSQ01000005.1, forward strand.
TGGCACGGTGAACGAGCAGTTTCTCGCGGAGCAGGTTCATCGCTCCGATCGGACAGATGGGGAAATTGACACGCTTTCGGCGCGAATCGCGCAGATAAGGACCTGGACCTACGTTTCGAATCGGCCTGGTTGGCTTGCCGATCCGACACATTGGCAGGAAAAGACGCGGGAAATCGAAGATCGATTGTCCGATGCGTTACATGAGAGGTTGACGAAACGCTTTGTTGATCGCAGGACATCTGTGCTCATGAAGCGCCTGAGAGAGAATGCGATGCTGGAAGCTGAAATCAGTGTGAATGGCGATGTCTTCGTTGAAGGACATCATGTAGGGCAATTGAGTGGATTCCGTTTCACGCCGGTGGCGGGAACGGACGGACCGGATGCCAAGGCGGTTCAGGCTGCGTCGCAGAAAGCGCTCGCGCTCGAATTCGAGGCCCGTGCGGCGCGAATTCATGCCGCCGGCAACAGCGACCTGGCGATCGGGGCGGACGGGTTGATCCGTTGGATCGGCGACCCGGTGGCGCGGCTTTCGGGCAGCGATCACATCATGCGTCCGCGCGTGATTCTGCTCGCCGACGAGCAGTTGACGGGCAATGCCCGCGATCATGTCGCCGCCCGGATCGAGCGCTTCGTCAATCATCATATCAGCACGGTGCTGAAGCCGCTCGATGATCTGTCGCGCGCCGAAGACCTGCAGGGTCTCGCCAAGGGGTTGGCCTTCCAGCTTGTCGAGAATCTCGGCGTGCTGTTCCGCCGCGACGTCACCGACGAAGTGAAGTCGCTCGACCAGGAGGCCCGCGCCTCCATGCGCCGCTACGGCGTGCGCTTCGGCGCTTATCATATTTTCGTTCCGGCACTGCTGAAGCCGGCGCCGGCCGAGCTCATCACGCTGCTCTGGGCGCTGAAGAACGACGGTTTGGACAAGCCGGGCTACGGCGATCTCATTCCGGTGCTGGCCGCCGGCCGCACCTCCGTCGTCACCGATCCGAGCTTCGAGCGGATGTTCTACAAGCTCGCCGGCTTCCGGTTCCTCGGCAAGCGTGCCGTGCGTATCGACATCCTCGAACGGCTTGCCGATATCATCCGTCCGCTGCTGCAGTGGAAGCCCGGTCAGAGCAACCGCCCGGAGGGCGCCTATGACGGCCGCCGCTTCACGACGACGACGGCGATGCTGTCGATCCTCGGGGCGACGCTCGAGGACATGGAAGAAATCCTCAAGGGCCTCGGCTATCGCGCCGATGCGGTGAAGGCGGAAGAGGCATCGGCCCATCTTGCGACGCAGGATGCGGCCTCAGTGCCGGCTGCCACCGAAACGCCTGCGGACGAGACGGCCGAAAAGGCCGATCACGACGACGCCGACGGGGCGGCGGAAGAGACTGCTGTCGAGCCATCCGCGACCGAGGCGGTTTCGGCTGTTGTCGACACGGCTGTGACCGAAGCGGTCGAACCCCGCGCTCCGGCCGAAGCGTCGGCTCCGACGGAGGCCGTATCCGCTTCTGAGGAAGCGGTGTCGGCGCCTGAGGAAGCAGTGCCTGCTTCCGGGGAAGCCGGCGAGCCGGTGGAACCGAAGCCGGTTCTTCTGTGGCGTCTCGGCGGCCGCAACGACAATCAGCGCCAGGCGCGCGGCGGGCATGGCGAACGCCGTGGCGGCCAGGGTGAGCAGCGCGGTCAGAACCAGGAACGCGGCGACCGCAATCGCCGGCCGGGCGGCGGTGAAGGCGGCGAGGGCAATCGCGGCGGCGAAGGCCGCGACAACAATCGCAACAACCGCGGCAAGGACGGCGGCAATCGCGATGGCGGCCGGCCGCAGCAGGCAAGAGGCGACCGCAACAACCAGCCACGGGGCGATCAGCCGCGCGGCGACCGGCAGGACCGTGGCGATCGCAAGGATCGCGGTGACCGCAACGATCGTAACGACCGCAACAACAACCGCGGCGGTTCGCAGCCGCTGCGCTTCGAGGCGAAGCCACCCCGCAAGGAGAAGCCGATCGATCCGGATTCACCTTTCGCCAAGCTCGCGGCTCTCAAGGAGCAGATGAAGAAGTAATCATGAGCGGGGAGACACAGCCGATAAGCGGTTCGCGCCAGCGCATCGACAAGTGGCTGTTCTTCGTGCGCATGGCGAAGTCGCGCTCGTTGGCGCAGAGTCATGTCCAATCGGGCCATGTGCGCATCAACGGCGAGCGCTGCAATCATCCGAGCCAGATGGTCAAGCCTGGCGACCGTATCGAGCTGACGCTGGAGCGGCGGGATCTGGTTCTCGTCGTGCGCCTCGCCGGCGAGCGGCGCGGCCCCTACGAGGAGGCCCGCCTGCTCTACGAGGACCTGTCGCCGCCGCCCGATGAGGCAAAACGTCTCACGCCTTATGAGCAGGCGACCCGGGCGACTGGCGCCGGCCGTCCGACCAAAAAGGAAAGACGCGCAATCGACAGGCTGATGTCGGACGAGGATTAGAAAACTCTGTCTGCGCTGGCCTCTTTTGCAGATCGTTTATCCTTGAAATCCGGCGCCAAAGCCGATAGGTCACTGACAACCTGCCGGAAGCGTGCTTGCCGCCCAAGCCTGCCCACGCTTTTCCTCCGGCACGGGGATAGGCGCGACGTTCCAGGTTGCCCGGCCCCATCCGTCTGGAAATCCTGGAGTTCTTCATGACCTATGTCGTGACCGACAACTGCATCAAGTGCAAATACACAGATTGCGTGGAAGTCTGCCCTGTCGACTGCTTCTATGAGGGCGAGAATTTCCTCGTCATCCATCCTGACGAATGCATCGATTGCGGCGTCTGCGAGCCTGAATGTCCCGCCGAGGCGATCAAGCCCGATACCGAGCCGGGCCTCGACAAATGGCTGAAGATCAATACCGAATATGCCACCATCTGGCCGAACATCACGGTCAAGAAGGACCCGTTGCCTGAGGCCAAGGAAATGGATGGCGAGAGCGGAAAGTTCGAGAAATATTTCTCCGAGAAACCCGGTTCCGGCGATTGAGACAGCGCCCACATTCGGTCGCCGCATTCGGGCGGCCGCTGCGCGAAATGGTTTAAAAGCTGCGTGAGGCATATGGGTGACATGTGTTGCCCGCATGACTCAAGCGAAGCAAATTATTGATTTCCTCATATTTTTATGATAGGTTTCGTCTACTGTTCCATTTGTGGCATGACGCATGCCCAAAACCATCACGAAAGCAAAACAAATCCGTACGCGGTTTCCGTGACATATCAACGCTTTGAGCGCCGGGTCCCAAGATCGTGCGCGAGAAGTTCTTTGCTTTTGCCCGATGGGATCAGAGTGAAGTCACCCGACGGATACTACCGTCTCACCCGGGCCTGACTGACCCGGCTCCGGCCGCCGCCGGAAGCGTAACAGGGAGTTTTTGAATAGAATGACGACTCAGCAGAAAAAGCCTTCCACAGCACGTCATGGCTTCAAGACCGGTGAATCGATCGTCTACCCCGCTCACGGCGTCGGTACCATCACCGCTATCGAAGAGCAAGAAGTTGCCGGCATGAAGCTCGAACTTTTCGTTATCGATTTCGAAAAGGACAAGATGCGGCTGAAGGTTCCGGTCGCGAAGGCGATGAGCATCGGTATGCGCAAGCTTTCGGAAACGGATTTCGTCGAGCGTGCATTGAAGGTGGTACAGGGCAAGGCGCGCGTCAAGCGCACCATGTGGTCCCGCCGCGCCCAGGAATATGATGCCAAGATCAATTCCGGCGACCTGATTTCCATCGCTGAAGTCGTGCGCGATCTCTATCGTGCCGAGAACCAGCCCGAACAGTCCTATTCCGAGCGTCAGCTTTATGAAGCTGCACTCGACCGCATGGCGCGCGAAATCGCCGCCGTCAACAAGATGTCGGAAACCGAAGCCGTCCGCCTCGTCGAGACCAATCTCAACAAGGGTCCGAAGCGCGGCAAGGTGATCGAAGAGGACGATTCGCAGGACGAAGCCGCCTAAGACGATCCTGTTTTTCCATCAAAAAAACCCGGCCTTCGCGCCGGGTTTTTTTATTGGAACTTTTTCCCGACTGCCGCGTTTAACACACGTAATTGTGGACTGCTCGCCGGGCAATGCCTCGACGGGCGAGTTGCTATTCCGTCAATGTTCGATGAGGAGCGGATCATGCCTTTCCAATATTGCCCATCCGGCAACGTGAAGAAACAGGTCCAGCCCAGCCGTCTTCGCGGCACATGATGAGAAATAGGGCCTCCCTCTGAAAAGTCCAGGGGCGAGGCTTTTGCATTCAAAACCCCTTTCAATCCGGACAGCGATGTTCCGGCAGGTGAGTTTTATTGTTCATTTGGGGCGAGAGGCCTGTTTCAGGAGATCGAAATGAAGAACATGTCTGCAGATCGGCGCATGATCAAAATCGCGATGGCCGCCCCTTATCTTGCCCGTCAGGAAGAACATGATCTGGCCATCCGCTGGAAAGATCACGACGATCGCGGCGCGCGCAACCAGATCGCCATGGCCCATATGCGCCTCGTCATATCCATGGCGGGCAAGTTCCGCAATTTCGGCCTGCCGATGAGCGATCTGGTGCAAGAGGGTTATGTCGGCCTTCTGGAGGCCGCCGCCCGCTTCGAGCCGGAACGCGATGTGCGCTTTTCCACTTATGCCAGCTGGTGGATCAGGGCTTCGATCCAGGATTATATCCTGCGCAACTGGTCGATCGTGCGCGGCGGCACGAGCTCGGCACAGAAGGCGCTCTTCTTCAATCTGCGTCGTCTGCGCGCCAAGCTCGCCAAGGGCGACACACAGCTGACGCTGCAATCCATTCACCAGGAAATCGCCGCGGCGCTCGGCGTCAGCCTCGCCGATGTACAGACCATGGATGCCAGGCTTTCCGGCAACGACGCCTCGTTGCAGGCGCCTTCGGTCTCCGGCGACGCCGAGAGTGCGGAGAAGATGGACTTCCTCGTCAGCGACGATCCGCTGCCGGACGAGCAGGTGTCCAACATGATCGACGGCGAGCGCCGCCGCGTCTGGCTCGCCTCGGCGCTGAAACATCTCAACGAACGCGAGATGAAGATCATCAGCGCCCGGCGTCTGGCGGAAGACGGCGCCACGCTCGAAGAACTCGGGGCCGATCTCGGCATTTCCAAGGAACGTGTGCGGCAGATCGAAAGCCGGGCGATGGAGAAGCTCCGTAGTGCGCTCGTCAGCGCCGATCCGCATATGGCAGCCTACGCCTGAATCTAGAGCGGTTCAGCTTTTAACGGAAGCGCCGAACCGCTCTATCTCGTTGTTTTTACGCAATTCCCGGCAAAAGCGTTTCACGCTTTGCCTGGCAAAACTGCTCAGTTTTGCGCGACATATTCCCTCCAGCAGCACAGACTGCCCGGCGCGAGCCGGGCTTTTTTTACTCGGCGATGATTTTGACGCGATCGCCTGGGGAAACGGCTGCACCCGTGGGCAGGGCGTTGATGAGTTTGAAGAGATCGAGCTTGCGGTCGGTGCCCATCATCCGGGCGGCGAGCGTCGAGATGTTTTCACCCGGCCGGACGGTGACGACGCGGATGCGCAACGGCTTCAGCGAGGCCGCCTCTGTCGGCGTCATGCGCCGGAAACTCGCGCGCAGGACATTGGCCGTCGGCTCAAGGGCGTCGCTGCCTTTCGGCACGGCGGTCAGGAAACGGAAAATTTGCGAATTGTTGCGGATCACGGTGACATCGAAATCCCAGCGGTCGGCGCTGGCGCGCGCCGTGGCTGCTTCCATGCCGTTGATGGTGATCGGCTGAATGGTCGACGGGTCGAGGCCGGTCACCCAGCCGCTGGAGATGTAGTTGGTGAGGCTCTGGTTCTGATTGTCGGCGACGCCATCGAAGCGGACGGCGATGTCGTTCGGGCCGGTCGCCATCACGGCTTCGACCTTGTTGTCGATGTGGAAATCCGGCGGCACGTCGAAGCGGATGCCGAGGCCGCCGTGCAGGAAGGTCTGACCGCGCACGTAGCCTTCCTCCGGACTGTCGCCGTAGAGCAGGCCGTCTATGCCGTCGAGATAATAATCGCGGCCCTTGTCGCCGACGGCGCCTTCCTGGCCGAAGGCGCGCGCATGGGCGCGGGCGAGCTCGATGCGCTGCGCCGAATTCGGGTGGCTCGACAGGAAGTCGAGGCTCTGGTCGGCTTCGGGATCGACGGACATGAAGCGGCTATAGGCCGCCATCGAATCGAGGAAGCGGGCGGCGGAATACGGATCGTAGCCGGCCTCGCCGAGCATGCGCACGCCGATGACATCGGCCTGCAATTCCTGCTGGCGGGAGAAGGCGGCGAGCCGCAGCTTACCGCGGGCAAGCGCCTGCTTGCCGGCGATGTCGCTCGAAAGCACCTCGGCGACGACACGGCTGGCGATGACCTCCGCCTCTTCGCGCTTCTGCCGCTCGATGCCGTGATTGGCGGTCACATGGCCCATCTCGTGCGACAGCACGGCGGCGACTTCTGAGGCATCATTGGCCAGGGCGAGCAGGCCGCGGGTGACATAGAGATAACCGCCGGGCAGCGCAAAGGCGTTGATGGCAGGCGAATTCAAAATGGTGATGCGGTAGGACTGGCTCGGATTTTCCGACACCGCCGTCAGCGCGCCGGCGATGCGGGCGACGAGGCGCTCGGTCTTGGCGTCCTTGTATTCGCCGCCGTAGCTTGCGACGATGCGCGGATGTTCGCGGGCCCCCATCGCCGCGCGCGGGTCGTTCTTCTGTACCTCGTCGACGATCTGTGGATTGGAAGACGGTGAGACGGTCGGCTGATAGGATTGCTCGATCAGCGGCTGGCAACCCGTCATTCCCATAGTGATGGCCGAGAGCAGCATCAGGCGACGCGCGAAGCGCCGCGGCGCGGAGATGGCATCACTGGAAAGCGCGGGCGATTTCCACGTCGTCAAGCTTTCCAGTCTGGTTCTCCGCATCATGTCGCTATATTGCCGGTTTACCGCAGGTTCGGACCGACCGTGGCAAGGAGAATTCAACAGGTGCGCACCCCTGATCTCGCACTGCACAATCGGCCGATACAAGTCCTTGCTGTAGCTGATTTACGCATCGGTTGCATAGCGAGACTCTGTTTAAATGTGGCGCCGTTGCATTTTGGCAAGCCTCCGGCAGTGAGGCCTCCCTTCGCTCGGATGAAATTATGGCGAAAGTTCCGTCACAAAGCGGAGATTCGTCAATGGCGCGGAAAAAGAACGGGCCGATTGAAGTAACCGGCCCGTTGGCGACGACAATGCGAGAAAATTGCAATCCCTGATGATTGTCCCGCGGAAAGAGCGCCTTGTGATGAAGTATTCCGCGTGTACGATTCGGGTTATTCCGCGGCTCCCGCCGTCGTCGCTTGCGGGATCTTCGCCTCGCCGGCGCGGGGCAGCTGCACAGGCTTCAGCATGATGGCAGCCACAAGGCCGATCAGCGCAATGGCGCAGGCAGTCATGAAGAGCGGCGAGAAGGCGGCGGCATAGATATCGGCGACGGCCTGGCGGCTCGGCTCGGGAAGGGCAGCCATCATCTTCGGCGTCAGCTGCTCGATATCGGCGACACCGGGAATGGAGACGCCGACCTTGCCGAGCCCATTGGCGATGATGGCGCCATAGATGGAAATGGCGATCGACGCGCCGCCCATGCGCGACAGCGTCACCGAGCCGGTGGCGGCGCCGACGTCGCGCGCCGGTGCTGCATTCTGGACGCCGATGATGGGAACCTGCTGGGCAAGGCCGATGCCGATGCCCTGCAGCATCATGATCGCGCCGATGAAGGCGATCGGCGTTCCCGCATGGACCTGCGACAACAGCGCAAAGGCCGTGGCGCTGCAGGTGAGGCTGGCGATGGCGAACGGCTTGTAGCGCCCCGTCTTCGAGATGATGCGGCCTGCCGTCAGCGATCCGCAGACGAGGCCGCCTGTGAGAAGGATGAAGAGCAGGCCGGCGGCGGAGGGCGACAGGCCGGTGGTGGTCTGCAGGAAGAGGGCGAGATAATTGACCATGCCGATGGCGATGGCGCCACCCATGAACGAGATCACCAGCAGCAGGCTGAAGGTCGAATTGCGGAAGAGCTGCAGGGGAACGATCGGCTCCGGCGCGCGGCGCTCGGTGAATACCCAGGCGATGGCGCAGATGACGCCGAAGGCGACGATGCCGATACTCTGGGGCGAGATCAATGCGCCGAACAATTCGCTGCTGTCGGTGGCAAGCACGATACTGGTCGTCGTCAGTGCGAGCAGGAGGGCGCCGGCATAGTCGATCTTGGGGCGGCGATGCGGTTTGCGATAGGGCAGCATGAAGGCAAGGCCGGTGAGCACGATGAAGCCGATCGGCACGTTGACCAGGAAGATCGAGCGCCAGCCGAAAAGATCGCTCATCGTGCCGCCGAGCACCGGGCCGATCGCCCCTGACGCCATCAAAACGAGGCTGGAATAGCTCTGGTAGCGCGCCCGCTCGCGCGGCTCGAACAGATCGGCGTTGACGGCGAAGATCGACACCATGATGCCGCCGCCGCCAAGGCCCTGCAGCACGCGGGCGGCGATCAGCGTGTTCATCGAGACTGCAAGGCCGCAGACCGCGGAGCCGACGGTGAAGATGGTGATCGCCGTCATCATCACATATTTGCGGCCGAAGAGATCGCCGAGCTTGCCATAGACCGGCATGACGGCGCTCAGCGACAGGAGATAGGCCGAGCCGATCCAGCCGAAGCGCTCGAGATGGCCGAATTCGCCGACGATCGTCGGCAGCGCCGTGGAAACGATCTGATTGTCCAGCGTCGCCATGAACATGGCCGTCATCAGGAACAAGAAGAGGATAAGCCGGCGACGAGGATCCGTCACGAGCGGCGCAGGCGCGAGTTGCATGTCCATGGGAGCATCATTCCGGGTTTGCTGATCTTTTATGTGCTAACAGCATATATCTGTCAATGGCACATTAATGACATTGGCATATTCAAATTCGGAAACGGCTCTGTTATGGTTCAGTGATGAGCGACGTGCTGACCAAGACTATTCCCACGCAACCGGCAGAGCCGGATGAGGAAAATGTGCCTCGCATCGGCCGGAGCATGGGTCGTATGCGGTTGATGACCGGGCGACGGTTGATCGGCCGGCTGGCGATCCAAAGCGCCGCACCGGGTCTCGAGCTTTCGCATCTCGATGTTCTCGATGCCGTCCGCCGGGCGCAGCCTGCCGGCGAGGTCACGGTCGGCATGATCGCGGAGATGCTGCGCATCGACCCGTCACGGGCAAGCCGGGTGGTGGCCGACATGGTCGGGCGCAACGTGCTGCGCCGCGAGGCTTCGCAGGCCGATGCGCGGCGGATTGTCGTCGTCATGACCGAGGTCGGCCAGAATTTGCTTGCTGAGATCGTCGCGCAGAAACTGGCGATCATCTCCGAGATCGTCTCCGACTGGCCGGAGGAGGATGTCGAGCGCTTCGCAGCGCTTTTCGAGCGTTTCATCGGCGGCTACGAGGCGGTCTTCCTGTCGCGTGACAAGGATACGCCGGGTTAGCGTATAAGCGTGAAAAGAAGACGCACGGCGCTGTAACGCAAACGACGCCGGATCGCCGGCGCCCCTTCCCCTCGACCCCCGGTTTGCGCTAAGGGCAATGCCCATGAGCCCATCCACCTTCACCATCCTCCTTGGCGGCGAACTCAGCCTGACGGAGCGCCTGCGCCATGCCGTCGGCAACAGCCGGTTCATTGCGGCCGATGGCGGCATGCGGCATGCGCTGGCACTCGATATTACGCCGGAGCTCTGGGTCGGCGATTTCGATTCGACGCCTGATGATCTCGAGGGTGCCTTTCCCGATGTGCCGAAACAGCCCTATCCCGCGGCAAAGGCGGCGACCGACGGCGAAATCGCCGTGTCGGAGGCGATCGCGCGCGGCGGGCGGCGGCTGATCCTGGCCGGCGCGCTCGGCGGCGAACGCTCCGACCATGCGCTTCAGCATCTGCTGTCGGCCGTCAGCCTGGCGGAAAGGGGCTTCGATGTACTGCTGACTTCGGGCAAGGAAGAGGCGGTGCCGCTGCTTGCCGGCACGATCGAGCTGGATCTTCCCCAGGGCAGTCTGTTTTCGGTGCTCGGGTTCAGCGAGCTGACCGGGCTTTCCATCGAGAATGCGCGTTATCCGCTGGCCGATTTCCATCTGCCTTTCGGCGCGTCGCGCACCATTTCCAACGTCGCGGAAGGCAAGGTTTGCTTTTCGCTCATCAGCGGCCGGGCGATCGTGCTCGCCCGGCCCTATGATCTTTCCGGAGTCTGATTTTTGGCCCCTCCCATTCTGAAACTCGACGATATCTTCCTGAGCTTCGGCGGCGCACCGCTTTTGGCGGGGGCTAGCCTGCAGATCGAGCCCGGGGACAAGATCTGTCTCGTCGGGCGCAACGGCTCGGGAAAATCGACGCTCTTGAAGATCGCCGCCGGCCTGGTCGAGGCGCAGTCCGGCGAGGTCTTCCGCCATCCCTCCTCGACGGTGCGTTATCTCGAACAGGCGCCTGACTTTGCCGGCTTCAACACGGTGCAGGCCTATGCCGAGGCCGGCCTCGGGCCGGGCGACGACCCCTATCGCGTCACCTATCTGCTGTCCCATCTCGGGCTGACCGGCGAAGAGGATCCCAAAAATCTTTCCGGCGGCGAATCGCGCCGCGCCGCCCTTGCCCGCGTGCTGGCGCCGGAGCCGGATATTCTGCTGCTCGACGAGCCGACCAACCATCTCGACCTGCCCACAATCGAATGGCTGGAAGGCGAGCTGCAAAAGACGCGCAGCGCCCTTGTGCTGATCTCGCACGACCGGCGTTTCCTCGAAAAGGTCTCGACGGCAACCGTCTGGCTCGACCGCGGCACCTCGCGCCGGCTCGACAGGGGCTTTTCGCATTTCGAGGCCTGGCGCGACCAGGTGCTGGAGGCCGAGGAGCTGGAACAGCACAAGCTCGGCAAGGCGATCGAGCGCGAGGAGCACTGGCTGCGTTATGGCGTCACGGCGCGGCGCAAGCGCAACATGCGCCGCCTCGGCGAACTGCAGACGATGCGGTCGCAGTATCGCGGCCATAAGGGGCCGCAGGGCACGGTGCAGGCGACGGCTTCGGACGCGCAGGAATCCGGCAAGCTGGTGATCGAAGCCGAGAAGATCACCAAGAGCTTCGGTGACCGCTCGATCGTTACGCCCTTCTCGATCCGCGTGCATCGCGGCGATTGCATCGGTCTGGTCGGGCCGAACGGCGCCGGCAAGACGACGCTATTGAAGATGCTGACCGGGCAGCTTTCGCCCGATAGCGGCACGATAAAGCTCGGCACCAATCTGGAGATCGCGACACTCGACCAGAAGCGCGAGGATCTCGATCCCGAGGATACGCTCGCCAACTATCTGACCGATGGGCGCGGCGAAAACCTGCTCGTCAACGGCGAGCAGCGTCATGTCACCGGCTATATGAAGGAGTTCCTGTTCCAGCCGGAACAGGCGCGGACGCCGATCAGGAGCCTTTCCGGCGGCGAGCGCGCCCGGCTGATGCTGGCGCGCATCCTCTCGCGCCCGGCGAATCTCCTGATCCTCGACGAACCCACAAACGATCTCGATATCGAGACGCTCGACTTGCTTCAGGAAATCGTCGCCGGCTTTCCCGGCACCGTCATTCTCGTCAGCCACGACCGCGATTTCCTCGACCGCACCGTGACCTCGACGATCGCGCCTGCCGTGCCGGATGCACCCGATGGCCGCTGGATCGAATATGCCGGCGGTTATTCCGATATGCTTGCGCAGCGCAAGGGCGCGCTCGAGGAGCGCAAGAGGGCTGAAAAAGCGGCTGAGAAGCCGAAGACGCAGGAGGCAGCGCCCTCCGCAGGAAGTGGCAAGAGCAAGCTCTCCTTCAAGCAGAAATTCGCGTTGGACAATCTGCCGAAGGAGATGGCGAAAGCCGAGGCCGAGATCGCCAAGCGCGAACAGGTGATGGCCGATCCCAATCTTTTCACGCGTGATCCCGCAGCCTTCAACCGGCTTGCCAGCGAGATGGAGAAACTGCGTGCCAGCCTGACCGACATGGAGGAGGAGTGGCTGGAGCTCGAAATGCTGCGTGAAGAGCTGGAAGGCTGAAGCTTCCCAGCTCGTCCTCACCTTTCCTTGATTGGCCAGTTGATCGTCGCGCGGCATAAGGTGCCCTCCGGCAGCAAATCCCGTGTTACAGCGTCCTTTTTGCGCATCTGAAAAGACGCGCGGCGCTGTAGGGATATTGCCGATCGCAAGGGCGACAAGGAAAAATCAGATGTCTCGCAAGCCTCATTCCAGAATTCTCATGGCACTTGCCGCCGGCGGTCTCGCCGCGCTTGCCGCAGCGCAGGCCGCACAGGCACAGGATAGCAACCGCATTCGCGTTCGCGGCGCCATCGAAAGCCTCAGCGGCGACAAACTCGTCGTCAAGACGCGCGAAGGCGGCGATGCGACGATCACGCTGAAAGCCGGTTGGAAGGTCGGCGGCATCAAAAAAGCCTCGGTCGAGGATATCAAACCCGGCGATTTCGTCGGGGTCGCCTCGCTCCCGAGAGGCACCGGCCCGGATGGGGCGATCGAGGTGCTGATCTTTCCGGCGTCGATGAAGGGAACCGGCGAGGGCAATCGCCCTTGGGATGCACAGCCGAACAGCCAGATGACCAACGCCACCGTCAGCAATGCCGTCAAATCCGTCGACGGCCATACGATCACGCTGACCTATCAGGGCAAGGAAAAGACCATCACGATCGCCGATGCGACACCGATCGTGACCTTGGCGCCGGCGACCAAGGATGATTTGAAGACCGGCGCCGGCGTCATCGTCACCGGCGAGAAGGCGGCTGACGGCAGCATCTCGGCCAGCCAGGTGGCCGTCGGCCTCAACGGCATCACGCCGCCGATGTGATCGGCGGGCTTAGAGCGCCGGCGCGGGTACGGCAGCAGCGCCTGCACTGGCGCTGGCGCCGGTCTGGGCGACAGGCGGTTCCTCGGATTTTGACGGCAGCGCCTGCAGATGCAGGACGCGCGGCTTCAGCACCTCGAGATAGGCCTCGGAGCGGCCGACATAGATCATGCCGCTTTCGGGCAATGTGGTGAGCAGTTTGGCCATGGTTTCCTGCCATTCCGGCTCCATGCCTTCCAGCACTTCGTCGAAGATGATCCAGCGCGGGCGTACGAGCAGCAGGCGGGCGAAACCGATCGCTTTCTGTTCGTCGCTGTCGAGCAGCTTGTCCCAGCGGGCGCGGGTATCGAGCCTTGCAATCAGCGAATGCAGGCCGGCCTTTTCGAGAGCGGCCTCGATATCCGCCTTCTGATAGGCATCGGCACTTTCGGGGAAGGCCAGCGCCTCGCGCAATGTGCCACCGGGGACATAAGCGATCTGCGGAACGAACAGCATGTCGTCGATCGGCGGCAGGCCCATCGTGCCGCTGCCGCACGGCCAGAGGCCGGCCATCGCCTGGAACAGCAGCTTGCGGTTGACGCTGTGATCGCCATTGATCATGATCTTTTCGCCGGCCTTGATCACGACATCGGTTTCACGCAGACGGAAGCCGCCGCATTCGTCGATCTCTTCGCCGATCTTGGCGACGATGACGATATCCTTCAGCGTCAGCGTGTCGGGCGCGGTGTTTTCATAGGCGATGCTGTTCTTCAGGTCGAAGTCCTCTTCCATGTCGACCAACGCCTGGCGGAAATCGGTGACGCGCATCAGCGTGGCGCGCCATTCGGCGATCGGGCCGAAATTGGCGACGTACCAGCGCAGCGCCGTATTGACCTGGTTGAAGGCGCCGACCGACATCATCAGCTGGCCGAGGGTGAGGCCGCCGGAGAAATAGGCCGGCGCAGCGACGATGATCGGGATGACGATCACCAGCCAGCCGTAACCGGCCGAAACCCAGGTGAGGTTGGTATTGGCCATGGCGAGCCGCTTGACGACCCGCAGCACCGAGCTGATGTCGGTGTTGATGCGCCGGCGCTCATTCTCCTCGCCGCGGGCGACGGTGATTGCCGGCATGTTTTCGTTGGCGTGCATCAGCGTGAAGCGAAGCTCCGCCTCCTTCGAGAAACGGTCGGCATTGAGCTTCACCAACTTGCGGCCGACGACCTGGCTCAGCACCGAGGCGGACGCGGCGTAGAAAATCGCCGCCCAGACCATGTAACCCGGAATGGAGAAGCTGTGGCCGCTGATGCGGAAGATGAAACCGCTCGAAAGCTCCCAGAGCACGCCGATGAAGCTCACCAGAAGAATGGTCGACTGCAGCAGGCCGAGAACCAGCCCTGTCGTGCTTTCGGCGAGATTGCGGGAATCCTCGTGCAGGCGCTGGTCCGGATTGACGCCGATCAGGCCGCTGGAGGCGAGCCGCAGCGCCCGCTTGCGCTTCAGCCATTGGTCGACGAGATCGCGCGACAGGCCCTCGCGCATATAGAGCGCGGTCATCTGATTCAGCCAAGCCTGCAGCACGTTGAGCAGCAGCAGCGTGCCGGCGATCATCGCAAAGATTTCAAGCTGATGGAAGAACTCGCCGAGGTCGCGGCGCTCCAGCGAATCGTAGAAGGGCGCATTCCACTCGTTGAGGATGACCTGGCCGTAGGACGTCGCCAGGATAACGAGGATCAGCACGGTCGCCAGAAACAGCACCTTGCCACGCACTTGCGAATTCCAGAACGCTGAGAACATCACCCCGAGGCGATATGTCAGGCTGAGATCATACCCTACCCTATCCTGCCTCCGGATTCCTGGCCTCCCCTCGATTTTATCTGCCATTACGCTTTTCCAAATCGCCCATACTGTCATTATTAACATGGTGGCGTTACCGGTCTATCAACAGATTCTATCAGTCATTAAAGTGTGATGATGCTTGCATGGGCTGGGCCTGCATGCTTTGGCCATTGATTCGCGGCTCGACTGGGACTAATTAAAGCATTCCGTGGTGATTTGGCCGGCCGGCTTGCAGCCACGTTAAAAAAGTCGCTAAAGGGCCGCGTGCGGACCGGTAGCGATTTTTTTCGCCGCCGGTTTTTTGCTTTTTGATCGAGTGACCGCAATGCCCATCAAGATTCCCGACACGCTGCCCGCCTTCGAAACCCTGGTTCAAGAGGGCGTGCGGGTAATGACCGAGACGATGGCGATCCGTCAGGATATAAGACCGCTGCAGATCGGGCTGCTCAATCTCATGCCGAACAAGATCAAGACCGAGCTGCAGATGGCCCGCCTCGTCGGCGCTTCGCCGTTGCAGGTGGAGCTGTCGCTGATCCGCATCGGCGGCCACAAGGCGAAAAACACGTCCGAAGACCATCTGCTTTCCTTCTATCAGACCTGGGAGGAGGTAAAGCAGCGCAAGTTCGACGGCTTCATCATCACCGGGGCGCCGATCGAGCTTTTGCCCTATGAAGACGTCACCTATTGGGCGGAAATGCAGGAGATCCTCGACTGGACGGAAACGAATGTCCATTCGACGATGAACGTCTGCTGGGGCGCGATGGCGGCGATCTATCATTTCCACGGCGTTCCGAAATACGAGCTGAAGGAAAAGGCCTTCGGCGTCTACCGTCACCGGAACCTGACGCCTTCCTCCATCTATCTCAACGGTTTTTCCGACAATTTCGAAGTGCCGGTGTCGCGCTGGACCGAGGTGCGCCGCGCCGATATCGAGAAATCCGAAAGCCTGGAGATCCTGATGGAATCAGGCGAAATGGGCGTCTGCCTCGTGCACGAGAAGAGAGGCCGGCGGCTCTATATGTTCAACCATGTCGAATATGATTCCACCTCGCTGTCCGACGAGTATTTCCGCGACGTCAATGCCGGTGTGCCGATCAAGATGCCGCACAATTACTTCCCGCATAATGATCCCGCACTGGCGCCGCAGAACCGCTGGCGCAGCCATGCGCATCTTTTGTTCGGCAACTGGATCAACGAAATCTACCAGACGACGCCCTTTGATGTGGAGGAGATCGGCACGGATCTCTGAGTGTGGCAGAGCGGATACCGCAGCGTCACCGCTGCGGTATTTCTTTCTCATTCAGCCGGTTGCGGTTTGGAGCAAATGCGGGCAGGTTCCGCTCTTAAAGCGCGTCACGATCTTTCAGATTCGCTCTGCGCGCTTTAAGTCTTTGTTTTTACGCATGTCGTTATCGGAAAACCGCTGTACACTTTTGCGCGACATGCTTTAAACCCCAGGAATAGAATGGACGGTCGATCATGTCGGATAAGTTGGAGCGGGAAGTTTTCGGACAGACGAAGGCAGGCGAGACCGTCTATCGCGTCGTCATCAAGGGCGGCGGGCTAACGGCCAAGATCATCACCTGGGGGGCGGTTATCCAGGATCTGCGCCTCGAAGGCCATGACGCGCCGCTGCAGCTCGGCTTCGACGACTTCGACAGCTACCCCCTCTATTCGGCCTATTTCGGCGCGACACCCGGGCGCTGCGCCAACCGTGTCGGTGGCGGCAAATTCACGCTCGACGGCAAGGACTATCAGCTCGAGCCAAACGAAAACGGCGTGACGCATCTGCATGGCGGCAGCGACAATATCGCCAAACGCAACTGGACGATCGTCGAACATGACGTCGACCGGGTCGTGCTGAAGATCGTCGATCCCGATGGCCGCGCAGGCTATCCCGGCAATTGCACCATCCAGGCAACCTTCCGGGTGCACGGCAACGGTGAATTGTCGGTGACCTACGAATCGACCAGTGATCAGCCGACGCTCGCCAATGTCTGCCAGCACGCCTATTTCAATCTCGATGGCCGCGAAGATGCACTTGGCCACGACATCATGATCGCTGCCGATCACTATCTGCCGACCGACGAGAGGCAGGTGCCGACCGGTGAGATCCGTTCCGTCGAGGGCACGGAATTCGATTTCCGCGAGATGGCGCCGATGAAGCGTTTCGTCGGCAGCGAACAAGCTTTGTACGACCACAATTTCTGCCTGTCGCCCGAGCGCACCGCCAAGCGCAGCGTCGTGCTTGCCCGCAGCCTCTATTCCGGTGTGTCGCTGGAGGTGCGCAGCACCGAGCCGGGCGTGCAGTTCTATGCCGGGTTCAAGCTCAATACCGCAGCGCCCGGCCTTGGCGGGCGTAAATACGGTCCCTTCGCCGGCTTCTGCCTGGAGACGCAGGTCTGGCCGGATGCCATCAATCACGAAGGTTTCCCGAATGCGGTGCTGCGCCCCGGCGAAGTGCTGCGCCAGGAGACGGACTATATCTTTACCAAGAGCTGAGGTCTTTTTTAGACACGCGGCGCTGTGGACGCGCGGCTGTCAGATTTGATCGCTATGAACCTCTCCGGTCCCCGGGGAGGTTTTTTCTTGCCGGTGTGCGATTCCGTCTTGCTGATTGGTTCTAGATAGGTTCTATTGCGTGCCTATGGATAGAACCAGTCTGATAGCGGAGCTGAGCAGCCGCGGCCTGCGTGACCAAGCCTTGACCGGCCCGCTCTACAAGCGGCTGGCGCAGGCGCTGACCGGCCTCATTCAGGAAGGCCTGCTGAAGCCCGGCACGGCGCTGCCGGGAGAGCGCGACCTCGCCGAGGCTCTGAAACTCGGTCGTGTCACCGTGCGCACCGCCTATCGCGATCTGATGGCGTCAGGCGCACTGGAATCGCGCCACGGAAGCGGTACGTTCGTATCGAGCAGGGTGGAGCGTATGGAGCAGTCGCTCTGGCGGCTTTCCTCCTTCTCCGCCGACATGCGCTCACGCGGGCGTCTGCCGGCCGCGCGGATATTGTCGCGGGCGATCAATAGGCCGTCGCCGGAGGAATCCTTCCTGCTCGGTCTCGGCGGCGACGAGCCGGTGCTGCGGCTCGACCGGCTGCGTCTTGCGGACGGCCTGCCGCTGGCGATCGAACGCGCCGTGGTGCCGATCAAGTTCTTAGGCGACGACGCCGGCGGCGAAGGATCGCTCTACGATGCGCTGACGGCCAGCGGCCACCGGCCGGTGCGGGCGCTGCAGCGGCTGACGGCGGTGACGCTCGATCCGTCCTCGGCGGCGATCCTGAACGTCAAATCAGGCGCCCCGGCGCTGCTGATCGAACGCGTCTCGCGCCTGGAAGACCAGCGCGTCGTCGAATACACCCGCTCGCATTACCGCGGCGACGCCTATGATTTCGTTGCAGAATTGAGAATCGGAGAAGACCTATGAGTGAGAACCAGTCGCTGATGCTGCAGGAAGCCGGCCAATCGCCCGAGGTGGTGGCCACCCTTCTCGAAAAGGAAAAGCCGGTCTTTGCCGAGATCGCCCGGTTGTTTTCGTCGGCCCGCCCGAGCGTGGTGACGACGGCGGCGCGCGGCTCCTCGGACCACGCTGCCACCTTCTTCAAATATCTCTTCGAGATCACCTGCGGCGTTCCGGTCGCATCGGTCGGCCCGTCGATCGCTTCGGTCTATGGTGCCGCGCTGCATCTGAAGGGCGGCGTCCATTTCACCGTCTCGCAGTCGGGTGCCAGCCCCGACATCGTCGCGCTGCAGGATGCGGCGAAGAAGGGCGGGGCGACGACGATTGCCGTCGTCAATGTCACCGACAGCCCGCTGGCAAAACAGGCTGATATCGTTCTCGGCCTCAATGCCGGCGCGGAAAAGAGCGTCGCGGCGACGAAGTCCTTCATCGCCTCGGTCGCTGCCCTTTCCGGGGTAACGGCTGCGATCGGCAGCGCGTCCGAGCTGCAGGCCGCGCTCGGCAAGCTGCCGGAGGCGCTTTCGGCAACCGCCGGGATCGACACGGCGGCAGCCGAGGAGGTGCTCTTCAACGCGACCTCGCTCTATACCGCCGGCCGCGGCCCCGCCTTCGCGATCGCGCTCGAAGCGGCGTTGAAGGCCAAGGAGACCTCCGGCCTGCATGCCGAGGCCTTTTCGTTGGCGGAACTGATGCACGGTCCGATGCGTCTGGTGCAGCCGGGCTTTCCGATTGTCGCCTTTGCGCCCGACGATGCGGCCTTCGCCAATAATAGCCAGGCGCTGGAGCGTTTGCAGAAGCTCGGCGCCACCACTGTCGGCTTCTCGGCACAGCCGCTTTCCGGTATCAATCTGCGCGTGCCGACGACGGGCAACGGTCTGGTCGATCCACTGGTCTCGCTGCTCGTCTATTACCGGCTGATCGAGTCGGTGACGCGCCGCAAGGGCTTCGATCCCGACAGGCCGGCGAACCTACTCAAGGTGACGGAGACGGTCTGATGGCCCGCAAGATCTTCCTCGGCGCCCGCATCTTCGACGGCGAGCGCTTCCATGACGACAAGGCGCTCATCGTTGCCGACGGCCGTGTCGAAGCGATCGTCGCGAGAAACGACCTGCCGGAGGGCGAAACGGTGACGCTTGCGGGCGGCGTCCTGTCGGCCGGCTTCATCGATGCGCAGGTCAATGGCGGCGCCGGGCGGATGCTGAACGACGAGCCTTCCGCCGCCTCGATGGAGATTATTGCCGGCGGGCATCGGCCTTACGGCACGACATCGCTGCTGCCGACGCTGATCACCGATACATCCGAAGCCTCCATTGCTGCGATCGCGGCCGCCAAGGATGCCGTCAAGGCAAAGCGCGGCGTCGCCGGCCTGCATCTCGAAGGCCCGCACCTGGCGCCGGCGCGCAAGGGTGCGCATCTCGCCGAACTGATGCGGCCGGTCGAGGATCGCGACGTCAAAGCCTTCATTGCGGCGCGCGAGGCGATCGGCACACTGCTCGTCACCATTGCCGCCGAGCAGGTGACGGTTGCCCAGGTGCGCGAACTTGCGGAAGCCGGCGTCACGGTCAGCATCGGCCATTCCGATTGTTCGAGCGAGGCGGCGGAGGAACGTTTCGATGCCGGCGCGCGGGGTGTCACCCATCTTTTCAACGCCATGAGCCAGCTCGGACACCGCGCGCCGGGTCTGGTTGGTGCGGCGATCGATCATCCCTCGGTCTGGTGCGGCATCATTGCCGACGGTCATCACGTCGATCCGAAAGCCCTACGCACGGCGCTGCGCGCCAAACGCGGCGAAGGCAAGCTGTTCTTCGTCACCGATGCCATGTCGCTCGTCGGATCCGAGAAGGACTCGTTCACGCTGAACGGGCGCACCGTCCGGCGCGAAAGGGGCGGTTTCTGCTCGAAGCTGGTACTATCAGACGGGACGCTGGCCGGTTCCGATGTCGATATGATCTCGACGATCCGCTACGGCGTCATCTATCTCGACCTGACGCTCGCCGAGGCCTTGCGCATGGCGACCCTTTATCCCGCGCGTTTCCTGAGGTTCGCCGATCGCGGCCATCTCTCCCCCGGCGCGCGCGCCGATCTTGTGCATCTCACCGATGCGCTTGCCGTCACCGCCACCTGGCTTGCCGGCGAGGCGGCCTGAACCCAAGGAGAAGCGGGATGACCGACATTACCGATGCCTATTTCGCCAATCTGATCGGCCGGCTGGAGGAACTGAAGCAGGCGCTTGCCGAGCCGATGGCGCAGGCAGCTGATGTCATTCTCGATGCCGCGCGCGGCGACAAGCGCGTTTATGTCTTCGGTACCGGCCATTCGCACATGCTGGCGGAAGAGGTGCATTATCGCGCCGGCGGGCTCGCCTTCACCGTGCCGGTGCTCGTCGGCTCGGCCATGCTGCATGAGGGTGCGGTCATCAGCTCGGTCTATGAGCGCACACAGGGCCTGGTGCGGCCGATGTTGGAACGTTACGGCATGCAGCCGGGCGATGTCATCGTCATCGCCTCCAATTCGGGCGTGAACGCCGCGCCGATCGAGGCCGCCGATTATGCGCGCGAAATCGGCGCAAAGGTGATCGCCATCACCTCGATCGCCTATTCCTCGGCGATCGCCAATGGCCGCCGGCGGCTCGCCGACGTCGCCGATGTGGTGCTCGACAACGGGCTGCCGCCGGGTGATGCCGTTGTCGATCTCGAAGGCACGGGGCTTCGGGTCGGGCCGGTCTCGACGGCAGTCGGGGTGACGGTCATCAATGCGATCTTCGCCGAGGTCGCCTCGGAACTATCGAAATCCGGCGATGCTCCTGTTTATCTCAGCGCCAATATGCCGGGGGCTGCAGAGATCAATCAGAAGCTCGTGAAGAAATATCGGCCGCGCAATCCGCATCTCTGATGATGGGAGCGAAGCGGTGTCGCAATCACAGTTCCGTATGTCACGACATGCTCCCGACGCGATCAAGCGGCAAGAATGGAGCTGACCATCCGAGCCGTCCGCGGTGCCAGCGTCAAACCGATATGCCCGTGTCCAAAAGCAAACACCACGTCCCTTCCTCCTCTTGAAGGCCGGATGACAGGAACGGAATCGGGCATGGAAGGGCGGAAGCCCATCCAGCTGCGGCTTGGTTCGCCAAGCGTCGGGAAAATCCTGCGGGCGTTTGCCAACAACACTTCGAGGCGCCTTGGGTTCGAAGGCGCGGTAATGCCTCCGAGTTCCACAGTGCCGGCCACCCGCAGGCGGCCGCGCATCGGGCAAAGGTAAAATCCGTGATGCGTCGGGCATACCGGTCGTTCCACCGGCAATGTTTCCATATCGAATTCGAGATGATAACCCCGCTCGGTATCCAGGGGGACCCGCTCTCCGAGCTGCAGAGCCAGACCGCGGGAATGGGCGCCGGCAGCGATCACCGCCGCTCGGGCATGGATGCTGTGGGCCGAAGCCATCATCCTCACTCCATCCCGCTCACGCGAAATAGTCGTCACCGAGTCTCGAATGAACTCGACGCCCGCTCGTTTGGCGGCGGCTTCCATCACGCTCATGACCTGGCCGGGATCGGTGACGTTTATCGCTTTCGGAAAGAAAAGCCCTCCGCCATGGACCTGCGGCAGCCGAGGCTCCAGGCTTTGCACCTGGTCGGGTGTGAGAAGCTGCTGCGCTATCCCATAGGTTCGGCGAAGCTCGACATCCGAAGCGGCTGCCTTGAAGGCCTCGGGCGTCTGGTAGAGATAGAGGCATCCCTTCGCGCTCAAAAGATCGGATGCGCCGATCTCGGCTGCGAGTTCGAGCCATTCCGATGAAGCGTCGGAGAGAAGGTCGGCGATGCGGCACGTATTGTCTCTGTATCTGTGCGGGAGGGATTCGTAGGCAAAACGCATCAGCCATGGAAACAAGCTGGGCAATGCGGCCTTGCGGATGGACAGCGGGCTGTCGGAATTGAGAAGCAGCGAGGCCAGGTTTTTGAGGACGGCGGGTGTGCCGACGGGAATGATTGCATAGTCGGCGATCGTTCCGGCGTTGCCGTAAGATGCCCCCGAACCGGGTTTGTTCGGTTCGATCACGACGACATCGCGACCGTCGGCGCGCAGCCGCAGCGCGGTTGCCACGCCGATCACACCGCCGCCGATGACGGCGATATCTGTTGTTAGCTTGTTCATGAAATGTGTATCTACCTCGGCGCCTTGTGATGGCGCGATCCGATATGCGAATTCGCCAACCCGACGGCGCCATGCGCCGCCGGGCCGGTTCGATTCAATCGAGGATTAGCCTGGCGAAGCGTAGCGCGCGACATAAGCAGCCGTGCGTGCTTCGGTTGGACGGTCAAGCACATCTCCGGCGGTTCCCTGCTCGATGATAAGACCACCGTCGATGAACACGACCCAGTCCGACACCTCCTTCGCGAAGGGCAGCTCATGCGTAACCAGGATCATCGTCATGCCGTCGGCCGCAAGTTCCCGCATGACCCGTAGAACTTCGCCGGTCGATTCAGGATCGAGCGCCGATGTCGGCTCGTCGAACAGCAACACTGTTGGTTCCAGCGCGAGCGCCCGTGCAATCGCCACACGCTGCTGCTCGCCGCCCGACATCTGTTCCGGATAAGCCATCGCCCGTTTGGCAAGGCCCACTCTCGTCAGAAGTTTAACGGCCCGTTCCACGGCCTCTTTCTCGCCGATCTCGGCTGCATGCATCTGAGCGAGGACGACGTTCTCCACGGCCGTCAGATGCGGGAACAGATTGAAGCGCTGAAACACCATGCCGACACGTTGCCGAAGCTTTGCAAGGTTGCGGCAGGTCACCTCGCCGTTGGCGAAGATCGTCTCATCGCCGACAGTGATCGTTCCCTGATCGGGACGTTCAAGCAAATTGACGCAGCGCATGAGGGTGGTCTTTCCTCCACCGCTCTGGCCAATGATGCTCACGATCTTGCCGGCGGGAACCTCGAGATCGACGCGGTCAAGCACCAGGCGTCCATCGAAAGACTTGCGCAATCCGCTGATTTTGACGGCCGGACGTCCGAGCGGCTGCTTTGACACAAAGGCAGTTTTGACAGGAGTGGTCGTCATGGGTCAGACCTTCCCCTCGGCGAGGTAGGTCCTCGCTAATTTGAGCCGACGCCTTCTGGCCAACGACAATGGCACGCCCGCATGGATCTTGCGTTCCAGCAGAAGCAGACATTGCGACACCGGGTAGCAGATAGCGAAATAGGCCGCAGAGATCACGAGATACACTTCAAGCGCTCGGAATGTTTCCGAGGCTATCAACTGTGCCTGCGTCATCAGTTCGGCGGCGGAGATCGTGACAAGCAGCGAGGTCGACTTGATCAGGTCGACGAACATTGTGTTCGTACCGGGAAGCGCGAGCCGCACCGCCTGCGGCAGGACGACATGGGTGAACGTTTTGCCGCGCCCCAGCCCGAGAGCTTGAGACGCCTCTTGCTGTCCTTGGTGTACGCCGGCGATAGCGGCCCGAAAGATCTCGGACAGGTAAGCGGCGTAGAAGAGCACCAAGCTCAACACTCCAGCCTCGAAAACCTCCAGCCTGATGCCTACCGAAGGCAGGCCGAAGTAGGTGAGGAAAATGATCGCCAGAAGCGGTACGTTTTTAAAAAGCTCGGTATAGAACGCTGCAGGGACGCGGACGAGCCGCAGCCGGTTGAGCCTCATCAACGCAAGTGCAAGACCAAGAATCGTCGCGCCAATGAAGCTGGCCACGGTGTAGCCGAGGGTCCTGAGCAGACCCCCGGCAATGCTTCCGACGTAGTC
The DNA here is from genome assembly GCF_002531725.1 of Rhizobium sp. L43. Lineage (GTDB taxonomy): Bacteria > Pseudomonadota > Alphaproteobacteria > Rhizobiales > Rhizobiaceae > Rhizobium. Next base: position 232,295 of record NZ_NWSQ01000005.1, read on the forward strand.
ATTCCAGGGAACCTGGAAAACATCGGTGAAGGATGACAGCGCCGTCATGCCCCGATCTCACTTCGCGATGGAAGGCGGGTTCCAGTCGGCGGGACGGTCAACGCCGCGCCGCTGTGCCGCCATCTCGGGCGATGGAACCAGGAACTGCATGGGATCGCCGCCCCATTTCGTGATCAAAGCCCCAAGGGATCCATCCTTGTACATGCCGTCGATCTGATCGGACACAGCCTTGGCCAGCTTCGGCGACTGCTTGGGAAGGTAGAATCCGGTCATGTAGGCTTGAAAATATTTGTAATCGGGGTGTGCGGCCACCTGTTCGTTTGTCGGCGGCTTCAGATATTCGATGCGGACCTTCATGTCGGGGCGCTGCTGTTGTTGATAGGTGATCAGCAACGGATCGAGAAAGCCAACGTCCAGACGCCCGGAAGAAATATCCTGGAACACACCTTCGGCGTTCGGGAACGTATGCGGTGATGCGTTAGGGACCTGCGCGATCGATTTCGCCCAGACATACCCCGTCACAGTGCCGAGATTTTTGCCTTCCAGGCTCGCAACATCCGGAAAGCTCGCCGTGCCGCTCACCGCCATGGCCGGCGGCGAATAGTACGGAGGGTCAGTGAACAGGCCGACCTTCTGGCGAGCGTCGGACCATGCAATTCCGCCAATGGTTATATCAGCCCGCTGTGTCTGGACGGAAGCCAGCATGCCTGGGAAGTCGGTGACGTTGATTTCCATTTTGAGGCCGAGCTTATCGGCCACGGCTGTGAGGATGTCGCTGTCGAGACCGACCAGCTTTCCATCCTTGGCCGCCGTATAGGGCATGTAAGGCTGCACCGTAACGACGAGCGTGCCCGGCTTCATCAGTTCCAGATCGTCGGCATTCGCAGTGGATGGCACCGCCGTCGCGAATAGCCCCAAACCCAAGACCGCCAAGGCAACCAACCCATTCGCCTGCGATTTTTTCATCAATTCAGCATGTTTCATTTGAAACCCCTCTTTGTGGTTATATATTGCTGATATATTGACAATATGCAGACATGATATGGAGTCAAGCAGATTCGTTGAGCGCCTTTTTTCTAGGCGGAAAAGCGTTTAGCTATGCGGAAACGGGCAGAGAGAGGAAAACGCTGAATATGTCGGCATTCGAAGTGGATTACGAAGCGGCGGAATCGACACTGGCGGAACGGACGTACATTCGGCTGCGCGACGACATCATTACGACGCTGCTTCCTCCCGGCACACTTCTGCGCGAAGCCGAGATCATGAAACGCATGGATGTCGGGCGCACCCCGGTCCGGGAGGCGATTCAGCGTCTGCAATATGATGGTTTCGTTGTCGTCAGCGCGCGGCGCGGCACATTTGTGAGCAAGATCGATATCAATGATCTTACTGCGGTTTATGAGGCACGAGCACGGATCGAGTCCTGGGCGACCCGGCTAGCTGCGGAAAGGCTGCGCGAGTTCGAGCGGCAAGAAGCGCGGCAACTGATCGATGAGCTCAAGCAAACAACCGGTCCGATGGCGCTGGAGGACATCCTTGCTCTCGATCGCCGGGTTCACCGCTTCATTTACAAAGTGGCGAAAAACCCTTTCCTGTCGGATACGCTGGATCACTACCACAATCTGTCGCTGAGAATCCTGTACGTCGCCATGAAACGGTTTCCAAGCTTGGTGCCGCGCCTTGAGGACGTCTTGCATGATCAGGTCCTCATGCTTGAGGCGGTATGCAAAGGTGACGCAGATGAGGCCGAAAAGATCGCGATGGCTCACGTCATGAGCTTTGAGAGCGAGGTCCGGAAGGTAATCTGAATTCGGATCTGGGAATTGGATGCAGCTTCAGCTGAACGAAGATATTTCCGGCAGAATGAGCCGTCCGAAACGATCTCGTGCTGCGAGTGGACTCGGGCATCGACACCTGCCTGAATTCCACATCTCAGTGAGAGGCCGGTGTGAGCCGGCCTCCTGAACGGATGAAAACCAGGATCAGTCCTTGGCGCGTTCGACGTAGGAATTGTCTTCCGTGGCGATGACGACGCGGGTGCCGGCATTGATGTGCGGCGGCACCATGGTGCGCACGCCGTTCGACAGCATGGCCGGCTTGTAGGAGGACGATGCCGTCTGACCCTTGACGACCGGTTCCGTCTCGGTGATTTCGAGCGTGACGTGGCGCGGCATCTGGATCGCCAGCGCAATGCCTTCATGCATTGACAGAACGCAGGTCATGCCTTCCTGCAGATAAGCCTTGTCGTCACCCATCGTCTCAACATCGACGACGACCTGATCGTAGTTTCCAGGGTTCATGAAGTGAAAGCCTTCGCCGTCCTCGTAGAGGAACTGATGGTTCACGTCTTCGACGAAGGCGCGCTCGACCTGTTCGGTGGTGCGCCAGCGCTCGGAAACCTTCACGCCGTCGACGATGCGGCGCATGTCGACCTGGGTGACCGGCGTGCCCTTGCCCGGATGAAAGTTCTGGGCGGTGAGGACGACGTAGAGCTTGCCGTCGACGTCGAGAACGTTGCCCTTGCGGACCGAAGAGGCGATGACCTTGACCATAAGACTTCCTTGTAACTCGGCTTTCAGCGTCGTAGAGGACTGTCGAGCCTCAAAGACGGAAATATTTTTCTTTGGGGCGCAACTAACCTAAAATCCGGGAAATAGCCATCCCCATACCGGCTTCTCCGGCGAAGAAAGCTTGGAATGAACTCTTCGGCCAAAGCGTCCCCCTGGTGGACCCCGTCCGTGCATGCCGATCGCCGTGCCTTTCTGCTCGGGCGCAATGCGATCCAGGCGGCGTTGCGCGGGTTTTTCGCGCGCGAGGATTTCATCGAGGTGGATACGGCGGCGCTGCAGGTCTCGCCCGGCAACGAGGCGCATCTGCATGCTTTTGCCACGGAAGCGCTGACGACGGACGGGCAGAAGGCGCCGTTCTACCTGCACACTTCGCCGGAATTCGCCTGCAAGAAGCTGCTTGCGGCCGGCGAAGAACGCATCGCGTGTTTTGCCCATGTCTATCGCAATCGCGAGCGCGGGCCGCTGCACCATCCCGAATTCACCATGCTCGAATGGTATCGGGCCGGCGAAAGCTATGAGAGCCTGATGATGGATTGCGTGCGCATCCTGGCGCTTGCGGCCGAAACCGCAAAGACCGAGATGCTTGCCTATCGCGGCGGCGAGAGCGATCCCTTTGCGGGGCCGGAGCGGATCAGTGTCGCCGAGGCCTTCGAGCGGCATGCCGGCATCGATCTTCTCGCCTCGGTCGCCGTCGACGGTTCGACCGATCGCGATCATCTGGCCGCCGAGATGAAGCGCGTCGACATGCGGGTTGCCGATGACGATGGCTGGGCCGATCTCTTCAGCCGGGTGCTGGTCGAAAAGATCGAGCCGCATCTCGGCTTCGGCCGTATCACCATCCTCGACCAATATCCCGTCTCGGAGGCGGCACTTGCGCGTCCCTCGGCGCGCGACCCCCGGGTTGCCGAACGTTTCGAGCTCTATGCCTGCGGCGTCGAGCTTGCCAACGGCTTCGGCGAGCTTACCAACGCCGGCGAACAGCGGCGGCGCTTCGAGATCGAGATGGCCGAGAAGGCGCGGGTCTACGGCGAGGCCTATCCGATCGACGAGGATTTCCTCGCCGCACTGTCGCTGATGCCCGAGGCAAGCGGCATCGCGCTCGGCTTCGACCGGCTCGTGATGCTGGCGACGGGCGCATCGCGCATCGATCAGGTGCTCTGGGCGCCGGTTGCGGAGTACGGAAGATGAATGCCGTCAAGCCGATCAAGAGTGTCGACGATCTCGTGAAGGCGGGGCTTGCCGCACCGGCCGACCGCAAGGCGCTCGAGGCGGTTGCCGCGCGTTACGCAATCGCCCTGACGCCTGTCGTCACCAGGCTGATCGATCGAGCCGATCCGGATGATCCGATCGCACGGCAATTCGTGCCGGATGCCGCCGAACTCACGGTCGTGCCCGAAGAACGCGCCGATCCGATCGGCGATCATGCCCACAGCCCGGTCGAGGGCATCGTCCATCGCTATCCCGACCGCGTGCTGCTGAAGGCCGTGCATGTCTGCCCGGTCTATTGCCGTTTCTGCTTCCGGCGTGAAATGGTCGGGCCGCAGGGCCTCGGCACGCTCGATGCGGCGGCGATGCAGGCAGCCCTCGATTATATCAACAGCCATCAGGAAATCTGGGAGGTCATCCTCACCGGTGGCGATCCGCTGGTGCTTTCTCCGCGCCGCCTCCGCGAGATCATGGAGGCGCTTGGGGAAATCGCGCATGTGAAGATCGTGCGTTTCCACACCCGTGTTCCCGTCGTCGATCCCGGGAAGGTCGACGCGGCGTTGATCGCGGCGCTGAAGGCGAGCGGCAAGACGGTTTATGTGGCGCTGCACGCCAACCATGTCAGCGAACTGACGAGCGAAGCGCGGGCGGCCTGCGCCCGTCTCGTCGATGCCGGCATCGCCATGGTCAGCCAGTCGGTGTTGCTCAAGGGCATCAACGACGATCCCGACATGCTTGCGGAACTGATGAAGGCTTTCGTCGAAATCCGCGTCAAACCCTATTACCTGCATCATCCTGATCTGGCGCCCGGCACCGGTCATTTCAGATTGACGATCGAGGAGGGGCAGAGGATCGTCGCCGCGCTGCGCGGGCGGATTTCCGGCCTCTGCCAGCCGACCTATATCCTCGATATCCCCGGCGGCCACGGCAAGGCCGTCGTCAGCGGAAGCACCGTTCGGGCGATGGGTGAGGGATGTTATTCCGTCTCGGACTATCGCGGCGGCGAGCATTCCTACCCGCCTGCGGATTGACACGAAGCGGCGCTTTCCGTGTCATTTCTGTACTCGTGACGCCCGAAATCGTGTCAAGTGCCGACGATAAATCGGCTTTAAAGCATTGGAATATAAAATGTATTTCCACTTTCGGCTCAGAGATCGCTAAAATCCTAACTATGAGCAACAGTCATATTTAACCAGACAAATTAGCGGAATGTTCTGTTTTCCGCACTAAAAGAACGCTCATGACAAGGCGATGAACGCCGGTTCGGGATCATGAGAATCTTGGAGTGATGGGATGAATACGACAATCCGCGACCTCGTAGCCAAATTCGGCAAGCTTCCTGTCGCAATCGACCAGGTCGCCGACGACGCCGATCTTTATGCGGCAGGTCTGACCTCCTTTGCTTCGGTGCAGCTGATGCTGGGCATCGAAGAGGCCTTCGACATCGAATTTCCCGACAATCTCCTGAACCGCAAATCCTTCGCCAGCATTTCGGCCATCGCCAAGACGGTCGATCTCATCCAGGACAGCCGGAAGGTCGCCTGATGAACTTCCCCGTCAAGATCATGCAGGACGGTCTTGTCTCAAGGGTCGCCCGTGTCGCCGAAGTCGCGGCTAGACATGCCGATGCCGTCGATCTCGAAGGCCGTTTTCCTCGGGAAGCCGTGGATGTCATGAAGGCCGAAAGGCTGCTCGGCATCCAGGTGCCGCGCCATCTCGGCGGTGAATCCGCCTCGATCACCGAGATCGCCGAATTGTGCTCGATGCTCGGCCAGGCCTGCGCGGCAAGCGCCATGGTCTTCGCCATGCACCATATCAAGCTGTCGAGCCTCGTCGAACACGGCGCCGACAGCGAATGGCATCGCAGTTTCATGCGCGCCATCGCTGCCGACCAGCTGCTGATCGCGTCTGCGACCACTGAAGGCGGTATCGGCGGAAACCTGCGCAACAGCATTTGCGCGGTCGAAGTCGACGGCGATATCTGCCGCCTCGAAAAGGACGCGACCGTCATTTCCTACGGTTCACATGCTGATGCCATCCTCATCACTTCGCGCAGCCATCCGCAGGCAGCGTCCTCCGATCAGGTGCTGACGGCCTTTACCAAGGACCAGTACACGCTCGAGAAGACGCATGCCTGGAATACGCTCGGCATGCGCGGCACCTGCTCCGACGGCTTCCTTTTCAAAGGCGAAGCGCCGGCGCGTCAGATCCTGCCGAAGCCTTTCGCCGAGATCGCGGCGCAATCGATGCTCGCCTCTTCGCACCTGTTATGGAGCGGCGTCTGGTACGGCATTGCGGTCGATGCGGTCGCCCGCGCCCAGGCCTTCGTGCGCGCCGCCGCCCGCAAGGCGCCGGATGCCCAGCCGCCGGGTGCGCTGCGCCTCGCCGAAGTTTCGAACCTGCTGCAGATGGTCAAATCCAATGTGGTTGCCGGCCTGAAGGCCTATGAGGACGCCAAGGCCGATCAGGACAGGTTGTCGTCGATGGGCTTTGCGGTGGCGATGAACAACGTCAAGATCGCCTCTTCCGAGACGATCCTGGAGATCGTCAACCACGCCATGCTGATCTGCGGCATCATGGGCTACAAGAACGGTACGCCCTTCAGCCTCGGACGCCATCTGCGCGACGCACATTCCGCGCAGCTCATGATTTCGAACGACCGCATCCTCGGCAACACGTCGAGCATGCTTCTCGTCCACAAGCAGGACACTAGCCTACTGGGGTAAAGCCATGGATATGCAGACCTCGTTTCTGGACCGGCTCTTCGAGTCCGGCCTGCTGATCGATACCGGCGTTGACGGTCTCTATGGCCGCAGCGGCCAGTTCGAAGATGTCATCACCGCCTTCGAACGGCTGATCGACACATTCGGCGGCGCCGATGGCGCCGAGGCGATGCGTTTCCCGCCAGGCATGAACCGCGCGCTCTTCGAAAAGAGCGGTTACATGAAGAGCTTCCCGCAGCTTGCCGGCACGGTGCACAGCTTCTGCGGCAGCGAGCTCGACCATATGAGCCTGCTGCAATGCATGGAAGTCGGCGACGACTGGAGCAAGGACCAGAAGGCGACCGACATCGTGCTGACGCCGGCTGCCTGCTATCCGCTCTATCCGACGATCGCCAAGCGCGGCAACCTGCCGAAGACGGGCGGCCTGTTCGATCTGCAGTCCTACTGCTTCCGCCATGAGCCGTCGAAGGATCCCGCCCGCCAGCAGCTGTTCCGTATGCGCGAATATATCTGCATGGGCACCGAGCAGCATGTCACCGATTTCCGCCAGCGCTGGATGGACCGCGGCGTCGAGATGATGAAGCAGGTCGGCCTCGACGTGACCATCGATGTCGCCAACGACCCGTTCTTCGGCCGTGCCGGGAAAATGATGGTCAACAATCAGCGTGACCAGAATCTGAAGTTCGAATTGCTGATCCCGATCACCTCGGCCGCCAATCCGACCGCCTGCATGAGCTTCAACTACCATCAGGATTCCTTCGGCTTGAAGTGGGGTCTCAATCTCGAAGACGGCAGCGTCGCCCACACCGCCTGCGTCGGCTTCGGGCTGGAGCGTATCGCGCTTGCGCTGTTCCACCATCACGGGCTCGACGTGAAGGAATGGCCGGCCAGCGTGCGGAAAACGCTGTGGGGCTGAGCCGGTCGATGACATCGGTATTTTCGGGAATCGACCCGGAAACCTATCGGGCGCATGCGCTGCATGCCAGTGAGCGCGCCTGGCCGGAAACCAACTGCTATGTCGATCTCTGGATCGAGGTGCTGGCATCATCGGGTGTCGCGCCCGAGGCGATGCTGGGTTTTACCCTGACTCAGGATTTCGAGGGCGACCAGTTCACCTTCTTCAAGGTGCCGCTCGAAGATCTCGAAGCGCTCTACGGCATTCGCGCCACCGAACTTGCCATCTATGACCGCGTCGAACGGCATGTCGAAGTGCAGATCGCGCGCGGGCGTCTCTGCCTGATCGAGATGGATTCCTTCTACATGCCGGATACGCGCGGCACCGCCTACCGGCAGGAGCACGGCAAGACGACGGTTGCGATCAACCGGCTGGATGTTGCGGCCAAGCGCGTCGATTATTTTCACAATGCCGGCTATTTCCGCCTTGAAGGCGAGGATTTCGACGGGCTGTTCCAGCTGCACCTGACGGAAAACGATCCGCCATTCCTGCCCTATACGGAATTTGCGCGCTTCCCGGAAAACCCCGCGAATGAAAAGCATCTGCGGGAGACCGCGCGGCGGCTTGCCGGGGTTCATTTCATCCGGCGTCCCGGCGAAAATCCGATCCGCGCTTTTGCAACCGTCTTTCCGCAGCAGGTGGAAGCGGTGGCGGAACGGCCGTTCGGCTTTTTCCACAAATATGCCTTCAACACGCTTCGCCAGGTGGGCGCCAATTTCGAGCTGGCGGCCGATCACCTCGCCTGGCTTTCCGCCGATGAATTCGCTGAAGCCGCCGAGCATGCCCGGCGCATTTCGGACGCGGCGAAATCCGTGCAGTTCCAGCTTGCCCGCGCCATTGCCCGCAGGAAGTTCGAGCCGCTGCAGGCAGCCCTTGATCCGGCCGCCGATGCATGGGATGCCATGATGACATCGCTTGCGGGGCGAATCTGAAGCCGGAGATCTGACCATGCGGGGGCGTTTGGCAAGCATCGGTGCCGAGGAAAGTCTGCTTTCCGAAGGCTGGAACCTGATCCTGACGGAGCCGGGCGCCTGCGCGGTGCCGCACGACATTCACCTTTCCGCCCAGTTCATTCCCGCGCCCGTTCCCGGCACCGTTGCGGCAGCACTCGAAAAGGCCGGTCTCTTCGACCGCGAAAATCCCGAGCCGCTGAACACCAGAGATGCCTGGTATCTCTGCCGGCTCTTCGATGCCGAACCCGGCGAGGCGATCCTGCGGTTCGCAGGGCTTGCCACACTTTGCCATGTCTTTCTCAACGGCCAGGAAATCCTCTTTTCCGAAAGCATGTTCACGGCGCACGAGATTCCCGTGACGCTGACGGGCGGCGACGAGCTGGCGCTCTGTTTCCGGGCGCTCGGCCCCCGCCTGTCCGAGCCCGGCCCGCGCGCCCGCTGGCGGCCGCAGATGATCACGCCGGCGGGCCTCAAGAATTTCCGCACGACGCTGCTCGGCCATATGCCGGGCTGGTGCCCTGACATTCATGCCGTCGGGCCATGGCGGCCGATTTCGCTGGTGCGGCGCAATCCGGTCTCGATCGACAATGTCTCCATCCGCGCCGTGTTGGACGAGAATGGCGTCGGCCGCCTCAGCGTCTCCCTGCACAGCAATGCCGAAGAGCCGGCAATGCTGCTGCGCTGCGGCGGCATGGAGCAGCCCTTCGAGAAGGTCGGCGACAATCATTACTCGGCTATCCTCAAGCTTCCCGACATCGAGCCCTGGTGGCCGCATACGCATGGCGTTCCGCGTCTCCACGAACTGACGCTTATTGCCGACGGCGTCGAGTATCCGCTCGGCACAACCGGCTTCCGGCGGATCGACGTCGACCGCGGCGCCGATGGTGACGACTTCGCGCTCACCGTCAACGGCGAGCGCATCTTCTGCCGCGGCGCGGTGTGGACGACGGCCGATATCGCGCGGTTGCCGGGCGGGCGGGCCGATTATGAGCCGTTCCTGCGGCTTGCGGCGCAAGCCGGCATGAACATGATCCGCATCGGCGGCACCATGATCTATGAAACGCCCGATTTCTTCGCGCTCTGCGACGAGCTCGGCCTGCTCGTCTGGCAGGATTTCATGTTCGCCAATTTCGACTATCCGCGCAACGACAAGGCTTTTCTCGGCCACGTGCATGCGGAGGTCGAGGAATTCCTGCACGGCGTCCAGGCGGCGCCTTCGCTCGCCGTGCTTTGCGGCGGCAGCGAAATCCATCAGCAGGCGGCGATGCTCGGTCTGCCCATGGAATTCTGGAGCGGGCCTGTTACCGACGAGATCATCCCGGCCATTGCCACGCGCATGCGTCCCGACGTGCCCTATGTGCCGAACTCACCCTATGGCGGGGCGATGCCGTTTTCGCCGAATGCCGGTATCGCCCATTATTACGGCGTCGGCGCCTATATGCGGCCGCTTGCCGATGCGCGCCGTGCCGACGTGCGGTTTGCCTCCGAAAGCCTCGCCTTTGCGCATGTGCCGCAGCAAAGGACGCTGCAGCGTCATCTCGATGTGCCGGCCGTCCACAGCCCGCTCTGGAAGGCCCGGGTGCCGCGCGACCGCAGTGCCTCCTGGGATTTCGAGGATGTTCGCGACTTCTACCTGCAGCTTCTTTACGGTCTCGATCCGGCCCAGTTGCGCCGCGAAGATCCGGAACGCTATCTCGATCTCTCTCGCGCCGCGACCTGCGAGGTGATCGAGGAGACTTTTGCCGAATGGCGGCGCAAGGGCTCCGCGTGCAACGGCGCGCTCGTCTGGACGCTGCAGGACCTGTTGCCCGGCCCCGGCTGGGGGGTGATCGATTCCACCGGAGAGCCGAAGCCGGTCTGGTATGCGATGCGCCGTGCATTTCGGCCGGTGCAGGTGGTCTTCACCGACGAGGGAACCAACGGTCTCGACGTGCATGTTATCAACGAGACGGATGCCGCACTCGACGTGGAACTCGAGGTCGCCTGCCTGCGCGGGGGAAAACAGCAGGTCGTCAGCGGCAGCAGGGCCTTCAAGCTGGCGGCAAGGGACACGGAGCGTCTTGCCTGCACGGCACTCTTCGGCGCCTTTTTCGATACGACCTATGCCTTCCGTTTCGGGCGGCCGTCACATGATGCAAGTGTCGCACGCCTGCGTTCGCTGGCAGACGGCGCCATTTTGGCGGAAAGCTTCCACTTCCCCTGCGGGCGGGGGAAGGCGCTGTATAATGCAGCTATCGAAGCAACACTCGGCAGAGACGGCGACGACTGGTTCGTCGATCTGAGGACCGACCGGCTGGCGCAATCGGTGCATATCGACGTCGAAGGCTATCGGGCCGACGACGACTGGTTCCATCTCGCTCCCGGCGCATTGCGGCGCGTGAAACTGCATGCGCTCCCCGGCGCGGAGAGCGATATACCGCCTGCGGGCGAGATCAGAAGTCTGGGCAGTTCGCATCGCCTCGCGCTCGAGGGCTGACGCCCCCGCCGATGACGACGCCGATCCATTGAGAAAGACCGTGATTTGAGAACGATATACCGCTTTCTCCGTGCCCACCTCCTGCAGCGGCTGATCCCACGGTCGCGTCTTGCCTTCAATCCGCGCAAGCCGGTGGAAATCGTCGGTTATCTCTCGATGGCCGTCGGCGTCGGCGAATCGGCAAGGCTCTGCGCCGGCGCATTGTCGGAGGCGGGGCGGGCGATTTCGCTCTCCGACGTCAGTACGCATCCTGACGAGAATTCCTTCGCCGGCTGGACGCCATCGCATCTTTCCACCGAGCCGGCGGGAAGCCGGATCTGGCATCTCAACCCGCCGATGCTGCCGCGCGCCATCCTGAAGAAGGGTGCCGGAAATTTCACCCGCGCCTACAATATCGGCTATTTCGCCTGGGAACTCGAAGTCGTGCCGGCCGAGTGGCGCAACGCGATGCACTACATGAATGCCGTCTTCGTGCCGTCGGAATTCACCCGCCGGGCGATTGCGCCGCTCACCAAGGCGCCCGTCATCGTCGTTCCGCATCCGGTGACCGAGGCGCCGGCGACGGAAGGCATGCGGGAGAGGTTCGGCATCGAGAAGGACGCTTTTCTCGTCAGCTTCATCTTCAGCGCCGGCTCCTCGATCAACCGGAAAAACCCGCGGGCCGTGATCGAGGCCTTCAGGATATTTGCCGCCGAATGCCCAAACGCCTTCCTGTTGATGAAGGCCAGCGGCGATGTGAACAGGGATGAAGGCCTGCGTGAACTGGTTGCTTCGGTCGCCGGCAACAGCCGGATCAGGATCGTCACCGACAGGCTGTCGAACGCCGATATCAACGGCCTGATCCGTTCTTCCCAAGCCTATCTTTCGCTGCATCGTTCCGAGGGTTTCGGGCTGACGGTTGCCGAGGCGATCATGCAGCGCACGCCGGTTGTTTCCACGGCCTGGTCGGGAACCGCGGATTTCTGCGACCCCGACAGTAGCTGGCTGGTCGCCTCTCCCCTCATTCCGGTGGTCGATACGCATCCCGAATTTGCCGGGCTTGAGGGCGCCGTCTGGGCGGATCCCTCACCCGCCGAAGCGGCGGGGTATCTGAGGGAAATTTTCCGCGCGCCCGAGCTTGCACGGGAGAAGGCCGAGAAAGCGCGGGAGTTCCTGCTGCGATACCTTGCCGAGAACAGCTACGAGAAGGCGCTCCAAAAGCTGGCTGCGATGCAGGCCAGCTAAGATGAGGTCACCACTCCGCTTTATTTTAACATTTTCGCATTAGAGATGACGGGTAGCCGGCTTAGGCCGATCCTGGCGGATGGATAGATGTCGAAGGGTATTATCGCAAATTCGGTGATGAATGCGGCGGCGGGCATGCTCCTGTTGCTGACGGGCTTCGTGTCTTCGATCATCACTGCGCGGCTGCTCGGGCCGGAAGCCAACGGCATAGTCGCCTTCTCGCTCTGGCTGGTGGTCACCGGCGCCTCGATTGCCGAGCTCGGCTCCAGCATCACGCTCTTGAAGACTCTGCCGCAGCTTTCGGCGGAGGGCTACGATACGCGCCGCCGGCGGGGTTTTGCCGCCATCCTCGTCAGCTTCATGATGTTTTCGACCGTCGTGCTGCTGGCGCTCTATGCCCTGTTCTTCCTGACCTCGGAGAAGATGCACTGGGCGGAGACCGCGCCGTCCGTCGCTCTGGTCACCGGCGTGCTGTTCTTCATCCAGGCGATCGGATCCTTCGTCAAATTCTACCTGATCGGCGAAAAGAAGCTCGGCGCCTTCTTCAAGCTGACGGTCGCCGTCTCGATCGTGCAGCTTGCCGGTGTTGCCGCCGGCGCGGTTTTCTATGGCGTCGAGGGCGTTCTCGTCGGTTATGCGCTCGGCCAGCTCGTGCTGTTTTTCGCCACGCTGCCGATCCTTCTTGCGCGGCGCGACTGGTGCGGGGTCTCACTGAAATATCTCGCCTCCTCCTCCGTCATCCTGTCGATCCAGTTCATCATCGATTCGATCTTCCTCAACCGGCTCGAACTGCTCTTCCTGCAGCAATTCTGGTCGGTGGAGATGGTCGGCTATTATGCCGTCGGCCTGTCGATCGCCAATATCGCCCTGCAACTGCCGATCCAGATGACCGGCAGCCTGCTGCCCTATTATTCCGAGCGGCGCCACAACAGCGACGATTCGACGTTGCCGGTCGAGGTCTTTGCCGCGGTCACTCGCAGCATGGCCTATATCGTGCTGCCGATGAGCCTCGGGCTTGCCGCGATCTCCAGCGAACTGGTGCTGGTGGTGTTCGGCGAAGCTTTCCGCCGCAGCGGAACGGTGGTGGCGCTGCTGGCGCTGGTCGCGCCCGCCTATACTTTCATGCAGATCCTCAGCCTCTATCTGCTGTCGATGGATAGGGCCCGCTCCCGCCTCAAGATCAGTGTGATAGGTGGCCTGCTGATGGTAGCGGGTTGTTTACTGATCGTACCTAGGCTTGCCGCAGAGGGTGCCGCACTCGTGCGCATCCTCGTCTTCGTTGCGATGTCGGTGATGATGATCAGGCAGACAGGATTTGGATCCCAGCTCTCGAGTCTCTACACAAGCCTGACGAAGGTGACGCTCGCCTCCGTGCTCTGTGCGTGTGGAGCGATCTCCGTGCTGGAATTCGTCCAGGGTCCGATCGGCCTCGTCGCCGCGATCATCGCCGGGACATTCTGCTATTTCGCGGCACTGCGCGTGTTGCGCGCCGTGCCGGCCGAGGATGTCGAGGTCATGCGCTCCATTCTCGAGAAGATGCCGTCCATGCTGCGGCGGCCTGTGGGACACGCGATCAATTTCATCGCGCCGCGGCTTCCCGGCGATCCCGACCGCGCCAAGGTCGCGCCGGGCGAATTTTCGCTCGAACCGGCCGAGGGCGCCGGACGCAGTGCTGCCCTGCCTGTCGTCTTCGCCGGCACGATCGGGCTGTTCATGGCTGAAAATCCCGAGGTCAAGAAGCGTTCGGCCGCCGTGCTGTTCGTCAGCCCCTGGGGTTTCGAGGAAATGTGCAGCCGCAAATTCTTCCGCGTCGCGGCCGAGCATTTCGCCGATATCGGCGTGCCGAGCCTGCGCTTCGACTATCGCGGCACCGGCGATGCGCTCGATTTCGGCGCGCTGCCGGCACGGCTGGAAACCTGGGAAAATTCGATCCGCGCCGCCGCCGCCGAGCTGAAATCGCTCTCCGGCTGCGACCGTATCATCCTTATCGGACAGGGCCTCGGCGCAACGCTTGCCCATCGCATCGGCGCCTCGATCGAAGGTGTCGACAGCCTCGTCATGCTGGCGCCGGTGCTGAGCGGCCGGGCCTATCTGCGCGAACTCAACATGTGGTCCAAGATCATCGATGCCGATCTCGGCCTCGGCAAGGAGCATGTCCAGACCGCGAAGGTGCAGATTGCCGGGCTGGTCATGCCCGAAGAGATCGCCGCCGAACTCGGCAAGCTCAACATCGCCTCGCCGCAGGGGCTTGCCGCGTCGCGTTATCTGATCCTCGAACGTCCCGCCAGGGCCGATGATAGCGGCTTTGCCGATGCGCTGAAGGCGCTTGGCGCCGACGTCGAACAGACGGTTTTCGAAGGTTATGACGAGCTCGCCACCAATCCGCTGTTTGCCAAGACGCCGACCGGTGTCGTCGAGCGGCTGAGGGCCTGGCTGGAGGCGACGACGACGGAAACACCAGCCGCCCACTCGCTTGATGTGATCGAGAGCCCGCCGCTTGCCGGCGAGGGTTTTACCGAAACGCCGGTGCGTTTCGGCAGCCACAATCATCTGGTCGGCGTCGTCAGCCGGCCGCTCGGCGAGACCAAGGGCAATGCCGTGCTCTTCCTGTCGACGGCCTATGACCGGCATGCCGGCTGGGGACGCACGACGGTGGATATGGCGCGCGAGCTCGCCCGCCAGGGCGTCGTTTCGCTGCGCTTCGATTCCGCCAATGTCGGAGACAGCCCGCCGCGGCCGGATGCGCCGGAACAGGTGCTTTATTCGAATACGCAGACCGCGGATGCGGTCGCCTCGCTCGATCTGCTCGAAAGTATCGTCGCGGGTCCGATCATGGTGGCCGGCCGATGCAGCGGCGGCTATGTCGCCTTCCGCGCCGGCGTCGCCGACGAGCGGTTGAAGGCCGTCGTCTCGATCAATCCCTTCGTCTATTACTGGGACCCTGAGATACCGGTGCGCAAAGAGCATGTCGTCTCGGTTCCCCGCAGCCTCGATGATTACGGTCAGCGCCTGGCGCGGGTGGATACGCTGAAACGGCTCATCAGCGGCCAAGTGGATGTGGTGTCGGCGCTGCAGAATATCGTCATCGCCGGCGGCCGGCGTCTGTCGCCTTTCATCGCGCCGCTGCTCGAGCTGCTTCCCGACCGGCGCCATATCGCCCGCGAAGTCCGGCATTCCTTCGCGCTGTTTACCAAGCGCAAGGTGCCGCTGACGCTGATCTACAGTGAGGGTGATGTCGGGCTCGACCACGTCTATTTTCATTTCGGGCCGCGCGGCGCCAAGCTTTCCCGCTATCCGAACGTGCGGCTGCTGATGCTGCCGGATGCCGACCACAATCTGACGCCGCCGCAATCGCGGAAATTCGTGCTCGACGAGATCATCCGCTTAGCGAGGGCGTGAGGGATTTTAGGATCAGATCCGGTCGGCGGCGGCGACGTTCAGCGACCGATAGAGATCGATGTAACGGCCGGCAACGATGTCCCAGGAATAGCCGCGTGCGGCGTCGAGAAGCTTGGTGCGGACGACGTCCGGTTGGCGTGCGAGAGCCTCATAGGCGGCTTCGATCGCTGTCGCGGCGGTCTCTGAATTGGTGAAATCGGCAAGCCGGATGACCGGATGTCGGCCGGCAAGCGTGGCAAAGGCATCGTTGGCGTTCAGCACCGGCAGCAGGCCGGCGCTCATCGCCTCCAGCGCCACCAGGCCGAAACCTTCATATTCCGAGGCGGAAGCAAAGAGCGAGGCCTCAGCGATGATGCGCCGAATAGTGCCGTTATCGGGGGAGACGTGCAGGGTGACGCGGCCGGAAAGCTTGCGGCCTTCGATCGCGGCTTCGACATCGGCCCGGATCAGATCGGATTCGGCCCCGACGATGTCGAGATGCCATTCCGGGTCGCGGGTCTTCAGTACGGCCATCGCATCGAGCAGATGGTCCAGCCGCTTGTTCACCGAGAACCGCCCGATGGTGACGATGCGGCGTCTTGCCTGGCGCGAAGCGGTGTCGGCGAACTTGCCGATATCGGCGCCGTTTTCGATCAGCAGGCTGTCGGGCACGATCTCGGCAAACTGCTTGAGGTCGGAAGCGCTGCAGCAGACGACGCGCCGGTAGGCCAGCGCCGAAGCGCGGGTCAGCGTCCGGAACCAGATCTTCTTGATCGTCGCGTATTTCCTGGTGTGGAAGAAGCCGCCATGGGTGGTGACGATCATCGGCTTGCCATGCAGCCGCCGGCCCCAGGCGAGCGCATCGAAGAAGAAGTCGATGGCATGGACATGCACCAGATCGGCATCGCCGAGATGGCGGAAAACCTGCGGCGCCAGCGGATAACGGCTGCTGCCGGACCAGGGAATGCGCACCACCTCGATGCCGTCGATATTCTCGCGCGGCGGCAGCTTGTCTTCAGGCGCGGTGAACAGCGAATCGAGGGTGACGACGCGGACACGATAACCGCGGCGCACGGTCTGGCGGCTGAGATTGGCGACGACGTCTTCCAGGCCGCCGCGATTGGGCAGGAACTGGCGCACGACATGGACGATCAGCGGCGCCTTTTCCGGCTGCAGCCTCTCGCGCACCGTATCTGCCTCGACGATCGCCATTTTCCACCTATCGCTGCGCACGCCGCCTCATGTCGAGGCGGGACTCTTATAGCAACGACCAGATATCTCAGGCGTTAAGCTGCGGTTTAAGCGGTATCCTGAAAGGCGATTCTTCGCGAAAAAGGTTAACCGCCTCTGATGGAGATCAGAAGGCCTTGAAGGTCAACGTCGTCAGCGAGCGGACGATGCCTGATATATTGGCGATGTTGTCGTTGATGAACTTGCCGATATCCTGGCCTTCCTCGATGTAGACCTTCAGCAGCAGGTCGTAGTCGCCGCTTGTGGAATAGAGCTCCGAGACCAGTTCGGTCTGGTAGATGGCGTCGGCGACCTCATAGGTCTTGCCGGGGGCGCATTGGAGCTGGACGAAGATCGGCTTCATGGGGATTTCCTGCAAAGTTGTTTGGCCGGCATAATGGTCGAAAGCGCCGTGCCGATGCAAGCCGTTCGTCACGCCGCCGGGTTGGCGGCGGCTTCCGCGACGATCCAATCGCGAAAGGCGGCAAGCGGCGCATAATCGGCACGCTCTCTGGGAAAGGCGAGATAATAGCGCTCGCGGCTCTCCATTTCTCGGTCGACGGCGGCGACGAGATCGCCGCGCCTGATCTCCTCCTGCATCAGGAATGTCGGCAACAGGGCGACGCCGAGACCGGCGATCGCCGCCTGTGCGGCGGTGGCGAACTGGTCGAACAGCATACCGTGGACGTTTTCGAAGGAAACGCCGTTGCCGGCAAACCATTGCTCCCAGGCATCCGGGCGCGTCGTCAAGTGCAGAAGCGGAACGGCAAGCAGATCCTGCGGCCCGGAGATCGCGTATTGTTTCAGAAAATCGGGACTGCAGGCCGGTACCGTGCGCTCGGACATCAGAAAGGCGAGTTCGGCGCCCGGCCAGTGCGGATGACCGAAATGGATGGCGGCGTCGATCGAATCGAGGCGGAAATCGAAGGGCGAAAGCCGGGTCACCAGATTGATGGTTACACCGGGATTGGCAGCGAGGAAGCGGCCAAGGCGCGGCGCCAGCCAGCGGGTGCCGAAGGTCGGCAGGATGGCGAGATTGAGCGTGCCGCCATGCGGATTGGCGCGCAGGTTCAGCGAGGCGCTCGATATGCGCCGCAGCGCCTCGCGGATCTCACGGGCATAACTGTCGCCGGCCAGCGTCAGCCGCATGGTCTGGCGTTCGCGCAGGAAGAGCTCGACGCCGAGCTGCTCCTCCAGCGCGCTCACCTGGCGGCTGACGGCGCTCTGCGTCAGATCGAGTTCGCGCGCGGCCGCCGTCACGCTGCCGGTGCGGGCAACCGCCTCGAAGGCGGCGAGATGTGAAATCGACGGCAGAAAACGCCTTGAAGCGAACATCGTCATTCCATTTCAGAATGAGCTATTTCCAAATTGTCGATATTTCCGGCTTTGTGGCTGAAGTAAAGAGGCTCATCCTGCAAAAACGGAATGAGCCGGAGTTCTCTGATGCCGCAAGCCTTCGTTTCCACAGACCGTATCCGCTCGCTTTTCACCGAAGCGATGTCGCAGATGTATCGGGCGGAGGTGCCGCAATACGGCACGCTGATCGAACTGGTGGCTGACGTGAATGCCGGTTGCCTCGAAAACGACCCCGATCTGCGCGAGCGTTTGACCCAAGCCGGCGAGCTGGAGCGCATCGACGTCGAGCGCCACGGCGCCATCCGGCTCGGCACGGCAGAGGAGCTTTTCACCATCCGCCGCCTGTTTGCGGTCATGGGCATGCAGCCGGTCGGCTATTACGATCTCTCGGTCGCCGGCGTGCCGGTTCATTCCACCAGCTTCCGGCCGATCGACGAGGCGGCGCTCAACGTCAATCCGTTCCGGGTCTTCACCTCGCTGTTGCGATTGGAACTGATCGAGGACGAAGGACTGCGCGCTGAAGCCGAAGCCATTCTGGCGGCGCGGCGCATCTATACGCCGCGCGCCGTCGCGCTGATCGAGCGTCACGAGCAGAATGGCGGCCTGACCGAGGCGGAAGCGCGGGAATTCGTCGCCGAGGCGCTTGAAACCTTCCGCTGGCACGGCGAGGCGACGGTCAGCGCCGAGACCTATAAGCGCCTGCACGATGCGCACCGGCTGATCGCCGACGTCGTTAGCTTCAAGGGACCGCACATCAACCACCTGACGCCGCGCACGCTCGATATCGACGCGGTCCAGGCCCGCATGCCGGAACGCGGCATCACGCCGAAAGCCGTCATCGAAGGGCCGCCGCGCCGTCATTGCGATATCTTGCTGCGGCAGACGAGTTTCAAGGCGCTGGAGGAAACGATCATCTTTTCCGGTGACAAGGATGCGGTTCAAGGGACGCATACCGCTCGTTTCGGCGAGATCGAACAGCGCGGCGTGGCGCTGACGGCCAAGGGCCGGGCGCTCTACGACCAACTGCTCGCCTCGGTTCGCGGCGAGGTGCAGGTCGGCGCCGGCGGCGCCAAGGCTGGCGCCTACGACGACGAACTCGCCACGCGTTTCAAGGCATTGCCGGACAGCTGGGATGAGCTGCGCAAGGCGGATCTCGCCTTCTTCCGCTATTCCGCGACGCCTGCGGGCATTGCCGCCGCGGTCGGCAGTACGCTGCCCAGCGATCCGGCGGCGCTGATCGCCAAGGGTTATCTTGCCTTCGCACCGATCGTCTATGAAGACTTCCTGCCCGTCAGCGCGGCCGGCATTTTCCAGTCGAATCTCGGCACCGATCAGCAGCAGAATTATGCGACGCATTCCAACCGCGATGCCTTCGAGGCGGCGCTCGGCGCCACCGTTCAGGACGAGCTGGCGCTTTATGCCGAGCGCCAGGCGACCTCGCTGGAGGCGGCGATGGAAGCGCTCGGCCTTGCAGGCCTGCAGCTGAAGACCGTTGCCTGAAATGTCGGCTTCAACACCTGGTTTTATGGGTTAGAGTAGCGCAATTTCGATCCGATCGGACCAAACCATGCTGAATGATCCGCGCTCCCACGGCCTTTGGGAAAAGACCGCCCCCGAACCGCCGGCCACCGCACCTCTGGAAGGCGCGGTCTCGGCCGATGTCGTCATCGTCGGCGGCGGTTACCTCGGCCTCTCCTCCGCTTTGCATCTTGCCGAAGCCGGCTCGAAGGTGGTGCTGCTGGAGGCGAAGGAGATCGGTTTCGGCGGCGCGGGGCGCAATGTCGGCCTGATCAATGCCGGCATGTGGGTGATGCCTGACGATCTGCCCGGCGTGCTCGGCCCGGTGCATGGCGAACGCCTGCTCGATCTGCTCGGCAATGCGCCGAAACTGGTCATGGCGCTGATCGACAAGCATGGCATCGCCTGCGAACTCGAACGGAACGGTACGCTACATTGCGCGGTCGGCGCGGACGGGCTGAAGGAGATCGAGGAACGCGCGGCGCAATGGTCTGCGCGCGGCGCGCCCGTGACGCTGCTCGATGCGGCGGAGACCGCCAAACGCATCGGCAGCGATGCCTATACCGGTTCGCTGCTCGACAAACGCGCCGGAACGCTGCAGCCACTTGCCTATGCCCGCGGCCTTGCCCATGCCGCCGTCAAGGCCGGGGTCGCCATTCACACATCCAGCCCCGTCATTGCAACGGAGCAAAACGGCAGCCGCTGGATCGTGAAGACGGCAAAGGGCGAGGTCAGCGCGGACTGGATCATCGTTGCGACCGATGCCTACAGCACCGGTCCTTTCGAGCAGGTGCGCAACGAACAGGTCTATCTGCCCTATTTCAATTTCGCCACCGCGCCGCTCGGCCATAATCTGCGTCAGTCGATCCTGCCGGGGCGGGAAGGCGCATGGGATACCAAGGAAATCCTCTCCTCCTTCCGCATGGACCAGGCCGGCCGGCTCGTTTTCGGCAGTGTCGGGGCGCTGCGCAATACCGGGCTTGCCGTGCACAAGGGCTGGGCGAAACGCGCATTGAAGCGGCTCTTCCCCGTTATTGGCGATGTCGAATTCGAGTGCGAATGGTATGGCCAGATCGGCATGACCGACAATGCGCTGCCGCGCTTCCACAAATTCGCGCCTGGGGTTGTCGGCTTTTCGGGTTACAATGGCCGCGGCATTGCACCCGGCACGGTCTTTGGTCGCACGCTGGCAGAGCATATCCTCGGCCGGCTTCCGGAAGCCGATCTACCGCTGCCGCTGACGGCACCCACCGAACCGAGCTTCCGCGCGCTCAAGGAAATATGGTACGAAGCCGGCGCTCAGGTCGCCCATTTCGCCGATGCCCGCTTCTAAAGCACAATAAGATTGGAAACACGACAATGACCATCGCCGTCCTCGATCTCGCCACCGAAACCGCCAAGCTGCTTGCCGAACTCGGCGTCGATGCCGGCCGCTATCACGGCGGCACGCTTTCCGTCACCTCGCCGGTCACCGGCAAGGAAATCGGCAAACTCAAGGAGCATTCCGTTTCCGAGATGAAGGCGGCGATCGAAGCGGCGCACCAGGCCTTCCTCGAATGGCGTGCCGTGCCGGCGCCGAAGCGCGGCGAACTGGTCCGCCTGCTCGGCGAGGAGCTGCGCGCCGCAAAGACGGCGCTCGGCCGTCTCGTCTCGATCGAGGTCGGCAAGATCACCTCCGAAGGCCTCGGCGAAGTGCAGGAGATGATCGACATCTGCGATTTCGCCGTCGGTCTTTCCCGCCAGCTCTACGGCCTGACGATCGCCACCGAGCGCTCCGAGCACCGGATGATGGAAAGCTGGCATCCGCTCGGCGTGGTCGGCATCATCTCCGCCTTCAATTTCCCGGTCGCCGTCTGGTCGTGGAATGCGGCGCTGGCGATGGTCTGCGGCAATTCCACTGTCTGGAAGCCTTCGGAAAAGACGCCGCTAACTGCGCTTGCCGTGCAGGCGCTGTTCGAAAAGGCGCTGAAGCGTTTCGTCGCCGAGGGCGGCACGGCGCCTGCCAATCTGTCGACGCTGATCATCGGCGGCCGCGATGTCGGCGAAGTGCTGGTCGACCATCCGAAGATCCCGCTCGTCTCCGCCACCGGCTCGACGGCCATGGGCCGGGCGGTCGGTCCGCGCCTGTCGCAGCGTTTTGCCCGCGGCATTCTCGAACTCGGCGGCAACAATGCGGCGATCGTCTGCCCGAGCGCCGATCTCGACCTGACGCTGCGCGGCGTTGCCTTCTCCGCCATGGGCACGGCCGGCCAGCGCTGCACGACGCTGCGCCGTCTGTTCGTGCATGAAAGCGTCTACGACCAGCTGGTGCCGCGCCTGCAGAAGGCCTATGGCTCCGTCACCATCGGCAATCCGCTGGAAAGCGGCACGCTTGTGGGGCCGCTGATCGACGGCCAGGCTTTCGAGAAGATGCAGGCCGCACTCGGCGAGGCGAAATCGGCCGGCGGCACGGTGACCGGCGGCGAGCGCGTCGGCAACGGTTTGACCGATGCCTTCTACGTTCGCCCGGCGCTCGTCGAAATGCCTGATCAGACCGGCCCGGTCGAACACGAGACCTTCGCACCGATCCTCTATGTGATGAAATACAGCGACTTCGACGCGGTGCTGGCGCTGCATAATGCCGTGCCGCAGGGACTGTCGTCGTCGATCTTCACCAACGACATGCGCGAGGCCGAAACCTTCGTCTCTGCCCGCGGTTCGGATTGCGGCATCGCCAACGTCAACCTCGGGCCGTCGGGTGCCGAGATCGGCGGCGCCTTCGGTGGTGAGAAGGAGACCGGCGGCGGCCGCGAATCCGGCTCGGATGCCTGGAAGGCCTATATGCGCCGCTCCACCAACACGATCAACTACGGCAGAACGTTGCCGCTGGCGCAGGGCGTCAAGTTCGACGTCGAATAGGCCGGCTACAAAAGAAAAGGCGGCGCTTGCGGAGCGTCGCCTTTGACCGAATTGAGATTTATTCCGTGGTAATATGAAATATTTTGTCAAGTTATTGTGATGTCTTTTCCGGCCAATCCAAACTTGAAATTGACAGTCAGGAAAAATATACGCCTCTGATCGCCCTTGGAGAGCTCGGGTGACATCGCTACGGAGGCCATCATGAACACTGCTCTTAACCGTTTTTCCCTCGCGCTTGCCGCTTCGCTTTTTTCCGCCACTGCGCTTGCAGGCAGCGCCAATGCGCAGGATGAAGGTCTCGTCGTTTACAATGCCCAGCACGAAAGCCTCGGCCGCGAATGGATCGATGCTTTCACAAAGGAGACCGGCATCAAGGTCACCATGCGCCAGGGCAGCGACATGCAGTTCGCCAACCAGATCATCCAGGAAGGCGACGCCTCTCCGGCTGACGTCTTCCTGACCGAGAATTCGCCTGCCATGACGCTGGTCGATGGCGCGGGCCTTTTCGCCCCCATCGAAAAGGAAACGCTGGATCAGGTTCCGGATCAGTATCGCCCGGCTGACGGCATGTGGACCGGCATTGCCGCCCGCACCACCGTTTTTGCCTATGACAAGACGAAGCTCACCGAAGACAAGCTGCCGAAGTCGCTGCTCGACCTCCAGGATCCGGCCTGGAAGGGCCGCTGGGGTGCGGCACCTGCCGGCGCCGACTTCCAGGCCATCGTCGCAGCCCTGCTGCAGCTGAAGGGCGAAGATGCCACCAAGGCATGGCTGAAGGGCCTCAAGGACAATGCCACGCCCTACAAGGGCAACAGCGTCGCCATGAAGGCCGTCAATGCCGGCGAAGTCGAAGGCGCGGTCATCTATCATTATTACTGGTTCGGCGATCAGGCCAAAACCGGCGAGAACAGCAAAAATGTCGGCATGCATTACTTCAAGAACCAGGATCCGGGCGCTTTCGTCAGCGTTTCGGGCGGCGGCGTCCTGAAGTCCACGCAGCACATGAAGGAAGCCCAGGCTTTCCTGAAGTTCGTCACCGGTAAGGCCGGCCAGGCGGTTCTCAAGGACGGCACCTCTTATGAATATGCCATCGGCAAGGATGCGCCTTCCAACGACAAGCTCACGCCGCTTGCCGATCTCAACGCGCCGAAGGTCGAAGCTTCGACCCTCGACAGCAAGAAGGTCGTGGAGCTGATGACGGCGGCCGGCCTGATCTAAAGCGTGGCGTGCCACACTTTAGATCTTTCGTTTTCCGCATGTCGTCGTCGCAAAACCGCGGCACACTTTTGCGCGACATGCTTTGACTTTTCTGCCGCAGGCTTGCCTCGGCCAAAACTGTTGCTTTTGGCTCAAGAAAACCTTAGGGCATGACGATATCCGGCAACCGTCTTTCAAAGGCGGTTGCCTTCCTTTTTCAGCGTGTGAAGGCATCGGCCTTGCTGCAGGACAACAGATTGCTCGCATCCGGCAACGAAGCGCCGGTGGCGCCGAGGACCGTGCGAATGGTTTTGCCGCGTGGACGCATGCCGCACGCTTCGGTGATCCTGCTTGCCACCGTGGTCGCGATCTTCAGCCTCGTGCCGCTCGGTTTCATCGGCTGGGTAACCTACGATGTCGGCTGGGAAACGGTGAAGGCCCTGGTCTTCCGGCCGCGCGTCGGCGAACTCCTGGTCAATACGGTTCTGCTTGAAACAATCACCATTCCGCTGTCGATCGCGCTTGCCGTGACGCTTGCCTGGCTGACCGAGCGGACGGACATCCCTTTCCCGCGGCTCTGGGCCTGGCTTGCAATTGCTCCGCTCGCCGTGCCCGCCTTCGTGCACAGCTATGCCTGGGTCAGCCTCGTTCCCGGCATGCGCGGCCTGCAGAGCGGTGTCTTCGTCTCGGTCATCGCCTATTATCCCTTCCTCTACCTGCCAGTTGCCGCAGCATTGCGCCGTCTCGATCCGGCGATCGAAGATGCGGCGGCTTCGCTCGGCCTCAATCCCTGGCGGGTGTTTTTCCGCGCCGTGCTGCCGCAGCTGAGGCTGCCCATCTGCGGCGGCTCGCTGCTGATCGCGCTGCATCTGCTGTCGGAGTACGGCCTGTTCGTGATGATCCGGTTCGACACTTTCGCGACTGCCATCGTCGACCAGTTCCAGTCCTCCTACAACAGCCCGGCCTCCAACATGCTCGGCGGCGTGCTCGTCGCCTGTTGTCTTTTTCTGCTCGGCCTCGAGGTGCTGGTGCGCGGCAACGAACGTTATGCCCGCGTCGGTTCCGGCTCGCCGCGTCCGGCGGACCGCCGCCGGCTGGGCTGGTTCGTGGTGCCGGCCGTTTTGCTGCCCATCATCCTGGCGGTGCTGACCCTCGGCGTGCCGCTGGTGACGCTTGGTCGCTGGCTCTATCTCGGCGGCGCCGACATCTGGCGCATCGAAGTCGGCAGCGCCTTCCTGCAGACGATTGTGCTTGCCATTGTCGGCGGCGTGCTGGCGACGATTGCCGCGGCACCGATGGCCTGGCTTTCGGTGCGGGCGCCCGGCCGGTTCCAGCGCGTGCTCGAGGCCTGCCATTATTATGTCGGCTCGCTGCCGGGCGTCGTCGTGGCGCTGGCGCTGGTGACGATCACCGTGCGTCTCGTGCTGCCGCTCTATCAGACCTTCGCAACGCTCATTGTCGCCTATGTGATGCTTTTCCTGCCGCGTGCCATGGTCGGGCTGCGTGCCAGCATCGCCCAGGCTCCGGTGGAGCTGGAGCGCGCCGCGATGGGCCTCGGCCGCACGCCGGGCCAGGCGGTACGGCAGATCACCATGCGGCTTGCAGCACCGGGAGCTGCTGCCAGCGTCGCGCTCACGGCACTCGGCATTACCAATGAACTGACGGCGACACTGATGCTGTCGCCCAACGGCGTCGATACGCTGGCGACGAAATTCTGGTCGCTGACCAGCGAGATCGATTACGTCTCGGCCGCACCCTATGCCTTCATGATGGTCGTTCTGTCGCTGCCGCTCACCCTGACACTCTATACCCAATCGAAACGGACCGTCGGCCAATGACGCTGCTTACGATCGAAAACATCAGCAAGCGCTACGGCCCGGTGCAGGCGTTGAAGGATATTTCGCTCGACGTCTCGGCGGGCAGCCGCACCGCCGTCGTCGGCCCGTCCGGCTCGGGCAAGACGACCCTGCTGCGCATCATTGCCGGCTTCGAGCAGCCCGATGTCGGCCGTGTGACGCTGGATGGCGAGGTGCTGGCAGACGGTGCGGCGACAGTGCCGGCGCACAAGCGCGGCATCGGCATCGTCTCGCAGGATGGCGCGCTGTTTCCGCACCTAAGCGTTGCCGAGAATATCGGCTTCGGGTTTGAGCGCGGGGCAGCCGATCGCGACAAGCGCATCCTCGATCTGCTCGATATGGTCGAGCTCGACCGCGGCATGCTGGTGCGGCGCCCGCATCAGCTGTCCGGCGGCCAGCAGCAGCGCGTGGCGCTCGCCCGCGCGCTCGGCCGCAAGCCGCGGCTGATGCTGCTCGACGAACCTTTCTCGGCCCTCGATACCGGGCTGCGCGAGAATATGCGCAAGGCGGTGGCGCGCGTGCTGCAGGCGGCCGGCATCACTACCATTCTCGTCACCCATGATCAGGAAGAGGCGCTGACCTTTGCCGATCAGGTGGCGGTGCTGAGGGAAGGACGGTTGATCCAGGCCGGGTCGCCGCAATCCTTGTATCTGCATCCGCGCGATCGCGAGACGGCGCTGTTTCTCGGTGACGCCGTGCTGCTTCCCGCCATCATCCGCAACGGTCTTGCCGATTGCGCCCTCGGCCACGTTGCCGTCGAGGGCAGTCGCCAGGGGAAGGCGGAGATCATGCTGCGGCCCGAACAGATCCGCGTCGTTGCCGATGAAATCGACCGCAGCTATGGCGGCCGTGTCGTCGAGGTGGAATTCGGCGGCGCGGTCTGCACGGTTGCGGTTTCGCTGGACGGCGTTGCCCTACCGCCGATCCTGATCAAAACCTCGAGCGTCGCGCTGCCGGCGCGAGGCGACCTCGTTCGCCTCGATATCGCCGGCAAGGCGCATGTCTTCGAGAACTGAGTGAGAGTCCCGGAAATCGATTTCGATTATCGGGACTATGTTTTAGCCGAACTTGCGCACCACTTCTTCCGGCTCGATGCCTTCGAGCCAGCCGCCGGTAAAGCCGGCGCGCTCGAGCCCGAGGCGGAAGACGGGCGATTGCCGCATCAGCTTCCAGATGAAGTCGGAGCGCTCGTTCTCGATCGTCATCACGACAAGACCCTGGTCGATGCCGACGGTGCGGTCGTCGACCCAGCCTTCCGGCCGCCTGGTCTTGACCGTTGGATTGAAGCCGCCGGGAAAGCCGCCTTCCAAAAGCAGGTTCGGATAGGTGGTCAGAAGCGCCTTGGTGCCGTCGAGAGCGGCCTGCTTGTCGTAGGGCAGGCAGGCGAGGGCGGCCCAGGGCGCGATCGTGCCGTCATCGGGGCCGAGCGGGGCGCCGCGGGCGGCATAACCCAGAACCTTCGGCTGGCGGCCGCCGCGCATGCGCCGTGTCGGCGGCGGGCCGTCACAGGCGGAAAATCCCCAGATATTCCTGTTATAACCGACGAACTGGCCGGGATTGCGCTCGGCATAATCACGCTGGACGTTGATGACAACCTGCGTGTTGCGGAAATAATCCCAGTTGCGCTCTGCCATCGGCTTGTCCCGAATGCCGCGGAAATCGATCCAGGCGTGCGAGAAGAGATGGATGAACAGCGGCCCGGCATAGAGGTAGGACTGTTCGCCGTGCAGCATCCAGGAATAGCTTGACGTAAAGGCGTCGTAGCATGACTGCGGAATGGGGTGCGTCGGCGAGCCGAGCGCCAGCGCATAGAGGATGATCGCCTCGTCGAAGCCGTGATAGCGCCAGCGCAGGAAGCCGGAAGAGGGCTTCCAGCCCATGGCAATGGTGTCGCCCTTGTTCAGTGCCCAGCGCCAGTCGACGCGCTCGTAGATGAAGGTGGCGAGTTCCCGGATTTCAACTTCCGTCTCGTCGTCTTCGCGATTGAAATATTGCGCTGCCGTCAGGATGCCGGCGACGAGCAGCGCCGTATCGATCGTCGAAAGCTCGCTGTTCCAGGCGCGGTTGCCGGTATCCATGTGCAGGAAGTGGTAGAAGAAGCCGCGGTAGCCGGTCGCGTGGCGCTCTTCGCCCTGGCGCGCTTCGGCAAAGAAACGCAGCGTATTGACCGTGCGCTCGGCTGCTTCCTGGCGGCTGATCCAGGAGCGCTCGACACCGACGGGATAGGAGGAGAGCGCAAAGCCGACGGCTGCGATGCTCGCCGGCACGCCGCCGATCGAGGTATCGGCCACCAGGCCATTTTCGGGGTTGGAGTATTTCAGGAAGTACTTGAATGCCGAATGCTGCAGCCTGTCGACGAGTGCTGCATCAATGTCTTCAATCCGTTGCAGCATAGGCTCCTACCCAACTGTTGCATCGCCCCATGCTCAACATGGTGGCCGTCCCCGGGCAAATCAAACCTTTTTGATTCGTAGGGATAAGAGAACACTGGGCGGAACTGGTCGTTAATAATTATTGGTGAAATAATATCTAGCAGAAGTCATATAAGCGCTGCAGCAAAAAAGCCACGCCGCTCCGGGCGGGCACAGGTTATTTTCCCGCAATACTTGTTCTCTCCGGCGCGCCTTGAAGCGGCCGACGAAGCCTTGGGCGCTACCGTCCGACCGCATAGGCTTGCATCAGGCGCGGGGTCGCTGCGGCGCGCATCAGTCCGTCGGCATCGCGTCTTGCTGCGGTCAGCCGGCCGATCGTCCATTCATCGGCCACCGTCAGCTTGTGGCCCTGGCGGGCGAGTGCGGCGAGCACATCGGCGCCGAAATTCGCTTCCACCATCAGGCTGCCGGGCTCGCGGGTGCGAGGATAAAAGGAGCTCGGGAAATGCGACGTATGGAAGAGCGGCTGGTCGATCGCCGCCTGCAGGTTCAGCTTGTGGTGCGCATGCCGCAGGAATAAGGAGAGCTGCCATTGCTCCTGCTGGTCGCCGCCCGGCGTGCCGAAGGCAAGCGTCGGACGGCCCTCGTAGAGGCCGAGCGAAGGCGTCAGCGTCGTGCGCGGCCGTTTGCCCGGGGCAAGCGAGGTCGGCAGGCCTGATTTCAGCCAGAACATCTGGGCGCGGGAATTGAGGCAGAAGCCGAGGCCGGGCACGGTCGGCGAAGACTGCAGCCAGCCGCCGGAGGGCGTGACGGAGACCATGTTGCCGTCGCGGTCGATCACGTCGATATGCACGGTGTCGCCACGCTTTTCGGAAAGATGCGCCATGGTCGGCTCATAGACGGTGCCGGTCCTGGAATCTGCGCCGAGCATCGTCATCGTCAGATCATGCTGCGCCTCCAAGTCGGGCACGATGCCGGGACGAAGATCGAAGCTGGCATCCGCGCTGATAAGCTTGCGGCGCTCGGCGGCATAGGCCTCCGACAGCAGATGCGCGACGGGGACCTCGGAAAAATCCGGATCGCCGTAATAAACCTCGCGGTCGGCGAAGGCGAGCTTCATCGCCTCGGCGACGGTATGGACGAAATCGGCGCCGGCCGGGTCCATCGCGGCGAGATCGAAGCCCTTGAGGATCGACAGGGTCTGCAGGAAAACCGGACCCTGGCCCCAGGGGCCGGTCTTGGCAATCGTCCAGCCGTGATAGTCATAGGTCAGCGGCGCCTCGATCGTCGCCGACCAACTCGCCATGTCGTTTGCGGTGAGCACGCCCTTGTGGCGCTTGCCGCTCGCATCCATCACCTCGGCGGTCTTGAGATAGTTGTCGATCGTCTCGGCGATGAAGCCGCGATAGAAGGCGTCGCGGGCCGCTTCCACCTGCGTTTCCCGGCCGTGTTTCGTTTCGGCCTCGGCAATGACACACTTCCAGGTTTCGGCAAGCACCGGGTTCTTGAAATTCGCATGCGCCCCGGGGACGCTGCCGCCGGGCAGCCAGGTCTCGTAAGAGGTCGGCCATTCCTTCTCGAAGAAAGATGCCAGCCCCTTGATGGTGGCGGAAACACCAGGCAGCAGGGGATGGCCGTGCCCGGCATAGTAGATCGCCGGCTCCAGCACCTCGCGCACGCTCATCGAGCCATAATCGCGCAGCATCAGCATCCAGCCGTCGAAGGAACCGGGGATGACCGTAGCAAGCAGGCCGTCGCCGGGAATGAGCGTCAGGCCTTCGCCCGCATAGTGCTCGATGGTGGCGCCGGCGGGTGCCGGTCCCTGCGCGCAGATGACCTCGACCTTGTCCTTCCTCTTCGAATAAATCACCGCCGGCAGGTCGCCGCCCGGGCCGCAGAGATGCGGCTCGACGATCTGCAGCACGAAGCCCGCCGCCACCGCGGCATCGAAGGCGTTGCCGCCCTTTTCGAGAATGCTCATGCCGACCGCCGAGGCGATCCAGTGTGTCGAGGTGACGACGCCGAACGTGCCGAGGATTTCTGGACGGGTCGTGAATGCCGTCATGTCAAATGTCCTTTCCGGGAAATCAGATCTCGTTCGGATCGGTCGAAGCTCAGGCGCGCGCGGAGAGAAAGACCTGCAGCTCGAAGGCAAAGTCCTTGTCGAAGGGATAGGTCGGATGCTGCTTGCGCAGCCGCGGCAGGCGCTCGACGAACTGGTCGACGACCCCTGTCGACAGCGCCATCAGGTTCGGATTGGCGATCGGCGCCAGCTCCGGCGAGAGGTAACCCGATTTGACGACGATAATCCTTGCCGTGTGCGGGTCGAGGCCGAGCCGGGTGAAATCGACGATATTGTGATAGGGCCGGCGTTTGGCGCAGAGCACGAGATCGATCCCGCCGATGGAAACGACGGCCTGGCGGTCGGTCGGGTCCGCGGTTTCGTGCAGGAATTTGATCGTGAAGCGGGCGGTCACCGGCTTACTGCCCTTGGTATCGAGCGAGGCGCCGACGCTGAGCTCCCGTTCGGCGCCGATGCCGGCGGCATAACAGGCCTCGGTCGCCGCCTTGTCGGTGATGCCGGCGAAGATGACGCCGGCAGCACCCCTGGCGATCAGTTCGGCCAGCACATCGGCCCGGTCCCCGACGCCGCCGCCTGTGGGGTTGTCGCCGGATTCGGCAAGCACGACGGGCGCGGTCGGGCTTGCGATCGCTCTCGCGACGCATTCCTCGACCGAGCCGGTTTCACAGCCGAAGACGAAGTCTTCGCGCACGTCCCAATAGGCCTTGGCGAGACGCTTGGCTTCCCGCTCCAGCACGGCACGATCGGTGCCGGTCATGATGGCGGCGGCGGTGGCGCGGGGTTCGTCGGCCCAGACATAACCGACCATCAGCGATGCATCCCAGACGCCGTCGATCGCATCGATCCCGGGCAGCAATTCATAGAGGCTCTTAGCCGGCTCATCGACGGTGCTGCTGCGCTCGCCGGGTAGGACGACCGGGATCGGCGCCCAGAGGACGACCGGCTTCTCGCCGGTCTTCAGGCTCTTCACCAGCATGGAGACCGAGCGGCGCATCGTCTCCTCGACATCGATATGCGGTGCGGTGCGATAGGTGGAATAGATGTCGAGCGCATCGATGATGCGCTGGGTGACGTTGCCGTGCAGGTCATAGCTGGCGGAAACCGTGCAACCCTCGCCGACCAGCGCCCGCGCCGCGCTGATCCAGTCGCCCTCGGCATCCTCCATGCCCTCGACATACATGGCGCCGTGCATGGCGAGATAGAGACCGTCGAGCGGCAGCAGCGGCTTCAGCCGCTCGAGGAATTCACCCTTGAAGGCCTCGTAAGTGGCGCGCGCAACCGGCCCTCCGGCAATGGCGCGGGCATGGATCGTCGGCAGGAACTCGGCATCGTAATCCTTGAGGAAGGCGAAGTAGGGTGATGCCAGCAGTGCGTCCCCACGCACCACACGAAAATCCTTCTCCTCGTTGAGGACGGGGTTGTATGTGCTGCATTCGATATGAATGCCACCGACGGCGATGCGCATGAGGAACCTCAGTTGGTGTTGGGAGCAATCAGGACGTTATGGGCGTTGATGCTGGCATCCCGGCGAGTGCCCGCGTCGACGCGCGGGGTGCGGATCGGTGTCGCTCGATGGCGTTCGTGCTGCAATAAACTGACCATTCGGGATCCGATCCGAAGACGCGTCCTTTTGCATCGACAATAGGTTTACAAACGAACCAATCAACCAAAATAAATTACAATCTAAAGCCGGCGTCGAGGTGGAAGATGCCGAAATCGGTGAGCCTCCGGCCGACTCGGTTTTTTCCGTCGGATGCCGCTGACCGATTGCTGCCGACAAACGCAGTCGCGTCGCCATAAGGAAAAAATCCCACTTCGGAATCCCGAAATTCCCTCGCTTCGGGATTCCGAAATTCGTCCTGTTGCGGGCAGTGTCGCCGCAGGGAAACATCCAATGATTTCAAACCCACAACCAATTTCGGGATTCCGAAGTGCTATATAGACTATGGTGGGGAGCCGGCGGGCTGATGTTTCATCGAAGAGGAAGTCGATGCCTACGCGCTAGGAGGCTATCCGCAGTATCCTTCTAGAATGGCGATGATTCACGACCTCATCAGGTATTCGACCACAGGACCCGCTGTCAGAATGCCAGGTATGTCTCCAATGCGATCGGCAACCCAGAAGCCGCAAAGAAGCGGTCCGGACCGTCATCGCCCTTGATGCGAGAGTTGGCGCTTAGCGCCACAAAGTGGCGAGCTAAAATGCTTGAGCATCAGTCATTTGCTGCTGCACCAGGATTTCAGGATGCAATCTGGATTCGGAAACGCATGAGTTTCGGAGCTATATGCTCTCTTGCCGTACCTGGCGCAACGGCGCCTATCGCGGCGCTACGCAAACGTTTAATTTTCTGGGAGAAACTGGAGCGGGCGAAGGGATTCGAACCCTCGACCCCAACCTTGGCAAGGTTGTGCTCTACCCCTGAGCTACACCCGCTCAATCCGCATCGGTCCGGGGTAGTTGTTGGACCGTGGGCGCCGCCTTGTGGCGACGGGCGCTATATGGCCTAACGGATTTTCAAATGCAACAGGGAAATGACGAAGAGGCGAAGAAAAATTCCGGCGGTCGCAGAGGCCGGGCGGAAAGGCCGCAAATGTGGGGGTAGAGCGTCGGTGGCGAAGATTGCCAAATGATGTGGACGGACTTAATCAGGACGCCTCGCCTTTTCCCTTCCTATCCAATGGATTGCCCGATGTCCGAAAATGCCCCGAAGACAAGAGACGAATTGTTTGCCTTTCTCGACGGGCTCGGCATCGCCCACAAGACGGTCGATCACGCGCCTGTCTTCACTGTGGCCGAATCGGTTGCTCTGCGCGACGAGATCCCCGGCGGGCATACCAAGAACCTCTTCGTCAAGGACAAGAAGGACAGGTATTTCCTGCTGACCGTGGAGGAAAATGCCGAGGTCGATCTCAAGCAGGTGCATAATTTGATCGGCGGGTCCGGCCGGGTTTCCTTCGGCAGGGCCGAGAAGCTGATGGAATATCTCGGGGTCGTTCCGGGAGCGGTCACCGCCTTCGGCGCGATCAACGATACGGCAGGGAGCGTCACCTTCGTGCTCGATGCCGATCTGATGGGCGAGGAGATCGTCAACTGCCATCCGCTCTCCAACGACGCGACGACCTCGATTGCGAGCGGCGACCTTATCCGTTTCATGGAAGCGACCGGACACAAGCCGCTTGTCTTGAAAGTGACGTCCTGACATACGATTTTAGCGCTGAAGCGCGTGGGGATCTTTTCAGTTCGCTTGCCGCGCTTTAGCCTTTGGTTTTGTGCATGTCTTTATCGCAAAACCGCTACACTTTTGCGCGACATGCTTTAGCAAAGACGCCGGCAGGATCGGCGCGGCGGGAGACACCTATGAGCGGCAGCGACAACCCCTATAACGGTTCCTTCGGAAATCAGATGACGGCGACGACAAGCTTCGGCGCAGCACCGGCACCGGCACCCGCGACTGCGGCCGGCAGCTACATCACGGACACGACGACCGCGAATTTCGGCAGGGACGTCATCGAGGAATCACGCAAGCAGCCGGTGCTGGTCGATTTCTGGGCACCCTGGTGCGGCCCGTGCAAACAGCTGACGCCGGTCCTGGAAAAAGTGGTCAACGAAGCCAAGGGCCGTGTCAGGCTGGTCAAGATGAACATCGATGACCATCCCTCGATTGCCGGCCAGCTCGGCATCCAGTCGATTCCCGCCGTCATCGCCTTCGTCAACGGCCGCCCCGCCGACGGCTTCATGGGCGCGGTGCCGGAAAGCCAGATCAGCCAGTTCATCGACCGTATCGCCGGACCGGCCGGCGCCGACGAAGCGGCCGAGATCGAAGCCGTGCTGACCGAAGCGGCAGAATTGCTGGCCGCCGGCAATATCAACGAGGCCGCCCAGCTCTACGGCGCGGTGATGCAGGCCGATCCCGAGAACGCCAAGGCGCTGGCCGGCATGGCCGAATGCATGATCGCCGCAAACCAGCATGAGCGGGCGCGCCAGGTGCTGAGCGAGCTGCCGGAAGAGCTTTCGAAAGACGCCGGAATCCAGGCGGTGCTGAAAAAGCTCGAACAGATCGAGGAAGCGCGCAAGCTCGGCGATCCCGTGGCGCTCGAACGCGACCTGGCTGCCAATCCCGACGACCATGAGGCGCGGCTGAAGCTTGCCAAGATCCTCAATGTCGAAGGCCGGCGCGACGAAGCGGCCGAGCACCTGCTGCTGATCATGCGCAAGGACCGCGCCTTCGACGATGACGGCGCCCGCCGCCAGCTGCTGCAGTTCTTCGAGGTCTGGGGCTTCAAGGATCCGGCGACGGTTTCCGCCCGGCGCAAGCTTTCGGCGATGCTGTTCTCCTAAGTTTAGGAGATCTGCCCTTGCGTTTTCCGGTGGGGGCACCACATTCTCGTCAGAACGGGCATGCCCGTTTACAAGAATGCGGGACGGTTTCATGCAAGTCGGTAATGCCAGATACCTGAAGCCGGGCGATCTGCCTGATACGATCGCTGTCTTCCCCCTGACCGGTGCCCTGCTTCTGCCGGCGGGGCAGCTTCCGCTCAATATTTTCGAGCCGCGTTATCTGGCGATGCTGGATGCGGCGCTGACCGGAAACCGGCTGATCGGCATGGTGCAGCCGGCGCTCGGCGAACACGAGGACAAGGGCGGCGAACCCCACCTTGCCGCGGTGGGCTGCCTTGGCCGCATCACCTCCTTCGCCGAGACCGGCGACGGGCGCTATATCGTCTCGCTGACCGGCGTCTGCCGCTTCCGGCTCTTGGAGGAGAAGGCGACCAGCGGTCCCTTCCGCACCTTCCGGATCGCCCCGTTCATCGCCGATCTCTCGGCCGCGAACGAGGAGGAGGCGGTCGACCGCGCAGCCCTTCTCACCGCCTTCAAAGCCTATCTCGATGCCAACAAGCTGGAAGCCGACTGGGAGAGTGTCGAGCGGGCGAGCAATCTGACGCTCGTTAATTCGCTGGCGATGATGTCGCCGTTCGGGCCGGCTGAAAAACAGGCGCTGCTCGAGGCGCCCGATTTGAAGACGCGGGCCGAGACGCTGATCGCCATTACCGAGATCGTGCTGGCGCGGGTCTTCGGTGACTCCGACACGGTTCTGCAGTAGGGTTCGGCCATGGACGAAAAACTCAGCCGCGTCGATCCGAAACTGCTCGAACTCCTGGTCTGCCCGCTCTCCAAGGGGCGGCTTTCCTATGATCGCGAACACAATGAACTCGTTTCGGAAAAGGCGCAGCTCGCCTATCCGATCCGTGACGGTATTCCGATCATGCTGGTGTCCGAAGCCCGCCGCCTCGACGAATAGCGTCTCTCACTCCCGTCCTTAAATCGTCTGGCCGGCCAGCAGCCGCGGATTGTCCTTGGCCGTCGTTCCGGCCGCCTGGCCGATGAAGAAGGATTTGAGGCGCGGCAGCCGGTCGACGATGCCGAGGCCAACGTCTCGGGCGATGCGGATCGGCGTCGCGTCGTTGGAAAACAGCCGGTTCAGCACGTCGGTCGTCATGCCCATGCGGAACGTGTCGAAGCGCCGCCAGGTCTGGTAACGCTCGAGAATGTTGATCGAGCCGATATCGAGGCCGAGGCGATCGGCCTCGACAATCGTTTCGGCGAGTGCCGCCACATCCTTGAAGCCGAGATTGAGGCCCTGCCCGGAAATCGGGTGAATGCCGTGGGCGGCGTCGCCGGCCAGGGCAAAACGCGGCGCAACGAAGGCGCGGGCCAGCGTTAGGCCGAGCGGGAAGGCGCGCTTGTCGCCGATGACCTTCAGTGCGCCGAGCTTGTGGCCGAAGCGGCGTTCGAGCTCTTCCTCGAAGACCAGATCGTCGGCGGCGACCAGCCGATCGGCATCATGCGTCCGCTCGGTCCAGACCAGCGAGGAGCGGTTGTTCTTGAGCGGCAGGATGGCAAAAGGGCCGGCCGGCAGGAAATGCTCCTCGGCGCAGCCGTCATGCGGCCGCTCGTGTTCGACCGTTGCAACGATGCCGGACTGGCCGTAGTCCCAGGTGACGGTCTTGATGCCGGCGAGATCGCGCAGCGTCGAGCGCACGCCGTCGCAGGCAACCAGCAGCCGGCTCTCCAGCGTGCTGCCGTCCGATAGCGTGACGGTGACATGGGTGTCCTGGGTCTTCAGTTCGGTGGCGCCGAGCCCGTGGCGGATGTCGATGCCGAGCCGCTCGCAGACGCCGCGCAGCGCTGCGACCATCACAACATTCGGGATCATGTGGGCGAAGGGCCGGCCCTCGGCCACTTCGCCGTCGAAGGTCAGAAACACCGGGCGCACCGGATCGGAGGTCTTGGAGTCGGTGACGATCATTTTGGTGATCGGCTGGGCTTCCGGCTCGATCTCGTTCCAGATGCCGAAGACCTCGAGCATTTTCGCCGCCGCGGCGATGACGGCGGAAGCGCGCGTATCGTTTTTCCAGACATGCTCGGGCGCCGCCTCGACGACCAAGACATTCAGATGCGGTGCTGCCTGTTTGACCGCGACGGCAGCGGAAAGGCCGACATAGCCCCCGCCCACAACCAGCATATCAAGCATCGCGCCGCTCCCGTACCTTGTGCCTCAGATGTGATCTATATAGATCATCGCAACTTCACTTCCTACCGTCGGGAGGCATACAAAATGACGCGCGAGACATCAGGGCCTTCGGCGATGGAGACGCTGCTTTCGACGCTCGACCTGGAGCCGATCGAGGTCGATATCTTCCGTGGGCGCAGCCCGCAGGCCGGCTGGCAGCGGGTCTTCGGCGGCCAGGTAATCGGCCAGGCGCTGATGGCGGCGCAGCGCACCATCGAGGGCGAGCGTTTCGTGCATTCGTTGCATGCCTATTTCATGCGCCCCGGCGATCCCTCGGTGCCGATCATCTATCAGGCGGAGCGGATCCGGGACGGATCGAGCTTCAACACGCGGCGTGTCGTCGCCATCCAGCATGGCAGGGCGATCTTCGCGCTATCGGCCTCCTTCCAGGTCGAGGAGCCGGGCTTCGACCACCAGATCGCCATGCCCGAAGTCCAGATGCCGGAGGCGCTGCTCGGCGAACAGCAGATCAAGGAGCAATATCTCACGCATGCGCCGGAGGCGATCCGAAAATACTGGCAGCGCGAGCGGCCGATCGAGATTCGTCCCGTCTCGCTGACGCATTATTTTTCCGACAGGAAACTCGACCCCAAGCAGGACGTCTGGGTGCGCGCCACCGGCCCGGTTCCCGACGACCGGCTCTATCAGGCCGCAGTGCTTGCCTATCTCTCTGACATGACGCTGCTCGATACCTCGCTCTATGCACACGGCACGTCGATCTTCGACCAGAGCCTGCAGGTGGCGAGCCTCGATCATTCCATGTGGTTCCACAGGCCCTGCAAGCTCGACGACTGGTTGCTCTATACGCAGGACAGCCCGTCGGCTTCGGGCGCCAGAGGGCTGACCCGGGGCAGTCTCTTTACCCGATCGGGTGAGCTGATCGCCTCTGTCGCGCAGGAGGGTTTGATTCGGAAAAAGGCAAATGAATAAATAATGTGCATCTTTGAAAATTTGCGCATTATTTGTGCGCTTATTGGTCGTTCATTTGCCTGTTTATTGGCGTCACTTCATATAAGTGTTACTTTTCAATAAGTTATATCCAGTCACGAATCTGGCACGCCCTTTGAATGTATATCGCCGGTCGCTGTTCAGGAACGTCAGCGGCAAGGAGAGTCGGCTCCGTGCCGAGGATAACGAAGGATGGGAAACCAGATGAAAATTGTGATGGCTATTATCAAGCCGTTCAAGCTCGATGAGGTCCGCGAAGCTCTTACGGCGATCGGCATTCAGGGGCTGACCGTGACCGAAGTGAAGGGCTATGGCCGCCAGAAGGGGCACACCGAAATCTATCGCGGCACCGAATATGCGGTCAGCTTCCTGCCGAAGCTCAAGATCGAAATCGCCGTTGCATCGGAACTCGTCGACAGGGCGGTCGAGGCCATCGCGGCATCGGCCAAAACCGGTCAGATCGGCGACGGCAAGATTTTCGTCTATTCGATCGACCATGCCGTGCGCATCCGTACGGGCGAAACCGATTCAGAAGCGCTGTAAGCGGCAGATCAAGGAGCTCTTTCCAATGTCAATTTCGAAGTTTTCTTCCAGCTTTGCGCTGATTTGCGCAGCAACCGCCGCGCTTGTGGCGCCGGCTGTCGCTTTCGCGCAAGAAGCAGCGCCAGCCGCTGCCGCTGCTGCTCCTGCCTTCACCATGGACAAGGGTGACAATGCCTGGATGCTCGTCTCCTCGGCGCTCGTCCTTTTGATGACCATCCCCGGCCTTGCGCTGTTCTACGGCGGCCTGGTCCGTGCCAAGAACATGCTCTCGGTGCTGATGCAGGTCTTCATGATCACCGCCGTCGTGGCGCTGCTCTGGGTGACCTACGGCTATTCGCTCGCCTTCACCGACGGCGGCTCGCTGAACAGCTTCGTCGGCGGCTTCTCCAAGGCGTTCCTCGCCGGCGTCAACACGTCGTCGCTCGCTGAAACCTTCTCGAAGGGCGTCGCCATTCCGGAATACACCTTCATCGTGTTCCAGATGACCTTCGCCTGCATCACCCCCGGCCTGATCGTCGGCGCGTTCGCCGAACGCGTCAAGTTCTCGGCCGTCATGCTCTTCGTCGTGCTCTGGGTCACCTTCATCTACTTCCCGATGGCGCACATGGTCTGGTTCTGGGGCGGCCCGAGCTCCTACACCTCGCCGGCCGGCCTGATCTTCTCCTACGGCGCAATTGATTTCGCCGGCGGCACGGTCGTTCACATCAATGCCGGTATCGCGGGCCTCGTCGGCGCCATCATGCTCGGCAAGCGCACCGGTTATAAGAAGGAAATCATGGCTCCGCATTCGATGACGCTGACCATGGTCGGCGCCTCGCTCCTCTGGGTCGGCTGGTTCGGCTTCAATGCCGGCTCCAACCTCGAAGCCAATGGCTATGCCTCGCTTGCCTTTATCAACACCTTCGTCGCGACGGCTGCCGCCGCCGTGTCCTGGTGCATCGTCGAAAGCCTCACCCGCGGCAAGGCTTCGATGCTTGGTGGCGCTTCCGGTGCGGTTGCCGGTCTCGTCGCCATCACCCCGGCGGCAGGCTTTGCCGGCCCGATGGGCTCGATCGTTCTCGGCCTCATCGTCTCGCCGGTCTGCTACTTCTTCGTCGACGTCGTGAAGAACAAGTTCAACTACGACGACAGCCTTGACGTCTTCGGCGTTCATTGCGTCGGCGGCATCATCGGTGCTCTCGGCACCGGTATCCTCGTCAATCCGGCGCTCGGCGGTGCAGGCATCGTCGATTATTCCACGGCCGATTTCGCTGCCTCCTATGCCGGCACGGCAACCCAGGTGCTGGCCCAGGCCAAGGGCGTGCTGACGACGCTCCTGTGGTCGGGCATCGGCTCGGCGATCCTCTACAAGATCGTCGACGTCGTCATCGGCCTGCGCGTCACCGTCGAAGCCGAGCGCGAAGGTCTCGACCTTTCGACCCACGGCGAAGCTGCCTACCACTCTTCCTGATCACAGGGTTTGCGGCGCCCGGCAGAAGGGCGCCGCTTTATGGCCCGTCGCGGCCTATCTAGAGCTTTTCCGGGTTAGACCCGGAAAAGCTGCCATAGACCGCATTTGGCCCGGACCTTCCAAGGTTCGGGCCTTTTTTCATTTCCCTGCCCGGAATGCCCGTCCAGGCGTGCATGGTTAACATCGCTTTAACCCGGCTCTGATTAGGTAGAGCGGACGCATTTTGGCATGGCGAAGCTTCGGTGATTCGCATGCCCTCAGGCATTGGACGGGTTAGACACATGGCAAGAAGCACGTCGCCGGCGATGGATGGCCGTCCGGATCGGTTCTCCTTCTCGGCATTCATGCTGCGGCAGATCCAGGCGCTCATCGGCTTTGCGATCTTTCTGCTGCTGGCACTCTGCGTCGCGGCGCTGGCGACATGGAACGTCGCGGATCCGAGCTATTCCTATGCCACCGCCAACCTGCCGACGAATATTCTCGGCTACAGCGGGGCTGCCTTTGCCGATATCGTCATGCAGTTCCTCGGCCTTGCCAGCGTCGTTTCGATGCTGCCGATCGTCGCCTGGGCGCTGACGCTGATCTCGGGCCGCCGCTTCAGCCGTATCCCCGCCCGTGCCGGCGCCTGGCTTGCCGGCACGGTGCTTTCCTGCGCCGTCATCGGCTGCTTTCCGCCGCCGCTCACCTGGCCGATCCCGAACGGCATCGGCGGCGTCGTCGGCGATATGATCCTGCGTTTTCCCGCACTCTTCGTCGGCGCCTATCCCACCGGCACCTTCGCCATGGTCGTCGGCTGCATTTTTGCAGCACCCACCGCCTGGATGATGCTCTTTGCGTCGGGCCTCGTCGGCCGCAGCGAGGCCGAGGAAGAGACCGAGGACGATTACGCCGGCACAACAAGCAAGGCCCGCGTCGTCGGCGACGAGGACGAGGACGACGAGTCGCGCTGGGTCGCTCTCAGCGGTGCGATGACGCATGCCTGGTACATGAGCCAGGGCCGGCTGCGCCGGCTCTTCGGCATGGGGCCGCGCAAGCGCCGCCAGGGCGATTTCGAATCACCCTATGATTTCAACGATGACGAGTTCGGCACGCTGAACGAACCGGTGCGCGCCAAGGCGCCGACCGTCCGCGGCGAGCGCATGGAGCCGTCGATGGAGCCGTCGATGGGAGCAAGGGCGGCGTCACCGCGGCGCATCGTCTCCGCGCCGTCGCTTTCCGTCGATGACGACGATGACGACGACGATCTGCCCTTCGATGCCGACATGCCGCCGCGCCCGGCCGATATCCTGCCCGACGATGATGACGACGACTGGATGATCCGCGCGCCGGCCAAGGCCGCCGGCAAGCCGGAACCGCGCGTCGTTCCCGTGGTGGCGCGTCCGAAGCCCAGCGCCCGCATCGAGCGGGAGGCGCAGGGCTCGTTCATCCGTCCCGAGGGTTTCCAGCTTCCCTCGATGCATCTGCTCGCCGAACCGAAGAATGTCGTGCGCGACTCCACGCTCTCGGCCGATGCGCTGGAGCAGAACGCCCGCATGCTCGAAGGCGTGCTTGAAGATTTCGGCGTCAAGGGCGAGATCATCCATGTCCGCCCCGGCCCCGTCGTCACGCTTTACGAACTGGAGCCGGCCCCCGGCATCAAGTCGTCGCGCGTCATCGGCCTTGCCGACGATATCGCCCGCTCGATGAGCGCCATTGCCGCCCGCGTCGCCGTGGTGCCCGGCCGCAACGCGATCGGCATCGAATTGCCGAACCAGACGCGCGAGACCGTCTATCTCCGCGAACTCATCGCCTCCCGGGATTTCGAAGGCAGCAAGGCGAAGCTCGCCATGGCGCTCGGCAAGACGATCGGCGGCGAAGCCGTCATCGCCGACCTCGCCAAGATGCCGCATCTGCTCGTTGCCGGCACCACCGGTTCGGGCAAATCGGTCGCCATCAACACGATGATCCTGTCGCTGCTCTATCGTATGACGCCGGAACAGTGCCGGCTGATCATGATCGACCCGAAGATGCTCGAACTCTCCGTCTATGACGGCATCCCGCATCTGCTTTCGCCTGTCGTTACCGATCCGAAGAAGGCGGTCGTCGCGCTCAAATGGACGGTGCGCGAGATGGAAGAGCGCTACAAGAAGATGTCGAAGATCGGCGTGCGCAACATTGACGGCTTCAACAGCCGCGTCGAGCAGGCCTTGTCGAAAGGCGAGGCGATCTCGCGCACGGTGCAGACCGGCTTCGATCGCCATACCGGCGAGGCGATGTACGAGACCGAGGAATTCGACCTCAGGCCGATGCCCTATATCGTCGTCATCATCGACGAGATGGCTGACCTGATGATGGTCGCCGGCAAGGATATCGAAGGCGCCGTGCAGCGTCTGGCGCAGATGGCGCGTGCCGCCGGCATCCACGTGATCATGGCAACCCAGCGTCCGTCGGTCGATGTCATCACCGGCACGATCAAGGCGAACTTCCCGACCCGCATTTCCTTCCAGGTGACCTCGAAGATCGACAGCCGCACCATTCTCGGCGAACAGGGCGCCGAACAGCTGCTCGGCATGGGCGACATGCTCTACATGGCGGGTGGTGGGCGTATCCAGCGCGTCCACGGTCCGTTCGTTTCGGATGTCGAGGTGGAAGAGATCGTCTCCTATCTCAAGACCCAGGGCTCGCCGCAATATCTCGATGCGATCACCGCCGATGACGACGAGGATGGCGATTACGCCGGCGGCGGTGGGGGCGGTCCGGCCGGCACATCAAACCTTTCGGATTCGGAAGATCCTTACGATCAGGCCGTCGCCATCGTGCTGCGTGACGGCAAGGCCTCGACCTCCTACGTCCAGCGTCGGCTCGGCATCGGCTACAACCGGGCCGCCTCGCTGATCGAGCGGATGGAGAAGGAAGGCATCATCGGGCCGGCCAACCATGCCGGCAAACGCGAAATTCTCGTTCCCACCGAAGGCGACATCCTCGACCGCTGAAATAATCGGCATATATTTCCGATAGGGCCGCTTTTGCGGAAACCTGACGGCATCGAAGCCGTTACTTGTCGCGAGGCCGATCGTAACGCCTTGAAGACGCCGCCTTTCGGCAGCATGCAGATCGCATAAAGGAGATTTAGATGAGTCACTCCGATACCTTCCTCTCCGGCCTGGCGATGACGCGCCGCGATCTGCTCGGCGCCTTTGCCGTCGCTGCGATGGCGAGCGCCATTCCTCTCGGTGCTTACGCACAGGCGGCAGCCCCTGCCTCCGGCACCGCGCAGGCGATCGCCGATCATTTTTCCGGCGTCACGACGATGCAGGGCGAATTCGTGCAGTTCGGTCCGCGCGGTGAACAGACCGGCGGCAAGTTCTTCATCCAGCGCCCCGGCAAGCTGCGCTTCAACTATGACGACCCGTCGCCGATGCGGGTGATCGCCGATGGTAAAAACGTCGCCATCGGCAATACCAAGCTGAAAACCTGGGATCTCTATCCGCTCTCCAAGACGCCGCTCAGCCTGCTGCTGGCGCAGCATATCGACCTGTCGGCTGGCATGGTGAAGGGCGTGAAGGAAGAGTCGGACCTGACGACGATCGCGCTCGGCAACAATACGGTGTTCGGCAACTCGACCATCACCATGATGTTCGACCCGAAGACCTACGACCTGCGTCAGTGGACGATCACCGA
The DNA here is from genome assembly GCF_002531725.1 of Rhizobium sp. L43. Lineage (GTDB taxonomy): Bacteria > Pseudomonadota > Alphaproteobacteria > Rhizobiales > Rhizobiaceae > Rhizobium. The sequence continues at coordinate 275,462 of NZ_NWSQ01000005.1, forward strand.
CAATCAGGGCAAGGACACGTCGGTGATGATCTTCAACGTCAAGACGGGCGTGCAGTTCGACGATCGCGTGTTCCGCGTGCCCTATGAGACCATTCCGGGGACGCCTCAGTCGCGCGACTGACCTTTTCGGTTGATCGCAGACCGCTTTCGCACGCGCCCGGTTCCCTCGCGCCCACCTTTGTTTTAAAGCCCTTTCATGAGAGCGTGAAAGGGCGTCGGGCATGAGTTTTTCGATCACCACCTGGAACATCAATTCGGTGCGGCTGCGCATGCCGATCGTCGAGCAGCTCGTTCTCAAGCACAGGCCCGATATTCTCTGCCTGCAGGAAACCAAGGTGCCGAACGAGCTGTTTCCGGCAGCGCCGCTGCGGGCGATGGGCTACGATCACATCATCATCCACGGCCAGAAAGGCTATCACGGCGTGGCGATTGCCTCGCGCCTTCCGCTGACGGAGGATCACCGGCAGGATTATTGCGGGGTCGGCGATGCCCGCCACATCTCGGCGATCGTCGAGCGCGGCAATCGTCGTATCCGGCTGCATAATTTCTACGTTCCGGCCGGCGGCGACGAGCCGGATCGTACGATCAATCCGAAATTCGGCCACAAGCTCGATTTCATCGAGGAGATGAAGCAGCTGAAAGCCAATGGCGAGGCGAATACCTCGGCGATCCTCGTCGGCGACCTGAACATCGCGCCGCTGGAGCATGATGTCTGGTCGCACAAGCAGCTCCTGAAGATCGTCAGCCATACGCCCGTCGAGACCGACGGGCTGCTCGAGGTGATGAAGCGCGGCGGCTGGCACGATCTGATGCGCCAGCATGTGCCGGAAAGCGAAAAGCTCTTTACCTGGTGGAGCTATCGCGCCAAGGACTGGGAAGCTGCCGATCGCGGCCGCCGTCTCGACCATATCTGGTCGTCATCGGATCTCGGGCCGCACCTCAAGCGCATCGAAATCCTCAAGGAGGCGCGCGGCTGGGATCGACCCTCCGACCATGTGCCGGTGACGGCGCATTTCGATTTCTGATGCAGCGCTCTAATGCGGCTCAGCTGAAGCGGTAGAACTGGCTTGCGGCCTTTGCCGCAAGTTCGGCGAGATTGTCGCGGATGCGGTTCTCGATCAGCCGGGCGGCGTCCGGATATTCCTCGATCAGCCGGTGGAAGAGGGCGCGGGTGATGCGGATGATGCTGGTGTCCTCGCGCGCGATGGCCGTGAATTTGCGCTCCACCAGCGTGACCAGCGCCAGCTCGGAAACCAGCGTTCCGGGACCGGCGACCCCCTCCGTCTTCTGCATGCCGTCGCTGCTCATTGCGCTCAACTCCAGGCTGCCGCTGAGGATGACATAGGCGCTCTCGGCGGGTGAGCCCTGGCGAAACAGCATCTGGCCGGCAGCGATCATGCGCCGGTCGGCGCCGAAGGCGATCAAGCGCAGCTGATCCTCGTTCATGTCCTTGAACAGAGGAAGCTGGGCGAGCAGGTGGATGTCGTCGGTCAGCGCCATGCGGGCTTTTCGCCTTAAAGCAATTCCAGCAAAACCGCGTCGCGATTTTGTGTCCGAAATTGCGTGAAAACAAAGAGATAGAACATCTCCGTGATTTGGAGAAAAACGGAAATGCTCTAGGGTATGATCTTGTAGCCGCCGTTTTCCGTCACGAGGATTTCGGCATTGGAGGGATCGCGCTCGATCTTCTGGCGCAGCCGGTAGACGTGGGTTTCCAGCGTATGCGTCGTCACGCCTGAGTTATAGCCCCAGACTTCTTCGAGAAGCACGTCGCGGGTGACGACTTTCTGCTCGGCACGGTAGAGATAACGGATGATCGCCGCTTCCTTTTCCGTCAGCCGGATCTTCTGGCCGTTGTCGGTGGTGAGCAGCTTCTGGCTCGGCTTGAAGAGGTAGGGGCCGACGGTAAAGGTCGCGTCTTCGCTCTGCTCGTGTTGGCGCAGCTGCACACGGATGCGCGCGAGCAGCACGGCGAAGCGGAAGGGTTTGGTGACATAGTCGTTGGCGCCGGCTTCGAGGCCGAGGATCGTGTCCGAATCGGTATCGTGGCCGGTCAGCATGATGATCGGCGCCTTGAAGCCGCCCTTGCGCAGCAGCTTCACCGCTTCGCGGCCGTCCATATCGGGCAGGCCGACATCCATGATCAGCAGATCGACGGGTGTCGAGCGGGCGGTCGCAACACCCTTGCCGGCGTTGGCTTCCTGCAGAACCGAAAACTCCTCATACAGCGACAATTGCTCCGTCAGGGTCTGACGAAGGTCGTCGTCGTCATCCACCAGAAGAATGGTGCGTGCGGTCATGCCGTTGCGTCCTCATGTTAAGTTCCCTAGTCCTACGCCAAATTCCTGGTTTGGCAAGGATCGGGCGGCGGACTGTTGCCGCGCAGGTTTTCATATGATTTCAATTGGAGTCCCAGACAATCCAAGACATGCGAGAAAAATGGAAAAAACAAGGCGGGCGCCGGGGATGAAGCCGTCGACGATCGTCGTGCGGCCTGCGCCGGGAAAGAAGAGCCGGGCGATCGTCCGGCTCGGCGCGATCACCGTGCCTGCGGCGATCGGCCGGTCCGGCCGCACCGTGATCAAACGCGAGGGCGACGGCGCCACGCCGATCGCCTCGATGAGGCTACTCTCCGGTTTCCGGCGCGGCGAGCGGAACGGCCGGCTCGCCACGTCTCTTCCCATCCGCCGTATCCGCGCCGACATGCTCTGGTGTGATCAGCCTGACAATGCCAGCTACAACCGCCTCGTCAGGGCGCCATGCGGCGCAAGCCATGAGGAGATGCGGCGCAGCGACGGGCTCTACGATATCTGCCTGGTGATGGACTGGAATATCTCCTCGCGTGCGCGTTATCGCGGCTCGGCGATCTTCTTCCATCTGATCCGGCCGGGCTACGAGCCGACGGCCGGCTGTGTCGCGGTGAGTCTGCGCGACATGCGCCGCCTGCTGCCGCATCTTCGGAAGGGCACAATTGTCCGGGTGCTCTGATTGTTTTGTGGAGGCGGCTGCCTATATGCTTTCCGTGACCGAACGCTCCGGCTGAAAAGCGTTCCGGGACGTCCGCGCATGCGTGGGCGCAATTCATTGCCTCGTCCAATTCTTCAAACTTCCGGAGATATATTGTGACCGCTCAACCCATCATCACTTTCCATGACGGACATTCCATTCCCCAGGTCGGCCTCGGTGTCTGGCAGACGCCGCAGGAGATCGCCGCTCCCACCGTGCGCACGGCGATCGCCGCCGGCTACCGCCACATCGATACGGCGTCCGGTTACGACAACGAAGAGGGCGTCGGCGAAGGCATCCGCTCCTCCGGCCTCGACCGCAAGGATATCTTCGTCACCACCAAGCTCAGGAATACCGACCAGGGCTACGACAATGCGCTGCGCGCCTTCGACGGCAGCCTGAAGAAGCTCGGCTCCGACTATGTCGACCTCTATCTCGTTCACTGGCCGTCGCCGCATCGCGGCCTTTATACCGAGACCTGGAAGGCCTTCGTGCGCATCCGCGAAGAGGGCCGCGCCCGCTCGATCGGCGTGTCGAATTTCAATCCCGAGCATCTGGAGCGGATCATCGGCGAGACCGGCGTCGTTCCCGTCATCAATCAGATCGAGCTGCATCCCGATTTCCAGCAGAAGGCGGCGCAGGAAGCCCACAAGAAGCTCGGTATCGTCACCGAATCCTGGAGCCCGCTCGGCCAGGGCAAGTTCATCACCAATGCCGTCATCGGTGAGATTGCGGGCAAACACCGGAAGACGCCGGCCCAGGTCATCATCCGCTGGCACATCGACACCGGCCTCGTCGTCATTCCGAAGTCGGTGACGCCGTCGCGTATCGAGGAGAATTTCCAGGTGTTCGACTTCAAGCTCGATGCCGACGACATGGCGGCGATCGCCATGCTCGACAGCGCCGGCGCCCGCATGGGGCCGGACCCGCTGACGGCAACCTTCTGACCGTCGTTGCGCTCATGCCGATCAGCGGCCGCCCCGGAGGAGAGATCATCCGGGGCGGCGGTTGTTTAAAGGAGGAGTGCGGCCTTCCCGTCAATAATTGCAGTTCGAGGATCCGTTGGTCGGCGCAAAACCGTGGTCGCAGCTATCGTTCAGGCGCTGCGGCCGTCCGATCGAGCCGGTATAATAATCGTTGAAGGCGCGCGCCGGATACCAATAGCCGTTCGAGCTCTTGATATAGCCGGAGCGGGGGCTGCTATAGCCCCGATATCCGTTGAGATAGGGTATCTTGCTTTGCGCGATCTGGTGCAGCAGGCCGGAAGAGGCCATGACCGGCGGTATCGTCGGATGGATCGGCGCGGCGGCGATCGATGCCTGCGATGCAAACACGATCAGGCTGGCTTGCAGCAAGCTCCGTACTATTTTCCGCCTCATGGCCAGTACCCCGATGGCGCGGTGTTCGCCGGAGCCTGAACGGTATCAGTCGCGTATCGCGCTCTATATCAATGAGGCCACATGCGTTGCCGGATGTCGATTGCCCGAAAGGATGAAATCGGAAAGAGGGCCACGCACAAACGGGCTCATCCGCTCAATCATAACTGTCGGCGAGCGAAGCAGAGGCGCCATGAAATACGAAACCGCCCGATGCATCCGGAGCGCATCGGGCGGCTTTCACTCATTTCTGTCGGATGACAGATCAGTTCCACTCGCGGATATCGACGAAGTGACCGGCGATCGCGGCAGCTGCCGCCATTGCCGGCGAGACGAGATGCGTGCGGCCTTTGAAGCCCTGGCGGCCTTCGAAATTGCGGTTCGAGGTCGAAGCGCAGCGTTCGCCCGGCTTCAGGCGGTCGTCGTTCATCGCAAGACACATGGAGCAGCCCGGCTCGCGCCAGTCGAAGCCGGCGGCCTTGAAGATCTTGTCGAGGCCTTCGGCTTCCGCCTGTTCCTTGACGAGGCCGGAGCCCGGAACGATCATCGCGTCGACGGTGGCGGCCACCGTCTTGCCTTCGACGACCTTGGCGACTTCGCGCAGATCCTCGATGCGGCCGTTGGTGCAGGAGCCGATGAAGACGCGGTCAAGCGTGATGTCGGTCATCTTGGTGCCCGGCTTCAGGCCCATATAGTCGAGCGCGCGCCACTTGGAGGTGCGCTTGGTCTCGTCCTGAATATCGTCGGGGTTCGGCACAATGCCCTGGACGGAGATGACGTCCTCGGGCGAAGAGCCCCAGGAGACGATCGGCGGCAGGCTGGCGGCATCGAGCACGACGATGCGGTCATAATGAGCGCCTTCGTCGGTCTGCAGCGTCTTCCAATAAGCGATCGCCTGTTCCAGCGCCTCGCCCTTCGGCGCGCGGGGCTTGCCCTTGATGTATTCGAAGGTCTTTTCATCAGGGGCGATCAGGCCGGCGCGGGCGCCGCCTTCGATCGTCATGTTGCAGATGGTCATGCGGCCTTCCATCGACAGCGCGCGGATGGCTTCGCCGGCAAATTCGATGACGTGGCCGGTGCCGCCAGCGGTGCCGATCTCGCCGATGATGGCGAGGATGATGTCCTTGGCGGTGACGTGCGGCGGAAGCAGGCCGTCGACACGCACCAGCATGTTCTTTGCCTTCTTCTGGATCAGCGTCTGGGTCGCCAGAACATGCTCGACCTCGGAGGTGCCGATGCCATGCGCCAGAGCCCCGAAGGCGCCGTGCGTCGAGGTGTGGCTGTCACCGCAGACGATGGTCATGCCGGGCAGGGTGAAGCCCTGTTCCGGACCGACGATGTGAACGATGCCCTGGCGCTTGTCGCTTGCCGAATAATATTCGACGCCGAATTCAGCGGCGTTGGTGGCGAGCGCCTCCACCTGGATGCGGCTTTCCTCGTTCTTGATGCCGAGATGACGGTCGGGCGAGGTCGGAACGTTGTGGTCGACGACGGCGAGCGTCTTTTCCGGCGCGCGAACCTTGCGGCCGGTCATGCGCAGGCCTTCGAACGCCTGCGGCGAGGTGACTTCATGGACCAGATGGCGGTCGATGTAGAGAAGACAGGTGCCGTCTGCCTGTTCGTCGACCAGATGATCGTCCCAGATCTTGTCGTAGAGGGTACGCGGTGCGCTCATGGCGTTAAGTCCGTTTTTTGGAAGCTTTGGAAAATCGAGAATGCGGATCAGGCTCCGCGGCCGTCATTCGATCAACGAAGTCGGCTGTTGAGCGCACCGGACACGCAGGCAAAAAACCGCGCCGGCAGGCGATAATGGTCCTGCAGCACGAAAATATGCGCGCCTGTGCATCTGAACTTGGATTCCATGGCGCTGGATATAGCGATTTTTGATCGAAACGGCAATTCGAATCGTGAGGCGGCTAGAGCGGTTCAGCTTTTCATGGAATCGGAGAACCGCTCTAGGTTTTTATTTTTACGCAATTCCCGGCAAAAGCGCTTCGCGCTTTGCCTGGGAAAACCGCTGCGCACTTTTCCTGGAATTGCTTTAGCGCCGCGGCATCTGCTTCATCTTCTTCTCGATCCGCCGCAGGAAAAGCGACAGGCCGATCGTCAGGAGCAGGTAGATATAGGTGACGATAGAATAGGTTTCGAAGAAGCGGAAGGAGCCGGAGGCATAGACCTTGCCCATCTGCGTGATGTCGGCGACGCCGAGAACGGAGACGAGCGACGAATCCTTCACCATCGAGACGAAGTCGTTGGAGAGCGGCGGGAAGATGACCCGGATCGCCTGCGGAAAGACGACGAGCCGGAAGCGGCGGTAGCGCGACAGGCCGAGCGACTTGGCCGCCTCGATCTGGCCGATATCGACCGACTGGAAGCCGGCACGGAAGATTTCGGCGATGAAGGAGGAATAGCCGATCATCAAGGCGAAGATGGCGCGCCACATCAGCGACAGGTCCCGCACGAGGATCGGCTCGGCAATGCCTGCCTTCACCAAGGGCGTGATGGCGAAGTTATAGGCTGCAACAAAACCCGGCGCGCCGACAAAGGCGACATAAAAGAGCAGCACCAGCATCGGGATGCCGCGGATGATCTCGATGTAGAAACGGGCGATCTGGCGCAGCACGATGCTATCCGCCAGACCGAGCAGCGCGATACCGAGACCCAGCGCTGTTGCCAATATAAAGGCGACGAGTGTGACGAACACGGTAATGCCGGCGCCATTGACCACGGTCCGGAAGACCTGTGTGTAAATGCCGTTGGTGATGATGACGGCAGCGAGGACGATGCCGATCAGGGCAAGGACGACCAGCCACCAGGGACGGTCGTCCTTCTCGTGTCGCGGGGATGGTGGCAGTGCCATCTGCGATCGCTCGGGGATTATTCGCCCATCTTGTAGTCGAGGAACCACTTCTTGTTCAGCGCATCGAAGGTGCCGTCGGCCTTCAGCGCGGCGATGGCGGCATTGACGGGAGCGACGAGATCGGAGCCCTTCGGGAAGATGAAGCCGAAATCCTCGGTGCCGAGCGGCTCACCGACCACCTTCAATGCGCCGTTCGAGGAATCGACATAGCCCTTGGCAGCGACGCTGTCGGTGAGGACGAGATCGACGTCGCCTGTCTTCAGAGCCTGCACGGTTGCGCCGAAGGTTTCGAAAAGCTTGATACGTGGGTTCTGCTCGTTGCCGTCGAGGATTTCATAGACGGCGGTATAAAAAGGCGAGGTGCCGGGCTGGGCGCCGATCAGGCCGTCTTTGAATTCGCCGAAGGACTTGGCGTCGGTGAAGCGCTTCTCGTCGCCGCGCACCAGCATGAACTGCTGTGAGCGCAAATAGGGGTCGGAGAAATCCACCTTCTGCTTGCGGTCTTCCTTGATGGTGATGCCGGTCATGCCGATATTGTACTGGCCGTCGGAAACCGCCTGGATCATCGCGTCCCAGCTGGTGTTCTGATATTCGACCTTGAAATTCAGCCGCTTGGCGATCTCGTTCATCGCATCATATTCCCAGCCGATCGCCTTGCCGGATTTCGGGTCGACGAATTGCAGCGGCGGGTAAGCATTTTCGGTGACGACGACGACGCTCTTGCCGCCGAGATCCGGCAGTTCGGCGGCCGATGCGGCCAGGGGTGCAAGAGCAAGGGCGGCGAGGCTCGCTAGAACGGTACGACGAAACAACATTGAATGGTTCCCAAAAATTGAACGGCAAAATTGTCACGGAAGATAGGCCCGAGGCAAGGCCGCCGGCTGCGTGACCAAGCAAAAAATAGAAAAGGCGACCCGAAGGCCGCCTTTCCAAGCAAAGAATTTTGCTGCAAGCGAAGAATTTTGCTTCAAGCAAAGAATTTTGCGTGGCGCAGATCTTATTCTGCTGCCGGTTCCGCTGCAGCGGCTGCTGCTTCTGCGGCGGCCTTTTCAGCCGCGGCCTTGGCTTCCGCAGCTTCTGCTGCTGCCTTCTCGGCGGCGAGCGCCTGAGCGGCTGCGACCTTTTCGGCTTCGATGCGTGCCTTTTCCTCGGCAATGGCGGCGCGCTCGGCGTCGTTGAGCTTGCGGGCGCGGACGCCGGTGTCTTCAACGATACGGGCAGACTTGCCGCGACGGTCGCGGAGGTAATAGAGCTTGGCGCGACGGACCTTACCGCGGCGAACGACGTCGACGCTTTCGATCATCGGCGAGTAAACCGGGAATACGCGCTCGACGCCTTCGCCGTAAGAGATCTTGCGGACCGTGAAGTTTTCCTGCAGGCCGCCGCCGGAGCGGGCGATGCAGACGCCTTCATAGGCCTGAACGCGGGTACGGTTGCCTTCCGTGACCTTCACGTTGACGCGGACGGTGTCGCCCGGGGAAAATTCGGGAAGCGTACGCTTGGCTTCGATCTTGGCGGCCTGTTCGGCCTCAAGCTGCTGAATGATGTTCATCGTCTTAACCTTTGGTTCTTCTGAAACAGCCAGAGCGCTCGACACTGATCCTTCGGAACTGGCCTCAGGACTTTGCCCTTCAGGGCGGGAGCGGGTTCGCCATTCTTTGTTTGCTGGCAGACGGGGATAACCCCATTTCCGCGTGCGCCAATACACGAAAGACCGGGGCTTGTCATCCCTCGCACGACATTTTTGTGAAGGAGAGGGTGGAATCAGCCGCTTTTCTCGGCCTTAGCCCTTTCGAAGAGGTCCGGCCGCCGCTCCCGCGTCAGCCGCACCGCCTCTTCGTGCCGCCATTTGTCGATGGCGCCGTGGTTGCCCGACGTCAGGATGGAGGGGATTTCCCGGCCTTCCCACGCCTGCGGCCTGGTGTAATGGGGATGTTCCAGCAGCCCGCCTTCGAAGCTTTCGTGCAGGCCGGAAAGATCGTTGCCCATGACACCGGGCAGGATGCGGATGATCGCATCGAGCAGGATCAGGGCGGCCGGCTCGCCGCCGGACAGCACATAGTCGCCGATCGAGACCTCTTCCAGTCCACGCGCCTCGATCACCCGCTGGTCGACGCCCTCGAAGCGGCCGCAGACGATGATGACGCCGTCGCCGGACGCAAGCTCGCGCACGCGTTCCTGTGTCAGCGGCCGGCCGCGCGGGCTCATCAGCAGCCGCGGACGGGTATCGTTTTCCGAGGAACTGTCGATGGCGCGGGCGAGAACGTCTGGTTTCAGCACCATGCCGGCGCCACCGCCGGCCGGGGTGTCGTCGACGGTGCGGTGCTTGTCGGTGGCGAAATCGCGGATCTGCACCGCGTCCAGCGACCATTGCCCACGCTCCATCGCCTTGCCGGCGAGCGAGAAGCCCAGATGTCCCGGAAACATTTCCGGATAAAGTGTCAGCACGCTCGCCCGGAAGGCCATCACTTCTTCTTTTTCGGCTTGTCTGCGGTGAATTTCGAAAGCTCTTCGGGATCGTCGACCAGTCCCGCCGCCAGCGGATCGATCAGCAGCGTGCCGGCCTCGAGGTCGATCTCCAGCACCGAGGCTTCGGAGAAGGGGATCAGCACCGGGCGCTTGCCCGGACCCTTGAGTTCCAGCAAATCGCCGGCGCCGAAATCGAAGACGCCGGTGACCGTGCCGTAGCTGACGCCCTTGTCGTCAAGTGCTTCGAGCCCCTCGAGATCGGCGTAGTAGAACTCGTCGTCCTCCAGCTCCTCGTCCGGCAGGTTATCGCGCTCGATATAGAGTTCCAGGCCGTTCAGCGCCTCGGCGGCATTGCGGTCGTTGACGCCGCGGAAGCGGACGACGACGACATTCTTGGTCTCGCGGATTTCGAGGACTTCGAAGCTGCGGCCGTCCATGCTGTGCAGGTGGCCGTAGTCGCCAAGGGCGCCGGGATCGGCCGTGTAGGCCTTGGCGCGCACCTCTCCCCGGAGGCCTTGCGCACCGCCGATCGTTGCCATCAGAACGGGGTTTTCAAGCTTTGTCATGGGTTCCTTCATGTGAAGCCGAAAGACAGGTTTCTCATAAACGAAGTGCGCAGGATTGGAAACGAAAACGGGCGGCATGTCGCCATGCCGCCCGTTCGATCGAGGGACTATCCCGATTATTCCGCGGCGTCAGCAGCAGCAGCGGCGGCGTCAGCGATCTTCTGAGCCTTTTCTGCGGCGCGTTCCTGGGCGCGCTTGCCGGGCTTTGCCTTCTCAGGGTTGTTCTTGGCTTCGCGCTTGGCAACGCCGGCTTCATCGAGGAAACGCAGAACGCGGTCGGTCGGCTGGGCGCCGTTTTCGATCCAGTGCTTGATGCGCTCGGCGTTCAGCTGAACGCGCTTCTCGTCGTCCTTGGCGAGCATCGGGTTCCAGGAGCCGAGGTTTTCGAGGAAGCGGCCGTCACGCGGGCTGCGCGCATCGGCGAGAACGACGTGGTAGTACGGACGCTTCTTGGAGCCACCGCGGGCGAGACGAATTTTCAGTGCCATGTTCTTTACTCCTTAGGCTTTTCTTGACCGCTTCGTGGGCGGTAATGACTATCGGGCTGCGGCGCTCTGTTCAGCGTGATCCGCAGCGATCTGCTCATGATGCCGGATGACTTCCTTGATGACGAAGTTCAGGAACTTCTCGGCGAAATCCGGATCCAGATGCGCATCTTCGGCAAGCTGACGAAGACGGGCGATCTGGTATTCCTCGCGCGCCGGATCGGCCGGCGGCAACTTGTACTTGGCCTTCAGCACGCCGACCTCTTTGGTGCAGCGGAAGCGTTCAGCCAGAATGTGGACGAGCGCCGCGTCGATATTGTCGATCGACTGGCGGTAGCTCGAAAGCTGGGCTTTGACGTCTGGATCAATCATGGGGCAGGCGATCCTTTCACTTCTTCTTGGGCAATCCGGGCAGGCCCGGGAAACCACCACCAAGGCCCGGCAGCTTTGCGCCACCAAGACCGGGCAATCCGCCCGGCAAGCCTCCGCCTAGACCGGGCATACCCCCACCCGGTTTTCCCAAACCCGCGGCTTCCGCCTGCTTCTGCAGCGCTTCGAGCTGCTTCGGGTCGATATTCGAGAGATCGGGCATGCCGCCCATGCCGCCGAGGCCCCCCAGCCCCATCTTGCCGGCAAGGCCGCCCATCATCTGCTTCATCATGCCGCCTTTGCCCTTGCCGCCCATCATCTTCATCATGTCGGCCATCTGGCGGTGCATCTTCAGAAGCTTGTTGATGGCGGCGGCATCGGTGCCGGAGCCGGCGGCGATGCGCTTCTTGCGCGAATGCTTGAGCAGGTCGGGATTGGAACGCTCGGCCTTGGTCATCGACTGGATGATGGCGATCTGGCGGCCGAAAAGCCTGTCGTCGAGGCCGGCCGCGGCCATCTTGTCCTTCATGCCTGACATGCCGGGCATCATGCCCATGATGCCGCCCATGCCGCCCATCTTCTGCATCTGGCGCAGCTGATCGGCGAGATCGTCGAGATCGAACTTGCCTTTGGCCATCTTGGCGGCCATGGCGGCCGCCTTCTCGGCGTCGATGTTCTCCGCGGCGCGCTCGACGAGCGAGACAATGTCGCCCATGCCGAGAATGCGGTCGGCGATGCGGCGGGGATGGAATTCCTCCAGCTCGCTCATCTTCTCGCCGACACCGATCAGCTTGATCGGCTTGCCGGTGACGGCGCGCATCGAAAGGGCGGCACCGCCGCGGCCATCGCCATCCATGCGGGTCAGCACCAGACCGGTGATGCCGACGCGTTCGTCGAAGTTGCGGGCGAGATTGACGGCGTCCTGGCCGGTCAGGCTGTCGGCGACCAGCAGGATTTCATGCGGGTTCGAGCGCTTCTTGATGTCGGCCATCTCGACCATCAAGGGCTCGTCGATATGGGTGCGGCCGGCGGTGTCGAGGATGACGACGTCATGGCCGCCGAGTCTGGCCGCCTGCACGGCGCGGGCGGCGATATCGGTTGGCGACTGGCCTGCGATAACAGGCAGCGTGTCGATACTGGCCTGCGCGCCGAGCTGACGAAGCTGCTCCTGGGCCGCCGGACGGCGCGTGTCGAGCGACGCCATCAGCACTTTCTTCTTGTCGCGCGTCGACAGGCGATGGGCGATCTTGGCCGACGTCGTCGTCTTGCCGGAGCCCTGCAGGCCGACCATCATGACGACAACGGGGGCGGCCGCATGCAGGTCGATGCCGACACCTTCGCCGCCCAGCATCTCGATCAGTTCGTCATGGACGATCTTGACGACCATCTGGCCGGGCTTGATCGACTTCAGGATCTCGGCGCCGACGGCCTTTTCACGCACGCGGTCGGTAAAGGAACGCACGACGTCGAGCGCGACGTCGGCCTCCAGCAACGCACGACGAACCTCTCGCAGCGCTGCGGAAACATCGGCTTCCGAAAGCGCGCCACGGCCTGTCAGTCCATTCAGAATGGATCCAAGACGGTCCTGGAGGTTTTCAAACATCGGCTCTTCCTTGATACGTTTCGGGCGGGTTCGATATGCCCGGAAACGTCGTGCTTTTCCTTGACGAAAACAAGACGCAAAGCCAAAAAGCACCCGAGGGCGCATCGCGCTGTCGGGTGTTGACCTCCGGGATCTCAAAGTCCCGGTCGGCGGCTCGGAGTCATCAGGCTCGTCGCGGATTGGGCGCGATAAACAGGAAAGCCGTGGGAAAGTCAAGGCGAATGCGTGGAATGACCGCGTGGCGGGCTTTTCGGAAGCGCTGCGACCTGGCGCGAGCGATTAAAATTTCGGCCGGCAGTCCAAATTCGCGATATAGGCCAGTTGCAAAATATTCCACTTATGATTCTACTTTCTACTTAAGTGCATCCTGTAAAATGATTCGTAAATATCCTTGATGCCGAATGATTCGGCGGAGATATTGAATGATAAATCCTGATATTGAGAGCTGGGCGCTGGCGCGGGCTCACCATATTGTCCTGAACGAAGGCCTGAACCTTGCCAAGGCGGCACAGGACCTGGACCGCAAACGGTCCCGCTCGCTGGTCTACGAGCTGAGAAAGGTCATCACCGCCGCTATCGTCGAAGCACATGCGGCGTCTTTCGATTCCGACGGTGCGCGGCGTTAAAAGCCGAACTGCCGCGAAAGGGGTTGCCGGCGGCAAACCTGCCCGGTACTCACCCACTGGTAATTCCTTCGCATTTCCGCCATATACAGCGGAAAGACGGACGGAATGATATCATGAGCGCAACGGTCGAATTCGCGAGGATGAACGGGCTTGGCAACAAGATCCTGGTCGTCGACATGCGCGGCCGGCCGGATAAGGTGACGCCGGCGGCGGCGGTCGCGCTCAATGCCGATCCGCAGACCGAGTTCGATCAGATCATGGCGATCCATGATCCGAAGGCCGACGGCACCGATGCCTTCATCGATATCTTGAACTCCGATGGCTCGAAGGCGCAGGCCTGCGGCAACGGCACGCGCTGCGTCGTGCAGGCGCTTGCCGCCGAGACCGGCCGAAAGGCCTTCACCTTCCAGACGGTTGCCGGCATCCTCAACGCCGTCGAGCATGACGACGGGACGATTTCTGTCGATATGGGCCGGCCGGTCTTTGATTGGGACAGGATCCCGCTGGCGGAAGAATTCCACGACACCAGCCGCATCGAACTGCAGATCGGCCCGATCGACAATCCGGTGCTGCATTCGCCGTCGGCAATGTCGATGGGCAATCCGCATGCGATCTTCTGGGTGGACAGGGATGTGATGTCCTATGATCTCGCCCGCTTCGGACCGCTGCTCGAAAACCATCCGATGTTTCCCGAGCGCGCCAATATCACGCTGGCGCAGGTGACCTCGCCGACATCGCTGACGACGCGGACCTGGGAGCGCGGCGCGGGCCTGACGCTTGCCTGCGGCTCGGCCGCCTGTTCTGCCGCCGTCAGCGCCGCGCGCACCGGCCGTACCGGCCGCACTGTGACGATCAATGTGGCGAGCGCCAAGCCGCCGGCGACACTTTCCATCGAATGGCGCGAGCGCGACGACCATGTCATCATGACCGGCCCGGCCGAATGGGAATGGTCGGGCAGGCTCGATCCGTCGACGGGTCTCTGGTCGCGCGAGGATACCCGAGAGGCGGAGGCGCAGTGAGCGGCGTCGAGGTCATTACCTTCGGCTGCCGCCTCAACACATATGAATCCGAAGTGATGAAGGCGCAGGCTGAAAAGGCCGGGCTCAACAATGCCATCCTGGTCAATACCTGTGCCGTGACCGGCGAGGCCGTGCGCCAGGCACGCCAGGCGATCCGCCGGGCGCGGCGCGACAATCCGCATGCCCGCATCATCGTCACCGGCTGCGCCGCGCAGACGGAAAAGCAGACCTTTGCCGAAATGGCGGAGGTCGATGCCGTGCTCGGCAATGAGGAGAAGCTGACCAGCGCCTCCTATCGCAGCCTGCCGGATTTCGGCGTTTCGGCCGAAGAGAAGCTCCGCGTCAACGACATTATGAGCGTCAAGGCGACGGCGCCGCAGATGGTCAGGCATATCGACGGCCATGTGCGCGCCTTCATCCAGGTGCAGAACGGCTGCGACCATCGCTGCACCTTCTGTATCATCCCCTATGGCCGCGGCAATTCCCGCTCCGTGCCGATGGGGGCGGTCGTCGACCAGGCCCGCAAGCTCGTCGACAGCGGTTACCGCGAGATCGTCCTGACCGGCGTCGACGCCACCAGCTATGGCGGCGATCTGCCCGGCGCCCCGACGCTCGGGCTTTTGGCGAAGACGCTGCTGAAGCAGCTCCCCGATATCCGCCGCCTCAGGCTTTCCTCGATCGACAGTATCGAGGCCGATGCCCATCTGATGGATCTGATTGCCGCCGAGCCGCGCTTCATGCCGCATCTGCATCTGTCGCTGCAGCATGGCGACGACATGATCCTGAAGCGGATGAAGCGCCGCCATTTGCGCGCCGACGCGCTGCGTTTCATCGAGGAGGCACGCCGCCTTCGCCCCGAGATGAGCTTCGGCGCCGATATGATCGCCGGCTTTCCCACCGAAACCGAAGAGATGTTCGACAATGCCGTGCGGCTGGCCGAAGAGGCTGGTATCGCCCATCTGCATGTTTTCCCCTACAGCCCGCGTCCCGGCACGCCGGCCGCCCGCATGCCGCAGCTCGACCGGTCGCTGGTCAAGGATCGCGCCGCAAGGCTGCGCGCCGCTGGACATAGGCTGCATCAATCCCATCTCGACGGCATGATCGGAACCCGGCAATGGCTGCTTGTTGAAAACAACGGCCTGGCGCATACGGAAAACTTCACGCTGGTTGCCGCGCCCGGCCTTCGTCCCGGCGAACTTGTGCCGGTCACGATCACCGGCCACAATGGCAAGCATCTCGACATGCAATTGACGGCCGCTGCCGCGGCCTGACTTTCACGGAATCCCCATGGCGCTCAGTTTCATCAAAAAGGTCTTCACCTTCGGCAAGCCGGCTGAAGAGCCTGTGCCTGAGGTCGTGGAAAAGGAGCTGGAGCCACGTTCACGCGACGAAGATCTGCCGGTTGCTGACGATCCGGTGCTGGCCGAGGAAATGGATACGGCCGGCGGGCCGGCTGCCGATATTGACGAGGGCGGGGTCGAAGCACCTGTTGCTGAAGATGATGTCGAACCCTCAATCCTGCCAGCTGCGGACCAACTGAGCGATATGGGTGTCGTACCGCTTTCGTTGCTGGAAGCCGAGGCAGCAGCAGAGGCGGAGACTGAAATCCAGGCGGTCGCCGAAACCGTTGCGGAAATACCCGCTTCTGTCCCTCTGGGACATCTCCCCCACGAGGCGGGAGATCCTGTGGAGACCGGAGCGCTAGAACAGCCGGCTGACCTCGAAGAGATCGTCGAAAAGCTTCCGGAAGAGATTCCGGCTGAGGATGATGCGGGGCTGGATTCGCCCTTCCAGCCAATCTCCCCACTTGTGGGGGAGATGCCCGGCAGGGCAGAGGGGGGTATCGCACCCGCCGAGCCCTCCGAAACGACCGCGGCAGAACCGGAGACCGGCTCTCCCATTCTCCCAAAAGGCTTCGCCACCGGCCCACGGGTCGTAGAGCC
Organism: Rhizobium sp. L43; assembly: GCF_002531725.1. Taxonomy (GTDB): domain Bacteria; phylum Pseudomonadota; class Alphaproteobacteria; order Rhizobiales; family Rhizobiaceae; genus Rhizobium. Next base: position 291,784 of record NZ_NWSQ01000005.1, read on the forward strand.
GGCTCCGGTTGTCCTGCAGCCAAAACTCAGCTGGTTCCAGCGCCTGCGCAACGGCCTTGCACGCACCTCCTCGCAGCTGACCGGCCAGATCACCGCGCTCTTCACCAAGCGCAAGCTCGATGACGAGACACTGCAGGATCTCGAAGATCTGCTGATCCAGGCCGATCTCGGCGTCGAGACCGCGTTGCGCGTCACCGACACGCTGGCTTCGGAGCGCTACGGCAAGGATGTGACCGGCGAGGATGTCAGCCGGATCATGGCGTCCGAAATCGCCAAGGTGCTGAAGCCGGTCGCGAAGCCGCTGCAGCTCGACCTCTCGCACAAGCCGCATGTCATCCTCGTCGTCGGCGTCAACGGCACCGGCAAGACGACGACGATCGGCAAGCTGGCGGCAAAGCTTTCCGGCGCCGGGCTGAAGGTGATGCTGGCCGCCGGCGATACTTTCCGTGCGGCGGCGATCGAGCAGCTGAAGATCTGGGCTGAGCGGACCAATTCCGAATTCATCGGCACCAAGCTCGGCGCCGATGCGGCCGGTCTTGCCTATGACGCCTTCGAGCAGGCGAAGGCAAAAAAATGCGACGTGCTGATCGTCGATACGGCCGGCCGCCTGCAGAACAAGGCCGAGCTGATGGCCGAACTCGAAAAGATCGTGCGCGTGCTCGGCAAGCTCGATCCCGATGCGCCGCACACCGTGCTGCAGACGCTCGACGCCACCACCGGGCAGAATGCGCTGAGCCAGGTCGAGATCTTCCGCAATGTTGCCGGCGTCAACGGGCTGATCATGACAAAGCTCGACGGCACGGCGCGCGGCGGCATTCTTGTTGCCATCTCCGCCAAGCACAAGCTGCCGGTCTATTTCATCGGCGTCGGCGAGGGTGTCGAGGATCTGGAGCCGTTCGAGGCCGAGGATTTCGCGCATGCCATTGCCGGGCTTGGGCAATGATGCCACAGATATGCCGCCGAAAGCCTGCAAGGCACGGCCGGCCCGCAGGTTTCCAGGAAGAACAGGTTTGAAGAAGGCATGAGCACCGAAAGTGATATCACCCCATCCGCGGCCGACCGGCATCATCCGCTGCTGAAGCTGGCGCTGGAACTCGGGCCGCTGCTGATCTTCTTCTTCGCCAATCTGCGCGCCGAGTGGCTCGCTGTACAGTTTCCGGCCCTTGCCGCATTGGGCGGACCGCTGTTCATCGCCACCGCCCTTTTCATGTTGGCAACGATTGTTTCGCTGATCGTCTCGAAAGTCGTACTCGGCCATCTCCCGATCATGCCCTTTGTCTCCGGTCTGGTGGTGTTGAGCTTCGGGGCGCTGGCGATTTATCTGCAGAACGAGACCTTCATCAAGATGAAGCCGACGATCATCAACGCCCTCTTCGGTGTCGCGTTGCTCGGCGGGCTTGTTTTCGGAAAGTCATTGCTCGGCTATGTATTCAATACGGCCTTCGAGCTTGACGCCGAAGGCTGGCGCAAGCTTACCGTCCGCTGGGGGATCTTCTTCCTGTTCTGTGCGATTCTGAACGAGGTCGTCTGGCGCGGCTTCAACTGGTATTACCAGCCTGACATGAAAGCGGCGGACAATGCCTGGGTGGTCTTCAAGGTCTGGGGCAACCTCCCGATTACCCTCATCTTCACCATGTCGCAGATGCCGCTCATTCTGAAGCATAGCGTCACTCCAGAAACGGACGGCGAGAAGTGAGCGCTGCAGAGGCTGAATATCGTGTGAGACACCAGACCTACTGGTTCGTCGCCTGCCTTGCGGTGCTGGTCGCCCAGATCGTCGCCGAATATCTGATGGGCCGCGTGCCGATCTGCGCCTGCGGTTATGTCAAGCTCTGGGAGGGCGGGGTCAATACCAGCGGCAATTCGCAGCACCTGTCGGACTGGTACACGCCGTCGCACATCATCCACGGCTTCCTGTTCTACGGGCTCGGCCATCTCGTCCTGCGCCGCAAGCCGCTGGCGGCACGGCTGCTGCTGGCGCTGTTCATCGAATCCGGCTGGGAACTGCTGGAGAATTCGCCCCTCATCATCGACCGCTACCGCACGGCGACGATCGCGCTCGACTATTATGGCGACAGCATTCTGAACTCGGCGATGGACGCCGTCTTCATGTGTGTGGGCTTCTTCTTCGCATCGCGCGCGCCGGTCGCGCTGACGGTGGCGATCGCCATCTTTTTCGAAATTTTCACCGGCTATGTGATCCGCGACAACCTGACGCTCAACGTGGTGATGCTGATCTGGCCGGTGGAGGCGATCAAGGTCTGGCAGTGTGGTGGTTAAGACCCCTCCCCGACCCCTCCCCACAAGGGGGAGGGGCTTGGATGCCGCTCCCGCTGTTTTCTATCTCACCCTTGCATCCGCAGAAAGGCTGACGTTTCCCCCAGTTGGCGCAGCGCGTTAGTCCCTCCCCCTTGTGGGGAGGGGTTGGGGAGGGGTTTTGCGTAAAGCAATCGCCTACGAAACCGGCTTGCCGAGCGCCTTTTCCATCGCCGGAAACAGACCTTCCTTCAGGCTGACATCGTCGAACGGGCCGACGCGCTTATAGAGGATCGTGCCGTCGGGGGCGACCAGATAGCTTTCCGGAATGCCGTAGACGCCCCAGTCGATCGCCGCCTTGCCGTTCGGATCGATGCCGATCGCCTGGTAGGGATTGCCGAGCTCGCCGAGGAAACGCAGGGCGTTGTCGCTCTGGTCCTTGTAGTTGATGGCGACGATGTTCAGCCGTCCGTCTTTTGCCAGCTCTTTCAAAACAGGATGTTCGTCGCGGCAGGGGACGCACCAGGAGGCGAAGACGTTGACGAGGGTGAGCTTGCCCCTGATCGCTGCATCGGTCAGCGCCGGCAGGTTGGCGCCGTTGAGCGGCGGAAGGTTGAGCGTCGGCGCCTTGGTGCCGATCAGGGCGGAAGGGATTTCGGTGATGTTCTTGCCGTGGAAATCCTGGTCGTAGAGCATTTTCGCGGCGGTTGCCGCGATGCCGCCGAAGACGATCAGCGGCAGAAGCGCCAGCACGAAGCTGCCGCGCCCGCGCGGCTTGCCGGTCGGGATTTCCGGCGCCTCGCTCATTGCCCGTCCTCAGTGCGTGCCGAGCGACGACGGATGCCGGCGGCTTCGAGGCTCGCGAGTTCCCGGCGGCGCCCCCGCCCGTCGGCCCAGGTCCAGAGCGTGGCGGCGACCGTCACGAGGGCTGCGAAGCCGTAGGAGGCGTAGACGTAGAAGGCGTGCGTCAAGTCTGTTCCTCGCGACTGGCCATGCGGGCGGCGAGACGGCGCTGGGCGGCGATGCGGCGGCGCCAGATCTCGTTCCTCATCGCCATGATATGCAGGGTGAAGAAGAGCAGGGTGAAGGCGATCGCCATAACGAAGAGCGGCCGCAGGAATTCCGGATCGATCGCCGGGCCGTCGAGACGCAGCACGCTTGCCGACTGATGCAGCGTGTTCCACCATTCCACGGAGAATTTGATGATCGGGATGTTGACGAAGCCGACGAGGATCAGCACGGCGCTGACGCGTGCCGCCTTCGACGGATCGTCGATGGCGCGGCTGAGGGCAATCAGCCCGAGATAGATCAGAAAGAGAATGAAGACGGAGGTCAGCCGCGCATCCCAGACCCACCAGGTGCCCCACATCGGCTTGCCCCAGAGCGAGCCGGTAACGAGGGCAAGCAGGGTGAAGGCGGCGCCGAGCGGGGCTGCCGCCTTGGCCGAGACATCGGCCAGCGGATGGCGCCAGACGAGCGTGCCGATCGCCGATACGCTCATGATCGTGTAGCACATCATCGAAAGCCAGGCCGAGGGCACATGGATATACATGATGCGCACGGTCTCGCCCTGCTGATAATCGCCTTCGGTGGCGAAGCTCAGATAGAGGCCGACGATAAAACAGAGGGCGGTGATGCCGGCCAGCCAGGGAATGGCGCGCGCCGCCAGCGCCAGAAACCGCGTCGGGTTGGCGAGATCGCTGAATTTGCTGATGGCAAGGCTCGTTTCATTCATGACCGTTCCTTACCTTGATCCGGCTTTTCCCGCAATCGAATGGCTGGTCAATCCGCCGTGTTTCGCAGCGCCAGGGCAGCGGCAGCCGGGCCGATGACGGCAAAGAAGAGTGTCAGCGCGATCAGGATGAGAAAAGGCGGCAGGAACGGAGCGGGATCCTCGACCGCGGCATAGGTGGCGCTGACGCCGAAGATCAGCACCGGGATGGTCAATGGCAGCACGAGGATCGAGACCAGCAGGCCGCCGCGGGGCAGCGCCACGGCGACGGCGGCCCCGACTGCGCCAATGAAGGTGATGGCCGGCGATCCCACAAGCAGCGTCAGCATGGTCGCAGCAATCGCCGTCTCGTCCATATTCATGAAGAGGCCGAGCAGCGGCGAGGCGATGACCAGCGGCAGGCTGGTGGCCGTCCAGTGGGCGAGGCATTTGACCAGCACGGTAAGGACGAGCGGCGTTTCTTGCATCAGCATCAGGTCGAGCGATCCGTCGTCGCGCTCGGCCTGGAACAGGCGGTCGAGGCCGAGAAGGGCGGCAAGCAATGCGCCGATCCAGACGATGGCGGGGCCGATGCGCGACAGCAGCTTGAGATCGGGACCGACGCCGAAGGGAATGACGGCGACGATCGTCAGGAAGAACAGCACGCCGATCAGCGCACCGCCGCCGGCGCGGATCGAGAGCTTGAGGTCGCGGAGGAAGAGGGCGGTCATGCGGGGCGGTTCTCTGCGTGTGCGATGGACGGGGCACCCCCCTCTGCCCTGCCGGACCCGGGGTCGAGCCACAGGTCTCGACCCATCCTTCGGACCCCCACAAGGGGGGAGATCGGCAAGATGCACCGGCTTTGCGAAATCTTGATCACGCGCCAAGCATCTGCGGCCATCTGCGACGTTTGATTAGAGCAAGAGCGCGACCCCAGCCGATCTCCCCCCTTGTGGGGGAGATGCCCGGCAGGGCAGAGGGGGGTAGTCACACCGAGAAACATCATCCCCATACCCCATGATCCACGCCGGCAAAGCCCGTCATCTTCATTTCCTGCACATTCTCCAGCCCCAGCGGCTGATGCGTCGCCGCCAGCACAATGCCGCCCTGTGCCAGATGCGCGGTGATCAATTCGGCCAGCAGCCGGTCGGCGCTGGCATCGAGTGCCGCTGTGGGTTCGTCGAGGATCCAGACGGGGCGGTGGGCGACGAGCAGTTTGGCGAAGGCTATCCGGCGCTGCTGGCCGGCGGAGAGATAGCCGAAGGGAAGGTGGGTGATCCCCGAGAGGCCGACGGCCTCAACGGCTTCTTCAAGCGGGAGGCCGGCAGTGGGGTGGCCGAGAAAGGCCCGCCAGAATTCCAGATTCTCTGCAACCGTAAGTTCATTCTTCATTGCGTTTCGATGGCCAAGGTAGTGGCTGGCTTCGCCCGGATGCCGGTCTTTCCGGCCCTCTCCGTCGCGGAAGATGACGGTGCCTTTTTCCGGCTTGAGAAGGCCGGCGACGACACGCAGCAAAGTGGACTTTCCCGATCCATTTCTGCCCGTCAGCACAAGCGCCTCGCCGGCTGCCAAGTGAAAGGAAATGTTAACGAAAATCAGATCCTCACCGCGCCTTGCGGCCAAATTTTCGGCGGTGAGATGCATACGTCGGGTCTTTCCTGGTTTCGGCTTCCGGAGGGGTCAAAAAATGTCCGATTTTGACTGCGTTCGGGTATGGCAAGTTTTTAGGAAATTATCTATAAGACCTGCAACCACGCCAGCGGTCGGCGTGAATTTCATCCTTGCGCCGAACTTGGAGCGTCTGTTCCACGTGCGGACAGCGGAAATGGCCGTACCCGCATCCTGATGTGCATTAAGTGCATAGGCGTTCGCACGACTGTGTTGGCTATCAGAAACGGGGTCTCTCGTGTCTAAATCTCTTGACAGTTTCAATTGTCGTTCCACGCTTTCCGTGAACGGGAAAGACTATGTCTATTACAGTCTGCCCAAGGCTGAGGCAAACGGTCTGCCCGGCGTCTCGAAGCTTCCCTATTCGATGAAGGTGCTTCTCGAAAACCTGCTGCGCTTCGAAGACGGCCAGTCGGTCACCAAGGAGCACATCCTGGCCGTCGCCGAATGGCTTGATAATAAGGGTGCGGTCGAAAACGAGATCGCCTATCGCCCGGCGCGCGTGCTGATGCAGGACTTCACCGGCGTTCCCGCCGTCGTCGATCTTGCCGCGATGCGCGACGCGATGGTGTCGCTCGGCGGCGACCCCGAGAAGATCAACCCGCTCGTTCCCGTCGATCTCGTCATCGACCACTCCGTCATCGTCGACGAATTCGGCACGCCGCAGGCTTTCGCCAGGAATGTCGAGCTGGAATACCAGCGCAACGGCGAGCGCTACCGCTTCCTGAAGTGGGGCCAGCAGGCCTTCAAGAATTTCCGCGTCGTGCCTCCCGGCACCGGTATCTGTCATCAGGTCAATCTCGAATATCTCGGCCAGACCGTCTGGACCAAGGAAGAGGACGGCGAGACGATCGCCTATCCGGATACTTGCGTCGGCACAGACAGCCACACGACGATGATCAACGGTCTCGGCGTTCTCGGCTGGGGTGTGGGCGGGATCGAAGCGGAAGCCGCGATGCTCGGCCAGCCGGTCTCGATGCTGCTGCCCGAAGTCATCGGCTTCAAGCTGACCGGCAAGCTCAAGGAAGGCGTCACAGCGACCGACCTCGTTCTGACCGTCGTGCAGATGCTGCGCAAAAAGGGCGTCGTTTCGAAATTCGTCGAATTCTTCGGCCCCGGCATGGACAATATGCCGCTCGCCGACCGTGCGACGATCGGCAATATGGGCCCGGAATATGGCGCCACCTGCGGCTTCTTCCCGGTCGACGGCGAAACCATCAATTACCTTACCATGTCCGGCCGCACGCATGACCGGATCGCCCTCGTCGAAGCCTATTCGAAGGCGCAAGGCATGTGGCGTGAGGGCGACGGTTCCGAGCTCGTCTTCACCGACACGCTGGAACTCGATCTTAGCGACGTCGTGCCGTCGATGGCCGGCCCGAAGCGTCCGGAAGGCCGCATTTCGCTTGAGAACATCGCGACCGGTTTTGCCGGCTCCATGGATGCCGATTACAAGAAGCCCGGCCAGCTCAACAATCGCTATGCGGTTGAAGGCACCGACTTCGATCTCGGCCACGGCGACGTGGCGATCGCTGCCATCACGTCCTGCACCAACACGTCCAACCCGTCAGTGCTGATCGCCGCCGGCCTTCTTGCCCGCAACGCCGTTGCCAAGGGCCTGAAGACCAAGCCGTGGGTGAAGACCTCGCTGGCACCGGGAAGCCAAGTCGTCGGCGAATATCTCGCCAAGTCGGGCCTGCAGGCAGATCTCGACAAGCTCGGCTTCAACCTCGTCGGATTCGGGTGCACCACCTGCATCGGCAATTCCGGCCCGTTGCCGGCGCCGATCTCGAAGACGATCAACGACAAGGGCCTGATCGTATCCGGCGTGCTCTCGGGCAACCGTAACTTCGAAGGCCGTATCTCGCCTGACGTGCAGGCGAACTATCTGGCCTCTCCGCCGCTCGTCGTTGCTTATGCGCTTGCCGGCACGGTGCAGAAGGATCTGACCAAGGAGCCGATCGGCGAGGACCAGAGCGGTAACCCCGTTTATCTCAAGGACATCTGGCCGACCTCGAAGGAGGTGCAGGAATTCATCCTGAAATACGTGACCCGCGAACTCTACGAAAGCAAATATGCCGATGTCTTCAAGGGCGACGTCAACTGGCAGGCCGTCCAGGTCCCGCCGGGCCAGACCTATGCCTGGGACGACAATTCGACCTATGTGCAGAACCCGCCCTACTTCGTCGGCATGGGCAAGAAGGGTTCCGGCGTTTCCGACATCAAGGGCGCCCGCGTTCTCGGCCTGTTCGGCGACAAGATCACCACCGACCATATTTCCCCGGCCGGTTCGATCAAGGCGGCATCGCCGGCAGGCGCCTACCTGCTCGGCCACGAGGTCGCCGTTGCCGACTTCAACCAGTACGGTACGCGTCGCGGCAACCATGAAGTGATGATGCGCGGCACCTTTGCCAATATCCGCATCCGCAACCACATGCTCGGCCCGAACGGCAAGGAAGGCGGCTACACCATCCACTACCCGTCGAAGGATGAGACCTCGATCTACGACGCGGCGATGCAGTACAAGGCCGAGGGCGTGCCGCTGGTGATCTTCGCCGGTGTCGAATATGGCAACGGCTCGTCGCGCGACTGGGCTGCCAAGGGCACCAACCTGCTCGGCGTCAAGGCGGTGGTCGCACAGTCCTTCGAGCGCATCCATCGCTCGAACCTGGTCGGCATGGGCATCATTCCCTTCGTCTTCGAAGAGGGCACGACCTGGCAGAGCCTCGGCCTCAAGGGCGATGAACTCGTCACCATCGAAGGTCTGGAAAAGATCAAGCCGCGCGAGAAGAAGATCGCCAAAATCACTTATGGCGACGGCACCGTGAAGGAAGTTCCGCTGCTGTCGCGCGTCGATACGCTCGACGAGGTGGTCTACCTCAACAATGGCGGCATCCTGCAGACGGTTCTGCGCGATCTCGCTGCCTGATTTTTAAGAGACTCGACTGATAATGGCCGCCGGAGAGCAGTTTCCGGCGGCTTTTCTTTTGCGGCGACAGTATTTGGTGGGCTCACGATGATTTGTTTTCTACGGGTTCCGGTGGCGCCGCGTCTCACCCGTTCGTGACTTTTCGTTTGGACCCGGAAGGATTATTCGTACGTTTCATATGTCAGGGCCTCCGGTTCCAACTCGCCGTCGGCGCTGAAAAAGAGGTGCAGGTGAATGTCCCCCCGTTTTCTGATTCCGCTGATCGCCGGCGTTGTTCTCTCGGGCCCCTTACAGGCCGAAGACGGCACGCCGAAAGGTGTCGTCGAACTGTTCACGGCGCAGGGCTGCTCTTCCTGTCCTCCGGCTGATGCGGCTTTCCGGAAGCTGGTGAACCAGGGCGATGTCATCGCGCTCGCCTATCATGTCGATTACTGGAACTATCTCGGCTGGGCCGATACGCTGAGCTCCAAGGAAAACACCGAGCGGCAATACGGCTATGCCAGGACGATGGGCCGCAGCAACGTCTACACGCCGCAGGCGATCGTCAACGGACGCGGCCACCTGGCCGGCGCCGATCTCAACGGCATCAACGGCAAGATCGACACCTATAGCAGCGAAGGCAACGGGCTGACCGTCCCGATCAGCGCGGCGATGCGCGGCGACGAGCTGGAGATCAAGATTGGCGCGGGGCAGGGCAAAGCCAATGTCGTGATGGTCTATTTCGACAAGGAAAAGACGATCGAGGTCGAAAAAGGCGAGAACAGCGGGAAGAAGCTGTCCTATCTGCACAGCGTCACCAATGTCGAAACGGTCGGTATGTGGGACGGCAAAGCGACCAGTCTGACGCTGCCGGCGAGCGTCCTGCAGCGGCCGCAGCTCGAAGGCTGCGCGATCCTGCTACAATCGGCGACCGACAACGGCGATCCGGCTGCGATCCTTGGCGCGACTGTGGTGATGGCTGGAAAAAATATCTGAGATTTCATCCGGTTGCGGATGAAGTACCGGGCGGCCCGGCTGAGCGTATTCGGGGCTGGGGTTAAGGTCGATACGCTCCGCCGGGCCCTTTGGCGCGCTGGCGCCAAACCGGGGATTCATAATTCTCCTGCAAATGAGGCGCTGTTTTGACTGAAATGCGGCGCTGCGGAGAAAGCGTTAGCGCTATCAGGTGCGGCCGAATGTGACGGGCGGTACTCTTGCAATTTGCGGCGGGTCGGGCACACTGTCACTCTCCTGTCACAAGCGGAGGCCTTGGGAGACCTGATGACAGATCAGCCGGATTTGCGACACGGCGAAAGCCGTTCCGTCGACAATAGTTCCTCAGTCGTCGTCGATCTCAGGGAATACAAACAAAGCAAGGACCCGCTTCCGGTGACTTTTCATCGGCGCGAACTGGACGCGATCCTGTGGATCTACGGCCGCATGGTCGGCGACGGCGAATGGCGCGACTACGCGATCGATCACCTGAAGGACAAGGCGGTCTTCTCCGTCTTCAAGCGCTCCGGCGAAATGCCGCTCTTCCGCATCGAGAAAAATCCGAAGATGGCGGCCAAGCAGGGCGCCTATTCGGTGATCAATATCCACGGCACGATCCTGAAGCGCGGTCACGAGCTGAATCAGGTGCTGAAGGTGTTCGACAAGGCCCTGAAGCTCGTCGACAAGTAGGCGGTATCAGCCGGCAAACAGCGTGCCGGGATAGGTGGACGGATCCGGATCGGTTGCCATGCCTTCGCCGAGGGCGCGCTGCATGAGCATCGTGTCGAGCCAGCGGCCGTGCTTATAGCCGGTGCCCCTCATCAGGCCAACCTCCACGAAGCCTGCCTTGAGATGAAGCGCGATCGAGGCAGGGCTGGCACCGCCGATGACGGCGGTCATTTGACGGAAACCGAGATCGGTGCAGCGGTTGATCAGCTCGGCCATCAACACTTTGGCGATGCCGCGTCCGCGCGCCTCAGGGGCCAGATAGATCGAATCCTCGACCATCCAGCGATAGGCGGGGCGCGTGCGAAAGGCCGAGGCGTAGGCATAGCCGAGCAGGCCTCCGTCGGCATCGACGGCGGCGATATAAGGATAGCGCTGGGTGACGATCGCCGAAAAACGCTGCGCCATCTCGGCCTCGGAAGGCGGCACGATCTCATAGCTCGCGACGCCGTTGAGGACGGAGTCGCGATAGATCTCGGCAATGGCGGGGATATCAGCTTGCGAGGCGTCACGCAGGAGGAAGGACATTTGGGTGGCTGGTCCATCGGGAAGGCAAGGTCTCTCTAAAACCACTCCTCCGAAACCGGCGCAACAAAAAAGGCGGCCGAAGCCGCCTTTTCGATCTCAGTGTGCCTGCTTATTTGCGGTTGCCCATGAACTGCAGCAGGAACATGAAGAGGTTGATGAAGTCGAGATAGAGCGTCAGTGCGCCCATGATCGCCTTGCGGCCGGCGACAGCGACGTCATCGGCTTCCAGGTACAGTTCCTTGATCCGCTGTGTGTCGTAGGCGGTGAGGCCTGCGAAGATCAGAACGCCGAGCACCGAGATCGCGAACTGCACGGCCGACGAAGCCAGGAAGATGTTGACCAGCGATGCGATGATCAGGCCGAAGAGACCCATGATCAGGAACGAGCCCATCGCCGACAGGTCACGCTTCGTCGTGTAGCCGTAAAGCGACAGCGCGCCGAAAGAGGCGGCGGTGACGAAGAAGGTCTGCACGACGCTCTGGCCGGTGTAGATCAGGAAGATCGACGAGAGCGACAGGCCGACAAGCGCGGCATAGATCGCGAACGTCGTCTGGGCGGCGCTCACCGTCATGCTATGGATCCGGAAGCTCAGGAAGAACACCAGAGCCAGCGGCGCCAGAATGACCACCCACTTCAGCGGGCTCACATAGATCGCCTGGCCGAAAGCGGTCAGTTCGCCGTTGGCGAAAGCGAATTGGAACGACAGATATGCGGCCACACCGGTGATCGCCAGACCCAGCGCCATCAGGTTGTAGACCTTGAGCATATAAGCGCGCAGGCCTTGATCAATCATCTCGCCGGTCTGAGCGCGGCTTTGATAGTTACGAAGATCAGCCATAGTTTCCTCTTACAAGCTCCGATGGAGATACGGTGTCGGGGTTTTCGACCCGGGCGCCGCTGCGGAGCTCCAGCATGCCTGCGGATAATATGAGGCTTTCGCCCCTCGCAAACAAGAGCCTTGCGAGGGCTCGGCCGGTTAAATCGCCGTAAGGTGAAGGGTTTGGGTGCCGCTGCCGGCTCAAAGCTCGCGCAAGACGGGTGCCGCTTTCTGCCCGAGGATGCGCCAGGTGCCGATCAGGCCGATGCCGACGGTCAGGACCAGCGCGGTCACCAGTGTCAGCCCCGCGACGTCGGGCAGAAAGGCCGAGGGCAGGCGCATGATGCGGGCGACGATGAACCAGGCGGCGACGCCGCCGGCGATCAGCGCGAAGATCGCGGTCGCAAGCCCGAGGATCAGATATTCGTAGCTGAAGGCGCGGATCAGCATGGCGCGGGTGGCGCCGAGTGTCTTCAGCACCACCGCATCGTGGGTGCGCGCCCGGTTTCCGGCGGCAAGGGCGCCGGCAAGGACGAGGATCGAGGCGATGAGGGCGACGGAGGCGGCGGCGCGGATCGCGGTCGCCAGCTGCGCGACCAGCTGATTGACGATATCGATCGCATCCTTGACGCGCACACTGGTGATCGTCGGATAGGTGTTGGTGACGGATTTCAGGATCGCCGCCTCTTCGGCCGGTGTCGAGGAGGGATCTGTCAGGGTCGCCAGCCAGGCATGCGGGGCGCCGCGGAAGGTGTTCGGCGAGAAAACCATGACGAAATTGATCGACAGCGATTCCCATTGGACGCGGCGCAGATTGGCGATCTTCGCGGTGATATTGCGGCCGAGCACATTGACGGTGACCTTGTCGCCGATCTTGAGGCCGAGTTCATGGGCCTCTTCCGAGGAGAAGGAGACGAGCGGCTCGCCGCTGTAATCCTTGTCCCACCAGCTGCCTTCGGTGAGGGCGGCGTTTTCAGGCAGAGTGTTGGCATAGGTGATGCCGCGGTCGCCGTTCAGCACCCAGCGGCCGGCGGCCGGCACGTCCATCTTGGTGACGTCCTCGCCGTTGAAGGCGACGATCCGGCCGCGCAGCATCGGCACTTCGACGAGCTTTCCCTGCGGCGCCTGCGCCTGGACGAGATCGCGGAAGGCGTCGACCTCGGCGCTCTGGATATCGACGAAGAAGAAGTTCGGCGCACCCTCGTTCATGCGGCCGGTCAGCTGCTGGCGCAGGTTGCCGTCGATCAGGGTCAGCGTCACCAGCAACGCCAGGCCAAGGCCGAGCGAGAGCACAACCGAGGGCGTCAGCGCGCCGGGGCGGTGGATGTTGCCGATCGCAAGCCGCAGCGCCGGCGAATTGACGCGCGGGCTGCGGCGCGCAAGCCAGGCGATCGCTGCTGCGACGAGGCGCAGGACGACGAAGGCGAAGACGATCGCGCCGACGAAGACGAAGGCGATGAAGCGGTCATAGGCGGTGAGGACGGCGAGGCCGGCGAGAGCGGCCATGAACAGCGCGGCAAGCAGGATATAGGGCCAGGACGGCAGGCGGCGGGCTTCGAAGCCCTGCTCGCGAAAGAGTGCGGTCGCCGGCACTTCGCGGGCATGGCCGAGCGGCAGGATGGCGAAGGCCGGCGTCGTCAGGATGCCGAAGAGCGTCGCAAGCAGCAGGGCGCCGGGATAAAGGGTCGGCGTGGTCGAGACCGGCAGGAATTGCGCCAGGAACTGCGCGGCGAAGATCGGCGACAGGGCGCCGATGATCAGACCGATCAGGATGCCGCCAAGCGCGATGATGGCGATCTGGAAGAGATAGATCAGCACGACGACCTGCGCCGGCGCGCCGAGACATTTGAAGGTGGCGATGGTGGTGCGTTTGGCATCGAGGAAGGCGCGCACGGCATTGGCGACGCCGACGCCGCCGACGATCAGCGCGGTGAGGCCGACCAGCGTCAGGAACTGCGAGAAACGGGTGATGTTTTCGGTGAGCGAGGGTGCGGCACGGTCGCTGGTGCGAACCGCCCAGCCGGCGGAGGGGAATTCCTTGGCGGCGCGCGCCTGGATGCCAGACATCTGACCCTTGTCTTCGAGCCGGATCTTGTAAGCATGTTCGACAAGACTTCCCGTCTGGATGAGCCCTGAGGCTTCAAGCGCCCGGCGGCTGACCAGCAGGCGCGGTGCAAAGCCGAAACCTTCCGACAGTGCATCCGGCTCGGTTTTGACAGTGCCTGTTATGCTGAGCTTGACATTGCCGAGCAGCAATTCGTCGCCGACCGCAAGCCCGAGCCGATCGAGAAGCAGCGGCGCTGCCACCGCGCCATAGGTGCCGCCCTGGCCTGAAAGCAGGGCTGCGAGCGGATAGTCCGGCTCGGCGACGAACTTGCCGTAGAGCGGGTAGGCGTCGTCGACCGCCTTGACCTCGACCAGCGCCTGGTCGGAACCGTCAGGCTTGCGGGCCATCGAGCGCAGGCCCGTCGAGACCGACACCGTGCCCAGGCCTTCGAGGAAACCCAACTCCTGAGGCGTGGCTTCGCGGTTGTTGAGCTCGAAGCGGACGTCGCCCGCCAGCAGTTCCTGCCCCTGTGAGGCGATCGTGTCGGTGATCGACTGCGAAACGGAATTGACGGCAGCGATCGCGCCGGTGCCGAGGGCGATGCAGGCCAGGAAAATGTAGAAGCCGCGGATGCCGCCGCGCAGCTCGCGCAGCGCCAGGCGAAAAGCGAGCGACACGCGCGGTGTGATGATCCTCATGCGATCGCCGCCTCGCTGCGGCGGGCAGCGCTGTCGCCCTCGATCCTGCCGGAACGGACGCGAATCTGGCGCGAGCATCGGTTTGCAAGCGAGACGTCGTGGGTGACGAGAAGCAGGGTCATGCCGCGTTCGGCCTGCTTGGAGAACAGAAGGTCGGCGATCTGGCGGCCGGTCTCGGTGTCGAGATTACCGGTGGGCTCGTCGGCGATCAGCAAAGCGGGCGAGGGGGCGAGCGCCCTGGCGATCGCCACGCGCTGCTGTTCGCCGCCGGAAAGCTGACCGGGATAATGGTTCAGCCGTTCACCGAGGCCGACCGAATTCAGCTCGCGATGGGCGATCTCGAAGGCGTTGCCGACATTGGCGAGTTCCAGCGGCACGGCGACGTTCTCAAGCGCCGTCATATTGGCGATCAGGTGGAAGGACTGGAAGACGATGCCGATGTTGCGGCCGCGGAAATCCGCCACCTGATCTTCGCTCAGCGCGTGGAGCGGCGTGTCGTTGATGTTGATTTCGCCGCTGTCGAGCTTCTCCAGACCGGCAAGCACCATCAGCAGGGTGGATTTGCCGGAACCGGACGGGCCGACGATGCCGACGGATTCGCCGGCCGCGATATCGAGATCGATGCCCTTCAGCACATGGACGGAGGCGGCCGCACTGCCAAGGGTCAGATCGGCGCCCTTCAACTCGATGATGGTTTTTGCCAACAGAAATCGCCCTATATAATCCGTAATCGAATGGCCGCATAACAGCACTTCGCCAATCTAGGGAAGCCAGAATGAGATTTAAAGTTGCCGCCCTTCAATTCACCGTCATTGCCGTTTCGCTGATCTTTGCCGCTGCAGCCAATGCCCGGACGATCAATCTCGTCGGTTTTGGGGACAGTTTGATGGCGGGCTACCAACTGCCGCCTGGCGACGGTTTTCCGGAAAAGCTGCAGGCGGCCCTGAAGGCGAAGGGACTCGACGTCACCATTGCCAATGCCGGGGTCTCCGGCGACACGACGACAGGAGGCCTTGCGCGCATCGACTGGTCGGTCCCCGACGGCACGGATGGGGTCATTCTGGAGCTTGGCGCCAACGATGCGTTGCGTGGTATCCCGCCGGAGGAGAGCGAGAAGAACCTCGACCAGATGATTGCCCGGTTAAAGGAGCGCGGGATTGCGGTGCTGCTCGCCGGCATAGTGGCGCCGCCGAATATGGGGGCGGATTATGCCGCACGATTCAACCCGATCTATCAGAAACTTTCGGAAAAACATGGGGTTCCGCTTTATGCCTTCTTTCTTGACGGTGTTGCGCTCGATGCGGGGCTGAAACTCGACGACGGCATGCATCCGAATGCCAGGGGTATCGACGTCATGGTCGGGAAGATGGAAGCCGATGTCACAAATTTCGTCGAAACGATTTCTACTGTGAAGAAATAGGGGCTTGCGCGGTCATTGATTGCGTGATTCCGTGTAAGCACCTGCAAAAGATTCGGGGAGTGCTCGTGATGCCGAGACTGTTTACCGCCCTCGAAATTCCGCGCAATGCGGCGATGAGCCTTTCATTGCTGCGCGGTGGCCTCCCCGGAGCACGATGGATCGATGTGGAGAATTACCACATCACCCTGCGCTTTATCGGTGATGTCGACGGCCGCACGGCCGATGAAATCGTCGAACGCCTCGACCGGATCGACCGGCCGGAATTCCAGTTCCGGCTCGAAGGGATCGGCTCCTTCGGCTCGAAGAAACCGCATTCGGTCTGGGCCGGCGTTTCGCAATCGCCTGAAATGTATGCCCTGCAGGGTGAGATCGAGCGCATCTGCCAGCGCATCGGCCTGCCGCCGGATCCGCGCAAATTCACGCCGCACGTGACGCTGGCCCGGCTCAAATCCTCGCGGCTCGACGACGTCGTGCAATATCTGGCGGGTCGCGGCAATTTTCACACGGCGACCTTCACTGCGCCGCGCTTCGTGCTGCTGTCGTCGCGCGAATCGGTCGGCGGCGGCCCTTACCTCACCGAGGAAGTGTTTCCGCTGCACGAGGCACGTTCGACGCCCAGCGCTTCGAGCAGGCTGCTGCAGCCGGTCAAGAGCCTGGTATAGACCAGCTCGAAACCATCCGGGCCGCCATAATAGGGATCGGGAATATCCTCTCCCGTTCTCAGCGCGATCTCACCAAAGAGATGGATGTTCGCCCCAGGCCGTGCGCTCTTGCCGAGCGCCGCTAGATTTTGCCGGTCCATGGCCAGAATCAAGTCGAAATCCGAAAGGTCGCTCGGTCTGATGCGGCGGGCGCGCTGTGCTGATATATCGATGCCGTGGCTTTTCGCGGTGGCGATCGAACGCCGGTCGGGCGGCTCGCCTTCATGCCAGCCGCCGGTGCCGGCCGAATCGATCGTAAAATGGCCGGTCAAACCTGCTTCGGCGACGAGATGGCGAAGAATTCCCTCCGCGAGCGGAGAACGGCATATATTGCCCATGCAAACGAAGAGGATGCTGATGCGTTTCATCGGTAGACCTGTCGACAGATGAGAGGACGATGGCATGAAAATCGAAAAACTGGAACGGACGGCGGTCGAGGCTGAGCTGGCCGGGCTTGCAGGCTGGGCGCTCAACGATGCCGCCTCTTCAATATCGAAGACATTCAAGTTTTCAAATTTCATCGAGGCTTTCGGATTCATGACGGAGGCAGCACTCGCCGCCGAAAAGCTCAACCACCATCCCGAATGGTTCAACGTCTACTCCCGTGTGGATGTGACGCTGAACACGCATGATGCCGGCGGACTGACGGAGCTG
Organism: Rhizobium sp. L43; assembly: GCF_002531725.1. Taxonomy (GTDB): domain Bacteria; phylum Pseudomonadota; class Alphaproteobacteria; order Rhizobiales; family Rhizobiaceae; genus Rhizobium. Next base: position 308,911 of record NZ_NWSQ01000005.1, read on the forward strand.
GATTTCAAGCTCGCCAAAGCCATGGAGAAGGCTGCGGCGCGACGTATTGTTTGAAAGCGGGGCCGATTGAAAGCCGGGCCGCCATCACCATATGTTCGCTTGGACGAAAGGGATGCAGGGATGGATGAGGTCAAATTCGGGGAAATCCTGTTGCCGGGCGATGAGGACACCCAGAGCCGGCGGGAGAAGACCGTAAGGCAGAAATTCTGGCCGACCTTCCGGCGGGCGGTGCGGCAAATCCCCTTCTCTCGCGATGTCGTCGCCGGTTTCTATTGCGCGCTCGATCCGCAAACGCCGACCAAGGTGCGCGGCGTGCTGCTTGCAGCGCTCGCCTATTTCGTCATGCCGATCGACATGATTCCCGATGTTTTCGCCGTCATCGGCTTTTCCGACGATATCGCCGTGCTCTCGGCTGCTTTCGCCATGGTGCGCGGCCATATCCGGCCCGGCCACTACGAAGCGGCCGACCGCGTTCTCGCCGACCGGCCGGAAGCGATGAAGACGATCTGAATCCTGTGCTAAATTAAAGAGTCAGGCGATTTCGCGTTCCAGCACCTTGCGAAGCTTGCCGAAGGCAAGCCGGATGCGCGATTTCACCGTACCGAGCGGCAGCCCGGTTGATTCGGCGATCTCCGAATGCGATTGACCGAGGAAGAAGGCGGCGCGCAGCATGTCGCGCTGTTCCTCCGGCAATTGGCCGACGGCGGCGCGTATCTTGGCGTCGCGATCGTCATTGGCGACGATTTCTTCCGCGCCGATCTCGGCCGGCGGCTGCAGGGCCGGGTCGGTTTCATCGAAGATGCGGGTATTGGTGCGGCGCTGCAGGTCGATGCGGCGGTTGCGGGCAATGCGGAAAAGCCAGGTCGAGAGTGAAGATCGCGTCGCGTCGTAGAGATCCGCCTTGTGCCAGAGCACGATCATGATCTCCTGCACCAGCTCCTCGGCCTCGCCCGACGTCATTTTCTGGCGCATCAGCCAGGCCTTCAGTCGAGGGGCGAAATAGTCGAACAGGATGGAAAAGGCCTGCTGGTCGCGATCCCTGGCGACGGCCTTCGCGAGGGCAGCGAAACGCTGTCTTTCCTCGGCATCCATGTCTCCTCACGAGCCCCCTGCGGCGAAATTTCGTCCCGGATTTCCAAGTCTTAATGAGGTACAACGGAAATGGGAAAGGTCAAACTCTTGCCTGAATCTTTGTGTCTTAAATTCAGCCGAACGGACGGCCAGTGCCATCGGGGCACCGTGTCGCGGCCGATACCGTCAAAGGGTCGAAAATGACATTCGAGCTGAAATGACACAGGCGAATACAAATCGCAGCTATTGTTGACCATTTGGTAACCTGAATTAAGTCAAAATAAAGCAGATCGTGATTATGCGGCGCCCGCTATGATCGCTTCGGGCCTTGAATCGCAAGAACCGGCAGGAATCCATGTTTGTAAAAAGTATCGTATCCGCTCTCGCACTCACCCTTGTTATGGCCGGAGTTGCGACAGCGCAGCAGGCCGCGCCGAACCGCATCCAGCAGTTCCAGGCATGGGGCGCCTACTCCTACAAGTCGGGCAACAGCACCGTCTGCTACGTGCTGTCCGTTCCGACGGCAAAGCAGCCGGCAAGCGTCGACCACGGCGACAATTTCTTCATCGTCTCCCAGCGTCCGGGCCAGAACATCTCCTATGAGCCGCAGGCGATGATGGGCTACACGGTCAAGGAAAATTCGAAGATCAACGTCGTCATCGACAACAAGACCTTCGTGATGTTCACCAAGGACAAGGCCGGCTGGGTCGAGAACGCGGCGCAGGAGCCGGCCCTCGTCGCGGCGATGAAGACCGGTCATTCGATGACGGTCAACGCCGTCTCGCGCAAGGGCACCGGCACCTCCTACAGCTATTCGCTCTCGGGCATTTCGGCTGCGCTGAAGCAGATCGAAACCTGCAAGTAAGCGTTTTTTGTTCGCAGAGCGACGAGGGCCGGCCTTGCGCCGGCCCTCGTCGTTTCCATCTATAGTGACGCGCGGGCAAAATGATGCTAAAGGCCGCGCAAACAGCGGACAGATCGCGATATCCGTCGCCGTTCCGCCATTCAATTTCTGTTAATGTGCCGTCATGCACCCACCAGTCTTCCGGCTTTAGCCCTGAAGTTCGCAGGGCTTGCGGGGCGGTTACGTGTTCGAATTCGGGATGAAAGACTATGTCCGTCATGGATGCGATCGTTGTCACCAAGCCGCAGGCGCGCACGTCCGCCAACCTCGAGAAGCCGTCGCTGATCGGGCTGTCGCGCGAGGAGATGGCGGCGGCACTCCGTGAAAAGGGCGTGGCCGAGAAGCAGATCAAGATGCGCGTGGCGCAACTCTGGAACTGGATCTATGTGCGCGGCGTCTCCGATTTCGACCATATGACCAATGTCGCCAAGGACATGCGGGAGATGCTGAAGCAGCATTTCACCATCGAGCGTCCCGAGATCGTCGAGGAGCAGGTCTCCAATGACGGCACGCGCAAATGGCTGCTGCGTTTTCCCGCCCGCGGCGCAGGCCGCCCGGTCGAGATCGAAGCCGTCTATATTCCGGAAGAGGGCCGCGGCACGCTCTGCATCTCGAGCCAGGTCGGCTGCACGCTGACCTGTTCCTTCTGTCATACCGGGACACAGCGGCTGGTACGCAACCTGACGGCGGAGGAAATTCTATCGCAGCTGCTGCTTGCCCGCGACCGGCTCGGCGACTTCCCGGATCGCGAAGCGCCGCAGGGAACGATCATGCCTGCCGAAGGCCGCAAGGTCAGCAACATCGTCATGATGGGCATGGGCGAGCCGCTCTATAATTTCGATGCTGTCAAGCAGGCATTGCTGATCGCCACCGATGGCGACGGCCTGTCGCTGTCCCGGCGCCGGGTTACGCTTTCCACCTCGGGCGTCGTGCCGGAGATCTTCCGCACCGGCGACGAGATCGGCGTCATGCTGGCGATTTCGCTGCATGCGGTGCGCGACGACCTGCGCGACATTCTGGTGCCGATCAACAAGAAGTATCCGCTGAAGGAGCTGATCGACGCCTGCCGGGCCTATCCCGGCCTTTCCAATGCACGGCGCATCACCTTCGAATATGTGATGCTGAAGGACGTCAACGACAGCCTTGAGGACGCCAAGGGGCTGATCAAGCTGTTGAAGGGCGTGCCGGCGAAGATCAACCTCATCCCGTTCAATCCCTGGCCCGGCACCAACTATCAGTGTTCGGATTGGGAGCAGATCGAGAAGTTCGCCGATTTCATCAATTCGGCAGGCTATGCCTCGCCGATCCGCACGCCGCGCGGCCGCGATATTCTTGCCGCCTGCGGTCAGCTGAAATCGGAATCCGAACGCATGCGCAAGACCGAGCGTCTGGCCTTCGAGGCGATGATGATCGCCAATCACGGCGCCGACGACTGATCAGCAAGTTTGATCCTCGCTACAATTCTCCTGCATTGATTTAAGCATGCGCTTTTCCTAATAGTGCCGCCAAAATCATTCAGGAGGACACCCATGCGCCCGATTCTGCTCGCTCTTGCCGCCACTTTGGCCCTTTCCCTGCCCGCAAAGGCTGACAATGTGACGGTTGCCGTGACGGCGATCGTCGAGCACCCGGCGCTGGACGCGGCCCGCAAGGGCGTTCTCGATGTGCTGACGGCTGCCGGCTACAAGGAAGGCGAGAACCTGAAATTCGTGTTCGAATCGGCGCAGGGCAATCCGGCCACCGCTGCCCAGATCGCTCGCCAGTTCGCCGGCGACGAGCCCAATGTCATCGTGCCGATCTCCACACCTTCGGCCCAGGCGGTCGTTTCCTCGACGCGTGACATTCCGGTCGTCTTCACTGCCGTCTCCGATCCGCTCGGCGCCCAGCTCGTCAAGAACATGGACAAGCCCGGCGGCAACGTCACCGGCCTATCCGACATGTCGCCGGTGGCCGAGCATCTGGCGCTGATCAAGGAAATCGTGCCGAACGCGAAAACGATCGGCTATCTCTATAATTCCGGCGAGGCGAATTCCGTTTCGCTGCTCGCTGTCTTGAAGGCTGAGGCCGAAAAGGCCGGCCTGAAGGTCGTTGAATCAGCCGCCACGAAATCGGCCGAGGTCCAGGGTGCGGCGCGCGCGCTCGTCGGCCGCGCCGATGTGATCTACGTCCCGACCGACAACACGATCATCTCCGCGCTCGAAGGTGCTGTCGCGGTTGCCGAAGAGAGCAAGCTGCCGCTCTTCACCGCCGATACGGATTCGGTTTCGCGCGGTTCGATCGCCGCCCTCGGCTTCAACTATTACGATGTCGGCAAGCAGACCGGCGACATCGTCGTGCGGGTGCTGAAGGGCGAAAACCCCGGCGACATCGCGGTCAAGACCGCCGCCGGTAGCGACCTCGTCGTCAACAAGGCCGCAGCTCAGAACATGGGCGTCACCCTGCCGCAGAGCGTGCTTTCGCGCGCCAACAAAGTCATCGAATAATCGGCCATAATTTCATCGGCTTATCCGCATTCAGCCGCCCCGTTTGCACGGGGGCGGCTCCCTGTATTAAAAGGCTCCGGTTTCGCGACGGGCGGAACGGACACAAAAAGGGGCTGAAAGCCTTGAGCCAAATCGCATTCTGGGGAGCCGTCGAGCTCGGCCTGGTCTATTCCTTCGTCGCTCTCGGCGTTTATCTCGCTTTCCGCGTTCTCGACTTTCCCGACTTGACGGTGGACGGTTCCTTTCCGCTCGGCGCGGCGGTGACCGCCGTGCTGATCATATCAGGCGTCAATGCCTGGCTCGCGGCGCTGATCGCCATGGCGTCCGGTGCCGGCGCCGGCATGGTGACGGCGCTGCTCAACGTGCGCTTCAAGATCCTCAATCTGCTGGCCTCGATCCTGACGATGATTGCGCTGTTTTCCGTCAATCTCAGGGTGATGGGTAAACCCAATGTCGCCCTTATCAATGCCGATACGATGATCAGCCCGTTCTTCGGCCATGGCCTGCGTGATTTCTACGTGCGGCCGCTCTTCGTCGGCGTGCTCGTGATCGTCGCGCTCATCCTGGTCTGGCGCTTCCTGGAAAGTGATGCCGGGCTTGCCATGCGGGCGACCGGCGCCAATGCAAGGATGGCCCGCGCCCAGGGCGTCGATACCAACCGGCAGATCTATCTCGGCATGGCGATCTCCAATGCGCTGGTCGCCTTCGGTGGTGCGCTGTTTGCTCAGACGAACGGCTTTGCCGACGTCACCTCCGGCGTCGGCACGATCGTCGTCGGGCTTGCCGCCGTCATCATCGGCGAGACGTTGCTCGGGCGGCGCGGTCTGCTGATCGCCTTGATCGGCTGCGTGCTCGGCTCGATCCTCTATCGCATCGCGATCCAGCTGGCGCTTTCGAGCGATGTCATCGGCTTGCAGGCATCCGACCTCAATTTCGTGACGGCGGTGCTGGTGACCGTGGCGCTCATCCTTCCCCGTCTTCGCGGAGGTGCCGCATCGTGATCAGCGTCAAGGACATCAAGGTTGTCTTCGGGCGCGGCACGCCGCTGCAGAAGCAGGCGCTGAACGGCGTCAGCCTGACCATCGAGCAAGGCTCCTTCGTCACCGTCATCGGCTCCAACGGCGCCGGCAAATCGACATTGCTCGGCGTGCTCGCCGGCGACGTCATTCCGAGCGAAGGGCAAGTGCTGATCGGCAAGCACGAGGTCACACGCAAATCGACGGCGGCGCGCGCCGGGCTGGTGGCGCGTGTGTTCCAGGATCCGCTGACGGGAAGCTGCGGCGCCTTGTCAATCGAGGAAAATCTCGCTCTGGCGGCCCGGCGCGGCGAGAAGCGCGGACTTGTATCGGCGCTCGGCGGTATCAGGCGCGACTATTTCAAGGAACGGATCGCCGAGCTCAATCTCGGTCTGGAGAACCGCCTGAAAGACCGCATGGATCTGCTCTCCGGCGGGCAGCGGCAGGCCGTTTCTCTCGTCATGGCGACGCTGGCGGGATCGGAAGTGCTGTTGCTCGACGAACATACGGCAGCACTCGATCCTGGGATGGCTGAGTTCGTGATGAACCTGACGCAGAAGATTGTTGCCGAGCGCAAGCTGACGACGATGATGGTAACGCACTCGATGCGGCAGGCGCTGGATTACGGCCACCGCACGATCATGCTGCATGGCGGCGAGATCGTTCTCGATGTGGCGGGTGACAACAGAAAGAACCTGCAGGTCGAGGACCTGATCGCCATGTTCCGCAAGATGCGCGGCCAGACGCTCGATGACGATGCTTTGTTGATCGGCTAAACCAACAGCGTGCTGATCGGCCAAGGGCGTCAGTATCTCCGATCCTTTTGGGCGCTAGACAGGCATGTCGATTTATAGTGTGGCTGTTGCGCCTAACGACGAGCGGAGTAGTATTTAGTCCCGACGCCTAGCTTAGGATGTCGTGCTGAAAGCAGATAGTTATGATCTGATCGCGAAGTAACTGCAACAATATAATTGCTTCTTCGAATTTGAGCGGAAATATGGGCGAAATACTTCCAACACCAAATGAAATCAATGATGCGTTATCATACATAAAACAAAACGCACCAAAATTGATTGAAAATTACAAAATTGCTGCCCTGGAGCTTTCTAAGGCGTCGAAAGATTACAGCTTAAGTGACGAAGAAAGAGCAGCTAGCATAATTTTGCCTGATGATTTCATAAATCTGCGAAATTTCATAAACGATGCGTACAAGGGAAGATCTTCTATGTATTTGTTGTTCCTATATATGGGAATACGCGAAATTATTATTTCATCCGAGGCGTAAAGATGACCGAGACAGCGGGCTGATCGGCTGAATTCGGCCTATCGAGCCTGGGTGAGCAGGATCTTCGCGGCGAAGATCGAGAAGACGCCGGCGAAGGTATAGTCCATGCCGCGCAGCACTTTCCTGTTGTTCTGCAGCCAGGAGGCCAGCCAGTCGGCGGCAAGGACCACGCCGGCATTGACCGGCATGCCGATCAGGATGAAGCAAAGCCCAAGGAAAAGCAGCTTCTGCGTGACGGCCGGATCGCCGGCGCTGACGAATTGCGGCAGGAAGGTCATGAAGAAGATGATGACCTTGGGGTTCAGCAGATTGACCCAGAAGCCGGACGAGATGTTCGAAAGTGCGGTGCCCTTCTGCTCCTCGACCTTGGCGACGGTGAGCTTCGAGCCGAAGCGGATCGCCTGTAGCGCCAGCCAGAACAGATAGGCAGCACCGCCGGTCTTCAGGATCAGGAAGGCGGTCGGTGAGGCGGTGATCAGCGCCGAAATGCCGAAAGCGACCAGCATGGTGTGGACGACGATGCCGAGGCTGGTGCCGACGACGACGAAAAGGGCCGCTTTCCTGCCCTGGGCCAGCGAACGGCTGATCGACAGCGTCATGTCTGGACCCGGGGTCGCCGCGAGCAACAGCGTCGCGGCGGCAAAGGCCAAAAGGGTCGAGAGGCTCGGCAGGAAATCCATGGCACACTCTGAAAGCCGGGAAGATCGAAGGATTTCTTACCCGGCTTTCAGAAAATTACCAATCAAACCTTCTAATAGCGCCGATCACTTCTGTTCCAGGTAGGCCTTGAACTTCTCCGCATAGTCCTTGTGCCAGCGTGACAGCGGCGGGCGGTTTTCGATAATGTCGCCGGCCGCCCAAGCCATGCGGCGCTCGTCGACCGGACGGGCGACGTCATTGTCGGGGCAGAGGATATAGAAGTCGCCACGCTCGAGGCTCTCGACCATGAAGTCGACCGTCTGTTCCGGCGTCCAGGCGGCGGCCGGTTTTTCCGAGCGGTCGCCCTGGGTGAGGCCGGTGAAGACGAAGCCGGGGATCAGAAGATGCGCTGAGATCTTTCCGCCCTCGACGTTGCGAAGTTCATGCTCCAGCGCTTCGGTGAAGACCTTCACGCCCGATTTGGAGATATTGTAGGCGGGGTTGCCGGGTGGTGTGGTGATGCCCTGCTTGGAGCCGGTGTTGATGATGAGGCCGGGCTCGCCATGCGACAGCATCTTCGGACCGAAGGTGCGGGTGCCGTTGATCACGCCCATCAGGTTGACGGCGAAGATATGGTCCCAGTTCGCCTGCGGGCTGAAGATCGAGGTTTCCGGGCCGATGCCGGCATTGTTCATCAGCACATGCACGCGGCCGAAGCGCTGAAGCACGGCGCGTTCGAGCGCCTCGAGCGCTTCCCGGCTGGCGACGTCGGTCTCGACCGCCATCACATTTTCTTCGCCGGCAATGGCCTTGAGTTCGTCGGCGGCGCCCGCCAGCCGGTCGCCGCCGAGATCGGCGATGGCGACGCTCATACCGCGTCCAGCGAAATATTTCGCCGCGGCAAGGCCGATGCCCGAGGCGCCGCCGGTGATGACGGCGACATTGGATGTCTTGAAAATATCTTGAATATTCGTCACGGGCGGCCTCCTCGGACATTGTGCGGACGCTGCCGAATATGGGCTCCGTGTTTGTGCTGTCAAATAGCAACCCTATGCAAGTTTTCCGGCGCCTCTTGCTGAGAATAGCTTTTCGAAATCGATTCACGTTTTACGTGTATCGTGCTAAGGTTTGTCTTGAATGGAGGAGTGTGTCATGGAAATTAAATCACTCTTAGGTCAAATGAAAGAATATGATTCTCTATTAGGTTATTTAGGAATCTTGATTCCTGTCTGGTCGTTTTGGCTTCGTAGAGAATACGCGAAAAAGATAGAGTTCGACATATCGGCGAATATCCTCTGGTTTCAGAATGAGCCCTATATCGTTGAGTTCGACATCTCTCTTGATAACAAAGGAAAAGTCAAAATAAAGATACCATATATTTCATTGTCCGTTCGGACTCTCCATGAAGGTGACGAGTACTCCAAATTCAAGCAATCTCATCTCAATTTTCCGACCAAGCTTATTGATATGCAGAACATTCTCATTGGAGAAGATTTTGACTTTACTTTTGTCGAGCCGGGCATCAAGCAGCACTATCGTTTTGTGGCCGAGGTTCCGAAGGAGGCAAAGTATCTTCTCGCGACCGGAAAATTCGAATATAGGAAAGGTTGGCCGCACACTACCTCAAGACTGATCCAACTCTATAGGCAACGATAGACTCAGAACGAGTTGCGTGATCGATCTCTGATACGCCGGCAACAAAGGTTGCACTTAGGTTCTGCTGCCCTTGCGTCACGCGCCAATCTCGCTAAAAGTGCCGCGATACCGGGTTTTCGCCGGCCTTTTATGCAACGGACCTCATCATCATGGCATCATACAAAGACGTGAAGAAAGTCGTTCTCGCCTATTCCGGCGGTCTCGACACCTCGATCATCCTGAAGTGGCTGCAGACCGAGCTCGGCGCCGAAGTCGTCACCTTCACCGCCGATCTCGGCCAGGGCGAAGAGCTGGAGCCGGCGCGCAAGAAGGCCGAAATGCTCGGCATCAAGGAGATCTATATCGAGGATGTGCGCGAGGAATTCGTGCGCGATTTCGTCTTCCCAATGTTCCGCGCCAATGCCGTCTACGAAGGCGTCTACCTGCTCGGCACCTCGATCGCCCGGCCGCTGATTTCCAAGCATCTGATCGATATCGCCCGCAAGACGGGTGCGGATGCGATCGCCCACGGCGCGACCGGCAAGGGCAACGACCAGGTTCGCTTCGAACTGTCCGCCTATGCCCTGAACCCCGATATCAAGATCATCGCGCCGTGGCGCGACTGGGCGTTCAAGAGCCGCACCGATCTGCTGGCCTTTGCCGAACAACATCAGATCCCGGTTGCCAAGGACAAGAAGGGCGAAGCGCCGTTCTCCGTCGATGCCAACCTGCTGCATTCCTCTTCCGAGGGCAAGGTTCTCGAAGACCCCTCCCAGGAGGCGCCTGAATATGTGCATATGCGCACCATTTCGCCTGAGGCTGCACCCGACAAGGCGACGGTGATCAAGGTCGGCTTCCGCAAAGGCGATGCGGTCACGATCAACGGTGTCGAGATGTCGCCGGCGACGCTCTTGGCGACGCTCAACAATTACGGCCGCGACAACGGCATCGGCCGTCTCGATCTCGTCGAGAACCGCTTTGTCGGCATGAAGTCGCGCGGCGTCTACGAAACACCAGGCGGGACGATCCTGCTCTCTGCGCATCGCGCCATCGAATCGATCACGCTCGACCGGGGTGCGGCCCATCTCAAGGACGAGATCATGCCGCGTTACGCCGAGCTGATCTATTACGGCTTCTGGTTCTCGCCGGAGCGCGAGATGCTGCAGGCGCTGATCGACAAGAGCCAGGAGCATGTCGAAGGCGAAGTGACGCTGAAGCTCTACAAGGGCAATGTCATGGTCATCGGCCGCGAAAGCGAAAAGTCGCTCTATTCCGACAAGCTCGTCACCTTCGAGGACGACCAGGGCGCCTACGACCAGAAGGATGCAGCCGGCTTCATCAAGCTCAATGCGCTGCGCCTGCGCACGCTCGGCAAACGCAACCTCGCGAAGTAATCACGCTTCGCTTTCGAATTCGATAGGAGCCCGCCGGCATTGCCGCGCGGGCTCTTTTATTGCGCGGCGATTCGCGCGGCGGCGGCATTCATATGCAGCCTGACGTCACCACGGCGCGGTCCCCAGCTTTCGGCCGAAAGCGGCAGGCCGACAAGCTCCGATATGCGCGCCGCCGCGATGGCAGGATCAAGCCGCATTGCCTCTCCGCGATCCGTTACGGCAAAGCCATCGTCGGCCTGATCGAGGCAGGTCACCGCCAGCCCGGCGCTGACCGTGATACCGCCGTGCTCCAACGCCAGATCGTGTGCAATGGCCTCGCGCAACACGCCGAGATCGAGCGGGGCCAGCCTGAGGCTACCCTGCCACTCGTTTGGCGCATTGGTGGGATCAACGACTTTGATGCCGGGCAGTGCGGGACTTTCCCCTTTGAGTGGGCCTGCGCCGTGCCGGGTGGTGTAGCAGCGCGTCGCATATGTTGCGTTGAGTTCGGTGATACCGGCCTCGGCTGATATGGCGAGCATGTTCGCGACGCCGGTATTCGAGCGGGTGACATGGGGAAAGCCGCCGCTGTCCTGATCGAGCAGCAAACCTTGGGCGGCCTCGAAGATCACAGCGCCGCGCTCGCACAGCCGTCGGTCGGGCCAGAGCGTGACGCGGTCGAGATAGGCGGCGCAATCGGCCTCGAAGCGGGCGATGGTGGTTTCGTCAGCCAGGGCGGCGGCAAGTTCTGCGGGTAAGGCGGTGATGCCGAGCGCGGCAAGCCGGACCGGCACCCAGGCGTCGCGGATGGAGACCAGGCGGTCGTGCAGATCGGGGCAGAACAGATCTTTCGTCGACAGGGCGAATTCCGGGCGCAGATTGCGCTCGACGGTCTCGCCGAAGCCGAGGCCGCAACTGCCGTGACGGGCGGCGCCGCGCGCCAGCTCCAGGGCCTGATTGATGATCACGTCGAACGGCGTCGTCACCGAGGCGCGCGGATCGCTGCTGATGTCGGGCTTGACATCAAGCGCATCGAGGGCCGCCAATTCGTCGAGCAGCAACATCGGATGGGCGACGAAGAAGCGGCTGAAATGCGTGGCGGCCCCGGCAAAGCTGCCGGAGCCGATATGGTGAAAGACATGGCGGGCGCCGGCCTCACCAACCACCGTGTGGCCGGCTTGCGCACCGCCGTTGCTGCGAACCACCACGGCCGCCGGTGTCGCCGCGGCAAGGCGATCGACCATCAGTCCTTTGCCTTCGTCGCCGTAAAGCGCGCCGATCACGGCCTGTGCTTGGGTACTCATTATTCCGCTCCTCAAAAAGGGCGCCCGAAGCGATCGCGCCGGGGCTCTTGGAATATCTGATTTAGAAGAAAGGCAGCAGACGCCGCTTCGGGCGTTCGCCGATGGCTTTAGCGACGACTGCGGCTGCCGCACCGGGCCAGCTGGCGGCCACGTCGCCGGGGTCGCGACCCTCGGTGATCTCGATGATCGACACCACCAACTCGGCAATACGCCTGTAATCATCGAGCACGAAGGTGCGGCCGGGCAGCAGCTGCTGCCAGCTCGCGAGCACCCGGTCGAGCCTGGTGGCCGCATAGCCTTCGCGGATGACGATGTGGAAGACTTCGTAGGATCTCTGCGCCATCGCGAGGCATTCCCGGGCGCTCAGACCGCGTGGCGCTTCGATGCCGAAGATGCGGGCGATCTGATGGGCGGCCAGGCCATTGTGCACCGGCTCGTCGCCGATGGTGAAGAGATAGCCCTTGCGGCCGCGTCTTTCGAAGGCATCGGTCGAGGTCTTGAGAGCCGCCAAAAGATGGGCGGCGCTGTAGCTCTCGCCGTCATTGCCGCCGCCATTGCCTTCCAGCCACAAGGCGCGGATCTGGCTGGCAAGCGAGATATCGGCCTCGAACTGGGTGGCCTGCAGAGGTGCGGCATCGGTAAACGCATCTCCGACCGCCGCCACCATGATGTGCGGATCGGATACCGGGCGGCGGTCGTAGATCTCCGATGTCAGGGTGATGAGCCCGCCGCGCATCAGCTCGTGGGCGATCATGCCCATCGAGCCGGTCACATCAGAAGCCAGAATGATCGGGGTCGATTGCGGATTGTAGGCGCTGTCGCGGCTCTCGCGGGTGGCAAAACGCGCCGGGTCGAATTGCGGATCGATGCCGGTGGCGCCAAAGACTTCGGACCGGCTGCGGCCATCCACATGGCGTGCATTGTAGGCGGCCCAGTCGGCCGTGCTGAAACGTCCCATACCCATGGCGTCACTCCTTTTGCTTTTGCCCTGGCGATTCGGCGTGGGCGTCACCCGCTGCCGTTCGATGCCTATGATATAAACTTGCAAAGTGCATTTTGCAAGTTGCTATTTGCAAATTGTTATTTTTATGATTGGCGGCTATGAGAGCCGGAACATGCAAGCGGGGAGATGCTGATGGCAGAGGCTGAATTCGCACGGCCGATCGTGACGGTCGACATCGTCCTGCTGACGCTGCACGAGGGGCGGTTGTGCGCGGCGCTGCTGCCGCGGTCCGCCGAGCCGTTTGCCGGCGTTCCGGCGCTGATCGGCGGCTATGTGCATACGGACGAGGACGCCGATGCGGAGGCAGCCGTGCGGCGCATCCTCAAGGCCAAGGCCGGGCTCGAGGGCATATTCTTCGAGCAGCTCGGGACCTTCGCTTCGGCGCGGCGCGACCCCCGCGACTGGTCGGTGTCGATCGCCTATTTTGCCCTGGTTCCGCCGGGAGCGCTGACGGGCGGCGCCGGCCCACTCGCATTACGGCCGATCGAGGCGGTTGGCGAATTGCCCTTCGACCACAATGAGATCGTCACCGCCGCCCTGGAGCGGCTGCGCGGCAAGGGCGCATATTCGACCATTCCGGCGAGGCTGCTTCCGGAGATCTTCACCATGTCGGAACTGCAGGCAATTTATGAAACGGTGATGGGTGAACGGCTGGACCAAAGCGCCTTTCGCCGGAAGATCAACGATCTCGATCTGCTCGAAACGGTCGAGGGCGAAAAACGGCAGACCGAGCGGGCGCGGCGGCCGACGACACTCTATCGGCTGAAGACGCCATTGGCCCTGTTCGATCGGAGAATTTGAACGAAATATTCGCTTCGCCCGGAAGCTGCCGCTGGCGGTATCTCCCTTTTCGTCGCGGTGTAGCTCGCCTTGACGGATGCCAATCTTGACGGATGGCTGGGATCGCTTACTCTGCTGCGATCATCCTCCGGAGCATTTCCATGACGCAGTCCTTGCTCTTCGGCGCCTTTCTGGCGGCGCTGTTCTACGTGCTCATTCCAGGACCCGCCTTCCTGCAGCTGCTCGGCATCGGCGCCGGGCAGGGCCGCAAGGCCGGCGCCTTCTTCATGATGGGGCATCTGGTCGGCGATCTCATCTGGTCGTCGCTGGCGCTGATCGCGATCGTCGGGGCAAAGACGATCGGAACCTTCGTCTTCGACCTGCTCGGCCTTGCCTGCGGTTTCTACCTCGCCTGGATCGGCTGGAGCGCCGTTAATGCCAAGCCGAAAGCGGAGGGGCAGGCGCTTGTCATGGTCGAGCGGCCGGTTCGCCGCGGTCTGATCTTCGGCGTCACCAATCCGAAGGGCTATCCGGTGGCGCTCGCCACCTTCACGGCGCTGGTCGCGGGCTCGGCCGGGGCGCTCGATTTCGAGGCCTTGCCGGTGCTGCTCGGCGTGTCGTTCGTCGGTTTCGTCACTGCCGACATCATCCTGATCGGCATCATCGGCGCAGGCGCGGTCCGCCGCTTCTATCGCGCCCATGAGCGGCTGATCGTGCGCTGCTCCGGTGTCCTTTTCATGGGTTTTGCCGCCCAGGCGCTCTGGCATGCCACGCCAGGCCTGCTCGGCTGGCGCAAGGCCTGACCTAGAACAGAATGCATCCTGTTCTGATCAGCCGTCCAGGAAGTTGACGATCGATTTCAGCGTCTGGACCTCATCGGGGTCGCCGATCGACGTGGCGATCTGCAGCTGGTTCTTGTAATAATCGAGGAAATTGAAGCTGGTGCCGTCGGTGACGCTGGAGAGATCGATGACGTTGCCGAGCGGATCGATTGCATGCATCGGCAGCGGTTCGGAGATCGCGGCGTAGGTATTCCGATCGATCAGGCCGCTATCGAAACTCTGGCGTGCGTAATTGCGCAGCTCTCCAGGGCTGACCGCGGTGAAATCCGGGCCTTCGCCAACTTCGTCTTCGATCTGGAATGAGGCCGGGGCGGGAGCTCTGGTCTCGATTTCAATATCAGAGGTCTTCGAACTTTTTGCGTTATTAGGATTGTTTTTAAAAAGCAAACTCTGAGAAGACCGCACAGAAAAAATTTCCATGGCGCATGTCCCCTTACAAGAAGAACATCGGAAAACTAGCGCCTGCGCGTGATTCGCGTCAATCGTTAACGATTGGTTAATTTTCACGTATCAATTGTTGTCCACCAGATTTGGCAGGCGCCCGCCAAATTCGGCAGGCGAGGCAAAAGGTCCTTCCCGGCAACATACCAATTCTACGACAGCCCGCCTATATTGACGATCCATCTGCATGCCAAAAGGAATTCTCCGATGCCTTCTCCACATGATTTCAATCCGGCGCTGGTGACCTGGGACGGTCTTCACGGCCTGCCGCGTTTCGATGCTGTTGATGACGGTGATTTTGCCGCCGCCTTCGAAGCCGCGCTTGCCGCGCATGAGAAGGAGATCGACGAAATTGCCGGAAACGGCGATGCGCCGACTTTCGAGAATACGGTCGTGGCGCTGGAGATTGCCGGCGATGCGCTGTCGCGTGTCTCGGCGCTGTTCTGGAACAAGGCCGGCGCGCATACCAATGATGTGATCCAGGCGCTGGAGCGGGAGATCTCGCCGAAGATGTCGCGTCACTATTCGAAGATCGGGATGAATGCAGCGCTTTTTGCCCGCATCGACACGCTCTGGGAGAATCGCGAGAGCCTTGGCCTGACGCTCGAACAGACACGCGTGCTGGAACGCCACTGGAAAGGCTTCGTCAAATCGGGCGCCAAGCTCGAAAAGGCCGAGCAGGAAAAACTCGCCGCGATCGATGAAAAGCTTGCCGGCCTCGGGACGCAGTTCGGCCAGAACGTCCTGGCCGACGAAAAGGCCTGGGCACTGGTACTTTCGGACAGCGCCGAGCTCGAGGGCCTGCCGGAATTCCTTCGTGACGCGATGGCGGCGGCAGCGCGCGAACGCGGCGAAGAGGGCAAATATGCGGTGACGCTGTCACGCTCGATCATCGAGCCGTTCCTCACCTTCTCGGAGCGCCGCGATCTGCGCGAGCAGGCTTTCAAGGCGTGGGTGGCGCGCGGCGAAAATGACGGGGAGACGGACAACCGCGCGGTCATCAGGGAAACGCTGGCGCTGCGCCATCAGGTAGCGACGCTGCTTGGCTACGGCAATTTCGCCGAGCTGAAGCTCGACAACACGATGGCGAAGACGGCGGATGCGGTGAACGGCCTGCTCAAGGCCGTCTGGGCGCGGGCGGTGAAGCGCGCCGGCGAGGAGGAGACCGATATCGCCGCGTTGATCGCCGAAGAGGGCCGGAACCACGAGGTGATGCCCTGGGACTGGCGCCACTATGCCGAAAAGATCCGGGCGCGGAAGTTCGATTTCTCCGAGGCCGAGCTCAAGCCTTATCTGCAGCTCGAGAAGATCATCGAGGCTTGCTTCGACGTGGCCGGCCGGCTGTTCGGCATCCGCGCCGTCGAAAAGAAGGACGTGGCCGCCTATCATCCGGATGTCAGGGTGTTTGAAATCAGGGACCGCGAGGACCGGCTGGTTGCCCTGTTCCTCGGCGATTATTTCGCCCGCGGCTCGAAACGTTCCGGCGCCTGGATGAGCTCGTTGCAATCGCAGCACAAGCTGGAACTCAAGAACGGCCGCCACGGCGAGCTGCCGATCATCTACAATGTCTGCAACTTCGCCAAGCCGGCGGAAGGCAAGCCGGCGCTGCTGTCGCTCGACGACGCGCGCACGCTGTTCCACGAATTCGGCCACGCGCTGCACGGCATGCTGTCGAACGTCACCTATCCCTCGGTTTCTGGCACCGGCGTTTCGCGCGATTTCGTCGAGCTGCCGTCCCAGCTCTACGAGCACTGGCTGACGGTGCCCGCTATTCTGAAGCGCTACGCCGTTCATGTCGAAACCGGCGAGCCGATGCCGCAGGCCTTGCTCGACAAGGTCCTGGCCGCCCGCACCTTCAATGCCGGCTTCAACACCGTCGAGTTCACCTCGTCGGCGCTTGTCGATATGGCGTTTCACACGAGAACGACCGTCGAGGATCCGATGGCGGTGCAGGCGGAGGTGCTGGCCGAGATCGGCATGCCGAAGTCGATCGTCATGCGCCATGCGACACCGCACTTCCAGCACATCTTCTCCGGCGGTTATTCGGCCGGCTATTACTCCTATATGTGGTCGGAGGTGCTCGACGCCGATGCCTTTGCCGCCTTCGAGGAGACGGGCGACGCCTTCAACGGCGAGATGGCGCGCAAGCTCAAGGAAAACATCTATTCCGTCGGCGGCTCGGTCGATCCGGAGGACGCCTACAAGGCCTTCCGCGGCAAGCTTCCGAGCCCGGATGCGATGCTTCTGAAAAAGGGACTTTCGACCTTCGAGGAATTGACAGGCAGCGACGCCTAAGACAATTTGATGACACGCTATGATGCGGCGGGGCGAAAGCCCTGCCGCAGCTTTTGCGCGTTTCCCCCTTTCGCAAGCGCAAAAAAAACTGTATGGACGCCCCAAACTAATAGGCGCGTCCTCAAGAGCGTGCGCCCCAGCCTCAGAGATTTCACAAATGGCACTTCGCAATATCGCGATCATCGCGCACGTTGACCATGGCAAGACGACCCTGGTGGATGAGCTTCTCAAGCAGTCCGGCTCGTTCCGCGAAAATCAGCGCGTCGCTGAACGCGTGATGGACTCGAATGATCTCGAAAAGGAACGCGGCATCACCATTCTCGCCAAGGCGACGTCGGTCGAGTGGAAAGGTGTTCGCATCAACATCGTCGATACCCCCGGCCACGCCGACTTCGGTGGTGAAGTCGAGCGCATTCTCTCGATGGTGGACGGCGCGATCGTTCTCGTCGATTCTTCCGAAGGCCCGATGCCGCAGACGAAGTTCGTCGTGTCCAAGGCGCTGAAGGTCGGCCTTCGCCCGATCGTCGCGATCAACAAGATCGACCGTCCCGACGGCCGCCACGAAGAAGTCATCAACGAAGTCTTCGACCTCTTTGCAAACCTCGACGCGACCGACGAGCAGCTCGACTTCCCGATCCTCTACGGTTCGGGCCGCGACGGCTGGATGAACGTCAATCCGGAAGGCCCGAAGGATCAGGGTCTTGCACCGCTTCTCGACCTGGTGCTCAAGCATGTTCCGGAGCCGACCGTCGAAGAAGGCCCGTTCCGCATGATCGGCACGATCCTCGAAGCCAACCCCTTCCTCGGCCGTATCATCACCGGTCGCATCGCGTCGGGCTCGATCAAGCCGAACCAGGCCGTCAAGGTTCTCGGCCAGGACGGCAAGCTGATCGAAACCGGCCGAATCTCCAAGATCCTCGCCTTCCGCGGCATCGAACGCACGGCGATCGAAGAAGCACATGCGGGCGACATTGTCGCGATCGCCGGTCTCTCCAAGGGGACTGTCGCCGATACTTTCTGTGATCCGGCCGTCTCGGAAGCCATGAAGGCTCAGCCGATCGATCCGCCGACGGTCACCATGTCCTTCATCGTCAACGACAGCCCGCTGGCGGGCACCGAGGGCGACAAGGTCACGAGCCGCGTCATCCGCGACCGTCTCTTCAAGGAAGCTGAAGGCAACGTCGCCCTGAAGATCGAAGAAGCCGAAGGCAAGGATTCGTTCTACGTATCCGGCCGCGGCGAACTTCAGCTCGCCGTTCTCATCGAAACCATGCGTCGCGAAGGCTTCGAGCTTGCCGTTTCGCGTCCGCGCGTCGTGATGCACAAGGATGAAAGCGGCCAGCTTCTGGAGCCGATCGAAGAGGTCGTCGTCGACGTCGACGAAGAACATTCCGGTGTCGTCGTTCAGAAGATGTCGGAACGCAAGGCCGAAATGGTCGAGCTGCGTCCGTCGGGCGGCAACCGCCTTCGCCTGCGTTTCTATGCACCGACCCGTGGCCTGATCGGCTACCAGTCGGAGCTGCTGACGGATACGCGCGGCACGGCGATCATGAACCGCCTGTTCCATGACTACCAGCCCTACAAGGGTGTGATCGGTGGCCGCGTCAACGGCGTGCTGCTCGCCAATGCTTCCGGCGAAGCCGTCGCCTATGCCATGTTCAACCTGGAAGATCGCGGCCCGATGATCATCGAGCCGGGCGAAAAGGTCTATGCCGGCATGATCATCGGCATCCATTCGCGCGACAACGACCTTGAAGTCAACGTGCTGAAGGGCAAGCAGCTCACCAACATCCGCGCCGCCGGCAAGGACGAAGCGGTGAAGCTGACGCCGCCGATCCGCATGACGCTTGATCGTGCGCTTTCCTGGATCCAGGACGACGAGCTGATGGAAGTGACGCCGAAGAACATTCGCCTGCGCAAGATGTATCTCGACGCCAACGATCGCAAGCGTTTCGAAAAGTCCAAAGCGGCTCTCTGAGCGCTTGGAAATACAATTTGAAACCCCGGCCTTCGAGCCGGGGTTTTTTATTGTGCGCCGCGCTGATTCCGACTTGTGACAATCGTTAAAAAAGCGTTAAATTTTATCTGTCGTCCACATATCAAGTCTGTGGGCAATCGATCACGATGCGCCGGCCGCATATGGTTAATTGCCTTTGGCAGGGCCAGAGTAAACGTTATGAAGACGTTGTCGATCGATGTCCGGCGGGCCGAACCGCACGATGCCCGGGCCATATCGGAAACCCACAGGCTCGCCTGGCAGCACACCTATGCGGGCATCATCCCGCATCGGGCGCTGACGCAGATGATCGAGCGGCGCGGCGAAAACTGGTGGCGCAAGGCGACCCGCGGGCCGGCAACGCTGCTGGTTCTCGATGTTGCCGGAACGGTCGCCGGCTACGCGACGCTGGGCCTCAACCGCGCCCGCGCTCTGCCGCAGGAAGGCGAGATTTACGAGCTTTACCTTCGCCCCGAGTATCAGGGCATCGGCCTCGGCAGAATGCTGTTCGGTGAGGCGCGCCGGCTCTTGAAGTCGCTCGGCTGCAAGGGGCTGGTCGTCTGGTGCCTCGAAGAAAACGAGACCGCCGGCCGCTTCTACCGCAATCATGGCGGTGTCGACTTCTGCGAAGGCATGGAAAGTTTCGACCACAAACAGTTGAAGAAGATCGGCTTCATCTGGAGCTGACCGGTTTGGTCAGCGTTGGCCGATCGCCCATTCCAAAGATTTGACCTCTTTGCGCCGGTGCCATCACGCATTGGTGATCTCCAATGTTGCGTTGCCACATGAAACTGATTATCTGGCTGCGAGCAATTCAACTTCGCGGGAGTTTCCTATGCGCATCGATGCCATTTCAATCGGTAATAACCCACCTGAGGACGTCAACGTTATCGTCGAGGTTCCTGTTGGCGGCCATCCCATCAAGTATGAGATGGACAAGGAAGCCGGTACGCTGGTGGTCGATCGTTTCCTCTATACGCCGATGACCTATCCGGGCAATTACGGCTTTGTGCCGCATACGCTGTCGGAAGACGGCGACCCGATCGACGTCCTGATCGCCAGCACCCGCCCGCTGGTTCCCGGCTGCGTCATCAATGTGCGCCCGATCGGCGTTTTGAAGATGGAAGACAATTCCGGCAAGGACGAGAAGATCATCGCCGTGCCGTCGCCGAAGCTGACGCTGCGCTACGAGAAGGTGAAGGATTACACCGATCTTCCGGAAATCACGCTGAAGCAGATCGAGCACTTCTTCGAGCACTACAAGGATCTGGAGCCCGGCAAGTGGGTGAAGATCTTCGGCTGGGGCGACTCCAAGGAAGCCGGCCAGCTTATCCTCGAAGCGGTCGAGCGCGCCAAGAAGACGAAAGGCTGATTGTTCAGCCGAAAAGCGTTTCGAGTTTTTTTGCCAAATCCTCCGGGTCGCCGTCGATCCGGAGGATTTTTTTGCGCGCGGTGTCGCCGGAGACGAGGCTGATGCTGATTTGGGGATGCGCAGCGATTGGGCGACCAGAAGGATCAGCGCCTTGTTGGCCTTGCCCTTTTCCGGGACCGATGTGACGCGCGCCTTCAGGTGCGTTTCGCCCTCGCCATCCAGCTCGATGCCATCGATCGCATCACGCCCGCCATTCGGCGTCAGCCGGACGGCGAGGCGCAGATGATCACCGAAAAGGCTCCAGGGGCGGCTCAAGCGACCAGCGGGTACAGCGTCGTCCAAAGCAAGGTGCGCAGGAAGAAGATGATCAGCAGCAGGATGATCGGCGAAATGTCGATGCCGCCAAGGTTCGGCAGAAAACGGCGGATCGGCTTCAGCACCGGTTCAGTGACGTTATAGAGGAACGTGCCGACCGAGTTGACGAACTGGTTGCTGGAATTGATAACGTTGAACGCATAGAGCCAGGAAAAAATGGCGCTACCAATCAGGATCCAGGTGTAAATATTCAAAGCCAAATCAATGGTTTGAAACAGCGCAAACATGGTCGTCTCCAATTCGTTGTTGACAGACATGTAGACATTGGCGACTAAACGAGCAAGTGCCGTGTGGAGACGCGCGGTGAATCATGTTTAACGGGCGGCTTTGCAGCTATTCCGGCGCCCGTCTCCTCGGAAAACACCCATGTCGTTTTCGCCCACCGGAGACCGTTTTGCCGCGTTCCGGCATTCGTCCTACACGCGGTTCTTCTTCGCGCGCTTCCTGCTTTCCTTCTCGCAGCAGATCGTCAGCGTCGCCGTCGGCTGGCAGATGTACGACCAGACGGGCAGCGCGATCTATCTCGGTTTGATCGGTCTCGTGCAGTTCCTGCCGTCGCTGCTGCTCATTCTCGTCACCGGTTCGGTGGCCGACCGGTACAATCGCCGGGCGATCGCGGCCCTCTGCTCGCTGGTGAGCGCGCTCTGCACGCTGGCGCTGCTCGTCATGACTGTCATGGGGAGCTTCACGCCCCTGCCTGTTTTCGCCGTGCTCCTGATCTTCGGCATCGAACGCGCCTTCATGTCGCCGGCCGTGCAATCGCTGGCGCCCAATCTGGTGCCGGAGGAGGCGCTCTCCAATGCGATCGCCTGGAATTCGTCGTCCTGGCAGCTCGCGGCGATCACTGGGCCGGTGCTCGGCGGTCTGCTCTACGGCGTCAGCGCACCGACCGCCTATACGGTGGCGGTGATCTTTTCCGTGCTCGGTGCGGCTCTTCTCTACATGATCCCGAAACCGGTGCAGAAGACGACGGGCGAGACCAAGAGCTGGGCGATGATCCTCGGCGGCTTCAGCTTCATCCGCGCCGAAAAGGTGGTGCTCGGGGCGATCTCGCTCGATCTCTTCGCCGTGCTGCTTGGCGGTGCGACGGCACTGATGCCGATCTTCGCCCGTGATATCCTGACACTCGGTCCCTGGGGCCTCGGACTGTTGCGCGCCGCACCCGGCCTTGGCGCGATCGTCATGGCGATCTTCCTTGCCGCCTATCCGCTCAAACATCGCGCCGGCATCTACATGTTCATCGGCGTCGCCCTGTTCGGCGTCGGCACGATCATCTTCGGCGTGTCGACCAACACCGAAGTCTCGATCGCGGCGCTGGCGCTGATGGGGGCGGCCGACATGGTGTCGGTCTATGTCCGCGAGAGCCTGATTGCGCTCTGGACGCCGGATCAGCTGCGCGGCCGCGTCAATGCGGTCAACATGGTTTTCGTCGGTGCCTCGAACGAACTCGGGGAATTCAGGGCGGGCACGATGGCGGCGCTCTTCGGTGCGGTGCCGGCGGTTGTCATCGGCGGGATCGGAACGCTTGCTGTGGCGGCGATCTGGGCTTCGAGTTTCCCGAAATTGCGGCAGATCGATACGCTCGACGCGCCCAGCACATAACCGCGATAGAGCGTCCTGCCGAGCGACGCTTTATGCGGGAAGCGTGATCGGGGAAGCGGCTTTCGCCGTCTTGCCTTCGAAGACGATATCGAGGAATTCGCTCAGCCAGGCTTTCAGCGGCGCGTCGAACAGCATGCGGCCTTCGAGATGTTCGCGGCCCTGCTGGGCGTCGGCAGAATGAAGCGATGGGCGCCATGCACGACCCAGCGATGCATCATCACCCGGGTGAGTTCGGCATGGAACTGCAGGCCCCAGGCGTTGCCGTCGTAGCGGAAGGCCTGGTTGGGGTAGGCATCGCCTTCGGCCAGCAGGTCGGCGCCGCGCGGCAGTTCGAAACCCTCGCGGTGGAAATGATAGACCATTTTCGGCCAATGCATCAGCAGCCGGCCCTTCTCGGTCGGGTGCAGCGGATACCAGCCGATCTCCGTCGAGCCGTCGGCATTCGACTGCACCTTGCCGCCGAGTTGACGCACCAGCATCTGCGCGCCGAGGCAGATACCGAGATAGGGGCGTTTTTCCCGCAGCGGAATGTCGATCCAGTCGATCTCCTTCTTGACGAAGTCCTCGGGATCGTTGGCGCTCATCGGCCCGCCGAAGACGACGGCGCCGGCATGGTCTTCGAGCGTCGTCGGAAGCGGTTCGCCGAGAACCGGGCGACGGATATCGAGGCGGTAGCCCTTTTCGACGAGCAACTGGCCGACACGGCCGGGGCTCGACCGCTCCTGATGCAGGACGATGAGGATCGGGCGCCGGTCTCGGTTCAGCTTTTGCTCAGTCGCTATCATCTTGCGCAACCTGGACATCCGTCACCCTGGCGGCGGCCTCCTGCCGCTTCTGGATGCGCTCGCGGGAGGAGACGCCGAGTAGATCGGCGATACGCCAGATCACATGGTCTTCCATTTCGCTGCGTTCGCCATCGGCATAGACGATGTCCCAGAGAATGCCGATCAGCTCCAGCCGTTGCTCGGTATTGAGATGGCGTTTCAGGTCGGCGGTGAAGCGATAATAGTCGACGGCGGAGCTTTCGGCTTCAAGGCCGGCGGCGATCAGGGCGTCAAGCTGTTTGCCGTCGAGTGCATACTGCTCCTTCAACAGCTTGCGCAGCCGCTTCTTCTCGCTGGCTTTGATCTGACCGTCGGCCTCCATCACCTGCATGCAGAGTGCTGCCACTGCAATGCGCGGATCATCGGGGGCAAAACCCTTCTTCGGGTGGTCTGTGGTAAGCTTCTGGAAGAATGCCTGAAAGCGTTCGAACATGCGGTTTTCGTTCCATTTCAGAAAAGGCGGAGCCGTGTCCTGGGTTCCGGTTCCGCCCTCGGATCGCGAACGCCGGGATCATCCGGCAACCCGCCAAAGAAAGGCTTTGCCTCGTTCGGTGCGGGTCCCTTATCGCCGGCGGCCGGTTCGACAGGCTTCTGTTCGACAGGCTTCTGTTTGGCTGGCGCCGGTGCCGGGCGCACCGCCTCGGCAATCGTCGCGGCGCGTTCCAGCTCGATGATGCGATGATCGTTGACCGGGCTTTCCGGCCTGACGTCGCGCAGCGGCGGCAGGGTCTTCAGGGCGGTTTCGATCGCGGCGGGCGCCGCACCGTCTTCGAGCGGACCTTCGATCTGGCCGAAGGGCGCCTTCCACTCGAAGGCGTCGAGGCGGCCGGTCACGGGCGATATCGGCAGCCATTTGTCGGAGACGAAGCCGTCCGCCACCCAGGCCGGATCGCGCGGCGCCTTCAGCGCCTGGGCCAGCCAGTGGCGCACCCGGCCCTGGTCTCCGGTTTCGGCTTCCTCGATATCGGCCAACAGCAGGAGGGCGGCTTCACGCGGCTGCATGCGCGCCGCCGCTTCCGCCTTGGCACGGGCCTTGGCGAATTCCTGCGCGTCGAGCGCTGCCTGGGCGACGACGAGAAGGGATTCGACATTGTTCGGGCGCAGCCCCTCCAGCCGTTCGGCACGCTTCAGCCGGTCGAGCGTGGAATCGCCACTGCGCGCCCTGACATAGGCCTGGCCGATCTCGGGGTGCGGTGCTGATTTCCATGCCTGTTCGAGGATCGAGGCAGCTTTGCGCACGCCGCCTTCGCGGAACAGCGCCTTTGCGGCAATAAGGGCTGCCGGAATGAAATCGGCGGCGAGTTTCAGCGCCTGCAGGGCGTCGTCGCGGGCACCGGCCGGGTTGCCTTCCAGCTTCTCGCCGGCCCGCGCCGTCAGGAGGACGGCATGCAGACGGTTGGCTTCGGCTTTTTCGACGACGCGGGCGGCCTTCTGCTGCTCGAGCAGGCGGATCGCGTCGTCCCAGCGGCCGGCCTGGCTGCGATATTCGAGCGTCGCCTGGGCGGCCCAGGGCAAATACGGCGCGTTGTCGGCAGCCTTTTCGGCATATTGGCGGGCGGCCTCATTGGCGCCGAGCCGGCGGGCTTCCAGATAGAGGCCGCGCAGGCCGAGCTCGCGCGTCTCGGGATCGTTGGCCATGGCCTCGAATTTGGCGCGCGCCTCGTCATGGCGGCCCTCGATCAGGGCGGCCTGAGCCTCGAGCAGGTTGATCAGCGGCTCCTGATCGGCGCGGATCAGGCCGCGCGAGCGGGCGGCCATCTTGCGGGCGAGAGCCGAATTGCCGGCGCCGGCGGCGATCAGGCCTGTTGATAGCGCCTGATAACCGCGGTCGCGCTTGCGGGCGCGGAAATAACGCGTCACCGAATGCGGCGAGGTCCAGACCAGGCGGATGAACCACCAGACGACCATGACGGCAGCGATCAGAGCGATGATCGCGCTGGCGGCGACGATCAGTTTCGTCTGATAGATCTGGCCCTCCCAGATCAGCGAGAGGTCGCCGGGACGATCGGCAAGCCAGGAGAAGCCATAGGCGAGAGCCAGCACGAAGAGGGCGAAGACGACAAGACGGATCAGCATGGTCTTATCCTTCCTTGCCGGTGCCGGACACCGCTTTCGACAGCGCCCCGCCGACCAGTTCCTCGACGCGGATGCGCGCTTCGAGCGACTGCTTGAAAGCGGCGGATGCCTGCTTGCCCACGGCCGGCAGAGAGTTCCATTCAGCGGAAGCGCCTGACAGATCGCCGTTCTTCACCTTCTCCTCCATGCGGGCGGCGATCGCTTCGACGCTTTCGCCCTCGATATTGCCGACGGGACGGACCGTTACCAGCGACTTGGCGCTCGACATCAGCCTGTCCGACCAGCTCTGGTTCGGATCCGGCTGGTTGACGGCTTCGACGATCGCGGTCGCAACGTCGGGAGCCTGCCGCACGAGCTCGGCGCGCGAGGGAATGCCGGTCTCGGCAAAGGCGCGCAAGTCGGCAACGGCCGGATCGTCGGGTGCGACGCCGGCGAAGGTATCGAGCTCGGCCAGGAACGGGCCGCCGCGATCGATCGCCGCCTTGAGGGCGGCTGCCGCGATCGCCTTGGCAACGGCGACATCCTCGCGCGGCTCGTTCAGCTTCTTTTCGGCTTCTTCGAGGCGCTTGGCGATATCGGCGCCGCTGGTCGTCTGCTGTTCGGAGGACTGGGCAAGCGTGGCGCGCAGCTGGTCGAGCTGGCCGTTCAACTCGGCAATCTTCTGGTTGAGTGCCTCGACGTTTGCCGAATCGGCCGGTGTGCCGGCCGCGGGGGCTTTCGCAGCCGTTTCCAGCACAGCGACGCGCTTGGCAAGCGCGCCGTCATCCGGGCTCGCCGGGTTGGCGGCGAGATTGGCGACGGCCTGTTTCAGGCCGTCGATCTCGCCGGCAAGATCGGCGGTCTCCGGCGACGTCGTCTGCGGCGCGGAGGAGCCCGGGAGGTAACCGGCATATTGAATGGCGCCTGCACCAAGCAGCGCCACGAGGCCGCCGAAGATGCCGGCGGCGATGAGGCCGGAGGTGGCGCCGCGCTGCGGCGCGGGCTGTTCGGGAGCGGGCGTGAAGGACGGTTCCGGGGTTGCCGGCTCCTCAGCCTGCGCCTCCGTTTCAGGCTGGTCTTGGCGTTCGGCCGGCTCGGCTGGCTCATGCTCGGCCGGCTCATGTTCGGCTATCGGCGCAGCTTCGGCTTCGGGCGGCGTGCCGGCCTCGGCGGGGGTGCGGTCGGCGTCGCCGACATCATTCTCCACCGGCTTTTCAGTATCGGCTGCAGAGGCGAAATCCTGTGCTTCGAGGTCGATCGTGACCGGCTCGTCGGCGCTCTTGGAATGGCGTGGCGGGTTTCCCGATACCATGAGGTCCTCATTATCCTGCATTGCAACGAAACTAGACAGTGATGCCAATTAAGGGAAGAGGTTAGATCAAATTTGGGCGGCTAAAGCATTCAAAGCAGCGACAAAAGACTTTTCTCATCCGGCATCGGCGCAATCGCCGCATTTTTTTTCAGAGCCGCCGGGATGGCTTCCGCCACCGCCTCGCTGAGGCAGAGAAGCCGGATTCCGCCGTGTTCCGCCAGGGCGGAGCAGAGTTCGGCCAGGCCAAAGAAATCGTCGGCCGTCTGTCTGGAGTAGAAGAGAACCGCATCCGGCCGACCGCCCGCAAAAATCGCTTCGATCTCGGCCGGGCCTGGGGCAACCGGTTGCATGCGATAACATTCCGCGACGGAAAAACGGATACCGAGTTCGCTCAATCTTGCTTCGAACGTTTCCGCGCGCGGCATGCCGGCAAGATAGAGCAAGCCGTCGGCGCCCTGCGTTGCGATGAGATCGGCGAGATCGCGGCCGTTGCCCTGGGATGCGGCGACCGATCGGAAGCCGAGGCTGCGCGCCTCCTCTGCCGTTGTTTCTCCCACCGCGAAAAGCGGGCGGCCAAGATGCGGATTAAGTTGCTCACCGAGCGCTGAAACGACCCTGATGGCTTCGGCGCTGGTCACGGCGATTGCGCCGCTGGTGGTTGCGAGCGCGCCCGCGGCGGCGGCGCTGTCATGGACCGGCCGACGCAGCGGCAGCAGCAGCGGCTCGTGGCCCATATCGCGCAGACGTCGTGCGGTTCTCGTCGCCGAATGGGCGGGGCGGGTAACGAGCACGCGCATGGCCGCGTCAGTGCCAGTCGTCGAAGAAGGCGCTGCCGGCCCTTGCGCGCACGTCTTGGCCGGCGCGGGTGCCGAGTGCTGCCGCATCGCGGCGATGGCCGTCGGTCGTCACCGCATGCTGGCTGCGGCCGTCAGGGGTGATGATCAGGCCGGAGAAGCGGATGAGGTCGCCTTCGCAGACGGCGTAACCGCCGATCGGCGTGCGGCAGGAGCCGTCGAGAGCGGCGAGGAAGGCGCGTTCGCAGGAGACGGTGTCGAAGGTCGTGGCATCGTTGATCGGCGCCAGAAGATCGTCAATCCCCGTGTCGCCGATGCGGCTTTCGATGCAGATCGCCCCCTGTGCCGGCGCCGGCGGGAAAGTGTCGGGGTCGAGGATATCGGTAATCACCTCGACCTTGCCGAGGCGTTTCAGGCCGGCAAGCGCCAGCAGAGTTGCGTCCACCTGACCCTCTTCGAGCTTCCGCAGGCGCGTTTCGACGAGGCCGCGGAAGGTGACGACATTGATGTCTGGCCGCATGCGGCGGATGAGCGCCTGGCGACGCAGCGACGAGGAGCCGACGGTGGCGCCATGCGGCAGGTCGATCAGCTTGGGCGCGGTGCGGCCGACGACGGCATCGCGGATATCTTCACGCGGCAGATAGGCGGAGAGATGCAGGCCCTCCGGCAGGTGCGTCGGCATATCCTTGGTGGAGTGCACGGCGAAATCCAGTTCGCCCGCGGCAAGCTTCTGTTCGAGCTCCTCGGTGAAGAGGCCCTTGCCGCCGATCTCGGAAAGCGACCGGTCGGTGATGCGGTCGCCCTTGGTCGAGAGCACGACGATCTCGAACATTTCCTCGGGCAGATGATGCGCCGCCATCAGCCTGTCGCGGGCCTCATGCGCCTGGGCAAGCGCCAGCGGGCTGCCGCGCGTGCCGATCCGGAAAGGTTTTGTTTGCATCCGCTCTATTCCGTTGTTACCGGAGTTCTCGTAAACGGGTTTCCATCCCATCGCAATCAACGAACAGGCTACATGGTTCCCTTTCTGCGCATCCTTGGCATCGAAACGAGCTGCGACGAGACCGCCGCCGCGGTCGTCGAGCGCGATGCGGAGGGGCATTCCACCGTGCTGTCCGACGTGGTGCTGTCCCAGCTCGACGAGCATAGCGCCTATGGCGGCGTGGTGCCGGAGATTGCCGCGCGCGCCCATGTCGAGGCGCTGGACGAACTGATCGAGGAGGCGCTGACGCGCGCCAATGTGTCGCTCGACGAGGTCGACGCCATTGCCGCGACGTCGGGGCCGGGGCTGATCGGCGGGCTGCTGGTGGGGCTGATGACCGGCAAGGCGATCGCCAGAGCCGCCGGCAAGCCGCTTTATGCGGTCAACCATCTCGAAGGCCATGCGCTGACGGCGCGGCTGACGGACGGGCTCTCCTTTCCCTATCTGATGCTGCTCGTCTCCGGCGGCCATACCCAGCTCATCCTGGTGCGCGGCGTCGGGCAATATGAGCGCTGGGGGACGACGATCGACGATGCGCTGGGCGAAGCCTTCGACAAGACGGCAAAGCTGCTCGGCCTGCCCTATCCCGGCGGACCGGCGGTGGAGCGGATGGCGCAGAACGGCAATGCCGATCGTTTCGACTTTCCGCGGCCGCTGGTCGGCGAGGCCAGGCTCGACTTCTCCTTCTCCGGCCTGAAGACGGCGGTGCGGCAGGCGGCACAGGATATCGCGCCGCTCAGCGATCAGGATGTCGCGGATATCTGCGCCTCGTTCCAGAAGGCGATTTCGCGGACGCTGAAAGACCGCATCGGCCGCGGCCTGCAGCGGTTCAAGACGGAATTCCCTGCAACTAGCGAAAAGCCGGCGCTCGTCGTTGCCGGCGGCGTCGCCGCCAATCTCGAACTGCGCGGCACGCTGCAGGCGCTGTGCGACAAGAATGGCTTCCGCTTCGTCGCGCCGCCGCTCAGGCTCTGCACCGACAATGCCGTGATGATCGCCTGGGCGGGACTGGAGCGGATGGCGACCGGCGCCGCACCGGATGCGCTCGACGTGCAGCCGCGCTCGCGCTGGCCGCTCGATTCCAATGCGGAAACGCTGATCGGTTTCGGAAAACGGGGGGCCAAGGCATGAGCGAAAACATCGCCGTTGTCGGATCGGGGGCTTTCGGCACGGCGCTTGCCGCCGTCATCGCCCTTGCCGGCCGCAGCGCCGTGACGCTCGTCGGGCGCAATCCGGCACTGATGGAAGATCTGAAGAGCGAACGGCTGCACGATGCGGTGCTGCCCGGCATTTCTCTGCCCGACACGCTGGAATTTTCCGCCGAGGCGGATGCGATCACCGGCGCCTCCATCGTCCTTTTTGCGATGCCGTCGCAGGCGCAGGCCGATGCGGCGCGGCAATATGGCCCCTATCTTGCCAAGGATGCCGTGGTCGTCACCTGCGCCAAGGGCATCGAGCGGGCGACGGGCAATCTTCTGACCGACATGCTGGAACGGGAACTGCCGGATCATTCCATCGCGGTGCTCTCGGGCCCGGGTTTTGCCGCCGATATCGCCAAAGGCCTGCCGACGGCGATGGCAATCGCGGCCGATGACATTGAGACCGCGGAGCGGCTGGCTCAGGCGATATCGGGCCGGACCTTCCGGCTTTATGCCTCCAATGACCGGATCGGCGTGCAGCTCGGCGGCGCGCTCAAGAATGTGCTGGCGATCGGCTGCGGCATCGTCGAAGGCCGCGGCATCGGCGATTCCGCGCGTGCGGCGCTGATTGCGCGCGGGCTTGCGGAAATGTCGCGTTTCGTCGTCGCCAAGGGCGGCCAGGCGGATACGGTGCGCGGGCTTTCCGGTCTCGGCGATCTGGTGCTGACGGCGACGAGCCATCAATCGCGGAACCTGCGCTTCGGCATCGCGCTCGGCCGCGGCGACAAGACCGATCCGCTGCAGGGCGCACTGGTGGAAGGCGCGTTTGCCGCTTCCGTCGCCGCGCGGCTTGCGGCCGAATTGAAGGTCAGCATGCCGATCACCGATGCCGTTTCCGCCATCATCGACGGCAGGCTCGATATATCAGAGGCGATCGAGCAACTGATGACACGCCCGATCACCACCGAATAGGAGACAGACATGCTTTTCGCCCTTCTCTGCAAGGACAAGCCGGGACATCTGAACGTGCGCATGGAGACGCGTCCGACACATCTTGACTATCTGAACGGGCTGAATGCCGAGGGCACGTTGAAGATTGCCGGCCCGTTTCTCGATGACGACGGCAAGGCCTGCGGCAGCCTGATCATCGTCGAAGCGGAATCGAAGGAGGCGGCGCGGGCGCTTGCCGATGCCGACCCTTACGCCAAGGCCGGACTGTTCGAAAGCGTCGAGGTCAAGGCCTACAACTGGGTCTTCAACAAGCCGGAGGCGTGAGCATGGCGCACTGGCTTTATAAATCCGAGCCCGCTTCCTGGTCCTGGGAGCAGCAGAAGGCTGCCGGCGAAAAGGGCACGGAATGGACCGGCGTCCGCAACTATCTGGCGCGCAACAACATGCGGGCGATGCAGATCGGCGACAAGGGATTCTTCTATCATTCCAATGACGGGCTGGAGATCGTCGGCATCGTCGAAGTCGCGGCGCTGTCGCATCCCGATTCCACTGCCAAGGACGATCCGAAGTGGGATTGCGTCGATATCCGTGCCGTCATGGATATGCCGAAGCCGGTGACGCTGAAGGATGTCAAGGCGAGCGAGAAGCTTGCCAAGATGGCGCTCGTCACCTCGATGCGGCTTTCGGTGCAGCCGGTGACCGAGGAGGAATATCTCGAAGTCTGCCGCATGGGCGGGCTGGACAATCCGCCGCGTTGAAAACCGATCCGCAAGCCTTCATCCGCGCCAATACCAGCGTTATGGCGCCGCCGCACGTGCCGGAGATTTTGCTCTATCTGGCAAGCGAGGCGCATGAGCTGTGGCTGAAGACGGAGGAGGAGCTGGAGGCGATCGGCCTGCCGCCGCCCTTCTGGGCTTTCGCCTGGGCAGGCGGGCAGGGGCTGGCGCGCTACATCCTCGATCACCCGGAAACGGTGCGCGGCAAGCGCGTGCTCGATTTCGCCAGCGGCTCCGGCCTCGTCGGCATTGCGGCTGTCATGGCCGGCGCCCGGGAGGTCACGGCCTGCGATATCGATCCCTGGGCGGAAGCTGCGGTCCGGCTGAATGCCGAGGCGAATGGCGTTCCTCTCGGATTTACCGGCGCCGATCTGATCGGGCAGGCGATCGATGCGGATATCGTGCTGGCCGGCGACGTCTTTTACGACCGCGCTTTCGCCGATGCGCTTGTTCCCTGGTTCGCCGGGCTGGCTGATAACGGCAAGCCGGTGCTGGTCGGCGACCCCGGCCGCAGTTATCTGCCGAAAGACCGGCTGGAATTCTGCGCGGCCTATGAGGTGCCGGTAACGCGGGCGCTGGAGGACAGCGAAATCAAGAAGACGACGGTGTGGCGGTTCGGGTCCGGTTCCTAAAATATTCTAAGGCCGGATGACGCAGACATTGGCCTCGTAGGTGCAGGGATCGTCCTGGATGGCGACGTCGATGACCTTCGCCTTCGGGGGCCGCGGCTCGGGCTGTGCTGCCGCATAGTAGCCGTAGCCGCCGACGTAAGTCCCGCCATCGACCTGATAGGCATAGGAAGAGCCGGCATAGATGTTGTCGTCAGCCGGCGCCGCGCCTGTGACGATGATGAGATTGCCGCGGGTCAAGCGATGTGTCGCCGGCGAGGAAAACCGTTTCAGCATCGGCATCCCCCTGCCGGACCGGCGGCCGAAAGCGCGGTCGATACGGATGCCGCGATCTCGCCAGCTGATGCGTTCGCCGAGCCGCAATCCGTTGTGGAAAGCGTGGCGATGGCCGGGAAAGCGATCATGGCGGCGATCGCCGGCGGCGGCCGGCAGTGCGACGAGCGTGGACAGGGCAAGCAGGGTGACGACGGACAGACTGCGAAACATGGGCGCCGACCTCCGAAAATCCAATCGTTAACAAATCGTTAACGCCAGATTGCGCCAAAAGCCGGAGCTTGTCCATGTGCAGGGAAAGAACGAGATAAATATTGAGCGTAAAAGGACCAGTTTTGTGAGAGGGGTTCAGTTTCTCGTGGAAGCGCAAAATCCCTCTAATCTTTTGTTTTTACCCTATTACCGGCAAAATCGCGCCGCGCCTTGCCTGGGAAAGCCGCTTCGCATTTTCCTGGGGTAGCTCCTGCCGGCAAACTTCCCGGTGGCCCGAATCGATTAAATTCGAAGCAGACAGCGATTGTGCTTGTCGTCGGCGTTTCCGGTGATTAAACGTCGCAATCGATGCAACGCACACAGAGAATTTTGTCATTCGTGTGGTTGACTGAGCATGCTCCGAAATCCGGGAGCGCAGAGAAGCCGCCGCGAGGTTCTGATGGCGAACGTGACAAATAACCGGCCCCTGTCGCCGCATTTGCAAATTTACAAACCTATTCCCACCATGATCATGTCCATCGTCCACCGCATTACCGGTGGGGCGCTTTACGTCGGCACGCTGCTGGTCGCCTGGTGGCTGATCGCGGCGGCAAGCGGCCAGGGCTCCTATGATTGGGCCAACTGGGTGCTCGGCAGCCTGCTCGGCAAGCTCGTGCTGCTCGGCTACACCTGGGCGCTGCTGCACCACATGCTCGGCGGTTTCCGCCACTTCATGTGGGATCTCGGCTACGGCTTCGAGAAGGAATTCTCGACCAAGCTCGCCATCGCCAACGTCATCGGGTCGCTCTGTCTGACCGTGCTGGTCTGGGTGATCGGCTTCCTCATTCGCTTCTGAAGGTCCTCTCATGGATATGCGCACCCCCCTCGGCAAGGTTCGCGGGCTCGGCTCCGCCAAGGACGGCACGGATCATTTCTGGCGTCAGCGGCTGACGGCCGTCGCCAATGTTCCGCTCATCCTCTTCTTCCTCTTCTTCATGATCGCCTATGCCGGCGCACCCTATGCGGATGTGGTTCGCGCGCTGTCGAACCCCTTCGTCGCCGTCGTCATGGGGCTGATGGTGATCTCCGGCGTCATCCATATGAAGCTCGGCATGCAGGTCATCATCGAGGATTACGTGCATGGCGAGTTCGGCAAGATCGCGCTGCTGATGCTGAACACGTTCTTTGCGATCCTGATCGCCGGCCTCTGTCTCTTCGCCATTCTGAAAATCGCATTCGTAGGATAAGCTCGATATGGCACCGACTTCACCCGCCCAGAACGGCAAGGCCTACAAATATGTCGATCACTCCTACGACGTGATCGTCGTCGGCGCCGGCGGCGCCGGCCTGCGCGCCACGCTCGGGATGGCCGAGCAGGGTTTCCGCACGGCCTGCATCACCAAGGTATTCCCGACCCGTTCGCACACGGTCGCGGCGCAGGGCGGTATCGCCGCCTCGCTGCGCAACATGACGCCGGACAGCTGGCAGTGGCACCTCTACGACACCGTCAAGGGTTCCGACTGGCTCGGCGACGTCGACGCCATGCAGTATCTCACCATGGAAGCGCCGAAGGCGGTCTATGAGCTCGAGCATTACGGCGTGCCGTTCTCGCGCAACGAGGAAGGCAAGATCTATCAGCGCCCGTTCGGTGGCCACATGCAGAATTACGGCGAAGGCCCGCCGGTGCAGCGCACCTGCGCCGTCGCCGACCGTACCGGCCACGCCATTTTGCATACGCTCTACGGCCAGTCGCTGCGCAACAACGCCGAATTCTTCATCGAGTATTTCGCGCTCGACCTGATCATGTCGGAAGACGGCAGCCGCTGCACCGGCGTCGTTGCCTGGTGCCTCGATGACGGCACCATCCATCGCTTCGCCGCCAAGATGGTGGTGCTGGCGACCGGCGGCTACGGTCGCGCCTATTTCTCGGCAACCTCCGCCCATACCTGCACCGGCGACGGCGGCGGCATGGTGGCGCGCGCCGGCCTGCCGCTGCAGGACATGGAATTCGTCCAGTTCCACCCCACAGGCATCTATGGTTCGGGCTGTCTGATCACCGAAGGCGCGCGCGGCGAAGGCGGTTACCTCGTCAACTCCGAGGGCGAACGCTTCATGGAGCGTTACGCGCCTTCGGCCAAGGACCTTGCCTCGCGCGACGTCGTTTCGCGCTGCATGACGCTTGAGATCCGCGAAGGCCGCGGCGTCGGCAAGAACAAGGACCACATCTTCCTGCATCTCGATCACCTCGATCCGGCCGTTCTGCATGAACGGCTGCCGGGCATTTCCGAGAGCGCCAAGATTTTCGCGGGCGTCGACGTCACGCGCGAGCCGATCCCGGTTCTGCCGACCGTTCACTACAATATGGGCGGCATTCCCACGAACTATTGGGGCGAAGTGCTGAACGCCGACAGCGCCAATCCGGAACGGATCATCCCCGGCCTGATGGCCGTGGGCGAGGCCGGCTGCGCCTCGGTGCACGGCGCCAACCGCCTCGGCTCCAACTCGCTGATCGACCTCGTGGTCTTCGGCCGCGCCGCGGCGATCCGCGCCGGCGAGGTGATCGACCGGGCAGCGCCGATCCCGCACCTCAACGTCGCAGCCTGCGACAGGATCATGGACCGCTTCGACGGTCTGCGTCACGCCAGCGGCGGCACGCCGACGGCTGATCTGCGCGAAAAGATGCAGCGCGCCATGCAGGAAGACGCCGCCGTCTTCCGCACGCAGGAATCGCTGGAATCCGGCTGCCGGCGCATCTCGGCAATCTGGGGCGAAATGAAGGATATCAAGGTCACCGACCGTTCGATGGTCTGGAATTCCGACCTCGTGGAAACGCTCGAATTGCAGAACCTGATGGCCAACGCCATCACGACGATCTACGGCGCCGAGGCCCGCAAGGAGAGCCGCGGTTCGCATGCACGCGAGGATTATACCGAGGGTGCATTCGCCGGCCGCGACGACCTCAACTGGCGCAAGCACACGCTTGCCTGGGTGAGCGAAGCGGGCGATGTGAAGCTCGATTACCGGCCGGTTCACACCGAGCTCATCGCGGAAGGCATCGATCCGCATAAGATCGAGCCGAAAGCTCGCGTCTACTGATCTCAAGAGGAACCCGGCATGGTTGAACTCGCTCTCCCCAAGAATTCCCAGATGCGCGAAGGCAAGGTCTGGCCGAAGCCGGCGGGTGCCAAGAACACCCGCGAATTCCGCGTCTACCGCTGGAGCCCGGACGACGGCCAGAACCCGTCGATCGACACCTTCTACATCGATGTCGACGATTGCGGGCCGATGGTGCTCGACGGCCTGCTCTACATCAAGAACAAGATCGACCCGACGCTGACGCTGCGGCGCTCCTGTCGCGAGGGCATCTGCGGCTCCTGCGCGATGAATATCGACGGCACGAATACGCTCGCCTGCACCAAGGGCCTCGACGATATCAAGGGTGCGGTGAAGATCTATCCGCTGCCGCATCTGCCCGTCGTCAAGGATCTGGTGCCAGACCTCACCAACTTCTATGCCCAGCATCGTTCGATCGAGCCATGGCTGAAGACGGTGTCGCCGGCGCCGGCCAAGGAATGGAAGCAGAGCCACGAGGACCGTCAGAAGCTCGACGGTCTCTATGAATGCATCCTCTGCGCCTGCTGCTCGACCTCCTGTCCGAGCTACTGGTGGAACGGCGACCGTTATCTCGGTCCGGCCGTTCTGCTGCAGGCCTATCGCTGGCTGATCGATTCCAGAGACGAGGCGACCGGCGAGCGTCTCGACAATCTCGAGGATCCGTTCCGCCTCTATCGCTGCCACACGATCATGAACTGTGCGCAGACCTGCCCGAAGGGCCTCAACCCGGCCAAGGCGATCGCCGAAATCAAGAAGATGATGGTCGAGCGCCGGGTTTGATCAGCATGCATGCCGACGGCGGAATAGGCGGCTTCGATCCCGAAGCCGTCAAGGAGATCAGGTCGCGGCTCGCCTCGGTGCGCGAGCAGGACATCCGCATCGGTTTTGCAATTGAAAGCGGCAGCCGCGCCTGGGGTTTTCCGTCTCCCGACAGCGACTATGATTGCCGCTTTGTCTATATCCGTCCTGTCGAACATCATCTCTCCCTCGTTCCGGTGCGCGATGTCATCGAGTTTCCGATCGTCGGCGATATCGATACGGGCGGCTGGGATCTGCGAAAGGCGCTGCAGCTTGCGCTGAAGGGCAATGCGGTGGTGGTCGAGTGGTTGAAATCGCCGATCGCCTACGAAGAGGAGGCCGGTTTTCGCTCTCGCCTCGGCGCGCTGCTTGATCTCATCATGGTGCCCGAGAAGGTTGCCGCCCATTATATCGGGCTGATGCGGCAACATTTTCAGAACCAGGGCGACGGCGCGATCAAGCTGAAGAAGCTGCTTTATGCCGTGCGGCCGGCCATCGCGCTCGAATGGATGCGACAGCGTTCGTTTCGTGCGCTGCCGCCGATGAACATGCTGGAATGCCTCGAGGCGATTAACATTGCCGGGGAACTTCGAACGGCGATTCTCGATCTCGTGCAGGTCAAGAAGCAGACGCGCGAGATGGGGCAGGGTCTGCCGCCGATGTTGGTGCAATCCTTTCTGCAGAGTTCGTTCGAGCATTATTCCGAGACATTGCGGGATTTCGGCAGTGATCCGGACAGAGATCAACGCGCGCAACACCTTGCTGACAAATTCTATGTGCAGGAAGTTTTGCAGCGGGACAGTTGAACTGTATCGTTTTTCGGTTAGTTGTTGTCACGGGCAATTTGTGCAGCCCGACTTGATTAA
Organism: Rhizobium sp. L43; assembly: GCF_002531725.1. GTDB lineage: Bacteria > Pseudomonadota > Alphaproteobacteria > Rhizobiales > Rhizobiaceae > Rhizobium. The sequence goes on from NZ_NWSQ01000005.1 coordinate 346,029, forward strand.
CCAAAGCGAATTACGATAATCGGACTTGTCTCACGCCCGTTTCTCTGCGGCGCTAGCCGAATTCAGGAGTATGATGATGCAGTTGCGATATGCGATGACAGGTCTGGTGGTGGCTCTCGCGCTAGCCGGTTGTCAGCGTACGGCATATGATTACAGCTCCAGCCCGAATGCCGGGCCGGCGCCGTTGACGGCGCAGCCGGTTCCCTCGGTGCAGGGCGGGCAGCTCCCGCCGGTCAACAATTCGCAGTTTCCGGCGGCACCGACGGCGACGCCGGCATCGATGCCGGGTGCTCAGGCCGGCGCAATGGCGGCGAATGCGCTTGACGTCACCAAGGAATCGATGGTCGGAAGCTGGCGTGTCAACGGCAGCTGCGACATGTTCCTGACGCTGACCAATCTCGGCAGCGGTTCGCGCGGCGGTACCCGCGGCTGCGTCGGCGAGTTGACGGCGATGGGCTCCTGGGAGGTCTCCGGCAAGCAGGTGCTGCTCAAGGATCGCTCGGGCAACCAGCTCGGCAGCGTCTACAAGACGGCCGACAACCGCTTCGACGGACAGACGAGCACAGGCCAGCAGATCAGCCTCAGCCGTTAAAGGAACTCGGCGCGGTAAACGATCCGGCGGGTCTCCGCCGCTGACTGACAGGCGGACATGCCCTCATGCAACCAATGCCGGATTATGCGCTCAGCGTCTGCGAACAGCTTAAAGCGCTGACCGCATCGGGCGCGCTTCAGGTCGATTCCGCCCAGATGGACGTGGCAAAGAGCCTCGACCGGGTGCTTGCCGGATTGAAACAGCGGCGGCCGGCGGCAAAATCGAGCGCGCTCGGCTGGCTGTTTGCCGCCAAGAAGAAATCCGCCGACGGCACCAAAGGGCTTTACATCCATGGCAGCGTCGGTCGCGGCAAGACCATGCTGATGGACATGTTCTTCTCGATGGCGCCGTGCCGGAAGAAACGCCGGGCGCATTTTCACGAATTCATGGCGGATGTGCACAACCGCATCGCGGCGCACCGGCTGAAGCTCAAGAACGGCGAGACGAAGCAGGCCGATCCGATGCCGCCGGTTGCCGCAGCGCTTTACGAGGAAGCGGAGCTGCTCTGCTTCGACGAATTCACCGTCACCGACATCGCCGATGCGATGATCCTGTCGCGGCTGTTTTCCGAGCTGTTCGCGCGCGGCTGCGTGCTGGTCGCGACCTCGAACGTCGAACCCGACAATCTCTACAGGGATGGTCTCAATCGCGGCCTCTTCCTGCCCTTCGTTGCCCTGCTCAAGCAGCATGTCGATGTCGTCACTCTGGATTCGCCGACCGATTACCGGATGGAGAAGCTGAACAGCCAGCCGGTCTATCTGGTGCCGATCAACGAGCACAACGACATGGCGATGGAAGCGTCGTGGACGCAGGCGCTGCATGGGCGCAAGGCGCAGCCGCTGGATATTCCGATGAAGGGCCGCCACATCCATGTGCCGCTCGCCAGCGACCGGATGGCGCGGTTCTCTTTCGCCGATCTCTGCGACAAGCCGCTCGGGGCGGCCGACTTCCTGGCCATCGCCCGGCGTTTCGATATGGTCTTCGTCGATCACATTCCCTTGCTCGGGCCGGAAAAGCGGAACCAGATCAAACGGTTCATCATTCTGGTCGATACGTTCTACGATCATGCCGTGCGGCTCTACATTTCCGCAGCCGCCATGCCGGAGGAACTGCTGGTGCAGCGCCGGGGCACCGAGGGCTTCGAATTCGACCGCACGGCATCCCGCCTGTTCGAGATGCGCAGTGCCGAATATCTTGCGCTGCACCATGAGAAACGCGCCGCAGAGTAACAAATCGGTGACAGAATATCTTACGTTTACGTAAGAATTTTTGTATCTAAACGATTGAAAACGCTGCATCAAAATTAATGGATTGCCATTTTTTGGCTTTCAGTCTATGCGATTGCGTCATTGGGCGGTGCCTTGCTGCGCGCTGCTCGACGAATTTGATCGCAAAGGAAACAGCGAAATGGCGCGTAACAAGATCGCACTCATTGGTTCTGGCATGATTGGTGGCACGCTGGCGCACCTCGCCGGCCTGAAGGAACTGGGCGACATCGTCCTCTTCGATATTGCGGACGGCATTCCCCAGGGCAAGGGTCTCGACATTTCCCAGTCCTCGCCGGTCGAAGGCTTCGACGTCAACCTGACGGGCGCCAGCGACTATTCCGCGATCGAAGGCGCCGATGTCTGCATCGTCACCGCCGGTGTCGCCCGCAAGCCGGGCATGAGCCGCGACGACCTTCTCGGCATCAACCTCAAGGTCATGGAGCAGGTCGGCGCCGGCATCAAGAAATATGCGCCGAACGCCTTCGTGATCTGCATTACCAATCCGCTCGACGCCATGGTCTGGGCGCTGCAGAAGTTCTCCGGCCTTCCGGCCAACAAGGTCGTCGGCATGGCCGGCGTTCTCGACTCCTCGCGCTTCCGTCTTTTCCTCGCCAAGGAATTCAACGTCTCCGTCCAGGACGTCACGGCCTTCGTGCTCGGCGGCCACGGCGACACGATGGTGCCGCTTGCCCGTTACTCCACCGTCGGCGGCATTCCGCTGACCGACCTCGTCACCATGGGCTGGGTCACCAAGGAACGCCTCGAAGAGATCATTCAGCGCACCCGTGACGGCGGCGCCGAAATCGTCGGCCTGCTGAAAACCGGCTCGGCCTATTACGCTCCGGCCGCCTCGGCGATCGAAATGGCCGAATCCTACCTCAAGGACAAGAAGCGCGTTCTGCCCTGCGCTGCGCATCTTTCCGGCCAGTACGGCGTCAAGGACATGTATGTCGGCGTTCCCACCGTCATCGGTGCCGGCGGCGTCGAGCGCATCATCGAGATCGACCTCAACAAGACCGAGAAGGAAGCCTTCGACAAGTCCGTCGGCGCCGTCGCCGGTCTCTGCGAAGCCTGCATCAACATCGCGCCTGCCCTCAAGTAGTCGTTGGGCTGAACTAATCGAAATAGGATAGACCCATGAACATTCATGAATATCAAGCCAAGGCTCTGCTGAAGGGCTATGGCGCGCCGGTTGCCGAGGGTGTGGCTATTCTCAAGGTCGAAGAGGCCGAGGCTGCCGCCAAATCGCTTCCCGGCCCGCTTTACGTGGTCAAGAGCCAGATCCATGCTGGCGGCCGCGGCAAGGGCAAGTTTAAGGAACTCGGCCCTGACGCCAAGGGCGGTGTGCGTCTCGCCAAGTCGATCGACGAAGTGGTCGCCCATGCCAAGGAAATGCTGGGTCATACGCTGGTGACGGCGCAGACCGGCGACGCCGGCAAGCAGGTCAATCGCCTTTACATCGAAGACGGCGCCGACATTGCCCGCGAACTCTACTGCTCGATCCTTGTCGACCGCTCGGTCGGTCGTGTGGCTTTCGTGGTTTCCACCGAAGGCGGCATGGACATCGAAGCTGTCGCCCACGACACGCCCGAGAAGATCCAGACGATCGCCATCGATCCGGAAGCCGGCGTGACGGCTGCCGACATTGCCGCGATCTCCAAGGCCCTGCAACTCGAGGGTGCTGCCGCCGAAGATGCCAAGTCGCTCTTCCCGGCACTCTATAGGGCCTTCAACGAGAAGGACATGGCGTTGCTCGAGGTCAATCCGCTGATCGTCATGAAGGATGGTCACCTGCGCGTTCTCGACGCCAAGATGTCCTTCGACGGCAATGCACTCTTCCGCCACGACGACGTCAAGCTGCTGCGCGACGAGACCGAAGAAGACGCCAAGGAAATCGAGGCCTCGAAGTGGGACCTCGCCTATGTCGCGCTCGACGGCAATATCGGCTGCATGGTCAACGGTGCCGGTCTTGCCATGGCGACGATGGATATCATCAAGCTCTACGGTAAGGAGCCGGCTAACTTCTGCGACGTCGGCGGCGGCGCCGGCAAGGAGAAGGTGGCTGCGGCTTTCAAGATCATCACCGCGGACCCCAAGGTCGAAGGCATTCTCGTCAACATCTTCGGCGGCATCATGAAGTGCGATGTCATTGCCGAGGGCGTGATTGCCGCGGTCAAGGAAGTCGGCCTCAAGGTTCCGCTCGTCGTGCGCCTTGAAGGCACCAATGTCGAGCTCGGCAAGAAGATCCTGAACGAGTCGGGTCTGGCGATCACGGCGGCTGACGACTTGGACGATGCGGCCAAGAAGATCGTCGCGGCGATCAACGGCTAATTTTGAAGGATCTGAAAGAATGTCTATTCTCGTCAATAAAGACACCAAGATCCTTGTTCAGGGTCTGACCGGCAAGACCGGCACGTTCCACACCGAACAGGCGCTCGCCTACTACGGCACGCAGATGGTCGGCGGTATCCACCCGAAGAAGGGCGGCGAAACCTGGGCCGGCTCGAAGGGCGAAAGCCTGCCGATCTTCGCAACCGTTGCCGAGGGCAAGGAAAAGACCGGCGCCAATGCATCCGTCATCTATGTTCCGCCGGCCGGAGCCGCCGATGCGATCATCGAGGCGATCGACGCCGAGATCCCGTTCATCACCTGCATCACCGAAGGCATCCCGGTCATGGACATGGTGCGCGTCAAGGCCCGCCTCGACCGCTCCAAGTCGCGACTGCTTGGGCCCAACTGCCCGGGCATCATGACGCCGGAAGAGTGCAAGATCGGCATCATGCCGGGCTCGATCTTCCGCAAGGGTTCGGTCGGTATCGTGTCCCGCTCCGGCACGCTGACCTATGAAGCCGTGTTCCAGACATCGAACGAAGGCCTCGGCCAGACGACGGCCGTCGGCATCGGCGGCGACCCGGTCAAGGGCACCGAGTTCATCGACGTGCTGGAATTGTTCCTGGCCGACGAAGCCACGACCTCGATCATCATGATCGGCGAAATCGGCGGTGCGGCTGAAGAAGACGCAGCCCAGTTCCTCAAGGACGAAGCCAAGAAGGGCCGCAAGAAGCCGATGGCCGGCTTCATTGCCGGCCGTACGGCGCCGAAGGGCCGCACCATGGGTCATGCCGGTGCTGTGGTGTCCGGCGGCAAGGGCGATGCGGAATCGAAGATCGCGGCAATGGAATCGGCCGGCATCAAGGTGTCGCCGTCTCCGGCCCGCCTCGGCAAGACGCTGGTTGAAGTCCTCAAGGGCTAAAACCACTTAAAGACCCGGGCGGAGGAACGGCATCTGCGCCTTCCGCCCGGTCTTGACGGTACGAGACGAGCAGATGCGCCGCGGACAGGCGGCAATCGGAATGCGGCAGCCGGCGATCAAGCCGGCAAATTCATCAAAGTCAGGAGGCGGGCGGAAGCGTCCGCGTAAAACCATGGCACGGCAAGAAGCCAACGAGCAATTTCAGATCACCTCGTTTCTGGATGGCGCCAATGCTGCCTATATCGAGCAGCTCCACGCCCGTTATGAAGACGATCCCAACTCGGTCGACGAGCAGTGGCGGTCCTTCTTCAAGGCGCTGGAAGAGGATCCCAGCGATGTGAAGAGGGCGGCCAAGGGCGCTTCCTGGCGCAAGAAGAACTGGCCGCTGCAGGCAAGCGGCGATCTGGTATCGGCGCTGGATGGCGACTGGGGCATCGTCGAGAAGGTCATCGAGACCAAGGTCAAGGCCAAGGCCGAAGCTCAAGGCAAGCCTGCCGACAGCACCGAGGTGTTACAGGCGACGCGCGATTCCGTGCGCGCCATCATGATGATCCGTGCCTACCGCATGCGCGGCCACCTGCATGCCAAGCTCGACCCGCTTGGCATCGCCGCTCCCGTCGACGACTATCGTGAGCTGTCGGCGGAGAATTACGGTTTCACGGCCGCCGACTACGACCGCAAGATCTTCATCGACAACGTGCTCGGCTTGGAATACGCGACCATCCCAGAGATGATCGAAATCCTCGAGCGCACCTATTGCTCGACGCTCGGCGTCGAATTCATGCATATCTCCAATCCTGAAGAGAAGGCCTGGATCCAGGAGCGCATCGAAGGACCGGACAAGGGTGTGGCCTTCACGCCGGAAGGCAAGAAGGCGATCCTTGCCAAGCTCGTCGAAGCCGAAGGCTACGAACAGTTCCTCGACGTCAAATTCAAGGGCACGAAGCGTTTCGGCCTCGACGGTGGCGAATCCCTGATCCCGGCGCTGGAACAGATCCTCAAGCGCGGCGGCCATCTCGGCCTCAAGGAAGCCGTGTTCGGCATGGCCCATCGCGGCCGCCTGAACGTGCTCTCCCAGGTCATGGGCAAGCCGCACCGGGCGATCTTCCACGAATTCAAGGGCGGCTCGGCCGCTCCCGATGAGGTCGAGGGCTCGGGTGACGTCAAGTACCATCTCGGCGCCTCCTCCGACCGCGAATTCGACGGCAACAAGATCCACGTTTCGCTGACGGCGAACCCGTCCCATCTTGAAATCGTCGATCCTGTCGTCATGGGCAAGGCCCGCGCCAAGCAGGACATGAATGCCGCGGTCTGGGACGGCGACATCATCCCGCTTTCCGAACGCGCCAAGGTTCTGCCGCTGCTGATCCATGGCGACGCGGCTTTTGCCGGCCAGGGCGTCATTGCCGAAATCCTCGGCCTTTCCGGTCTGCGCGGCCACCGCGTCGCCGGCACCATGCATGTGATCATCAACAACCAGATCGGCTTCACCACGAACCCGGCCTTCTCGCGCTCGTCGCCCTATCCGTCCGACGTCGCCAAGATGATCGAGGCGCCGATCCTGCACGTCAACGGCGACGATCCGGAAGCGGTCGTTTATGGGGCCAAGATCGCCACCGAATTCCGCATGAAGTTCCACAAGCCTGTGGTGCTCGACCTGTTCTGCTACCGCCGCTACGGCCATAACGAAGGCGATGAACCGTCCTTCACGCAGCCGAAGATGTACAAGGTGATCCGCGCCCACAAGACCGTGCTGCAGCTCTACGCGGCCCGTCTCGTCGCCGAGGGCCTGCTCACCGAAGGTGAGGTCGAGAAGATGAAGGCTGATTGGCGCCTCCACCTCGAGCAGGAGTTCGAAGCCGGCCAGCAGTACAAGCCGAATAAGGCCGACTGGCTTGATGGTGAGTGGTCGGGCCTGCGTACGGCCGACAATGCCGATGAGCAGCGCCGCGGCAAGACCGCCGTGCCGATGAAGACGCTGAAGGAGATCGGCCGCAAGCTGTCGGAGATCCCGGCGGGCTTCAATGCGCATCGCACGATCCAGCGCTTCATGGAAAACCGCGCCAATATGATCGCCACCGGCGAGGGTATCGACTGGGCGATGGCCGAAGCGCTCTCCTTCGGCGCGCTCTGCGTCGAAGGCAGCAAGATCCGTCTGTCCGGCCAGGATTGCGAACGCGGCACCTTCTCGCAGCGCCATTCCGTGCTCTACGATCAGGAAACCGAAGAACGCTACATCCCGCTTGCCAATCTCTCGCCGACGCAGGGACGCTACGAAGTCATCAATTCGATGCTTTCGGAAGAGGCCGTGCTCGGTTTCGAATACGGCTATTCGCTCGCCCGCCCGAATGCGCTGACGCTCTGGGAAGCGCAGTTCGGCGATTTCGCCAACGGCGCGCAGGTGGTCTTCGACCAGTTCATCTCGTCGGGTGAACGCAAGTGGCTGCGCATGTCGGGCCTCGTCTGCCTGCTGCCGCATGGCTATGAAGGTCAGGGTCCGGAACATTCCTCGGCCCGCCTCGAGCGTTTCCTGCAGCTTTGCGCCGAAGACAATATGCAGGTCGCCAACGTCACGACGCCGGCGAACTACTTCCACATCCTGCGCCGGCAGCTGAAGCGCGACTTCCGCAAGCCGCTGATCCTGATGACGCCGAAGTCGCTGCTGCGCCACAAGCGGGCGGTCTCGACGCTTGCCGAAATGGCCGGCGAATCCGCCTTCCATCGCCTGCTCTGGGACGATGCCGAGGTGATCAAGGACGGCCCGATCAAGCTGCAGAAGGACAACAAGATCCGCCGCGTCGTCATGTGTTCCGGCAAGGTCTATTACGATCTTCTGGAAGAGCGCGAAAAGCGCGGCATCGACGACATCTATCTCCTGCGTGTCGAACAGCTGTATCCGTTCCCGGCAAAGGCGCTGATCAACGAGCTGTCGCGCTTCCGCAATGCCGAGATGGTCTGGTGCCAGGAAGAGCCGAAGAACATGGGCGCGTGGTCGTTCATCGACCCCTTCCTCGAATGGGTGCTCGCCCATATCGACGCGAAGTACCAGCGCGTCCGCTATACCGGCCGTCCGGCCGCCGCCTCGCCGGCAACCGGCCTGATGTCCAAGCATCTGTCGCAGCTCGCCGCATTCCTCGAGGATGCATTGGGCGGCTAAAACAAGGGGGGCGCAATGGCTTATTTCTTTCTGAGACTGCTGCCGCCGCGCCCCACTTTCCCGCATGACGGGACCGGGGAGGAAATGGCGGCGATGAAACGCCATGTCGAATACTGGCATCGGCATGCCCTTGCAGGATCGGCTGTTATCGTCGGTCCGGTCTTCGAGGGTGAAGGCGCCTGGGGCATGGCGATCGTCGAAGTCGAGGATCAGGCGGCCGCACAGGCTCTTGCCGACGGCGATCCGATCATCGCTTCCGGGTTCGGTTTCCGTTTCGATATTCTGCCGATGCCCTCGATCATTTTGCGGCCGCCCGCCGTCTGAAACGCATAAACGAAAACACACGAAATCAGGATTTGAACAATGGCCACAGAAATCCGCGTTCCAACTCTCGGTGAATCCGTCAGCGAGGCAACCGTCGGCACCTGGTTCAAGAAGGTCGGCGACGCCATCAAGGCCGATGAGCCGATTCTCGAGCTTGAAACCGACAAGGTGACCATCGAAGTTCCGGCACCGGCCTCCGGCACGCTTTCGGAAATCGTCGTCGCTGCCGGCGAAACCGTCGGTCTCGGCGCGCTGCTCGGCCAGATCGCCGAAGGTGCTGCGGCTGCCGCCGCGCCGGCTGCTGCGGCACCGGCCGCCGCGCCTGCCCGGCCGGCCCCGGCTGCTCCCGCCCCGCCGGCACCGGTTGCCGCTGCGGCGGCATCGTCGGCGAGCGCCTCCGTCTCCACCATGCCGCCGGCTCCGGCGGCTTCGAAGATGCTTGCCGAAAACAACCTATCCGCCGGCCAGGTCGACGGCAGCGGCAAGCGCGGCCAGGTGCTGAAGGGCGATGTCATCGCCGCCGTCGCCAAGGGCATTTCCGCTCCGGCGGCCGCACCCGCCGCTCCTGCCGCTGCGCGTGGCCCGTCGACGGTCGAGGACGCCTCGCGCGAAGAGCGCGTGAAGATGACGCGCCTGCGCCAGACGATCGCCAAGCGCCTCAAGGATGCGCAGAATACCGCCGCCATGCTGACCACCTACAATGAGGTGGACATGAAGGCGGTCATGGATCTGCGCAACAAGTACAAGGACATTTTCGAGAAGAAGCACGGCGTCAAGCTCGGCTTCATGGGCTTCTTCACCAAGGCGGTGACGCATGCGCTGAAGGAATTGCCGGCCGTCAACGCCGAGATCGACGGCACCGACGTCATCTACAAGAACTACTGCCATGTCGGCATGGCCGTCGGCACCGACAAGGGCCTCGTCGTTCCCGTCATCCGCGACGCCGACCAGATGTCGATCGCCGAAATCGAGAAGGAGCTCGGCCGTCTTGCCAAGGCAGCCCGTGATGGCTCGCTCTCCATGGCCGACATGCAGGGCGGCACCTTCACCATCACCAATGGCGGCGTCTACGGTTCGTTGATGTCTTCGCCGATCCTGAACGCGCCGCAGTCCGGCATTCTCGGCATGCACAAGATCCAGGAGCGGCCGGTGGCGATCGGCGGCCAGGTGGTCATCCGTCCGATGATGTATCTGGCGCTGTCCTACGATCACCGCATCGTCGACGGCAAGGAAGCGGTCACCTTCCTCGTGCGCGTCAAGGAGAGCCTCGAAGATCCGGAACGTCTGGTTCTCGATCTCTAAGGAGCGTTTTCGATGCGGAACCGGATCATGCGAGCGGCGCGCCTTCTTCTTTGCGCTGCCGCCGCGCATGTCCCGGTCTCCGCGTCGGCGGCCGGCTTGGATATCGGCAAGGCAAGCAGCAATTTCGAGCTGGCGGCGCTCAGCGATGCCGAGCTTTCCGGACGGTCGATCGGCGTGATCCATATGGGCAATGTCGAGCTGACCTCCGGACGCATCGTCGCGGCCGATCCGCTCGCCCAGCCCGATCGTCCGGCGCTCGCCAGAACGGTTGCGCCGGGCGAATATCCGGTGACGCTCTACCAGGCCTTCGGGCGCATCGCGGCCGCCGGCATGCGGTTTGCCGAGGGCAAGCCGGATCATTGGGAGCTTGCGGTCCTGCCCGGGCAGGATCCGGCGACGCTGAAGGACGGCGAGATCTTCGGCTATCCCGTCGATGCCGGTCTCGGCTGCTACATGGATGCCGAGACGCTTGCTCTGATCGGTGAGCGCGAAGCGCAGGTGCAGGCGCAGAAGCCTGACGCCGACATCAATTACTACGACGATGTGCTGGCCTCTGATCTCGACGCCAACAAGGGCATCTATGCATTGCACCGGCCGGTCGCCGGCAAAAAGGGCAATGTCGCGGTGTTCTGGAGCGGCTGGGGCGACGGTTTCTATCCGGTTTTCTGGGGGCTCGCCAAAGACGGCCGTGCGCTGGTGCTGCTGACGGATTTCGGCGTGATCGAGAATGCCGACGGGCGGAGAGAGCCGACGGGACAATGAGCGCAGGGATCGGCATCATGACGGGACGGAAAGGCGTGGCTGCAATCGCGGTCGCTGCGTTTTTCGCCGTGCCTGCTGCCACATCCGGCGCCGAGTGCAAACAGGAACGGGCCGTCTACGTCGACCGCGACGGCGCCTACGAACTGCGCTTTGCGCCGTTGAATTCTCCATCCGCCGCCGCCAGCAACCAGTTCAAGGTCCGCGCGCTCAAGACGTCGGTGGTGATGGAAGGTTATGTCATGCCATCGGAAGATCCGGTGCGTGCTATCGGCATCCTGATGTTCAATTGCCCCGAAGGCGACGCCACCGGCGCCGATCTCAATGCCTGCACAGTCTGGCAGGGCGCCGTCTACGGCATGGATGCCGAGGGTGAGCTGGACAATCTGCAGCCGGAAGGCGCTGCGGCGGCCGAAAAGCTCGTGCTTCCCGGCCTTGGTCCTGCCATTCGCGAATCCAGCGCCTGGGGCGAGGGCAAGGCTTCCGTGGCGCCTTGGGATGTGCTTGTTTTCAAGGAGTGTGCGACATGAGCGATGCACCTGTTGTTCTCGTGACCGGTGGAAGCCGAGGCATCGGCGCTGCGGTCTGTCGCCTCGCCGCGCGCCAGGGCTGGCGTGTCGCGGTGAATTACGCCTCCAACCGCAAGGCCGCGGATGCCGTCGTTGCGGCGATTGCAAAAGACGGCGGCGAGGCCGTGGCGATTGAGGGCGATGTCGGCAAGGCTGCGGATATCGTCTCGATGTTTGCGGCCGTCGATCGACATTTCGGCCGACTCGACGGGCTCGTCAACAATGCCGGCGTCGTCGACTATCCGCAGCGGGTCGATGAGATGTCGGCGGAGCGGATCGAGCGCATGCTGCGCATCAATGTCACCGGCTCCATGCTCTGCGCCGCGGAGGCGATACGCCGCATGTCGAGCCGGCACGGTGGCCAGGGCGGCGCGATCGTCAACGTCTCGTCGATGGCGGCGATCCTCGGTTCGCCAACGCAGTATGTCGATTATGCCGCCTCGAAGGCGGCGGTCGATACATTCACCGTCGGGCTGGCGCGCGAGGTTGCCGCCGAGGGCATCCGCGTGAATGCGATCAGGCCCGGCATCATCGAAACCGACCTCCATGCGTCGGGCGGCTTGCCTGACCGGGCGCGCGAGATGGCGCCGTCGGTCCCGATGCAGCGCGCAGGTACGCCCGAGGAGGTGGCGGATGCGATCCTCTACCTTCTGTCACCTTCGGCCTCCTATATAACCGGCGCGATCCTCAATGTGAGCGGCGGCCGCTAGAGCGACAGGGTGAAAACAACATGCAGTATATTCTCGAATTCCTCGGCCTGATGTCGCGCGCGGCCGACCAAACCAAAAATCCAAAGGGAAAGAAGCAATGTCCTACGATGTGATCATTATCGGAACCGGCCCGGGCGGCTATGTCTGCGCCGTCAAGGCAGCCCAACTCGGCCTCAAGGTGGCCGTCATCGAAAAGCGGGCGACCTATGGCGGCACCTGCCTGAACGTCGGCTGCATTCCGTCGAAGGCGCTGCTGCATGCCTCCGAAATGTTCCATCAGGCCGGCCACGGCATGAGCGCGCTCGGCATCGACATTCCGGCGCTGACGCTCAACCTCGGCAATATGATGGCGCATAAGGATGCGACGGTGAAGGCGAATGTCGACGGGGTCGCCTTCCTCTTCAAGAAGAACAAGATCGATACCTTCCAGGGCACCGGCAAGATCGTCTCGGCCGGCAAGGTTTCCGTCACCGCCGAAGACGGCACGGTCCAGGAGATCGAGGCCAAGAACATCGTCATCGCCACCGGCTCCGACGTCGCCGGCATTCCGGGCGTCCAGGTCGAGATCGATGAAAAGACCATCATCTCGTCCACCGGCGGCATTGCCCTGGAGAAGGTGCCGGAAACGCTGATCGTCGTCGGCGGCGGCGTCATCGGTCTCGAGCTCGGCTCGGTCTGGTCGCGCCTCGGCGCCAAGGTCACCGTCGTCGAATATCTCGACACCATCCTCGGTGGCATGGACGGCGAAGTCTCCAAGCAGTTCCAGCGCATGCTTGCCAAGCAGGGCATCGATTTCAATCTCAGCGCCAAGGTTACCGGCGTCGAAAAGGGCGACAAGGGCGCCAAGGTCACGTTCGAGCCGGTCAAGGGCGGCGACAAGGTGACGCTCGACGCCGAAGTCGTGCTGATCGCCACCGGCCGCAAGCCCTATACAGCGGGTCTCGGCCTGGAAGAGGCCGGTGTGGCGCTCGACAATCGCGGCCGCGTCGAGATCGACGGCCACTTCAAGACGAATGTCGATGGCATTTATGCGATCGGTGACGTGGTAAAAGGCCCGATGCTGGCGCACAAAGCGGAAGACGAGGGCGTGGCGCTTGCCGAAATCCTCGCCGGCCAGCATGGCCATGTCAATTACGAGGTTATTCCAAGCGTCGTCTATACGCAGCCGGAAATCGCCTCGGTCGGCAAGACCGAGGAAGAGCTGAAGGCGGCAGGCGTCGCCTATAAGGTCGGCAAGTTCCCGTTCACGGCAAACGGCCGGGCGCGTGCGATGCTGGCGACCGACGGCTTCGTCAAGATCCTTGCCGACAAGGAAACCGACCGGGTGCTCGGCGGCCACATCGTCGGCTTCGGCGCCGGCGAGATGATCCACGAGATCGCCGTGCTGATGGAGTTCGGCGGTTCGTCGGAAGATCTCGGCCGCACCTGCCACGCGCATCCGACGATGTCGGAAGCGGTGAAGGAGGCGGCGCTCGCGACCTTCTTCAAGCCGATCCATATGTAATCTTACATCTTCGTAACAATGCATGCAGCCGCTTGCCGCAAGGCAGGCGGCTGTTTTATTTGTGACGCATCGCAGAGTTCGCGCATTTGACGAAAGTGAAGACATGCAGCAGCCGTCCGCCAAGGGATACAGCCTGAGCCAGCGTCTTCTTCACTGGGCGGTGGCGCTGCTGATCTTCTTCAACCTGCTGTTCCCCGACGGCATGAACATCTGGCATCGGCTGATGCGCAGAGGCCAGGTGCCGACGCCCGAGCAGGTTTCGTCGGCGAATATTCATGCCTATGTCGGCATCGCCATCCTGCTGCTTGCCGTCCTCAGGCTCGGGTTGCGTTTTACCAAGGGCGTGCCGGCCGAGGCAACCGAGGAGCCGGCGATCTTCCGCCTTGCCGCAAGGCTTGCTCATGCCGGTCTCTATATCCTGATCTTCGCGATGCCGCTTTCCGGCATCGCCGCCTATTACTTCGGCATCAATCCCGCCGGTTCGTTCCACGCGGATATCCTGAAGATCATTCTCTGGGCGCTGATCGCGGCGCATGTCGCCGGCGCCCTCGTCCATCAGTTCTATTGGAAAAGCAATGTTCTGCGCCGCATGACGCTCGGCTGACCGCTGGCTTGTTCAGTTTGCCGCGGTGACGGTAAAGCCCTGCCGGCGCAGCAGTTCAACCAAACCTTCGTCGCCGGGCAAGTGTGCCGCTCCGACGGCGATCATGGTGCGCCCTTGGTCGAGGTAGGGCTTCGCCCGTTCTGCCATGACCTTGTTTCGATCCGTGATCATGCGGTTTTCGAAAGCTTTTTCCGCAGCGAGATCTGTCGAAACGACCTCCATCAGTGCGAAGATCATGCCAATCTTTCCCTGATCGTAGAGGCCGATCATCGTCTCGGTTATGTCATCCATACCGTTCGGAAACGCCAGCAACTCCCGCAGGTTCTGAAGCATCAAGTCGTCCGGGACATCTGACAGGGCCTTGATTTGTTCGTCCGGCGTTTCCAGACCGACCAGATCGACGCCGTCATTCAGCGCTCCGAGCGCAAGAGATTCGTCTAGTACCTTGAGGCCTCCTGCTCTGCGCTTGATGTCGCAACCACGTGTCTGCAGGCTTGCGTAGATGAACCAAGGCCGCATCTTTGCCATCATGTTCATGTTGATGCCCTTTTTCTTCAAGCCGGCAGCGACTTCGCGGGTCGCGTCAGGAGGCAAGATGCGATCGAGGGTTTTGTCACCTTCAAGCATCGTCAACTCGGGATGCTTCAAGATTTCCAGCGCCAGTTTTTCCGGCTCCGCGACTTCCGCCAACTCGACAGTGAGAGTGTCGATTGCGTTGTATGCTTCGTAAAATCCCTCCGGCATATCCAATACGCGGGAATCGCTCACATGCATTGTGCCGAGCAACCAGGACGGCTCAAGGCCCGGCCTTTCGATTTTCCAGAAGATCGCATTGCCGTTCGGGATCGTCTCGGCTTTCTCAACAGCCTTCCTGAAAAGGGCGGGATCTTCCTTTGCCAGTTGGGTCAAAAGGTTCTGACCAGAGCAAGCCAGTTGGTCATCGCCCAAGGCAGGCGAAAGAGAAAATATCGTCAGTACCGCCACTGCCACAAGGCGCGCGCCGTTGGTGAACGTGAAAAGACCTTTCAAGGCCGCTCTTGAGGTGAAATCCGTATTCAGGCTGAGCATCGAAAAACTCTTTGGGAAGCAAAGGGTTGTAAATGCCGCCATGTGACGTATGCAAACTGCGGTTGTCAATCTCGGCTGGTGGTCGCCACCCCAAATTATGAGGCGGACCTCAACAGCGCCACGTCAAATCGGATTCATGCGACGCGCTTTAAGTCTTTGACTTATGCAGGTCGTTATCCCAAAATCGCTGCGCACTTTGGGCGACATGCATCAGTTTACAGCCGTCACCGTAAAGCCCTGCTTGCGCAGCAGTTCGATGACGCCGTCCTTGCCGGGCAGGTGCAGGGCGCCGACGGCCATGAAGACATTGCCGCCGTCGAGAATGGGGGCGGCGCGCTCGGCCATTACCTTGTTGCGGTCGAGGATGACGCGCTGTTCGAAGGCGGCGTAGTCGTTGCTTTCGTCCTTATTCTCAGGCGTCACGGTCTTCAACATCGGCATGGTCATGCCGATGTCGCCGGAGAGATAGAGGTCGGTCATCGTCTCCACCACATCGCTCATCTTGTCGCCGAGCTCCAGCGTCTCGATCAGCGATTTCAGATGGAATTCGATCGGCAGGTCGGCCATGGCCTGGATCTGTTCGGCGAGCGTTTCCAGCCCCTTGACCTGTTTGCCCTGAGCAACGGCGTCGGTGGCGATCTTCTGGTCGAGGAACTGCACGCCTTTCGCCTTGCGGGCGATTTCGCAGGCCGGCAGGGCGACGGCGCTCGAGATCATCCACGGCCGCATGCGCGAGACGGCACCGAGCGGGATGCCGCGCTGCTTCAAGCCGGCTTCGAGGCGCTTGTAGTCCTCGGGAGAAAGCAGCTTGTCGATCGTCGTACCGTCGGTGAACATCGTCAATTCAGGCTTTGCGAGCAGGGCCGCGGTTGCCTTGCGCTCATCGAGGATCTCGTCGGATTCGATGATGATCGTATCGGCGGCGTCGTGGGCGGCCTGGGCGCGCGGCGGCAGGGCCAGTACACGCGGATCGGTGACATGCATGCTGCCGAGCAACCACGAGGGCGCAAGTCCGGGCTTTTCGATTTTCCAGAAGATGCCCTTGCCGTTCGGCGTTGCGTCGGCTTCCTTCACCGCCTCGGCGTAGCGGGCGGGATCGTTCTGCTGCAGCTCGACCATCAGGTTGCGACCGGTGCAGGCCGCCTCTTCGGCCGCCGCCGGCCTGGCGGCCAGGAAGGCGACAAACAGCGCGGCAAGAAGCAGCATGTGAAAGGCTGCAATCAGCCAGAGCAACAGATTGGCCGGCACTGCGAGGTAAGACGTCCGGCGGCCGATTGATGTCGTCATGATGGGTGTTCCGATCACATGCTCTATAGGCTTCATGCTCTACGCCCGGCTTGCGCATATTCCTTTAAGAGGATGCGTTAACGAAAAGTTACGAACGAAAAGTTACGCGCGCGGATGCGCCCGATCATACACCTCGAGCAGTCGCGATGCATCGACGCCGGTATAGACCTGCGTTGTCGACAGGCTGGCATGGCCGAGCAGTTCCTGAATGGTGCGCAGATCGCCGCCGCCGGCAAGCAGGTGGGTGGCGAAGGAGTGGCGAAGCGCATGCGGCGTCGCCGTCTCCGGCAGGCCGAAGGCGCTGCGCAGCTTCTGCATGGCGCGCTGGATGATCGCCGCCTGCAGCTTGCCGCCGCGGGCGCCGCGAAACAGCGGCTCACCGCTTTCGAGATGATAGGGGCAGAGCGTGCGGTATTTCTCGACCGCGTCGAAAACCACCGAGAGCAGCGGCACCAGCCGCGTCTTGTTGCCCTTGCCGGTGATGCGCAGCGTTGTCGCACCCTTCTGCAGGTCTGATGGAACGAGATCCAGCGCCTCGGAGATGCGCAGGCCGCAACCGTAAAGCAGGGTCATGACAGCCGCATCGCGGGCGGCGATCCAGGGTTCGTCGTGGAGCTGGGCTTCGCCGCTGACGACGGTGATCGCCTGCGTATCCGACAGCGGCTTGGGCAGCGATTTCGGCTGCTTCGGCGAACGGATCGCGGCAGCACCGGCGGCATTGACCAGGCCCTTCTTTTCGAGATGGCGCAGCAGCGAGCGAAGGCCGGCGAGATTGCGGCCGAGCGAGCGGGCGCCGGAACCCTGCTTGCGCCGCGCCGCGAGAAAGGCGCGGAAATCGGCGGGGCGCAATTCCCTGATATCGCCAAGCGTCGCCGGTCCGGCGAGATGGCCGGTCAGAAAGGTCAGGAACTGACGGGTATCGCGTTCATAGGCATCGAGCGTATGCTCGGAAAGCCGGCGCTCGCGGGCGAGATTTTCGAGCCACGCGGCCCGCTCCGCCATCAGGTGCGGATCGGCGATTACAAGCAGTTCATTCACGTCGCTGGCCTTGATTTTGCCTTCAAGTCCGCCAATTTGAAGCAGGAACGGTTATGAAATTGCTAATGCCGGCCAAACCTTTGTCATCCCTGGATCATATTCTACTGCGATAGCTTTATACCCCACAGACAGGATCTTTCATGGCACGGCGCGATTCCATGACGGCTTTCGGACAGCTCGCGGAAGCGATCGCTCTCGTTTCACAGGGAAAGCCCGGTCATATCGTTGACACGCTGATTGCCGAACGCGGCCGGAGGATCGTCAAAAATCCGCTCTGGCCGGTCATGCGGCCGTTCCTCTACACGCTGCTGCGCTACAACAAGGCGCTCGAATTCGCCAATGCGGTCGCCAAAATGCCGGGTTTCCAGTCGTTCGAATATCTGAGCGACGTGCTGAAACTCGACATCGGCATCGTCAATGGCGAACGGATTCCGGAGACCGGCGGCTTCATCCTCGTCAGCAATCATCCCACAGGCATTGCCGACGGTGTTGCGGTGTTCGATCTCCTGAAGGCACGCCGGCCGGATATGATGTTCTTTGCCAATCGCGATGCCATCCGCGTCAATCCGCGCTTTGCCGAGATGATCATTCCCGTCGAATGGCGCGAGGAATATAAGAGCAAGCTGAAGGCGCGCGAGACGCTGCAATTGACCAACCATGCGGTGCGGGAAGGCAAGGCGACGGTGCTCTTTCCCTCGGGCCGCATCGCCTACTGGGCGAATGGCCGGCTGAACGAGCGCCCATGGAAGACCTCTGCCGTTGGGCTGGCGCGCAAATACAATCTGCCGATTCTTCCCGTCCATATGACGGCGCGCAATTCCGGCCTGTTCTACTGGCTGGCGAAATGGTCGACCGAGCTTCGCGACATGACGGTGTTTCACGAGTTGCTGAACAAACGCGGTGACCGCTTCGATTTCGTGATCGGCAACCTCATTCCGGCCGAACAGCTGGACGGTGACCTCAACGAGGTGACGAAGGCGCTGGAGAAACATACGGTGCGCGACATGGCTCACGATGGCGATGCGACCTTCACGCCGGTCAGCCAGCCGGCTGCGGCGGTGCCTCGCGAGCTACCGGTTCCTGCAATCTAAAGAGATCGGCATTGCCGTGATGATCGATGTCCGCATCATCCGCGATCGATTGCCGCGGGAGATCGCAGATCTCGAAAGCGCGGCCCGGCAAGAGGGATATCGCCATATCACCCGTCTTGTCGACGAATGGGCGGCCGGCGACACCAGGTTCGAGCGGGACGGTGAAAGATTGCTTGGCGCCTATGTCGATCAGGCGCTCGCCGGCATCGGCGGTATGACCGTCGAAGCTGCCATGTCAGGGGCGTTGCGGATGCGGCGTTTCTACATCAGTGCTGCGATGCGCAGGCGCGGCATCGGCCGGATGCTGGCCCTGGCGCTGGTCGACCATGCACGATCCCGTTGCAGCATCGTCACCGTTCATGCGGGAAACGATGGCGCGGCGAAATTCTGGGTGTCGCTCGGATTTCAGGCCAATGGGCGGGACGGATACACACATCGTCTCGACCTGCACGGGTCGAGCTTCACGCCCCAATCTCCTTGAGGCGAATGGCCTGGCGCGCCAGCAACCGCTCGATATCGGCAATATCGAGCGCCGAGAGCCTGGCGCCCGGCTTGCGCAAGGCGGCGGACCTGATCACGCCGCGCTTGGCGAGCACATATTTGCGCGAGGCAAGGCCGATGCCCTGCTGCTGTTCGTAGCGGGCGAGCGGCAGATAGGCATCGAAGATTTCATGGGCGCGATCGGGATTTCCGGCGGCATAGGCCGCGACGACGCCGACCATCATCTCCGGATAACAGAAGCCGGTCATGGCGCCATCGGCGCCGCGACCCATCTCTTCGGGCAGGAAAAGCCCACCATTGCCGCAGAGGATGGAGATGCGCCGCATGCCGCCCTTGTCGCTGGCGGCGCGAAGCGCTGATATCTTCGAAAGACCCGGCCAATCCTCGTGCTTGAGCATGACGCAATTCGGCACCTCGTTGACGATGCGCTCGATGACCTGGGGCGCGATCGATACATTGGTGGTCAGCGGATAATCCTGCAGCACAAAGGGCGTATCGCCTAGGGCCTCGCCGACCGACTGGTAGAAGGCGAAGGCCTGGTCGTCGGTCTTGACGGTCCAGGGCGGCGCAACCATGACGCCGGCAGCACCCGCCCCCATGACCGCTTCGGCAAGTTCGCGCATCGGCGCAAGTCCCGGCGCCGAGACACCGACGACGACGGGAAGACGGCCGTCCAGGCGCTTCAACACCCGTTCGACCACGATCCGTGATTCCTCGGCGGTCAGTTTCGGGGCCTCGCCGAGCTGGCCGAGCACCGTCAGGCCGGTGACGCCGGCACCCTCGTAGAAATCGACCATGCTGTCGATGCTTTCGAGATCGAGAGCGCCGTCATCGGTAAACGGGGTTGCGGCGATCACATAGACGCCCTTGGCATCTTCGGTCAGTCTGGCCATTGGGCTCTCCGCTTCAGTGGCCGAAGAACAGCGCTTCGGCAGTTCGAATAAGATCTTCCGGCAATCTATGCGGCCAATCGCTGGCCCGGCAACCATTTCGTTGGGGATACGGGCGATCTCCGCAGACCTTCGTCATCGCCATTTCGTGCTAGAGACGCCGCCTCGTCTTTGCGGTTCCAATTCCATCGATTTGCGGGCATGGTCTCGCCCGATGAGCACAGATTCGTCCGATCTCTTTGGCGCGCTTTTCGAGGCACCGCCCGCGAACCGAACGGTTCCCGTGCTGGTGCCGATGCCGGCGCCGAAACCCTATTCCTATTCGGTGCCGGATGGCATGGCGGTTGAACCCGGCTCGGTCGTGCAGGTGCCGCTCGGCCCGCGGCAGGTGATCGGCGTCGTCTGGGACGGCGGCGAGGACGGTGTCGATCCAAAGAAGCTCCGGCCGATCAGCCATGTCTTCGACTGCCCGCCACTCTCCCGGGAAATGCGCGATTTCATCGACTGGGTCGCGACCTATACGCTCTCGCCGCCCGGCCTCGTCGCCCGCATGGCGCTGCGGGCGCCGAACGCCTTCGAGCCGGAGCCGATGGTGGAGGGGCTGAAGCTCGTCGGCGGTGAACCGGAGCGGATGACGCCGGCGCGCGCCCGGGTGCTCGACACGGCCTCCGACGGCCTTTCCTGGACGCGCAGCGGCCTGGCGCATGCGGCGGGTGTCTCGACGAGCGTCGTCGACGGGCTGATCACGCTCGGCATTTTCGAGACGATATTCCTGCCACCGCCGCCTGTTGTGGCGATGCCTGATCCCAATTTTGCCGCCGCGCGCCTCGAAGGGCCGCAGAAGGCGGCGGCCGAAGAGATCGTTGCCGACGTCCGCAAGGGCGAATTTTCGGTGTCGCTGATCGACGGGGTGACCGGCTCCGGCAAGACCGAGGTTTATTTCGAGGCGATTG
The DNA here is from genome assembly GCF_002531725.1 of Rhizobium sp. L43. GTDB lineage: Bacteria > Pseudomonadota > Alphaproteobacteria > Rhizobiales > Rhizobiaceae > Rhizobium. The sequence continues at coordinate 366,899 of NZ_NWSQ01000005.1, forward strand.
CCGAGACGCTGAAGCGCGGCAAGCAAGTGCTGATCCTGCTGCCGGAAATTGCGCTGACGGCAAGTTTCATGGAGCGTTTCCAGGACCGTTTCGGGGCAAAGCCGGCCGAATGGCATTCCGATCTTGCGCCGCGTATGCGCGAGAAGGTCTGGCGCCAGGCGGTGACCGGCGAGGTGCGCGTCGTGGCCGGCGCCCGCTCGGCGCTCTTCCTGCCCTTCGAGGATCTCGGTCTGATCATCGTCGATGAGGAGCACGATCCCGCCTACAAGCAGGAGGATCGCGTCTTCTACAATGCCCGCGACATGGCTGTGGTGCGCGGCCGCATCGGCGATTTTCCCGTCATTTTGGTGTCGGCGACGCCGTCGGTCGAAAGCCAGGTCAACGGGCAGAGTGGCCGCTACAGCACCGTCCATCTGCCGACGCGTTTCGGCGATGCGGCGCTGCCGGATCTGCATCTCGTCGATATGCGCCGGCATGCGCCGGAGCGCGGCGGCTTCCTGTCGCCGGTGTTGATCCGCGCGATCGGCAAGACGGTGGAGAAGCGGGAACAGGCGCTGCTCTTTCTCAACCGGCGCGGTTATGCGCCGCTGACGCTCTGCCGGGTCTGCGGCCACAGGTTCCAATGCCCGCAATGTTCGAGCTGGCTGGTGGAGCATCGCTTCCGCAAGCAGCTGCAATGCCATCAATGCGGCCATGCCGAGCGCACGCCGGAAGCGTGCCCGGAATGCGGCACGCTCGACCATCTCGTTGCCTGCGGGCCAGGCGTCGAGCGCATCGCCGAGGAGGTGGAGCGGCATTTTCCGGAGGCACGGACGATCGTTCTCTCTTCCGATATCATGGGCGGGGTGAAGCGGCTGCGGCTGGAGCTGGACGCGATCGCCAAGGGCGAGGCGGATATCGTCATCGGCACCCAGCTCGTCGCCAAGGGGCATAATTTTCCGCTGATGACGCTGGTCGGCATTGTCGATGCCGATCTTGGGCTCGCCAATGGCGACCCGCGCGCGGCCGAGCGCACCTTCCAGCTTTTGTCGCAGGTGACGGGCCGGGCCGGGCGCACCGGCCTGAAGAGCCATGGGCTGCTGCAGACTTATCAGCCGCAGCATCCTGTCATGCAGGCGATCGTATCAGGCGATTCCGACGCCTTCTATGAGCGCGAGATCACCGAACGCGAACGCGCCGTATTGCCGCCCTTCGGCCGGCTCGCCTCGATCATCGTTTCTGCCGAAACCCGCCATGACGCTGAAAACCATGCGCGCGGCATGCGCAATGCGGCACCGCAGGTGTCGGGCATTTCGGTGCTCGGCCCGGCCGAGGCGCCGCTTGCGCTGGTGCGCGGCCGCCACCGCTTCCGCCTCCTGGTGCACGGCCGGCGGAATTCTGACATGCAGGGTTTCCTGCGGGCGATGCTGTCGCAATCGCCCAAGGAGCGCGGATCGGTGCAGGTGCAGCTGGATATCGATCCGCAGAGTTTTCTCTAAAACAGAACGCCGCCATTTCCTCCTTTTCCGGCGCATGCCATAAAACACTGATTCATCCGGGTGATTTGGGGCTGACGCATGGAGTTTTATTTTCCGACCGAGCTTGGCGAGCAGCTTGCCTTTTGCTCTGCCGCTTTCACGGCGCTCGCCGGCTTCATCATGATGTTTGCGCCGGGGCAGACCTTCCGTCTTCTCGGCCTGCAGGTGCAGGAGGGGCGGCCGGAAGGTTTTGGCGAGGGACGCTCGATGGGCGGTTTCTATCTCGGCTTCGGCCTGTCGGCGATCATGCTGGCCCAGAACTGGATCTATATGGCGCTCGGCGCCTCTTTCGCGATGGCGGCCTTTGCCCGTATCATCTCGATCCTGTCCGATAAGGGGAGTAATCTCGTCAACTATTTACTCCTGGTTGTACAGATCGCTTTGGCCGCGCTACCGCTGCTCTACGTTTTCGGCTTCACCCAGACGTGACTCTTGCTGCCGGCAGGCGGCTTCTGTGGCCTGCTTTCAGGCCATTGCGCAATTTTGCGAACAGAAATTCATGTGAAAGGCGTATTCGGGCATTACGCGTGTTGCGAGTCCGAACATCCTATGTTAGACGGACCCCGAATTTCGGAAGAAGCAAGAGGCTTCTCTTGTGATTTCTGGGGGAAATCAAAACGAATTCAAGATCATAGGTTCGGCGTCCGCCGAGAGCCGGATTTTGGGTTAAAATCAGGGAAATTTGTGCCAGTGGCAGACACGTCCCAGCTTACATCTGGTGTTGCCGAGCGCTATGCCTCGTCGCTTTTTGATCTGGCGATCGAGCAGGGCGCCGTCGACAGCGTAACCGCCGATCTTGACCGTTTCCAGGCAATGCTGGATGAGAGCGCCGATCTGAAGCGCTTCGTCGCAAGCCCGGTTTTCTCCGCTGAAGACCAGCTGAAGGCGATCGTCGCCATCAGCGAGAAGGCCGGCATCAGCGGCTTCTTCGCCAATTTCCTGAAGGTCGTGGCGCGCAACCGCCGCCTGTTTGCCCTGCCGGGCATGATCAAGGCCTTCCGCATCATCGCCGCGAACCATCGCGGTGAAGTCTCCGCCGAGGTCACCTCGGCGCATGCGCTTTCGCAAGCGCAGGAAACCGAATTGAAGGTGGCACTCAAGAGCGTTACCGGCAAAGACGTGACGCTTGCCGTCACGGTTGATCCGTCAATTCTTGGTGGTCTGATCGTGAAGGTCGGGTCCCGTCAGATTGATACGTCTCTTCGTACCAAACTCTCTACCCTTAAGCTCGCATTGAAAGAGGTTGGCTGATGGATATCCGCGCCGCGGAAATTTCCGCAATTCTCAAAGACCAGATCAAAAATTTCGGCAAAGAGGCAGAAGTCTCGGAAGTCGGCCAGGTTCTCTCCGTCGGTGACGGTATCGCTCGTGTCTACGGTCTGGACAATGTCCAGGCCGGTGAAATGGTCGAGTTCCCGGGCGGTATCCGCGGCATGGCTCTGAACCTCGAATCCGACAATGTCGGCGTCGTCATCTTCGGCTCCGACCGCGACATCAAGGAAGGCGACACCGTTAAGCGGACCGGCGCCATCGTTGACGTTCCGGTTGGTCCGGAACTGCTCGGCCGCGTCGTCGACGCGCTCGGCAATCCGATCGACGGCAAGGGCCCGATCAACGCGACGCGCCGTTCGCGCGTCGACGTCAAGGCTCCGGGCATCATTCCGCGCAAGTCGGTTCATGAGCCGATGTCGACCGGCCTCAAGGCCATCGACGCGCTGATCCCGGTCGGCCGCGGCCAGCGCGAGCTTGTTATCGGTGACCGCCAGACCGGCAAGACCGCGATCCTTCTCGATGCCTTCCTCAACCAGAAGGCCATTCACGACAACGGTCCGGAAGGCGAAAAGCTTTACTGCGTCTACGTCGCCGTCGGCCAGAAGCGTTCGACCGTTGCCCAGTTCGTCAAGGTGCTCGAAGAGCGCGGCGCACTGAAGTATTCGATCATCGTCGCCGCTACCGCGTCCGACCCGGCGCCGATGCAGTTCCTGGCTCCGTTTGCCGGTTGCGCCATGGGCGAATATTTCCGCGACAACGGCATGCACGCGCTGATCGGTTACGACGACCTGTCCAAGCAGGCTGTGTCCTACCGCCAGATGTCGCTGCTGCTGCGCCGCCCGCCGGGCCGCGAAGCCTATCCGGGCGACGTTTTCTACCTGCACTCGCGTCTGCTCGAGCGCGCTGCAAAGATGAACGACGACAAGGGCGCCGGTTCGCTGACCGCTCTGCCGGTTATCGAAACGCAGGGCAACGACGTGTCGGCCTTCATTCCGACCAACGTCATCTCGATCACCGACGGTCAGATCTTCCTTGAAACCGACCTGTTCTATCAGGGTATCCGTCCGGCCGTAAACGTCGGCCTGTCGGTTTCCCGCGTCGGCTCGTCGGCACAGATCAAGGCGATGAAGCAGGTTGCCGGTTCGATCAAGGGCGAACTTGCCCAGTATCGCGAAATGGCCGCCTTCGCCCAGTTCGGTTCGGACCTTGACGCTGCGACGCAGCGCCTCCTGAACCGCGGCGCACGCCTGACCGAACTCCTGAAGCAGCCGCAGTTCTCGCCGCTGAAGACGGAAGAGCAGGTCGCCGTGATTTTCGCCGGTGTCAACGGCTATCTCGACAAGCTGCCGGTCGCTTCGGTCGGCAAGTTCGAGCAGGGCTTCCTCTCATATCTGCGTTCGGAAGGCTCCGCCATCCTCGACGCGATCCGCACGGAAAAGGCAATCAGCGACGGTACCAAGGGCCAGCTCACCGCTGCTCTCGATAGCTTCGCAAAGTCTTTCTCGTAATCAGGCCCTAAGTTAGGACGGATCACGGATGCCTTCACTTAAGGATCTGAAAAACCGGATCGCCTCCGTCAAGGCGACGCAGAAGATCACCAAGGCGATGAAAATGGTCGCCGCGGCGAAGCTTCGGCGTGCGCAGGAGGCGGCCGAGGCCGCACGGCCCTACTCGCAGCGCATGGGTGCGGTTCTGGCGAACATCGCCAAGGCTGTCACCGATGCGGATGGCGCGCCGACGCTGATGACCGGCACTGGCCAGGACAAGGTCCATCTGCTGGTGGTCTGCACGGCCGAACGTGGTCTTTGTGGCGGTTTCAACTCGCAGATCGCCCGTTTTGCCCGCGAACATGTCCGCAAGCTGCTTGCCGAAGGCAAGACGGTGAAGATTTTCACCGTCGGCAAGAAGGGTCACGACATCCTTCGCCGCGAATTTGCGTCGCTGATCATCGAGCGCAAGGAATTGCGCGACGTCAAGCGCGTCGGCTTCGAGAATGCGGACCAGATCGGCAAGCGCATCATCGAGATGTATGCTGCCGGCGAGTTCGACGTCTGCACGCTGTTCTATTCCGAGTTCAAGTCGGTGATCAGCCAGATTCCGACGGCGCAGCAGCTCATCCCGGCTTCAACGGGGGCTGTGCAGGCCGAAGATGCCGCCCATGCCGGCGCCGTCTACGAATACGAGCCGGATCCGGCATCGATCCTTGAAGATCTGATCCCGCGCAACATCTCCGTCCAGATCTTCCGCGCGCTCCTTGAGAACGTCGCAGGCGAGATGGGTGCCAAGATGAGCGCTATGGACAATGCGACGCGTAATGCCGGTGAGATGATCAACAAGTTGACGCTGAGCTACAACCGCCAGCGTCAGGCGCAGATCACCAAGGAACTCATTGAAATCATTTCGGGCGCGGAAGCGCTCTGAGGCTAGGAAAAGAGGGTCAGAAAATGGCTGAGGCAGCTACCCCCAAGATCGGCTCTGTCGGCAGAGTCACCCAGGTTATCGGCGCCGTCGTCGACGTTGCTTTCGAAGGCGAACTGCCGAAGATCCTGAACGCGCTGGAAACCACCAACAACGGCAACCGCCTGGTTCTCGAAGTTGCACAGCACCTTGGCGAAAACGTCGTCCGTACCATCGCGATGGACTCGAGCGAAGGTCTCGTCCGCGGCCAGGAAGTCGCCGATACCGGCGCTCCGATCATGGTTCCGGTCGGCAACGAGACGCTCGGCCGCATCATGAACGTCATCGGTGAGCCGGTCGACGAAGCCGGTCCGCTGGTCACCGCTCACAAGCGCGCCATCCACCAGGATGCACCGTCCTATGTCGAGCAGTCGACGGAATCGCAGATTCTGGTCACCGGCATCAAGGTCGTCGATCTTCTGGCTCCTTACGCACGCGGCGGCAAGATCGGCCTCTTCGGCGGCGCCGGCGTCGGCAAGACGGTTCTGATCATGGAACTGATCAACAACGTCGCCAAGGCGCATGGTGGTTACTCGGTTTTTGCAGGCGTCGGTGAACGCACCCGCGAAGGCAACGACCTCTACCACGAAATGATCGAATCGAACGTCAACAAGCATGGCGGCGGCGAAGGCTCGAAGGCTGCGCTTGTTTACGGTCAGATGAACGAGCCGCCGGGCGCGCGCGCCCGCGTCGCCCTGACCGGCCTGACGGTCGCCGAGCACTTCCGCGACCAGGGCCAGGACGTTCTGTTCTTCGTCGACAACATCTTCCGCTTCACGCAGGCAGGTTCCGAAGTGTCGGCTCTGCTCGGCCGCATCCCGTCGGCCGTCGGTTATCAGCCGACGCTCGCAACCGACATGGGCCAGATGCAGGAGCGCATCACCACGACGACGACAGGCTCGATCACCTCGGTCCAGGCGATTTACGTTCCGGCCGACGACTTGACCGACCCGGCGCCGGCAACCTCGTTTGCTCACCTTGACGCAACGACCGTTCTGTCGCGCTCGATCGCTGAAAAGGGCATCTACCCGGCCGTCGATCCGCTCGACTCCACCTCGCGCATGCTCGACCCGATGGTCGTCGGCGAAGAACATTACGACGTCGCCCGCAAGGTCCAGTCGACGCTGCAGCGCTACAAGGCCCTGCAGGACATCATCGCGATCCTTGGCATGGACGAACTGTCCGAAGAGGACAAGATTGCTGTCGCCCGCGCCCGCAAGATCGAGCGTTTCCTGTCGCAGCCGTTCTTCGTCGCCGAAGTCTTCACCGGCTCGCCGGGCAAGCTGGTTGCTCTCGAAGACACGATCAAGGGCTTCAAGGGTCTCGTCAACGGCGAATACGATCACCTGCCGGAAGCTGCCTTCTACATGGTCGGCTCGATGGAAGAAGCGGTCGAAAAGGCCAAGAAGCTCGCAGCTGCTTAATGAGCGACGCGCTGGACGAGATATTCTGCTGCGACTCCCTGAAAGGGGTCGTGGCGGATCTTCCGGAACCAGCCGCGCCGACCATTTATCGCGCCGATAACGGTGTGCTGATGATGGTGGTGGGGCTGGTCCAGAGCGAGGAAGGCCTCGGTTATCTCGACCAAGCGATAATGCACTGCCCGTTCTGCGGGACTAAATTGCAAGATGCGAAAGCCATAGCCGAGAAGGTAAGTCACTGATGGCTGACAATTTCAACTTTGAGCTCGTTTCGCCGGAGCGTCTGCTGCTGTCGGAGATGGTGACCGAGGTCGTCATCCCCGCGACGGAAGGCGAGATGACGGTCATGGCAAACCATGCGCCGACGATGACGACGATCAAGCCGGGTGTCGTGAGCGTGCGTTCGGCCTCCGGCAAAAAGCAGGACTACGTGGTGTTCGGCGGTTTCGCCGATATCCTGCCGACCGGCTGCACTCTGCTTGCCGAATCCGCGGTTCCGGTCGAGGAACTGCACAAGGACGAGCTGACCCGCCGCATCGAGGCCGCCCGCAAGGAGCTCGAACATGCCGAGCTGCACGAGCACAAGTCGAAGCTCGAGCACTTCATCATGGAACTGACGCATCTGCGCGGCGTCGTCCAACAGGATTGATCGCAACCGACCGCGACGATCAAAGGCGGCTGCAACAGCCGCCTTTTTTGTGTCTGTTCACCTGTGGGATAGGGCAGAGGGCGGCCATCGGGCGGGCGCCATGAACCGCCTACCTCTGGCAGCGATAGCGGATCATCTCAGAAGCCGGTGCCGCCGCGCAGCTCGATGACGATCGTCTTGAACAATATCTTCAAGTCGAGCAGCAGGCTGAAATTCCTGACATAATAAATATCGCAGGCGATGCGGGCGCGGGCTTGAAGCGGTCGCGCCGTCGGGCCGCGCCATCCGCGTGTCTGCGCAAGACCGGTAATGCCGGGACGCATGATGTGGCGGTGATGATAGTCGGGCACCAGTTCTTCGTAGAGCCGGCCGGCTGCCCGCATGTTGATGGCGTGGCAGCGCGGGCCGACCAGCGACATGTCGCCCCTGAGGACGTTCAGAAGCTGCGGCAGTTCGTCGATATTGGTCTTGCGGAGCATCGCGCCGATGCCTGTCACCCGGCTGTCGCCCTTGACCGTCTGTTGGATGCCGCTCGGATCGCAAGCTTCGGCGCGCATCGTTCGGAACTTGAAGACCGTGATCTTCTGGCCGTTCAGTCCCCAGCGGATCTGGCGGAAAAACACTGGTCCGCCGTCGTCGAGCTTGATGAAGAGCGCGATCGCCAGAAAAAACGGCAACAGGACGATGAGGGCGCTGACCGAGGCGACGATGTCGATCAAACGCTTCACGCTGAGCTGCCCAGCCATCTTTCTTTCAACAAGGGAAAAGCTCTCGGGCTGGCGAATGTTGGAATTCGCGATAACCAGGGACCCGATTTTGTCCTGACGCCGAGACGCATCGAAGCGTGAATTCGTCTTCGAAGTAAAAGCATTCATTACGCAAGGCCCACAAGTTTAGATGCGATACTGAACGGCACAGAGACAGATACATGGTCACGTATCGTTTGTCATCGGTATAATTAAGAATTCCGTAACCCTAAAGAAGCCAAAAATGGGAGTATTGCCCGTTAACCTTAATGCCTGTAGTTGAAGTCGCGGGAGATTTATACTTTGAAAGGAGTAGCCCGATTGGATTGACGGGATGTCAGGCGGTTTCCAAAATCGATCGCCGGTTTTTCCAGCAGGGTGTAGCTGAGGCTTGCAACCAGGAGCACCAGCCCTGCCGCCAGACCGCAAGACTGCAGCCAGCCGGTGACGACATTTTCCGAGGCAGCGCCGAACGAGCCGGGGTCGAGCCTCTGGATCAATATCAGGATGATCTCCTGCCAGATATAGATGCCGAAGGAGATCTTGGCGATATAGCGGACAGGAGCGTTGTCGAGCAGCCGGCCCAGATATTGCGAATGGCACAGCGAAACGAGCGCCGTTGCGATTGCCAGCGGAAAAACCGGGAAGCCATAGGGGATTTCGAGCCAGCCATAAGCTTCGGGGGTGCCGCCGGGCGATATGACGAGGCGGTAGCCGGCAATGGCGAGGGCCAGCAGCGCTGCGGCATCGAACCGGGAGGACGGCCTTCTTGGGAGCATGACCTCGACGCCGGCGGCCAGCGCGCCGAGCGCGAAGACGGCGAAGAAGCCGATCGGATTATAGCGCGGCATCCACTCCTTCGCCCCGCCCTGCAGGCCGTATTGCCAGCCGCGTCCGATGTCGTCGAGCGGAAACAAGGTGAGGATCAGCAGATGGGCGAGGAGCACTCCCGTGACGACGCATAGCCAGGCGAAGCGGGCAAGCAGCGGGCGCTGTCTGAGGACGGGCAAACGAAACAGCAGGAGAAAGCAGAGCGGCAGCAGCACATAGCTGGTGACCTCGAAGGGAATCGACCAAAGCGGGCCGTCGGTCTCGACAGGAAAGAGCGTGCGCCAATGCCACTGGCTCATGAACAGCAGCCCGGAGAGGTAGCGGAGCACCAGCTCCGGCGTCAGCGGCAGGGCAAGCAGCGTCAGGCTGAGGGCGAAGCCGATGGTGGCAGCGAACCAGAAGCCCGGAGCGATGCGCGCCGCCCTACGGATCGTGTAGTGACGGAGGCTCGGCATGTTGCTGCCGTCGTCGAGCGCGCGCCAGAAGGGGTGGGCAAGAAGAAAGCCGCTGAGCACGAAGAAGATGGCGACGCCGAAATTGCCGAAGCGGAGGATGTTTGCGGTCGGCGCCAGTTCGTCGGGAATTCTGCGCATATCCAGCCGCAGCGCGAAGTGGTGGGCGAGCACCAGCAGACAGGCCGTCGCGCGCAGAAAGTCCGCTCCGGCCAGTCTCTCCTGTTGTCGCATCTGATCTCCCGCCCTGCCCTAAAGCGCGTCGCGATCTTTCAGATTCGCGTAGCCCGCACTTTAGGTCTTTGTTTTTCGCATGTCGTTGGCGCAAAACCGCTGCACACTTTTGCGCGACATGCTTTGGAGCATGATGCCGAAAAGTGTGAGCGGTTTTCGGGCGGCATCATGCTCCGGACTTTGCAGCGGAAAGCTGCGACGGGCAAGGCAGGCGTTGGGCTCAGTCGAGAAGTTCGTTGGTATAATAGGTGGAAAAGTCCGGCTTCTCCTTAAGTGCGGCGCCATTCGCATCGACCAGAATGCCATTCTCGAGCAGGAAGCCGCCCAGGGCCTCGGCCTTTGCCGGGTCGAGCTTACCGATCACGCCGGCCTCGGATTTCAGGAAGTGCCCCTCGATCAGTGCCTTCTGCGAGGCCTTGACCAGGTCCGTATTCATCAGTGCGCCGTTGCTTCCCGAGATCAGCAGGTCGCAGGCTTCATCGGGATGGTCGACGGAGTAGGCATAGCCCTTTCGGGTGGCCTGGATGAAGGCGCGGGCGTGTTCCCGGTTTGCCGAGAGATAGGCGTCGCTGGAGACGATGACCGTCGTCTGCTCGTCGGGAATGCCATAATCGGAATAGTGGAAGCGGCCGATCTTCCGGTTTTCCAACTCGGCGGCGATGCCTTCCCAGGTGTAGATCTCCAGCGTGAAATCGATCGAGCCATTGTCCAGCGCCTCGTAGGCGGAGGTGCCGAGGGTGACGGTCTTGACGTCGCCCTTGCCGCCGTCATTGCGGATCATCGCGGAGATCAGCGCGCTCTCCCAGGTGCCGCCGAAGCCGCCATAGGTCTTGCCGTCGAGATCCTTAGGGCTCTTGATGTCGTCGCGTCCGCCCTTGAAGATCAGCCGCGCAGTTTCCGTCTGAACGACGCCATAGACCATCTTCACGTCACCGCCGCCGGCGCGCTGGGTGAGGGTCTCGATTTCGCTGCTGATGCCGAAATCGGCAACGCCGTTCGACACCAGCGTTCCGGCGCTGGTATCGGTGAAGGGAAGGATTTCGACATCGAGGCCGGCATCGGCATAGAAGCCCTTGGCCTTGGCGACATAGAGGCCGATATGGTTGGTGTTGGGCGTCCAGTCGAGCGCGATGCGGACCTTTGCGGGCGCCGATTGGGCGAAGGCGGCGCGGCCGGCAAGGCTTGCCGCGAGGGCGGCGAAGATCGTCTGGCGGCGGGTGAGAAGCAGCATAGTGACCTCCTCAGGTCTCTAGAGCATGATGCCGAAAAGTGTGAGCGGTTTTCTCATGACATCATGCTCTAACTCTTTAAATTAGAACAGGATTCAGATTTTGGGCCGACCGGCCTAAAATCATCCTGTTCTAGCGGATGAAGCAGGGTTTGCAGGATTTCGGTTTCGATCGCCTGGGCCGCCGGCGAGCCGAGGTCGGCAATGCTTCTCGGGCGCGGCAGGGGAACGCGGAATTCGCGGATGATACGCGCCGGGCGGGCCGAAAGCACGTAGATCCGGTCGGAGAGGAACACCGCCTCGCGAACGTCGTGGGTGATCAGCAACGCCGTCCAGCGGTGTTCGGTCCACATGCCCTGCAGCCATTCCTGGATCTGCGTGCGCGTCAGCGCGTCGAGCGCGCCGAAGGGCTCGTCGAGCAGCAGCATGTCCTGGGTCTGGACGACGGTGCGCAGCAGCGCGGCCCGCTGGCGCATGCCGCCGGAGAGTTCGGCGGGATAGTGGTGTTCGAAGCCGGCAAGACCGAAGCTCTCGAACAAAGGCGCCACAGTGGCGCGGGCCGCGCGACGGCTCATGCCTTTCACCTCGAGGCCGAGTGCCGCATTGTCGATGATCCGGCGCCAGGGCATCAGCGCATCGCGCTGCGGCATGAAGGCGAAGGAATGGGGCGCCTGTTCCAGCGGCGCGCCGTTGAACAGCATGGTGCCGGAATCGGGGCGCAGCGCCTGGGTCAGCAATCGCAGCACCGTCGATTTTCCGGAGCCGGACGGGCCGACGATCGAAACGAATTCGCCGTCTGCGACCGTCAGCGAAATATCGCCCAGCACCTTCATACCGTCGAAGGACTTCGAGATATTGTTGAGTTCAACCATTGTGTCGGTCATCGCCGCCGCTCCCCGGATGGCTGCCAGGGCATGACGAGGCGCTGGATCAAGAGCGTCAGCCCGAAGAGGCAAAGTGTCAACACGGCGCTGACGACGACGGCGGCGAGAACGAGATCGGGGCGGAAATTGTTCTTGGCGTTGAGGATATAGATGCCGAGGCCGCGGGCGGCGCCGGCATATTCGGCAAAGATCGCGCCGACGACGGCATAGGTGATCGAGATCCTGAGGCCGGCGAAGAAATAGGGCAACGAGGAAGGAAGCCGTGCCAGGCGGAAAATGCGCCAGCGGCTCGCCTTCATTGAATTCAGCAATTCGGCGATGTCGCGGTCGGTCGATTCATAGCCCTGCAGCAAGGCCACGAGCAGCGGAAAGAAGGTGACGAGCGCCACCAGCAGGACCTTCGGCAACAGACCGAAACCGAACCAGAGGACGACGAGGGGGGCGATCGCCACCAGCGGCAGGGTCTGGCTGGCGATGAAGATCGGCAGCAATGCCCGGCGCATGAAGGGCATGAAATCCATCAGGATCGATGAGACGAAGGCGAAGGCAAGCGACAGCGCGAAACCGCCGAGTGTCGCGCCAAGCGTCGGCCAGGTGTTTGATATCAGCGCCTCGCGGTTCAGCCAGCCCTGGATGACGATGCGCGACGGCGCCGGCAGGATGGACGGCTTGATTCCGGAAAGATCGACATAGAGTTCCCAGGCCGCCAGAAAAGCGCAGCCGGCGAGCAGAGCGGGTATGCCCCGGCAGAGAGCGGTGCGGAGCGTGGCAAGACGCGAATCCGGTGGTGGTAGCGTTGTCATCAGCGTTCGATCAGGCTTTCGTCGGGCTGTTGGCCGACACCGTGATGTCGAGGGTTACATGACCCTCGGGGTCGCCGAAGCAATAGAAGGCCTCACGAATGGTTGCGAAGACGGGGCCGGCATCGCCAGAGAGCCTGGTGCAGAAATTCTTGGCGCGGTCGAAGGTGCCGGAGCGTTTCAGGAAGTCGATGCAACCATAGATCTCGTCCATATGGGTCCCGGTTCCCATGACATAGAGCGAGAATTGCGCAGCCGTCGGCTGTCCGGTTTCGGCGGTGATCTCAACGGCGGCAAGTGCTGCCGCTATACGATCGGCAAGCGGTTCGGCCTGACCAAGGGAGGGATTGACGCCGCAGATGGCGTCGTCGGGCTCGCCGGGGCAGCCACGTGAAACGGCGGCGGACAGGACGCAGTGCTCGCCGGTTTTTGCGGCAGCGACGAAAAGATCGTGCATGGCGGCGAAGAGAATGTCAGGCGGGCCGACCAGCAGCGTGGAGATGTCGTCGGTCTCGATGCGCAGCCGGTCGCGATAGGGATCGAGCGCCTTGACGGCATCGAGAATGATGCCGACGAAATTGCCGGACATCGGATAGAGTGACACTTGTGCGCCTGAAAACATCTGAACCTCGCTCCGCTGGCATTACCCAGATCAGCTTTGAAGGGTCCGGACGCTTGCGCCTCGCATCTCAGCCCCGGCGATACGGAGCTCCCCTGTTAATCGGCGCGGAAACTACCACCGGGGTTTTCTTCCCGCAACCGCAAAAATTGCCGACCCGTCCGCGTGGTCGGGATGCTGCCGGCATGATCGGAAAACACCCGGACGGAGGTTCCTGTCCGGGTGTTCCCAAAGGTTCCGTACCTGCCGGGAACGGAACCGGAGCCCTTCGTCTCAGGCGGCGATATCGGCGTAGGGATGATTGCCGCGCGCGGTAATCAGCGCCCGTGTCCACCACTCCAGCCGCGCCATCATCCGGTCGAGCGCGTGCAGAGCGTCGCTCGGATCGTCGAGCCGTCCGGCGACGTCGAAGCGGCTCCATGGCGCGGAAAAGCTGACCGAATCGCGGACGGTGACGGCGTGGAGTTCCGCAAAGACGAGCCGCAGCTGCTCGACCGCGCGCAGGCCCCCTGATATGCCGCCATAGGAAACAAAGGCGACCGGCTTGCCCTGCCAGGGCTCGAAAAAGAGATCGATGAGCGACTTCAACGCGGCGGTGAAGCTGTGATTGTATTCCGGCGTGACGATGATGAAGGCGTCGGCCATGTCGAGCCGCCCGGCGAGCCTGTCGATTTCGGGGTGCGCCATGTCACGGTTGGGCGGCAGCGCAAAATCCAGCGGGTCGATGATGTCGATATCGAATTGCGGGAAGCGGACGAGTTCCTGCGTCAGCCATTTGACCACCCGGTCACAGATGCGGCCCTTTCTGGTGCTGCCGTAGATCACCGCCAGCCTGATGGGTGTTTTCATGCGTCGCTCCTTCTCGCGATTGGACTTTACGATTGCTGGAGCAAGGCTTATAAAACCTCAACTAATATTGAGGTCAAGAGGCGATGAATACGATTCCCGCAACGCCGCTCGGCAAGCTCCTGACAGTCGGCGACGTGGCGGAACGCAGCGGCCTTGCCGTCTCGGCATTGCATTTTTACGAAACCAAGGGACTGATCTCGAGCATCCGCTCCCGCGGCAACCAGCGGCGCTATGGGCGCGACGTGTTGCGCCGGCTCGGGATCATCAAGGTGGCGCAGCGCGTCGGCATTCCGCTTTCGGAAATCCAGGCGGCGTTCGAATCACTGCCGCAGGGACGCACGCCGACCGCCGCCGACTGGCAGACGCTGTCGGCGCGCTGGAAGGATGATCTCGACGCGCGAATCAGGCGGCTGAGCCTGCTGCGCGACCGTCTGACCGGCTGCATCGGCTGCGGCTGCCTGTCGGTCGAAAGCTGTCCGTTGCGCAATCCCTGTGATCGGCTCGGCAAGGAGGGGCCGGGTGCGCGGCTTCTGGAGACGGAAAGCTAGTCTCCCCGGAAGAGACTCTCTCCCGGGAAAGATCGATGCCTGCCTTTCTTTCGGTCGGCGCGCTCATATGTTAAGGGCGAGTGGCGCAACCGGCGGCACTGTCCGCTAGAACAGGATGATTTTAGGCCCGACGGCCTAAAATCTGAATCCTGTTCTAAATTATATGGTTAGAGCATGATATTGTCCGAAAACCGCTCACACTTTTCGGTATCATGCTCTAGGAGGACGGCTTCGTGTTTCATCCCAGATTGTTTGAAAATCGCAATGTCGTCGTGACCGGCGCCGGCCGCGGCATCGGCCTCGAAGTCGCCCGGCAGTTTCTCGACTGCGGCGCGAAGGTGATCGTCCATACCGGGCGTAAGCCGGGACGGGACCTGCCGGATTTTCTGCTAACGGCTGAATCCGAAAGACGGGCGCTGCTGCTGCATGCCGATTTCTCTGCCGTCGGTGGGGCGGCGCAATTTGCAGAAGATGTTCTCGCTTTCTTCGACAGAGTGCATGTGCTCGTCAACAATGCCGGCACCATGCTCGGCCGTTTTCCCGCCGCCACGCTGACTGACGCGGAATATGAGGCGGTCATACGGCTCAATCAGACATCGGTGGTGGCGCTGACGCGCGCATTGCTGCCGGCATTGAAGGCGGCCGAAGGCGCCGCCATCGTCAACACCGTCTCGATTTCGGCGCTGACCGGCGGCAGTCCCGGCTCCTCGATCTATTCGGCCTCGAAAGCCTTCGTTGCGACCTATTCCAAGGCGCTTGCCCGCGAGCTTGCCCCGGATGCAATCCGCGTCAACTGCGTCTCGCCGGGAACGATCGAGACGGATTTCCACGAGCGCTATTCCTCCCGCGAAAAGCTGGAGCAGACCAGAAAATCCATCCCCCTGCAGCGGCTCGGCACGGCGGAAGATTGCGCTCCCGCCTATCTGTTCCTGGCGGCTCCCTCGCTTTCGGGATACATCACCGGCCAAGTGATGGAGATCAATGGCGGACAGCTTATCTGCTGATTTACTTAGACCTTTTTTGGTATTTCATCACTATTGACCAATTTGCTTCTGCGAATATGCTATTGTTCTGATCTACATCACGCCTCCCTTCCGAGATATCGAATGCCGTTGCCTAAACCGGAGCCGGGAATGACCGGCCAGGAATTGCACACACTCGCTGGAAAAGCCCATGAAGCGAGCGATCTGCTGAAAGCTCTGGCGCATCACACCCGACTTCTGATCCTCTGCATACTGGCGAAAGAGGAGCGGACGGTCGGAGAGATCGAAAATATTCTCGGCATACAGCAGGCGATGGTCTCGCAGCAGCTTGCGCGTTTGAGGCTCGAAGGCCTGGTCAATACGCGCCGCCAGGGCAGGCTGGTTTATTACAGCATCGGCAATGTCAGCGTGCTTGCTTTCCTCGAATCGCTGTTCGATCTTTTTCCGGTTACAGAAAACTTTTAAAGCACGTCGCGCAAAACTGCGTGGCGGTTTGCGATAACGAACATGCGAGACAATAAGGACTTCGCCCTTGCGGAGCACAGCGGCTATGTCGAAGATAAGGCCGGACGCGAAATGTCGCGGGAGACCGGATGATCGACAAGCTGGAATTCTTCATCGCCCTTGCCAATGAAAAGCATTTCGGCCGCGCCGCCGAGGAGTGCGGGATTTCGCAGCCGACGCTGTCGGCCGCGATCCGGCAGTTGGAGGATCAATTGGGCGTCATGCTGGTGCAGCGCGGCTCGCGGTTCCAGGGGCTGACGCCGGAGGGGCAGCGCGTGCTCGAATGGGCCCGACGCATCGTCGGCGACGCCCGCACCATGCGCGAGGAAATGCGCGCCGCCCGCCGCGGCCTTTCCGGTCACATCCGCCTCGCCGCCATTCCGACGGCGCTCGCCATGCTGTCGCGCATCACCACGCCCTTTCAGGAACGGCATCCCGGCGTGACCTTCTCGATCGTCTCGCGTAATTCGCTGCAGGTGCTGAGCATGCTCGAAAATCTCGAAATCGATGCCGGCATCACCTATCTCGAAAACGAGCCGCTCGGCCGTGTCACGAGCGTTCCGCTCTATGCCGAGCGCTATCATCTGATCACGGCTGCAGGCAGCCCGCTGTCGGATCGCGACAATGTGACCTGGAAGGAGGTCGGCGATCTTCGGCTTTGTCTATTGACGGCCGACATGCAGAACCGCCGCATCATCAATCGGCACCTGACGGAGGCAGGCGCGACCGTGCATCCGACGCTCGAATCCAATTCGATGATCGTGCTGTTCTCGCATGTTCGAACCGGACGCTGGGCGAGCATCATGCCGCGCAACGTCGCCAAATCTTTTGGATTTCCGGTGGAAATTCGTATGATCCCGATCGTCGAACCGGAAGCGCATCATCTGGTCGGCCTTGTTGCTCCTTATCGCGAGCCCTTCACGCCGCTCGTGTCGGCCTTGCTGCATGAAGCCAGAGTGCTCGTGCAGGACGAGGAACTTTGATAGGAAAAATCTATCAATCGACGTGATAGCGTTATTGATCGCCAGCGGCTTCCTTGAGATGCTGACAGAGGAATAGCACTCAGGCTGGAGGAGGCCGCCATTCCGCAACGAGCAAGCCGTCGGGAGGGCTGCCTTATGACCATTCATATCGCCGAAGGCGATATTGCCGCGCGCACTCGTGCCATCATCGCCGATCTTCGCTTCCTCGAAGGGCCGCTGCTTCCCATTCTGCACGAGGTTCAGGAAGAATTCGGCTATGTGCCGCAGGAAGCCGTGCCTGTGATCGCGGAGGAACTGAACCTCTCCCGCGCCGAAGTGCATGGCGTGGTGACTTTCTATCATGATTACCGCGACCATGCGGCCGGCCGGCATGTGCTGAAGCTCTGTCGTGCCGAGGCCTGTCAGTCGATGGGCGGCGATGCTGTGGCCGAGCGAGTCAAGACGCTGCTCGGCATCGATTTTCACCAGACGACGCTCGACGGCAGCGTTACGCTGGAACCGGTCTACTGTCTCGGGCTCTGCGCCTGCGCCCCGTCGGCGATGCTCGACGGCGAGGTCTATGGCCGGATCGACGATCAGATGGCGGCGGAACTCGTTGCGGAGGCACGCCGATGACAGTCAGGATATATGTTCCGCGCGATGCCGCAGCGCTGGCGCTCGGGGCCGAAAAGGTGGCAAAGGCGATTGCCCAGGAGATCGCCGCCCGCGGCCTCGATGCCGAGATCGTGCGCAACGGCTCGCGCGGAATGTTCTGGCTGGAGCCGCTTGTCGAGGTCGAGCTTGCCGGCAAGCGCATCGGCTACGGACCGGTGAAGGCCAGGGATGTGCCTGCTCTGTTCGACGCCGGGATCGTCAATGGGGGCGATCACCCGCTCTGTCTCGGGGAGGTTGAAGACCTCCCGTTCCTGAAGGAACAGACCCGCCTGACCTTCGCCCGCTGCGGCGTCATCGATCCGCTCTCGCTGGCGGATTACGAGGCGCATGGCGGCCTTGCCGGCCTTCGCCGCGCCGTTTCGCTGACGCCAGCCGATATCGTCAAGGAAGTCACTGATTCCGGCCTGCGCGGACGCGGCGGTGCCGGCTTCCCCACGGGCATCAAGTGGAAGACCGTCCTCGATGCGGCTGGCGACCGCAAATATATCGTCTGCAACGCCGATGAGGGCGACAGCGGCACCTTTGCCGACCGGATGATCATGGAGGGCGATCCCTTCGTATTGATCGAGGGCATGGCGATCGCGGGACTTGCCACCGGCGCCACAAAGGGCTTCGTCTACACGCGTTCGGAATATCCGCATGCGATCGCTGTCATGACCGCGGCCATCGGCATCGCCCGGCAGGCCGGGATACTCGGACTATCGGTGCTCGGCTCCGGCCGCGCCTTCGATATGGAGGTGCGCATGGGCGCCGGCGCCTATGTTTGCGGCGAGGAGACGGCCCTGCTGAACAGCCTTGAAGGCAAGCGCGGTGTCGTGCGCGCCAAGCCGCCGCTGCCGGCGCATAAGGGGCTGTTTAACTGTCCGACTGTCATCAACAACGTGATTTCGCTCGCCTCCGTACCTGTGATCATGGAGAAGGGCGCCGCCTTCTATCGCGATTTCGGCATGGGCCGCTCACGCGGCACCATCCCGCTGCAGATCGCCGGCAATGTCCGGTACGGCGGTCTTTACGAAACAGCCTTCGGTCTTTCGCTCGGCGATATCGTCGACCGGATCGGCGGTGGCACGGCGACAGGACGACCGGTCAAAGCCGTGCAGGTCGGCGGACCGCTCGGCGCCTATTTCCCGCGGGCGCTGTTCGACACGCCGTTTGATTACGAAGCTTTCGCCGCCAAAGACGGGCTCATCGGCCATGCCGGCATCGTCGTCTTCGACGATACCGCCGACATGCTGAAGCAGGCGCGGTTCGCCATGGAATTCTGCGCCGTCGAAAGCTGCGGCAAGTGCACGCCCTGCCGCATCGGCTCGACGCGCGGCGTGGAGACGGCTGACAAGATTGCCCAAGGCATCGAGCCGGAGAAGAACCGGGCGCTGCTCACCGATCTCTGCAACACGATGAAATTCGGCTCGCTCTGCGCACTCGGCGGCTTTACCCCCTATCCCGTCATGAGCGCCATGACGCATTTCCCGGAAGATTTTTCGCCGGCGCCGATGGTGGAGGCGGCTGAGTGATGACTTTCCAAGCTGCAGCCGCCCGCTGGCCCGAATTGCTCGTTTCCACTTCCATACAGGAGGCCGACCATGTCTCTCATCCATGAAATAGACTACGGCACTCCCGCTTCGACCTCCGAGGTGATGGTGACGCTCACCATCGACGGGCAGCAGATCAGCGTGCCGGAAGGCACATCGATCATGCGCGCCTCGATGGAGGCCGGCATCCAAGTGCCGAAGCTCTGCGCCACCGACATGGTCGATGCCTTCGGCTCCTGCCGGCTCTGTCTGGTCGAGATCGAGGGCCGTGCCGGCACGCCCGCCTCCTGCACGACGCCGGTGGCGGCCAATATGGTGGTGCACACCCAGACGGGACGGTTGAAGGATATCCGCCGCGGCGTGATGGAGCTTTATATCTCCGACCATCCGCTCGACTGTCTGACCTGCGCCGCCAATGGCGATTGCCAATTGCAGGACATGGCGGGCGCCGTCGGCTTACGCGATGTGCGCTATGGCTATGACGGCGACAACCACGTCAAGGCGCGCAACAATGGCGATATCAATCTGAAATGGATGCCGAAGGACGAGTCCAATCCCTATTTCACCTATGATCCCTCCAAGTGCATCGTCTGTTCGCTCTGCGTGCGCGCCTGCGAGGAAGTGCAGGGCACCTTTGCGCTGACGATCGAGGGACGTGGTTTCGGCTCGCGCGTTGCATCGGGAGCGCACGAAAACTTCATCGAATCCGAATGCGTCTCCTGCGGCGCCTGTGTCCAGGCCTGCCCGACGGCGACGCTGACCGAGAAGTCGGTGATAGAGATCGGCCAGCCCGAGCATTCGGCCGTCACCACCTGCGCCTATTGCGGCGTCGGCTGTTCCTTCAAGGCTGAGATGCGCGGCGAGGAACTGGTGCGCATGGTGCCGTGGAAAGACGGCCAGGCCAATCGCGGCCATTCCTGCGTCAAGGGCCGCTTCGCCTACGGCTATTCCACCCACAAGGACCGCATCCTCAACCCGATGATCCGCGAAAAAGTCAGCGATCCCTGGCGGGAGGTGAGCTGGGACGAGGCCTTGGCGCATGTGGCGACGGAGTTCCGCCGCATCCAGTATCAATATGGCCGTGATGCGATCGGCGGCATCACCTCCTCACGCTGCACCAATGAGGAAACCTATCTGGTGCAGAAGCTGGTTCGCGCCGGCTTCGGCAACAACAATGTCGATACCTGCGCCCGCGTCTGCCATTCGCCGACCGGCTACGGTCTCGGCCAGACCTTCGGCACGTCGGCCGGCACGCAGAATTTCGACAGCATCGAACATTCGGATGTCGTCGTCATCATCGGCGCCAATCCGACCGACGGGCATCCGGTCTTCGCCTCGCGGCTGAAGAAGCGGCTGCGCCAAGGGGCCAAGCTCATCGTCATCGACCCGCGCCGCACCGATATCGTCCGGTCGCCGCATATCGAGGCTTCCTACCACCTGCCGCTGAAACCCGGCACCAATGTCGCGGTTATGACCGCGCTGGCGCATGTGATCGTCACCGAAGGGCTTTATGACGAGAGCTTCATCCGCGAGCGCTGCGACTGGTCGGAATTCGAGGACTGGGCCGCTTTCGTCGCCGAACCGGCGCACAGCCCGGAACAGACCGAGATCTTCACCGGCGTGCCGGCGGCGGATCTGCGTGGTGCGGCAAGACTCTATGCCAAGGGCGGCAATGGCGCGCTCTACTATGGTCTCGGCGTCACCGAACACAGCCAGGGCTCGACCACGGTCATCGCGATCGCCAACCTGGCGATGGCGACCGGCAATATCGGCCGTCCCGGCGTCGGCGTGAACCCGCTGCGCGGCCAGAACAACGTGCAGGGCTCCTGCGACATGGGCTCCTTCCCGCACGAACTGCCGGGCTACCGGCACATTTCCGACGATGCGACGCGCGATATCTTCGAAAAGCTCTGGGGCGTGAAAATCAACAATGAGCCCGGCCTGCGCATTCCGAACATGCTGGATGCGGCGGTCGACGGCTCCTTCAAGGGACTCTACGTCCAGGGCGAGGACATTCTTCAGTCCGATCCCGATACCAAACATGTCGCAGCCGGGCTCGCGGCGATGGAATGCGTCGTCGTGCAGGACCTCTTCCTCAACGAGACCGCCAATTACGCCCATGTCTTCCTGCCGGGCTCGACCTTCCTCGAGAAGGACGGAACCTTCACCAATGCCGAGCGCCGCATCAACCGCGTGCGCAAGGTGATGTCGCCGCGCAACGGCTATGGCGACTGGGAGGTAACCCAGAAGCTTGCCCAGGCGATGGGGCTCGACTGGAATTATGCCCATCCATCGGAGATCATGGACGAGATTGCCGCGACGACGCCGAGTTTCGCCCTGGTGTCCTACGACTACCTCGAGAAGATGGGCTCGGTGCAGTGGCCCTGCAACGAGAAGAACCCGCTCGGCTCGCCGATCATGCATGTCAACGGCTTCGTCCGTGGCAAGGGCAAGTTCATCCGCACCGAATATGTGGCGACCGACGAGCGCACCGGCCCGCGTTTCCCGCTGCTGCTCACCACCGGCCGTATCCTCAGCCAGTATAATGTCGGGGCGCAGACGCGGCGGACCGAGAATGTCGTCTGGCATGCGGAAGACCGGCTGGAAATCCATCCGCACGACGCCGAGCAGCGCGGCGTTCGCGACGGCGACTGGGTGAAGCTCGGCAGCCGTTCCGGTGACACCACGCTCCGGGCGCTGATAACCGATCGTGTGGCGCCCGGTGTTGTCTATACGACCTTCCATCATCCCAATACGCAGGCAAACGTCATCACCACCGATTTCTCCGACTGGGCGACGAACTGCCCGGAATATAAGGTGACGGCGGTGCAGGTCTCGCCTTCCAACGGGCCGAGCGAATGGCAGCTGGAATATGACGAGCAGGCGCGGCAAGCCCGCCGCATCGCCGGCAAGCTCGAGGCGGCGGAGTGACGATGGGGAGACGGTTCGGCGTTGTCGATGAGGCTTCCCCTTCTCCCCTCGGGGGTCCGAAGGACGGGTCGAGACCTGTGGCTCGACCCCGGTTGGTGCCCGAAGGGCGGATGAGGGGGCGGTTCGGCAAAAGCGAACTTGCTTTGGCTCGATCGTTGGCGGCTCACGTTTACGTACCCACACACCGAACTGCGGAGGAGGGTATCTTTCATCCTGTTGCCGCATGGTAGATTTCCCCACCACCGCCCATGCCCCGGAAACCGCCCGCCGCAATGGCCTGATGCACAGCGGTTCACGCATCGTGCCGGAAGAAGTGCCGATTGCCTTTTCCTATGGCGGCAGCTCTCATGCGGTGATGATGGCGACGCCCGCAGATCTTGAAGATTTTGCCGTCGGCTTCAGCCTGACCGAAGGGATCATCACCGAGCGGGCAGAGATATCGGGCATCGAGGTCGTCGCGGGTGAGCAGGGGATCGATGTGCAGGTAAGCCTTGTCGACGATGTCGCCGATCGGCTGCGGGCACGCCGCCGCAGCATGGCGGGGCCGGTCGGCTGCGGGCTCTGCGGCATCGAATCGATCGAGCAGGCGGTGCGGCCGGTGCCCGATGTCTCGGCATCGCCGCTCTCGCTGTCGCATGCGGATATCGTGCGGGCCGTTTCGCTTTTGAACGAGGCGCAGCCGCTGCATCGCGAGACGCGGGCGGTGCATGGCGCCGGGTTCTATCTTCCCGGCGGAGGATTGATGGCCGTGCGCGAAGATGTCGGCCGGCACAATGCGCTGGACAAGCTCTGCGGCGCCGTCATCGTTTCCGGCGAAACAGGCGAGGACGGCGCCGTCGTCGTCACCAGCCGGCTTTCGGTCGAGATGGTGCAGAAGGCAGCGATCCTCGGCAGCCCGGTGCTCATCGCCATTTCAGCGCCGACGGCGCTGGCCATCCGCACGGCCGAAGAGGCCGGCATGACGCTCGTCGCTTTGGTGCGCGGCGAGGATTTCGAGATTTTCACCCACCCGCACCGCATCTCGCCCGGAAACATCGCCGATGTCGCATGATACCAAGACCAAGCTCGTCTACATGGCAAACCAGATCGCCACCTTCTTCAAGAGCCAGCCGGCAAGCGAGGCCGTGGAGGGGGTTGCCAACCATATCAACAAATTCTGGGAGCCGCGCATGCGGCGGCAATTGTTCGAAATTCTGGAGACGGAGGAGAACGGCCTGGATGCGCTGGTGCTGCAGGCCGCTCCTCTGATCCGAAAGCCGGAGCCGGCAACAAACCAAGTCCGGTAATCAGGATCGGCGCATGCGGGGGGAAGACGGAGATCAGAACTCTTCCCAGCTCTGGACTGTCGCTGCCGCAGCGCCATGCGCCTTTGCGACACGTGAGACGAGGTGCAGCGCCGGGGAGCCAGCCTGTCTCGTCTCATGTCGCGCCTCCGACCGGCCAGCGGTCTGAGGTTGGCCCGGCAGCCGGAACCTCGTCAGCAGCACACGCAGCGTCTCGGCTTCCCTGGCAAGACTGTGGCTGGCGGCGGTGCTCTCCTCGACCATGGCGGCATTCTGCTGGGTTGCCTGATCCAGCGTGTTGACCGCCTGGTTGATTTCCTTGAGGCCGGTTGCCTGTTCCCTGGAGGCTTCGACGATGGCAGCGACGTTGCCGTCGATATCGCCGACCTGTGCGACGATCTCCTTGAGCGCCTTGCCGGTCTGGCCGACGAGGCCGACGCCATTCTTGACGAGGTTGCTCGACGTATTGATCAGTGCCTTGATTTCCTTGGCCGCCTTGGCGGAACGCTGGGCAAGCTCTCTGACCTCCTGGGCGACCACGGCGAAACCCTTGCCGGCTTCGCCGGCGCGGGCCGCTTCGACGCCGGCATTCAGCGCCAGAAGGTTGGTCTGGAAGGCA
Organism: Rhizobium sp. L43; assembly: GCF_002531725.1. Taxonomy (GTDB): domain Bacteria; phylum Pseudomonadota; class Alphaproteobacteria; order Rhizobiales; family Rhizobiaceae; genus Rhizobium. The sequence goes on from NZ_NWSQ01000005.1 coordinate 390,895, forward strand.
ATTTCGTCGATGACGCCGATAATATTGGTGATCTCGAGCGAGGACTGCTCGATCTGGTCCATGGCGGCGACGGCGTTGCGGACCACGACACCGGACTGTTCGGCGCCCAGCTTGGTCATGGCGACGAGGCGGCCCGCCTCATCGGCCCGGCGGCCGGAATCGTTGACGGTGGTGGTGATTTCCTCCAGCGCGGCTGCGGTCTCCTCGATCGATGCGGCCTGCTGTTCGGTCCGCTTGGAGAAGGAATCGGCCGATCCGCCGATCTCGCTCGAGCCGGCGGCGATCGCACTGGCATTCTCGCCGATCGTCTTCATCGTCTCGGCGAGACCTTTGACCGCGGTGTTGAAATCGTGGCGCAACTGTTCCATCGACGGGACGAAGGACGTATCCACCGTCCTCGTCAGATCACCTTCGGAAAGCTGCCGCAGTGCGCCGCCGAGCAGGGAAATCGCGCTCATGCGCTGGGTGACGTCGGTTGCGAACTTCACGACCTTGTAGACCTTCCCGTCGGCATCGACGATCGGGTTGTAAGCCGCCTGAATCCAGATTTCGCGGCCGCCCTTGCCGAAACGGACGAATTCGTTGGCGATGAATTCGCCATCGGCGAGGCGCCGCCAGAAGCCGCCATAATCCTCGGTGCTGACATATGCCGGATCGCAGAAGATGCTGTGATGCTTGCCGGTAATCTCGACCAGGGAATATCCCATGGCGTGGCAGAAATTTTCGTTTGCGGTCAGGATCTCGCCCTTCGGGGTGAATTCGATCACCGCCTGCGAACGCGAGATCGCCTCCAGCTTGCCGGAATCCTCGACCGCCTGCTTCTTGGCGGCGGTGATATCGGCGGCGAATTTCACTACCTTGAACGGCTTTCCGCCCTTTGAAACGGGATTGTAGGACGCCTGGATCCATATCTCCCGGTTGCCCTTGGCGAAACGTTTATAAGCGCCGGCATCATATTCGCCGCGGCCGAGGCGGGCCCAGAAGGCGCGATATTGCGGGGTCGCCGTATAGGCCGGCTCGCAGAACATGCTGTGATGTTTGCCGATGATCTCGTTCAGGCGATAACCCAGCGCGTTACAGAAATTCGCGTTCGCAGTGAGGATATTTCCATCGAGATCGAATTCGATGATCGCCTGCGATTTGGAGATGGCGTCAAGAATGTATTTCGAATCGGAGGTTAGACCAAACATTCCTGTCCCCTTGAGATACACAGCGTTTGCCGTTTCGGCTGGAGAAGCGAGAGGGCGGGCGAGGTATGCCGGTGCCGGGAAGAACCGGTGGCCGGTTATCGTTCCCTCTGCGCCGGATTTGTCATCCGTATGCTTCCCCACCATGCTGAGGGAACGTGGTTAATATTACGTATAAAAGCGATTGCTAATAATATGGTGTTGATACAGCAAGTTTGCTTGAGGCGACAATAAAAAACCGCCCGGTGGGGCGGCTTTGAAGTTGCGAATGATAACGGCCGATCAGGCCGCCAGTTCATCCGTCTCGTTTTCCTTGAACATCTTGGCAAGGTTCAGGAAGCAGATCATGCCGTTTTCGGAAGCGATGATGCCTTCGCAATAGGCGCGGTCGAAGGAGGCGGTCACTTCAGGCACCGGCTGGACCTGGCTGGACGAAATGGTGAGAATATCGGAGACGCGGTCGACGAGCATGCCGATGACCATGCTATGAACTTCGGCGACGACAATGGCGCTGCGCTCGTTGGCGACGGTGCTCTTCATGCCGAGCTTGTAGGCGAGGTCGATGATCGGGATCACTGAGCCGCGCAGGTTCATGACGCCGATGACGTCAGCCGGCGAATGCGGGATCGGCGTCGAGGGCGCCCAGCCGCGGATTTCGCGGATGGTCGTGGTCTTGACGCAGAATTCCTGATCATGCAGGCGGAAGGCAATGATTTCGAGCGTATCGCCGCTGAAGCTAGTGGAATTGATCGTGGCCATAGAATTCTTCCCAACTGTCGTAAGCCAAAGCAGAAGCGGGTGCGCCACCATTGGCGCTGACGAGCCTTGCCTTCACACCACGCCGATGGCTTTGCGCTCGGCGAAGCATCGTTACGGTTACGACGACATTAGCGAAAGAGTGTTGCCCAAATCTAAATCGGAAGCGGGATTGCGAAGGTTTTCAGCCCCGTTTTACTTCAGCCTATGGTCTTTTCGATCTGCGAGACGGCCCAGTCCACCTGTTCTCTCGTGATGACCAATGGCGGAGCGAGGCGAATCGTGTGGTCGTGGGTATCCTTGGCGAGAAGGCCGCGCTCCTTCAGGCCATGGCAATATTGCCGCGCGCCGCCGGCTTCGGGCTCCAGCTCGATCGCCATCATCAGGCCGCGGCCGCGCACCTCCCTGACGATATTGGAGCGGATCGACCTCAAGCCTTCGAGGAAATAGTCGCCCATGACGGCGGCGTTCTCGATCATTCCCTCCTCAACGAGCACCTTGAGGGCCGCGCGCGCCACCGCGCAGGCGAGCGGATTGCCGCCGAAGGTCGAGCCGTGCTGGCCGGGCTTCAGCACGCCGAGGACCTCGGAATTGGAAAGCACGGCCGATACGGGGTAGAAGCCGCCTGATAGTGCCTTGCCGATCAGTGTCACATCGGCCTCGATGCCTTCGTGCTCCTCGGCGAGCAGCTTGCCGGTGCGGCCGAGGCCGGTCTGGATCTCGTCGAGGATCAGGGTGACGTTGTTATCAGTGCAGAGTTCGCGGATGCGGGTGAAATAGCCCGCCGGCGGGATGACGACGCCGGCTTCGCCCTGGATCGGCTCGATCAGGGCAGCCACCGTATTGCCGTTGATCGCTGCTTCGAATGCCTCGGCATCGCCGAAGGGAACGGTGAGGAAACCCGGCGTATAGGGGCCGAAGCCGGTGCAAGCGTCGGGATCGGTGGAGAAGCTGATGATGCTCAGCGTCCGGCCGTGGAAATTGTCGGCGCAGACGATGATCTCCGCCTTGCCTTCCGGCACGCCCTTGACCTCATATCCCCATTTGCGCACCGCCTTGATGGCGGTCTCCACCGCTTCGGCGCCTGAGTTCATCGGCAGGATCTTGTGCGAGCCGGTGAGCGCCGCGAGCTCTTCATAGAGATAGGCGAGCTGATCGTTGCGGAAGGCGCGCGAGGTGAGCGTCAGCCTGCCCGCCTGCTCGACCATGGCGGCAAGGATCTTCGGATGACAATGGCCCTGGTTGACGGCGGAATAGGCCGAGAGGCAATCAAGATAACGATTGCCGTCGGTATCCCAGACATGAACACCTTCGCCGCGCGTCAGCACCACGTCGAGCGGCTTGTAATTGTTGGCGCCGAGCCGCTGTTCCGTGGCGATCAGTTTTTCCGAAGTGTTCATGGCCATTCTCTCCCTTTATGTCGCCTTTTATGCCGCGCGTGTCGGACGATCGAAGATGCGGCGGCCGAAGAGGCTTGCCGTCAGCTCCACCAGGATACGGGCGCTCTTGCCGCGATCGTCGAGAAACGGATTGAGCTCGACGAGATCGAGCGACGAGACCAGGCCGCTGTCCGAAAGCATTTCCATCACCAGATGTGCCTCGCGGAAGGTCGCGCCGCCAGGCACCGTCGTGCCGACACCGGGGGCAATCTCGGGGTCGAGGAAATCAAGGTCGAGGCTGACATGCAGCAACCCGTTCGCCTTGGTGACGACATCGAGGATCTCACGCATGATGGCGCCGATGCCCTGCTCGTCGATCGCGCGCATATCGAAGACGTTGACGCCGTGTTCATGGATTTCCTCACGCTCGCGCGCATCGACCGAGCGAATGCCGACCTGGAAGACATTCTTCGGATCGACGAACGGACGGTCTTTCGGCAGGATCTCGGCGAACTCAGCCTCGCCGCAGAAGAAGGCGACGGGCATGCCGTGAATATTGCCGGAGGGCGAGGTGGCCGGGGAATTGAAATCGGCATGGGCGTCGAGCCAGAGCACGAAAAGCGGGCGGTCTTTGCTGGCGGCATAGCGGGCCATGCCGGAGACGCTGCCCATGGAAAGGCTGTGGTCGCCGCCAAGAATCAGCGGGAAACGGCCGGAGGCGGCGACATCATGGACGCTGTTTTCGAGGGCGCGCGTGAAGGCGCCGACGATCCTCAGATTATGGGCTTTCGGATGGTTCGGCAGGTCCATTGCCGGCACGATCCTGAGATCGCCGAGATCGGCGACGTCATGGCCAAGCTCGATCAACGTCTGGTCGACGCCGGCGATACGCAGCGCCGCCGGACCCATGGCGGCCCCTCTGCGGCCGGAGCCTTCTTCCAGCGGCGCGCCGATGAGGGTGACAGATCGCGATTGGGCATTCATGTGGAGGGCTCCGTGTTGAGGCCTGTTTCGGCCGATAGTGGGATAAAGGGCTGGCGGCAAAAAGATGGAAAAGTGCCAGAAATGGATTATGATTGCGCAAATTGATAAACCTATTTTGACAAAGTGATCGGCGTGGATGATCTCGATACCGAACTTCTGAGTGCACTTCGCCACAATGCCCGGATATCCGTCTCCTCGCTGGCGGCGCTGACGGGCGCGTCGCGGGCAACGGTTGCCGCCCGGATCGACCGGCTGGTCGCCAGCGGCACCATCGTCGGCTTCACCATCCGCACCAGCCATGAGACACGGTCGGCCGGCGTGCGCGCCATCGTCATGATCGAAGTGCTCGGTAAGCTCGCCGACCGGGTGGCCGACCAGCTGCGGGGCCTGCCGCAGGTGCGCGCGCTCCACAGCACCAACGGCAAATGGGATTTCGTCGCCGAGCTCGAGGATCGCGACCTTGCCTCCTTCGACGAGACGCTGCGCCGCATCCGGCTGATCAACGGCATCAATTCGACCGAGACCAATATCCTTCTCAAGACAAGCAAGACAGGTTTCTAAGCCGGCTCAAGGTTGATGCCGATCGTTCAAAGCCGCTGCGACGGGTATCAGTATTCCCGCTCGTAAACGATGCCCGCTTCGCCCTCACCGTTACCCCCGGCCGCACCGCGCAGCTTGACGCCGCGGCCGACGTCGAGGTTGATCACCGCCTTGGCGCCGGCTGAGCCGCCCTGCTGCAATTCGAAATAGGTGCGGTCGTTGAGATAGCGGCCGACGCTGACGCTCGTCTGGCCCTTGGAATCTGTGCTGATGTCGAGATCGTCGACGCCGAGCTGGTTGCGCAGGCCTTCGAAAAGCGAGGTGGAGCGGTTGCCCGCCAGCTGGCTGACGGCATCGGCGAGCTGAGCGATCTGCACCGGCGAGAGCTTCGACATCGACTGGCCGAAGATCAGTTGCGCTAGCACCTCGTCCTGCGGCAGTTGCGGCGAGGAGGAGAAGGTGATGGCGGGGTCGGTGGCGAGGCCCGCGACATCGACGGTCAGCGTCGTCGAGCCGGAGGCTGAGGTCGCTTCCATGTCGAGCGCCGGCGTCAGGTCGCCGGCAAAGGTGATCCGGCTCTTGTCGGTGAAATCCATACGGCGGTTGAGAATGGTCAGGCGCCCGCGACGCATGGTGAAACCGCCGGTCACGATGGGTGCCGCCGCCGTTCCGCGGATCGTCACACGGCCGCCGAGCTCGGCATCGATGCCGCGGCCGCGCACGAAGATATGCGAGGGCGCGTCGATTTCGAGATCGAGCGTGATCGTCGAGGACTTCTCGCCGGGTTTCCGCTCGCCGTCGTCTCGGAGCTGCGCAAGCACCGCTCGCGGCGCATTCTTGTGCCGAATGTCGATTTCACTGAGCGAGGTCGGCAATTTTTCCGGCACGGTAATCGAGGTCTTGTCCAGCCGAAGCTTGCCGCTCAGCGTCGCGCTCATGATCGGCCCGCGCAGGCCCAGCGTTCCGTTGACTGTGGAAACGACAAGGGTTCCGTCGACATAGACCGCCTTGTCGAGCTTGAGCGAAATGTCGGCGGGAAAGCCGCCGGCCGGCTGGATGCCGATGGTGCCGCTCGCCGAGATCGTGCCGCCGCCGCCGAGAGTGCCGTTGAGGCGCGATATCACGGCCTGGCTGCCATTGAAGGTCACTGCCGCGGTAAGATTGTTGACGGCAAGATTGCGCCGGACGTCGACGAGCTTCGCGCCTGAGGTCGAGACAGTGCCGTTGATGACGGGGACTGCGGCCGTTCCGCCGATCTGCAGGTTGACGGTGGCGACGCCGTCGGCGACGAGGCCCTGTTCGGCAAGCGGGGCGCCGAGCACGGCGAAGGGAAGATTGCCGTTGAAGCGCATGTCGATGGCGCGGTTGCCTGTGATCACCACGCTGCCGCCGCCCTTCAGCGACATGCCGGCGTCGCCGGCAAGGCTGGTATCGACGGTCAGTTTGTTGCCGGCAAGCTTGCCCGAGGCGCCGATGGTGAGCGGCGAAAGGCCGGCGCCCTTCGTCTGGCTCGTCGCCGCATTCTTCCAGTCGACCTTGAAGTCGACGGACGGCGCCGATAGCGCGCCAGTGGCCTTTGCGGTCGCCGAGACCGCGCCCTCGGCGCCAAGACCGGGAACAAAGCCATTGGCGAGGCTGGCCGGGACGTTGGTGGCGTTCGCCGTGACGTCGACCGAGCGGATCGAGGTGCCGGCGATCGAAAGATTGCCGGCGGCTTTCAGCGCAATGCCGCCGCCACCGCTGAGATCGGCATCGAAATCGAGCCTGTCGCCGGCGTATTTTCCCGTCGCCGCCAGTGCCAGCCGGGAAAGGCCGGCCGCCTTGGTGTGGCTGGTCGCGGCATCCTTCCAGTCGAGCTTGAAATCGACGATCGGATTTGCCGGTGTTCCCGACGTCACGGCGTTTGCCGAAAGCGTGCCCTCGGCACCGAGACCGGGAACGAAGGCATTGGCGATATTGGCCGGCAGCGCCGGGATATCGGCATTGATCGAAAGGTCCCGGATCGCCGTTCCCGCGATGGTGACGCCGCCCTTCGCCTTGGCTAATACGCCGTCCTTGCCGGCGAGATTGGCGTCGAAATCGACCCGGTCATTGGCGAACTTGCCGGATGCCGCGGCACTCAGACCCGAAAGGCCGCTGCTCCTGGTCTGGGCGGTGGCGGCATTCCTCCAGTCGAGCTTGAAATCGACGGCCGGCTTTGGAAGCGCTCCAGACGCGGATGCCGTTCCCGAGACGGTGCCCTCTGCGGCAAGACCGGGGACGAAGCCGTTGGCGAGGCCGGCGGGCAAATTGGAAAGATCGGCCTTGACGTCAAGGGTTTTAACCGAGGTGCCCGATATCGCAACGTTGCCGGCGGCCTTCAGCGACAGACCGTCCTTGCCGGCGAGATTGCCGTCGAAGTCGAGCCGGTTGTCGGCGAAGCGGCCGGATGCGGCAAGCGCCAGACCTGAGAGATGGGCGCTTCTGGTCTGGCTGGTTGCAGCATCCGTCCAGTCGAGCTTGAAGTCGGCTTTCGGTGCGGCGGGTGTTCCGGCGGCCGACACAGTGCCCGATATCGTGCCGCCGGCCGCCAGATCCGGAACGAAGGCATTGGCGAGCGCGGCCGGAACCTTGGCGATCTCGGCATCGACCTTGATGTTTTCGATCGTCGTGCCGGCGAGGGCGACATTGCCCGTGCCCTTCAGCGAGAGGCCTTCGTCGCCGCTGGCCGCCGCGTTGAAATCAAGCTTGTTGTCGGCAAATTTTCCCGATGCGGTCAGACCGAGAGCGGCAAGGCCGGCACGTTTCGTATGGCTGGTCGCAGCGTTTTTCCAATCGAGGTCGAAATTGGCGGTCGGAGCGGCAAGCGAGCCTGTGGCCGAGACCGTTCCGGAGATCGCGCCTTCGGCGGCGAGATCGGCGACGAAGCTGTTTGCGATATTCGCCGGGATATTTGCCAGCGTGGCATCGACGGTGACATTGCCGATCGTCGTGCCGGTGATGGCGACATTGCCGTTTGTTTTCAGCGACAGGCTGTTGGCGCCTGATATCGCCGTGTCGAAATCGAGCTTGTTGTCGGCGAATTTTCCTGATGCCTTGACGGCGAGGCCGGCAAGGCCGGCGCGTTTCGTCTGGCTCGTCGCAGCGTTTTTCCAATCCAGATCGAAATTGGCAGTGGGAACAGCGAGCGAGCCGGAGGCCGCTACCCTTCCTGAGATCGCGCCTTCGGCGGCGAGATCGGGGACGAAGCTGTTTGCGATGCTTGCCGGAACATTTGCCAGCGCGGCGTCGACCTTGACGTTGCCGATCATCGTGCCGGTGATGGCGACATTGCCGTTTGCTTTCAGCGAGAGGCTGTTGGCGCCTGATATGGCCGTGTCGAAATCGAGCTTGTTGTCGGTGAATTTTCCGGATGCCTTCAGGCCAAGATTCGCAAGGCCGGCGCGTTTCGTCTGACCCGTCGCGGCATTCTTCCAATCGAGATCGAAATTGGCCGTGGGCGCAGTGAGAGAACCGGAGGCCACCACTTTTCCTGTAATCGTGCCTTCGGCAGCGAGATCGGCAACGAAACCATTGGCGATGCGGGCGGGCAGGTTGAGGATATCGGCATCGACATCCAGCACCGGTGCCTTGGGGTCGGCAAGCGCGACATTGCCGGCGGCCTTCAGCGACAGGCCGTCCTCACTGGCGACCGTGGTGTCGAAATCGAGTTTGTTGTCGGCAAATTTGCCGCCGGCGGCAATACCGAGCGGCGCCAGCCCGGCGCCCTTGGTCTGGCCGGTTGTCGCATCCTTCCAGTCGAGCTTGAAGTCGGCCACGGGTGCCGCCGGCGTTCCGGTCACGGCAATCGTTCCGGAGATCGTGCCGCCGGCGGAAAGGTTCGGCACGAAACCATTGGCGAGGGCTGCCGGCAGTTCGTGGATGTCGGCATTAAGCCTCAGCGTCTCGCCGGCGGAACCGGTGACGCTCACCGAGCCGGTGCCGGTCTTCAGCGTCAATCCGTTCAGGGTGGCGGCACCGCCGCTGATCGTGACCTCAGTTGGTGCGGCCAGTTCGACCGGGATGTTGCGGGGGCTTGCCGAGAAGCGGTCGAGGTTTACCGCGATCGTGCCGCCTGGCGCCTGGATATTGCCGGCGGCCAGCACCGGATGGCCGTCATAGGCGGCACTAAGATCGAAATCGGTCTGGTTCTGCTGCTTGGTGAAACCGAGCGAAAGGCCGGCGAGCCTGTTTTCTCCGGCAGTCACCTCGTCGGCCTTGACCGTGCCGTTTGCCGCAAGGGCGCTGAGATCGCTGACCGTGACATCGAAATCCGGCTTGACGATCGCAAGCCTATCGCGGCGGATCGAGCCGCCCGATGCAAGCAGCTTGAGTGCAATCCTGCCGCTGTCGCTCTCGACACCCAGCGAACCCTTGAGATCGCCCTCAATCTTTTGTCCGCCGAGTGCGGCGAGGAGGCCGACATTGGGGAAGTCGAAGGTCAGTGCGCCTGTCGGTTCCAGGGCGGGTGAGAATTCCAGATTGCCGGTCAGCCGGTTGCCGCCGATATCGGCGGTCAGCGCCGGAATGCTCGTCTTGCCGTCCTCGGAGCGGATGTCGCCGTTGATGCCGATCGGCTGGCCGTCGATCGTGCCGGTGGCGGCGATCCTGCCTTGCGGCGCCTTGGGGTCGGCGACACCCGACAGGTCGATATTGAGGTTGCCGAGCACGCGGTCGGCCATCTCAAGGCTGGCAGCCTTGAGATTGGCCGTCACGGAAATTGCCGGGATCTCGCCGCCAAGTCTCAACGCATAAGCCGCCCCGCCACTGGCGCCTGTGACGAGTTTGCCGATGTCAGGCAGCCGGCCGGAGAGGTCGGCATTCAACATCTGGCCGTCGAGCGCGACGTTGCCGGCGGCTTCCAGCGTGCCAGATTTCAGGACGAGGTTGGACAGCGCGAATTTCGACGGGATGGTGCCGACCACCTGGCTTTCGAGCGAGATCGGTCCGTCGAACCTGCCTGTAACCGCGGCCGGCAGGGCTGCCGGTTCGACGGTGAGCTTGAGGTTGCCGGTCAGCGCCTGGTCTGCCAGCCGATAGGAGCCGTTGAGGCCGCCGTTGATATTGGCGCTTTCGACCGTGGTGCCGTTGAAGCCGATGCTGCCGGGCGAGATTTGCAGCGGCGAAGCGATCGTGACCGGCCCCTGGACGGCGCGGTTGAGGTTCGGGTCTGCAAAGGTCATGTCGCCGGCAACCAGGCGCAGCTGGACGCTGCCGGAACGGGCGGCGAGATTGAAGGCGTCGCTCTTTGCCGTCAGTTTGATGTTGCCGATATTGGCCTGCGGCAGGGTTGCGGTGTCGAGCGAGCCGCTGACGTTCAGTCGGGCGGTCTGCGCATCGCCTGTTAGTGCCAGGTTGAGGCCTGATATCAGGAAGCGGGCTTCGCCTTCGGCGAGCGGCCAGCGGAAATCGACGGGCCCGGAGGTGCCGAGCAGATTGGCGTTCAGGCTGTTGTTGCCGGCCGGATCGAGCGTGCCGGACGCGGCGATCACGACGCTGCCGGTGGCAATATTGCCGGTCTGGATATCGATCTTGCCGTGGTCGTCGAAGGTGGTGGCAAGATCGATATTGGTCTGGCCGGCAAAAAGCGGCCGGAATGCCGATGGCAGCAGCGAACTCAGGTCACCGCCGCCCTTGAGGTCGAGGTGGTGCAGTCCGTCTGCGGTGATCTGATGCCGGGTCTCGATTGCGGCACGCTGCTGCCCGTCGAGGGCGGCTTGCAATTTGCCTTTCCAATCGGATATCGGCCCCTGGCCGTCGAGATCGATGTTGACGGCGGGACTGTCCGGCAGGCCGAGAAAGCCGGCGACCAGCCCGCCCTTCGGCTCGGAAAGCTGCGCTTTCACCCGCAGCCGGTTTTCGGCCGGCGCGTAAGCGATGTCGGCGGCAAGCCGCGCATCCGGCACCGCGTGACGGCTGACATTGACGATCGCCTCGCCGCCATCGCCGTTTGCCGAAAGGCTGCCTTCGGCGGCGAGCGCGAAGGCGCGCCCGGCAAAGGGTTCGGCAAGTTTGATATCTGGCAGCGCGACACGGTCGATGTCGATCTTGATCGGAAGAGTAAAGCCGCCGGAATTTTCTGCTCCGGGCCGCGAGGGCAGGGTGCGGACCGGTTTGCGCAGCACGTCGATCGCCTCGATCTCGAAGCGTTTGGCGTGGAAGGTTCCGGTCAGCAGCGCCAGCGGGTTCCAGTCGATCGCGATGCCGTGAACTTCCGCAAACACGCCCCTGGTATCGGAGATGGTGATTTCGGCGGCGCGAAGCCCGCCGGTCAAAAGACCTTGCGGTTCACGCACTTCGATCGTCATGTCGCGATTGGAAAGCGTGGAGGCTATCTTTTCGGTGACGATCCGGGCGCCGAAGGCGGTGAAGCCGAAAATCGCAAGTGCCGCGACAGCGAGAATCAACGCGGCGCCGGCGACATAGCCGGTGAGCCGTATGACCCAGGTGACGATTTTTGCCAGCATTTGCATCGGTGCGGACACTACCCCGTTTTCATGACGGCCACAGATCGAAAAACACAGCTGAACGGCAATTCTAGAAGGATTGACCGATGCCCGCGTAGATTCCGTAATCTGTGCCACCTTCGTACTTGTTCAGCGGCATGGCAAAATCAAGCCGCAGCGGGCCGAAAGGCGTCGCATATCGTATTCCCGCACCGGCGCCGGCGCGGATATCGGAAAAACCCGGAAAGGTGCTGTCCGAGACGGTGCCGACATCGATGAAGGGCACGACGCCGATCGTATCGGTGATCCTGATACGGGCCTCCAGCGAACCGGTCACGTAGGAGCGGCCGCCGGTGGGGTCGCCATTGTCGTTATAGGGCGAGATTTCCTGGTAGCTGTATCCGCGCACGGAGCCGCCGCCGCCGGCAAAGAAGCGCTGTGTGGCGGGAATATCCCCAATGCTATCGCCGCCGATCAGGACGCCGGCGGCGAGCTTGCCGGCAAGCACCAGGCCGTCTTCCTGGCCAAACGGCAGATAGCCGGAGATCGAGCCCTCGAATGCCGCATAGGGCGTGGCATTGAAGATTTCGTAACCGGGCTTGGCCGAGAGCGTTGCGCGGTAGCCCTCCGTCGGATTGAACTTGTCGTCGCGTGCGTCGCGGTCATATTGGATCGGCAAGGCGACGGTCAGATAATCATTGGTGCCGAAGGCGTCGTCGTCGCGTTCCCAGCTGAGCTCGCCGGCTGCCGAGACCGTGTCCCGGTCGGTCAGTTCGTAGGAAAGGCCGAGCGAGGCGGTGACGAGCGTCGCATTATAGGCATCCGGATTTTCGGTCTTGGCGACGATGCCGGCCTTCAGCGTGGCGGCGGGGAAGAAGGCGCCAGGCTTGGTGAAAAGAATGCCGGCGGAATAGTCGAGACTGCCGACATCGGTGGTTTCGCCAAGCCGCGAGACCGATCCCTCGATCCGCAGCGTTTCGGCTTCGCCAAACAGGTTGCGGTGGCCCCAATAGCCCTGAACGCCGAAGCCGTCGGTGGTGGAATATTGCGCGCCGACGCCGAAATAGCGTCGCTTGCCTTCGGAAACCTCGATCGTCATCGGCAGCGTGCCGTCCGGCCCCAGCGCATCGCCTTCGTGAATGGTGACGCTCGAAAAGACGCCGAGCGCGCGAAGCCGCTCGCCGGCTTTCTTCAGCGCTTCCGGGGAATAGGCTTCGCCCTTGTTCAGCCGGGAATAACGCTGGATGAAAGCCGGCTTGACGGTCTTTTCCCCGGTGACGCCGACATCGCCGATCGGGGCGACCGGGCCACCTTCGGCAGCAAGGACGATATCGACGGTATCGCTGTTGTGATCGGCGACGACCTTGCGTTCGGTCAGCTTCGCAAAGGGCCGGCCCTCGCTCTTCAGCTGCTCGACGATCTTGTCGCCGGCCTTGATGATGGCAAGCGAGCCGGCCTGAGCGCCCGGGGCAAGATCATAATCGGCGGGATTGTGGTTTGCGGCATCGCCGCCGAACTGGACCTCCCTGACCTTGAAAACCGGGCCGGGAGCAATGTTGACGGTGACGGGGATCGGACCGGACCGGTCGAATGTCGGATTAGGCGGCAGGTCGTCGATATTCCTGCCGTCGATGGTGATCGTCACCACGCCGCCATAACGGGCCTTTTCATACAGAGTGGCGATCAGCCGCTCACGGTCGTCGCGCGCCTTGACGACGATGCCGAGATCGCCGGACACCGGCAGTTTCTGGTCACCGAGGAGACGGGAACTGTTTTCCAGGGCTTCTTTGAGGTCGGGATCGGCGGTATCGGCTTTGAGGTCGACATGGTAGCGCACCGGATCGGGCACCTGTTGACCTTCGTCCTCTTCCTTGCCGAAAATGGTGATGCCGAAAAGCTTGAAGGCGTAAGCATCGCCGATCAGGACCGGTGAGAACGCAGCTGCCGCCGCGACCACCATCATGGTGCCTGTTCGCCGATACGCAATACCTGTTTTCGGGCTTTTCCCTCTGATCCGCATCCGCCGCTTTTGGTTATGCCTAGAATGAAGCTTCGTTGCCCAGCCGTGAACAGCTTAGCGGCAAAATCGCGCGGGGTGTACCATTTTAAATTGCCAACGCGCTAATTTAGCACAAAAAATCCCGGATGTGTGTCCGGGATTTCCTGATGTGCGGATCTGTGAGCGCGCTCAGCGCGGGCAAGTGTCGATGTAGCGGCGACCGTAGCGGTCGCGATAGTAGCACTGGCCGGGCTGTTCGGCGACGCTGCCGATCAAGGCGCCGGATACGCCGCCGATAGCGGCGCCGACCGCCGCGCCACGAACATTGCCGGTGACTGCGCCGCCGATGACGGCGCCGGATGCAGCGCCGATGCCGGCGCCCTGCTGGGTCGGCGTACAGCTTGCGATCGACAGGCCGATCAATGCGAGTATGACAGCTTTCTTCATCTTTTCTCTCCGAGGTTGTTGCCCAGCGGGCAAAGGCCGTCCCTATTATTTTTTGTCAGGCTAGTCCGAAAACTATGTCGGAAGAAAGGGTTGTCCACTGCTGCGCAGATTTTTTTGCGATACCGGCCGCCGCCGTGCCTCACGCGATTGGCCAATTGCGCCGGATCTGCCGCATCAATTTCATCGATTGCAGCGCGCAGATTTTTTATCTGGAATCATTCAAAAAACTGGTCCTTTTGCCGCAGTTGATGGTAAAGCAAAGGGTAAGCATTGACGCGCGGACGTCCGGTCGGCAAGAACGGCCGCGCGATACTGGAGCATATGATGGATTTCGAAGCGTTTTTCAAAAACGAGTTGGACGGGCTTCATGCCGAGGGCCGTTACCGCGTTTTTGCCGATCTCGAACGTCACCGCGGCAACTTTCCGCGCGCGACGCGCCATACGGCCGATGGCCAAAAGGAAGTTACGGTCTGGTGCTCCAACGACTATCTCGGCATGGGCCAGAACCCGAAGGTGATCGAGGCGATGAAGAACGCCATCGACCACTGTGGCGCGGGTGCGGGAGGCACCCGGAATATTTCTGGCACCAACCACTATCACGTCATGCTCGAGCGTGAGCTGGCCGATCTGCACGGCAAGGAATCGGCGCTGATCTTCACCTCGGGCTATGTGTCCAACTGGGCGGCGCTCGGCACGCTCGGCGCGAAAATCCCCGGCCTCGTCATCTTCTCCGATGCGCTCAACCATGCCTCGATGATCGAGGGCATCCGTTATGCCAAGTGCGACAAGGTGATCTGGAAGCACAACGACATCGCCGATCTCGAAGCCAAGCTCAAAGCCGCCGATCCGAAGGCGCCGAAGCTGATCGCCTTCGAGAGCGTCTATTCGATGGACGGCGATATCGCCCCGATCAAGGAGATCTGCGACCTCGCCGACAAATACGGCGCGATGACCTATCTCGACGAAGTCCATGGCGTCGGCATGTACGGCCCGCGCGGCGGCGGCATTGCCGAGCGCGAAGGACTGATGGACCGGCTGACGGTCATCGAGGGCACGCTCGGCAAGGCCTTCGGGGTGATGGGCGGCTATATCGCCGCATCGGCGGCCCTTTGCGATTTCATCCGGTCGTTTGCCTCCGGCTTCATCTTCACCACGGCGCTGCCGCCGGCCCTTGCCGCCGGCGCCGTCGCCTCGATCCAGCACCTGAAGGTCAGCCAGTTCGAGCGCGCCCGCCATCAGGACCGGGTGCGCAAGCTGAGAGCGCTGCTCGACCAGAACGGCATTCCGCATATGCCCAATCCGAGCCATATCGTGCCGGTGCTGGTCGGCGATGCGGCCAAGTGCAAGTGGATCTCCGACCTGCTGCTCGACAATTGCGGCGTCTATGTCCAGCCGATCAACTATCCCACCGTGCCGAAGAAGACCGAGCGCCTGCGCATCACGCCGACGCCGCTGCATTCCGACGCCGATATCGCCCATCTGGTCGAGGCGCTGCATTCGCTCTGGTCGCGCTGCGCGCTGGCAAGGCACGTCGCCTGATACTTTCATGATCGTTTGGGTTTGAACCGCAAGTCGGGGGCCTCCACTGGAGGCCCTGATGCCGTTCGATTTCGCGCGCCACCGCAAATCCCCTGTGCCCGCACAAGAGCATCCGGCGCTGCCGTTTTGAGAAGCTGCGCCGGTCTCGGCGTGACACGGATCGGTCTCTCTCTCTACCTTCCTCGCTGCAGTCCGCGCCTCCACCCATCGTTCCAACTGCATGAGAAAACCTTTTCTCACTTGACATCGAAGTTGGTAAAAGCTTTTCTCAGGCTACTTCAGAAGGAGGAAGGTCTGAACATATCGGGAGGAAAAAGAGGCAGGATCACCATTCATGAGGTGGCGTCGGCTGCCGGGGTGAGCATCTCGACGGCGTCGAAGGCTCTCAACGACACCGGCCGGATGGGGGCGGAAACGCGCGAGCGGGTGAAGCGGATTGCCGGCGAAATCGGCTATCGGCCGAATGCGCTGGCGAGAGGTCTTCTCAGCAAGCGCAGCTTCACCATCGGGCTGCTGACCAACGACACCTATGGCCGTTTCACGCTGCCTGTCATGGCGGGTATTTCGGACGCTCTCGTCGATCATGGGGTTTCGGTTTTCCTCTGCGCCATCGAAGACGATCCGGCACTCGCGCAGATCCATGTCGATGCGATGCTGGACAAGCAGGTCGACGGCATCATCGCGACGGGAAAACGGCTGGACAGACGTCTGCCTGTCGATCTGTCGAATTTGCATGTGCCCGTCGTCTACGCCTTCACGGAGGGGACGCAGAACAGCGTTACCTTCCGTTCCGACGACGAACAGGGCGCGCGGTTGGCGGTGGAATGGCTGGTGAAGGCCGGGCGGCGGCGGATCGCCCATCTCACCGGACCGGAGGAGTTCTTTTCTGTGCGCGAACGGGCCGGCGCCTATCATGAGGTGGCAGGTCACTGCGAACCGGTGCTCTACGGCGTCTGGTCGGAAAGCTGGGGTCATGAGGCGGTCGAACAGCTTTGGAAGCGGCCGGGAGAAAAACCCGACGCGCTTTTCTGCGGCAATGACCAGATCGCCCGCGGCGCGGTGGATGCGCTGCGCGAGCGCGGCGTCAAGGTGCCGCAGGACGTCTCGGTGATCGGCTTCGACAATTGGGAGATTGTCGCGGCCCAGACGCGGCCGCCGCTGACGACGGTGGATATGGAACTGAAAGAGCTCGGGCGGCAGGCCGGATTGACGGTGCTGGCGCTTGCGGAAGGACGGCCTGTCGAGCCGGGTGTCAGGAAATTGCCGTGCCGGCTGATCGTCCGGCAGTCATGCGGGAGCAAAGCTGCCGGGGAATGTGAATAAGGGAATGAGCAAAGGCGCAGGGAGATGCGCCATATCGGGAGGAGTGTCATGATCAAGCGTCTATTGGCGGCGACCAGCATCGCTACCTTGTGCCTGTTTTCGGCCGCGTCAGCCGCCGAGAATGTCGAAATGTGGGTTCGCACGGGGATCGGCGACTCGTTCAAGAAGGTGGTCGAATCCTATAATTCCAGCCACGACAATAAGGTCGTGGTGACCGAGGTGCCGTTCTCCGAGTTGGTGCAGAAATATGCGACGGCAATTGCCGGCGGGCAGGCACCGGATGCGCTGTCGATGGACCTGATCTACAACCCCGCCTTTGCCGCGGCCGGCCAGCTCGAAGACCTGACGGACTGGGCGAAGTCGCTGCCCTATTTCAACTCGCTGTCACCGTCGCATGTTCGCCTCGGCACCTATCAGGACAAGATTTACGGCCTGCCGCTCTCTGTGGAAACATCGGTGTTCGCCTGGAACAAGGATCTCTACAAGAAGGCCGGTCTCGACCCGGAAAAGGCGCCTGTGAATTGGGACGAAATCACCGCCAATGCGGAGAAGATCCGGGCGCTCGGTGACGATACTTACGGCTTCTATTTCTCCGGCGGCGGCTGCGGCGGCTGCATGATCTTCACCTTCACGCCGCTCGTCTGGGGTGCGGGCACCGACATCCTGTCGGCCGACAGCAAGACGGCGACGCTCGATACGCCGCAGATGCGCAAGGCCGTCGACATCTACCGCAATATGGTCAAGAAGGACCTGGTGCCGGCGGGTGCCGCCAGCGACAATGGCGCGAACTTCCTGACCTTCACCAATGGCAAGATTGGCCAGCAAAGCCTCGGCGCCTTTGCCATCGGCACGCTGGTGACCCAGCATCCCGACATCAACTTCGGCGTGACCCTCATCCCCGGCGTTGACGGCAAGCCGTCGTCCTTTGCCGGCGGTGACAACTTCGTCGTCACCAAAGGCACCAAGAAGATCGACGCGGTGAAGGAGTTCCTCGAATATATCTATTCGATGGACGGTCAGAAGATCATGGCGAAATACGGCAGCCTGCCGACGCGCGGTGATATCGCCGACAAGGTGCTGGAGGGTCTCGATCCGCGCATGCAGGTCGGCCTCAAGGCGATTGCCGTCGCCAAGACGCCCTATACGCTGCAGTTCAACGATCTGATCAACAGCGCCAACGGGCCTTGGGCAAGCTTCACCAACGCCGCGATCTTCGGCGACGACGTCGACGGCGCGTTTTCGAGCGCCCAGTCGGAAATGCAATCGATCATCGATAGCGGCCAATAACTCTCCCTCGGCCGCGGCCGGGGAGCGGTGGCAGCTTCCCGGCCAATTTCAATGGACAGATGCGGAGCGTTTGATGACCGGTTCCGGTTCAGAGACCCTATTGCCTCGGCGCAGGCGACGGCGCAGATCGAACTGGCGCGGCCTTGCCTATATCGCGCCGGCTATGGCGCTGGTCATCGTCTTCTTCATCATGCCGGTTGTCTTCACGGGATGGATGAGCCTGCACAACTGGCCGCTGATGGGCGCGTCGCGCTGGATCGGCTTCAACAATTATTACCGCATGATCAACGACACCCGTTTCATGACGGCGCTGAATTTCACCGCCTATTACACCGTGATCGTCACCATCGCGATCTTCGCCGTCGCCTTTCCGCTGGCCATTTTCGTCGAGAAGGAACGGCAGTTCGTCAGCGCCTATCGCACCATCATCTTCCTGCCCGTCGTCGTCGGACTTGCCACCGCCTCGCTGCTCTGGGTCTGGCTTGCCAATGTCGATAGCGGCTTCATCGGTCCGGCCTTGAAAGCGCTCGGTCTTCTGGAAAAGAGCCCCAATCTGCTTGCGACCTTCGACACCGCCTTCCTGACCGTCGTGGTGATGGTCGTCTGGAAGATCGCAGGCTTCACCATGATCATTCTGCTGACCGGGCTGCAGGCCATTCCATCCGAGCTGACGGAGGCGGCCCGCATCGACGGCGCCGGCCGCTGGCAGCGTTTCCGGCATCTGACGCTGCCGCTGATGCGCAAGACGATCGCACTGGCGCTGATCGTCTCGGTCACCGGTTCGATCCTCGCCTTCGACCAGTTCTACATCATGACGGCGGGCGGACCGCAGAACAAGATGATCTCGGTGGTCTACTACATCTTCAACCAGTCTTTCGTGTCGTTCAATCTCGGTTATGGCGCCGCACTCTCGATCGTGCTTCTCGCCATCCTGATGGCCATCAGCATCGTGCAGCTCTGGCTGCTGCGCGTCGGGGAGGAGCGTCCATGAGCACCTCGAGGGAACGCCGCGCCCGCAAGGCGATCCGGACGAAGTCGGCCTATCATCTCACCGGCATCGCCATCTCGATCTTCTTTCTCGCCCCCTTCGTGATCACGCTGCTCGCCTCCTTCCGGCCGGGCGCCGAGGCCAGCCTGCCGCCTCTGCCGCCATGGCCGACCTCCGGCGTCAGCTTCGATGCCTATGCGCTGCTCGATACGTTCGGCGCCGGCATCTGGCGGCACATGATCAATTCGCTGTTTGTTTCGATCGCCACCGTGGTGCTGACCGTCGCTGTCAGCCTGCTCGCCGGCTACGGCTTCTCGAGGTATCGCTTCCCGATGAAGAATCCGCTCTTCGTGCTGATCATCGCGACGCTGATGATCCCGTTCCAGTCGATCCTGACGCCGCTCTTCATCATCCTGGCAAAGCTCGGCCTCAACAACTCGCTGCTCGGGCTGACGCTCGTCTATGTGACGCTGCAGCTGCCTTTCTCGGTCTTCATGATGCGCAACGCCTTCGATGCGGTGCCGAAGGAGATCGAAGAAGCCGCGCGCATCGACGGCGCGCGTGACCTCAGGCTGCTGGTCCGCGTTCTGCTGCCGCTGGTGCTTCCCGGTGTGGCGACGGTAGCGATCTTTGCCTTCCTCAATGCCTGGAACGAGTTTCTGGCCGCCCTCGTGCTGCTCTCCAGCAATGAGAAATACACTTTGCCGGTGCTGATGACGGCGGTTCGCGCCGGGCGGCTCGGCGCCATCAACTGGGGAGCCGTGCAGGCCGGTGTCGTCGTCATGACGATCCCCTGCCTGATCGTCTTCCTGCTCCTGCAACGCTACTACATGCGCGGGCTGATGGCCGGCGCGGTGAAATGATCCCAAAAAGGTAGAGCCCATGACCAAATCAACCAACGACCGTCAGTTTCGTCCCGTCGCCGTTCCGGATGTCGAACTCGGCGGCTTCTGGGGCAAATGGCAGGACGCCGTCTGCAATTCCACCGCCGAAACCCTGCTCGACCGCTGCGTCGAGGCCGGCATGCTGAAGGCGATCGACGTCAACCAGCCGAGCCCCGGCGTCGTCATTCCCATTCAGCCCTGGGGCGGCACGACGCAGATGTTCTGGGATTCCGACCTCGGCAAGTCGATCGAGACCATCGCCTATTCGCTCTATCGCCGGCCGAACCCGAAGCTCGAGGCGCGCGCCGACGAAATCATCGACATGTATGAGAGACTGCAGGACAAGGACGGCTATCTGAACGCCTGGTTCCAGCGCGTCGAGCCCGCCCGCCGCTGGACCAATCTGCGCGACCATCACGAACTCTATTGCGCCGGCCATCTGATGGAAGCGGCGGTCGCCTATTACCAGGCGACCGGCAAGCGCAAGCTGCTCGACATCATGTGCCGCTTTGCCGATTACATGATCAAGATCTTCGGCCACGGCGAGGGCCAGATATCGGGCTATTGCGGCCATGAGGAAGTCGAACTGGCGCTGGTCAAGCTTGCCCGCGTGACCGGCGAGACGAAATATCTCGACCTGTCGAAATACTTCATCGACGAACGCGGCACCGAGCCGCACTTCTTCACGGCCGAGGCCGCTCGCGACGGCCGGAGCGCTGCCGACTTCCATCAGAAGACCTATGAATATGGCCAGGCGCACCAGCCGGTGCGCGCGCAGACAAAGGTCGTCGGCCACGCCGTGCGCGCCATGTACCTCTATTCCGGCATGGCCGACATCGCCACAGAATACAAGGACGACAGCCTGACGGCGGCGCTGGAAACCCTCTGGGACGATCTGACCACCAAGCAGATGTACATCACCGGCGGCATCGGCCCGGCGGCCTCCAATGAAGGCTTCACCGACTATTACGATCTGCCGAACGCCACTGCCTATGCCGAGACCTGTGCCTCGGTCGGCCTCGTGTTCTGGGCAAGCCGCATGCTCGGCCGCGGTCCGGACCGGCGCTACGCCGATATCATGGAGCAGGCGCTTTATAACGGTGCGCTGCCCGGTCTTTCCACCGACGGCAAGACCTTCTTCTACGACAATCCGCTCGAAAGTGCCGGCAGGCACCACCGCTGGAAATGGCATCATTGCCCCTGCTGCCCGCCCAATATCGCCCGGCTGGTGACGTCGATCGGCTCCTACATGTATGCCGTTGCCGACGACGAAATCGCCGTGCATCTCTATGGCGAGAGCACCGCGCGGCTGAAGCTTGCCAATGGTGCTGCGGTGGAACTCGAGCAGGTGACCAATTATCCCTGGGATGGTGCGGTCGCCTTTACCACCAGGCTGGAGAAGCCGGCGACATTCGCGCTGTCGCTGCGCATTCCGGACTGGGCGGAGGGGGCTACCCTCAGCGTCAATGGCGAGATGCTCGATCTCGATGCCGCTATCCGCGACGGATATGCCAGGATCGACCGCGAATGGGCCAGTGGCGATCGTGTCGCTCTCCATCTGCCGCTGGCGCTCCGCCCGCAATATGCCAATCCGAAAGTGCGCCAGGATGCCGGCCGAGTGGCCTTGATGCGTGGCCCGCTCGTCTATTGCGTCGAGACGACCGACAATGGCGACGATCTCAACGCCATCGTCCTGCCGCGCGAGCTGCCGGCCGCCGAAACCGTCGTGCTGAAAGATCTCAACGATGCCGTCGCCCTCGATCTCAAGGTCGAGCGCGAGGAGACGTCGAATTGGGGAACGCCGCTCTACCGCAAGGCGCCGGCCGAACGGCAGGTCGCCACCGCGCGTTTCGTACCCTATCATCTCTGGGATAACCGCGGACCCGGAGAGATGCTCGTCTGGGTCCAGTCGGACAAGTAGGTCGTTTGGGGATGACGAACGGTATGGCTAACAAGAGCGTCGTGCTCCAGGACGTGCGAAAAAGCTATGGCAATCTGCAGGTGGTCCACGGCATCGACCTGACGATCGAGGAAGGTGAATTCGTCGTCTTCGTCGGCCCGTCCGGCTGCGGAAAATCGACGCTTCTTCGCATGATCGCCGGCCTGGAAGACGTCACCGACGGCGAGGTCGAGATCAAGGGACGTGTTGTCACCGATCTCGATCCGTCCGAGCGCGGCATCGCCATGGTCTTCCAGTCCTACGCGCTCTATCCGCATATGAGCGTGCGCGACAACCTGGCCTTCGGGCTGAAGATGGCGCGCACCAATGCCGCCGAAATTGAGACGCGGGTGAAGGCTGCGTCCGCCATCCTGAAGATCGACCATCTTCTCGACCGGCGGCCGGGACAGCTTTCCGGCGGCCAGCGGCAGCGTGTGGCGATCGGCCGGGCGATCGTGCGCAAGCCCGATGTCTTCCTGTTCGACGAACCGCTGTCCAATCTCGATGCGGAACTGCGCGTGTCGATGCGCATCGAGATCGCCCGCCTTCACCGCGAGCTCGGCAACACGATGATCTATGTCACCCACGACCAGACGGAGGCGATGACGCTCGCCGACAAGATCGTCGTGCTGCGCGACGGCCGCGTCGAACAGGCGGGAACGCCGCGGCAGATCTACGAGGATCCCGCCAATACCTTTGTGGCGGGTTTCATCGGCTCGCCGAGGATGAACCTTTTGAATGCCCGCTGGGGTGAGGGCGCTCTGGTGGAGGTCGCCGGCCGGCGCATCGACAGCGGCCTGCCGTCGGCAGACAGGCCGGTGGGCGCCGCGGTGACGCTCGGTCTGCGGCCTGAACATCTGGCGGTGGCATCCGAGCCACCGGGCAGCCTGACGGCCAGGGTCGATTTTTCGGAGTATCTCGGGGGAACGCAGTATCTTTATTGCCAGCTTGCCGATGGCCAGTCGCTCACCGTCGAGCATCGGTCACCGATCGGCATCACGGCGGGCGAAGAGGTCAGCCTGCTGTTTGAACCATCCGATTGCCGATTGTTCGATGAGAGTGGCAACCGGCTGCGATAAGCGCAGCCTTCAGCCGGCGATAGCCAGTTTCATGAGATCACCAGCCCTTTGCCGGGCCTGCCTGTCGGCGGTAAAGACATCGTCCATATCGGCGGCCGGCGGCAGGCCGGCCAGATCGTCCATGACCCTTTCGGTGATCTCGGCCATGGCGAGGAAGGGCAGCCGCCCTTCGATGAAGGCTTCGAGCGCCACTTCCTTGGCGCCGTTCAGCACCGCGCCCTGAACGCCGCCGCGCGTCATCGCCAGGCGCGCCAGCCGCAACGCCGGAAAGCGCACTTCGTCCGGCGCTTCGAAATCCAGCCTGGCGAGCTTGGCGAAATCCAGCCGCTCGATCGGCAGGTTCGGCCGGCGCGGAAAGGACAGGGCATAACCGATCGCCGTGCGCATATCGGGCGCGCCGAGCTGGGCCAGCACCGACCCGTCGCTATAGCCGACCATCGAATGGATGATCGATTGCGGATGGATGATGACCTCGATCTGTTCGGGCGTCAGGCCGAACAGATTGCGGGCTTCGATCATCTCCAGCGCCTTGTTGAACATCGAGGCGCTGTCGATCGAGATCTTCAATCCCATTGACCAATTCGGGTGAGCGCGCGCGGTTTCCACCGTCACATCCGCCATCTCTTTGAGCGACGCGGTGCGGAAGGGGCCGCCCGATGCCGTCAGGATGACGCGCTCGATGGCGTGGCGCTGGTTTTCTTCCAGCACCTGGAAGATCGCATTGTGCTCGCTATCGACGGGGAGCAGCCTGCCGCCGCCTTGGCGGACGGCTGCGATGAAGAGATCGCCGGCCGAGACCAGGCATTCCTTGTTGGCAAGGGCGATATCGGCGCCGCGGCGCGCCGCCGCGAGTGTCGGCGCCAGGCCCGCGGTGCCCACGATTGCCGCCATTACCCAGTCGGCTTCGCGCTCGGCCGCTTCCATCAGACCGGATTTTCCCGAGGCAACCGCGATGCCGCTGCCGGAAAGTTCGCTCTTCAGTGATTCGTAATGCCGGTCATTTGCCGTCACCGCCAGCCGCGCGCCGGAGGATTTCGCCTGCCGGGCCAGCAATTCGACGTTGCCGTTGCCGGTCAGCACGGAGATTTCGAAGTTCTCCCGCCCACCCAGATGATCGACGACATTGAGCGTGTTCCGGCCGATCGAGCCGGTCGAGCCGAAGATGCTGAGGCGCCGCGGCGCGGTTTTGCCGGTCATCATATGCAATTTCGCGAAAAATTTCTCTCGTAGGTTCAGGCTCTACTAGGCTTTGCAAGGGGCGGCAAGTGTGCGGTGCAGCAGATTTCTAGCGCTGAGGGGTTTACAGAACAGCCGGGGGATGTGACCCTTATACCATTGCTCGAGGAATCGAGTTTCGCTGGCGGTCGGTCATGGCCGCATGGGCAATTCGGGGTGCTGCGGCGCCCAGGCACTCGGTGCCGCCGGCCTTCCGGCAAACATTAAATCGAGGATTGAAACCGGGATGAGCGGCTTGGCCGTGATCTCTATCGCGGGCTTGGCCGTGATCCCACCGCGTTCGCTACGAGCGCTTTATGTGCGCTGCCGCTTCGATGTCGAGTGTTGCAGCCTGTATCAGGTCAAAACACGTTCTTATGTCATGACGATATTCAAAATAGCATGCATTCTTTTGTCGATCCTGCCGTCGCTCGCTGCTGCTGCGAGGGCGGATGATCTGCTGATCTGGTCGCCGGCAAAACTTTCCGACGGGTCCTACAAGGCGACGATGGGTTTTCGCCTGCCAGCGGAATGGGAAACCAGCGCCGGCGCCGATATCGGGCTCGCCTCGACCAAAGGCGGAGCCTTGCTGCCCGATTCCGGACAGGCCATGCTCTGGGGCCGGATCGTCAGGACGAGTGTCACGCCGGCCGGCCAATCACAGCGGGGCGCGAAAGTCAGTGTCGATACGCTGCGCGGCAGCGGTGCGCTGACCCTCAGCCGCTCCCGCAGCTGGATCCTGTCCGATACGCTCGACATGCAATCGAGCCGGTCGATCAGTGTCCAATTTGACGCGGTCGATACCAGGCAGACCTCGGTGACGGCGTCGCAGGCGCTGAAACTGATCTATCCCTGGACGGGAACCTCGCTTTCGGCTGGCACAGGCGTCAGCAATGCCGGCGGCGACTTCTCGACGACGGTGGGGGTCAACCAGGACATCCTGCCGAACCTCAACCTCGATGCCTCGGTGAACAATCCGTTTTCACCGGATGAGGCCGGCAGCGTCAATCTCCGCTATCGCCTGCAGTGGTAGCGTTGAACCAAACTGCACCGATCGGCGTTTCCTCGGCAGATTCACGGAGAAACGGATCATGGTTTTCAAGGAACAGACATTTCACGGGCTCGAACCTGAAATAGAAACGGAAATCGCCAACCACGCGTTGCTCGAGTCGGCTGTCGCCAATGCGCTGGCAATCGCCGGCGGCATTGATGCGGCGGATGTCGAGGTGACGATGGAAGAAGATCAGGTCGTTCTGACCGGCACCGTCGGCACGGTCGGCGAGATCGAACGGGCGACCGCGGTCGCCAAGGCCGTCGAGGGTGTGCATTCTGTGCGGAACCGCATCCTGCTCGGCGGATCGTCGCTCGACGGCACGCATTGATCACACTGCGGCCGCTCCGGGGCTGCCGATCACGAATATATCGATGTCGTCGCCTATGAGGCGACGTCCCGTTGATCAACCAGCGAAGCGTTCGACGAGGAAGGACGAGCCGGCCAGACGATCCGTCTTCTGCATGGCGCCCGACCCCTGCGGGTGGTAGGCGATGGCGAGCAGCACGGCGCTGACGGCGATATAGGTGATTGCCAAAAGAGTCAGCTTGATACGCATGATGAATACTCCTGTTTCGCGATAAACGCGGCTAAACTTGCGAAGTTCCTCATGGCAAGATCAGGTGGAAGCCCGGCCGATCGGATCAGCCGGGCTTATCCTACATAGGTTTGCCTCATCGGCAGATCCGGGTTTCCTTGACGATCGTATGGCCATGGCGGCGGATCTTCTCCGTTTTGGTGAAGCAATCGCGCGACACGCGATGCGACATCCCATAGTGGCGGTTATACGGACGGTGGCGGTAATAGGGGCGTTCCGAATCGCCGTAATAGGGGCGTGCATTATCCGTGGTGATGGTGACACTTGCCGCCTCTGACGGCATTGCGGAAAAGACGGACGCCGCAGCGAGCGTACAGGCGAGGATGAACTGTTTCATGACGAGCCTCTCTTTCTGAGTTGGTCCTGTTCTGAGTTGGTCCTGGGTCAACTCGCCGGAAGCGCTGTCGGTTCAATCACATAGAGTTACCGATTGTGTCGACGAAGAAACCTTTGCGGCCACGGATCGTTAGCGCTGGGGAAGGACGGAGACACCGCTCATGGGACCGATTGCAAGGATCATCGCCATCGTCGCCGGGCTTGCCGGCGGCACGGTTTTTTCGCAGGCGCCGGAATTTGCCCAGCAATACCGCCAGCGGATCGGTGGAGCGGTCGACGAATTGCGGGTCATCGTCGAGGATTTCAACCGGCAAGCGGCCGACCATCATCTCGATCGCCAGCAGGCGCTGACCGCCTATGCACAATCCTCCGACGATTTCCTGCGCGACCGCGGCGTCTCGATGCAGAGCACGATCACCCGCTACGAAACGCTGCTGTCGCAGCAACTGAAACTCGGCACCGCCGCCCCCGTCGCCAAGCCCTTCGTGCTGTTGGGAGAACCGGACGACGTCGTTTTCGCCAATACCTGGCGTGATTTCGTGCCCGGTGTTCCTGTCAGTTTCGCCGGTCTTGTCGGGGGCGTAATTGGTTTTGCCGGTGGGTGGGTCGTGACGGCGCTGCTGGGGTTGGGGGCACGACGCGTTGGGCGCGGACGACGAGCCGATCGTCAGGTGCGGTGAGCCAATACGGGAGGTCAGGCGTCCTGCTGCCCATCTTGAAGACGAGGTCGGTCATTCCATTCCTCCCGCAGGATGAGGGGAAGCAGACGACTTGAAGCAAGCGGCCGCTGCAAGATGCTCTGCTAGCTCAATGAAGAACGGCGATGGCCGTTACGCCAGCTTCATCCGCGGCGCGAATGATCGCCGCCCTCAGCTGCTCAGGTTTAGCGTTACCCTTCACGACGTCCAGACAGATTTCAATAGCAGCAAGGAACTCCTTTCCGTCGTCGCACGGGAACTCGTTCATGAGCGCGTTGGCGGCCCCCACGGCTGTCCTGACGGAAAAAAATCTGTCGGGGTCCTCAAAGAGAAGAATGACGGGATCGAATTCGATCGAAGTGTCCCATTCCATTACACAATACTCCCGATGGGATGGCATATTGTTAACGCTGCAAGGGGCGTGCCACCGCACGACGCGGGTCGCATGCGCGCACGAGCTCGAGGGTATCATCGCCAAAGATCGGAACACGCCGAGATCGAGTATCGGGCCTGGACGCATGACGGGAAGTTGCGCCGCGCCTGATATAAAGGGCTGAGAGAGGAGCAGGACAACGCGTCACTTACGAGTTGGAATAGTCCGTCAACCGCTACGGTCCGCAACCGACACAAGGCTTGAGAATACCGATCAGAGCCAATACAATCGTTAACGAAAGAAAAGAACTACCAACTACCAAAACAGGCCACATAATCAGGAACTTCTCTCTCGGCTTAGCTAAATAGCGATCATCATCTTGGGCCTCGGACCGGTACAGACTGGGCCCAAAATCCATGCTGAAATCGAAGCCATTTCTAACGTAGAAGATCCACGACCTGAGGTACCAATACCAATTGTTTGCGCAAAGGCCGCCCACCAGGCCGAACACTACCCACAGCGCGATTCGATCTTCTGTCAATTAAGCTGTCCCGAATAAGCCACGGTTGTTAGTTCATCCCGCGTTTGTCGAGTGGGCCAATACTCCGATGTAGATCATTACACATTGTCGGACCTTTCGCCACGACCCGCAGCAATTCCCCCATTTATATGTTGATCCAAAGCTTGCGTCGAAACGGCCCGGGTACTTACTCGCTTGAAATCAACGGAAGCAGCCTGCAACACGATTGCCAACTGCGGCGGCAACATTTCGATGTAGATTGTTGGATATTGGTGATCCCGACGCGATTCGAACGCGTGACCCCCAGATTAGGAATCTGGTGCTCTATCCTGCTGAGCTACGGGACCACTGAATGCCATGCATACAAAAGGCTTGGCGCGAAGCCAAGCCTTAATTGTTGCTAGGCGCCGAGGCGCTGTTCGGCGAGACGGACCCAGTAGGAAATGCCGTGGGCGATGGCGTCGTCGTTGAAGTCGTAGGCCGGGTTGTGGAGGCCGGCGCTGTCGCCGTTGCCGATGAAGATAAAGGCGCCGGGGCGGGCGTTCAGCATGTAGGAGAAATCCTCGCCGCCCATCATCGGCTCGATCTCGGCGTTGACGTTGGCCTCGCCGGCGATGGCGCTGGCGGTGGCCACAGCATGCTCGGTCTCATCGGGGTGGTTGACGGTGACGGGATAGTTGCGATGGAAGCTGATCTCGGCCTCGGCCCCATGGGCTGCGACCAGGCCCTCGACGATCTGCCGGAAGCGTGTCTCGGCGAGCGTGCGCACCTCGGCGTCGAGAGTGCGGACGGTGCCGGCGAAAGTCGCATCGTTCGGAATGACGTTATGGGCGAAACCGGCATTGAACTTGGTCACCGAAACGACGACCGAGCTGATCGGATCGGCGGTGCGCGAGGCGATCATCTGCAGGTTGGCGACGATCTGGGCGCCGATGGCGATTGGGTCGATCGTCCGGTGCGGCTGGGCGGCATGGCCGCCGCGGCCCTTGATGGTGACGGTGAACTCGTCGGTTGCCGCCATGATCGCGCCCTTGCGGATGGCGAACTGTCCCACGGGCAGGCCCGGCAGGTTGTGCATGCCGTAGACCTCTTCGATGTCGAAGCGCTCCATCATGCCGTCCTTGACCATCAGGTTGCCGCCGCCGCCGCCTTCTTCGGCGGGCTGGAAGATGACGGCGACATTGCCGTTGAAGTTGCGGGTCTCGGAGAGATATTTCGCAGCGCCGAGCAGCATGGCGGTATGGCCGTCATGGCCGCAGGCATGCATCTTGCCCGGTGTCTTCGAAGCCCAGGACTTGCCGGTGATTTCCGTCAGCGGCAAGGCGTCCATGTCGGCGCGCAGGCCGACGGTGCGGCGGCCTTCGCCCTTGCCCTTGATCAGGCCGACGACGCCGGTGCGGCCGATGCCGGTGACGATCTCGTCGACGCCGAATTCCTTCAGCTTTTCAGCGACGAAGGCGGCCGTGTTTTCCACCGCGAAGAGGAGTTCGGGCCGGGCATGGATGTGGCGGCGCCATTCGGCGACTTCGTCCTGCAATTCCGCGGCTCTGTTCAAAATCGGCATATTCGCGTTCCTATTATGAAATCCCGACAATCTTTCATCGCATCACAACGGTGTGAAGCTGGGATGTGAGGCTGTGCAAATTACTTCGTCAATGACCTTTGCCATGTCATAGCCATATAGGCTAGATAGGGGAAGGTTTCGAGATTTTCCTAATATCCGAAGGACGAACCGTGTCGACGAGCCACTTCCGTTTGTTTGCCGTTTTGCGGCCGTTTCGTGTCGTGGTCGCCGCGACTGCCGGTTTTCTTGCCTCTATTCCGCTCGCTCAGGCCAATCCGCATATTCTCGTCGACGTGCAGACCGGCCGCGTGCTCGAGCACGAGGAAGCCTTCCGCAAGTGGTATCCGGCCTCGCTGACCAAGCTGATGACCGTCTATACCGTGTTCGATGCGATCCGCGCCGGTCAGATCAGCCTCGATACACCCATCGTCATGAGCAAGCGCGCCGCCGCGCAGCCGGCGGCCAAGATGTATTTCAAGCCGGGCCAGAAGCTGACGCTCGACAGCGCGCTGAAGATCCTGATGGTGAAGTCGGCCAACGACATTGCCGTCGCGGTCGCCGAAGCCATCGGCGGCACGCAGGAAGGCTTCGTGACGCGGATGAACGGCGAGGCGCTGAAGCTCGGCATGACGGATTCGCATTTCGTCAATCCGAACGGCCTGCCGGGCAAGGGGCAGTATACGACGGCGCGCGATCTTGCGGTGCTGACGGTGGCGCTGCGCCGCGATTTTCCGCAATATGCCAGCTATTTCGCGCTGGAAGGGTTCACCACCGGCCAGCAGAACGTGCCGAGCCTCAACATGCTGATCGGCCGCTTCGCCGGCGCCGACGGCATGAAGACCGGCTTCATCTGCGCCTCCGGCTTCAACCAGATCGGTTCGGCGACACGCAGCGGCCGCACGCTGGTCTCCGTCGTGCTCGGCACCGACAGTCTGGCGGCGCGCGCCGATGCGACGGCGAACCTGTTGCAGAAGGGCTTCACCAGCCAGTTTCCCGGCAACGACACGCTAGGGTCGCTTAAGCCCTACGGGCCGGGACAGGACCAGGTTACCGACATCACCGCCGATATCTGCAGCGCCAAGGGCGCAAAAATACGCAGCGAAACGCGAGACGAGGTCGGCCGCATGCGGGTGCAGTCGCCCTATATCCTGGAAATGGACCACGATCCGCGCTTCGTTTTTGCCGGCCTCATTCCCGGGCAGGATCCGCAGCCGGCTCAGCAGCCGGAAAAGGTGGCGACTGGCGATGCGGCTGGAGCGCTCGCCAACGTGCCGGTGCCGATGCCGCGCCCGACATCATTCTAAACTGCTAAGGTAAAATGAGATGAGCGCGCTCAACGACAGGATTCCGGTCACCATCCTGACCGGCTTTCTCGGCGCCGGCAAATCGACGCTCCTCAACCGCATCCTCAAAGACCCTGTGATGAAGGATGCGGCCGTCATTATCAACGAATTCGGCGATGTCGGCATCGATCATCTGCTGGTCGAAAGTTCCGGCGATTCGATCATCGAACTATCCGACGGGTGCCTGTGCTGCACCGTGCGCGGCGAACTTGTCGATACGCTGGCGAACCTGATGGACGCGGTGCAGACCGGCCGCGTCAAGCCGGTGAAACGCGTCGTCATCGAAACAACAGGCCTTGCCGACCCTGCCCCGGTCATGCAGGCGATCATGGGCAATCCCATCATTGCCACGAATTTCGAGCTCGACGGCGTCGTTACGGTCGTCGATGCGGTAAACGGGCTGCAGACGCTCGACAATCACGAGGAAGCGCGCAAGCAGGCGGCGGTCGCCGACCGGCTGATCGTCTCGAAAAAGTCGATGGCCGGCGGGGCGGATGGAACCGATGCTTTGGAAAAGCGGCTGCGGGCGCTCAATCCGCGCGCCGCGATGATGGATGCCGACAGCACCGATGCCGGCAGCGCCATGGTGCTGGTGAACGGGCTCTACGATCCGGCGACGAAGATCGCCGATGTCGGCCGCTGGCTGCATGACGAGGACGCGCACGAGGCGCATCATCATCACAGTCACGACGATGATCGTGACGGCAATCATGCTCATGGTCATGATGGGGATCACCATGGTCACCACCATCATCACGGTCATGCGCACCAGGACGCGCACGACGTCAACCGTCACGATGCCTCGATCCGCTCTTTCTCGATCATCGAGGAGAAGCCGATCGACCCGATGGCGCTCGACATGTTCATCGACCTCCTGCGTTCGGCCCATGGCGAAAAGCTTTTGAGAATGAAGGCGATCGTTTCCGTCTCCGACCGGCCGGAACGGCCGCTGGTGCTGCACGGCGTCCAGAGCATCTTCCATCCGCCGGTGCGGCTTCCCGCCTGGCCGGATCCGCAAGACCGGCGCACGCGCATGGTGCTGATCACCCGCGATCTGCCGGAAGCCTTCGTGAAGGATCTGTTCGACGCCTTTCTCGGCAAGCCGCGCATCGACAGGCCCGATCGTGCCGCACTCTCCGACAATCCGCTCGCTATTCCGGGCATGAAAATTTAGCTAGTTTGGGAGTTTTTTACAGCGCCCCGAGGTGCGAACTGATGGTCGAACCGTTCTTTAAGGAAGGTAAGTTTGACATAGAATTGCAAATAATTGAAAATTCGGGTGGTAAGCTACAATCAGCGGCATTCGTCTGGCGCCCACCCATAGCCGCCGTAAGATGCGTCCGTATATTCAAGGGCAGGCGGTTTGGGCGTGACAGTAACTTTGGTCAATACGATGGCGCGCGGCATCGCGTCGGGAGCGGTTTTGATGCTGGCGGGATGCGGCTTGCCACTCCATGAGACCGTCCAACCACAGGCATCACTAACAGTGAGATCGGAGACGGGCACGCCTATCCAAGGGGCGCAGGTGAGACTCAATATGCGCGCGATCCCCAGTACCGCGCACGCGGTAACCATCGTGTCGACGGACACCGATGGGAGGGCCTCATTTCCTGAGGTGAAGGAGTGGCATACCAGATATCCGCTTATGATGCACGGAACGGTGGAATACCGATGGACCTGGTGCGTTTCGAAGGCAGGTTATCAGGACCACGATGAAAGATGGTCTGTACGTTTTTCCGAGTTTAAACCCTATGCGGTTGTGACCCTGAAAGAAGGAAATTCAAGTGGCTGCCCAGATACGCCCTAGGGCCAATTGCTGGTACCTAGAGGACGATCACTTTACTCGGGGTTATATCCGCAGGATGAGGCGGCGGCGTTCATCGTTATTTCTCCTTCAAGATCCACGCCGGTGAGCAGCTGGTGCAGTCATATAAATAAAAGGCAACCTCATTTCGGGCCGCAGCTCCATTGGGGATTGCGCGGAAAAAACTTTCCCGGTGCTACGGTGGTGTCGGGCCAAGGAAGCCGTGCCAGTTAGCGCTTGCGGATCAGGAAGCGGTGGCCGTTTTCGGTCTTTTCGGCCTCGACCAGTTCGTGGCCGTCCTCATTGCAGAAATGCGGCATGTCGATCACAGCCATCGGATCGGTGGTGTCGACGCGAATGAGGGCACCGCTTGCCATGGCGGCAAGCTTCTTGCGCGTCTTGATCACCGGGAGTGGGCATTTCAGGCCGCTGAGATCGTAGAGAACGGGTGGCAAGCCGTTCAGTTCCGCGCCCAGAATTTCCAGAACGGCTTCTTTGCCGCGGCTTCCGCCGTTTCCTGCGGTTCGGGCGCCGTATAGGCCAGCGGATTCGGCATCGGCACCGGCACGACCGCTGGGGTGGCGGCAGCGATGGCGGTTGCCTGCGGTTGGGCAGAGATTGCCTGCGGCCCGGCAGGTGCTGCCGGCGTGGCGCCAGGCGCGGTCTTGGCGGCGAGGCCCTGCGCGGTGCGCTTGGCCATCAGGTCTTCGAGTTCGGC
Source organism: Rhizobium sp. L43 (assembly GCF_002531725.1). Classification (GTDB taxonomy): domain Bacteria; phylum Pseudomonadota; class Alphaproteobacteria; order Rhizobiales; family Rhizobiaceae; genus Rhizobium. The sequence goes on from NZ_NWSQ01000005.1 coordinate 423,910, forward strand.
AACCTTCACCATGCGGCCGGCTTCCAGCGAGGTGCCGGTCGGGGCATAGGCGAGTTCGCGGCCCTTGCGGGTCTTGGCGACCACCGCCTTGCGCTCGGCTTCGGACGGGTCGTACCAGGCCATGCCGTCGAATTTGCTCATCGCCTTGGCATAGTCGGCATCATAGGTCTTGCCGTAGGAGGCAAGGGCTGCCGTCAGCGCCGGCGGGGTCGACATCGCAGGGCATTTGCCGGCGGCATTGAAGGCGCCGCCATCGGTTGCCTGCTGGTTGAAGACGTATTTCTTCTCGCAGACGTTCACCTCGGGCGGGCGTTTCGTCACTTCGAAATTGTCGTAGCCGACCTTCAGCATCTTCCAGAAGTCGTAACTCGAGTCGAGGCGATGCTTGACCATGTTTTCCGCCGTCATGCGGAAGGGAAAGGCCTGCAGCTGCACCGTCGCCTGACCGCCCTTGAAAGCGTCGCGAGCGAAGGCATAGATCTCCAGCACCTGCTGGTCGGTCATCGAATAGCAGCCGGAGGACGAGCAGGCGCCATGGATCATCAGATCGGAGCCGGTACGGCCATTGGCCGCGTCGTAGCGGTTCGGGAAGCCGGTGTTGATCGCCAGATAATATTTGGAATTGGGGTTCAGGTTGGCGCGTGTCAGGTCGTAGAAACCTTCCGGCGCCTGCCGGTCGCCGGTCTTGACCTTCGGACCGAGACGGCCGGACCAGGCGCAGATCTTGTAATCGGCGATCTTGTCGAAGCGGTTGTCGGTCTTCGCCTTCCAGATCTCCATGGCACCTTCTTCCTTGAAGATGCGGATCATGATCGGCGAATTGCGGTCCATGCCCTTGGCGGCCATGGCGGTGAGGATATGGGCGGGAAGCGGCTGTTCGACCTTGTTCTTGACCTTGGAAAGATCGACCTGCGCGGTTTCCAACGCGTCATTGCAGCCGGTGAGAGCCAGCGCCATGAGGGAAACATAGGCAAAATGACGTATGCGCATCCAAACTAGCCCATAAAGATAGTGCGACCCGGTCCGCCTATGGAGTTCGGGCGCTGGAAGGAATCATAGGCGGCTTATACTTTATAAAACCTTACCAGCCTATGACTTGCCCCGAACATCCCCGCAAGCGCGAATGTTACAGATAACATCAATGTGGCCAAGATTTGGCCCCAATCGATGAAAGTCCGCAACTTGTCTTAGAGGTTGCGGCCGATATTGAGGAATTTCTGACGCCGCTCGTTGCGCAGCTGCTCGCCGGAACGAGAGGCCATTTCGCCGAGCGCATTGGCAATCATGTCGCCGGTCGCGGCGATGACGCTGTCCGGATCGCGATGCGCGCCGCCGAGCGGCTCGGAAATGATGCCGTCGATGACGCCGAGCGATTTCAGATCTTCGGCGGTGATCTTCATGTTGGTTGCCGCCTCGCGGGCGCGGGTGGAATCGCGCCAGAGGATGGAGGCGGCCCCTTCCGGCGAGATGACGCTATAGATCGAATGCTCGAGCATATAGACCTTGTTGCCGGTGGCGATGGCGATGGCGCCGCCCGAGCCGCCTTCGCCGATGACGACGGAAACGAGCGGAACCTTGACGCCGAGACACATTTCCGTCGAGCGGGCGATCGCCTCGGCCTGGCCGCGCTCTTCGGCGCCGACGCCGGGATAGGCGCCTGCCGTATCCACCAGCGAAATCACCGGCAGGCCGAAACGATCGGCCATTTCAAGGATGCGGATCGCCTTGCGGTAGCCTTCCGGACGGGGGCTGCCAAAATTGTGCTTGATGCGGCTCTTGGTGTCGTTGCCCTTTTCCTGGCCAATGACGGCGACCGGCTGGCCGCGAAAGCGGGCAAGGCCCGCCTGGATCGCCGCATCCTCGGAAAATTTGCGGTCGCCGGCGAGCGGCGTGAATTCCTGGAACAGCGTCTTGGCGTAGTCGACGAAATGCGGGCGCTGCGGATGGCGGGCGACCTGAGTCTTCTGCCAGGGATTGAGCTTGGAATAGATTTCGACGATCGCCTCACGGACGCGAACCTCCAGCCTGCCGATCTCATCGGTGGTGTCGATGCTCTCGTCTTCCGTGGCGAGCTTCTTCAGCTCGATGATCTTGCCTTCGAGGTCGGAGATCGGCTTTTCGAAGTCGAGATAATTGTGCATGAGGTGCGTTTCCGTTCCTTGTGCCACGGGGCGTTTTCCTGGCTCCGCCCCTTGTCGCCGGTCCTATTCGTGCTTTTTCGCCTGTTTGGCAAGGGGGTGATGCGTCTGGACGAGTTGCTGCAGCCTCTCTTCCAGGACATGCGTGTAGATCTGCGTGGTCGAAATGTCCGAATGGCCGAGCAGTTCCTGGACGACACGCAGATCGGCGCCGTTGGCAAGCAGATGGCTGGCAAAGGCGTGGCGCATGACGTGCGGCGAGATCATCGACGGCGTCAGGCCGGCTCGGATCGCCAGGTTCTTCAGATCGCGGGCGAATACCTGGCGCGGCAGGTAGCCCTCCTTCGAGGCGGCGGGAAACAGCCATGGGCTTTCCTGCGGCTCCTTAACTGCGGCATTTTCCGCCGCCAGCAGGCGTCCGTAGGATTTGAGCGCTGATATTGCCGATTGCGACAGCGGCACCAGCCGCTCCTTGTTGCCTTTGCCGCGGATCATCAGGAAGCGGCCTTCCTGATCGAGGACGCGGGCGGGAAGCGAAACCAGCTCGCTGACACGCATGCCGGTGGCATAGAGCAGCTCCAGCAGCGCCAGCATGCGCAGGCGCTGCAGCTGGCCCGGAGCCGCATCCTCCGCCTCGGCCTCCGCCTGTGCAAGCAAACGGCCGACTTCCTCGACGCCCATCGTCTTCGGCAGCGGGCGGCCCTTCTTCGGCGCGTCGAGAATGCCGGTGGGGTCGTCGGTCCTCAGGCCCTCGGCGTAGAGGAACTTGTAGAACTGCCGCATGGCGGCAAGCCGGCGCGCCTGGGAAGAGGGTTTGAAGCCCTTTCGGGCGAGCGAGGCGAGATAGGCGGCCAGATCGGCGGAGGCGGCTTCGGTCAGCCGTATGCTGCGCTCCTTCAGGAAGGAGCTGACATCGTCGAGGTCGCGCTCATAGGATTGCAGCGTGTTGGCGGCCGCACCGCGCTCGGCACTCATCATCTCCAGGAAGGATTCCACATGGACGTGACCGAGATCTCTCATGCCGCTCACTTCCTGGCCGGGTCGATCGTGCCCGTCGCAGGCGGATTGACCCGCTCGGACGGAATGCGGATCGTCACGTCGCGCTGCTGCGGCTCGACGAAGGTCACCAGCGCCCACATGGCTCCGTAGACCGTCCCGGCGAGGATCGCGCAGAAGAACAGAAAACGGAACAGGGTCGGCATCCGGCAACTCCTTCATGCTCTGCTTCTGTTATAAGAAGCGTATCTGCAAGTGCAAGAAGCGGTATTCAAGCCATGATTCCCTTGTTCGCGACTTGACGCTCCATCTGCATTTGTCGATACGGTTTGCAAACAAAGTGTGAATGGACCGATGAGTGAACCACTGCTGACCGTTGCTGACAGCTTGAAAGACAGAGCTCGCGCCGCGCTCGGTTCACGCAATCTGATCCTTGTCGGCCTGATGGGCGCCGGCAAATCCTCCGTCGGCCGCATCGTCGCCAGCCAGCTCGGCATTCCTTTCATCGACAGCGATGTCGAGATCGAGCGGGTGTCGCGCATGACGATCCCCGAACTTTTCGCCGCCTATGGCGAGGAAGAGTTCCGGGCGCTGGAAACGCGGGTGGTTAAACGGCTGCTGAAAAGCGGGCCGCGTGTCGTCTCCACCGGCGGCGGCGCCTTCATCAACGAGCGGACGCGCAAACGCATCAAGAAGGGCGGCCTTTCCGTCTGGCTGAAGGCCGATCTCGACGTGCTCTGGGACCGGGTCAACAAGCGCGACACGCGGCCGCTGCTGAAGACCGAAAATCCGAAGCAGACGCTCGAAAACCTGATGAATGCCCGTTATCCGATCTATGCGGAGGCAGATCTCACCGTGCTGTCGCGCGACGTGCGCAAGGAAATCATGGCCGACGAGGTGTTGATGGCCGTGATCGAAGCTCAGAAGGAAAGTGCAGCGTCATGAATGCGATAACCTCCGACATCCAGACGGTGCATGTGCCGCTCGGCGAGCGCGCCTACGATATCCTGATCGGGCCGGGGTTGATCGCGCGGGCCGGCGCCGAGATCGCCTCCCGCCTCAAGGGCCGCAAGGCGGCCGTCATCACCGACGAAAATGTCGCTCCGCTCTATCTCAAGGCCCTCGTTGCAAGTCTGGAGCAAGCGGGCATCGCCTCGGCTGAGGTAGTCCTGCCGGCCGGCGAAAAGACCAAGAGCTTCGAACATCTGATCACCGCCTGCGACAAGGTGCTGGAAGCCCGCGTCGAGCGTAACGATTACGTCATCGCGCTCGGCGGCGGCGTCATCGGCGATCTCTCGGGATTTGCGGCCGGCATCGTCCGGCGCGGCGTGCGCTTCGTGCAGGTGCCGACCTCGCTGCTATCACAGGTCGATTCCTCCGTCGGCGGCAAGACCGGCATCAATTCCCGCCACGGCAAGAACCTGATCGGCGTCTTCCATCAGCCGGACCTGGTTCTGGCCGATACGGATGTGCTGAATACGCTGAGCGAGCGCGAATTCCGCGCCGGTTACGCCGAGGTCGCCAAATACGGTCTGATCGACAAGCCGGATTTTTTCGCCTGGCTGGAGGCCAACTGGAAAGCGGTTTTTACAGGCGGCTCGGCACGCATCGAGGCGATTGCCAAGAGCTGCCAGGCGAAGGCCGACGTCGTCGTTGCCGACGAGCGCGAGAACGGCCAGCGGGCGCTGCTCAATCTCGGCCATACTTTCGGCCATGCGCTGGAGGCGGCGACCGCCTATGACAGCTCCCGTCTCGTGCATGGCGAGGGCGTTTCGATCGGCATGGTGCTGGCGCATGAATTCTCCGCGCGGATGAACCTGGCAAGCCCCGACGATGCGCGGCGCGTCGAACAGCACCTGAAGGCGGTCGGCTTGCCGACGCACATGGCGGAGATTCCGGGCGCGTTGCCGCCGGCCGAAACGCTGATGGATGCGATCGCGCAGGACAAGAAGGTCAAGAGCGGCAAGCTCACCTTCATTCTGACGCGCGGCATCGGCCAGTCCTTCGTCGCCGATGACGTTCCGGCTTCCGAAGTGATCAGCTTTCTCCGGGAAAAACATCCTTGACGACGATTGAAGGCGCGCTGGCATTTCTCGCGACATATTGGCCGGAAATCCTTTCGATCACGGCGCTCGTGCTGATGTCCGCCTTTTTTTCCGGCTCCGAGACCGCTCTGACCGCCGTTTCGCGCAGCCGCATCCATACGCTTGAGGTGAACGGCGACGAACGCGCCGGCCTTGTCCGGCAGCTGATCGAGCGGCGCGACCGGCTGATCGGCGCGCTGCTCATCGGCAACAATCTCGCCAACATCCTGTCCTCCTCGATCGCCACCAGCCTGTTCCTCGGGCTGTTCGGCAGTTCCGGCGTGGCACTGGCGACGCTGGCCATGACCGTCATCCTGGTCATCTTCGCCGAAGTGCTGCCGAAGAGCTGGGCGATTTCGAGGCCTGAACGCTTCGCGCTCGCCGTCGCATTTCCGGCCAGGCTTTTCGTCCTCGTCGTCGGCCCGGTTTCCTCCTTCGTCAACGCGATCGTGCGTCGGATCCTTGCATTGTTCGGCATCAACCTCTCGCGGGAGATGTCGATGCTGACGGCACATGAGGAGCTGCGCGGCGCCGTCGACCTCTTGCACCGCGAGGGATCGGTGGTGAAGGCCGACCGCGACCGCCTCGGCGGCGTGCTCGATCTCGGCGAGCTTGAACTCTCCGACATCATGGTCCATCGCACGGCGATGCGGGCGATCAACGCCGACGATCCGCCCGAAGCGGTGGTGCGCGCCATTCTCGAAAGCCCCTATACGCGCATGCCGCTGTGGCGCGGCACGATCGACAACATCATCGGCGTCGTGCACGCCAAGGATCTGCTGCGGGCGCTTGCCGAGCCGAACATGGAGCCGCAGAACCTCGATATCGTGAAAATCGCGCAGAAGCCGTGGTTCGTGCCCGACAGCACCAACCTCGAAGACCAGCTCAACGCCTTCCTCCGGCGCAAGCAGCATTTCGCCGTCGTCGTCGACGAATATGGCGAGGTGCAGGGCATCGTCACGCTGGAGGATATTCTCGAGGAAATTGTCGGCGATATTTCCGACGAGCACGATATCGAGATACAGGGCGTGCGCCAGGAGGCCGACGGTTCCGTCGTCGTCGACGGCGGCGTGCCGATCCGCGACCTGAACCGCGCGCTCGACTGGAACTTGCCCGACGAGGAGGCGACGACGATTGCCGGCCTCGTCATCCACGAATCGATGACCATCCCGGAAGAGCGCCAAGCCTTCACCTTCTACGGCAAACGCTTCATCGTCATGAAGCGCGAGAAGAACCGCATCACCAAGCTGCGCATCCGTCCCGCGGGGGAAGACGGCGCAAAGCCTGCCTGATCCGAGCAATTCAAATTGCTACAGCGTCCTTTGCGCGTCTGAAAAGACGCGCGGCGCTGTAGGATCGCGGGCCGCCAATGCCTATATAGGCTGCAGTGCCGCTACCAGCGGGTCGGTTCGCCGGGTGCCGCCGGTTCGACGGCCAGCGCATGCAGGCCGGCATCAAGTTCCGGTTTCAACAGGTCGGTGATCGCCCGGTGGCGCGCCAGCCGCGACATGCCGGTAAATTTTGCCGAAACGACCCTCACCCGCATATGGGTTTCGCCGGTGCCGGTGATATCGGGCTGATGGCCGGCATGCAGATGGCTTTCGTCGATGACGCTCAGGCGTTCGGGCGCGAAGGCTTCGATTAGTTTTTCTTCGATGCGGGTTCGCAGGGTCATCATCCAGTCTTGCTGCTTCGCGAAAAAGGTTCCCACCAAGCCAGCAACAAACCCGTTTGTCAATTCTTGTTGTCGCTTCGCGACAGCCCCATAATTAGCGCCGTCATGAGACTTGATTCAAAATATTTCGATCGCATCCGAACACGCCGCAAACGCGAGCCGGAGCCGGAGCAGGCGCCGCCCACCTGTCAGTGGGACGGCTGCGACAAGAAAGGCTCGCATCGCGCTCCTGTCGGACGCAATGCGGAAGGCCAGTTCTTTTTGTTCTGCTTCGAGCACGTCAAGGACTACAACAAGGGCTACAATTATTTCTCCGGTCTTTCCGACGGCGAGATCGCGCGCTACCAGAAAGAGGCGATCACCGGCCACCGGCCGACATGGACCGTCGGAGTCAACAAGGCGGCGAAGGACAGTCCGCTGCATTCGGAGGTGCGCTCCGGCGCCTATACGCGCGTTCGCGATCCCTTCGGTTTCGTCAAGGAAGGCGGCAAGGGCAGCGGGCCGCGTTTTCCCCAGGCGCGCAAGCTGAAATCGCTGGAAACCAAAGCCTTCGAAACGATGGGTCTCGATGCCAATGCGACCTCGGCGGAGATCAAGAGCCGCTACAAGGAACTGGTCAAGAAGCACCATCCGGATGCCAATGGCGGCGACCGCGGCTCGGAGGAACGTTTCCGCGCCGTCATCCAGGCCTATCAATTGTTGAAGCAGAACGGTTTTTGTTAATTCCCGTCCTTGCTCTTGGGCTTCAATCGGGTATGGTCCAAATCGGCTGAGGCCGCAGGCAAACGCGGCTCATTTTTGTGCGTTTTCCCGACATCGCCTCCGCCGACCTTCCGGACGCGGCGTTTCTTGTCCGGGACTCTTTCAAGAATGCTCGCACGCGGTCATTATCCCGCCGAGGTTTCGTTTCAGTCCCGGAGAAGTATCGCCGACGTTCCGACCTGGACGGGCGCGGAATATATTCGCGGCGTCACGGTTGCGACATGGCGAGACAGTATGGCCGGGTGGCATCACCCGCCTTGGAGACATGATGAGCAAGATCGACCTTGATATATCAGAACTGCCCGATACCACCGTTTCGGTCCGCGAGGCCTTCGGCATCGATTCCGACATCCGCGTTCCCGCCTACAGCAAGGGCGACGCCTATGTGCCGGACCTCGACCCCGACTACCTGTTCGACCGCGAAACGACGCTCGCCATTCTCGCAGGCTTCGCCCATAACCGCCGCGTGATGATCTCCGGCTATCACGGCACGGGCAAGTCCTCGCATATCGAGCAGGTGGCGGCGCGCCTCAACTGGCCCTGCGTGCGCATCAACCTCGACAGCCATGTCAGCCGTATCGATCTCGTCGGCAAGGATGCGATCGTCGTCAAGGACGGGCTGCAGGTCACCGAATTCAAGGACGGCATCCTGCCTTGGGCCTATCAGCACAATGTCGCGCTTGTTTTCGACGAATATGATGCCGGCCGCCCGGACGTGATGTTCGTCATCCAGCGCGTGCTGGAATCCTCCGGCCGGCTGACGCTGCTCGACCAGAGCCGCGTCATTCGGCCGCACCCGGCCTTCCGCCTGTTTGCGACCGCCAACACGATCGGCCTCGGGGATACCACCGGCCTCTATCACGGCACGCAGCAGATCAACCAGGCACAGATGGACCGCTGGTCGATCGTCACGACGCTGAACTACCTGCCGCACGATCACGAAGTGAATATCGTCGCTGCCAAGGTGAAGAGCTTCGGCAAGGACAGGGAAGGACGCGACACCGTCTCGAAGATGGTGCGGGTCGCCGACCTGACGCGCGCCGCCTTCATGAACGGCGATCTCTCGACCGTGATGAGTCCGCGTACCGTCATTACCTGGGCTGAAAACGCCGAGATCTTCGGCGATCTCGCCTTCGCCTTCCGCGTCACTTTCCTCAACAAATGCGACGAGTTGGAGCGTCCGCTGGTCGCTGAGCACTATCAGCGCGCCTTCGGCGTCGAGCTGAAGGAAAGTGCCGCCAATATCGTTCTCGGAGCCTGAGGCCCGACCGATCATGGCAGCTCGCGGTGACAATTCGAAAGCAAAGCCCGGCGCGCCCGTCGACGTCGAGCCATTACGCCGGGCGATATCCGGCTGCGTGCGCTCGATCGCCGGCGACGGCGATGTCGAGGTGACCTTCGCCAACGAACGGCCGGGGATGACCGGCGAGCGCATCCGGCTGCCGGAGCTTTCCAAGCGGCCGACGGCGCATGAGCTGGCGGTGACCCGCGGGCTCGGCGATTCCATGGCGCTGCGCCTTGCCTGCCATGATGAGAAGGTGCATTCGACGATGGCGCCGCAGGGCTCGGACGCCCGGGCGATCTTCGACGTCGTCGAGCAGGCGCGCGTCGAGTCGATCGGCGCGCTGCGCATGGAGGGCATGGCTGCGAACCTGCGCTCCATGACGGAAGAGAAATATTCCAAGGCGAATTTCACCGGCATCGAGCGCCAGGAAGATGCACCGGTCGGCGAAGCCGTGGCGATGATGGTGCGCGAGAAGCTAACCGGCCAGCGCCCGCCGGCTTCCGCCGGCAAGGTGCTCGACCTGTGGCGCGGCTTCATCGAGGACAAGGCGGGGGCTGAACTCGACAATCTGTCGAGCGCGATCAACGACCAGCAGGCCTTCGCCAAGGTCATCCGCAACATGCTGTCGGCCATGGAAATGGCCGAGGAATACGGCGACGACGACAGCGACGCCGACAATGACGACCAGTCGGAGCAGGACGACCAGCCGAGCGGCGACGAGCAGGATCAGGACGAGGTCGACGAGGATGCCGGCACCGATGCCGCCCCCGTCGAGGACAGTGAAGTCGCCGACGAGCAGATGGAGGACGGCGAGACCGAAGGCGCCGAAATCTCCGACGACGACATGATGGAAGAGGGCGAGGACGATTCGGAAACGCCGGGCGAGACCCGCCGTCCGAACACGCCTTTCGCCGATTTCAACGAGAAGGTCGACTATCACGTCTTTACCGAAGAGTTCGACGAGATCACCACCGCCGAGGAACTTTGCGACGCCGCCGAGCTGGAACGCCTGCGCGCCTTCCTCGACAAGCAGCTGGCGCATCTGCAGGGCGCGGTCGGCCGCCTCGCCAACCGGCTGCAGCGCCGCCTGATGGCGCAGCAGAACCGCTCCTGGGATTTCGACCTGGAAGAGGGCTATCTCGATCCGGCCCGGCTGCAGCGCATCATCATCGATCCGATGCAGGCGCTTTCCTTCAAGATGGAGCGCGACACCCAGTTCCGCGACACCGTCGTCACCCTGCTCATCGACAATTCCGGCTCGATGCGCGGCCGGCCGATCACGGTCGCCGCCACCTGCGCCGACATTCTCGCCCGCACGCTGGAGCGCTGCGGCGTCAAGGTCGAGATCCTCGGCTTTACCACCAAGGCCTGGAAGGGCGGACAGGCGCGCGAAAGCTGGCTTGCCGGCGGCAAGCCGCAGACGCCGGGCCGCCTCAACGATCTGCGCCACATCATCTACAAGTCGGCCGACGCGCCCTGGCGCCGGGCACGCGCCAATCTCGGGCTGATGATGCGCGAGGGCCTGCTTAAGGAAAATATCGATGGCGAGGCGCTGATCTGGGCGCATAATCGCCTGCTCGCCCGCCGTGAGCAACGCCGCATTCTGATGATGATTTCGGACGGGGCGCCGGTGGACGATTCGACGCTGTCGGTCAATCCGGGCAATTATCTCGAGCGGCACCTGCGCGCGGTCATCGAACAGATCGAGACACGCTCGCCTGTGGAACTGCTGGCCATCGGCATCGGTCACGACGTGACGCGCTACTATCGCCGCGCCGTGACGATCGTCGATGCGGACGAGCTCGCCGGTGCGATGACCGAGCAGCTGGCCTCGCTGTTCGAAGATCAATCCACCCAGCCGCGTGGCGGCCGGCTCCGTCGTGCCGGCTGACGCCGCTGGAAGAAAGATGATCGGTCGGCGGCTCCGCCGCGCGGCGTCGATTGCCCTTTGCATCGCCGCCAGCGCTTGCCCGTCATGGGCCGCCGACGATGTGCCGGTCATTAGCCGGCAAATCTCCGATTTCAGGATCGGCTCTTCGGAGACGAAATTCGGATCGCTGGAGTTTCTCGGCGGGTTGGAGATGGTCTCCAGCAGAGCGCTGTTCGGCTCGCTCTCCTCCATCCGCTTCCGGCAAGATCAAAAACATTTCATCGTGGTGCTCGATACCGGCCAGTGGCTGACCGGCAGCATCGAGCGCGACGCCAAGGGCAGGCTTTCGGGTCTTGCCAATGTCGTCATCACGCCGATGAAGAACAGCGCCGGACGCAGCTTCGAGGGCAAGGGACACATGGACGCCGAGGGCCTGGCGCTCGACGGTGACCGGATCCTGGTCTCCTTCGAGCAGCGCCATCGCGTCGATATCTATCCCGACCCCGGTTTTGCCCAATCGGGCGCGATCGGCACTCTGCCGATCCTCATCCCGCGGAAGATGCTGAGCGACAATCGCGGTATCGAGACCATCGCCGTGGCGCCGGCATCGAGCCCGCTCAAGGGCGGCGTGGTCATCGTCTCCGAACGCGGTCTCGACGGCGACGGCAACCGGCTGGCGGCCATTCTGAGCGGGCCGCTGAAAGGGCGGTTTGCGGTCGAGCGGGACGGCAGCTTCGACGTCACCGACGGCGCCTTCCTGCCGAACGGCGACCTGCTGCTGCTGGAGCGGCGTTTCAATATGGCCGAAGGCATCGGCATGCGCCTTCGGCGCATCAAGGGCGGCGATATCAGGCCCGGCGCCGTCGTCGACGGCGAATTGCTGCTCGAAGGCAACTTCAACTCGCAGATCGACAATATGGAAGGCCTCGACGCTTTCCAGGCTGCCGACGGCACGACCCATATTATCCTGGTATCGGACGACAATCATTCGATCCTGCAGCGCAATCTGATGCTGGAATTCCGACTTTCCGACAATGTGAAGCAGGCTGCGTCAGACTGATGTCACAAGCTTTGGCTATCGGATTGAACCGCAGCCGGCCGGCTTGAAGCCGCTATCGGAGGGAAATCATGGTGCATATCCATGTCATGGGCGCGTCCGGTTCCGGCACGACATCGCTCGGCCTTGCGCTTGCCGAAAAGCTCGATATCGCCCATCTCGACACCGATGATTTCTTCTGGCTGCCGACCGATCCGCCGTTCACGACGCCAAGGGATGCCGACGAGCGCATTCGGCTGCTTCTTGAGGAGACGGCACGACCTGGAGGCTGGGTTCTCTCGGGATCGGCGCTGAAATGGGGAGGGCCGCTCGAGCCGCTCTATGATCTGATCGTGTTCCTCAGGATCGAGCCGGAGCTTCGAATGGCGCGCATTTGTGCGCGGGAGATTGCCCGATACGGCAACAGAATCGGACCCGGCGGCGACATGGAGGTGAAAAGCGGGGAATTCCTGGAATGGGCGGCCAGTTACGATACATCAGGTCCCGAACGCCGCAGCCTTGCGGCGCATGAGCAATGGCTGGAAACGCAGACGTCGCCGGTGTTGCGGCTCGATTCATCGCGAGAGATAGACGATCTGACTGCGGAGGTGCTTCTGCATCCGGCGATCGCCGCCGGTGCGGTCCGGCGGCGTCGGTGATTTCGCTGCTCAGCCGGCGCGAGCGGCCTGCATCGGCCGCAGCACATTCATCAGCGCGCCATAGGGCAGCAGCATGACCAGGCCGACGATCATCTTGACGGCGAAATCGCCGATCGCCCAGGAAATCCAGCGCGGCGCCTCCGTGGCGAAGACGCCGAGGACGGGAGCGGCTTCCAGCGCGAAGGGTTCGTTCGGGCCGAGGAAGACGAAAAACGCGGCGAAGGACAGCGAGAAGAACATCACCGTATCGAGCGCCGAGCCGATCAGCGAGCCAATGAGCGGCGCGCGCCACCAGGCCTGGCGGCGCAGGCGGTTGAAGACGGCGATATCGAGCAGCTGGCCGGCGAGATAGGCCGAGCCGGAGGCGATGGCGATGCGCGGCACCGAGGTAAAGAAGGAGAGGCTAACGCCGACGACGAAGCCGGCAAAGACGACCTTGCGGGCTGCCTGCGGGCCGAACTGGCGGTTGGTCAAGTCGGTGATCAGGAAGGCGACCGGATAGGAGAAGGCGCCCCAGGTCAGGATGTCGGCAAGGTTGATGCCGGCGACTTCGGCGTTCAGCGGAAACTGGACGAGGAAGTTCGAGGCGACGACGACAAGCGTCATCAGGGCGACGTAGGCGATGGTATAGCGCGTCTTCAGCATTTTTTTATCCTGGGTGATGCCACCAGTTGGAGGGTCAAACCGGCAAAGCAAAAGGCCTGACCGGTTTTATCCGTGCAAGCCTTTTGAAGCCGTATGAAAGAAGAGCGGAAGCTTACGCAGCAGCGGCTTCGGCGGTCTTCTTGACGATCTGGCGGCGCAGCAGGCGTGCGCGCATCGACAGTTCGTTTTCGCTTGCCTTGATCAGGAAGGCATCGAGGCCGCCACGATGCTCGACGGAGCGAAGAGCAGCAGCCGAAACGCGAAGACGATAACGCTGGTTGAGAGCGTCTGAGATCAGCGTGACCTGGCACAGGTTCGGCAGGAACCGGCGCTTGGTCTTGTTGTTGGCATGGCTGACATTGTTACCAGTCAGGACGGCCTTGCCGGTCAATTCGCACACGCGGGACATGGAACACCTATTCTTGTTTTTGTCGGGCCATCGAATTGCCATTCCCGGCAAAACCAGGCGCGCAATCCAACAGGCATGATTGGAAAGTTGCGGTTCTATAGTCAGACAGGCTGCGCGCGTCAAGCCAAACCTTGGCCTTTCCCGCAATTCTGTCAAAAAGCTGCTGTTTTCTTCCCTTCACGGCAGGAGTATAGAGCGCTCGGCAAAGGCTGCCGGCGCGCGGCAAGACAAGGCTTTATTCATGGCTCATTCGGGCAGACGAATTTTCATTTCGGCCATCACAGCGCTTCTTGCCATACCGGCATCGGCGGCCGAAATCCAGCATCGGACGGAATACCGGGTGACGCTCGCCGGCCTGCCGATCGCGCGCGCCGCGTTCCTGACCGAGATCGAGGACGATCACAGCTACAAGATCGCCGGCAGCATCAATTCGGCCGGTCTTGCCGATCTCATCACGACGATTTCAGCCAAGACCAGCGTCACCGGCGTCGTGCGAGACGACAAGCTGCAGGCGCAAAAATATTCGCTCTATTACAAGAGCGGCAAGAAGGCCCGCGTCTACGAGGTCAGCTACCGCAACGGCGACATCATCTCGGCGACGACGACACCGCCGCCAAAACGTCCGAAGAACTGGATCGATGTGACGCCGCGCGACATGCGCTCGGTGCTCGATCCGATCTCCGGCCTGGTCTTCACCGGCGACACCAAGGTCTGCTCGCAGACGCTGCCGATCTTCGACGGCGAGACACGCATGGATCTGGTGCTCTCGCCGAAGGGCGACGAGGATTTCTCGACCAACGGCTTCAAGGGCAAGGCTGTTGTCTGCGGCGTGCGCTTCGTGCCGCGCTCGGGTTACAAGAAGGGCCGCAAGGACATCGTCTATCTCAGCAAGAGCGACCGGATGGAAATCTGGTTTGCCAAGTCGGACGCCGCAAATGTATATGCTCCGGTCTATGTGCGCATTCCAACCGAATATGGAATGGTGACGATCACTGCCGTCAAATACGGCAGCAACAGCTGACGGAGCTTGTTGCCTCCGTGAAGGGGGACGGGTGAAGCTTCGCGCGACATTGATCGGTTTTACGGCCATATTGATGTGGTCGTTCCTGGCGCTGTTGACGGCCGCCTCCGGCAAGATGCCGCCGTTCCAGCTTTCGGCCATCTGCTTTGCGATCGGCAGCATTCCCGGCCTCGCCGTACTGATCGTCAACCCGTCACGGCTGGCGCTGCTGAAGCAGCCGGCCAAGGTCTGGCTGATCGGTATTGCAGGCCTGTTCGGCTATCATTTTCTCTATTTCACCGCGCTGCGGAACGCGCCGGCGGTGGAGGCGGGGCTGGTCGCCTATCTCTGGCCGCTGTTGATCGTCGTCGGTTCGGCGCTGCTGCCGGGCGAACGGCTGCGCTGGTATCATCTGGCGGGGGCGCTTGCCGGGCTTTGCGGCACCTTCCTGATCGTCGGCCGCAACGGCATCGATTTCGACGGCGCCTATGCGGTTGGTTACGGGGCCGCCTTTCTCAGCGCTTTCACCTGGTCCGGCTATTCGCTGCTGACGCGGCGTTTCGACGCCGTCTCCACGGATGTGGTCACCGGCTTCTGCCTTGCGACCTCCATCCTGTCGCTGTTCTGCCATCTCGGCCTGGAGACGACCGTCTGGCCGGCAACCGGCTTCGAATGGCTCGCCGTCGCCGGGCTCGGGCTCTTGCCCGTGGGGGCTGCCTTCTACGCCTGGGATCACGGCGTCAAGAACGGCGATATCCAGATCCTCGGCGCGGCCAGTTATGCCGCACCGCTGCTTTCGACGCTGATCCTGACGCTGTTCGGGTTTGCCGAGCCGAGCTGGCGCATCGCTTTCGCCTGCCTGCTCGTCACCGGCGGGGCGGTGTTGGCCGCCCAGGATATGTTCCGCCGCAAGGTCCAGCCGCCCGTGGCAGCCGAATGATCTCAGCCGCCGGGCTTCCAGCCGGGCGGCGCCATCTCGAAGCTTGAAAATTCGAAGCCGGGCGAGACGGTGCAGCCGACCAGGGTGAAGTCGCCGAGGCTTTCGGCCGATTGCCAGCAATTGGCGGCAACAATCGCCTGGGGCCGCTCGCCGGCGGCCAGGTTCGTGCCGAGCGTCAGGGTCTCGCTTGCCGTTCCGTCTTGCGAGCGATGCAGCGCGAGCGGCGCGCCGGCATAGTAGTGCCAGACTTCGGCGGCGTCGTGGACGCGGTGCCAGTGCGAGCGCTGTCCCTTGGTCAGCAGGTAGTAGATCGCCGTCGAGTGGCCGCGGTCTCCACCCGCTGCATCGCGGAATGTCTGCACATACCAGCCGCCTTCGGGATGCGGCTGCATGCCGAGGGCGCGGATGATGTCTTCGGGAGACATTTAGAAATTGTCCTTGCGCTTGCGGATCTCGGCAAAGACTTCTTCGTTGGTCTTGCCTTCCATCAGCAGATTGCGGCGGATCGCCGGATCGGCGGCGCGCAGGAACGGATTGGTTTCCTTTTCCAGCCCCAGCGTCGTCGGAATGGTGAATTTGCCGTCGGCGCGCAAGGCCTCGATCTCGGCGGCACGGCTCTTCAGCCGCTCATTGCCGGGATCGACGGTCAGGGCGAAGCGGGCGTTGGACAATGTGTATTCATGGCCGAAATAGACGGCGGTCTCATCGGGCAGCACGGCGAGCTTCTGCAGCGAATGCCACATGTCGGCGGCCGGGCGTTCGAACAGCCGGCCGCAGCCGAGCGCAAACAGCGTGTCGGCGGCAAAGAGCAGCTTATCGTCGACGAAGTGATAGCAGATATGGCCGGCGGTGTGGCCGGGTGTCTCGATGACGTTGACCGTGTGATCGCCGAACAGGAAGCTGTCGCCGTCGGCCATCGTCCGGTCGAGACCGGGAATGGCGATGGCCTCGTTGATCGGGCCGATGATCTCGCAGCCGAACTGCTCCTTCAGCGCCAGGTTGCCGGTGACATGGTCGGTGTGATGGTGGGTGGTGAAGATATGGGTGATCTTCCAGCCGCGGCGTGCCGCTGCCTTGAGGATCGGCGCCTCCTCCGGCGCGTCGATCGCCGCGGTAAAGCCTGTTTCCGGGTCGTGGACGAGAACGCCGAAATTGTCGGTGCGGCAGAGAAAAACGTCTAATTCCAACGGTTTCATCGTTCAATAATCCCTTGTCATGCGAGTCTTGCGGAAATGTAGAGGTTCCGGCCTTGAAGTCCAACCGCCCGCTGATAACATTTATCGCAATGCACGCCGATATCGTCGACCTACGCCAGTTCTATCACTCCGAGCTCGGGCGTCTTGCCGAGCAGTCGATCGCCATGGCGCTGTCCTCGCTCTGGGTGCGGCTGCCGCAGGAGCGTCTGGTCGGCCTCGGTTATGCCGTGCCCTTCCTCGACCGCTTCCAGGCCGATACCGAGCGCACCTTTGCTTTCATGCCGGCCGGGCAGGGGGCGGTGAACTGGCCGATGGGCTCGCTCTCGTCGACGACGCTTGTTTTCGACGAGGAATTGCCGCTGCCGGATTCCTCGATTGACCGGGTGCTGATGGTGCATTCGCTGGAATTCGCCGAAAGCCCGCGCGAGACGCTGAAGGAGCTCTGGCGGGTGCTGGCGCCGGGCGGACGGCTGGTTATCGTCGTGCCGAACCGGCGCGGCGTCTGGGCCCGCATGGAGCATACGCCTTTCGGCTCGGGCCGCCCCTATTCGCGCGGCCAGCTGACGCATCTGCTGCGCGAGACGAATTTCACCCCGGGCGCAACCGCCGAAGCGCTGTTCTTCCCGCCTTCGAAGCTCCGGACCATCCTGCGCCTGCGCCGCGCCTTCGAACGGATCGGCCGGACGCTGTGGCCGGCCTTCTCCGGCGTCATTATCGTCGAGGCGCAGAAGCGGCTCTATCAGGGGCTGCCGGTTGCGGCGCGCGCCTCGCGCCGCGTCTTCGTGCCGGTTCTTGCCCCACACGGTGTACCCACCACCCGCAACCGGTAAGGCCGTCCGGCTCTCGACAAGAACCGCATTCCGCTTTAATGCCACGGGGTAATTTCCGGCAAATTCCAAGGTCGATCCCATGAGCGTTGAGATGAGCAAGCCCGTTCCGCGTCCCGGTATTCTCGATATCGCATCTTATGTGCCGGGCAAGGAACATGCGCCGGGCGTTGCCCGCGTCTACAAGCTCTCGTCCAACGAAACGCCGCTCGGCGCCAGCCCGAAGGCGATCGAGGCTTTCAAGGCCGCCGGTGGCGATCTCGGGCGCTATCCCGACGGGCAGGCGATCGAACTGCGCGAGGCGATCGCTGCGGTGCACGGTCTCAATCCGGCAAACATTCTGTGCGGCAACGGTTCCGACGAACTGCTCGGTCTGCTTTGCCATGTCTATCTCGGCGCCGGCGACGAGGCCATCATCACCGAGCACGGCTTCCTCGTCTACAAGATCCAGATCATGGGCGCGGGTGCCACACCTGTCGTCGTCAGGGAAAAGGATTATACCGTCGATGTCGACGCGATCCTGGCCGCAGTGACCGAGAAGACCAAGCTCGTCTTCATCGCCAATCCCGGCAATCCCACCGGCACCTATGTTCCGGTCAGCGAGATCCGCCGCCTGCAGGCCGGACTGCCGAAGCATGTCGTTCTCGTGCTCGACGCGGCTTACGCTGAATATGTGCGCCGCAACGATTATGAAGCCGGCATCGAGGTCGTCTCCTCCAATGCCAACGTGGTGATGACCCGCACCTTCTCGAAGGCCTACGGCCTGGCGGCGCTGCGTGTCGGCTGGATGTATGCGCCCGTCGAGATCGTCGACGCGTTGAACCGCGTGCGCGCGCCCTTCAATTTGAACGCACCGGCAATTGCCGCCGGTGCTGCGGCCATCCGCGACCAGGCCTTCGTCCAGCAGGCCGTCTCCTTCAACCAGATGTGGGTGGAGACGCTCACCCAGGCGCTCGAAGCGATCGGCCTGAAGGTGACGCCGTCCGTCGCCAACTTCGTCCTCATCCATTTCCCCGAGATCGACGGCAAGCGCGCCGCGGATGCGGACGATTTGCTGACGAGCCGCGGCTACATCCTGCGCGCCGTACGCAGCTATGGCTTCGCCAATGCGCTGCGCATGAGCGTCGGCCCCGAAGAGGCCAACCGCGGCGTCATCGCCGCGCTCACCGAATTCATGGGACGCAACGCATGAACGTGCAGTTCGATCGTATCGCGCTGATCGGCATCGGCCTGATCGGCTCTTCGCTTGCCTACGACATCAGGCGGCTCGGTCTTGCAACAGAGATCGTCGTCGCGACGCGCAGCGCCGATACGCTGAAGCGTGCCGAGGAACTCGGTCTCGGCGACCGCTACACGACGTCTTCGGCCGATGCCGTCAAGGATGCCGACCTGGTGATCGTCTCGGTGCCGGTCGGCGCTTCGGAAAGTGTGGCGAAAGAAATATCTGGGAGCCTGAAACCCGGGGCTATCGTCACCGATGTCGGCTCCACCAAGGCCTCGGTCATCGCGCAGATGCTGCCGCATATGCCGGATAATGTGCATTTCATTCCCGGCCATCCGCTGGCCGGCACGGAAAAATCCGGCCCGGATGCCGGCTTTCCCGGCCTTTTCGAAGGCCGCTGGTGCATCTTCACGCCGGTCGCAGGCACCGACGAGGCGGCGATGAAGCGACTGCGCAGCTTCTGGGAAGCACTCGGCTCGAAGGTCGACGAGATGGATGCGGAGCATCACGACAAGGTGCTCGCGATCGTCTCGCACCTGCCGCATATCATCGCCTACAACATCGTCGGCACCGCCGACGATCTGGAGACGGTGACGGAGTCCGAGGTCATCAAATATTCGGCCTCCGGCTTTCGCGACTTCACCCGCCTTGCTGCCTCCGACCCGACCATGTGGCGCGACGTCTGCCTGCACAATCGCGATGCGATCCTCGAAATGCTGGCGCGTTTCTCGGAGGATCTGGCCTATCTGCAGCGTGCGATCCGCTGGGGCGAGGGCGATAAGATTTTCGAACTCTTCACCCGCACGCGCGCCATCCGCCGGTCGATCGTCCAGGCCGGCCAGGATGTCGATGCACCGGATTTCGGCCGCCCCCACGCGCTGGATAAGAAGTAGCGGCCCGCGATGGTGGCGGTGGCGAGCGCAAGTCAGGCGGATGTCGACTGGCTGGCTCGCGAGGATGCCAGCGCCGGCAAGGCGTGGGTATCGCGCTGTTTCTCACTTGGGAAGAGGCGATGCGCGATGAGGGCGCCCGTTTGCTGATGACGTCGAGCGAATGCGATGAAAGCCGGCCGCAGGACTGGCATCGCCGCAACGGATTTACCGAAACCGGTGCGATCGAGCTGCCAAGCGTGCAATCGGTGCCGGAGGTCTTTTTCATCAAGCCGATAGGCTGAGAGGCGAGATACGTCAGATCGGTGGAATCCGGCCGAGCGGGATGAAGCCGCTGACGGTGGCGTTGCCGTGATCGACGACGAGATCGACCGAGACCTTGTCGCTGCCGTTGGCCAGCGCCTTCAGGAGCTTCGTGGCCGTGTTGACGGTCGAGGCGATATCCGGGAAGGCCTGTTTCAGGCTGTGGCCCCAGGGGCCGAGCTGTTCGATCTCCAGCTTGAATTTTCCCGAGAGCAGACCCTGATCGTCAAAGGAGAAGGGGCCGGTCAGTGTCATCACCTTGCCGTCGCCGATGTCGGCGACGATGCGGCGCAGTTCGCCGCTGGCACCGTTGAGGCCGCTCGGATCGCTGCCGTCGATCAGGCCGGCCTTGCCGGCGATGGTCAGGTCGATGCTCGCGGACAGTTTCGGGAAGATCTGCGGCCAGTCCTTGATCGCCGTGTTGGCATCCTGCACCGAGATCGCGCCATCCAGATCGGCGCCGTTCTGACGCAGATGGATTTCGGTGCGAGCGGCATCGAAGCTCATGGTCTGGCCGGTATAGGAGGAGACGGCCGTCGCCTTCAGACCCTCGATGACGGTCGAGCTGCGGTCGATACCCCGCAGCCTGGTCGCTAGGCTCGCTTGCAGGTTCGTCCATTGAGCCGAGATCGAAAGGCCATTGGTGGTGCGGATCTCGGCCGGCGAATCGAGCTCCCAGACGATATTGCCGGGCGCGTAGACCTGGGCTGCCGAGCGCAGTGCGCCGAAGGTGGCGGAGACGCCGTTGATATTGTCGTCGATATCGATCTTGGAGCAAAATAGGCCGATGCGGAAGGGATAGCCGCGGAATTCGATATCGGAGCATTCGCCGCTGACGCCAGCCTCTCCGCGCGGCGCGATCGCTTTCAGCACCGTGGTCTTCAATGCCGATGCCGCATAGAACCAGCCGCCGGTATAAAGCGCGATCGCCAGGAGGACGCCGCCACCCAGCAACCAGAATTTCTTGCCGCTGCCGGATTGGCCGCTGCCGGATCGGCTTGACGCTGCCATGATGTTCTCCAATGGTGAATCGCAAATGTGATTCCGGTCTGGCGTGCGATATGGACGAATTTTGGGTGTTTGGCTACGGTTCGCTGATGTGGAATCCGGGCTTCGAGTTTTTGGAACGGGCGGATGCTCTGGTGCATGGTTACAGGCGTTCGCTCTGCGTCCGCTCCTTTGTCCATCGCGGCACGCGCGACAGTCCGGGTCTCGTCCTCGGCCTCGACAGAGGCGGCGCCTGCCGCGGCATGGCTTTCCGTATTTCATCGGAAAAATGGGACGAGGTGATCGATTATCTCCGCGCCCGCGAACTGGTCACCAATGTCTATCTGGAGCGCCGGGTGCGGCTGCAATTTGCCGGAGGCCGCAGGGTGGAGGCGGTGACCTACGTTGCCGATCGCGACCATGAACAATATGCCGGGACGCTCGACGCATTTGAGGCGGCGCGCGTGGTCAACGAGGCCACCGGCCAGTCCGGGCCGAACGATGCCTATGTCTTCAACACGCTGGCGCATCTGAGGCAGATGGGCATTCGCGATCAGTGGCTGGAGCAGGTCGTCAGTGAAGTGGAGCGGCTGCGCGCCGCCTGATCAGGCCGTCGCTGCCTTCACCTTACGGAGTTCCGCCAGCCGTTCGATCGCCGTCGGCGGCAGCGGCAGATGCGGATTGCGTTCGACGGTATCGATGAGGAGTTCGTCGCTTGCCCGCTCCGTCACCTCGATCAGGTGGGCGAAAAAGGCGTCCGGATCCATTCCCGGCATGATCGGCGGCAGGATCCTCACCTTGAAATGGCCGGGATAACGGCGGAAGCTCCGCCGCGGCCAGAAGAGGCCGGGATGCATGGCGATCGGCACGACCGGGATGTCGAGGTCGCGGTACATGCGGGCGATGCCGTATTTATAGAGCGGCTCCGCGCCCGGCGGACGGCGGGTGCCCTCGGGATAGATGATCAGCTGGCGGCCGGTCGAAAGCTCTTGCCTGGTGCGCTTCAGCACTTCCACCATCACCTTGCCGCGGGCGCCGCGATTGACCGGGATCACCCGCTGCTTCTTGGCATACCAGCCGAACAGCGGAATCCACATCAGCTCGCGCTTCAGGATGTAGACCGGGTCTTTCAGCCAGGGCAGTAGCGCATAGGTATCCCAGAAGGACTGGTGCTTCGGCGCCAGGATGTAGCTACCGTCAGGCAGGTTCTCCAGACCCTCGATCTCGAAGGTCGTACCGACGATCACCCGCATCAGCCAGTGGTTGGACCGCGCCCAGTTCTTCGGGATCGCATAAGCGGTCAGGCGCGGCGCCACGAAATAATAAGGCGAAAGCACGATCATCCGGATGATCAGGTTGGCGTAGAAGATCGTGTTGAAGAGAACGGAACGCAGGGCGATCATGAAACTTTCCCGAGGCATGCTCACGCGACCGGCCTACACGATATTGTCCGTCATAAAAAGCGTTTGATGACGCCTCGATGCAAAAGCCTGAAGCATTTCGTAATTTCTCCGAGTCACGGAAATGCTTTAGTCCTGGCCGGACGCACTGGCCGAGCGCAGCCCGGTGTGACGGCCGAAGCCGGTGATGTTGCGGGCGCCGGTCAGCAGCACTTTCACATATTCGGCCAGCATGACGCGCATCGCATTCGGATCGGTGAACCAGTTACGGCTCTTCAAATCCGAGTTGACCACGGGATAGGCGATGAACTCGATGTCGGGATCGACATAGGAGAGTTCGGCGAGGCTTCGCGGCATGTGGTAGTTGTTGGTGACGATCAGAACGCTGCGGTATCCCTTGGCGTGGATCCAGTTGGAAGCTTCTTCGGCATTGCCGATCGTGTCGATCGCATCGTAGCCGATATCGACACAGCAGGAGAAGAGATCGGCCGAACCCTGCGTCATCCTGCGGATCTGCGCCGGCGTCGTCGTCGGGTGGACTCCGGAAATGAGCAAGCGCTTGCCGGCACCCTTCTGCAGCAGTTCCACGGCCTGGTCGATGCGCTGGTAGCCTCCCGTCAGGACCACGATGGCATCCGCTTTCGGCTCGGCCGGCGGCTTCAGCGTCGTGACGGAATCGGCAAAACGCAGGAAGCCGCCGAACACCAGCGCCATTGCCAGCACGCAGGCAAAGCCGCCCCAACGCAGCAGGCGGCGGATCAGCCCGCGCCGCGGCGGCAAAGCCGCCGGGCCGGCAAGCTCCGGGTCCTGGTGAATCGGGTTGGGTGTCGTATCTCCCATGGTCATGAATCGTGACTATACGCTGATTGGGGCGCGGAACAGACGCTTTCATGGCAAAACGGCATGGTTACGATCAACTCGCAATGCCGTCGGTGCGTGTCGGGTCCGAGCGTAGTGTATCGATTTCGTAGATCGTCCGCATGACGGTCAGCCGTGCGGTGAAGGTGGTCAGGAGCGCGATGACGATCATCGTTGCGAAGATGCCGGCATAACCAAGCACACCGACGGAGAAGGTGCCGAAGAGCGCGGTTGCCTGGTCGGTTTCCGGGGTGGCGAGGGTGCGGCTCTGCCAGAAACCGGCGCTGGCGAAGAACAGCGCGGCAAGGGCGCTGCCGATCGCCGAGCCCTTGAGGCTGATCTTCAGGAAATGCTTCTGGAATTCGGTGGCGACGAAGGAGCTTTCGGCGCCGACGAAATGCAGCACTTCGACGACGTGACGGTTGCCCGACAGCGCGCCGCGCGTGGCGAAGACGACGGTGAGCACCATCGCCGTGAAAACCAGCAGCAGGATGCCGGTGCCGATCATGACAGTCGTATGCGCCATGGACACCAGCCGGTCGACCCAGGTGCGGTGATCGTCGAGGGTCGCCTGCGGGATGCTGTCCTTGAGCAGCGCCCGCATGGAATCGAAGTCCGGCGGATTGCTCTCGTCGATGGTGATGATGACGAGGCGGGGGACGGGCAGATCCTTGAGATCGAGACCGGGGCCGAGCCAGGGTTCGAGCAGGCGGGCGGTCGCCGCCTCGTCGACGATCTGGCCGCTCTTGGTGCCGACGAAGGTCAGCGCCAGGTCGCGCGCCTGGGTCAGCGCCTTTTCCATGTCGAGATTGTCGTCCGGCTTGATCTGGATGGTAATCTCGCGGGAGATCTGGCTCTCCCAGCTTGCCGCCGTCGAGCGCACCATGCTGACGCCGCCGAGCGTCAGGCAGGCGAGAAAGGCCATGATCGATATCACCACCATCAACGCACTGCCCTGGATGTTGGACGGCGGCAGGATCGGCGCGGTCGGGCGCACGCGCATTTCCGGCCGCTTCTGCTCCGCCTTGCCAGGCGCGGTGTCTCGGTTTCTGGATGGAGGCTCAGTCATAGATATCGAGATGCCCCCCCGAGAGGATCATGCGGCGGGCTTCCACCTGTTCCATCAGCGCCAGGTCATGGGTGGCGATCACAACGGCGGTGCCGAGGCGGTTCAGCTCGAGGAAAAGATTGAGCAGGCGCTTGGCCATCGGCGGGTCGACATTGCCGGTGGGTTCGTCGGCAAGCAGCACTTCCGGCCGGTCCATCAGCGCCCGGGCGATCGCGGCGCGCTGTTTCTCGCCGCCGGAGAGCACGGGCGGCAGCACGTTGATGCGTTCGCCGAGGCCGACCCATTTCAACAGTTCCAGGACATCGGTCTTGTAGGAGCTCTCATCCTTGCCGCGTACGCGTAAGGGCAAAGCGACATTCTCATAGGTGGTGAGATGGTCGAGGAGACGGAAATCCTGGAAGACGATGCCGACGCGGCGGCGCAGCAGCGGCAGCTCCGGGCGGGGGATTTCGGAAATGTCGCGGCCGAACATGCGGATCAGGCCGCGTGTCGGCTGCAGCGACATGAAGAGCAGCCGCAGCAGCGACGTCTTGCCGGCGCCCGATGGGCCCGTCAGGAATTGAAAGGACTTCTTCGGAATGTCGAAGGTCAGGTCCCGGAGAATCTCCGGGCCCATGCCATAGCGCAAACCGACATTCTCGAAGTGGATCAACGGGCAGCTCAGTCTGTTCTTGGTTTCACCGCGTGACTTGTTAACCAACAGGGTTAACAGCCGGTAAATTTTGCTGGAAAGGCGCCTGTTTGATGGCGGTCTTTGCGAAGCATTAACCATTAAAATTTACGACTGAGGAGGATTCGTTTCAATGCCAGATTTCTCCTGGCATCGAAACCATGTGGACATCTGCGAGGCAGCCGCCATGGAAGCATCCTCCTTCAGCCGCCGGACGCCGGGCCAGGTCTATGATTTCCTGCCGCCGGAACCTGCTGCCCGCCCGTACCGCGCGGCGCGTCCTGCCGATATTTCCGACGCCGAATTCGTGACTCTCGGCAAAGTGCGGCCTCGGGAATTCAATGCCAGGACCCATAACGACAACCGCAAGCGCATGGCCGCGGCACAGGCTGCACAGCCGCCTCTCATGCCGGCGATGGCCGCTTCCGTTCTGCAGACATTGGAATCCTGGCTGCAGCGCGCGTCGATGCGCAGTTTCGCCGCGCTGGTGCTGGCGCTCATCGTCCTCGTCTTCGGGCTTGCGGGCGGTTTTTCCAGCCTTTCCGGCGAGCGAGCCACTTCCGGCGCGCCGCTGCATTTCACCCATGTCACGGTGACGCCGCGTGATGCGAACGGGATGCGGGTGCTGGTCATCAACGGCATCATTGAAAACGACAGCGGCACGACGCAGACGGTGCAGCCGATCCGTGCCGATCTGGTGACCGATGAGCGACTGACCGCAAGCATCGTCATCAATCCGCCATCCGATGTCATCTACAGCGGCCAAAGCCGGGGCTTCTCGGCTCGCGTCCAGCATGCCGGCGGAAAAATGCCGGAGATCCGGCTTTCGTTCCTGCCGTAGAAAATCCGGGATCTGTCATGGCCGACTTTCCGGCCACAGGTCGCGCCAATCCCGTTAAATTTCAGTGGCGAGGCTGTTTCAAGGCCGCATATGTGCTAACGGCTTACCCTTCTTTTCATGGAGCAAGCCCTTATGCCTGTCGTGCGCGGAAAAAATATCGAGCCGCTCTTCACCGCCGAGCAGATCGCCGAGCGCAATCATTCGATGGCGCGGGAGATCGCCAATGGCCCGACCAAGGACCTGCTCGTCATTGCCGTGCTCAAGGGTTCGTTCATCTTCGCCGCCGACCTGATCCGTGCCCTGCATGATAGCGGGCTTGCCCCGGAGGTCGAGTTCATCACTCTGTCGAGTTACGGCATCGGCACGGTCTCGCAGGGCGTGCGTATCGTCAAGGACATCGACAGCGACGTCCATGGCCGCGACGTCCTGCTGATCGACGATATCCTCGAATCCGGCCGGACGCTGCTCTTTGCCAAGGAATTGCTGTTCGAGCGCGGGGCGCGCAACGTCAGCATCGCCGTGCTGCTCGACAAGCGCGTCAAGCGCAAGGAAAAGCTGGAGGCCGATTATGTCGGCTTCGAATGCCCGGACTATTTTGTCGTCGGTTACGGCATGGATGTCGCCTATGCCTTTCGCGAACTGCCTTTCGTCGGCGTGGTGACCGGGGACGCCTGAGCGGCTGCATCATCCCTGAGGTCGGACTCTCGGGGATAAATGATTCAGCAATTCAAGGCGTTGCGGCATTCCCCGAGCGTCTGAAAGACGCGCAGCGTTATCTTGCCGTTCGAGACGGGTTGTTAACCATCTCGTCCATCGCTTCCTCATCTTTACCGATCGAAAAGGAAATCCTGATGATTTCCGTCGCGGGGCTGACACGGAGCGATGCACATATGGCAAGAATTCTGATCACGGAAGACGAGGACTCCCTGCGGTCTTTCGTAGCCCGAGCCCTGCGGCTTGATGGCCACGAGACCGATGAGGCGGCTGACGGGGCCGAGGGCCTGGAGAAGCTCAAGGACGGGGTCTACGATCTGCTGCTTTCAGATATCCGCATGCCTGTCATGGACGGCATCGAACTGGCTCATCAGGCGAAAGACGCTTTTCCCAGCCTGAAAATCCTGCTGATGACCGGCTATGCCGAACAGCGCGAACGGGCCGACGACCTTGCCGAAAAGATCATCGACGTCGTCGCCAAACCATTCGCGCTTCCCGATATCCGCAAGGCGGTCGCCCGGGCGCTCGTCGCTTAAAGTGATGGTAAAAACTGTGAGCGGTTTTCGGGCGCTATCCCGCTCACTTCCTTCGATTCGGATTTGAGGCCGATCCGGCCGAAATCCTTGCTCCAGCGCGGTGGCCGTAAGGCCTACTGGATGTCCAGCAATCGTTCGAGATACCGCCGTTCCATTTCCTGCGGCGGATTGTTGCCGAGCTTCTCGCGGATCGCGTCGAGGATCTCTCGGGCGCGCTGAACGTCGATCTCGTCGGGGACCTTGACGCTGTTGTCGCCGAATTCAGGTCCCGGGGGGCGCGGCCGACCGAGCGGGTCGCGGCCATTCTGGTCGCCACCCTGACTCATCTGGCCGTTCGGACCCTGGCCTTGCTGGCCCTGCTGCGCCTGCATCATCTGGTTCATCATGTCGCGGGCACCCTGGCGAAGTGCTTCGAGCGCGCGGCCCTGGCCCTCGAGGGCCGGCTGGCCGCGGCCCTGGCCGAGTTCGCGGCCGGCGCCTTCCATCTCGCGTTGCGCCTGACCGAAGCCCGGACCGGGCTTCATGCCCATCTCGCCGAGCTTCTTCTGCAATTCGCCGAGTTGCCTGCCGAGCGCATCCTGCTGGGCGCGCAGCTGTTTCAGCGCCTCGCGCAGCTGCTCGGCGGTCATCTGGTCGGAAGGCTGCTGGCCGTCTTTGCCTTGCTGGCCCTGCTGCTGATCCTGCGGTTCGCCGTTCTCGCCGGGGTTCATCTCGTCGAGCAGCGGATCGTTCTCGCCCATTTCAGGCTCGCCGCGCTGCATGCGGTCCCTGAGCTGCTGATCGAGGCGGAAGGTCTGATCCATCAGCTTCTGCTGATCGCGCAGGATCTCGCCGAGCTTGTCGATCTGCTTGCGGGCCTCGCTGTTTTCCTGGCTTTGCTGGCCGCGCTGCGGCCTGCCGGCCTGCAGGTTGTTCATCATGCGCTGCAATTCCGACAGCATCTGCTGGGCTGCGTCACGATTGCCGGAGCGGGCGAGATTCTCGATCTGGTCCATCATCCGTTCCAGATCCTGCTGGCGCAGAATGTTCTGCGCGTTCTGGTTCGGCTGCATCGGCGCGTTCTGCATACGCTGGGCGAGCTCGGTCATATAGTCCTGCATCGCCTTGCGCAGTTCGTCCATCAGCTTCTTGATCTCCTCGTCCGGAGCGTTGCGGTTCAACGCGTCGGCAAGGTTCTGCTGGGCTTCGCGCAGCTTGCGCTCGGCAAGCGAAAGATCGCCGTCCTCCATGCCGAGCGCGATCTCCCAGAGATACTGGGCCGTATCCTTGAGCGCCTCCTCACCCCTGGCGAGCTTCATGCGCGTCAAGGCGGATTGCAGCAGCAGGTAGTTGGTCAGCTTGGGGATAGTCTCCTCGGGACGGATGGTCAGCGCCTCGTTCAGCGCGATCGCCTGCGGCATCTTGCGGGTGTCGAGCGCGAAAACCTGCCGTTCCTCGGCGACGGCCGCGGCAAGCGGCTCGTTGAACGGTCGCGACGGCAGCACCATCTCATGCGGCGGGCTGCGGCCGGTCTGGCCGGCAGCATCCTTGGCGACGAGCGTGACACGCACCCGCTTGCCGGCAAGCGGGTGTTCGGTCAGGTTGCGGCTGGTGACGCCCTTGGCGTCGCGGGCGTTGCGGCGGGGAATGTCCAGTCGGTATTCCGGCAGCGGATAGAGCGGCGTTGCCGTCGGATCGTTTTCCAGGGGAACGATCTCCGCATGCGCCTCCTGGACGCCGTAATCGTCCTTGACGGTGAAGCCGATTTCAAGCGCGCCGTTGACGCTGCGCTTCGGCAGGCCGTCGAAGGCGATCTCAGGCGCCTTGTCGGGAAGGATGTTGAAACTCCAGCGGCGGCCGTTGACTTCGAGCGCGCCGCTCTCCTCGAGCTTCATCATATGCGTCTGCGCGACGAGAGCCGGACTGGCTGCGGCTGTATTCGGCTGTTCGCTGCCCGACGCCGCCGGCTGCTGCGGCTTGGTATCCGCCTGCACAGCAATATCCTGCGCTTCGCCGTTTGCCTTGCGGAACACCACCTTTTCGGCTGTCGTCCCGCCGCTGACCCGTACGGTGAGGCTTGAAAACTGCGGAATACCGATCGGCGCCTGCTCGCTGCCGTCAGCGGTCAGATAGATGGGGGCGCGGCCGGTATAAGAAGGCGGCGTCACCCAGGCGTCGATGCGCACCGCCGGATTGCTGACCACCTGCTCGGGTGCCGCCTGCAATGCATCGGCGATCGAGCCGCCATTGATCGACAGCGAATAAGCGAAGGCGGTGACCAGCAGCAGCGCCGGCACGGCGCGCAGGGCGAAACGGTCATGCGCGGCGATATCAGGCCGCGGCAGGCCGGCATCGAGGGCGGCGATCTTTTCCGCCATACGGGTCTGGTGCTCGCGCCAGAGCGCCCGGGCAAAGGGCGTATCGAAGGCCGGCTCGTCTTCCTGGACGGTGACCGGCTGGTGCGGCAGGCCGTTGCGTTCTTCCAGCATGCGGTCGGCTTCAGCGATCCTCGGCCAGCGCAGGCTGCGGAAGGGGAGGAGCGAGACCAGAAAAGCCGCGGCGAAGGCGATCAGCAGCAGGATGCGCAGCCAGTCCGGCACGCTGCGGAAGACGCCGAACCAGGAGGCGGAGAGGTAAAAGGCGATGACGGAGAGCACCGGCAGCAAAGGCGGCAACAATTGCTCGAAAAACAGCACAAAGCGCGCCAGCAGGCGTTTTGTCGTCACCAGCCGGGCCAGCGACGGACGGAGCGCAAATGCACCTTTCTTCTGCCTTGAGAGGCTTGTCATCGGTCCGGTCTCCGCGATCTGGCGTTCTGGAACAGAGGGCGCTTCCGGCGATTGCTGGGCAATACGCTCATGAACGAAAGGATAACACTCTTTGTGGCGAAGGCGAGGGCGAGCGGCCGGCAATACTGGCTTTTCACGGTTATTCGCCAAAAAGTGATGGCTTGTTCAGTCCAGCCAGGCCGGAACGGAGTCGAGGCTAATCAGCTCGGCATAGGTTCTGCGCGGGCGAATCGCATGGAAATCGCTGCCCTTGACCAGCACTTCGGGCACCAGCAGGCGGCTGTTATAGGTGCCGGCCTGGACCGCGCCGTAGGCGCCGGCCGTGCTGACGGCCATCAGGTCGCCGGGCTTCGGCATCGCCATCTCGCGGTCGAGCGCCAGATAATCGCCGGTCTCGCAGACGGGACCGACGACGTCGGCGCGGATGCGTGGGGCGTTCGCGGCCGAAATCGTCACCGGTCGGATCTCGTGATAGGCCTCGTAGAGGGTGGGGCGGATGAGATCATTCATCGCGCCGTCGACGATGACGAAGGTCTTTTCGCCGCCATCCTTCACATAAAGGACTTCCGTCACCAGGATACCGGCATTGCCGACGATCAGCCGGCCGGGCTCGGTGATGATCTTGCAGTTGAGGCCGCGCAGCTGGTTCTTGACGATTGCCGCATAGGCATCCGGCAGCGGCGGCGGATTGTTGTCGTCCTTATAGGGGATGCCGAGACCGCCGCCGATATCGACGTGATCGATGGTGTGGCCGTCGGCGCGCAGCGTCGCGACAAGATCGTGCAGCAGCCTGAAGGCGTCGTCGAAGGGCTGCAATTCGGTGATCTGGCTGCCGATATGCATGTCGATGCCGGTGACCTCGATGCCCGGCAACTTGGCGGCGTGGGCGTAGATGGCGCGGGCGCGCTCCCAGGAGATGCCGAACTTGTTTTCCTTCTTGCCGGTCGAGATCTTGGAATGCGTCTTCGCATCGACGTCAGGGTTGATGCGGAAGGAGACCGGCGCTTTCTTGCCCGCGCTGACGGCGCGCTGGTTGAGGATTTCGAGCTCAGGCTCGGATTCGACGTTGAAGCAGTAAATGCCGGCTTCAAGAGCGAAATCCATCTCGGACGGCGTCTTGCCGACACCTGAGAACATGATGCGGTTTGCCGGAATGTCGGCGGCAAGCGCGCGGCGCAGCTCGCCTTCCGACACGACGTCGATGCCGGCGCCGAGGCGGCCCAGCGTCTTCAGCACCGCCTGGTTCGAATTCGCCTTCATCGCATAACAGACCATGGAATCCATGTCGGCGAAGGCTTCGGAAAAGACGCGGTAATGGCGCTCCAGCGTCGCGGTGGAATAGACATAAAAGGGCGTGCCGACCGCCTTGGCGATCTCGGGAACGGGAACGTTCTCGGCGTGAAGGATGCCGTCGCGGTATTCGAAATGGTTCACGGGCTTAAGCCTTAAAGAAGGGGGTCGAGAAGGAAGGGCTTATCAACGGTTCCCGGCTGTTTCGTCGGCTTGGAAACGTCACCTTCCTTGGTTGCCGCAGCGCTCGGCGGATCGAGGTCGCCCTTGCGCCCGCATCCGGCAACGGCAAGGCCGATGACGGCGAGAACGGCCGTCAGGCGGACGAGGTGCGGCAAGCTCTTCTGCATGGATATCCTCTTCTGCGGCATGTGCTGGCATCATTCAGCTCGAATGATGGACATCTTCATATCGAAGTTTATCCGCCTTGTGCACCCTGATTGTTGGACGGTCTTTCCGCGTCCTGAAGGAAGGGCGCGGCGGCTTTTCGCCCCGCCCCGTACGCATCAGTTGCGGGCGCGCCAGAAGGCGATCTGCTTGCGCACTTCAGACGGCGCCGTGCCGCCGAAGCTCTTGCGGCTGGCAACCGAGGCCTCGACGGTCAGCACGTCGTAGACCTTGTCGGTGATATCAGGATGGATCGCCTGCAGCTCGGCGAGCGGCAGCTCGGCAAGGTCGCAGCCCTTGCTTTCGGCAAGCGCCACGGCGCGGCCGGTCACGTGATGGGCATCACGGAAGGGCAGGCCCGCTTCGCGCACCAGCCAGTCGGCAAGGTCGGTCGCAGTCGAATAGCCGGAACCGGCCGCCGCCTTCATGCGCGCGGTGTTGACGGTCATGTCGCGCACCATGCCGGTCATGGCGGCGATTGCCAGTTCCAGGCTCTCGGCCGCGTCGAAGACCTGTTCCTTGTCTTCCTGCATGTCCTTGGAATAGGCGAGCGGCAGCCCCTTCATGATTGTCAGCAGCGCCACCAGCGAGCCGTTGATGCGGCCGGTCTTGGCGCGCACCAGTTCGGCGGCATCCGGGTTCTTCTTCTGCGGCATGATCGAGGAGCCTGTGGAGAAGGCGTCGGAGAGACGGACGAAACCGAATTGCGGGGTCGACCAGATGACGATCTCTTCCGCCAGCCGCGACAGGTGCATGCCCGTTATCGCTGCGATCGACAGGAATTCGATGGCGAAGTCGCGGTCGGAGACCGTGTCGATGGAATTGCGGGTCGGCTCGCGGAAACCCAGCGCCTTGGCGGTCATGTGGCGGTCGATCGGATAACCGGTGCCGGCAAGGGCGGCAGCGCCGATCGGGCTTTCATCCAGATGCTCGATGGCGTGGCGCACGCGCGAGCGGTCGCGGCCGAACATTTCGACATAGGCCATGCAATGATGGCCGAAGGTGACGGGCTGGGCGGTCTGCAGATGGGTGAAGCCCGGCATGACGCTTTCGGCATGTTCCTCGGCGCGGTCGAGGAAGGCGGCGATCAGGCCGGTGAGCATCCTTTCGGTCTTCTCGAGCTCTTCCTTCACCCAGAGGCGGAAGTCGAGCGCCACCTGATCGTTGCGCGAGCGGGCAGTGTGCAGCCGGCCGGCCGCCGATCCGATCAGCGTCGCAAGGCGCGCTTCGATATTCATGTGGATGTCTTCGAGCCGGCGCGAGAATTCGAAATTGCCGCTTTCGATTTCTGACAGGATCGTGTTTAGCCCGTGAACGATCTTGTCCTTATCGTCTGATGAAATGATCGCCTGATGGGCAAGCATGGTCGCGTGGGCAATCGAACCGCGGATGTCCTGGGCGAATAGCTTCTTGTCGAAACCGATCGAGGCATTTATCTCCTCCATGATCGCGTCCGGGCCGGAGGCGAAGCGCCCACCCCACATCTGGTTGGAGGATTTGGTGTCCGTGTTGTTCTCGGCCATGGAAGATGCCCGTCCTGGAGAATGAAATGACGACGAAAAAACCCTTCGGCCTGCCGTCCGGAAAATTGATCGCAATCGCCGCCGTCGCAGGTGTCGTTGCAGGTGCGGCAGCGGTATACGTGAAGGAGACGGGGATTGGCAATGGGATGGGCAGCAGCGCTTCGGCCGAATGCTCGCTGGCGAAGGAGCGTGCCGCCAATCTGACACCGCTGATGAAGGGGCAGGTGGCCGCCATGGTTGCCGCCACCGAGCCGCGCAAGCTGACGGCGGTTTCCTTCAACGGGCCGGACGGCAAGCCGCTGACGCTCGACCATTTCGCCGGCAAGACCGTGCTTCTCAATCTTTGGGCCACCTGGTGCGTGCCCTGCCGCGAGGAAATGCCGGCGCTGAACGCACTCGAAAAGGCGATGGGCAGTGACAGGTTCCAAGTCGTGCCGGTCAATATCGACACCGGCGACGACGAGAAGCCGAAGACCTTCCTGACTGAAACCGGCGTCGATGCGCTGCAGCTTTACCGCGACAATACGATCGGCGTCTTCAACAGCCTGAAGAAGGAAGGTCTTGCCTTCGGCCTGCCGGTGACGCTGTTGCTCGACGATAAGGGCTGCCTGATCTCCGCCATGAACGGCCCGGCCGCCTGGGATAGCGAAGATGCCAAGGCGCTGATCAAGGGTGCGATCGGGTCGTAACGACGTCGATCAGGAGTCCCCATCTCCTCTCATGAGGAAGACGCCGGCAATTCCGATCAGGACGCAGCATTGCAGCAGGAACATGGGTGTTTCGGTCGACATGGCGTTTCCTCCCGTTCCCGGCAAGGAAAGCATTTCGCGGGCGCTGGGTCTATTCGCCCGTTCTGATGATGTCTACTTACCGCGTCGGGACCGGCACGTCGCCGCGATAATCGTAGAAACCGCGGCCGGATTTGCGTCCGAGCCAGCCGGCTTCGACATATTTCACCAGCAGCGGGCAGGGGCGATATTTCGAGTCCGCCAGACCGTCGTGCAGAACCTGCATGATCGACAGGCAGGTGTCGAGGCCGATGAAATCGGCAAGCTGCAGCGGCCCCATCGGATGGTTGGCGCCGAGCTTCATCGCCGTGTCGATGGCATCGACCGTGCCGACGCCTTCATAGAGCGTGTAGATTGCCTCGTTGATCATCGGCAGCAGGATGCGGTTGACGATGAAGGCCGGGAAATCCTCGGCGACAGTGATGGTCTTTTCCAGCGTGCCGACGAATTCCTTGGCAGCGGAAAAAGTCTTCTCATCGGTGGCAATGCCGCGCACCAGTTCGACCAGCTTCATGACCGGCACCGGGTTCATGAAATGTATGCCCATGAAGCGTTCGGGGCGGTCGGTGGCGGCAGCAAGCCGGGTGATGGAAAGGGAAGAGGTGTTGGTGGCAAGCAGCGCTTCCGGCTTCAGGACCGGACAAACCTGCGTATAGATCTTGCGCTTGACCGTTTCATCCTCGGTGGCGGCCTCGATGACGAGATCGGAGGGGGCGAGATCGTTGACATCGGACGAGCCCGAGATCAGCGACAAGGTCGTCTTGCGTTCCTCTTCGGTCATCTTGCCGTTCGTCACCAGGCGGGCGAGGTTGCCGTTGATGGTGGCAAGGCCGGATTCGATGCGGTCCTGCGAGAGATCGTAGATGTGAACCCTGTAACCTGCGGCGGCCGAAACATGTGCGATGCCGCAGCCCATCTGGCCGGCACCGATAATCCCAATATTCTTCAACACCGCATTCATCTCCAAACCCCCACACGGCATTCGCCCCCGCGCTGCCGCATTTTTTTGCAATACTGCCGGACGAATGATCGCCCGGCAGCAGTAGTAGACCGATAAAAGATAATTTTCCAGTCATTCGCAAGTGCGAAAGAAAAGCATTTGGCGCGCCTAGAGCACCTTTTGCAATTCCGGCAGGGCTTCGAACAGATCGGCGACCAGTCCGTAGTCGGCAACCTGGAAGATCGGCGCCTCC
>NZ_NWSQ01000054.1 GCF_002531725.1 Rhizobium sp. L43
CGGCAACAAGGTGCCGATCTCGTTGGTGAATTCAGGGTGCGCAACCAGCCCGCCTCCCTGAGTAAAGCCGGAAAACTATAGCATCCGGTGGTCCAACGTTTGGGAGCGGTTCACCCGCAAGGGGGCGTGGTCAGCCCGATCCTATCGAATCCTCTTCGTGCATTACGCGTTTGACGTCTGGATGACCCGGACGCATCCGGATCTACCATGGTGTCGGTATGCAGACGATGGTCTGGTGCACTGCCGGACCGAGCAGGAAGCAGAGGCCCTCATGGTCGAGCTCCAAGCGCGGCTGGCAGAATGCGGACTTCAGATGCATCCGACTAAGACCCATATCGTCTACGGCAAAGATAATCGGCGCCGGGAAATGTATCCGACGTTCAAATTTGACTTCCTTGGATACCAGTTCAGGCCGCGACAGGTGGCGACTTCACAGCGGAATGAGTTCTTCTGTGGCTATACCCCAGCGGCCAGTCCGGCGGCGCTAAAATCGATGCGGGCCACGATCAAGAGCTTGAACATTCCGCGGCAAACGCCCGGGACGCTGGCTGAAATTGCCAAACAGATCAATCCGCTCCTCCGGGGATGGATTGCCTATTATGGGCGGTTCAGTGGTTCGGCCCTGTTCTTCCTGGCTGACTATGTCAATCGGAAGCTCAAGGCCTGGATCATGCGAAAGTACAAGCGCTTTCGGTTCCACAAAACTCGGGCTTCGCAGTTCCTGCGGCAACTTGCCCGAGATAGACGGGACCTCTTCGTACACTGGCAGGCGTCCGGAACGAACACGTTTACCTGATGGGAGCGGTGTAATCGAGAGGTTCACGCACCGTTCTGCGAGAGGCCGGCAGGTGAAATCCCTCCGGCCTACTCACCCCGGCCTTTCGACCAAGATGGCACGGCTACGCGGACGTGCACTTCGAGGTGAGCGTTGCCGAGCTGGCGTGCCACATGGCCATTGGAAAACAACGACCTTTACCGGAGCGTTGCGCCTCACCGGGATGACCGCGCCGTTTGTCTACGATGGCGCCATGAACGGTAACGTCTTCCTGGCTTACGTCGAACAGGTGTTGGTGCCTACCCTGGAGATCGGCGACGTGGTGGTCATGGACAACCTACCGGCTCACAAGACAGCCGGTGTACGCGACGCCATCGAACGTGTCGGCGCCACGCTCATGTTCCTGCCTCCTTACAGCCCAGACTTCAATCCGATCGATAACGCCTTCTCCAAACTGAAGGCGATGCTGCGAGGCCGGGCGGAGCGTAAGATTGACGCCCTGTGGGACGCAGTCGGCGCCTTGATACCCCGCTTCACCCCCGCAGAATGCGCCAATTACTTCAAGGCTGCTGGATATGATCCGGATTGAACAGGATTTGCTCCAGACGATGCCGTGGAATACTTGAAATCAAATCGGATTATCCACGCTTGGACATGGCCACGTCAGCGAAACGAGAGTTTATGGAGTATTTTGACGAGATAAAATGGCGCCCGCGTCGTCTGACATACAAATTTCAGTTTGCCGGTCCTACGGGCGCCAATGCCGTCGAAGCTGCTTTGAAACTCGCGCGCAAGGCCACTGGACGGCACAGTATAATTTCATTCACCAACGGCTATCATGGCGTGAGCTTAGGCGCGCTCGCAGTAACTGGCAATCGATACTGCCGAGATGCAGCAGGTCTTCCTGCTGGCGGCGCAGTGTTCATGCCCTACGACGGGTATTGGGGAGCTGACAAAGACACTTCAGAATATCTGGAAAGGGTGCTCGCGGATGCTAGCAGTGGTATTGACATGCCGGCAGCCATCATTTTAGAAACCATCCAAGGGAAGGGGGTATAAATCCTGCCAGCAAAGACTGGCTGCAGTCGCTCGATCGGCTTTGCAAAAAGAACGGCATCCTCCTGATTGTTGATGACATTCAGGCGGGCTGCGGCCGAACCGGCGATTTTTTCAGTTTTGAGTTTGCGAATATATCTCCAGACATCGTTCTTTTGTCAAAGTCCCTCAGTGGCTGTGGACTACCTCTGTCCCTTTTGCTGTTCAAACCCGACTGGACGTGTGGCGACCGGGCGAGCACAGCGGGACTTTCAGAGGCAACAATCTCGCACTCGTGACGGGCACTGCCGCTTTGCGAAAATACTGGACAAATGAAAACCTGTCTAAGCTGTTGTCGAAACAGGACGCATCCTGAGCGAGCGCCTTCGGCAAATCGCTCAAAGCAACCGAGATTCTTACCTTTCCGTACGTGGAAGGGGCATGATGATGGGGCTTGACTGCAGTACGGGCAAACTGTCCGAGAAAATTGTCCGCCAGGCCTTCGAAGACGGACTTGTGATAGAACGATGCGGCACGGAGGACCAAGTGGTCAAATTTCTTCCTCCGTTGACTATTGACGGGCAGACGCTTCAACGTGGTCTGGACATTCTGGACAAGGCTGTGCGTACAAGCCCCTAAAGCCGCCCTCTGACGGCGCAGCCGGCGCATTGAATTGCACAAACACCTGCCAACG
Source organism: Rhizobium sp. L43 (assembly GCF_002531725.1). Classification (GTDB taxonomy): domain Bacteria; phylum Pseudomonadota; class Alphaproteobacteria; order Rhizobiales; family Rhizobiaceae; genus Rhizobium. The sequence continues at coordinate 2,505 of NZ_NWSQ01000054.1, forward strand.
CATCGAGAGCGACCACCAGGATCGGCAAATTGTTCGACTCAGCAAGAAAGGCCGGTGCCATGTTCGAGGCGATGCTTTCCTGAGCAAAGGATTGGACCGCTGACCATCCGTCCGCCAGCAGAACGAGCTGCTCGCGCTTTTTCTGAATCAAGGGTCAGGCTAAAAAGCAGGCTTTTTAAGGCATTCTCGCGCCCAAAGTCCGAGTTTGCGATAAGCCTGTTTATGTTCGGAACCTGACACGCCAGCCGCAAGTTTCCGTCGCTGCGATGCAAATCCCTTGGTTTTGCGCCTTTTGACACAATCTCTTCAATGGCACGCCGATTGCATGGGACAGCGTGAAATAATCCGTTACGACCATGGGGGTCTTGCAAGCTCCGGCCGAGGAGGTCTACATGAATTTTGCTCGAACGCTCCCAATCAATGCGATAGATGCTGCACTGTTTGGTGCGGTTCCGCCAATTGAAGCTTTGCCTCGCCCACAGCGGGTGCCGCTGTCGTTGTCCCAGGAGCGTTGGTTTTCGTCGCGTCCGGTGGACGGCAGCCGAGCCCGTCACGTTCAGATGGAGCTTCGGCTTCGCGGCGAGTTGAACGAGGCAGTCCTTCAGTCTTCTTTGGACGGGCTGGTGGCGCGTCATGAGATGCTGCGCACCACCTTCGGGGTTGACGACGGCCGGCCGTTCCAGCGGATCGGGCCGTCGGACGTCCGGCTGCCACTGAAACGGGACGATCTGACGGCGGCAGCAGATGTGGAGGCGACCCTCGCGGAGTTCATGAGCCACGAAGTGCAGGCGACGTTCGACTTGGACTCCGGGCCGCTGATCAGTGCTCGGCTCTTGCGCTTGGCAGCGAACGACCACGTGTTACTGATCACCATGCACCGCATGATCTCCGATGAGCAGTCAGGAAAGATCCTGGCGCGCGAGTTCAACGAGCGCTACACTGCGGCCTGCGAGGGCCGCGCCGATCAGCTGATGCCATTGCCGGTGCAGTATGCGGACTATGCTGTTTGGCAGCGTCGTTGGCTGGCGGGCGAGCTGTTGGAGCGCCACTCGGAATACCGGGGCCGGATACTGGTGGGCGCGCCAACGACGCTGAAGCTGCCGACAGACCGGCCGCGTCCGGCGCGGCAGGACCGCAGGGACAGTTACGTCGAGTTCGTGTTACGGGAGCCGCTGGCCACGCGGCTCAAGGCACAAAGCAGTCTTCTTGGGACCACATTGTTCGTCACTCTGCTGGCGGGCTGGGCGCTCGTGTTGGCACGGTTGTCGGGTCAGGATGAGATAGTCATTGCCACGCCGGACGCCAACCGCACGCGCTCCGAGATTGCGGGGCTGATCGGCCCCTTTGTAGACGCGCCGACACTGCGGATTGATCTGTCAGGCGACCCCACTCTGGGGGACTTAATGAAGCGGGTGAATGCCGCGCTTTGGGCGCAGGCATACCAGGACCTGACGTTTGAACAGGTGATCGAGCTCGCCAATCCGCCCCGTAACGAGTCTCACACCGCGAGCTTCCCGGCTATACTTGCATGGCAAAATAATTCTGCGGCTCCTCTGGAGCTGCCGGGACTTGAGTACGTCAGCGTTGACGAACGTGTGGAGCAACATGATCTTGCGCTTGAGTTTGTTGAGGTCGGCGAGGCGATTCGTGGAAGGCTGATCTACGCGCCGTCGCTGTTTGAGCGCAGCACGGTCGAGCCGTTTGTGAGCTATTTGCAGCACGCGCTGAGCGAGATGGCGGTCGACCTTGGGCAGCGAGTTTGGTCGGCGGCACTTCCGTTGGGGGAGGAACGTCACCGTCTTCCGGCAGAGCCGAACCCGAGGAAAGCGGCCTATCCTCAGGACCGGCGCACGCACGAGCGGTTTGGGGCGCAGCCGGAGCAGGACCCGAGGGAGAGTTCGGTTGACTGCAAGGATCAGAGCCCAAGCTATCGTGAGCTGCGAACGACCTCTGGCGCGCCTCGCGATTGGTCGTTTCAAACATCGCCAATCAACTCGGATCCGCCGATCGATACCGCAGTCATGACCTTCATTGAGGGGACGCGCAGCGTTAGCCCCGGTGAACTACAAGCCAACAGCATCACGCGTTATCATGTCACAAGATTCTACCGTGAACAGATCACCAAAAGTGGCTATTATAACCAACTTAAATACATCGTCGAACCCTCATTCGAAGAGTTCGAGAGCCCCGGCAATTTGGATACCAGCGGCGAGCACGATAACACAGTTGTACCGGGGTTTCAGCACAAATACGCCCGGACGGGATTGTTGCTGGTAACGGACCGTTGCGCTTCATACTGCCGCTACTGCTTTCGCAAACGCATTGTTGGCAAGGACTCCGATGAAATCGCAGCTGATTTCGCGCAGATTGCGCAATATATCGGAAGTCATCCTGAGATGACGAACGTGCTGCTCTCGGGAGGCGACCCGTTCATGCTCAGCACCGCCAGACTTGATGAAATTCTTGACCATCTGCTGCCCTTCCCACATTTGGAGTCCATTCGATTCGGCACAAAAATGGTCGCCTACACGCCCGAAAGGTTCGAGGACCCTGCGTTACCGGCTTTGTTCCAACGGATCCATGACGCGGGCAAGGCCGCAGTGATCGTCACACATTTCGACCACATCGGTGAAATCTCGGTCGATGCTGAGCGCAACATTCGCTCGTTACGCGCGTGTGGCGTGCAGTTCCTCAACCAATCCGTGCTTCTCGGGAAAGTCAACGATGATGCCGAGATCTTAGCGGCAACCTTCGCCAAGTGTCATCAAATAGGTATCCGCCCATATTATCTCTTTCAAGGCAGGCCGGTGAAAGGTGCATCGCATTTTCAGGTTTCATTGCTCCGCGGACTAAAGATTGTGCACGGCATCAACCAACGTCTCAGCGGCATCCAAAAGACATTCAAATACATCATGTCGCATTACACAGGAAAGATTGAGATCCTGGATCTCGGAGCCGATGGCCGCTTGTATATGCGATATCATCAAAACAAAGCCGCAGAAATGATTGGAAAGGTCTTTTCCCGGCCGCACCTCGATGGCGCCTGCTGGTTGGACGACTTGCCTGAAGCGTGAGATCGAAGCGGAAATGCGGATTGCCGTAGAGAGCGAGTGGAGCACGAAGCACCGCCTTTTTTATATGGCAGCACCGTGAGGCGGTGGTGGCGACTTTCTCGCTTGCCCGAGAGTGGAGATGCTATGTGTTCGACGGGAACACCATTAAGGGGTTGGTCACTGCGGCGTGCGGAGTGGCGGAGGACTGGCTTGAACGATTCCATCTGGAACGCGCCCCCAGGACATTCAGCGTGCTTGGTCGTTTGGTAACCGCTACCCTCATCTTGAAAAAATGCTTCGGCAGATCACAGATAGAGCCCTAGCCGGGACCATGACAGAGCTCACGACTGATAGCCCGAAGAGCGGCGCATCGAGTTGCCCACCCAGCTCTACAAGGCGGCCAGGGGCGTGCTGTTCGTGCTCCTCGTCAATGTCTCGTTACTTGGGGTGTTTAAGAAGGACCACAGTTGGGGCACGAGTGGCCGTTAGGCTGAGCCTCGTCGCTGCACTGCGTTTGCGCTTCTGCTGGACTCAACCTTGATCGATCGACCTGAGGACGTAAATCAGAATGGATTTCCCCGTCTCAAACCTCATAAGGGACAGCTATGAGCGCTTCCCGCGGCAAATGAAGGTCGCCGCGCGTTGGTTAGTTGATCATCCGACGGAGGTCGCACTGCTTTCGATGAGAGAGCAGGCACGTCGAGCACGAGTCCCTCCGGCAACACTTACGCGGCTTGCAAAGCGCCTTGGTTTCGATGGTTTCGAGAAATTGAAGGAAGTATTTGCGGACAGCATCAGGGAAGGGCCCGAGAGCTTCATCCGGAGTGCAGAGGAATTGCTGGTGCGACGGCATATCGAGGGCGATGAGGCCCTCATCGGCGATACAATTAGAGCTTTGCATGGCCATCTAGGCGAATTTGCACAGCCCTCAGCGATTGCCACGCTGACAGCAGCCGCCGACCTCATGGTGGAGGCAAGGCAAATTTTTTGTATCGGCCGCCGTTCAAGCTTTCCGGTAGCTTATCTGATGCACTACCTCGGGTCATTGCTCGACTCTCCCACGATATTGATTGACGGAATGGGTGGCTCCTCCACCGATGTGCTCCGAGCTGTCGGTCCACAAGACGCATTGGTCGCGGTTACAGTCAGCCCGTATACTCGCTTCACTGTGCAGGCCGCCGATTTCGCGGTCTCGCGCGGTGCTAAACTAGTGGCTTTGACCGACAGCGACCTGTCTCCGATCGCTAAGATTTCTGAAATTGTGATCCGCGTTCGGACCGAAATGCCCTCGTTTATCCACACAATGACTCCCGCATTTGCCGCGGTGGAATGTCTCCTGCGCCTGGTCGCCGCCAGACGCGGTAATTGCGCCCTTCAAGCTTTGGCAGCCAACGAAGGACATCTCGCAGAATTCGGCACTTATGTCCTGCGGACACCGCGCAAACCTATCGCAAATTTCTGAGCTCAACGACGACCTGTTGGGCTCGCGCAGCATGTCGATGTTGGTATTGGTCCCGCCAACTGATGTAACCTTGATGATTGTCGCGCAACAGCACGCTCCATTCATCCCTCGGCTTGCGCACCCCGGTAACCTTGCGAGCGCGGCCATCGACGATCCGCGTTCGCTGCGCACGTCTTCCGAAGGCATAGGCGCCCGCGTAGAGTGGATCGTGGAGAATCTGCATGACGCTGTGGTAGGCCGGCGCCTTCCAGGCAAGCTTGCAGACGTCGACATTGCGCAGAACGACCGGCATCTTGATATCGGCCCACCGCAGCCACAAAAAGACCTGTCGTCCACTTCCCAGTTCCCGGAATTTGGCGAAGACGAGCCTGATCGTTTCTGCCACATGTTCGTCCGGGTCAATCTCGATCTTGCCCGCCTCGCTCCAGCAAAATCCCGGCGGCAGCATGAACCGCAGTTCCCCGCGTCCTGCCTTGGAATCACGTGCGGCGATGCCGCGCTGACGCATCAAGCTAAGCTCATACTCCGACATCGTGCCTTTCAATCCAAACAGCAGACGATCGTTGACGAGCTGCGGATCATAGGCGCCATCCGGATCGATGACCAGCGTACCCGCAAGCGCGCAAAGGTCGACCAGATGATGCAAGTCCCTGCCGTTGCGCGCCAGGCGTGACGCTTCAATGCAATTGACAGCTCCGACATTGCCGGAGCAAACCTGTTCCACAAGCCGTTCGAATCTAGGTCGTTCCATGCTGCCTGAACCGGAGCGGCCGAGATCATCATCGATTACGCTCACCGACCTGGCGCGAAAGCCTTGGCCACAATCTGCGCACGATCTTCCCACGACCATCGCCGACGCCGCTCCGGCCCCGTCAACAAAACTGCATGTCTCATGCTTCAATGCACTCTTAATTCCACTCTTACGAGCGCAGACTCACGGGAGACGCGGAACTTCGCAAGGCGGTTCACGCCGAAGGGATACGTTCCGCTTCGGCGGGCTGCGGCAAGACCAGAATCGAAAAACGAGGAAAAGGCGGCTGTCGTGAGCAGGGATCGACGCCAGCCGAGTGAACCTGGATGGCAGGTGTTGATGCCACACCCAGGCCAGGAGCTGTGTTGGGTTTGCTGCTATTCTCCGCATCCTAATGAGGTTGTGTGCGTCAAGTTCAGCAAAATGGGCAGTCATGAGACTGGTCATGCGGCATTGCGGAGAGCGAGTTTCTTGTGCTCTCTGAGGTCGTCCATATTGATGTAGCGGTTGGCCTCCATCCAGTTTTCGTGGGTTTCGACGGCAAGCGCCCGGACTAGGCGCAAGCAGCTGTCGGTGTTGGGAAAGATGCGCACGACATAGGTTCTGCGCCTGATCTCCTCGTTGAGGCGCTCGAGCATGTTGGTGCTCTTGAGATGCTTGTGGTGAGTGCGCGGCAGGCGGAAGAAGGTGAGCGTCTGCTCGATGGCCTCCTCGACCCAGCCGGTGAGGCGCGGATATTTGCCCGACCATTTGCCCAGCCAGGCGGCAAGATCGGCCTTCGCCTCGTCGATGTCACGCCGGTCGTAGATCCATCGCAGTTCCTGCAGGCAATCGTCGCCGTGCTTGCGCGGCAGGTGGTCGAGCGCATTGCGCAGGAAGTGCACGTAGCAGCGCTGCCAGGCGGCTTCCGGAATGACTTCGCCGATCGCCGCGACGAGGCCGGCATGATCGTCAGAGACGACGAATTCGATACCCTTGAGGCCGCGGGCTTTCAGCCCCAGCAGGAAGTCCTTCCAGGCCGACCGGCTCTCGCGGCCGGCCATCTCGACGGAGAGGATCTGCCGCCGGCCATCCCAATCGATGCCGACGGCGATCAGCACCGCCTGGCTCCTGACGACGCCGGCCTCTCTGACCTTCTCATAGCGAGCGTCGAGAATGAGATAGGGAAAGGGCTCTTGAAGCGGGCGGCAGGCAAAGGCCTTCAGGCTTTCGTCCAGGCGCTTGTTGATTGCTGAGATCGATGACGCCGAGAAGGAATGACCGCACAGTTCCTCGGTGATCGCCTTGACCTTGCGCGTCGACACTCCCTGCACATACATCTCCGCCAGCGTCGCCACCAGCGCCCGCTCCGAGCGCTGGTAGCGCTCGAACAGTTCGGTGGAGAAGTGCCCGGAGCGATCCTGCGGCACCCGGAGCTCTAACTTGCCGACCCGCGTCATCAGCGTGCGACCGTAGTGGCCGGAGCGGTAGCCGAGCCGCTCGGGCGTGCGTTCGCCTTTCGCAGCTCCCAAAGCCTCGTCCATCTCGGCTTCAAGTACCTCCTGCATGACAGCACGGATCACCTCGTGCAGCCCATCGGGGTTTGAAAGCAAAATATCTTTGACGGCGCCAACGGCAGTCTTATCTTCAATCTTGGTCATGGTGGCGTTCCTTCCAGGGAATCAGGTGACGTTGAACATCACCAGCCTGCCATGGCCGCCCTTCTCAGCGAAATTTGCAGAACCTTCCGCACACTACCCCTAATGATCGTGAGGCTTCGTTTCTGGCCGGCGACACTATGACCGTTGCTGCTGCTCGATAGATGGCCTCATCGCAAAATCACCTCACGGACGCGAAACGCGCGCGGCCGGTTGGCTCCGGGTCCGTCGCGCGTCTGTTGTACGCTCAATTACAAGATCAGTTTCCGGAGGCTTGTCACTCATATGGAAATCGGCGAGAAGCTGGACGACTTGCTGATCCGATGGAGAGAGGCGATGATGCAGACGCAGGAAATCCATCCAGGTCGGCGTGCGGAACGTTTCCGTCCACCGGGAGGGCTTTCGAAGATTTCTCTGGAGCGTCCAGTCGCGCGCACCTGCGCGAGCTAGGGCGTATCTGCGAGTGCGCATGTGATCGAGGAAGATGTCAAGGTCGGTTTCATCTATGGAATATTCCGTCCTCGCTGCAATCGGACCGTTTCGGGGCTTTAGATCAAGCGCCACAGCGGGCGCCGGATACACCGAGCCCTGCTGATCACCCTCCGCCTCCAGATGCACCGGCAAGACGAACCCTGAAGCCGCAAAGAGGAATAGGGCGGCCGCGGCTAATTCGAGAGAAGAAGCCAGCGAATAGGTCTGGGCGACGGTCCCCCAGATCCAGCTCCCCGCTGCCATGCCACCCGACAGGAATGCATAGTAGATTGAGAGCGTACGGCCGACGACCCAGCGCGGACTGCCCAATTGTACCCAGACGTCGAACCCGGTCCAGGTGATGACCCATCCGGCGCCGCCGATGGCAAGCGCAAGTGTCGCCATAGGTACATAGGAGGTGAAGGCAAGCGAGATGCAACACACCGCGGAAGCGATCGAAGCGATCGCCATCAACCATTCCGGAGGAAGCAATTTCCTTAAGAGCCGGTTGTTTAGACCGGCGATGCAGGCGCCTGTTCCAAAACCGGCAAATAGTATGCCGTAGATGATAGGTCCGCCGGCCAAACGATCGCGTGCGACGAGCGGCAGAAGTGCAAGAATGGCAATGGCGGCAAGACCGAAGAGGTTGCACGGATAATCGCCGCTCGGATGTCGGAGGAAAGTGCCGTGAACCGCATGCCGTCGTGGATTGCTGTTGAAATCCGCTCTGCTGGCAGAGGAGACGAGCGAACGTGCCACTTGTTGCGCAACACGGCGCCGAGCGGTGCGAGGTTGCTGCACGCGGCAAAAAGAAAGGCCGCCAAAGGGCCAAGGAACGCGAGAACGGCTCCGCCCACAGCCGGTCCGAGGCTGCGCGTCACGTTGTATCCAACCGACATGAGTGTCACCGCAGCCGGAATATCTCGTTTGTCGAGTTATCACCCACCGAGGCATGCCAAGCGGGGTCATTCAGCGCAAATCCGCAGCCTGCCATAAATCCCAGCCCGAGAATGAGCCAGGGACTGACGAATCCAAAGGCGGCAGCAACTGCCAGTGCGATAGACGCGAGCGCGATTAATGACAGCCCGATGATCATGACCGATCGGCGGCTATACGTATCGGCGATAGCTCCAGCGATGATAGAGAGTATGAATGCTGGAAGCGTGGTCGAAGCCTGCACAAGTGCGACCATCAGATCCGAAGTGGAGATCATCGCCATGAGCCAACTGATTGTGACAGTTTGCACAAGCCATCCTAGATTTGCGACTTGCGTCGAACTCCAGATCGAACGGAATGCGATATTCCGCAGCTGATAGAGGGTGCTTGGCCCGCGCACGGAGACGTCTTTGATCTGCATTCTGCGGGACGCCTCGAGCTTCTTGGAACCCCAGTGACGTAGCAGGATATCCGCAACCATGCTACGAATTCCGCCGTTATTGAGGGCCCTTGGCGCAGGAAGCCTGTGTTGAGCGGGACTGCACCCGGCAGTCCGAGTCCCACTGACATTTCGCTTGCTTATTATAAAGCTTGTAGCCTGTTTAAGATTTTCCGTTTCGAACCCGGGTCAATCGTTTGTCGCGCTATTCTACCGTCCGTTTTTCGCGCACGTGATTGGTTTCACCAGCAGAGAGTGACGAGTCGTCTGTGACCAGCATATCGAGAAGGCGGGCGCTGAATCTGCGGCTTCTGTCTCGGCCATTTTGCTCACTAACACTGTCCGATTATTCCTCTGGAAGGGCGTACCGGAGCACGCGCACTTTCTCCTGGTCGTGGAGGGAATTTCCAACACTCGATTGACACGATAATTGTCATCCTCGAGTTGTTGTTGTCAAAACTTACTAGAGGCGCGGCGTTTTCAGCCAGTTAGAAACGCGACACTAGGACCGTCGGTCAGCCACCGATCTGACCGGCTGGTCCGGGTTGCAGGCGGAGTGGGGCGGGTGAGACGCACGCGGCAAGAACGACGCGGCGGACGCGGAAGCCTTGTGTGAGGCGATGAGCCGACCCACCATGAGGTTCGTGCCGGTGAAGACCGCGAATCAGCAGGCGGCGTTGATGCTGGTCGGCGTGCGGGAGAGACTCATTCGCAATCGAACGCAGCTCGCCAATGCCATTCGCGGTTTTGCCATGGAGTTCGGCATCGTCGCGGCCAAGGGCATGTGCCGGATCGAACCGCTATTGGAGCGAATAGCGGCTGATCAATCCCTGCCTGAATTGGCGCGCGAGCTCTTTGCCATGCATGGTGTTGAATATCGGCAATTGCTTGCCGAGACGAAAGCCATCGAGGAAAAATTGACCGCGCTGCATCGCTCCGATGAATGCAGCAGGCGGCTTGCCGAAATTCCGGGTGTCGGGCCGGTCGGCGCATCGCTTTTGAAGATGAAGACCCCAGATCCCCGAATGTTCAAGTCGGGTCGCGAATTTGCCGCCTGGATAGGGCTTACATCCAAAGACCATTCGACGCAGGCAAGGTAAGGCTTGGTGTGATCACACGTGCCGGCGATGCTGAGGAGCGTTTTAGTGGTTGGCGCGACTGCCCTTCTTCAGCACGTCAGAACAGGTCGAAGCAGACATGCTTCCCGATGGCTCACCGAACTCCTGCAAAGGAAGAAATCGAAGCTGGTTGCGGTGGCACGCCAACAAGATCGCCCGTATCGCCTGGAAGCTCATGGTGAGTGGCGAAAATTATCGGCGGACGGAGGGGCAAACACAGGCAGTATAGGAGATTGGCCATCACGGTGAGCATGATAATGCTACCGTGTTGAGCTGATGCAGTGAACTTGCAAGAGAAAAGCAGATGGTGCGATCGATCGATCCAAGACGCGTGAAACTCCGTCAGTTCCACTGGCCATTCAAGGCAGTTACCGTGTTAGGAGCACGCGTTGCGGAAACCATCTTGGCAAGTGGTCATGTGCGACCACACAGAAAGGCCGCACAGATGGAAGCAAGCGATCCGATCAAAAATTTCTGTTAAAAAACACTTGCAAGTGGGGGCCGTCAACATATGGAACTGGAAGGCTGAGCGCGAGGCGATGACAGAGCAGGAGCGACGGGCGGCATGACGCACAACAGCCAGGGGACGACGACCGCACGACCGAAGCTTGATGATGTGGCGTTCGAGGCGTTTATCAGGGCACGTCGTCCGGCATCGCCAATCTGGTCAATGAGCGGTCTCGATGGCTATCTCACTGCTCTCATCATCGGACCGAGATTTATCGACCCACGCCAATGGATCCCGGAATTGACCAGTCCGGATGCCCTGAATCTGCCGATGGAAACAACTGAACATCGGGCCGTGCAGACGATCGTTGCGGAATATAACCGCATCTCTGCGAGCCTTTCTGAAACACCGAAAGACCCCCGGCCCAAGTTCACCAGGATCGATGATCAGACCTTTGATCCATTCGATTGGATCTCTGCTTTCTGCGAGGAAACAAGTTACGCGCCCAAGCTTTGGCAGCCCGTCCTTCGAGGTCATGCCGTCACTGGGGATATCATCGCGCCCATCCGCAAGCTCGGCGAGGCAAAACGGAAAGCGACCCGCCACGATGCTGCTGAAGTCGCCGAAGCACTCGTCAATATCGGAACCCATTTTATGCCGAAGCGGGCAAAGCAGAAGTTCTGACCGAGAGCCAGAAACCTATTTAGCCGACCGTGAAGAACGCTGTTTTCATTGTGGCGGGCAGGATTGTCCGTCGCCACAGTTTTTACGTTGAGATCTTCAGGAAGCGTGTGACGCGGAAACGTGCGGGGATCGCGGCAGAGCCGCCAGGAGCAATGCGGCGAGCAGGCACAAACAGTCTCTGAACCAGTTAAGCAGGAGCGAGAAGTTGTAGCCAACGGCAGCCAGAACGGCATTGATGGCATCTCCTTGTTGTCCGGCGAGATAATTGCGATCCATCCGATGCTCGTTCTTGATGTGGCCGATGACGGGCTCGACGGCTGACCGTCGTCGTGATCCGTGCAATGCAGGCACGTCGAGGTCCATTTCGTGGTGAACCCGCGCCGAAGCATGAACCCAGCCGAGACCGCCTTCGTACGGACGATTCATGA
>NZ_NWSQ01000055.1 GCF_002531725.1 Rhizobium sp. L43
CAGCTCTCCAGCCTGGGTTGGCTGATGCAGACGGTGGCTCTCAGCTGGCTGATGGCCACCGTTTCCACCTCGGATGTGATGGTCGCCCTGGTCCAGGCCTCGTCTACCCTGCCTGCCTTTTTTCTTGCGATTTTCGTTGGCGCGATTGCCGACAACTACAGCCGGCGCATGGTCATGATCGTCGGCCGAAGCCTGATGATGGCGGCCTCGGCGATGCTGACGATCCTGATGGCTTTCGGCATCACCGATCCATGGATGATCCTGGCGTTCAGTTTCCTTGACGGCTGCGGTATCGCACTCAGCGATCCCGCGTGGCGCGCTTCGCTTGGCGACATGCTGGAGCGCCGCTATCTGCCGTCGGCCGTCACCCTTCTCAATGTCGGATTCAACACGGTCCGTAGCGTCGGTCCCGCGCTTGGCGGCATCATCGTTGCGATTTTTGGGCCGCTCGTCACTTTCGCGCTCACCACGCTTGGCTTCGTCGCGCCCCTCACCGCTCTGTGGCGAAACAAGTGGACCGTGAAAGCGTCGCCCCTCCCTCGCGAAGCGCTCATGACGGCGATCTATGATGGACTGCGGTTCACGGCGATATCCTCGGAAATCAAGGCAGCTATTGTCCGCGGTACGCTGTTTGGGCTGACCGGAACCTCGATGCTGGCGCTCCTGCCGCTCGTCGCAAGAGACCTCTTGAAGGGCGGCCCAATCGACTACGGTATTCTCATGGGTGGCTTCGGCGCCGGCGCGCTGATCGCGGGGCTCGTGAACCCACCACTCAGGCGCGCGGTCACGCAGGAACTGCTGATTGTTCTGGCATGTGTCGCGTGCGCGGTATGTGCGATCTCACTTGCGCTGACGTCTTCCCTGATCATCGCAACAGTCTGCCTCGCCTTCGGCGGCGCCGGCTGGGTAACCGGATGGTCGGGGTTCGGCGTCAACGTGCAGTTGGCAAGCCCGCGCTGGGTGGTGGGTCGCACGATTTCCATCTACAGCGCTTTTACTTATGGGGGGATCGCCGCTGGCAGTTGGCTCTGGGGAATTATCGCCGAAAACCATTCCCTCTCCTTATCCTTGGCATGTTCTGCTGCCGCCTCGTTGCTGGTCGCCGCACTTGGGCTCAAGCTGCCGATCAGCAACCGCTTGGAGTCTGAACTCGAAGCCTCCGGCGCCTTCGATGCGCCAGTACCTGCACTCGATCTGAAGCCGAGAAGCGGCCCAATTCTGGTGACGACGGAATATGCGATTGCCGAAGAAAACGCCGCTGTCTTTCTTGAGATCATGCGCAGACGGCGGCATGTTCAAAGCCGAGCCGGCGCACGCCATTGGACCCTCACGCGCGATGTTCAGCAGCCTTCGCGATGGCTCGAGACCTTTCGGACGCCAACCTGGACGGATTACCATCGCCTTCATCACCGCCTCAACGAAGCGGACAAGCGCCTGGGCGATGAGCTCAAGTCGCTGAGCGTGGCATCCGACCTCCCGCGAACAATCGTTCTGGTGGAGCGCCCGACGGCTGCGCGCAAGTCCACGCCCGTGCCGTACGTTTCCCAGAAATGAGCACGCTATGCGACTCCGAGGCAACTCATCCAGCAAGAGAGGATCGTTCGATAATGGATACGTCGAAGCTTTGCCCCCTCCAGTTGGCCTCCCTCCGATGGCTGAAACAGAGCAGAACGTTGGAAGAGATCGCGCGGATCGAGGACCGAACCGTCGTCGATATCGAGCGATGCCTGCAGGATGCTTTGGTGCTGCTCGGCGCAGACTCGATTGAGGCGGCCATTCGTATGATCGAAAAGACAGCTTGAAGTGATGGCGATCTTTCGGCGCGCTGCTTGAGGCTTTGAAAATTCGGATTCGAGCGCACGGTGGAAGGAGCCGCGGGAACGCCGCCTGTTTTAGGTCGCGATTCCAGGAAATCCGGAACCGGTGTTCGATTTTATTCTCGGCATTCCCGCGCGAAGCAACTCGGCGAAGGAGCTTCTCTTCCGTTGAGCCCTTCGTGAAAGTTATCCTTGCGGCGGCAGTCCGAGACCTCCCCGGTCATCCGGTCCATCGTCTGGAATCGCAATCGACCGATGATCGACATCCGCCCCTTCGTCGCAGCGATTCACACCAAGTGGATTTGACCTGGACAGCGACCGCTCGCGCTGAAGCGCAGAATATCGGCGGCGCATTTCATCGGACGCAATCCTCCCTGCCGTCCAAAGAGCGACCAGTTCCATGAAACCCGGGTCTTCATCGAGCCGAATTCCCCGTGCATTCCAACGCGCGATGACCCGCTCGGCTATGTCCCTGCGTGAATCCATTACCAACTTCCCTGCCCGGCCTGCCGCCTACGCGGTGAGATACCAAGTTGCTGGGTTCTTCGCCAGTCGAAAGCGTCCGATATGTCACGCCGGGTGCCCGCGATCTGTTTTCGGGAGCTTGTTAGCTGGAGCTATCGAGATCGCTAAGACGCACTTTCCAGCTCTCTCCGACCTGATGGCCCCCGCCACCATCTTTTCCGTCGACCGCGAATACGGCGTCCTGCCGTCCGACGAAATCGACGTAGACGACGATCTTGAGATCGTCCATGAATACACGCCTTGGCATTGAGCGGGCGGCGACATGGCCTGCGGCCGTGCCGCTTGCGAGCGGCGGGGCCGCAAGGGAGGCTTCGCCGCGGCCGACTTTGTATAATTCACTAGGTTGCCAGCCGCGCCGTTGCGGCCTTTGCTCTTCGCGGCCGCTGAAGCGGCTAATAGATAACGCTGACGAGCAGGAGGCGATCACTCGTGATCGGAAGGAAAATGAAAAGAAGAGAGATAGAGGGCCTTCGCGAGGCCGTATCCTGCGCCGCGGTGCTGGAAGAGGCCGGTTTTGCCGTTGACGCCAAGGAGAGCTCCCGTCGGGCAGTGAAGTTTCGGCGCAGCAGTGAGATTGTCATAGTCACGCATGAAGGGCGCGGATGGTTCGACCCCCTAAGCGAGGCGAAAGGCGATGTCTTTGGGCTCGTCGAGCACCTCGATCGCGCCGGCTTTCTCGAAGCCGTCGAAAAGGTCGGGAGTCTCGTGGGATTCAAAATTTCCGCGCCAGGATGGCAATCTCGAAGCCCTGTCGCCAACTCCGAGTTTTCCGTTTCCGATCGTTGGCAGGCACGTCGCCGCCCGTGGCAAGGCTCATCGACCTGGCAATACCTGCACAACGAGCGCTGCCTTCCGACATATCTGCTCCGCACGGCGATCGAACGCGACCTCCTTCGAGAAGGCCCGAACGGCAGCCTTTGGGCCGCTCATACGAACCATGCCGGCGACATCACCGGATGGGAGGCGCGCGGCCCGCAATATCGCGGCTTTGCCACCGGGGGAGCGAAGGTCCTGTTCCGCTTTGGCTCGGACGCTTCAATGCGCCTGGCTGTGACGGAAGCTGCGATTGACGCCATGAGCCTTGCCGCCATCGAAGGATTGCGTGATGGAACGCTTTATCTCAGCACCGGCGGCGGCTGGTCTCCGACCACGGCCGCAGCCCTTGGTGCGCTTGCTTCACGTCGCAATGTCCAACTCGTCGCTGCGACAGACGCCAATCCTCAAGGCGACATGTTTGCTGGGCGATTACGGGCGCTTGCCGACGGCGCCGGCTGCGACTGGATGCGGCTCCGCCCACCGCGAGAGGATTGGAACGAGGCTCTGAAGCTTCGCGTGAAACAGAGGAATGAGAACAGGAAAAGGGTGGGTGGGAAAGAGAAGGAGGCGTGCCGCTTGCGCCCCAGCCGCGTCGAGGCAGGCTCCGCCCGGTTCAAGCCGGCCCTGGACCCGGCCGGTCGCGATGTCGGCGGAGGAAAGGGGCATGAAGGACTTAGGTGCCGAACCGCTCGATAATTGCTGGAGATGACGCGCCGATCGAAGCCCAGGCTAGCCGGCAGGACCGCACCGGCTGATCGCCGCGGCGCGCGCACGCCAAGCGCACGCCGGCGGATCGCGATCTACACCAACCGTCGGCAGATCAACGAATTGCGCCGCGCCAACGATCGCAAGGTCGTGCCCGAGAAACTCGCAGCGTGGGAGGACAAGCTCGCCCAGCAGCGATCGCTGATCCAGGTTCTACAGGTCGAGGAACGACGGCCCGTCACAGAAAATGCCATTCTACTGAAGCGTTTCCTACGAAGCTGAAACGGAGGTTGATCGCCGGCGGCATGCCCGACTCCTCGCAGAACGCGCCAAGTGGCTCCAAAGCCAATCCTGATGCCAAATAGTCACCGGCGGCCGACCTCCTCGAAGCCGTTCAGCAGATAGAAATCGAGAGTACTGAAATGCGCAGGCGTGGGACTTCTCACCGAAAGCAACCGGGTTCACCTCGAAACCGCACTCTGAAGCTCGACTTGCCGAAGTAAAAGCTCGAGGCGCCGACGATTGACGCGGTCGATGCAAATCAAGCGTCACATTACTATAAGACCGCAACAGATAGCGCCCGGTCGCGCACGCGTGTATCAAGGCGACGTAATCCTACCTCTCATATCCGGAGCACAACATGCCAAGCCTCGCAGAGATGAATGGATCGTTGCATATTCATAACTTCTATATCGAAAAGCTAAAGGCCAAACTGGAACAGTTTTTCGAAAACGATCCCGATTTAGCTATGCTCCTCGAAAACGTCGCTGCCATTTTGTCGGAGCACGCCGCGGATTTGGCCGAGGATATCGACGACATGGAGTGCGATCAATCATGAATGCCGAGCGGACCGAAGCCCGATCTACAAAGGTGCTCCTAACACGCGGGTCTTCCCTATCCGTTACCCCTAAGCCGCCCCTGAGCGGCAGATGCTCGCCGCCATAGCTGCCGGCCTTGCGATGCCATAACGTGCGATTGTCAATATTTTCGCCGTATCCGGTGTTCCACTCCATGTTGTCCCTCGGCTCTCATTTTCATCACTCCGTGCACGAGCAGGGTTCTCAATGAAGAGCCCCTGAACAATGCTTGGTTGGGTGGGCCGCCCGATGATGGCGGCAATGTTTTGCGAGCCTGGCTGCAATACTATTGGTTGCCTAGCCGGTCGAGCGTCGTCGGCGCACAGGCTTACTTGCCCGTTAGCCCCTGTCATTCATCGAGGACGCCATCTGCCTCACAAAACCGGATTGCCTTCGGTTTTGCTGCGGTCTGAACCGGCGGCCGTGCGCTTCAAGGTCGCTGTCGCGCCGCGGGGCGGCCGGACCCCGCCGTCCTTCGCGGAGCAGGCTCGCGTGCTCTTTCGAGGGCAGTTTGCCCCCGTCGCACGCAAACCGGCTCCGCTCGTCCAGGCAGGGCCGGACCCTGAAACGCCCGTCTTCCGCCGGTTCGGAATGACCGCACCGAAGGGTAAGCCGGCATGGGCCGGAGCCCGATCGGACGACCTCGAAAGGAAACGATCATGGCCAAGTCCGCACCCTCCTCTCGCCAACCCGCCCGCGTCGTGCAGCTGCGCAAGGGCGCCACCATCGAAATGGTCCGGCTGACATGCCCCGACGCCAGCCAGGCCCTGAAGATCGCCGAGAGTTTCGGCACCGCCGTCATCGACAGCGACGGCATCCGCGACCTGCACGAACGGCTCGTCATCGACACCGCCGATGCGCTCGGTGATGGCCTGGGCGACAAGGCCATGCAGATCCACCTGCAGCGCATCGTCGGCGCCTTCGTCGGCTCTGCCCACGGCGCCGGCCAGTTCTACAGCCGCGCTGTCACCGAGGCGCGCGATGCCACCGCCAAAGCCGCCAACGATGCCCGCGACGAGGACCTCGACGGCCCTGTCGGTTATGACAGCGCCGCCCAGCGCAAGCGCGAGTTCGCCGCCGACATGGGCATACAGGCCCATTCGCTTAGAATGGCGGCCGAAGGCGCCGTTGCCGCCTATGCCCAGGTGATCGGCGAGACCTGGAAGCCATTCGACCGGCCGGTCGAGCAGCCGGGTCACTCGCTGGGCCGCAAGGCCGCCGAAGCCCAGATCTCGGCATTCGACTAGGCCATGCCGGCGGGGCTTCGGCCCCGCACTTCGATAAACGCGAGAAGGGCCGGCTCCCTGACGGAGCCGGCCTGTTTTCGTGTCGCTGACGCGGCCAAAAGGGAATCGGAAATCAGGCAGGTGGCACGTCCGTTGCGGCCCGTCCCGCTTGTCGGGTCTGCAGGAGCTGCCGGCAGATGCAACGGCTCCGCCGTCCTCCACTTAAGTTCCGGCCGTTCCGGTGCATCGGCCGGCTGATCGGCTCCTGCCTTCTGCCCTCCGCAACGGGCCGCGACGGGCGCGGCCTCAAAACGGAGGCTTGAAGATGAGCAGTACGGAGAGACAACGGGTGGATCTCTATACCCGCATCACGGACAGAATCGTTGAAGATCTGGCGAAGGGCGTGCGGCCGTGGATGAAGCCATGGAACGCCAAGAATATGGTCGGCCGTATTACCCGGCCGCTGCGTCATAACGGGCAGCCATATTCGGGCGTCAACGTGCTGCTTCTCTGGTCGGAAGGCAGCGCCCGGGGATATACGTCATCCACGTGGATGACGTTCAAGCAGGCCCTCGAACTGGGCGCTGCTGTCCGCAAGGGCGAGACCGGGGCGACGGTCGTCTTCGCCAGCCGGTTCACCAAGTCCGAAACCGACGGAAATGGCGGCGAGGTCGAGCGGGAGATCCCTTTCCTGAAGGCCTACAGCGTCTTCAACGTCGAACAGATCGACGGACTGCCCGACCAATATTATCACCAGCCGGGGCCCGCGCCGGACCCGGTCGAGCGCCTCGAGCGTGCCGACAGCTTCTTCCGCAACACCCGTGCTGTGATCCGCCACGGCGGCAACCAGGCCTTCTTTGCGCCGGCCGCCGATATCGTCCAGATGCCACCGTTTGAGAGCTTCAAGGATACGGCCAGCTATTATGCGATCTTGAGTCACGAGGTCACGCACTGGACGGCGCCGGCGCATCGCCTCGGCCGCGACCTCAGCCGCTATGCCAAGGACAAATCCGAGCGGGCGCGAGAGGAACTGATCGCCGAACTCGGCAGCTGCTTCCTGTGCGCCGATCTCGGCATTGCTCCCGAGCTCGAGCCCCGCCCCGATCACGCCTCGTACCTCGACTCCTGGCTCAAGGTCCTGGTCGACGACAGACGGGCGATATTCCAGGCGGCGGCGCATGCGCAACGGGCCGTCAGTTTCCTGCACTCCCTGCAGCCCGAAACCGCTGGCGAGCGGCTCGCGGCCTGAAGGCCATCAGCGTCGGTCGTTGGTCTCGCCAGCGGCCGGCACCTGTTCAGGCCTCAACGCGGAGAGCGTGTCGGGATCAGCCGTGAGGTCCAGTTTGCCCCAGATCGAGGTTTTCCGGTCAATCGGTTTGAGCTTCCGGGACGGCTTGATTTCGACGGTAAACGGCTTTGGCTGCTGACGCATAGGTCCTCCAGGCGACGATTCGCGAACACGACGATAGCCCGAAGAACGGCCAACGCAACGCCCTTGTTCGGCTGTTCCCGGACGCCTGATTTTGACATGTGGCAAGGCGGCAGCCCCACCGTTGCAGGGACCCGGCAGGCAGTCGGGGCGCAGCTGCCATCGCCATATTCCTTTGGCCCTGAGCCAGGCCACGTCCTTCGTGGGCTCGATGAGGCATGTCTGATCGAAAACCGGCTTCGCCTCGATCGTCCTCCCGCAACGGCCTTCCAAAACTTTCTTCCCCTGAGCGCGGTGCGCCCATTCCTCGCGGAACAACAAAGTTTTTCCGGGCGCCCACCATTTCATTCCGGCCCTCCGGGTGCGGTCCGATCGTCCCCGATCCTTGCGACAGCCATCGAGGCCGCGATGGGCGCGGCCCGAAACAGCAAAGGAATACGACAATGGCAACCATCGGCACCTTCACCTCCACCGAAACCGGCTTCAACGGCTCGATCCGCACGCTCGCCCTCAACGTCAAGGCCCGCATCGCCCGCGTCGAAAACCCCTCCGACAAGGGCCCGCACTACCGCATCTACGCCGGCAATGTCGAGCTGGGTGCGGCCTGGCAGAAGCGCTCCGAGCAGGACCGCGACTACCTCTCGGTCAAGCTCGATGACCCGAGCTTCCCCGCTCCGATCTACGCAACCCTCACCGAGGTCGAGGGCGAGGACGGCTACCAGCTGATCTGGTCCCGCCCCAACCGGGACTGAGGCCCGGACGGCCCCGCCACCAAGGCGGGGCCAACTGGTCACAAAGACAAGCCGGCGGCAGGCATCGAGCCTGCCGCCTGCTTTTTCGGTGCGATACGGAACCGGAATATGTCTGCTCAGTGGATGCTATCGTGCCGGGAAGAAATGCCGGCCTCGAGGACGAGCGGTCGCCCCCAATTTTGCCTCCGCTCCGGTTTCCTCGCTCCAACAAAATCGGCACCCCCACTCGCCGGCTCCGCCGGTCGCTTCCGCGCTCCTTGACCCCGTCATCTCGTCCCGCCCCGCCGTCTCGTCTTTCACGAACTCAAGGAGATGAGACGATGACCATCGAACAGCACATCGAAGAACTGCGTGCCGAGTTGAGGAACGCCTGCGACGCCGTCGAGCGGTGCCAGGTCGAAGCGGAGCTTCAGCTCGCCCAGGCTGATTTGGCCGTGGCGCTTGCCGAACAGGACGGCACTATCGAAGCCGAGCCGCCCTTCTGAGGCGGCTCTCATTCTGCCGGAATATGAGCCGGTCGGCCGGATCGACCGGCCTTCCGGCTGTCAGGGATTCACCCCTCAACGCTCCCCTCCGGCTCACACCGGATACGGTCGCGTCCCCTCCGGGTCCGCGGGTCTCTTCTCTCTCTGACGTCCCAGTTTACTCCAGCAAATCCGGCGTCAAGGACGGCGCGGTCTCCCCCAATTTTAACGCCGCTGCGTTGCACTTCGCTTCCCGAAAAAATTGGTTCCCCCGCTTGCAAGCCGCGGTCCGCGGTCCTTGACCCCTCTTTGCCACAGAGTGGCCGGTCTCCGTCATCAAGATGAAGGAGATCACACAATGACATCTGACCAGAACCTTGCGCTCTACACCAAGCTTTCCGGTTTCCGGCTCGTCGTCCTGGCAAACCGCTTCGGCTGCGATACCGACGTCTCGCGAAAGCTCCATGATCGACTGCTCGAAGGGCTTGAGGCGGCTGCCGGTCGTATCCGGACCATCATGGCATTGGAGCGGAGCGTTCTTGCCGGCGACGACGAATATGCGGCGTACCGGCTGGAAGGTGAGACCGAGATCTTCGGACGCTTCACCATCATCCTGCTCGATGAACTCGACATCGATTTCGACACGCATGAATACCGCATCAACGGCGGCGATTGGTCCAGCGCTTTGACGGCGGACTATACCGGCGTCGACATCGACTATCCGGAGCTGATTGCGCTCACCGATGACGAACTTGGCTCACTTGCGCCGATCATCAAGGATATCACGTGGCAAACCGGTATCGCGGTAAGCGCCTCCCGTGTCAGCTACATCAGGTGCACAGGATCATAATCAATCCCGCGGCGGGCTCGACCAGCCGGAGGGCGTCGAGAGCGGCCCTTCGTTGCGATGCCGACGAGACCATCGCAATGATGGCGAGGACGACCCGTTGAGCCTCTTCCTTTCGACCTGCCGTCATCTGTCATCGGGGATGTTGCAGCCCGTTCGTCACGACGCAACCTGCCGCCGCCAGAATTTTCCCCGCCGCGCTGCGGCTCCTCGCGGATCAAAATTCGGTCGCCGGCAGGTCCTCCACGTCCGTTCCGGCCCTTTGGGTGCGTCCCGCCTTTCCGGTCTGCCGCTTATCCCCTGCGATAACCGCATTTCGAAAGGAGAAACGCCATGCAACAACTCGCCCAATTCCTCGCCGCCACCGGCCGCCGGCTCCGGAATCTCGGCAAGGTGATCAGCCACTTCTGCCGCAAGGGCAAGCTCGGTCTGAAGCTTGCGATCAAGATCCCGTTCTTCGTCGAGATCGAGGTGTCCTTCGAGACCGATTGGGACCGGCGCCGATGAGGCGCCCACATGGCCCGCTTCGACGGGCCTTTCTCAACTCGCCACAGAGGCGCGCGGGCGGTAACCGCGTTTTCGCTTTTGTCGGAGCAGATCGAGAAACAGTTCGACGGCATCTTCTTCCCGTCCGAAATGATGGACCATCATCTGGCCTTTGGCTCCAATGCGGCCCCATTTACGCAGGAGACAGACGTCCCCGAACAGGTTGGGTTCGATCGACATGGCGTAGTAGCGCGACATGTTCCTGGACGCGTCTGAGCGCTCGACATAGAGATGGTAGGGTTGCGAGATCATGAGGTTAGAATCGCTGATCTCGGGAATCCCGTCCAACGACACTTATGAATCGGTCGGTATTGATTGATTCAGATCTGTTATGAAACGCGAGTGGTGGGCTTGGGCGAGACGCCTTCGGCGCACGGCTCTACTCGCTTACGCTCCCCGAACCCGCCGGGCGGTTTCGGCCATCCGGCAACGATCCTCTCGCGGGTCCTCAGCCGCACCATCCGTGTCTTGCACCGTCCCAGCGCCTGGCAAGGCCCTCGTTGACGAGAGTGGCTCCGAGCGAGTGTCCTGATCGTATTACGGTCCGGAGCTTGCGGCCATACTTGTCTTCGTCGCGCCAGCCGGCCGAAAGCCAAAACGCGCCGGCATTGAGGAGCGCCAGCAGGCGTGCTTTCGCGGCCTCGCCTTTGATCCGTTCCGCCTCGCAGCGAGGCGGGCTGAGCTCAGGTGTATCGATATCCGCAATGCGGATTTTTTCGCCTTGGAACCAGAATGTATCGCCGTCGACGACGCAATTCACATGACGACCGTCGCTGCAGATTGAAAAGGCGGCCGACGCTGAGTCCGCTACCGGTGTCTTGGCCACAGCCGGCAGTCCGGGGAGGTTGCCGGCGCCGCCGAAGGCAAGCCAGCCTGCCGCAGCAACGACGATAGCTGAGATGACTGCCATCAGTGATTTGCGCGAACCGCTCTGTCCCGTTCGAGGTTTTCCCTGCGGGCTACGGCGATCGATCTTGCCGCCGGACTTCCGCGGCCTCCTGAACGGAACCACATTCGATTTCGCCATTTGCCTGCTCCTCTCCTGCTTTCCTCAACCTATCTTGGACTCAGTTTCATCTGCGTTTGCGGACAAGGTGCCTCCATGCGGTGTGCGAGGCGCGGGGCGCAGTCGGTCCCGCCTCCCCTGCGGGCCACTATGTTGAGGCTCCTGCGGCTGCGCTGTTTCCCGCTCTCGCACGGCGAGAATTCCCGAAATCCCGCACTTTCGTGCGGCCGCTATGCTGATTTCTCCAATGAAAGAACACAAGGAAAAAAACGCTTTGTTTTCGTGGCTTTCCCTGGGTTTGGCTTTACTTTGACCGACGTTTCGGCCGGTCGGAAAAATCTTCCCCGTTCGAAGGACGGCGTGTTCCGTCCTCCGGTCTTGAACCATTCTCCAATCCGTGCCCCTGATGCCGTTTCCTTCCGGCTTCGGTCACATAGTGGCGTTCGGTTCCCGGTTTCCCATTCTCCGATAAGAGCTCAGCCCAGACCTGCCGGGCTCGCTAAGAAATCATCGGGACAGCCGGGATATCGTTGCCGATGCACCTTCCTCACCAACGACGCCGCGACGCTCGTAAGGGCGCTGGTCACGCAGGATCTGGAAGGCGATCGTTAAAAGCTGGCGCGCGATCGCGACACGCGCCTTGTTGTTGGTTGAATTGCGCTTCAAATGTTCATATTGGGCACGAAGCTGCGAGTCGGCAGCGACGGCCGGTGCAACAGCCTCGACGAAGGCCCAGCGCAGCCACTTGTTGCCCTGCTTGATGATCTTCCCATGATAGGTCTTGCCACCGCTCGAGTAGGTCGAGGGAACAAGCCCGGCATAGGCAGCCAGCTTCTTCGGATTCCGGAAGCGATCGATGTCGTCGATCTCCGCATCGATCAGCCGGGCGAAGAACTCCCCGATGCCAGGGATGGTCTTCAACAGCTTCACATTGCCGTTGGTCTTCGTCATCGCCTTGATCGTGGCTTCGGCCTGCTTGATCCGCCCGTCAATGTCGCCGATGAACTCTAGCCCGCGGTCGATCTGGATTCGGTCGATCGCTGATACGTTGAGCGTGGCGAGCTGCTGGAGGCCGGTCTTGCTGAACAGGTCGCCCAGCTTCTTCAACTGCGCCGTCTGCTCTGGGTAACGGTCGAACACTGTCACAACCCGGTTCTTCACCATCGTGCGCAGCCGTACATAGAACATCCGCTCACGAAGCGCCACGCGAAGGTCCCGCGCCTTCTCCGTTGGTGCCCAGGCTTCCGGCACCAGATCGGCACGCAACAAGTGCGCCAGCACCGTCGCGTCGATCTTGTCCGTCTTGATTTTGGCGTCGGCGATCGCCTTCACCTTCAACGGATGCGCCAGAACGACATCGTCGCAGATGTCGTCCAGCCAATCATACATCACCATCCAGTTGCGGGTCGCTTCGATCACTGCATGGCTGTTCTCCCGATACCGTTCCAGAAACGATCCGAGAGACTGGCGGTCGTTCTTCACACGGCCGGATCGCAATGTCTTCCCGGCAGAGTCCTGCACGACAAGGTGGCTGTAGCTTTTGTGGTAGTCCACGCCGATGTGATAATGATAAGGGGCAGTCATGGTTTGCTCTCCTTCATTGAGTTCGCGAAAACCCAGGTAAGGTAAGCCAGGCGGTGCAAGGCGTGACTTTCCAAAGAGCATATCCATCTCAGATATCCGTTCTCGGTGGGCGCGGCCTCTTTCATGCCACCTCCGATACTCTTCATCATCCTTGATCGGCCGTGCTCGTTGCACTGCGCACCGGCTCGATCGAACGAATTCTCTGCGGGGTTTGCTGTTTTCGACAACGCGCTCGTGCCCACGCACCCCTTCATGGCATTCTGACCGCAAGGCCTTTGTCTGTCAGAATGAGCTTCCCGCCGGAGCCTCGGCCGTGGTGCAAGCGATAACGCAGCGACCATGCCAGTCCTGACCAGACACTCGCTGCGCGCGGCGTGTGCACAATGTTGCGAAAGGTTACTCCGTCGCAGGCTGTTCACGAGGTTGGATCGAACGTCACCGAATTACCATACTCCAAATTGTAGTTCCTCGTACTAATGTGCTCGACTCATTAGTGTAAATTGAATTAGATGTTCTTGGGTGGGGCATCCAACTCTCTGGGCAACTCCGCGAGGCGCGGCGAGCTAACTCGCACCCACCTGTTGCCGTCGGGGTTAGAAATGAAAATCGCAATCGCAATCTTGGTCGCATGGTCCACGTTCTCGCTGTCTGTTTCGGCAGCTTCCGCTCACAGTGGCGGAACGGATTCAAACGGCTGCCACACCAATCACAAGACCGGAGATTACCATTGCCATTGAAATCGTTGTTGGTGGCCGCCGTCCTGACGCTATCGCTTCCGGCGAACACCTTCGCCTGGGATGGTGTAGATAGCGATTCTGGCGGTGCGGTCGAGATTGGCAAAGGCAATCTAGTCAGATCGGGACAGACCGTCGAGGTTTACGACTACGAAGCGGGCGAGTACCGTGACGTTGATGTCCAAAGCATCCAGCGTTCTGGAGGCTCGGTCGAGGTCGAGGTTTACGACAACGAAAGCGGCGAATACCGCACCTTTGAAATGGACGACTGATAAAGTGGGCCGCCCTAAAAAGGGCGGCTGCTGCTATCGTTGCCATAGCGATTGGTGTCTTTGCCGCGGAGCTATCCTCTCCCAATGACCAACTCGTCAAAGATAGTCTTAAACTCCTCAAAAGAAGCTTCGATCACGATCCGTCCAGGCGATTTAGGTGTCTCCTCAGTTTTACGTCGCCTTGAGGTCCGTCAGCACCTTGTCAAAAGCATCCTTGACCGGCTTTGAGATTTCCTC
>NZ_NWSQ01000056.1 GCF_002531725.1 Rhizobium sp. L43
TCATGAATCGTCCGTACGAAGGCGGTCTCGGCTGGGTTCATGCTTCGGCGCGGGTTCACCACGAAATGGACCTCGACCGCCGGCAGATGGTCCTTCGGCGGCACCTGCCACAGGAGCCCGGCGTCGACGTCGCGACTGGCGATATGCACTGGCAGCGCTCCAATGCCCGTTCCCGTGATGATCATTCGCCGCACCTCGGGCAGATTGGCAGACAGGCCGTGGGGCTCGGGGTGCAGATTGACGCGCTCACGCAACTGGCGCACCAGATAGAGCGGCCCGTTCTCGAGTTCGGTTTGGAACGACACCGAGCGTTCGCCGGACACATCCTCGATCCCGATGTCCGATCGGCCGAACAGCCTGTGCGGCGGACCGCAGAACAGGCCGAAGAACTCCCGGAACAGGATGCGGCTGTCCAGCATGGGATCATCCTCGCACATTAGGCACAAGCCTACCGACGCCTGGTTCTGCCGCACCCGGCTTAGGACCTCGGCGCTGTCGGTGATCGAGATCGAATAGGTCACCTCGGGATAGGCTGTGTTGAAGCGGGCCATTGCCTCATCGAAATGCGGGCAGACCACATGGCTGGTCATCGCGATGGCCACATGGCCGGTGACAACGGTCTCCGCCGCCGCCATTAGACCCGGCAGTCGTGAGATCGAGCCCAAAAGCATGCAACTTTCGCGAAAAAGCGTCTCACCCGCCGGGGTCAGCGCGAAATGCCCGGGTCGGCGATCAAGCAGCCGCTTCTCTGTGGTCTCTTCCAGGCGTTTCAGCGCACTGCTGATAGTAGGCTGGCTGAGGTTCATAAATTCCGCCGCCCGCGTAATGCCGCCCTGTTCGACGACCACCGTGAAAGTGCGCAGCAGGTTCCAGTCAAGCCTCCAGAGAAAACGCTCTTCGTATGGCCGCACTATTAATCCAATCAATCATCAGGATTATGATGATCTCTTTGCGCTATGAGCGGTGATGAGTCAAGTTGGCCAACAACCTGATTCCAAATGCAAAGTGCTAGTCGAGTTTGAAGTCATCGTCGCATGCAGACGACCATTCGATAGCCGAGAAATCGCTAAGATTGCGCTGGCAACGTCCATTGCAGTGGGACGGACCGTTAAAAGTTTTGAATCGATGTTCCCAAACCTCCCGCCACGCTTGAGGCATAAGATGACAAAGGGAGTTGATCGAATGTCTCTTACCGTTTTCGCCGCCGCTATCGAAGAGGCCGGGGGAAAGTCACGGACCAGGCCTTCGACAACCTGATGGGGATCATCACTCAAGCGCTTAAACGCGAGATGCCAGTGGACGGCGTGATACTGCTAGACGGTGCGATGGTCACCGAGAGCCACGACGACGCCGAGGGCGAGATCCTCCCGGCAAGTACGGGCAATCGTCGGGTGCGAACTGCCCGTTGCCGTCACCCCGGACCTGCACGCAAACGCAACGGAAAACATGGCGTGCCTGGCCGACATCATCACCACCTACCGGACGACGCCGCATACCGAGACGTACGAGACCGCCGAGCGTGCCGCCCGCCTGCTGCAGCGAGCGATGCCGGGTGAGATCAAGCCAAGCGTCACGCTGGCGAATCGTCCAGTCATGAGGGGTGTTCCTCTTGGTCAGGGGGCGAGAATGGAGTAATCGACCAATCTATTAGACCGACCGCGTCCTGAAGTATGGCCTTGGTCTGTGCAAAGCTTGATGAAGCGGCGATCACATGTCCAATGCGGTCTCGGTAGTCACCTTTCCTGACGATCTGCGTCTTAGGTTCGACATAAAGTTTGACCTCTACAACACCCGACACGGTAGCAGCCCGACTGTCGCCACCGATCCAATTGAGAGTGCCATCGCGATCAGGCAATAGGAACCGCACGCCTGCAGTTTGGAGATACCGTCTGCGCAACTCCCAGTCCACGCCCGTGGCAAGTTTAATGTGCTCGGTTACGAGATCGACACCATAAGCCAGCTGAACCCGCCGAGGATAGGTTCCACCCGCGATACGCGGATTGACTTCTATTACGACTGGGCCACGCGTCGTCCACCGCAATTCAATGTTAGTTGGGCCCCACCCCAGACCCAGAGCTCCCAAACAGCTCAGCGCCACGTGGGAGATGCGCTTGTGCTCGTCATTAGTCAGCGAGGCCGGAAAGATGCTCTCGCGAAAGACAAAATGCGGTGGATGATCGAAGTCGGCGGCGCTAATCCCAATGACCTCATTTCCCATGGTTTCAGCTTCATAGAACGGGCCTTGTGCGAATTCTTCGACGAGTATCTTCGGTGAAGACAGCCAGAGGTGTTTCCCGCCTAGCAGATGGTTCGTGTGCTCAGTCAATTCAGCGACGTTGCGGCACAGTCGGACACCGACGCCGCCGGTACCGCCGAGCGCTGGCTTGACTACCACTGGCAGGCCGATGTCCGCGGCAGAGCTTTCAACCTCCGCCGCGTTAGTGGCCAAACGATAAAAGGGTATCGGAACGCCGGCGTCTTCAAGCAGGCGACGCTGAGTGAATTTGTCGCAGCATCGTTCGACGGACGCGGGATTCGGTCCCGGTAAATCTAAATGCTGGCAGAGCTTTCCCACCATCGCATAGACCTTATCCTCGGCGCTTGTAACGCCAGCAATCTCGTAGGTCCCACGTAGCCGAGAGCATTCGTGGATAAGCGCAGAAAGATTGTTCGTATCAACCTGGATTGCGTCAAGGCCTCCCGCTGCGAGATGGTGGTACTGAGCTGGATCGGCCAACAGAGTAATTGGATGAAGGCCAAAACTCTGGGCAGCTTGGACATATTGCTGACCAACACCGTGTGCGCCTTCAAGCAGGATGAGCGCTCTTCTTGCCATTGACTACTGACCTCCGTATCGTTATGTGCGGCGGTCCGGACGTTAACGGCATCAAGCTTGCTAGCCGCGCCCGACCCCGACCTGCAGTGAACGTACCATTCTCACCGAGTTGCGGTCGTAAAGATCTTGTAAATTTTTATTTGACGAATCTGGTGCAATATTTTGATTGGCGGTCGGTAGCATGGAGCATCCTCAAAAAGGTGCACCCTCGGAAGAGATGCTGGCGGTTTTGATGCTGATCAGTCGGCCGTTAAAATCGCGTATAGAACATGATCATCGCGAAGGGAAACCGGTCTTATCCGCTTTCGGACATTGAGAACGGCGGCCCATCAACTTGGTTTGTGCGGTTTGCAAGGGACAGAGCCGACCGTCACACCTGTGGCGACAACTGTCGCGCGCTTAATAATCGTGCTCGATTGCGGACGATTGACATTCTCAGCCCCTTCTCGCTGTTGTGCTTGAACGCTTGAACAACCCAACCCTACCGGAAAAAAGCCGATGACCACCGCTATCGAGCTACACAACTCCCTGGGACACCATCCATACGATTGGAGCTTAGGTCGATGATAATTTGGCACGCGATGATTGAGGATGCGGTAGTTAGACCCAGCATAAAGCCGCTCGGACACAAAACCGATCAACAGCAGGACACTGGGAGAGAGTCTCCTCCACCTGCAAGCAGGGAATTTATGTGATTGGGTGCCGTTTATCGGCAGGGGTCGAGAACGGTACAATAGACCAAGTAATTAGGCCTGTGGCACGCTCGAGTATCGTCTCGGTATGAGTGTGGTGGGATGAGGTAGCGATGACATGTCCGATCGCGTCTCGGTCGTCGCTCTTTCTGACAATTGGCGTCTTGGGTTTAATGTACAATTCGACCTCGGCCACTCCCTTTTCAGCCGCCGCCCTTCGATCACCGTCGACCCACTCGAGAATGCCGTCCCTGTCCGGCACTAGGAACCGTGCGCCGGCGACCTGTGACCGCGTTATGCGCAAAACCGATTCCTCGCCTACCACAAGCTTGATGTGTTCGGCCACGAGATCTACGCCATACGCCAGCTGCACTAGCCGAGGAGTCGCCAAGCCCGGAACGCGGGGATTGATTTCAATGGCGACCGGTCCGCGTTTTGTCCACCGGAATTCAATGTTCGCGGGCCCCCACCCAAGACCCAGAGCTTCCAAACAGCTCATTGCCACATCCGAGATTCGCTCATGCTCGGCGTCAGCCAGCAGGGCCGGAAAGATGTATTCACGAGCAATGAAATAGGGTGGATCGCCGAAATCAGCGGTGCCAATTGCGATAACCTCATTTCCCATAGTGTCGACGGTATAATACGGGCCTTGCGCAAATTCTTCCACCAGCATCTTCGGCGAAGACCGCCAGACGTGTTTCCCGCCTAGCAGCTGGTCCGTGTGCTCAGTCAATTCAGCCAAGTTGCGGCACAATCGAACACCCGTGCTGCCACTGCCAACAACTGGCTTAAGAATTACCGGCAGCCCGATTTCTTTAGCAGCACTTTCAATGCCAGTCGCGTCTGTTGCCAGACGGTAAGCAGGTACTGGAACCCCGGCTTGTGCGAGGACCTCCCGTTGGGCGAATTTGTCATAGCACCGTTCGATTGAAGCCGGATTCGGACCGGGCAAATCGAAGTGGCGGCAAAGCTTGCTTATTATCAAATATTCCGATTCATCGCGACCGGCAAAGCCCGTAATGCCGGCAAGGTCATACGGAGCACTTAGTCGGGAGCACTGGCGGATCATAGCGTCTAGACTATCCGTGTCGGCACGGATTGCCTCACCCCTTTCCAACTCAAGATAGCCGTACTGAGTTGGATCAGCCGCTAATGTAATTGGATAAAGTCCAAGGCGCTCAGCCGCCTTCATATACAGAGGACCATTACCTCTACTACCTTCAATTAGGATGAGCGCTCTTTTTGCCATTGGTGTTAAACTCCGACCGATGCAAGGGCAAGTAACAGGTAGCGTCTTTCTCTCAATGGATACTCGCGGCGAGCGTATCATTGTCGGTGGAATTGCGTTGCAAAGATTGTGTAAAATTTTGAAATCGGCCTCTACGGCGCTCGTTATGCGAGCGAAATTCGCAAGATCGGATGCCGACCGGATCAGGCCGTCACAGAGCTGTGGTCCTGCCATCGCTGAGCCGCAGCTAAGTGAAATGCGGCGTGAGCGACTGTCCCACCAGAATGCTAGTCCTGCGCGTGTACTAAGACTGATGGGTGCGAGCCTGTCGCGCAGGCAGCTCTCACCGCAGAGAGCGTTCGTCCGTCAACTTATATAGCTTAAGTAAGGCCGGCATAGCGGAAAGGTGATGGCCTCTGGTATGCTGCTTGTTACCGCGAGCGCGTTGATTGCATTATAGAAAACCACCTCTTTCGGCATATCCTTGTCCGCCCTCGCTAGCGCATCTAATACGCTCCGTTTTTGTGTGGAAATCGATATTGAAGGAAATTGAGGTGGATAAGCTGCGGACATGGTGGAGTGCTGCCGGCGGCATATACAGGATGTCGCCAGCATTCACCGTAACTGCAGCGGGTGCAGCTCGTTTATACTGAGGGAAGCGTTTGTAGTCCGGTTGCTCTGGGTCGACATCAAACCACCGCCAGCCGCGGCGTCCACAGTAGGCGGCTTGGCTAGGCGGCAGAATGGTGAACTTGTTTTGCACCTTAACCGATGTTGTGCCCCCACATTGCCCGCTGTCGCCTGATCTGTGATCGAGTTTCCATGGACGAGCGACAAGGAGTTTCTCCATGGATACTACACTGGAGGTTCTTACGAAGCGTACGGAGCCGACGGGAGTTTCATCGGCAATGGCCGGACGAAGTCAAGGCGCGGATCGTGTCGGAGAATTTGCGTCCGGGAGTGACGGTGAACGAAGTGGCGGAACGCCACGGGTTGAAGGCCAATCACCTGTCGTCCTGGCGAACACTGGCGCGGCAGGGCAAGCTGGTCTTGCCTGAGCCGGAAGACGCAGTCGAATTCGCGGCCATCGTTGTCGAGACTCCCGCGCCGGAGCCGCCGGCGGCCAAGCAGACCTCCCGCGCCGAGATTGTCGTCGGTTCTGTCACAATCCGTCTTGAGGAAGGGGCGTCTGCTGCCCGGATCGCCGCCATCGACCGTAGATCTGGAAAATAGTTTATGGCTAGGTAGCGTGTCAAAATGAAGGGGGTAACGACTCCCTTCGGCCCCACAAAGAACTGCGAATAGCGCCACCAGTGTTGACGATCATGCCGCAATTTTCGTATTATTGGAACGCTCTCGCTCAATGTGGCCGATCACCTTGTTGTCGCTGTGAAACGGCGAGAAGATGTCGAAGCACTCGGTGGTTGGTGGCGATGTGACGGCATTGCTGGATCGTTTTGCTCAGCTCCAGGAGAAGGTGCGATCTCGTACTGGATTCGACAGCAGTATCTTTTCCGAAACAAGTCCAAAAAAACTGGCACACGTATCCGGAGGGGCACCTTAACAAAGGGCAGAGGGCGCTAGTCGTACAGCCTCAAGAGTGGCGGTTAGTTCCGCTGCGACAAAATCTCTCGAATGCCTCACCATGAAGCCTGTAGCTCGTCTCATCGTTCGCCGGTTCGAATCCATGCCGAAGATAGAAGCGAGCCCCCGCCTGGTTGCCATGATCGACTGTCAGGCGGAGATAGTGGTAACCGTCATTGCTAGCGGATCGGGCTACGTGGCGCAGCAGCTTTTCACCAATCCGGGCGCTGCGAAATTCCTCGTGGACGAAGAGGTCCTGGATGTACAGGCCCGGCTTGCCCATCCAAGAAGAAAACATCGGGAAGTAAAGGCAGATGGCGGCGATCTTGCCGTCGACCTCGGCCAGCATCACGGTAAATTCGCGCCGAGGACCGAATCCGGCGGCTTCAATATTTTCCCTGGTGCTTTTCAAGCGCCCGGGAGTGCCGAGAGACTCAGCCAGCAACCGAAGCGCCAGCAGGATCTCTTCGCAATCCTCGCGCTTGGCCAACCGGAATGATAATCCAGACGTCATCATGATCCTTTCTGCTCCGCTCGCCAGGCGACCTCGAGAGAGGTCGATATTGCTCAGGAAGCGACCTCAAGCAGCGCTGCCGCCCCCATGCCCCAACCCACGCACATGCTCACCACGGCGAAGCGCGCGCCACGCCGGCGTCCCTCCAGCAGCGCGTGGCCGACAAGGCGCGATCCACTCATCCCGTAGGGATGACCGATGGAGATGGCGCCGCCATTGACATTCAACTTATCCGAGTCAAGTCCGAGTAGGTCGCGGCAATAGACCAGTTGCGCGGCGAAGGCTTCGTTGATCTCGAAGAGGTCGATGTCGTCGAGCGAAAGGCCGTGGCGATCGAGCAAGGACGGAATGGCCAGCGCGGGTCCGATCCCCATTTCCTCAGGAGCGCAGCCGACGGTTAGCATGCCGCGGAATACACCGAGCGGGGTGAGGTTTCGTGAGGCCGCCTCCGAGGCCGACATCAGGACGCAAGCCGAGGCGCCGTCGGAAAGCTGGGAGGAATTACCGGCAGTGACGGTCGAATCCTCGCCCATCACGGGCGCGAGCGCCGCCAAGCCTTGCAGGGTGGTGCCGGGACGATTGCATTCGTCGCGCCCCAATGTGACTGACGCAATACTTTCCTCGCCCGTTTCCCGGTTCTTTGGAGGCTGCTCGGCCAAAACCGGAACGATCTCGTCGGCGAAGCGCCCCGCTTCCTGCGCGGCGGCAGTGCGCTCCTGGCTGATCAGCGCATATTCATCCTGCGCCGCGCGGGTGACGCGATATTTGCGCGCGACCAGATCCGCCGTGGCCAGCATGGGCATATAGTATCCCCCGCGGATCGCCGGCACACGATAGTGGGTGCCGTTCCAATCGTCGTTCTGCACCAGCGAGATGCTGTCCATGCCGCCGGCCAGAGCAATATCGCAGTCGCCGGAGCGGATCTGGTTGGCTGCCGTTGCAATTGCCGATAGACCAGACGCGCATTGCCGGTCGATGGTAACGGCTGGCACGCCGTCGGGAAGGCCAGCGGCGAAGACGGTATGGCGGGCGACATTGATGCCGCTGGTGCCCTGAGTCAGGGCGCAGCCCAGCGTGAAATCCTGCACTTCTCCGCCCTCTAGCCCGGCACGAGCCAAGGCGGCGCGCACGGCATAGGCCGCCAGAAGCGGCCCTTGCGTGGCATTGAAGGCGCCGCGATAGGCCTTGCCGATCGGGGTTCGGGCGGTGGAAACAATGACGGCGTCGCGCATGGGTTATACTTCCTCCAGGCCGCACCAGTCGGCGATGAACAGGGCGGTCGATTGTGTCACGCGCCGGACTGAGTCTAGGTCGACGCGCTCGTTGAACCCGTGGATCGCCTCGGCGCGCGGGCCATAGACGAGCGCTGGGGTGTCGGCGTAGAGGCCGAAGAAACGGGCGTCCGTGGTGGCGGTGATCGCCTCGTGTTCAAGGGGCTTGCCAACGACAAGGCTGTGGGCGCGGTCGAGCGCGGCCAGCGCCGCGCGCGCCGCTGCACTTTTGTCATCCTTGAAGGAATAGCCCTCTGCGGCGAAGCCATTATAGACAACTTCGGGACCGTTCTCGGCGAGGAAGGGGTGGTTGCGGGCCGCATCGAAGATGGTCTCTTCGATCATGTGGCGCACTTCGTCGAGTCTCTGGCCAGGGAATACCCCCATGCGCACATCGAAGACGCACCAGGCGGGGACAGAACTTGCCCAGTCGCCGCCCTCGATCTTGCCGATGTTGAGGTTGAGCGCATGGCTGTGGCCGACATAGTCGTGATGGCGGCATTCCGGCGCATTCATCCGCCGCTCCAGCCGGTGCAGCGCCTCGAATAGGGGGATGGCCGCCTCGATGGCGTTGGCGCCCGAACCGGCATAGGCGACATGCGTCGGCAAGCCTTTCAGGCGCACCTGAAACCAGATCACCCCGACCTGCGAGGACACGAGCTTTTCGGCAAACGGTTCGGGAATCAGTGCTGCATCGGCGCGGTAGCCGCGGTGCAAGCAGGCTAGCGCGCCATTGCCGGTGCACTCCTCCTCCACGACAGACTGAAAGAACACGTCGGCGGCGGGACGCAGGCCGAGATGCTTCAACGCATCGATGGCAAAGAGGTTCGAGGTCAACCCGGCCTTCATGTCACCCGCGCCGCGGCCGTACATCCAGTCGCCGTCGATGTGCGGGTCGAAGGGTGCGCGATCCCACATGTCCAGCGGGCCTGTCGGCACCACGTCGATATGGCCGTTAAGGATCAGGCTGCGTCCGCTGCTGGTCCGGCTGCGTAGGCTGCCCACCACGTTCACGGCGTTCTCATAATTGCCGATCACCGGCGAGAAGCCGGGCATGTTCGCGATCTCCTTCACATCGATTTGCCAGCGGTCGACCTCAAAACCGAGTCCAGACAACTCCCTCTCCACGAAATCCTGTGCCGATTGCTCGGCCCCTCGTGTCGACGGCTGGCGCACCAGTTCGGTCAGAAATTCCAGTTCGCGATCGAAGAGTGCATCGACCGCATGAAGGATGGCAGTCCTGTCCATCTAGAACCTCGGCAAATCCTGATCGGGGATACGGAATGGGGCGCCGGTGGCCGCGCGAAGCTCGGTGAGGCCGACGCCTTCGGCGATTTCGCGCAGATGTAGGCCTTCGGCGGTGACGTCGAAGACCGCCATATCGGTATAGATCCGGCTCACACGGCCTTTGGCGGTTAAGGGCAGGGTACATTGTACGAGGATCTTCGGGTTGCCCTTGCGATCCGTGTGCATCATGATAACGCCCACCCGCCGCGCCTTTTGCGCCAGTTCGATCGCGCCGCCAATGCCCGGCGAGAATTTGCCAGGGATCTTCCAGTTCGCCAGATCGCCGTTCGCCGCGACCTCGAAGGCCCCCAACAGGGTCAGATCGAGGCGGCCGGAGCGCACGATCGCGAAGCTGACCGCGCTGTCGAAGAATGCCGTGCCGGGTATGGTGGAGACATAGGCGCCGCCAGCGTCGATCAGGTTGCGGTCGGCCATGTCGGGCGATAGAACAGGTCCGACGCCGGCGATCCCGTTTTCCGAATGCAGGCAGACCGGGATGCCGGAGACCACATATTGCAGCACCTCAGTCGGCAGCCCGATGCCCAGATTGACAGTCATGCCGGGCAGGATATCGGCAGCTGTGCGCTTCAGCATCTTCTCTTTAGCGTTGGACGACACCGTAGACCTCCGGCAATTCAGTCAGTTCAACCACCGTATCGACAAAAGCTCCGGACAAGTGGATACTCTCGGGTAGGAGCGCGCCAAGGGTCACGATCCTCTCAGCCTCAACAATGGTTTGGCGCGCGGCCATGGCCATTAGGGGATTGAAGTTGCGCGCCGAGGCCGAGAAGGAAAGATTGCCGAAAGCATCGGCCTTGTGGGCATGGATCAACGCGAAATCGGCACGCAGTGCGGTCTCGAGAAGACCCGTCCTGCCCTCTATGACAATGCTCTGCTTTCCCTCCTCGACGGGAGTGCCAAGGCCGATATCAGTTACAAAGCCCATCATTCCAGCTCCGGCCACGCGGATGCGCTCGGCCAGAATGCCTTGCGGGACGAATTCCACCTCGATGGCGCCTTCGTTCATCATGCGTATGGCGGTCGGGTTGAGACCGATATGACTGGTTACCAGCTTGGCCACCTGGCCATTTTCTAGCAACCAATCGACGCCCATTCCTGCTTCATTGGCGTCGTTCTTGATGATTATCAGATTGCGGGGGCCCTGCCTAACCAGCTCACGGATCAGGCAGAAGGGCGTTCCGGGCACGCCGAAGCCGCCGAGCATGACCGAGGCGCCGTCCCCAATGGCCGAGATGGCCTCTTCAATCGCGCCGCGCTTGTCAGGCAGTGTCATGCAAGTCATCCCACTTCTTGCCGACTCGCGCATATGCGGCGGGCCAGCGTTCGCGAATAGTTCGAACAGATCGTCTTGCGCCAAAACGTTGGTTTCGCGCTGTCGGCTTTGGAAAACAATGTCCCGGACGGCGGAATGCCGTTCCCGGTGCGGACCTCCCTGCCCAGACAGCACCCATCAAGGTCGCTTTGCGTTTGGAATCTACTTTGTTCGCGAATTTGACCACTCCCGCTACATAACGCAAACAGATAAATATAATCATGATCATTGATTGAATTTATGGCTCTCCCTTACGAGAAAAGTGTCTTCTCTGGGAGCTGGACTGGAACCGCCTGCGCAGGGGCCGTCTATTCCAACATGGGCGCAAGCGAGTCGATCAGAGTATTGCCCATAGGAGGTGGAGGCCGTCCACATAAGGATCGGTAGTGCTTGAATTGAATTATGTTAATCCGAAGGCGGATACGCGTGCCCGCCGCCCTTGAAGTCGCAGACCCTATAGCAACCTGCCTCCTCTTGCTGAATGGCATCCGGTCCGATCACCGCCTTCCCATGCCCACCCGGAATGTCGAGGATGTAGGTCGGCTGGCAAAGCCCCGAGATTCGACCGCGCAGGCCTGCCACGAGGGCGCGGCCTTCCTCAATGGAGAGGCGGAAATGCCTCGTGCCGCGGGCGAGGTCCGGGTGGTGAAGATAATAAGGTTTTACCCTCGTTTCCACGAAAGCGCGCATGAGCGCCGCCAACGTGTCGGGATCGTCGTTGACGCCCTTGAGCAGAACCGATTGGCTGATCATAACGACGCCCGAATCGACGAGACGAGCGCAGGCCTCGCGAGCCGAAGGCGCCAACTCGCGCGGATGATTGGCATGGAGGGCTACATAGGCCGTCTTGCCGCTCGCCTCTATGGCGGTAATCAAAGCCTCGTTGATCCGTTCCGGCTCGACCACGGGAACGCGGGTGTGAAAGCGGACGATCTTCACGTGATCGATGGCATCCAGCCGCTGCATGATTTCCCCGAGGCGGCGGGGTGAGAGCATGAGCGGTTCCCCACCGGTGAGGATCACCTCCCAGATTTCCGGGCGATTGGCGATATAGGCAAACGCCTCGTCCATGGCCTCGGGCGAGAGGGTGCCGAGCCCCTGCGGACCGACCATTTGGCGGCGGAAGCAGAAGCGGCAATAGACCGGGCAGACATGCACGGCCTTGAGCAGGACCCGGTCGGGATAACGATGCACGATCCCTTCGACAGGACTGTGCGTGAGATCGCCAATGGGATCCTCGCGCTCCTCGGGCGCCACATTTAGCTCGGCCGCATCCGGCACGAACTGGCGCGCGATCGGATCCTTCGGATCGTTCCGGTCGATCAGCGCGGCGATGGCGGGGCTGATCCCGACGGCATGGCGCTCGGCCACGGCGTCGATACTACTAGCAAGGTCTTCAGCCGTAACGAAGCCAGATTCGACCAGCTCTGCAGGTGTGCGGATGGGACGAGCGCTTGTCGGCTTAGGTTGATTGTGCTGCCCTGACATGTTGCTTTACTCCCTCGTTTCAGCGATCGCGCTATACTCACGCCATGAATGCCAGACGGCAATTCCTGACCGCGACAAGGGGAGCTTCAAAAGTCATGCCAACTGCGCAGAAAGAGCCTCAGATGATATGTTGGGCAGTGTATTCAATAGCTCCCATGAGACTGCGGCAGGACGCCAGGTCACATAGCATCGTGCCACACACTCGACAAACCCGACAATTGTTGGATCCCAAGCATTCTCCGAGAAATGGCGAACAGGTTCTTTCGCGGGAAAGTGGGGCTCACGCACCATCCAAGCGCGCCCCGCGTTGTCTGATGTCCAACGATGTTGGACAAGCGACATAGCAGCATGAGAGGTATCGTATTGTGTTTTAATGGTATTCTCTTTTGGAACGGTAGATGCATGGTTATCCTAAAGCGCGTCGCAGACCGACGAGGACATCTCATGAACACGCTCATCCAAAATGATGTCACTGCCATGAGGATCGCGCTTTCCCGACCTGCGGAGCAGATGGGAAGGCTTGGCAATCTAATGGCAGGCTGACCAAAAATCGGAAGTCAGACACGTCTGAGAACTGGCTCGATTTACCGTCATGTCGCCGCATCGGACACCACGAAAGGCCAACACAAATGGCAACAAGAGCCCTCATCCTGTTTGAAAGCAATACACCGGGCGATGGTCTGCTCTACGTCCAAGCGGCCTGGCGTCTCGGTTTTCATCCAAGGGCCCTGTCGGCTGATCCAGCTCAGTACACTACATTGCGAGGGACGCCACCGAGGCGATCGGTGTTGATACGCATTGTTGCACCGATGAGCGATTTAGCGGCCGGAGTGGCATGGCATAGGGAACCGCGTCCTCCTGATCTCGGATTTCCGCTATGCCCTTCAAAACTAATGCCGCTCGCCGTCACTGCATTCCGAAGCAGCAATACCGGGTGCGGAATTGGGCGGAGTATGAATCTGCCTTGCAGCAGCGCGGAAGCCTCGCCGTCTGGTTTTCTGACGAGGCGATTGCCGGCTGCCGGGCCGAACCCCGCAGGACACAAGCCGCTGACTGATCATCCCGCCACGATCAACGGCGGTGCCGAGCGATACGGCGGAGACCGCGCCGACTCAGCGCGACCGGTATCTCCAAAACTAAGCGCAGCATGGAGGTAGGGGCTGGCAGAAGCGGTCTCACCAGCCAATCCATGCAACCCGGTCGTGACGAGCCAGACGGTGCGACTGAGTTCCAGCAAGACAAAATCCGGAGCCGAAATCGAGCGAGCATAGAGCATATGGGCAAGAGCGAAGCGAGCACCGAAACCACGGCCGCGGGCGCGCTGGAGGCAGCGGCCTATCGGCTGATCCGCAACTCGCTGATCAATGGCGATTTCACACCGGACAGCAAGCTTTCCATTCGGGGAGTCTGCGCGACATTATCGCTGAGCCCCATGCCGGGGCGTGCAGCCCTACGCCGCCTAGTCAACGAGCGAGCGCTGGATGCCAAGCCATCGGGAACGGCCGTGGTTCCGCGCATGACCCGGCGCGAGTTTTCCGAACTGA
>NZ_NWSQ01000057.1 GCF_002531725.1 Rhizobium sp. L43
ATTTCGTCCAGCCTCGCCTGGTCCTGGGCCGACACCGTCCGGAACGCCGCCCTTTTGGCAATATCCTGCTTTACGGCGCCCACGATTATGGCGGCATCGGCGGCGCTGAGATCGGGATGAGCCGCCTTCAGCGCGTCCGCCCACGCCCCCTTGCTCTGCCTCGACTGCCGCGGTGTCTGCCTGGCGATTTCGTCCAGCCTCGCCTGGTCCTGGGCCGACACCGTCCGGAACGCCGTCCTCCTGGCAATATCGTCCTTAAAAGTGCCCACAATTATGGCGGCATCGGCGGCACTGAGATCGGGATGGGCCGCCTTCAGCGCGTCGGCCCACGCCCCCTTGCTCTGCCCCGGCAGCTGCGGTGTCGCCGCCTTGATCTCGTCTAGCCTCGCCCGGTCCTGGGCCGACACCGTCCGGAACGCCGCCCTCCTGGCGATAACCCGCTTTACGACGCCCACGATGGCGGCGGCATCGGCGGCGCTGAGATCGGGATGGGCCGCCTTCAGCGCGTCCGCCCACGCCCCCTTGCTCTGCCTCGACTGCCGCGGTGTCTGCCTGGCGACTTCGTCCAGCCTCGCCTGATCCTGGGCCGACACCGTCTGGAACGCCGCTCGATCGACGAGATCGCCCGTTGAGGCCCCCACGATTATGCTGGCATTCGCGGCGCTGAGATCAGGCGCCAACGCCAGCGGCCTTTGAGCATATAACCTCTGCTTGCGGCTGGGCCTGGGATCTGCGCCCTTCTCAGTAGTCTGCCTCTTGCGCCCGCCACCGGTCGGATCGCCGGGCTCCGCGGGCACCTCGGACATGGCCGAATGCTCCTCTCTTTCACCTGTCACCTCGGTCGGCCTGGCAACCGCCGAAGCTTCAAAATTATAAAACTTTTGCTTGCGGCTGGGCCTGGGATCTGCGCCCTTCTCAGTAGTCTGCCTCTTGCGCCCGCCACCGGTCGGATCGCTGGGCTCCGCGGGCACCTCGGACATGGCCGAATGCTCCTCTCTTTCACCCGGCACCTCGGTCGGCCTGGCAACCGCCGAGGCTTCTAAATTCCCAAGGCCATGCAGCCCCCTGCGCTGAGGGCCAGTCTCCAGCGGCTGTCCCTCGACGAGGTGAATAATGCGATCGGCATTATTGTATTCATCTGTTGTCCTCGTGAGGTTGAACGCGGTCTCTGCCGGGACGACCGGAACTCTCATCAGTTCCGTCATGTCAGCCATCATTTGCGGGGTTAGTTCTTCAGGGCTTTGAAGCTCGGTCGGCGGGCTTGGCTGGTCGACGCTTAACGCAGCCCAAGAGGCCGTTTCAGAAGGCTCCAGCCAGAAGTCCTGCGAATTGAAGCTGCCGGCTGACAGCGGACCGGCTTGATCCGTCGCCTGCCAAAGCTCCTCTTGATCGGCAGACGCCACTGAAGGCTGCGGGCTTTGATCCGTTGGCTGCCGAGGGCTGGCTCCCGCCGCTGTCGCGCTCGCGAGGTTGAACGCGGTCTCTGCCGGGGCGACCGGAACTCTCATCAGTTCCGTCATGTCAGCCATCATTTGCGGGGTTAGTTCTTCAGGGCTTTGAAGCTCGGTCGGCGGGCTTGGCTGGTCGACGCTTAACGCAGCCCAAGAGGCCCACTCAGAAGGCTCCAGCCAGAAGTCCTGTGAATTGAAGCTGGCGGCCGACGGCGGACCGGCTTGATCCACCGCCTGCCAAAGCTCCTCTTGATCGGCAGACGCCACCAAAGGCTGCGTGCTTTGATCCATTGGCTGCCGAGGGCTGGCTCCCGCCGCTGTCGCGCTCGCGAGGTTGAACGCGGTCTCTGCCGGGGCGACGGGTACTCGGGTAAGCCCCGTTAGCCTTTCCACGTAACGCAACATCGGATTCTCTTGCCAGATGTCGTCCGAATTGAAGTTGTCGGCCACGTGATCGACACGCGCCACTGAAGACTGCGCTCTTTGATCCGCTGGGTGCCGGCCCTCCTTCGCGCGCGAAGAGCCCTGCCCTTTAGTCCGAGGGTCCCAGTCAACCATGCTCACCCCCCTGGGATATGGCCTTCAGGAAACAAGGGGTCAGCTGTCGAGCACCGACTGCTGACGGGAGGTCAGAATTTATCAGGGGCTCAAGCGACTTAACCAGATCGCAAGGGACGCGACTGCAACCATCGACCGCTCCAGGTTGCCGAGCCTCGTTCGGACGCCGCTCAATCACCGTGGGTCCCGTTTTCTGCTGTTGTGGCATGGGGCGGCTCTGCGGAATCGAGCTCAGGTGACGGGAGGCCGGCAGATCCCGAAGACATGGCCAGGCCGTTGATAGCTGGTGGCGTGAACGCATCATTGCAGCAGAACCTCGAAAACCACGGAGAAGAGCCCGCGATTCAAACTAGCGCAGTCCCGGTATTGGATTGCATGCACAGGTGATATGCTCGCATCCAGTTAGTGAGCGGCTATGGCGCAGCTCCTGCGTGAACCCGTAACGACAGCGGCGATCCTTCGAGAGATGCAGCGACGACCCGTTCTCCAGACCGGAGGTCCGTGCTTGATGTGGCGATCGGTACGGATTGCTATCAACGCTGACGGCCGCCGGTGCCGCGCAAGCCAGTTACGACGCGAACATCGACATAATCTCTTCTATGGTGGGATTGATTGGCCCACCGATACCAGGGTAGTGGCAACTGTCACCAATTGCGGCGCCAGTGAGGTCGGCCCTTCGTCTTCGAACTCTTTGCTGGCTTCCGCTAAACAACGCGGCCTTATCACAAAAGACTGGGAGATTTAACGATAATCCCGGCATCCGGACTTCTGCGCATTGCCGGCCGGTAATAGCGCGAAAGACTTGCAGCAATCGCAGCGCCGGCGGCACCCGTGACCAGTATCCGCACTGCCTGGCTCGTAACAATGCGCTGTGACCAGCGGAAGCCGATCTCGTGGCAAGACAAGGCATGCTGCGGGCTGATATGATGAAAGACGCCGGCAATGGTGCGGCGGACCCGGGACTTGAAACCTCCCACCGAGTTGACGTGGGCGGCGTCTCGAACGAATTCGCGGCTCGAATGCTTTACGTTCTCATGCGTAGCGAAGCTCTTGCCAATCGCCATGAACGCCTCACCGCCCATCAAGCAGGCATGCGGTTCGATCCCTTTTCGCCGTCGCGCGCCCTGCACGTATCGAAAGGCCTTTTCGGCCCCGTCCAGGCGGTAGACCGTCCGGATTCTTTCTCGGTCGCTCACCGAGATGAAAACGGTCAATCTCCACCGTGCCATCGAGCATGTGCTCGCGCGCCAACATGAGGCGCAGCGCATATCCCATTCGCTAGCTATTGGGCATCACCAAATGTGCAAATGCCTATCTTCGCCGCATGAATGATCCATGCCGCCAGAGCTGCTATCCCGCTAATCGCTAAACTAGTCGTCAAGGTGCTTTAGGGGCGGCGGCGCGTGAAGACGATGTTGGCGGCGGCACATGCCTTCGGCGTATTCACGAACATTTTCGACGAGGCAATGCGCATCACGTGTCACCTTGCCTGTTGCGCTGCACTTTTGGCCCCGTACTTGCGGCGCCGGCTCTCAAGGCTTCCGGGCGGTCATTTGCAAGATTCATCCCGTACGAGCGACAGGACAGGCCGAATTGGCGCGTAGTAGGTCAGTGTGAACATGAACGACCAATACGGCTCTGAGGGCAACGGGCTGCTGAGCGACAGTCTAGATGAGATCCCTTGCGTGTCGCGCTGCAAGGGGGGCTCATGACCAATCCTGATGAGCTTAGGCACTTGCATATCTGAGCTGTCTCGACACGCGATGCTCTTCTACCAGCGCATTGTTGGATATCAGATGTGCATGCAAGGGGGCAGTGAAGCTCTGCTACTTTTTACGGAGAAAGCCGTTCTGTCAGGTGGACGCGAGGCGAGTCTTGAATGTCGTGGAATAATAGGGTCGTCTGGTCGGAGGGCTTATTCCTCCGCCCCCAGCATTTTCAGCAGGCCGATCGTCACGTCGAACAGCTGGTGCGTAGCAGGACGGCGGTTTTGCATGGGTACGGGTGGGGTATCAGCGAGCTGCGGCTCAATCGAGAGCTACTTGGTCTCGGCAAGATCGCCATCGAAGCGGCTCGCGGCGTCTTGGAGGACGGCATGCCCTTCAGTATTCCTGACGAAGCCAACCAGCCAACTCCCTACGACGTTCCGCGGGATTTTCGAGATTCGCTTATTCACTTGGCGGTACCGTTTTATCAACCCGGCGCTCTTGAAACCGACGCGCAAGCGGGAATTGACGTACCTATCCGCTTCGCAGTCTCCACTGAGGATGTTGTCGACACCAACGCTGGCGAGCGGGGCAGCGCCTCCATCGACGTAGCGCGGCTGGATTTTCGACTGCTGCCGGACGCGGCAGACCGGTCTGGCTACACTTGCATCCCAATCGCCCGTATCATAGAGGTCCGGGCCG
Source organism: Rhizobium sp. L43 (assembly GCF_002531725.1). Taxonomy (GTDB): domain Bacteria; phylum Pseudomonadota; class Alphaproteobacteria; order Rhizobiales; family Rhizobiaceae; genus Rhizobium. Next base: position 4,418 of record NZ_NWSQ01000057.1, read on the forward strand.
ACCGACAGATCATTCTGGACGAGACGCACGTGCCGCCAACCCCCGACTGCGCCAGCTCCCGGGTCCTCTCGAACTACATCACTGAGATCACCGGCCTGCTTCACCATCGTGGTGAAGCTCTGGCTACTCGGGTCTCCCAGTCGGGCACGAACCGGGTTGCAGAGCTCGCGGACTTCCTTCTGCTGCAGGCGATCAATCGGTACGAGCCGTACTTCTGCCACCTGTCCAAGGCCGCCGTTGTAAATCCGGAATCGCTGTATGTTCTCATGCTCCAGCTGGCGGGTGAACTAGCCACGTTCGCCCGCCTCGATAAACGTGCCCCGACCCTTGGTGTTTACAAGCACGACTCTCTCGCGGAGGCGTTTTTGCCAGTGATCCAGTCGATCCGGGCTTCGCTGGGTGCGGTGATTGAGCAGACTGCGGTCTCCGTACCGCTGCAGCGGCAAAAATACGGTATCCATGTGGCTGAGGTGGCCGACCGCTCTCTCTTTACGACCTCGAGCTTCGTGCTGGCTGCTCGGGCTGATATTGAGGTCGAGCGCCTCCGGCGCGAGTTCCCGTCTCAGATTAAGATCGGCCCGGCGGAGAAAATCACGGAACTCGTCAATGTCGCACTGCCCGGCATTATCATCAATCCCCTACCGGTCGCGCCGCGTCAGATCCCGTTCCATGTTGGATTCAGCTATTTCGAGATCGATCAAAATAGCCGCTTCTGGAAGGATATGCCCCAATCCGCTGGCTTGGCGCTGCACGTTGCTGGCGACTTCCCAAATCTCGAAATGGCTCTTTGGGCCATCCGAGCCGGACAGAACCCAAATTTGAGTTAGCCCACCAATGCCCCTCACGCTACGTGTACACTGCAATAGATGCAGTTTTCCGGAATATCTCGTGCCGGGCGACGCGGCTGGTGGGCTGACTACCAGCCGAGCAGGCAACAGCCTCGTTCTGCCGGATGATCAGCAGATGGTCTCGAAATACCACTGCTCAATCGAATGCATGGCACGGCGATACGGACTGATCGACCGAGGCCGCGGCAACACATGTCTGAGTGACGAGGCTGTGCCGCTTCCGTCAGAGGCGCCGGTCGCCCGGAAAACCAGCGATGTTATTCAGATCGGCGCCTATAGGATCGATGTCGTCGTGTCGCCTTCGATATCCATTGCGGAGAGTGCCGCCGAACCGGAGGGACAACTTGCAGCGACAAGTGAGGAGTTGAGTTTTCTTGGCCCCCTCGAAATGGCCTCGTCGCTCCTGGCGGGCAATTGCACCCGGGGTGAAGAAGCGCTGCTGGACCTGAGGGACGGCGATTTCCCACCATTGCCAGTCTTAGACACTCGGTTTGACGCGCTGGCGGGCATGATGAGAAGTCCGTTGGATATCTACGCAGACAGTGTGCCGGATCGGGCCCCCATCTTGGCGCAACCCAAGGTAGATCAATCATCTCGACAAGAATCATCGGGCGGCCGTCACGGCTTTTCTTGCCGCCTGCGGCTTATCATTGGCAGATGTCCGGAATGCCGGCATCGTAAGCGTGCTGGATCGTGCAGGGAAAATGCTTCTGTATTCCGCCGCGCTGCACAGCATTCTCTCCGAGCGAGAGCTGGCGAACAATCATTCAGAAATAAGAGTCCCGACGAAAAACCCCTGAGGTTCGTTCCGGATGTCAGGGGGTTCCTCCGCGGAGACCTGGCCATTGAGCATGCCTTCGCCGACCGTGGGACGCATGACGTGTTATTCGCGGCTGTGCAGAAGGCTCTGTCCAGCGTCCGTGCACGCTTGTCCCTACCAGGGATCGAGAAGGCGATGGGGCGGACCCGTTCCCTTTTGCACTGCAACCATAAGGCGCGAAACCGGAGTGCGTACGTGCGTGTCTTCAATGACGTCGTATCGAACATCGAAACTGATTTGCTCCGGAGCTTCGGCGCCGACTTCGCGCGCCCAGTGCGAGAGCGTCGCCGACCCGCCCGCCGATCCCACGATGAGAGCGTCCGCTCCGAAGGGAAGTGGGCGGGTTGATGATGGTGATTGAGGAAACGATGCCAAAATCCCAGCCACTCGTCCTCCTCCACGCCGAGGAGCAGTTGGCTGTCCCTTCGCCGTCATCGCCAGTGCCGGACGAACTTACCTGGGAGATGCTTGCGCTCGACCGACTTAATCCACTGGTCGCCGCCGCGGCGGCGCTGCTGGGTCTCAGCGCTCAGCTCAAGAGCAGTGCTAGCCATATCGACGTTGAAGCACTGCGCCTTAGAGTGCTGCAGGAGATCGATGCTTTTGAGCGTCGGATCACGCCGCTCGGATTGCCATCGCGAGCGATCAAGGTCTGCAAATACGCCCTCTGCGCGACCATCGATGACATCGTTCTGAACACAGTCTGGGGCAGCAACAGCGTCTGGACGACGCGCAGCTTGGTGGGATCGCTGTTCAGCGATACCTGGGGCGGCGAGCGTTTCTTCGATCTACTGACGCAATTGAAATATGAACCGGCCATCAATATTGAACTGCTGGAGCTGCTCTACTACTGCATGAGGTTGGGCTTCGAAGGCCGCTACCGCGTCACTGCGGGAGGAGCCGCAGAGCTCAGTGTGCTGTGCGAAGACGTCTACCGCCTGATCCGAGCAGCCCGTGGTGACTTCGAGCGCGAACTATCCCCGCACTGGCGGAGGAACTCTAATAATCCGAAGCCACGCCGCACAATCGTTCCAATCTGGGCTGTCGTAGCGTTTGGGGCAGGGTTACTCCTCTCGATCTATACCGGACTCCTGCATGCATTAAATGCCCGCGCCGATGCTGTCTTCAACGATCTCGCGACATTGCCGCCGAACGGCGCTGTCAGATCGGTGAGAATCGTATTGCCGCCAAAGGTTGTGATGAGCAGCGGCCGACTGCGTAACTTCCTCGAGCCCGAAATCCGCGAAGGGCTTGTCACTGTGTCCGAGGACCCACAGCAGATCGTCGTTACCATTCGCGCCTCCGGGATGTTCGATTCTGCTAGTCCGGAAGTGAAGAAAATGTTCCTGCCGCTTCTTTTACGAATTGGTCGTTCTCTGAACGATGAGTCGGGAGCAATCCTCCTGACCGGGCACACCGACGCCATGCCGGTGCAATCGCTCGCCTTCCCTTCAAACGATTCCCTTTCGCTCGCGCGTGCGAGGACAGCTGCCGAGATTATTAAATCCATCATGGATGACCCAGGCCGCGTGCGAGAAGAGGGCAGAGGGAGCGGTGAACCGGTCGCTTCGAACCATACGCCCGAGGGCCGCGCGCGGAACCGTCGGATTGAAATCATCATCACAAAGACACGATGAAGGCAGGCCATGCAGTCAATCAAAAAAGCGCTTAGGTGGCAATGGCTCCGTGTCGGCGGGGCAGGGATCGTGTGTGCCTTAATCTTCACGCTCGGACCACACATCTCGGTCGGAGGATTTGCGCCGCTTGACAGCCTTCGCAGCCAGATCGCGGCATCGATGCTGATTCCGGTCGGATACACCGTGATCTACTTGATCCAGTCCCAGCTTTACAAGGTTCAGGCCTATTTTGAAGACCTCGTCCAATCACGAGTGTCGGGAGCCCTGGACGAGGTTGGGGCCGAGCAGAAGAAGGGAGACCCAAGGCCTTCCGACCGAAGTGTGGGCCAAGCCAGCACGCTTGCTGAAAGAGAGCTTGAGGCGATTCGTCATCGTTTCCGCGAGGCCCTTACCACACTCAAGGGGCGCCGCTACGCAGGAGGTATCAGCAGGCGGTGGCTCTATCAGCGGCCATGGTATGTGATGATCGGTCCGCCCGACTCGGGGAAGACCACAGCAATAGTCAATTCCGGGCTCAGCTTTCCGCTGGCGGCAAGGTCCGGTCTGAGAGCCGCCGGTGGGGTCGCGGGTACGGAAAACTGCGACTGGTGGATCACCGATGACGCGGTGTTCGTCGACACTGCTGGGCGCTACACGATACAGGAGGGTGATGCAGACCGGGACAAAGCGGTTTGGCGTGGCTTGCTTCGTATGCTCAGACGCTCCCGGCCACGGCAGCCGCTGAACGGGGTCTTAGTCACGATCGGGATCAGCGAGCTGAACTCGACATCCGAGGAAGTGCTCGCCGATCGCGCGCGCTGTATCCGTGAGCGGCTCCTCGAAATTTACAGGGAGCTTCGCCTGCAACTGCCGATTTATGTGCTTTTCACTAAGAGCGATCTGCTGGCGGGATTTGTTGAATTCTTCGACGATCTGGGTCGCGAGGGGCGGGAGGCGGTGTGGGGGTTCACCTTTGCGCAAGAGGCTTCGGAGGACGAAGACGATCCGATGGCGTTTGCCGCAGCATACGATGCGCTGGTTGGCCGCCTAAACGAAAGGCTGCTTGAACGAATGCAGCATGAAAGCAACCTCCAGCGTCGCGCGCTCATGTTCGGCTTCCCACAGCAGGTCGCTAGCCTCAAGCACCTGACGCAACAGTTCTTGAAGGAAGCCTTTGGCGGGAATTCGTTCCAGGAACCGCTTATGCTCCGCGGCGTCTACTTCTTAAGCGGCACGCAAATTGGCATGCCCTTCGATCGAGTTGCGAACGCCAGATCTCAGACCTTCGAGATCGCTCAGCCGCCCTGTACAGCGCTTCGTGGCCCGGGGCGTGGTTATTTCATCAGCCGGCTGCTGCGCGAAGTCGTTTTCGCCGAAGCTGGGCTCGTCGGTGCCAATCACCGCTTCGATCGGCGCCAGCGGCGGATCCGATATAGCGCCTACACGATGATAGCGGCGGTCATCGTTAGCGCCGGCGTCTTGTGGACGTTCAGCTATATTCGGAATGTTGAGCGGATCGAGAGCGTTCGCCTAATGGCTGGCAGCTATGCCAGAGGGGCCGAAAAGCTGAAGCTCGACCGGGTTGAGAGTGGCGATCTTCGACCCATCCTGCCACTGCTTCAGCGGCTGCGTGATTCTAACGGCGACAGCGCGGGCGGCCGCCTATCAAGTTCGGGTCTCGACCAGAGTAAGAAAATCAAGGTTCAAACGCTCGCGGCGTACCGCCGCGCCTTGAACACCGTCCTGCTGCCGCGGCTGATCTTCCGGTTGGAAACCTTACTGGCCGAGCGGCACGACGATGATCAGTTCGTCTACCAGGCGTTAAAGGTTTACCTGATGCTGGGTCAGCAGGGTCCGCTCCAGCGCGCGGTCGTCAAGAACTGGATGGCTGCCGACTGGGGAGTGATGTTTCCGGCCGAAGCCGATGCCGGCCTGCGCCGCGCGCTCGCTGATCATCTGGATGCCCTCATGGAAGGGCCGCTGCCCCATAGTGAGCTTAACGGCGAACTGATAGAGAGGAGCCGCGCGAAGCTCCAGGCCGTCTCGATGGCGCGCCGCGTCCTCGACATCATCGCGACCAGTCCCGAAGCCTCGCGGGCGCCAACCTGGCGTCTGGCCGACCATGCCGGGCCGCTGGCGCAGGGCGTCCTGGCTCGCAAATCGGGACAGCCGCTCAGCGAGGGGGTTCCTGGCATCTACACGAGGGCGGGGTTTTACGGAATTTTTCTGCGATTGCTGCCGCAGGTGGCTGACGCTGTCGCTGCAGAAGGCTGGGTTCTCGACGCACAGGTAGTCGCGCCGACCGCAGCCGATGATGTGAGCCAGAAGCTGCGGCGTTCGGCGGCGGATCTCTACGCTCAGGAGTTCGCGTTGCGCTGGGACCAGCTCATTGGCGATATGTCGATCCACCCGTTTGGGGGCATCGATGACGCGCTGCGCACCTTGAACACGCTGTCCGCGCCGACGTCACCAATGCGCCTGTTCCTTTTCGCGGCGGCGCAGGAGCTAAAGCTCAAGCAACCACCGGCTCCCGAGGACGGCTTGACGAAAGGTGACAGTGTCCCCCAGGGCGAGGTGTTGCCAAGCGAGCTCGAGGCACTGTTCCGCTCTCAACCGGCCGCGGACACGCCTGAAGCTCACGTCCGGCTCTATATGGGCGATCATTTCCAGTGGCTGCACCAGTTGGTCGAAGTGCCGTCGAACAGCCAAGCGGGCGCGCAGGCGCCGATCGACAGTGCTCTCCGCGATCTGGGCGAACTGTATCGCTCCCTCAGCCAGGCGCAGGGGCTGGCGGGTTCGAACATCTTGGAACACAACGGGCAGGCGGGCGTCGCCATCCACCAGATCGAGGCGGGAGCGACCAATCTGCCCGAACCCATCCGGCAATGGATCCTCGGCCTCAGCCGCCACAGCTCGGACCTAACCGTCAGCGGCGTGAGGCGCGAGTTGGCGAGCGGTTGGGCGGGCGGCCCCGGCGATTTGTGCCGGCGGGCTACGGAAGGACGGTATCCCTTCGCGCGCGGATCCCGCCGGGATGTCCCTTTGAGCGATTTCGCCCGACTGTTCGGCCGCAAGGCGGAGATCGACACTTTCTTCGCCGAGAACCTTTCCCCCTTCGTCGACAAATCCACAGGTTCGTGGCAGTTTCGGCCAACGAGCGGTGTCGATTTCCCTATCGGCCGCAATACCTTGGCCCAGTTCCAACGGGCAGCCACAATCCGCGACACCATGTTCGAGGATACCGGCCAGTTGTCAGTTGGATTCCTGCTCACCGTCGCCGAGACCGATCCGTTGACAGACCAGGTGGTGGTGGACATCGACGGCCAGCGCCTCGAACATCGACGAGGAACGGCCGCCGCGGCCATGCATTTCCATTGGCCCACGGCCAGCGGCGTCGGCGGCGCTTCCGTCGCTTTCATCGGTTTTCAAGGCGCCATTCTCTCCAAGAGCGGCCATTGGGCGCTATTTCGCCTCTTAAATGAGGCGGACAAGCGGCCCTTGGGAGGAGGGGACCTTATTCAGGTACGACTGGTGTCGGGTGACCATTGGGCGGTTTTTAACCTCCAGCCTGACAGCGTGATGAGCCCGTTGTCCCGCAATCTGCTGTCAGAATTCCGATGTCCAGATTTCTTATGACCGCCGGGATAGCATCCGACTTGCGCTGGGAAGGCCCTATGGGATCACGAGACGCCCACGCAGGTCCGCGGCGGGAGAGGTCGGCATTTCGGTTGCCGGCCGGATCGGAGGCGGTCACGGCTGCGACTGGCGGCGATCGTTGCTTGATCTCGGCGCGCCGCTTTCCGGCTCGACTAGACCGCTGGAGAGCGCGGTCACCTCCATCAGGCAGATCTTCGGGAAGTTGGGTGATCAGATCCTGTCCCATCCTATCAACCGACGTACACTGATCTAGAACAGGAAACTGGAGAGATATAATGGCCGGAATGAAGCACAATAGGACAAGAGCAAAGAAGTTTATGCAGTTGATCGACCAGACGAGGAACAGTGCGGATTTGGAGTTCTGCTTTGCGGTTGGCACGGTTGGCGATCTGCGGAAGCCTGCTGTCCTGGTGAGTAAGAAAAAGCTCAATGGATTGGCACAAACTTTGAAAAGCATGCCTTTTGAAGATGATGAGGATAGTGGTAAGGAGACCTTTTCGCTTCTGCGGAGAGGCACGGGCAGGATGAACGAAAACGGCGTTATCCTCGTCAAGTTGGCTGATGGTGGAAAGGCCGGGTTCCCGCAGGTCCAAAAGGTGATGAAGAAGTATTTCGTGAACTTCCGCATGAGGCTGCCTGACATGCAGGAAGCAGGAATTTTAACTGAAGAAGACATTCAGCAGTTTGAGATGAACGCCGAGGAGAACTCTCAATTTCTTCCACCCGACGACTCTGAAGAATTAAATCGGCCGATGGCGGCACTCGATAGCGCGGAAGGGAACTCCGCAGGGAGTGTTGAGGAAACTGAAGAGAGAAGCAAGCGTGAAGGCGGGGCTGAGCTCCTGGAGCAGCTTCTCCCGGAAGTGAAGGAGGGCATTGCCGCCGCGGCAGCGACCATTTCCAATCACGCAGTAAGTCTCAGCGCGCAAATTGGCGCGGGACAGACCGCAGAGTTGTCCCATCTGACCACGAAGATCGCGGATTGGCTGCAACGTGTGCTGGCTGCGACGCCTCAGGAAGAGCAGGAGGCAACGCTGCACAACTTCGCCGGCCGGCTTCTGTTGATGCTGGCCTATCCTGAGAATCTGCGAAATCTTCAATATGTGGATGACATGCCCGATGGGGCGGGGCAGGGCGAGACAAACGGCGACCGCCGCGAAGAGGTCGTGGTGAATGGGATCGATCTGAACAGAGTCCCAACGGGTGCTCTCGATCAAGACGAGGTAGTAGAGTCCTTGTTCCGTCTGATCAAGGCAAAGGCTCAGGAGCGACAGCTTTCTTATCCGCTAGAGAACGCGAATTCTGAAAGGATTGCGAAGATAGTGTCGTCGCAATGGCCGAAGGAACTAGGCGATGCAGCCCGTAGGCGCGCGGTTGTGGAGCGTCTGATCGCAGCGGTGGTCCCGCGGCTCGGTAACGATGATCAACTTCTGGTCCTTCTTGGCATCACAGACCAGCCCGAAAGGACCAAGTCCGTCGAAAACTCGGTCGAAAGTATCATAGCTGCATGGCAGGCTCATCTCGACACTGCCTTGACGCTGAGGGATGAGGTAAAGAGCAAGATCAACCAGATGGTCGATGTGGAAGCCCGCGGCGGAACGTGGAGGTATGTCGACGACATCTTCCTGCAGTTCGGTGGAGAGCTTTCGGATCAGCTCTCCGCCATCACCGAACGCAACGGTGACGCAATGTCGAGCGCGACCGAGCGTGTCAGAACCACAGTCCAGAAGAAGCTCGACTATCTCAACGGCAGCGACATTGTAGCCATGCTTGACAATCCTCCAATCGACATCGGTCCGGGCACTATAGGGCAGACGCTGCGGGAAGGGCTCGCCGCCATCACCGATGGACTGAAGCGCATCGAAACCTCGCGCGCCGCGCCCGCCGCGTAGTGATCGCCTGCCTCGATGCCGGTCGGCCCACCGGAAGGCCGGCCGAGCACGCCATCAACGGCTGCATCAGCGACGGAAGGAGTTCCGCCGCTCAGGTGGATCAGCGAAGCGGTGAAGGAGCGGCGCACCAACAGAGGCTTCTTCATCATCGGCTGCCGCTTCAACGACCAGATGCTGCGCACCTACGCCCGACAGATCACGAAGCGATCCAACGCCCCACGTTTGGCGGTGCTGGATGCGGCAGCGCTGACCAACAACGAACGCCGTTTCTTTGTACCCATCCGGCGAAGGCCGTCTGCCGCGATTTGCTGATTGGCTTTAAGTGCATGCCTTATGTCATGCGCTACAA
>NZ_NWSQ01000058.1 GCF_002531725.1 Rhizobium sp. L43
TCTGGTCCTTTCCCAGCCAGGAAAATGCACCGGAAAACTCTAACCAAAATTGGTCCAGTTTGAAGGGTTCAGATCAATCGAAAGCGCAACCGCATGGGCGCAAATCGCTTCAATCAGAATGCTCACAAGGCGCATCGCAAGATATTGGATATACGAATGAACTTTTGAATCGGGCTCTCAGGTTCTTCGAGCAGCTCTACCGGATCGAAAGGCAGACGCGAGGCGAAAAGCCCGACGCCGGTGAAACGACAGGTGACTGCATTCGCCGATTCCGCCAACAGCACAGCTTGCCTGTCCTCAACGCCCTGAAGACGTGGCTCGACAACATCGCGCCAAAGATCGTGCCGGATACCAAGCTCGGCGATGCCGTCTCCTCACCCTGAACCAATGGGATTACCTGACACGCTACATCAGCGATGGCAGGATGCCGATCGACAACAACATTTTGGAGCGCGAGATCAGAGTTTTTGCCACCGGCAGAAAATCGTGGCTGTTCAGTGATACCTCCGACGGTGCCAAGGCCAGCGCCGTGATCTACAGTCTCATGCTGACCTGCCGTGCCTGCGGATCGACCCGCTCGCCTGGCTGCGCCACACTGCTCACAGAGTTGCCGCAACGGGGCAAAGCGGCCGAAATCGACGACCTGCTGCCGTTCAACTTCTCCAAGACTATTAAGGCCGGATAGAACCGGATCTCGCTACCAATGCGCGAACGTCATCGGTCTTGCCGCCGTCAATGCGCATCGAAAATCGCGCTTACGACTATGCCGCTGCAAGCGCTAGGTCGAATATTGACCATATTTCGGATTCGACAAACCCGACAGTAGGTGTCGGTTTCCAGCCGTTTTTGCTATCAATTGCCACGAACTCCCATGCACCGGCGATTGGAGTATCCGGCCAGGAAACGGCACCCAGGACACCTTCGAGCGGAATTCACACGCGCCATACCACCCGCGCCCCGCATTGTAGCATGTCCGGCGACGTCACAAACGCGACAACAGCACTTACGCCATATTGTTTTTAGAACGTCGGGCTACTTTGGCACGGTGCATGCATGATTGTGAGCAAACCGCATTACCGAGCGAGGAGAAGTCGTCCTGTGATAACACCCATCTACAATACTGTCCCGGCCACTCCCAGGTCGCTCATCCCGATCTGGAAGATACGATTGCTGAGCGGAATCTGCAGGTTGATCAATCCACGATCAACCGCTGCATTGTTCCCGTCTCTACTCACCTGCTGGAGCTGTTCAACGGATGCAACGGCCCCACCGGAAACTGGCATATTGACAAGAACTACATCAAAGTCCGGTCCAATCCGATTGATGCTGACTTGAAAGCATGGTGTCGGCGGCAATCAGTGCGTCGCGTAGCACACTGCTCTTCGTGGCCAAAATTCATATTCGCGACAGAACCACAAATGGAGCGGCCGGTCGAAGGCACATCTGAAGGGTCTACGATGTCGAATGACGCTACTAGTCCGGGTTTCCTGCCACCGCCAATGGTACTGATCGCTGCGGCAGACGATAGCTTTCGCACGTTTTTGGAATACACCGTAAAAAGCAATGGCCTTGTGGTTGCAGGCGTGAGCGATGGCGAGGCGCTTGCGAAGCGCCTCCGGACAACGGCGCCGGATCTGCTGCTTCTTGAATCACGTATACCCGGTGTGGAGACGCAGACGCTCTGTGAACGCCTCCGCTTGGACCGCCGGACGCAGTCAATGTCGATTATCGCGCTTGCGGCCGAAGGTCACGAAGCAAGTCGGCAAGAAATGCTTGAGTCCGGTGCCGACCAGTATCTTTGCAGACCATTCTCGCCCGAGATACTCATGACAAGTATTGGCGCGATCTGGCAGGAAGCGAATCGGGATCCCGCCCTCAGCCCAAGAGAACTCTTGACCTTTCTCGATCTCGAACTGGATGCAAGCAGTTATCGCGTGCGGCGAAATGGACGTACGATTCATCTCGCTCCAATGGAGTTTCGACTGTTGCACCATCTCATGAAGGACCCACATAAGGTGTACTCCAGGGATGAACTGCGGGGCGCGGCTTGGCAACGCGCTGTTCATGTTGGCCCCCGCACCATCGATGTCCACATTGGCCGCTTGCGAGCGGCTCTCAATAAGGCGGGCGGACAGGATCTCATACGCACCGTATGGTCCGTCGGATACGCACTTTCCGATTAGGCACGCGAGGTATTTTGGCTACAGGTAGCTTCGTCGACCTGCCTCCCCCCGCGCCCTCAATTGTACCGATGTTGGAGCTGTTCCATACCATCAAATCAGCTGTGATGTGATTACTGTTCAATGCCGGGAAAGGATGACGAGCAAGCTCAATATTTGCTCATTCCTGCTTCTTACGCGTTGCCCCATGCGCCGGGGCTCCAAGTGTCTCGAGCGACGGTCCCATCCGCTTCGGCACCCCTCGACGGCGTCATTGCGTATTTTCCGGCGCATCCGTACCGATGAGCAACGAACTGTGAGCGGAGCGCTGCTTAGCCGCTCTCGGCGCAACTGGTTCGCCGTCCGTTCCGGGATACAATCGTTCATGGATCTCACGCGCCCGGGAAATCGCCAGCTTATGATCGTCTTCCAAATGGACGCGCAACGTTGAAGAATCGAGCTCTGTCACTGCGGTTCTTGAACCAACGGAGACCGAGCGGTTGCCTGTCAGCGCGACAATCCGAAGGGCAAAATCAACGTCGCTTAAAATGCAAATGCCGATCCCGCGGTTGTCCTCCGTACAGATTGCGCTGATGTCCTCCTGATCAAGAATCGCGCGGAGCTTGTTGCGTTCCGCAAGGCTGCCGCACGATAACACGGCTGCACCGCGAGCCAGTGTCACGGAAGGGGCATTCCCATGCTCTGTGACAATCGTGCCATTAACCACTCCGTCGCTGGTGAGCGATTTGCAAGCAATGGTGACCGAGTGCTTTTCGGCATACTCCACTGCCCTGTGGTGCAGTACTTTTGCGCCATATCTCGACATCCGTGCGATTGTCTCGTAGGCAATCTTTGGAATCAATCGCGCTCCCGGCACAAGATAAGGGTCTGCTGTATAGACACCCGGAACATCCGAGTATATTTCACAAAAGCGCTCTCCCAACATGGAGGCAATTACGATAGCTGTCAGATCAGAGCTATTTCTGCCGAGAAACGTTAACCTGCCCGACTGATCAATTGCCTGTCCGCCCGTGGCAATGACAATGTCATTTCCCCGTAACGCTGCAATAATTGAACTAGGATTTACGCTTTCTATCGAAGCGCGGCCGAAGTCTGAATTCGTACATATTCCAAGGGAATAACCGTTTAAAGACATGACGGGAATCCCTTGCCGGCTCACGGCGGCCTCCAACAGGCAGGCACTGAGCATCTCTCCGGTTGCGAGTGCCGCATCGAGGTTCGATGGTTTTACTTGCTTGTTGACGTCGAGCATGACTGATTTGAGGTTGTCGGTCGTTCCCGACATTGCGCTGACCACGGCAACGATTTTGTTTTCACCGGCTGCGAGTCGCTCGGCTAAATGCCGAGCGACTCGACCGAAGTCTTCAGGATGCCGAAAACTAGAGCCTCCGAATTTTAGAACCGTTGCGTACATGGTCCACCAATCACGTTGTTGGCGATTGCAAGCTTTGCGATGGGAAGTGCGTTAAGCGCCGCTCCAACTTGAAGATTATCTGCGACGATCCAGAGCCAGAGCCCGCACGGATTCTCGGGGTTTACTCTCACGCGCCCGACGTGAACAACCGTAGGATCTTCCAGAAAGCGCGGTGTGGGGTATCCTTCGTGGGTTCCGTCTGCATAGAGCCGGACATCGGACTCTATCGCCAGCAACTCATGAACCCGCTCCAGGGGAACGGGCTCGTGTAGCTCGAGATACACCGCCTCCGAATGGCCATTTACTACGGGAACCCGAACGCAGGTGGAGGTTAACCGCAGATGAGGCAGACCCAAGATTTTTCGAGACTCCTGAACGAGCTTACGCTCTTCTAAAGTCACGCCCTCCGAGGCGATCTCACCAACTTGCGGTATTACATTGAACGCAAGGGGAAAAGGGAAATGCTCCGCGGTTGGCGGCGCTCGTCCAACCAGTGCGGCTCTGGCCCCTTCCAATAGCTCGTCGATCCCTTTCAGGCCGCCCCCCGAAGCGGCCTGAAAGGTGGTCAAAATGATCTGATGGACATCGAATTCAGTGACCAATGGTCTAAGAGCGCGGACCAGCTGAATCGTAGAACAGTTTGGGTTTGCCACTATCCCCGAACGCGGGCGAGCCGCGAGCGCATTAGGACTAACTTGTGGTATGAGGAGTGGTACGTCCGGGTTCATTCGAAAGGCGTTCGAGTTGTCGATCACGAGGGCGCCCTGGGCTGCGAACAGAGGTCCATATTTGGCGCTTACCGCGCCCCCTGCGGAGAATAACGCGATATCGGCTTGGGTATCGTCGATTTCGTCGAGTGGCTCCACGATGCAGATTTCATCTCGAAACCTTGTTTGGCGACCGACCGAGGTGCGGGACGCTAGCAACCGCAAACGAGAGACCGGAAGCTGGCTCGAATCCAGCAACTTTATCAGTTCAGCCCCGACGGCCCCCGTGGCTCCAATGATAGAAATATCCAAGGCTCTCATGATACTCGACCTCCAGAGGGCAGTTCCGGGCAGCTCGCTGCCCGCGTGGCTATGTTCACTGCTCCTATGGAGGCTGTGTCAGGTTCCTGATTGGGTATGGTGGACGATCACCGCCCACACTCTATGTGATGATGGAATCATCAAAAACTACCAGGTTCGGTAGGGGCCGTATTGAATGCACCTGCTATGCATCACATGAAAAAACATTCAGCAAACCGTACTTTTTGTTGGAGGTGCCTGTCACTCAGACCGAGGTTGGCTCTAAACTGGAGATTTCCGAGACTCGCAAGAGCATCTTCGTGGAGCAGTACCACCGCATAGCGCGTGCGCTCGCCGCAACATCGCCTGGCGTCAGCCGTTGCGAAAGGCATAGCTGTAACCGTTGATCGCCGGAACGCCCCCCAAATGCGCATAGAGGACCTTCGATCCTTCTGGAAAAAAGCCCTTCTGCACGAGATCAACCATCCCTTGCATTGATTTGCCCTCGTAGACCGGATCGATGATCATGCCCTCCAGCTGCGCGCACAAGCGGATGGCCTCCTTCGTTTCCTCTGACGGAATGCCATAACTAGGATACGCATATCCCTCGAGCAGAAGCACGTCGTCGTCGTCGATTTCCTTGTCGAGGTCAACGAGCGTTGCAGTATGCCGAGCAATTTTTAGCACCTGCGCCTTGGCTTGGGCGGGGCTTGCGGAGGCATCGATCCCGATCACGTTGCGCTGTCGCCCGTCACTGGCGAACCCGACCACCATGCCGGCTTGCGTCGAACCCGTCACCGTGCAAACCACGATATAGTCGAAGGCAAATCCAAGCTGCTTCTCCTGTGCACGGACTTCCTCCGCGAAGCCGACGTAGCCGAGACCACCAAATGTGTGAACGGATGCCCCGGCTGGTATTGCATAGGGTCTACCTCCTCTTGACTTGACCTCGTCGAGTGCCTCTTCCCAACTGCCGCGGATGCCGATGTCAAAGCCCTCATCGACCAGCCGCACCTCTGCTCCCATGATACGGCTCAAGAGAATGTTACCGACTCGGTCGTAAACGGCATCTTCATGTGGTACCCAGCTCTCTTGGACAAGCACGCATTTCATGCCGATCTTGGCGGCGACCGCCGCGACCATCCGCGTGTGGTTGGACTGCACGCCGCCGATGGAGATAAGCGTATCGGCTTTCGACGCGATCGCAGCGGGGATGATGTATTCGAGCTTGCGAAGCTTGTTTCCGCCAAACGCGAGACCGGAGTTGCAGTCCTCGCGTTTGGCGTAGATTTCCATCTTTCCCCCTAGATGCTTGCCGAGGCGGTCGAGCTTCTCGATGGGCGTAAGTCCAAAGGTGAGCGGGTATCGTTCGAACTTTTTCAGCATGTTCTCTCCAGTGACTTACCTTGATCAGACTTCGACTATTCGCCGGCTACCCAGGGTTTTGATCTGACAGGTGGGAACAGTTTCCGCCGACGTTCCAGTTCTCGGATGAAGCCTCAACCGCCGCATCGGACCCGGCGGTAGGTGGAACCAATCATCCTCCGCCCGATAGGCCTCAAGATCGATCTGTACCGATTGTGCAGCCGGTCGCTGCGCAGATCAAGGAACCAGTGATCGTCCTGATGCGCGACGGAAGCGGTGATTTCGGCCTCATGAAAGGCTTTCGTCCTGCCCAAGGGGAAATAGAAAGCTTCCGCGATCAGCGCCTCGGTGTCGGGCGCTATGAGACGCGCTACCGTGACGTCATGCGACGGCGGGCCGAAGCGGAAGGCATAGGTGGTGTCGAAGAAGGCGCCGAGAGATCGGTGCAGGCGATCTTGCACTTGGCGCGGGCTTCGATCGAGAGGCCAAGCTTACCGCTCACCACTTTTTGACGGCCATCGCGCAGGCAGCGGACCTCGGGATCGAGGTCGAGCGTCACATTGCTCTCGTTGGCCACATGCAAATCGAGACCGTTGGTGCCTTCGTCGGTGAAAAGCACTTGCACGGGCCGAAAGGGGCGGCGCAGCGCATACCATGTTGGCTTCGGTTCTCCGGTCGAATCGATACGCCCCAGCCGGGCCAGGCAATAAATCCTACAGCGTCCAGACCAGAGCGCCGTTGCAGCCCGAACCCTGCCGCCGCCACTCGGCATAACACTCTTCCGCGACTTCGCCGGTGACCGCCTGCGACAGAGCAAGATAGAGATCAGGATCCTCCCGGAGCAGCCGATCCGACTCGAAACCATAGAGCTCGCAAGATAATGATCGCGCACATCCTCAAAATCCCAGGAGGCGCCACGATCGCGCGGCACACGCTCCTTCCATAGCGGGCTTTGGACTGGAGGAACCGAGAGATGCCGCGACAGCTCCGGGCCTGTGGTAATGCGCGAAACCCAAGCTTTCCGCCGCAAAGCGGACGTCAGCGCGGCGTGAGTCATCGAGAGGGCGCATATAGGCTCCGACGCCGACGGCATGGCGCCGCCGAAGGGCGAATTGGCGACATAGGGGATATCCGGCCGAAGCGATCGGGCAACCGCCGGTATGATCTCCTCGACGATGGGGCTCGGCCAGAGTCGCTCCGGCAGGCCGAGCATCGCCGCCTGCTGGTTTCGCTGCCGCCGCAAACGACGGCGAGTGATGGCGACAGTCGCGTGGCGGAAAGGAACTGCGCCACTTCCGCCTCGACATGGGCGTTCAAAGCCTTATCGTCTTTCGGATAGTCGAAATTGGCGAACATGAAATCCCGCCAGACCAGCAGGCCGAACTCATCGCAGAGGCGGAAGAACTCCGGCGTCTCCTAGGCCATAGTGCCGCCAATGCGGATCAGGTTCATACTGGCCTCCGCCGCCAGCCGCAGCCACGGTTCGGAATCGGCGCTACCGCCAGGTAGGCGCACGATATCGGCTGTGATCCAGACCGCGCCACGGCAGAAGATGCGTTCGCCGTTTACCATCAGGCCGAAATCCTGCCATCGGGGCCGCGATCGATCGCCAGCCGACGAAAGCCGGCGCGTCCGAGCGGATGCTCGACATCATCGATGATCAGCGTGACCTCATGGAGGTGCGGTCTTCCATGCGTGCGTGGCCACCATGGCGTCACACTAGGGATCTTCAGGATCGTCGTGCAGCGGCCGTGGCTATCCCGCTCGAAGGCCTGCTTGATCTCGCCGCAGCGAAGGGTGACCTCGCTGACATACCCTTCGATCGAAAGCGAGGCATAGAGCAGTCCCTCGCCATCCTCGAGCAGATCAGACCGCAGCGAAAGGTCGCGAACGATGGGCTTATGCGGATGCAGCAGCGATACCGGCCGCCAGGGTCCGACGGCCTGTCTTTCCGGGCACCAGCCAGGCATATGGCCGAGCAGGGTCGTGCGCACCAGCCGCAATCCCTGCGGCGTGATCATTTGCGGCCGCCAGCGGGCGCGCGGGCCGGGTTCGCCAAGGCCCGGCTCCAGCGCACGGAAGCACAATGCCAGTTCGTCGCCGCCATGAAGGTGAACGGCAAGATCATGGGTTTCGAACATGCTCTCGGAGACGAGAATTTTCTGGCCGTTCAGGAAGACTTCGCAGAGCGTTGCCAGACCTTCCAGCCGCAATACGGCATCGCCGGCATTAACATCGACCAACCGGCAGAGATACCAAGCGTCACGGTCGTTCAACGGATGCGGTTGTTCTCGGTCGAAAAGCCCGGCCTTTTCCAGCGCTTCCGCCACAGTGCCCGGCACAGGTGCCGGGATGAGACCAGCCGAAGGCGATAGATCCGAAGACGAAGCGCAGGCGCCCGCATCCGTCAGAACCAGATTCCAGCCATCGCTCTGCAGCGCGTCGCCGCTGATATCAGCCAAACGCCCTTGCATTGGATCCCCCAACTCAAAACATGATCCCGATAAGTGAAAAGCGACTCTTGGAGGAGATCATGTTCAACTACAGCTTTTGTTGAAGCAGGCCCATCATGGAATCCCATGCATCCACGGCCGGCTCAAGCGCCATCTGCAACGGCTCGAATTTCTTGCGCGTCACAGCTCGGGCAAGCTGGAACTGCACCGATTTCGCCACTTCCGAAATCCGCCGTGCCTCACCAGCCGCCTCAGCGAAATCCGCCGACAGCCAATCGAGATGACTGCCCGCCAGCTCGAAATTGGCCCCGAGCTGGCGCAGCGTATTGAAGGCATATTTATGGAAAAAGCCGAAGGACCGCTCGGCCACCGCTTCCGCCTGGGCCGGGAAAACCGCTGCGAAGGCACGTATGGGGTTGGCCGTGGGGCGGCGGCAGAAATGGAAATCCAGGAGCTGCCGCGATGTTTGCCGAATGGCGGATTCTCCCGGCGCCTTTTCCGGGAATTTAGCAAATTCGGTATAGGGCAGGAACGGGGGATCCTCTTCCGTAAGCTGCAACTGCAACAGTCCGTCGAAATCCTCGCCCGAAAGGCTGAAGAAGCCGCCATTGTGAAAATAGTCGAGCGAACGGCCCGCGATATCAAGCCGATTGATCGCCATCGTCGTCTTGCCGTGCTCGCAGCGATAGCCGACGCCCTGCGTATCCGGCATAAAGAAGGGATCCATCTCCACCAGGCAAAGCCGGCCACGACCGATCTGTTCGGCAACGTGATGCTGGACCTCGTTGTAGATCGCCAGCTCCGTGCAGCGGATGCCGTAGATCGCTTCGAGATCTTCGAGCGGCACCTTGAAGAAGGGGAACTGGTCGCCCTCGAAATCCAGGGTCACAGTGAAGCCGAGCATCGCTTCCGGAGGCAGCCTAAGCGTGTTCAGCACTTCGATCCAGAGGTCGATATAGCAGTTGGTTTCCGGCCACATACGCTCGCTGGCGTGCAGCGCGTGTGACTTATGGGTAACGGGATCGAGGTCCCTGAAGACGGAAGCCATGATCAACCCCACAGTGCCTTGCGCACGCTCTCGGGCCATTCCACGGTATCGAGCCCATGATGATGGAGAAGCGCAAGCGCGATGCGCTCCAGCCCGAAGCCGACACAGGCCGTGTGCGCGACGCTGCCGTCTTCGAGGTTGAGACCCCATTTCGTGCCGAAGGCGTCCTGATGATAGTTGAAGCTCATGCAGGCGGTGGGATTGGCGGACGAGGTGATCGGGATCAGCAGTTCGAACTTCAGGTTCTGGTCGCGCTGATTGTTGGCGAGCATCTTGCCGGCGCGGCCGAAGAACGGATCGTTGGCGATGTCGATCGTCACCTCGAGGCCGACGGCTTTCATCATCTCGACGCCGCGATCCATCCAGCGTTGGCGGAAATCGGTGACATGCTCTTCGGTGCCCATGCAGACATATTCGCGCATCCGGAACAGCTGCTGGCGGGCCGGGTCTTTCGACGGCTCGTGGCGGAAGCAATAGGATTGCAGGTCGAAGAGGCCGCCCGTCTTCGGCAGATTGCCGCGCTTGGCGACCGTCGGATAGAGCGGATAGCAGGCAGCCGGCGTCAACACGATATCGGTCGCTTCCTGCCCCTTGGTCCAGTCCTCGCCGACTTCCATGCATTGCAACAGGCTGACATGGTCGAGTTCGCTGCCGCAGAAGCTGTGCACTGTGCCGGCCAGCTGCGGGAAGCTCTTCATGTAGCCGCTCTTTTCGAAAAAGGCGCGGTTCATGCCGGGCGGAAAACGCATGGCCTCCGCACCGTCGCCGCCGCCTCTTCGAACTGGCCGCTGCGGCCATAGAGCCCGTCGATACCCGTATCGATCAGCAGGCCGGATTCGAAAAGCCGGTCGAGAAACGAGGTCTGCATATCCATGACTGTTACCCCAGTAGGCTAGTGTCCTGCTTGTGGACAAGAAGCATGCTCGACGTATTGCCGAGGATGCGGTCGTTCGAAATCATCAGCTGCGCGGAATGGGCGTCGCGCAGATGGCGTCCCAGGCTGAAGGGCGTGCCGTTCTTGTAGCCCATGATGCCGCAGATCAGCATGGCGTGGTTGACGATCTCCAGGATCGTCTCGGATGAGGCGATCTTGACGTTGTTCATCGCCACGGCAAAGCCCATCGACGACAGCCTGTCGGGATCGGCCTTGGCATGTTCATAGGCCTTGAGGCCGGCAACCACGTTGGATTTCACCATCTGGAGCAGGTTCGACACCTCCGCCAGGCGCAGCGCACCCGGCGGCTGGGCATCCGGCGCCTTGCGGGCAGCGGCGCGCACGAAGGCCTGGGCGCGAGCGACGGCGTCGACCGCAATGCCGTACCAGACACCGCTCCAAAGCAGATGCGAGGAGGCGAGCATGGACTGCGCCGCGATTTCGGCAAAAGGCTTCGGCAGGATCTGCTCTGCCGGCGCTTGTCCCTTGAACAGGAAGCCGTCGGAGCAGGTGCCGCGCATGCCGAGCGTGTTCCAGACGTGCGTTTTCTCGAGCGTGTACTGGTCCTTGAGGAAGGCCGTAAGCACCTGATCGGAGGAAGCCGCCTGGGCATGCGCACGCGAGGTGATGAGAATGGCGTCGGCATGCGAGCCGTAGGAAATGACGGTGGCATCCTTTTCGAGGCGGCAGCTATCGCCATCGACCTCAACCGCACAAATACTGTTGCGCAGGTTTCCGCCGATCCCACCCTCGGTGGTGGCGGAGGCGATCAGCAGTTGCTCGGCAGCAATGCGGCGCATGAAATGGCAATGCCATTGGCTGTCGGCGCCGTGTTCGACAAGGCTCGACAGCTTAATGTGGTGCATGGCGAAGACCATGGCGCTCGCCGCGCAAGCCTGGCCGAGCATCGAGCACAATTCGGCGATCTCGGTGATCGAGGCCGATTCACCGCCGAGATGGTGCGGCACCTGAATGCCGAGCAGCCTTTCGGCGCGCATCGCATCTACAGCTTCGCGCGGGAAACGGCCTTCGGCATCGACTGCGTCAGCATATTTGCCGGCGATCGCCGCGACGCGTGCGGCGCGCACCGCCGCCGCGTCTCCGGCCCTGGCTTCAATCAGAGCGCCCGCGACGTTCATCAGACGACCTTTCGGCTATCCAGGATCATGCCAACCGTCTTTTCGATGGCGACGATGCTGGCAAAGGATTTACGGTTCAGCAGATTGTCGGGAAACTCGATATCGAAAGCCTCTTCGATGCGGAGCATGAGTTGCACCGACGCAAAGGAAGACAGCCCCGCCGCATAGAGATCGGCGTCGTCGGCAATCTGATCCATTGTGACGGGGAGCGCATCACACTTGGCCAGCAAATCGCGAATAGTCTCATTCATCCTGGAGTCCCTCTAGGCAATCGCAAACACGGTAACGGCGTCTTATCCTGAGCCGAGAGGTAATAGTGAAAGGCCACCCAAGGGAGCGCCGATACTCGGAGGGTTTGACCCGGTTGGAGCGCGTCGGAGCCTTCATTTGTCGCCCTCATGATACGCTTGCGACTGATAGCGTCCTTCCTGGCAATGATCGACCGCTTAGCCCTTTGGCGACCGCTCTGAGCGCGGCTAGACCGCCAGATGAGAAAGAGCATGCTTGCGAAATAAGCCACTTGAAGAAGGAGCCAAGCACCCATCGTTTTGACCATTACGATGCGGATGGAATGCGAGACGAAGTAGCTCGTTGGGGCGCTGGCGCCGACGACGAGCAGCAGGAGGAGACAAAAGATTCTGAAGGGCAACACTGTTCTCCTGATTTGTTCGCAAGATCACGCAGCAACCTTGTCTGCGGCAACATGAGTCTGGCAGTTCTTCGGGCAGACGCGGCCACAGGCTCCGCAGCCAATGCAACAGCCGGCATGGTCGACGACCATCAATGCGATTGAGCTCGCCATCGAAGTCGTCGTCCTGGCCGTCGCAGATGCCGAGGATTTCACCGGTGTCATCGATTCCGTGAAGGTGCATGACCTCGCGCGAGCAGACCTTAAAGCAGCGGCCGCAACCGATGCAGGTCGTGCCATCGATAGCGGTCAGATATTCCGGCATCCATCTGGAGCCATCGCGGGTAACGAAAATTGGGCCCATCATCGTGAGTTCTCCAATGCGCCGAGCTCTCGTTTCGCAGCCTCCAACTCGGCAAAAACCCCGAACGTCTTCTCGGCGACCGCCTTGATCTCGGTCCAGTTGACCGGGAGGTCCTCGGCTAGGTCGTGCAATTCCATCTTCGCATTGCCCGCCCGCGACTGCAGCTTGCGGACCTTCTTCTGTAGTTTCTCAAGGTCTGACATGATCTCCTTCCTCAAAAACCGGCTCATCACGCCCGCGCCACATTGGGACTGCGATCGCATCGTCGACCAATTTTGTGCCCACCTCGGCGAGTTTCCCAAGCATCTCAAAGCCGAACCGGTGGACATCGCGTAGGGTCTTCGACAGAACGACCAACCGTCCGGTCGTGAGAACCACGCGGCCAAAGCCCTCATGGCCGATCGTCATGATCGGCGATGCCACCAGGCCGCATCGCTCTTCGATAACAAGTCCCACGCAACTGTAAAAATTCTGGAGCCTCCACAGCACGTCCGGATCGGGATCGCCGATGATCGGGATCTCACGGCGCTGCTCCTTGGCGAGGATGAAGTCGGCCAGCAGGTCAGCGTCCGATTTGCCTTCCCACGCCCCATGGGCATCCTGAGCGCGGATGAGCCTTATGAGGCATCTGAGAAAAGGGGTGGCGAGATCCCCATC
>NZ_NWSQ01000059.1 GCF_002531725.1 Rhizobium sp. L43
CCGTCTTGGGTACATCGATGCCGGTCCTCCGGAAATCAAATTTGGAACCTCGATCCTAATGCCTGCCGACCGCCGCCCAGCATGCAAAAGCCAGATCCGATCATGCCCTCAAGGCATGGCCGAACACCATATGGCGACGGCTTGCCGACAATCGTCTGCACTCGACCATCAGGCCGTCACAGAGCCTCGCCAGCTTGCCGCTTGCCATGCGG
Organism: Rhizobium sp. L43; assembly: GCF_002531725.1. Lineage (GTDB taxonomy): Bacteria > Pseudomonadota > Alphaproteobacteria > Rhizobiales > Rhizobiaceae > Rhizobium. Next base: position 213 of record NZ_NWSQ01000059.1, read on the forward strand.
AGCCCGCCAGAATTGGCCTTAATTTAAGCAGTTTCGAGTGATGTGTGGGACATGCAGCGTGAAGGCGCCGTCAGGATTTCCGATTCCAACCAATCCATCCGCCGGGCGGTAAATCTTCCAAGGCCACCTCCAACATTCAAGCTAATCTTAGCCCGGCCGCGGCGCAGACACCTCCGGCGGACTGTCAGCCGTTTCGACGATGGTCTGGGAAGGGAGCCGTCGTCAAAATGCCCTGTCTCCCTCGTTTGCTCAGTAGCTTCACACGGTGCTTTCGTCGTCAAAGCCGGAAGGAAGTTGCATACGACATAAGAGAGATGCGACAGCCGTCGCCTCTTGGGATGCTGGCCAAACGTCAACGTTTTGAAGGAAGACTGGCGACGTGCACATTCGATGTCGCCCCCGGCACTGGGGATCGTCTCATCTGGGTTGGCGCGCTGCACGTACCGCGTAAAAACGGATTCTCCCTCAACGGTTTGATGTTTTTTCAAGAACGACTGGCATCTATTGCTCGATCCATCTCCACCCTATTGATATTGCAGGAAAAGGTAAATGTCGTTCTCCCTGCCTGATGGCCCCAGAGTGGCCGTGTAGGGCACACCATGGATAGTGATGCTGGTCTGGGGTTTGTCCGCGCTCGGCAGCAAGTCATAATAGTACATTGCAAGCCGAAGGCCAGCCGGTGCCGGTTGATTGCGGTGTTGCCAGCTCGAAGGGACAGCTCCTCCCAAGTCGTCCACAGGCAGCATGTACTGTGGGGTGCCGAAGATCGATGCCCCCAAGCTTTGCTCCCATGGTGCGTCTGGCGGATTGAGGCTTTGCACCGGTGAATAGGCGGCTGACGGCAAATCCTGCCGGAAGGTCGCTGTATTCCAGCTATCGGGAAGCTGGCCGGGTTGACCCACTCCATGCCAAAACTCTGCGGGATCGGCGCTCTGTGTGGAGGACTCCGGTTCAGCCGCCGCAGCCCCCGCTCGAGCACTGTTGGGCGCGGGGCTCAGACGTCGTTGGAGTTGCTCCCGATCGGCGACGAGGTTGTCGAGGTGCAGCACGGCTGGCCGGCCTCTTCGCGCCAGACGTCTAACGAGCGCCCGCGTGCCGTCAACCACGAAGACTCCGCAATCATAGTCGTTGCGCTGTTGGGTCATGCGGACGGGCTCCAGACGGGTACCCAACCTTTGTGCGAGCATTGCTGCAAACTCGTCGTTCTGTCCCCGGAAGGAGTCATAGTGATAGGCAGCCGGCCCCTCGCGGTTGCGACGGTCAACGAGTAGCAGCGACCAATGGGTGCCGCGGTGATCAGGATCCGAAGCACTGGCATCGCTCACTGGAAGGAACAGGAAGTCGGCTGTATCTCTTCCATTCTGATCATTAACGATGCGCTGGAAAGCGCTCAGCGCGGTGCTCTCATCGCCCAGGCGCAGATGATAATGGGCTATCAGGGGATCGATAAGCCGCGTCCTGGCTGCGAGATCCGGATCGTTTCGCTGCAAGTCCTGCATTAGCAGCTCATAATCCGTCTGGATATGCTGGTCGCCCAGCCATTCGGTATGGTCGAGCGACAATCCGCTGCGGCCTTCGATCGGTGGATCAACCTGCTGCAGCGGCGAAGTTGATCTGAACTCGGCACGTGGATCCGAACGGCCGTCCAGACCGGCCGGTTCCCGGCCACTTGCCTGCTCAGGGGACAACCCCGACGCTGCGTTCGCCTCAACGACTTGCTGGTACTGCCGAAGCCGCTTGAAAGACATAGTGAGTTTTTTTCCCATGGCTTCGGTGAAGTCTTGGTAATCTTTTTTCAACGACCATTGCTGCTGATCACTGCCGTTGAGCCGGCTCGCTATGCTCTCCCTACCCCTGGTTTGCAGCCAAGCACTAAACTTTCGTTGATTGCTGGCCACATTCCGGGCAACTTGCCTCTTGGAAGTCGAGTCCGATCCGAGCTTGCTCAGCTCTTCCTTGGCGAAGCCATCAATCATGAGGGCGTCGTCGGGATAAGGATGATGCTGTTTCAACTGCGACTCGGCGCCTAGATACTGCCGCAGCCGATCGAGACCCACGCCGCCAATATTTTTTCCTTCATCCTTGGTAAAGGCCCTAAAATCGTCCTTCAACGACTGTTGCTGCTGATCAGTACCCGTGAGTCGGCTGGCTATGCTCCCCCTGCCCGTCCTTTGGAGCCAAGCACTAAACCTTCGTTGGTTACTGGTATTTTTCTGAGAATTCGGGACCGGTCCGAACTTACTCAGCTCTTCCTTGGCCAAGCTATCAATGATGAGGGCGTCGTCGGGATAAGGATCATGTATCTGGCGCCCCATCAGGCGCGGCCCAGGTCCAACGGCTTGGAGTTCTTGCCCCTCAGGCCCGAGCCTCCTGAAATGAGACAGTGCTGACTTAAGACGGTCCTGACCATCCCCACCGCTTGCCCAATAATCCGCGATATCAACGGCTAGTGAATCTGGATCGTTTAAAAGCCGAGAAGCCATCGAATCTCTGTTCTCTGCTTTGAGCCAACGAGCGAACCTCCTAAGAATCTTTAAATTGTTCGTGAGGGTACCCTCGGGAACCCTTCCGTCCCCTCGGCCGATGCTACCGTCGGGTAGAATTTCGTAGTCTCGGACTGCTTCCGCGAACTGGTTGATGCGGGACTCGTCATCGGGATACATGTCCCGGTCGGCGGGGCGACCACGCTTGGCGTAATCGACGCGAACCGTGGTTGAGACCACGTGAGTCTCCGTTGCGGCATCGACGTCTTGCTGCCCCGAACCCCGCGACGACGTCTTGCTGCTCCATCCGAACGCCTTCTTGAACCCTGACGCCATGCGCGACTTAAATCCGCGGCTTTTGCCCTGCGGCGCCGCGGCGACTTCGCCCGCCTCCGCCATATTGCTCGATGTCTTGCCCCCCGAGCCGCCGAATCGCAAGCTGCTGGAGCCCGCCCGAGAGACGTCTATGCTGTGGCGGGCGCCGCTCAACGAGTTCTCTGGCGCCCGCGACTGCGGCGTCACTCGCATCGAACCGCCCACGGATCTGCGACGCGGCACACGATCGCCGGCGTCACTGTCGTGCGACCCGAGGCGCAAGTCGCTCAGATCCTGTTCCATGTCTCGTCTCAGTGAATAGTAGTCCCGGATCCAGGCGTCCGTCGCGACAGCTCCGGTCACGCCTTCGATCCACTCACTTACTTCGCGAGAATCGTCATCGCGCGGCTGGTTCCGTCTTGGGTACATCGATGCCGGTCCTCCGGAAATCAAATTTGGAACCTCGATCCTAATGCCTGCCGACCGCCGCCAAGCATGCTAAAGCCAGATCCAATCATGCCCTCAAGGCATGGCCGAACACCATATGGCGACGGCTTGCCGACAATCGTCTGCACTCGACCATCAGGCCGGCACATGGCTTGAGAGGCTCGCCAGCTTGCCGCTTGCCATGCGGAGCCCGCTAAAATTGGCCTTCATTTAAGCAGTTTCGGGTGATGTGTGGAACATGCAGCGTGAAGGTGCCGTCAGAATTTCCAATTCCAACCAATCCATCCGCCGGCCTTCTGATTTCACCGCCTCAGTGCGCGGCGGCAAACAAGGTGAGACTCAGCCAGATTGTCGCTCTACAGAACCCACTCGGCCTTCCGTGATCATTCAACTTTCGAGGCTCATTCCCGCACCCGTATCTGTCTACACTTCAGCCCCCCGTTACCGCGACGCCCGCAAGACTCGCCCCGGCTTCGCCGCTGTGACCTTGGCCGGATGGGACTTTGGCCGGATGGGACTTGCGCCGCCAAGCAGCTATCAGCTTGGCATGACGTATTCCCGAGCGGAGGTCCATCATCTCATTGGTCATCAGTGGCCTTCTATCGGGCTGTGCTTGAACCACCCGACCCTGCCGAAAAACCACTGATGCCCACCTACTCCTCAGAGCCTTCACCACCTAAGGGGACTCCGTGGATCCGCTTTTCCAAAGCATTTTGGAATATCGATTTTGCATGGTGGCGGCCAGTCCGGTTGCACTAGCATATGCGTAATCTGCAATTGGAGACCAACAGCGGTGAACACAGAACAGGCCCGCGGGGCGGTAAATCCTCCGAGGACACCTCTAACATTCAAGCTAATCTTAGCCCTGCCGCGGCGCAGACACCTCCGACGGACTTCGACGATGGTTTGGCGAAGGGACCACGCTTTCACGAATCCTCGGGGCTTGGGCTGAGGAAAGGAATCAGGAGGAGACGAGGAGCGGCTGGAGGCGGTAAGACGAACTATAACGTGGATGGACGCTGGCGATGTTAATGCAACTACAATCACTGCGGCTGGCCAAGCCGCCGGCACTGTTCCGCCAGAGCTCCAGAAGCTCGCGGACGACAACCGGCTGTGAGCAGCTTCCCGAGCGGGTCCGGACGACGCTGGCAGAACCAGTGATCGCATCGGGCTATATGGGCCCCGCAGGTCGTCTTTCCGCCCAGTTCGCGGAAGTTTAGTCCCCTCTAGGCGAGACCAGGAGCCGCGCATGCAACGCGTACCCCCCCGCTTCATCGAAGCTTAGCAGTCACGTATCCGCTTTATAGGCCGGACAGTGAGCGCACCGTTCCCACATGTGAAGCGACTGAACAGGATGCGCTTCATCACACCTTTCACTCTCAGGAGAGACCGCCATGGATAACTCAGAACGATCGCTGCGCTACAACATTTCCGAGGAAGATGATCGCACCGGGGCCATGGCGGGGTGGATCGAGAATATGACCGGGGCACAAACACTTACGGGCATGCCGTCCCGATCAACGCCAGATCCCAATGCTCGTTCGCCTTCGTCGCCAACGCGGCCATACTCGCTCTCTTCCGAACCTCCAATTAAGGTGCTCGACAGATCTACATTTGCCAGAAAAGTGAGGGAATTTTACGGTGATGATATCAAGCACATTTCCGTCAATCCACAAGAGTACTCGCCCTTCGTGTCCTCTAAAGCCCTGCGTGCGGCTACCATCGCTCGACTCTACGGCGGCACCGACGATGATACGCCCAGCGCGCGATATTTCAGCTATGATCTGGGAGAACGAAGCGTTGGGCTTTTAAGAACAGAGGATGGATTTAGCATCGAAAACGAGCCGTGGCGGGAACTATTTCCCGGTCGAAAAAGAATCACGTCGATTGTAGACCTTCGCGTTACTCATCCGCTTGTCGAGAACGCTGGCGATATTCTGCTCGAACATCAACTTCAACTCGACGGCGAACAGCCGTTGATCATGTCACGTCCCGCTTCGCCAGAGATGGGAACCCGTCTTGAGCAGATGGGTTTCGTTGACGTGGGTGAAAATCGCTGGGTGCTCGACCCTACGCAACATCCCGACAAGTGGATAAAGAATAGCAAGGGTGGATGGCAGCGCGCAGACAAACCTTCGAGTTATCTCTCTAAAACCGTGGGCTATCTTAGCGACGATGAAGCAGGTGTCGAGGGGCATTCGAGTGAAGCCAGTGTCGAGACAGATTCTTCCGATGATGACCCGTCTTGGTACTTCGAACAACTCAATTTGAACCGCGGATAAAAGTTTGCCGTCATCGTGATGACCTTTTGCGCCGCCGGCCGAGTTGATACGCCCCTCTATTACGAGGACGCAGGCGAAGATTAGAGACTGCAATCTTGCTGCGACTGTCTGCGACGGCCCGCCTCAAGCTGCACTGTGAAGTAGCTCTGACAGCTGCTTCAGTCGGGCTGATAAACTCAATCAGAACTTTCGTGATCTGGTGGATGTTGGGCGGTTCGGTCTTGAAGACACCAAGCGCGAACTCAATGAAGCCTCGGCGGAGCCCGTATACGCTCCGTGATTGTCCTGCGCGAGCCAGAAGGAGCTGCGCAGCGCCGCCTCGTCCGCCCGTCTATCGCGCGGCAATACCGATAGAGACAGTCGCGGATCGTTTCGCGATCATGCAATTCGACCATTTTCTCGTGGTCCATGGCCCGTCGCAAGTCTAGTCTTGAGTTGAAAGTGGCGTTCGGTGCATCTGCGAACGGACATTCGCGCCGTCGGCGCTTGACCTGGCCTCGCAAAGCCGCTTCCCAGGGAACGTCTGTGAACTTGAAACCGCGTGCGTAAGACAGCAACTCTCGCGCAATCAAGGACCATTGCTCCGTTGGATTTTGCCTGCAAGAACAGCCAGTGCCTCTCTGCGCTTGTGTGGAAGGGAGCTAACGGTCCATTCGGCAACAATGCGATTGACGAGTTCGCCAGAAAGAGCCGAATGTCGACTGGATCCCCGTTTGCGGCCGCCGGGCGCGCTGGCGCCTGCCTCGGCGAAGCCTCCTCCAAAGCCTGTGATCCGAACGATCCTGCCTGGCTCGCAATCGGTGCGCGTCTGACCGAGCGGGAACGGCTGATCGACGCGATGGAGAAATCTGGGTGGGTTCAGGCCAGGCGGCTCGCCTCCGGCCTCACCCGACCTTAGGTTGGTTATGCCATCCGCGGGTTCAAATCGGGGTGAAAGAAAGTTCTACGCCTGGTGTGGTCGAACGGCCCGACCTGCCCTCCTCAACTCATGCACCCGAGGCGAGCCGCCATTTTACCGGTGTCTGTCTATTGTCAAATGCCTGACAACCCTATGTCGGGTCGCAAATGGAGGGAACCGGACAAAAAACGCTAACATATTGAAAAAAAGTAGTGATTTTCATTGGCATGGCCCTTGCTTTTTGAACCGCGATGTTAAGCAGCAACGGAGCCTTCAATGTCCCCACCAATGATTTCGCTCAAGAGCCTGACCAGCACGACAACCATGAACCAACTGCTGGCCACAGCGAAGTCCACTGCTTGCGCCGCGTCATTGTGCGGTTCGTCCGCAAAGCCGCACCACGCCGAGCCGGCTGTGTGGGAGAAAATCAAGGACCTTTCCTGCTATTCAGAAGAAGCTTACTATTTCGCGCGCATGCACGTCGTAGCCGCACCAGCCTGCAATATCCAGTGCAACTACTGCGATCGTAAATACTGCGCCAACGAAAGCCGGCCTGGGGTCGTCTCGGAAAAGCTGACGCCTGACCAGGCGCTGCGAAAGGTCGTTGCGGTCGCCAATGAAGTCCCTCAGCTTTCCGTGCTCTTTATCACCGGACCAAGCGATGCCTGTTATGACCGGAAGAAGACAAAGGCGACATTTGAACGTGGAGCCACAGAGATCCCCGATATCAAGCTGTGTCTTTCAACCAACGGTCTGGCACTGCCGGACCGTGTCGGCGAGCTTGCTGACATGAATGTTGATCACTTGACGATCACCATCAACATGGTCGATCCGAGAGTCGGCGCGAAGATATCCGCGCCACTGCCGGGCCGTGCCGCAGCTCAGCAGAAGCCCGGACACAAGCAGGCCCCGCGAGCACATAGGCAGCCAAGTCTCGATATTCGTCCAACATGCCTGGCACTCTCGGTCGCAGCAGCGCTGGGGCCTTGGTCATCTCCCCGCGCAAAATGCCCGGTTGCTCTCTTTGATGCTTCAGGAGCATCCCGATCACCGCTTCTTGTGTCAGTCCGCTCCCGTCTCCAACGCGGCGGCGACCTCCTTGCGCAGCCATTTATGCTGCGGGTCGTGATGGCACCGCTCGTGCCAGATGAGCATGACCTTATACGGTGCCGGCTCGAGGGGTGGATCAACAACCCTAAGCGGCAGCATCGCGGAAACTTGGGTCGCAACGCGGCGCGGGACGAGCAATACCAAATCCGTTGCCGAAGCTACCACCGCTGCCGTGAGAACGCTGGAAAACAGTATGGGACTACGATCCGCTCGCAGGTTGGGCAAGTGGTCGTAGATCGGGCCGAAGTGGTCGGGGGAGTCCGTACTGATGGCAGCGTGACGCAAGGTCGCGAAGTTGTCGATCGTCCATTCCTGCGCCAGCGCTGGATGGTCGTGGCGCAACAAACACGCGAAGCGGTCTGTATAAAGACTCCGCCGAAAATAGCCAGGCAGTTGCACGTCGATATGCCCAACGGCCAAATCAATATCACCTTGCTCAAGCCCCCGCACGGCACGATCAAATGGCAAACAGGCGAGTGTGTCGAGATGAGGGGCACGCTCGCGTAACCACGGCAGGAGGCGCGGTAGTACAGCCAAAGCTTGATGATCGGGGATCGCCAGCGTTGCCCCCCTCCCCGCTTCTTTTGAGATTACGCTGCGGCTTGTCACCATCTCTCGGATCGTACGCAGTGCCGACGGCAGCCTTTGAGCCAAATGTTCGCCTTGCGGCGTTGGGATCAAACCCGTTGAAGACCGCACCAGGAGATCATCATTGAACAAGCCGCGCAGCCTTCCCAGTGCGCGGCTCATCGCCGGTTGACTCCGCCCGATGTGCTGGCCCGCGTGCGTCACGTTCCGGTATTCGAGCAGAGCCTCGAGCGCCACCAGGAGGTTGAGGTCTATTGATGCTAGGTTTATCTGGTGTCCAGTGAGGCGCTCTCCTCTCCAATCTTGCAACATCTTTCGCCTATAAGCGAGTTGATCCGTCACCTCTTGTTCTACATTGCGTTTCATGAAGTTCATTCCTCAACAATCAATTCCGGGTCCAACGTTTTCGAGTTCATCTCGGCGGTGGAGCGTGGGTGACAACCTCCATGGCATTGTGCCATCACGCGTCCAATGGGCGGCCAGATCTGTGTGACGATGGCGATCACATGGAACATCGGGGTGTCCCACAGGAATATAGAGCCCGTGTCGACCTCCCTGAGCCCGTTGCAACAGCCTCGCATCCGATACTGGGGTGCTTGGGTGAGAGAGGCGCACGCGCTCGAGCACAGCGTTGCAATAGGCCTCGGTTGCATAATACGCGATGCGGTCGATGTCGCTGAGCTGAACACCTGCAGATGCGAGGCAATATTGAATCGAACGAATTGGTAGCGTGTTGGAGTGCTTGATTCGGTTAGGCCGTTCCTCTTCGACAGCCGCTATCACTCGGCCGTCGCGAACGCGAACCGCAGCCCCATCGTGCATAAAGCTGTTCGGTAGATCGAACGAATTTTCGTAGACTCTGCTTAGACGCCCACTCAGCCCTAGACACAGCATGTTGCTCTCCAGTCCGTTTCGAAAGGTAGGTCGCTCTGGCCCGACCGCCGGCTTTCGTAAGTTCAAAGCTTGTGTTTGACGTGTCAGATAGAGCTCACAGGCGAAGCCGATACTAATAGCGACCGGCTCGGCGACATTGCCGACAATCGATGCTGCGCAACCTTCTTGATGCTATAGTTGCGACGCCGCACGGAAACCCTGACCGAAGCATTTGCAGCAGAACTGCCACGTAACCTATCCACATTACTCAGTCCTTCATATTTCGGCCCGACAGCCGCAAGAAAACATCACGAGGTTTGGTGTTCCTGCAAAAGGCGCAGATCATGTCCTTGCGGCTGCGAGCGCGCCTGCTCTGGCTTCTAGTCATTGTGAGGGATGCACTCACAGATTTAGTCGACCAGGCAACAGTGCTTCTTGTGAGAGCCCATTAGCACTGAAACGGCAGAAGCAACGGCCAAGATTTGGCCGATCACGTCCAACGTGATAACAATCGAGGCCAGGCAACTGACAGAGTGCTCCAACTCGTTTTCCAGCACAGTCTCTACCGAACCTGAGGACCCATTTTTAGAACTCCACACAATCGTTCTGCACAGCGCTCTTCAGCGTTTTTTCTAAGGGCAATTGTTTTGACCAGTAAAATTGTTTGTTTGGATGGAATGCGTGCAAAAAAGGGATGGGTGGATTGATAGGAAGGCGAGCGGCACTACCATCCTTCCTTTCAAATGGCGGCCGTGATGATCAACGTTTACGGCAAATCCGCCTCCGACGTCGGTGTCGACCGACCGACCGACGAAATCCTCGTGTATCGTCGCATCCGCAATACTCCTTCTCTACTCTAGTTTTCAGCCGACAAGCCGAGCCGCAGCTTCGCCAGTCTGCACGTCGATAAGCGTGATCGGGCTTGCTGCAAAGAAACGTATCCATCCGGCGAAGGCCGCGGCACTTATGATTTCGGCTCGTCTGCCATGATGCGTTCGATCTTTTCCGGATCA
>NZ_NWSQ01000060.1 GCF_002531725.1 Rhizobium sp. L43
CCAAACTGGCTCGGAACGCACGGTTTGCCGTTCCTGCCAGAAGACGCACTCGGCATAGTTCGCCGGTCGGCATAAACGTGTAAGCTCAATACTGTCGATCCGCTTGCCTATTTGACCTGCACACTCACCGCCATTGCCAACGGTCACAAGCAGCGCCAGATTGAGGGTCTCCTGCCGTGGAATTACTCCTTAGCATAATGGGTGTTTGAAGGCTTTCGTCGGCCCGTTAGCGAAACGACGACGCAGCTATGTGTTTGGCTCTAGATTCGGTCTCCAGGAACTGGGTAAAATTGATCCTGTGCCTTTAACGACCTGTTTCTTGATCACCGTTACCCTGCCCAGGTGGCCGTTCGGCGCTAACCAATACAGTTCCAGAGAGGCGGAGCGTGCAGCAGATTCATTATCGCTTATTTCGCTGTGTGCTTTTTGCTGGCCTTCTCGTGGCGGCTTCGTGCTCGGACAACAGGGCGACCGCAGTAGTGAGCAAATTTGCCGAAAGCGAACTTCACTACATTGGGACTGGATGTGAGGGGCCATTCTGGGCCATTCGAGACGGCAACTTCGTCGCCTTCGACGGGGCGGCGTATCGGGTCCAGATGGAGAATGTCACCCTTGAGGATATCGGTTCGCATCGCGTTTCCATGTCCTCGCCATTGCCAAAAGGGAACCTTGTTACGACATTTGTTGGTTTCCACGCAGAACTGAGCCGGTTAGGCGCATAATTTCCATTGAGAATTGAGCCATGTGAACCTTCCCCCAACGCGGAGAGCGACGGGGGCAACGGAGTGATCCACATGGGACTTTTAAACATCATCCGTCGGATGGCGCTGCGCGAGAAGCAGTCGATCCGCGAGATCAGCCGGCGCACTGGACTGTCACGCAACACGATCGCGAAGTATTTGAGTGCCGGTACGATCGAGCCGACGTTCACGGTACCGGAACGACCGAGCAAGCTTGATCCTTTTGCCGACAAACTTGCTGGCTGGCTGCAGACCGAGGCCGGAAGGTCGCGCAAGCAGCGCCGAACGCTGAAGCAGCTTCATGCCGATCTGGTGGTTCTCGGCTTTACCGGCTCCTATGGACGGGTCGCCGCGTTCGCCCGTGAGTGGCGGGTTGAGCAGCAGACGGCGGGCCGCGGCATATTCGTTCCGCTGTCTTTCCGCCCAGGCGAAGCATTCCAATTCGATTGGAGTGAGGACTATGCCGTAATCGGCGGCGAGCGCACGAAGCTTCAGGTCGCCCATATCAAGCTATCACACAGTCGCGCCTTTCTGGTCAGAGCTTACCTGCTGCAGACGCACGAGATGCTCTTCGACGCTCACTGGCACGGGTTCCGCGTGTTCGGCGGCGTACCTGGTCGCGGCATCTATGATAACATGAAGACCGCGGTCGATCGTGTTGGCCGCGGCAAGGAACGGCAGGTCAACGTCCGCTTCCAGGCGATGACGAACCACTACGTCTTTGCGCCCGAGTTCTGCAATCCCGCCGCAGGCTGGGAGAAAGGCCAGGTCGAGAAGAACGTCCAGGATGCCCGACCACGGCTGTGGCAACAGATGCCGGACTTTCCAGATTTAGCGGCGTTGAACGCATGGCTGGAACAGCATTGCCAGGACCTGTGGCGCGAGACACCGCATGGCACCTTGTCCGGTTCGATCGCAGATGTTTGGGGTGATGAGCAGCCTGCCTTAATGGCATTGCCCGCCATGTTTGACGGCTTCGTCGAGCAGAGCAAGCGCGTCTCACCGACATGCTTGATCACCTTCGAGCGTAATCGTTACAGTGTGCCTGCATCATTTGCGAACCGGCCCGTCAGCCTGCGGATTTATCCCGAGCGGCTGGTCGTTGCAGCCGAGGGCAATATCCTCTGCGAACATCCGCGGATCATAGAACGCAGCCACGACAAACCACCACGGACGATTTATGACTGGCGGCATTACCTTGCCGTCATCCAGCGCAAGCCCGGTGCTTTGCGCAATGGCGCACCCTTCCTGGAATTGCCGCCGGGCTTTCGACAACTGCAGGATCAGATGCTTCGCCGCCCCGGTGGTGATCGGGAGATGGCCGACATCCTCGCTCTGGTTCTTCATCACGACGAACAGGTTGTCGTCAGGGCTGTGGAACTGGCTCTGGATCAAGGCGTCGCGACCAAGACGCATGTGCTGAACCTGCTGCATCGTCTGATCGATGGGAAGACGACTGATGGTCCTGACATCGACACGCCACAGGCGCTGACCTTGCTGCTTGAACCCAAGGCCAATGTAGAACGCTATGACGGTCTGCGGGTCCGGATCGTAGGAGGTCGTCATGCGTCATGATCCTGCCAGCGCCGCCGTCGTCATCATGCTGCGTAGCCTGAAGATGTATGGCATGTCTCAAGCCGTCACGGACCTGATCGAGCAAGGGGCTCCAGCGTTTGATGCAGCCGTGCCGATCCTGTCCCAATTGCTGAAAGCCGAAATGGCCGAACGCGAGGTCCGCTCCATCGCCTATCATATGAAGGCTGCCCGCTTCCCGGCCTACAAAGACATCTCCGGATACGACTTCGCCGCCAGCGAAGTCAACGAAGCGACGGTGCGCCAACTAAACCGATGCGAGTTCATCGACGGAGCGCAGAATATCGTGCTTGTCGGCGGGCCGGGCACAGGCAAAACACATGTCGCGACCGCCCTCGGTGTCCAGGCGATCGAGCATCATCGCCGAAAGGTCCGCTTCTTCTCGACCATCGAATTGGTCAATGGGCTCGAGCAGGAGAAGGCCAAAGGAAAAGCAGGCCAGATCGCCGAGACACTGGTTCGCCTCGATCTGCTGATCCTCGATGAGCTGGGATACCTTCCGTTCAGTGCTTCGGGTGGAGCGCTGCTCTTCCACCTCTTGAGCAAGCTTTACGAGCGCACCAGCGTCATCATCACCACCAATCTCAGCTTCAGCGAATGGGCCACGGTCTTCGGCGACGCCAAGATGACGACCGCTCTGCTCGATCGCCTGACCCACCGTTGCCATATCCTGGAAACCGGGAACGACAGCTTCCGCTTCAAAGCCAGCTCGGCCGCCGCGGCACAAAAGAGAGGAGAAAAGGCCAACCCATTGACCAAAGCATGATCAGAAAACCATACTTAGAGGTGGCTCACTTCTCGGTGGAAAAACCGGCTCAGTTCCGCGTGGAAACCAACAGACATTCTTGCTCAAGCACGATGATACAGTCGCCATAATCGAAGGCATTCGCCCGGTTCCAGATTTCACGCCTGAGCAATGGGCATCGGCTTATGGCGCTCAGATGCGACAAGCGTCAGAGACATTAAGAGCGAGCCCCTCATTGGTTTTATGCCCGGCTTCGAAAAGCTAGAGTAGGACTGCAATTGGCGCGATGCAGTCGTCCCCGGCCTCGCAAGACAGTTCGAAACGCCTAAAGCATCTTGATCGAGTGCGACCGGGACCCCGCTTACTCTTCCATCACTGATGAAACAACGTGACATCGCCCCCCCCCGGCGCGCAAAATACCACGCTCCATCCATGAGGGCGCTCGCGACATGGCTCGCGATATCGCCAAAACGGAAGCCTATGTCACTTCGAGGCGGGAGAGGAAAAAGGTCGAGATGCTCTTTGCTCACCTCAAACGCATCCTCAGATTGGATCGCTTGCGACTACGAGGGCCGAATGGAGCTAGAGATGAGTTCCACCTCGCAGCCGCAGCCCAAAACCTCCGGAAACTCGCAAAGCTACAAAGCTAATCCCGACGCCGATGCCGAAACCAGCATAAAGGGAGCTACACCTTGGCGCGCCAGCCGCAATCCAGATGCTGCCGCACGATCTCGACGCGACTTTATCAATGGTATCGGCCCATTACCGCCATCCCGACTATTTCTAGGGCATTGGCTTCTGATTGGGATTCGCGGCCAGGAATTCGCCAAGAGCCCGGTCCTCGGCATGGCGTTTCTGCTGATCGATAATCACGAAGTTGGTACCCAACTCGACCTGAAGCAAAAGCAGAAGCTGGTCCACATCGCTATTGAAGCGGTCGCACCTGGCTTGCGTCCAGAGGCTTGGATCAGGTGGATACAATGGGTTGAGGTAGCTAAGATATTCTTGATCAAGACGGTTGATGAGCGAGTGAACGTTGCTTGGCAATAAAAGCCGGGGGGGAAGTGCGACATCCCCTTGAAGGTCATACACGGTCGCATCAAGCGGTCCGACGCCTAATTTGGATCGGGTAGCATCATCACCCGCCCACAAGCATCCGCCAGCCCCAAAATCAAAGAAAAATCGTAGTGTACCTTTTGTCATGGTGGGAACAGTCATGTTTTACGAAATGTCCGCAAGTGGCGCATCGTTGCCATCTCTATCACAGCGGTATTACTCGAAACAGCAATACGCGCACGGTCAAGGTGCGAGGCAAACAGCGCTAACTCCGATGTGTGGGCGCCTGTTCGTGTTCCGCGGGCGTGGCGGCGGCCTGATCAAGGTCATCTGGCATGATGGTCAGGGAGCCTGCCTGTTCACGAACGATCGGCGTTCATACTACACCTCTTTCCTCGCCAGTTGATGTTTTTGGCTCAGTTTGCGTTTCTCGATACGCAGCAGCGCGATTCTTGAGGGGGTTCCATCGGCTGCATTGCTTTTGCGGCAGGTCTCCATCGGCGATTTCGTACAGGCTATAGTGCCCGTTATAGGCATGTCTGGTGATGAGGCCAAATTTGGCCCATCTGGCGACGGTTTGCTCGCTGATATTGAGATGCGCTGCCGCTTCCTGTCTTGTCAGCATTCCCCGCTGTCGCAGTCGATCATATCGTGATCGCAGCTTATATTCGTGGATGAGATAGGCGACTTTGAGGGGTGTAAAGCGGGCGTCCTGGCAGCCGCGACGTGCGGTTCCACCTGGGCGATGTCCCTGCTCGTTTAGAATCTCGGCGATCTCGGGATAAATGTAATCGTCGAGAAGCCTATCGACCAGTTCAATGATACTGGGCTTTGTCTTGATCTGCTGAGGAGAGGATTTTGGGTTCATGGTGGTGAGCGTCTGGATTTTGCCGCCCTTGAAGCGAACGTGAAGCTTGGTGGTTCCTTCCGCTGGCAGCTTTAAGAGAGTGACATCCTCAATGATGTGGGCCAGTAATCGCTTGCGTTCGCGGCTTAGGGTATCCGGCTCTTTCCAGAGCTGGTTGAAGTCGGCCGTCATCGCGACTAACCGTTCGTGGACAGCTTTATCGAGGATGAATTGATCGTGCTCTCGGCCACGTTCGCGCTCTTCGCGGGCACTGGCCAGCGTGCGAAGCTTCTCGTTCCATTCACCTTCGAGCGTGTCGGCGACGAGGCGGTTACTAGGATCGACAAGCATGAAGCGGCGCTGAGCGAGCTCGGCTTCCGTTTGGGCGCGTTCGATTGCGCGACAGCGCAGCCGGTCTGCTTCTTCATGCCGGGCTTGGATCTCCTTGCGGACTTCGAGAGCGAGTTCGACGGCCGCCGGCGTCATTTGCTCGGCAATCAGCATACCGATGGCTTCATCGACGGGAGGCCCGGCGATCGACTGACACATAGGCTCCCCACGATAAATGCGGGCACGATTACAAATGTACCAGGCTTCCTGCCGGCCACGCCGCGCCGCATAGCGAACCCTAAGATGGCTGCCGCACTGCCCACATACGGCCCGGCCTTGCAGCAGTGCCGGTCCCTCCCTTGGGATTGAAGCTCGTGCCGCTTCAAATCCACGGCCATTCGCCTTGAGGATCTTCAGATTCTCCTGATGTCGCTCCCAGCTGATATAGCCGGGATGAGCATCGGGAATGCAGGCCGGCCAGTCATCAATGTCGCGCGCACGCAGAGTCTTTTTGCCGTCGATGGTGCGTCGAAACTGTCGTCGGCCATAGGTATAGGCGCCAGCGTAGCGCGGATTGTTCAGGACACGCATCGCCGTCGATGCGGTCAGCGGCCGAAACAGCGTGCCGCCGTTGTGTAGGCGCGATGGAAACAATAGGCCTTCATTGCGAAAGACCTTGACGGTCTGGGAGGCGGACCCGAGGCGAGAGAACATCTCAAAGAAATGAATGATCGTTTCTCTGACTTGCATGTCTGGATCGAGCGTCACATTGCCGAAATGGTCATAGACCAACCCAGTCGGCAGGAGGCAACGAAACTCGCCGCGCCGCACCTTGTTGAGAATGCCGCCGCGTAGCCGGGCTTTGATCACATGCAGTTCGGCCTCACTCATTGTTCCCTTGAGGCCGAGCAGGAGCCGGTCGTTGAAACTTGCCGGATCATAGACGCCGTCCTCGTCGAGGATCAGGGTGTCGGCAAGGGCGCAAATCTCCAGCAGACGCTGCCAGTCGGCATTGTTGCGCGCCAGACGCGAGACCTCCAGGCCCATGACGATCCCGGCATGTCCCATGCCGACGTCGCTGACCAGCCGCTGAAACCCCTCGCGCCACACCGCCGATGCACCGGACTCTCCTTGATCGTTGTCGATGACGATAATCTGCTCGTCGCGCCAGCCGAGGGCGACAGCGCGTCCCCGAAGCGCATATTGCCGCCTGGCGCTCTCGACGTTCTCGACGACTTGCCGCATGGAAGACTGGCGGATGTAGAGGTAGGCGCCACGTTCGAGGTGATGAGGCTGGACTTTGAGATGTACATTCATGGTGACCTCCGATCGTTGGTGCTCATAGCGATTGTCGCAAGGACGTGAACGACGGCGCTGTGTCCGCCGCGCAGCGGCCAAGCCATTGACGATGGGTAATTCTGCTCTGGCGGGGTGACTGCTGTTGCGGTCAGCGCCTGAGCCCATCCCCACATGCCCCGGCGCAGAAAGAGCATCAGGCCGCTACGGGCCATAAGTGGCAGCGCTGCGCCGAAGGCGGCCTTGCGCAATACCTCGTACTGGGACGCGATGGTCGACGGTTGGGTCGGGCATGCCGCCGTCGCGGCAATGTTTACGTGTCGCTTTTTTTTAGAACCCGCTCGATCGATCTGGGATGAAGCTCGATATCGAGTTCCTGGCGGAGCAGCTTGGCCAGTTCCCGGGCGCGAACGGGTTCTCCTGGGGCGGTCTGCGCCTGCAGAAATGCCAGGACTTTGTCGTCGATCTTGTGGGGACCGCGGGGGCCCGGCTTTGTCGGCACCAGTCCGGCAATCCCGGCCATGTCGAAGTTCACCTTGGCCTGGTAATAGGTTGGCCTGGAAACACCGTACTCGTCGGAGGCCTCCGTCACCGACACCTTGTCGATGGACACGCGACGCAGCATCTCGTATTTGACCTGCACGGCGTCGTGCGGATCGAAGAACTCGCTGCCCCGAAACTTTGGATCGCGCACCTTCTCGGGGGTGGGATTGAACGTGCCCTCTTCGATGAGGACATCCATCTTTGTGCGCTTGCTCTCGTACTTCGCAGACATCAATGGCTCCGAGGACATGAAGCGGCGTTAGCGTAATGCTAATTATGCCGCATTCTGCTACCTCGTCAAGGCGATGTTTATGGTCTATCTGACGCGATATCTCGTATTTGCAGGCGTACCATCTCATAAAAACGACCTCTTGCGGCATAATCCACTTTACAGATGCGACATATTTACCTTTACACTTCAGCGCGTCAGCGCGGGCTCGATTTGCTCGAAAGGCGCTCCACCAGAGTGGCCAACTCCATTAAGTCGACAATCCGCAAGAGCAATCGTCCGTTGCTCATGACGACTTCGGGATCCAGGCTCACAAGATCAGTCCATTGCGGAGGAACCGACCAAACAGTGGCGTCCTCGGTCTGCAGCAAAAGGCGTTCACCATGCCGGTTGTAGCGCTTGCCGATGCACGGCAACTGTCGTGGGAATAAAGGATGAAACGGATGCGTTACCCGCACTAACTGCGTATCTGCGTTGGCAGTGGCTGCATTCTGTTGTGAGGTACAAGAAGTTGGAACGTGGACGTTTCATATGGCCGTCGGCGGCCGATGGAACGGTCGTGATTACGCCTGGGCAGCTCGGTTATTTGCTGGAAGGTATCGACTGGCGGATGCCGCAAAAGACCTGCGACCAACCTCGGTCGGATGAGCAAAAATACTGGAATAGCGGGGGCGAATATGATTCCATCTCGCCATGAACAGCCCTGTCGACCAGCTTCCAGATGACCTTGCCAGTGCGCTCGCACTGCTGGCCGAAGAGCGAGCGCTGCGTGTTGCTGCCGAGGTGGAAGCGGCGACAGCCAAGGCGGAAGCTGCCAGCGCAAAAGCGCTCGTGTCACATTCCGAGGCGCTGATCGCGCGGCTGAAGCTGGAGATCGAGAAGGTCCGCCGAGAGCTTTACGGCAGCCGCTCTGAGCGCAAGGCGCGGCTTCTCGAACAGATGGAACTGCAACTCGAAGAACTCGAAGCTGATGCCGGCGAAGACGAACTCGCGGCAGAGATGGTTGCCAAAAGCTCGACCGTCAGGGCCTTCGAGCGCAAGCGTCCGTCACGCAAGCCCTTTCCTGAACACCTGCCGCGCGAGCGCGTCGTTATTGCCGCCCCATCCAGTTGCCCATGCTGTGGATCGGCCAAGCTGTCGAAGCTCGGCGAGGATATCACCGAGACCCTGGAGGTCATTCCGCGTCAGTGGAAGGTTATCCAGACGGTGCGGTAGAAGTTCACCTGCCGCGAGTGCGAGAAGATCACGCAGCCGCCAGCACCCTTCCATGTGACACCCCGCGGCTTTGCCGGCCCGAACCTTCTGGCGATGATCCTGTTTGAGAAGTTCGCGCAGCATCAGCCGCTCAATCGCCAAAGCGAGCGCTATGCCCGAGAGGGGATCGATCTCAGCCTGTCGACGCTTGCCGATCAGGTCGGCGCGTGTGCCGCAGCCCTGAAGCCCATCCATTCGTTGATCGAGGCCCATGTCCTGGCGGCCGAGCGGCTGCATGGCGACGACACGACCGTGCCGATCCTGGCGAAGGGAAAGACCGATACCGGCCGCATCTGGACCTACGTTCCGGACGATCGGCCGTTCGGCGGACAGTCACCGCCCGCCGCCCTCTACTATTCCTCTCGGGATCGGCGGCAGGAGCATCCAGAGCGACATCTGAAGACCTTCACCGGCATTCTGCAGGCGGATGCCTATGGCGGCTATAACCCGCTGTTCAAAGCAGATCGCGATCCCGCGCCTCTGCGCCAAGCACTCTGCTGGGCACATTCGCGCCGCAAGTTCTTCGTGCTGGCCGACATTGCCACGAACGCCAAACGTGGCAGCAAAGCCGGACCGATCTCACCGATGGCATTGGAGGCCGTCAAACGGATCGATGCCCTGTTCGATATCGAACGGGAGATCAACGGTCTTAGCCCCGAGCAGCGCCAGGAGCGCCGCCGCAAAGACAGCCAGCCGCTCGTCGAAGAACTGCATGACTGGCTCCAAACTGAGCGGGCAAAGCTGTCGCGCAGTTCTCCTGTCTCTGAGCCGATCGACTACATGTTGAAGCGCTGGAACGGCTTCACGGCCTTCCTCGAAGACGGCCGGATTTGCCTGACGAATAATGCCGCCGAACGCGCGCTCAGAGGCTTTGCTCTCGGAAGAAAGTCATGGCTCTTCGCCGGATCGGATCGTGGCGCTGATCGTGCCGCCTTCATGGCCACGCTGATCATGACGGCATTATGCCGCGCGCGGCATAAGGCAGTTTATGCCGACCGGCGAACTATGCCGAGTGCGTCTTCTGGCAGGAACGGCAAACCGTGCGTTCCGAGCCAGTTTGG
>NZ_NWSQ01000061.1 GCF_002531725.1 Rhizobium sp. L43
ATACCGTCGCCGACGACCGCGATACCAGAATCTCATCCAGATTGTCGCGCTGATCTCATCCAGATTGTCGCTCTACAACAAACCGAGTAGGGTTCTGAATGAACGTCTTGAACAGGATCGACAGCTCCGAAGTTCGGTGGGGGCGGTACAGTTGAGGCCTAGAGTCTGTCAGCGCTAATCGGAATCGTGCGGAGATTCCCTTGTCTTTGATTTTGTGATTCAAGGTCATTGCTGGTGTGGAGGCCAGCGATGATGGTGCGACCTCTTTCTCTGGATTTGCGAACGCGCATTGCGACAGCGTTGAATGATGGCATGACGGTTCGCGCCGCAGCGGAGCGGTTCGGCATATCGGCTGCGACAGCGGTACGCATCGGACAGCTCGATCGTTCAGGTAAAGGCCTGGCGCCGGCGAAGATCGGCGGCTATGTCAAACCGACACTGAGGGGTGCGGCCGCCGACGCCGTGCGTCAGCGGCTACAAGTCAAGTCCGACTGGACGGTGCGCGCACTGTCGGCGGACCTGAAGGCTGCGGGGATCAACGTGTCTCACGACACCGTCTGGCGCTTTCTGCGCAGCGAAGGCAAGACCTTCAAAAAAAACGCTGGTGGCAAGCGAGCAAGACCGCCCGAAGGTGGCCCGGTTCCGGATGCGGTGGAAGACCCATCAGCACCGGCTTGATCCGGACCGTCTCGTCTTCATCGACGAGACTTGGGTCAAGACCAACATGACGCGCACCTGCGGCTGGTGTCAGCGGGGAGAGCCCCTCATTGCAAAAGTCCCTCATGGTCATTGGAAGACACTGACCTTCCTGGCCGGCTTACGCCGCGATAGCATCGTTGCCCCCTTCGTCCTCGATGGTCCCATCAATGGCATCGCTTTCACCGCATGGGTTCGGCAATGTCTGGTCCCGACACTCAAAGCCGGTGACATCGTCATCCTCGACAATCTCGGAAGCCACAAAGGAAAGCCGGCCCGCGATGCGATCCGAGATGTCGGTGCACATCTCTTCTTCCTGCCGCCCTACAGCCCCGACCTCAATCCCATCGAGATGATGTTCGCAAAGCTCAAGACACTCGTCAGAAAGGCAGACGAACGAACCGTTGAAACAACATGGAGACGCATTGGAGAACTCTTGAAGACGTTCAGTCCCCAAGAGTGCTCTAACTACCTCAGACATGCAGGGTATGGTTCAAAATAAACCTGACAGACTCTAGAACCTCGGCGCTCAGTGAGCACCCCAATCCGCGTGGCCCCCCATCGAGCTTGCCGTCGATTTTTGTTGTTGCTGATGCACCCTGAAACCTGTGAATTGTTAACGGACTGTGGCCCTCCGCACGATAGTGGGTGCGGATGCGCCGCTTCTGGTGCCGCAGGCCTTGTCCCTGTTAACAGATGCTATGGCCGCATGCGTCAAGTAAAAGATCCACCGGATGCGACAAGAAACGAGACACCTATTGGGGAATGCCTGGCCGGGTCCCGACGCTATAGCGATCTCAGACCTGCACTTGTTCCGGCCCAGGCTGTGACCGACAGCGGTCGTCTCGCTGTGCCGTTGCGACAGGAGGAATAGCTGGAAATCTCAAGCTCACCTCGACATCCGGTTACGCGAGCTTGGCCGCGCCCGCTCGGGCTGGTACGATTCCCGGCGGCTCGATTGCGAAGGCGTCCTGTATTAGAGAGAAGCTCAAAGTTGCCGCACCGGACGGCTTTGAGGACGTGTTACTCGATCTCTACAAGCAAATCTCGCCCACGCGGATCACCGATGTCCCGACGTGGATGCTGCGACTGGCTTCTGCGAAGCATTCAATCATCTGCGGAGCGCCCTGCGATGAACGTCATCCTCGCGGAAGGGACTAACTTTGACCTGCGCATGATGGCCGATGCCACAGAGACACCCACACCTTGTGGTTGTTAATCCGTATTCGACAGTGGCATGTCGAAGGCGAAGCCTACGACCGGCGCTAGCCAGGGTGGTCGAGGCGCAGGCGGGGTTACCGATCCATGAGCACTCCGGCTTCGAGCGACGGCCTATTATTTGCCGCCACCGCGCAAGGCGATGCCATTAGAGGGTACGGTTCAGAATAACCCTGACAGGCCGACCCCAAAACCTTCAGAAACCGACCTGTCGCTCTTTCTTCGACGCGTCGAATGGAAACCCTCTGGCCAAAATATGGATGCCAGCGATAGTTAGGCTGATTTGTACGCGTGGATCGCACGCACCCGCCTTACAGAAGCGATCCGATGCCCGGTCCAGGTTTTTCCTTGCCCCGTTGGCATGCCCATTCGATTAAGCGACGCGGCGATATGTTCATCGGAGCAGCGACCAGCCATGCTGCGCATCACCGCCAGGGCATCCTCAGTGGTGGCACAACCGTGTTCACCGGTCTGAGGCTTACGGACCTTGAGCTCCGAAGCTGACCGCCCTTCCAATGGATCGTCAACACCACGTCACGCACCGCATCGTCGTCGTGCCAAATGGAAACCCTCTGGCCGAAATACGGATGCCAGCGATAATAGACCTCGACTTCATCGCCGACATGGGCAGAATGAACGGGCTTTGGCGTTGGAAGAGGGAACTGGCTCTTCGCGGGAGCCGATACGGGAGCGGAGACCTTGGCACGCGCCATGACGATCATCGAGACGGCAAAGATGAATGGTCGTGATCCGCAGGCATATCTGGCTGACGTGCTCGATCGTATCCACGATCACAAGATCAATCGGTTAGACGAATTGCTTCCGTGGAACTGGTCGGCGATCACCACAATCGACGCAAAGGCAGCCTGATGGCGACAGTCACCCACGTCCGTACGATCAAATTTGTTGCCGAAATTCTCGAAGAGGACCCGGAGCTTCTTCAGGCAATCGTCTCCAACGATGATAATCTGAGCTATGGCAGCATTATCTCCGTGTGCACTGGCGACGACGAATCCGTGACCGCACTGACAGACGACGGCATGGACGAATTGGAGCAGATGCTCAAAGACGCCCGCCGGTCATCCCAAGAATGGAACGACTTCCTCGACAGCTTTGTTGACGACGTGCCGCTCGTCGCTCGCATCAAAGCAAAATCTCCGCGGTAGCAATCGGGCCGGTTACGATCGAGGCGACGACCCTGCGTTCCCACTCGCCACCATCTCATGCACTGTCTCGACCAAGAGATGGACGACCGCGTTAGCGGAAAAAGACAGCGTAAATGCCAAGGTATGCGCCTGAGGACGCCGCCGAACCTCCCGCGCGGTTTCCTGGCAGAAACGACGATACAGCCGCTCCCCCGTAGCAGCGCCTGCACCGGCCGCCTGGCCGGCTGGGCGAAGTGGGTTAGCTCGATGAAGCTTGTGTACGGAGGGGACATTTGATTGATAAAAGGCTAATCGCGCGCGAGACGGCTTCTTACTTTTGCTTCCCCACAATAGAACTCGCTAAAATTGCCTGGGCTTTTAGATCGGCTGTCTTCTGAGAGGAACTTACAGGTGCTCCAGAAGACGCTGGCGATTTATTAATAGATGAAGACCGTGCCGTTGCCATTCCTTCCTCAGGAAGCGTAGCTACTTGAGCGGCACTGTCAATCGCTCTACGGCAGTCATCAAGGAAGTTAGCTATATATTCATTGACATAGACAACCAACGGCTCTTTTGGAACAACAATCAGACGCCGTTTGTCCGTTTTGTCCCGAGTGATGTCGATGAACCCACGCAAATGCGCTGCCTCGACATACTTTTGGCAAACAGTCTGGTTTTTAAAAGGTAGATAGCGACACGCCTGCATTTTCGTCATGGGTCTGTTATTAGCATGCATATGATATACTTTAAGCAGCAACCCAAGAATGTTCCTCAGGAAAAGTTTTTCTTCGGAATTTTCGCTAAAGAGATCTGACAAAAACGAGTCAATTTTCTCAAGCTTATGCTTTACGCCGACGTCGATCTGTTCTGGCGTATATATTACTCTTCGTGTTGTCTTCGCCACGGCCACGCCTCTGCGCAATGGGTCGTTCTGTTTTCACCCAAAGCCTGTTACCGGATCCCATCGCGGCGACATTTATCATATGTATGTCTTTATAACTACGACGAATATAGAGTTTTTAGCGGTCGTGCGACTGACCTTCAGGGTGCACGAGCCCCCGCTCTTGTTTTCACATCCATTTAAAAAAACAGTTACACAAGTGTAACTACCAGTGCTATCAAAAAATTCGGGAGCTTCGCTTCCGATGGAAGGTCGGTCTCTTAGTTGGCCCCCGACCCAGCTCGCCCGCCGCCCGAGCTGGCATGAAAGAGCCCGACCTTCCGTTTTGAACGTGTGGCTTTTCGAGCGAGGGATCCGAAATGACTAAAGAGATCTGGACAGATTACAGCCAACCGTTCGGGACGATCGGTCCATTGATGACAGTGGGCGAAATTCTGGAAAAGAACATTGATGCCGGATACAATGCCTACGATGAGTATACAAACGCAGCTCTTCAGAAATTTGCTCGGTATGCCTCGGACTTCCTCTCCAATCCACATCCTCGTTTGGGTCGGGACGGGAGCGTTTGCCCTTTCGTTCCCGAAGCTCTGACGAAGGGACTCTTACGGATTGCCGCGTCGCAAGTTGTTGCAGTTGACGAAATCGAAAATGAGATGGCGCGTATGCTCGCCGTCTTCAGCCAGATGAAACCCGTTATGTCCTTCAACGATCGAACGGGCGACTGGATCTATAAGGCGATTATTATTGCCCTTCCTGGAATTCAGGATGAAGGAGAGATCAACATGATAGGTCAACTGCAGAAACGGCTGAAGCCCGACTTCATTCAGGAAGGTTTCATGATCGGTGAATTTTATCCAGGTTGCCCGGAACCTGGGTTGCACAATAGGATGTTTCGACCGCTCGACACGCCGGTTCCAGCCTTGGCTATTCGGCATATCACCAAATATGATGCTCCTTTCATGCTTGGCAGCGATAAGTGCCTGGAGGCTTACTTCAGTATTTTTGGTGACGAGGGTCGCCGCCGCATTAGGCAACTTTTGGAGCGAACCGGCTGAAACCTACTCGCAACCGGGGTGTACTCGCAGTCGCAATCAGCCATGCTCGATCATCCTGCCATATGAAACGGAAGGAAACGACTATGTTGGATGTTCATCCGAACGTACTTGCTGAACTGCACCAGATCGGAGCGTCGACGGTACGATTGTGGCGATATAGTGATTTCGCCACCCCTATTACATCCCCTTCAGATTTAGCCTCTGCTATCGGCCTTCCCGTCGGACGCGTTGCAAAGACAATGATTGTTGCGGAGCAGCAAGCAGACGATGTGATGCGCCGATTGGATCCTGGACGCCACCTTTGTGCCGTTTTGCTGCCATCACCTGCAAAGATCGACATGAAAGCGGTTGCTGGCACGTATGGATGGAAACGAGCCGAACTGGCTCAGAAAGAACAGGTACTGGATCTCTTCGGCTACCCGTCAGGAAGCGTATCACCATTCGGTCTCCAGAAGATCGCCGTACTGATTGACACCGCCCTTTTTGCTTATCCTACCGTAGTCACAGGTGCGGGCAAGTTTGGAGTCGAGCTTGAGATCGACACGAGCATGCTTTGGAAGATCGGGCAGCCGTTGCAGACGCGTGCACGGGCCACCCAAACCTAACGACTCCGTCACCTATCAAAGAGAGGCCGTGACCAAGGTTAGGTTATTTCTTCGGAAGAGGAAATGCGGGTCGACATAACGGCGTCTTGATAGATAATGAGGGTTCCAATACGTATGCCGCGTTAACCGGCTCACAGTCCACACTATAACGAAATCCGTCCGGAGCCGCCCGCTCTAAGGCCGAAACTCAATCAGTCGAGCGCAAGCTTCAAACGTAACGGCACGTGGGCCGTCCTGAGGATAGCTGAACACGCGAAAAAACCTTCGAGCATCGACTCGCCGGCGCATGGAATTTCTAAGTGCGGATCGTACGAGTTCGCGCTGATTGGTTGTTTCAACGTGAATATCTAGTGGACTATGTCTGCGCATCGGCTCCCCATAAGTGGTAGAACCATGCGCCATGCCGGACTCGGCGCTAGCGCATGCATTTCCAACCTGAGTTCGTTCATTAAACGCGCTCTCGATCAGATGCTGCGCTCGGTATCGTCGCTGATCAAAGCGGACAACCTTTTTTCGGTTGCGCCGACTAGGAATGACCGGTGTGCATTTCTTCGTTTGCAGCGAGCAGCGCAATTTGCCCAGCGTAATACTTTTTGGCTCCCAACAGATAACGTATTGGGCCAGCGCGGGCGATCAAGCCTGGCGTACGCATTAACTGTCTGACGTCTCCTGCTGTGAAATTGCGGGCGGGAATCACATGGTGAGCGCATAGATTCTGGTGGTCCGGCCACCGCGACAACGGCCGATGGCTTGTTCTTGCGCCCCCTTTCCACCAAATGCCGCCGCGGGTCGTGCACAATTGGCGCAGTCCGCCGTACTCTTCGTCACTGCGCCAGTCTGCATGAGCGACTTCAGCCAGGAGCCTCGTTGCGACCATCAACGGGTTGAGCGATTATAGACCGTCGTCGGT
This sequence comes from Rhizobium sp. L43, assembly GCF_002531725.1. Taxonomy (GTDB): domain Bacteria; phylum Pseudomonadota; class Alphaproteobacteria; order Rhizobiales; family Rhizobiaceae; genus Rhizobium. Next base: position 6,531 of record NZ_NWSQ01000061.1, read on the forward strand.
GGGTCATAAGCGGCCAGGCAATCACACCAGCGGCAACCAACCTTCTCAACGTGGATGATGCCCGAATCACGCGACGGTCATCCACCCCGCGTGCACCTGGCTGGTTTTTCGGCAAGTGCGACTCCATTGTTGACCGCTCTTCCTTCGACAGCTTAGACAATTCTATGTCGTTTCTCCTGATCAATGCCCGGCAGTGAGTCAGGTAAGATAACTTCATCAATAGCTGATTGGATTTTGACCGAGGGACGCGACGCATGGCTTTTATGCCTTATGTAGCTACGTCGGTTCCGTGTCATACTCGTCGGAACGAAAGCAGCTCTGGAATTCCTCGCATTGTTGGTAATTCGGAGGGGAGCACAGAATGAAACCTGCAGATTGACAGATTTGGTGGTAGAGGTTTTTCTTCCACTCATATTGTGGGTGTTCTCAGCAGCGAGCTGGGGGAAATGATTGGCGACCAATCTGGTTCGTTCGCCCGGGTCGAGAAGGCCGAACTCCTTCCATAGTTGATCATCTCGCAAGCGCGAAGCGCAATAACTTTGGCAAATAGGCTGCTGATGAGCTCGTGCGGCCGGGCGTAATTCAGCAACAGACGACCATGCAACAGTCCTTACTCGACGCCAACCTCTGCATCCCGCACGTTTTCAACGGCAAATGACAAAGTAAGCGTGGTTGGATAGCGCATCTCGGAGTTCAATCTGCGAAATCCGGTCACCTCCGTAGCCGTCGCCTCGCCGGCCTCGACCTCCTCCAGTGCCCGCGAAAGTACGCAAGTGATGACATACTGATCGAAGCCCATTTCGCCACCGCTTCAGAGCGTCGCTTTGCAACGCGAATTTTTCGGAAGCTCCACTCCTACTCACCCCGATCGGGTGCTATGGAGCTCAGCAGGATGCCTTCGCCGCGGCGGAGCCCGGAGTGTGTTTAAGCATGGAATGTTGACCCCTCTGGCGGGGTGATACTTATCCAATTTTGACCCCCCTTGGATTTCATCC
>NZ_NWSQ01000062.1 GCF_002531725.1 Rhizobium sp. L43
ACATCCGAGGTGGAAACGGTGGCCATCAGCCAGCTGAGAGCCACCGTCTGCATCAGCCAACCCAGGCTGGAGAGCTGAGACGCGAAGAAAATCGAACGGAACGTCGAATTCTTCAGTGGCGCCAGTAGGCCTACGGATGCTGTCCCTTCATTTGATGGCATGTCATTCGGTCTCTTTCGGACGGGGCACTTCGGCCGTCTTTGCGGGGCGGCGGCGATGAGGGAGGGCAGTGGGAACTGGGTTGGCCTTACTTCCTCTCTCCGGCCTTGAGCCTGTGAGCAGAGGGTCGCAAGTTCCGCTTCGGCGGGCTGCGGCAAGACCACAATCAAAAACAGAGGAAAAAGCGGCTGTCGTCGACCAGGGATCGACGACAGCCGAGTGAACCTGGATGGCAGGGGTTGATGCCACTCCCAGGCCAGGAGCCGTGTCGGACTTGCGGCTATTCTCCGCAGTCCTAGTGATCGTGAGGTTTTGTTTTTGGTCGGCGCCGCCTTTTAACCGTTGCTGCTCGACGGATGGTCTCATCACTAATCACCTCACGGACGCAAAACGCGCGGGACTGGATGGCTCCGGGTTCGTCGCGCGTCCGTTGTACGTTCAATAACGAGCTCAGTTTCCGCAGGCTTTTCACTCAAATGCAAAGCGGCGAGAAGCTGGGAGACGTCCTGATCCGATAGAGAGAGGCGATGATGCAGACGCCGGAAACTCATCCAGGCCGGCGTGCGAAACGTTTCCGTCCAATGGGAGGGCTTTCGAAGATTTCGCTGGAGCGTCCAGGCGCGCGCGCCTGCGTGAGCTAAGGCGTATCTGCGAGTGCGCATGTGATCGAAGAAGCTGTCCAGGTCGCTTTCGTCTATGGAATACTCTGTCCTCGCTGCAATCGGACCGCTTTGCGGCTTCAGATCAAGCGCCACCGATGGAGCCGGAAAAACCGCGCCCTGCTGGTCTCCCTCCGCCCCCAGATGCACCTGCAAGACCAACCCTGACGCAGCAACAAGAAGCAGGGCGGCCGCGGCCAGCTCGAGAGAAGAAGCGAGCGAATATGACTGGGCAACATGGCCCCAGATCCAGCTGCCGGCTGCCATGCCGCCGGATAGGAACGCATAATAGATCGAGAGCGTGCGGCCGACGACCCAGCGCGGACTTGCCAATTGCACCCAGACGTCAAAGCCGGTCCAGGTGATGATCCAGCCGGCGCCGCCGAAAGCAAGCGCAAGTGTTGCTGAAGGCACAGAGGAGGTGAAGGCAAGTGAGATGCAACACACCGCGCAAGCAATGGAAGCAATTGCCATCAGCCATTCCTGCCTTAAGAGCCGGTTGTTCAATCCGGCCACGCAGGCGCCCGTTCCAAAACCTGCGAAAAGAACGCCGTAGGCGATGGGGTCGTCGGCCAAACGATCGCGGGCGACGAGCGGCAGAAGTGCGAGGATAGCAATAGCGGCCGGGCCGAAGAGGGTTGCGCGCATGATTGTCGCCCGGATATCGGACGAAAGCGCCGTGAACCGGATGCCATCTCGGATTGCGGTCGACATAGGCTCCGCAGGCAGAGGAGACGGGCGCGCGTGCCACTTGTTACGCAATACCGCGGCGAGAGGCGCCAGGTTGCTGCATGCGGAGAAGAGAAAGGCGGCCAATGGTCCGAGAAAGGCGAGAATAACCCCGCCCAGCGCCGGCCCAACGCTTCGCGTCATGTTATATCCAGTAGACATAAGCGTCACCGCGGCCGGGATATCCCCCACGGAGGCGTGCCAGGCGGGGTCATTCAGCGCAAATCCGCAGCCTGCGATAAATCCCAGCGCTAGAATGAGCCAGGGACTGAGGAAGTCGAAGGCGGCGGCACCTGCCAGTGCGACAGACGCTAGCGCGATCAATGACAGTCCTATGATCATCACCGATCGGCGGCTATGAGTATCGGCGATGATGGAGAGTATGAATGCCGGAAGCGTTGTCGACGCCTGTACGAGCGCGACCGTCAGATCGGAAGCGGTGATCGTCACCATCAGCCAACCAATCGCGACGGTCTGCACAAGCCATCTGAGATTTGCGACTTGCGCTGAACTCCAAATCGAACAGAATGCTGCATTGCGCAGCGGAGCAGGGGTGGTTGCCCCGGTCATGGAAACGTCTTCGATCTGCATCTGCATTTAGGTTACTCTGACGCTTCCCATCATCTCGCTGACGAAGGAGCTTATCCGTAACCACGATATGATTTCCGGCGTTATTCAGCTGCTTGGCGCAGGAACACTGCATCGAGCAGGAGAGACACCAGGCACGTAGCGCCGGTGTGAAGGCGGGCCGCCTGATATTCTCCCTCGCGAATCTTTGAACCGGCCGCCGAAATTTGTCCCTTCAGAGTTCACGCACGGCACTGCCGGTTCGGCCAACTGCCAAAGGCTTTCCCAGACCTCATGCGCCTCCCATACTCGCCGGGATTTGGCCCTAGACGGAATCGCGCGAGGCGCAACGGCCCGACATGGTAGCCGTGGCTCGCCAGACGCGCACGGGATGCGGCTGCCGACCCGGAAGTAAGCACAATCCGGAATAAAGTTAGGGTAACGGGCCGCGAATTTTCGCAGCAGCCATGACCATATCATCTATCGCTAAGGACCTCACGAGAGGCTCCCCACAAGGTCAGAAAAAGGGTGCCTAGAAGTGACTAGCGAAAACCTTGATTCACTCCGATGGCTTAAAAATCAGGCCAAACATATTGCGGATGGCACCTCGTCGCCTTAAAGGTTTTTGCAGCGGCAATCTGCTTTGCAATCGTGAAGGATTTGTTCATGGCCACCGGAACAGTTAAGTTTTTCAATGGAGACAAGGGTTTTGGCTTCATTACGCCCGACAATGGAGGCGCTGACGTGTTTGTGCATGTGTCTGCTTTGCAGGGCGCCAGCAATCTGAGCGAAGGGCAAACTGTGAGCTACGATGTCGGTCAGGATCGGAAGACTGGTAAATCGAAGGCAGAAAACGTACGCGTTCTTTGATTTGCGATCGTCTAGTTTGTCCATCGAACTTGGCCTTGCAGGCCGTTCGTTGTTGCGGGCGAAATCCTCAGATTGGAGCTCGAATCCTGTCCTTCGGGCTTCAGGTATTTCGAGGAGTTGATTCCCAAATCCCCTCCGGGAGCTGTGTGTCGGCTTCGAAATACAGCAGTTAGACATTCCTTCACTTGGACTTAAGCTCGACGTCCAGACGAAGAGGGCGCAGCGGGTACGTTGTCCAGAGTAAGCTTCTATTCCCGCATACTAGTGCATACCCGCGGATTTCCGCCGCCGCGTGGCGCGGTTGAAGGTACTGCCTTACGTGACGCAATAAATCTAATTATATGATGTCAAGCGGATCGCGATCTCACAAATGCTGGCAAAGCAGGGGTGTCCCAATATGCAATTTCCCATGTCGAACTTGAGGGAAACATCGAAACAAAAATGATCTACAACCCAGGCAAGTTGACCCTTTGCCGTGACTGAGAGCTTGTGGATCCACTCGGCGTTTGCCCGCGGTCCGCCTACGGCAATAGGCCGGATTTGTCCCTCATCTTTCTGGACTGCGTGGGCAAGGAGACGTGCGGGTGGATCGCCGGCTGGCACGCCGCTACCGAGGGTACGGTTCCACAGCTGACTGACTAGCGTCAGGCTGAATTCGCCAACCGTCTCTCTCTGGGAACCTCCCAGCGTTATGAAGAAACAAATTTCGAGTCCAGCTTTGCCAGAAAGACACGTTCAGTCTCGGGTTGCTTGATCCATACGTGGCAGCGGTAGCCTGATTGTCGGCAATTGCATCAAGCGCGCGGAGCGTGGGCGGCTCGTCCGCATAGATCCTCGTTAATTCAGCCCTCCACGCTGCACAATCGTCCATCGTAGGCCCGCGTGTCTCTTCGACAGATGCGAGCAGATCATAGTAGCGCTTTTGTAGGCGCTCATGGTGATGTGCCTTTCCACTAAAATCAAAGATGAGTTGTACAGCTCCGAGAGTAGCCGAAGCCAAACCTAACACAAACGTTCCTCGTGGGCTGTTGATAAAGACCTGCGCTGCGTAACTCGTTCCACCGAGAATGACTGCCAAATTGAGAAATCGGCTGACGCGTTCCAACCATGCACGTCGCGCAATATGGTAAAGCGCGTTGCGCAGAGTGTTGTGGCGAATGCCGTGCACCTCGTTATAGCAGTCATCCTCTACGTTGGTCATTTCTATCCCTTCCTGGGAGGTGGCGGCGGTGGTTGAGTTCCAACATGCCGTGTTCCACCTTTTTCGATATGAACGGGTGGCCGTGAAGGCGCCGGAGGACGCGGTGGCGGTGGCGAGCGTTTGTCTGACATAGTTTTCTTTCCAACTCGTTTTGGTTTAGAGGATCTATGCCGGAAGCAGCATAGACAGTGACAATTCCATCAGGCAATCAACGGTTCTCTTTCCGATAAACTAGCTATCATGCATTGAAATGAATGAACAATTCGCCGATTATGATCTTGCTACTTCCGCAGAGCGTTCTTAAGCAATGGCAGATATTTCTGGACCTGCTCGCGGTCGCTTTTCTTTTCCGTATCGGAAAGTTGCGAGAACGGCGTAGCAATCTGTCGTTCCCATTTGGCGACAAGATTTGCAGGAATGACGATAGAGCCATCAGGTTGCTTAAGGGATTGGCCGTGCACATATTTCTGCCAGTGGGCCCAACGTTCGTGTTCGATGCTGGCTAATTCGTCCACGAGGCCATCTAGGATGTCGTCAAGGGCCATTGCTTAGATCATCCCCGCTCCAACAAGCTTTCGATAGTGCTCACCTAGCACGGTCAGCTCGCAGCCCTTACTCTGCATTGCAGCGTGCCACATATGAGGTGCGTTTACCGGCCGGACCAAGTTGACCTTCACGTATCTCTGAAGGATCGCAAAAACAGAATTCTTTGCGGGATCTGGCTTTGGGATTGTTGGATCGTTCTTTTGTTCGTCATTGCGTTCGGGCTCGTATTCGGGATCAAGCGGAAATACGTAGTCCTGCGAAGGGAACAAGGTCGCCAATTGCTGCAAATCCGCAAGAGGAATGGGGGCGTCAGCCTTTTTCAAAGACACGAAAGTTTTGACGTTAGTTTTGAACAGCGGCCGTTGACCGGCCCAAGGCCCGAGCGACTGATCAATATGGGCGTAGACGCTCCCCGGCGTGACATCTCCGACAAGATTGGCGGCTGCGCCAGCCAACGCGTCTATCAAGAGGCCCGTGAAAACGCCACCCGGTGTGGGTCCGTTCATTTCAAGTGCATACTGTTCTGCGGTTGACGCGGTGAGTATGGTCATCCCGGTCACGATTTCGAAAACACCCTTCATAGTCGGGTTTTCACCAGCGATTCCGCTGTGGCAACTATCCAGGATGATGACTTTGTTGGTGGCTGGGGAGTTGGCTGCGATGGTCATGACCTCATTCAAGGCAAGACCATCGTCTCCTACCTTGCAATCTCCCGCACATAAATAGCCACCTGTATCCTCGATGTAGCCATGCCCGGCAAAATAGAACAACGCAATCTCGGACCGGTCGGCAAAAAGCGCTCGGACAGCCTCCTTAAGCTCCGCTCGCTCTACAATGTCGCCCCGTCCGGTACCGGTAATTAGCTTGGGCGTCTTGAAGTTGGTTGTACCGTCTGCGTTACGTTCGAGGGCTGCACGGACAGAGTGAGCATCGTTTACGCACCCATTCAGACATGCAATATGCTCATAATGATCGATACCTACAATCAACGCTTTACGCATGAGGCTCCTTACAGGCTATCGATCCAATTGCTGATGTTTGCCCACGTCCATTCCATTGTTTCGACGCCGGCAATTTGAGTGTGATCGTCCTTGTAGGCCCAGATTCCCCGTACAGGCACACCTACTTCATGAGCGCACGCGATTTCCCAATTTTGGCCTGTCGATGATATCGAATTTTTCGTCACGATCACGAGAACCCCAGCCGAGCGCAAGATTCGGGTCTTCACTTTGTTTTTCCAGTCGGATTCGTATGCCTCTTTCACCGACATGTCGATGTATTCGAACGGCGTGCCCGTGTTCAGCGACTGACCTTTTATCATGTCCCGAATACTCTCGTCTTCGATGGCAAAAGCCACGAAGATGACTTTCTTAGTTGCCATGTGATAATCTCCATCGCCGATCCCCGGCACTAAAATGATTTATTTGCATTGATGAGAATCAAATCGCAGCCACAACAATGGTGAAGTCCCGCAAACCGACGACAGCTGCCATGCGCATCCTGGATGCGATCTCTGATCGGCGGCCGGCCGAGCTTCCCATGGCAAAGTCCTTGATCTGCATCAAAGGATGCGAGCCGGTATCGTAGTACTTATACCGCCATATCACTGATATCGATGGTCACGACGTGTCCCCCATTGATGTGTCCTCAGCCGGACACTTTCGTCGGAGCCCTCACAACGGCAAAATACTGCCGCGCCCGAGACAATGTGCAGCGTTTAATAGGGAGTTTCTGCAGGTCCGCGGCGATTTTCGGGCGAGTCCGCAGGAATGCTGCAAGTAAACGCAGAGCGCTCCTTGACGACCCATCGACCGTAGACAGATGTTCGTATTGCCTCATTGGCGAATGCCTCAGCGCCATGCAATCACTGGCTCACGAGACTGCTCCTTTCGCCACCCGCGTAATCGGTCTAAACCCTCGGACTGAATATCTTAGCTGAAGGTTTTGATGCATTTTCTAGCCGGGAAGAAACGGGAGACAATGAAAGGTACAGTAGTTTTCGGTCACGCAGAAAGTGTAGCGTTTTAGCGTCGTATGGAGCGTCCTCAAATATTGAGGTCCAAATTGAGAGCGCCGATGACCTGCCACTGAATTTTCATCCAACGGCGATTAGAGCCCCGGCGGTTTTGAATACGCCAAGTGGCGCGGTGTGAGCAACCGGCGGAAACGCGAAGCTTTCATCTCGCGCAGCGTTGGAGCCGGTTGCGGCAATTGTATCGGCATAGCTTGCCGGGGTCTGGTATCCGAGCGATGAGTGTGGCCGGAAATGGTTGTACAACACGACGACAGAACACCCACGGGACCGAGGTTCGCGAGCTTCTGTATCCGTGGCATCCCTGGTCCG
>NZ_NWSQ01000063.1 GCF_002531725.1 Rhizobium sp. L43
CTCCACGACCGGGCGCATATTCGTCGTCCGACGCCGCCCGCCACGACGCGCTGGCGGGATCAGCGGTTTGATCAACGCCCATCCCCGGTCCTCCAAATCACTTGGAAAACGAAGCACGTCTCGGTTATGCCCACGGCGAGCGATAGCAGTCCAGCTCATCGAAACCCCATTTGATTTAGCACCAATAGGGAATCACAACTGCCTGTTTCGCTCAACTTCTTTTAAATCGGGCTCTAAGGCGTGAATTCACAAACGTTCAGGCCAAAGTGAAATGACGCACAATGCATCGGGTCAGTAAAGCAATCGAGCGCGTATCGTTCCCGGAATCTGGCGAACTTCATCAAGGATGTCATCCGCTCTCTGGCCAATGCTCTCGGCCTCAATCACCACATAACCCATCTCGCCGAAGGTCTGCAGGAATTCGCCGACGATATTCAGTCCGCGGGACGAAAAAATCATATTCAAACTGTTCAAGATCCCAGGGCGATTTTCATGAACATGGATGAAACGTGTGCCGTTCGGTCGCGGAGGCAGTTGAACCTGGGGAAAATTGACCGCGCCCAGCGTCGAACCGACGTCCGAATATTCGACGAGCTTCCTTGAGACTTCCCCTCCGATGCGCTCCTGGGCTTCTTCGGTTGAGCCGCCAATAAGTGGCGTCAGAATTACATTGTCCAAACCCTGTAGCGGCGTCTCGAAAAGTTCTTCATTGGATGCCGGCTCTTTCGGGAACACGTCCACAGCGGCGCCTGCGAGATGCCCTTCTTTCAAAACCGTCGCAAGCGCCTCAAGATCGACCACGGTCCCGCGGGAATTGTTGATAAAAACGGCTCCCTTCTTCATTCGGCGCAGTTCCGCTTCAGTGATCATGTTTCGCGTTGAACCGGTCTCTGGAACGTGCATCGTCACATAATCTGAGATTTCGAGCAGTGCCCCGAGCGTTTCCATCGATTCTGTATTGCCGTGCCGAAGCTTGTCCGAGGGATCGAAATAGCGCACGTTCATGCCCATACTTTCCGCAAGAACGCCAAGCTGCGAGCCGATATTGCCATAGCCAACGATTCCCAGCGTTTTACCGCGCACCTCACGACTGCCGACGGCAGATTTTTCCCATCCGCGTTCATGAGCCGAGGCCGAACGCGGGAAGATCCGCCTGGTCAGCATGATGATCTCACCGATCACAAGCTCGGCCACCGAGCGCGTATTTGAATAGGGTGCGTTGAACACGGGTATCCCACGTCGGCGGGCCGCATCCAGATCGACCTGATTTGTCCCCACAGAAAAACAGCCGACGGCCATGAGCTTCTTAGCCGATCTGAAAACTTCCTCTGTCAGATGTGTGCGTGAGCGAATTCCCACAATGTGCTTCGGCTATATGACTTTTGAGATCCTTGTCATCCAGAGCCTTCGGCAGATGCGTGAGATTGACGTAGCCGGATGACGAAAAATAGTCCACCGCGCTCTGACTGATGCCTTCAAGCAGAAGTACGGAAATCCGGTCGCGCGGAAGCGAAAGAGGTCGGGACATTGGATTGCTCTCGATTTTGAATCATTAATATACCGACAATGTGACTGAATCCTGTTGCCCTGTCTGTGAGCTTTTGTGGCCTCATCTAAAAAACCCGTATTCGGAGATCATCGCTCAGGGCCTGTCCCATCATCCACCTCTCCGCTGTGGATGTTGAATCAGCTTCGACCGGCCCCGTCACCTCACAATCGATTCATCAATCGCAGGACATGCTCTAGCAAATGATGTAGATCTTTGGGCAATGCGGAACTGTCCGCTGGCGAGCCATATGTTCAACCCCCGAAGTCGGTTATGATGTGCAATTGTCCGTGGATCTGACATAGACAAAGCGCCGTAGATCTGGCCGTCGCCGCTATTGTGATGTCCCTCGGCTCCTCGTTCTCAATACGTGAGTTCCGGCACAAGCAACTGAAGGGGTGGCGACAAACAACTTTCGCTGTTGCTGAGGATCAGGATACGATACCGCCAGCTGCGACCAATGCTTCCATTGTGTCGACATCGTGCAATGCTGAGGGACCGATATCGACTTCTACGACCGGCAGATTGGAGCCTCGGATAATATTTCGTGCTCCAAGGTCGCCCTTAAGATTGGCGACCTCGCCCAGGAGAGACCTGGGAAGGATCACTGGATTCCCGCGAACGCTCCCGCAGGTCGCGACAATAATCGGTCGACAACGATGAGCAAAGAAAGCCTCAATAAGCGAGTTTATGTCAGCTGTTGAAACCCACGGCATGTCGGCCAGCATGACCAGCGTTCCTTGCGCCGATCGCACGTATGTCGCCACCTACGGACTTGGTGTCACCGGCGAGTTCGTCGCTCTGATTAATGCAACGTCTAGGTTGGTTGACCTTCCTCCCCAAGAGCGCGAGCGCCAGCGGTGCTGCAGGTCTTCCCAGACGGAGCCCCACCGGCGCCTTGAGGCTAAGGCGTGAGCGTCAGTGCCAGTTGCCGTGGGGTGTTTATGCGGTCACGCCGCACCTGATGACAAGATTATTGTGTGAGTACCTGCAGACCTTCTTTCTGGCTTATCGCCTGCGATCGGATCGCCGTTTCTTATGGGTCCGAAGCTTTCAATATTAGACCTGATGCCTTATCTATAGTGTGAACCATCATCAATTCGGCCTCGTCCGATGAACAATTTTATAAAGCTGCCCATGAACATTGCGTCCTCACCCGATGTTGAAAAACCCTTGTTAATGCAGCGGCAATCATCGGTTCGTCGAACCATGGAAATTGTTTTCGAGACCTGGAACTTCTTGATTCTTCGAGAAGCCTATTTCGGTGTGCGTCGGTTCGACAAATTTCAAGAGCGTTTGGGATTTCCACGGCAAACGCTTTCGTCCCGACTCTGTGGCAAATGAGATCCTCAGCACCGGCAAGCGGCCCAACGAGCCGGGGCAACAGTATTTTCTAACCCTCCGAGGTAAAGATCTTTTTCCGACGATGCTTTCGCTCATGGAGTTCGGCGACAAGTGGTTGACAGGGGGCAACGAAGCCCCGCTACAGTTGATTCATAAAAGTTGTGGGTGTGAATGCCATCCCATCACTGTCTGCTGCGAGTGTCTCGAACCTTTCACGGCTAAAGAAGTTGCGCCTCGCGACGGACCGGGCGCGGGGTATGCTCCGGTCGAGACGCGCCCGACATCTCGCAGAAGCTCAGATTCGACACTTTTGGAAAGAGTGCGGCCGTGCTCCGTCGCGCGGACGCTCGCGATCATTGGCGATCGTTGGAGCTTCCTCATTCTGAGAGAAGGCTGGTTCGGTGTTCGCCGCTTCGAGGAAATGCGGGAGAATCTCGGCATTGCGACCAACATTCTCGCGGACCGTCTCTCCCGGCTCGTACAGGCAGGGTATTGCGCAAAGTTCCCTATAATGCGGGCGTACGCTTCGAGTATCGCTTTACGGAAATCGGCCTCGATCTGTACAAGCCCATGCTCGTCATGATGGCTTGGGGAGACAGGTGGCTCTCAGATGGCAAGCCACCGATGCGGCTTCGGCATAAGGGCTGCGGGCAGGATTTTTCCGCCATTTTGGTCTGCTCCGAGTGCAAGAAGCCCATCTCCTCCAAGGACACCGACTATATCCTGAGGTACCCATTTGACCTTTGAAGGGTCTCTTGTCCCATAGGGATTTCCAAAAACGCGATGTTCGGGGTCAATCCGGCGCATCGGGGAACAGTCTCTTATGGCGAAGCATCTGGAAAATGCGCTCTGGAGTAACTGGCAGCGTTCTACCGACACGCCGAGGTGAGAAAGCGCGTCCGAGACGGCGTTTGCGATCGCCGCCGGCGCGCCGATCGTGCCGCCTTCGCCCATGCCGCGAAAGCCGCCGATATTATTCGGCAGATTTGCTTCGGTATGGACGATACCGCCAGCTCAGCCTCGATCAGTTCGTCGAAGGCCTGACTGGTCGCGGAAAGATCTTCCAGCCGATCGCTGATGTACTTGATTGGCCGCTTCAGCTTTCGAGCCAGCGCGCAGACAAGAATTTCTTCGCCGTAGAGCGACCCCTTGCCGCCGAAGCTGCCTCCCACATCGGGGGCCACGACGCGCATGCGTGTTCCTGGGAGGTCGAGGCAGGCCGAAAGCACATCGCGGATCACGCCCGGAATATTGGAGGACGTGTAGCGTGAGCGATTGTTTCCGGCTCTCCCATTCGGCGAGATAGGACCGGTTCTCCATGGCAGCCGCGGTCTTCCGCGTCATCCGGAACTTGCCTTTCACGGTGACCGCTGCATCCTTGGAACGCCGCGTCGACGTCGCCACGCTTGAACTCGCGGCGGATGATCGTGTTGGTGCCTGCCTCCTCATGCAGGAGGGGTGCATCGTCCTTGACCGCATTGATAGCGAAGGGCAGTGGCTCGTACTTGATACTGATATGTTCAAGCGCGCCTTCCGCCGCGTACCGGCTTTCCGCCACAATGGCGACGACCGGCTCGCCTACATATCGAACCTTCCCGCGTGCAAGTGGCCATATGGGGGTGGCGTAATAACCAGGCATACGCGAGGTCGGTATGGCAGGTTTGATCTCTCCTTCCAGGTCGCTCGCGTCATAGATCGCGACGACGCCGGGCATCGAGAACGCATCGCCGACATCGATGTTCAGGATTCGGGCATGTGGCTGGTCGGAGCGCCGCAATGCGATATGCAACATACCGGCCGGCGCCATGTCATCGACATACTGACCAACACCCGTCAGCAGACGTGGATCTTCGGTGCGCTTGACCCGCTTGCCGACAAGTTTGGGCCGCAGCTCGACGGAGTGGTCCTGATGGCTCATTCGTAGAACTCCGTACCCTTTCGCAACCCTTGCCACTGCGCGTCGTCGTGGCCGGAAATGATGGTAGCTCCCCGCTCCCGAAGAGCTTTCAGGCGAGCGAGTGCCTCTGCGGCCAGCTCGATGTTCCAAGTATTTCTTGGAGCGATACCGGTGTCGACGTTCGCCTGGAGCGGCGCAGCATCTGAAGCGAGGATGAAAGAACCATCCTTTTCCAGCTCGACACGGGCGACGGTCATCCCGGGGGTATGACCCGGCATGGGCAGTAAGACGATGCGCCCGTCGCCAAAGACGTCATGCTCCGCGTTGAAGGTCTGGAAACCCTGGGGCTGGTCCCATTCTCCTCGAAGATAGCCTAGATTTTCTGCACCGTTTGCCGTTGCTGCCTTCGCCTCCGCTTCGTGGCAGAAGATCGTCGCGCGCCGAAAGTACGAGTTGCAGCCGCAATGATCGGGATGCAGATGTGAACAGATCACCACATCTATGTCCTCCGGATCGAGAGCAAGAGTCTTCAACTGATGAACGACCGTCTGCTCAGGTGAAAAGATCGGGGTCATAACCTTGCTTAACCCGCCCCATCGCGCGCCTGGATCGATGGCGGCCTCCGGACTGCATCCGCTGTCGAACAGCGCGTTGCCTTGGGGATGGCGCACCAGGGTGGCGTGAACCGGCAACTCGATCGCTTCTTCCTTCGGTGCCCCGGGGACGTAGATGGACCGGCGCATACGGAGCCGGCCGCCTTCAAGAAAATGCATCTTCATCTCAGAGGTCCTCTCTCCCTAGCCAGTTCGCGGACGGCATTGACGATGTTTTCATATCCCGTACAGCGACAGATGTTCCCCGACAGCGCTTCCCTGATCTCCTCATCGGTTTCCAGCGGGTGGTGGCGAAGAAGGTCGGTGATCGCCATGATGAAACCGGGCGTACAGAATCCGCATTGCAGGCCATGATGCTGGCGGAACGCTTCTTGGATTCGCCCGAGTTTATCGACGCTTCCCTGGCCCTCGATGGTTTCGATTTCGCTCCCGTCCGCCTGCACTGCAAGCGTCAGACAGGAGCGTGCGCTCCTTCCATCGAGAATGACCGTGCAGGCACCACAAACGCCATGTTCGCACCCGACGTGGGTTCCGGTCAGGCAAAGGTCCTGGCGCAGGAAGTCGCTCAGCAGCATTCGTGCTTCAATCGTGCGCGTCGTACACACTCCGTTGACGCTGACGGTGATCGTCTTATCACTCATCTTGCTTGAAGCCTTTCGTGGTTCGCACGGCTCCAGGCGGCGCGAAGGGCTCGTTTGGCGAGGACGCCGGAGAGATGTCTACGATAATCTGCAGAGGCATGGATATCGGTGTTGGGGGTGAGAATTCGCGCTAGGCGAACCGCCACCATATCGAGAACCGGCTCGGACACATCCGTCCCCTCGATGATGTCCTCGATCTCTTCGAGCCGCAGCGGGGTTTCACCAACGCCCATCATGCCAACGCGAACGTCAGACGCCCTGATAGGAATGTCAAGCAATGCGATTTCGCCACTCGAGGGCGGCAACACCCAACCGTCAGGTGAGGAGATGGCATCGTAAACTAACGGAAATTGGATTTCGATGTCCGATCACGGGCTATGACACACACCGTGATCCGCTTTACCGTCGCATCGCTTTCCCGCCGAGGTGATCGCTCATGCCGTTTGGCTGTATTTCCGCTTTCCTCTCAGCCTACGGATGGTCGAGGACATGCTGGCAGCCCGCGGGATCATTGTCTCGCATCAAACGATCCGACCGTGGGCGGAGAAGTTCGGCCGAGCCTTCGCCAACGACATACGCCGTCGTTCGGTCGGAGCGCTTGGTGACAAATAGCACCTGGACGAGGTGGTCGTCACCATTCGCGGCAGAAGGTACTGGCTCTGGCGTGCCGTTGACCAAGACGGCTTCGTTCTGGACGTTCTCGTGC
>NZ_NWSQ01000006.1 GCF_002531725.1 Rhizobium sp. L43
ACGGTATCAGGCAACATCGCCTTCGGCATGGAGATCCGCGGCGTGCCCAAGGACGAACGGGAAAAGGCGATCAAACAAGTCTCCGACATGCTGCAGATCGGCCATCTGCTCGACCGCAAGCCGAGCCAGCTGTCCGGCGGCCAGCGTCAGCGTGTCGCCATGGGGAGAGCCTTGGTGCGCAATCCGCAGGTCTTCCTGTTCGACGAGCCGCTCTCCAATCTCGATGCCAAGCTGCGCGTCGACATGCGCACCGAGATCAAGCGGCTGCATCAGCGCATGGGCACCACCTTCGTCTATGTCACCCATGACCAGATCGAGGCGATGACGCTGGCGACCAAGATCGCCGTGCTGAAGGACGGGGTGCTGCAGCAGTTCGGCACGCCGGCCGAGATCTATAACAGCCCATCCAATATCTTCGTCGCCGACTTCATGGGATCGCCGGCGATGAACCTCTTGACCGCCACCGTCGAAAACGGCGCCGGCGGGCTCGAAGTCTCGCTGGAACGGCCGAATGCCGCCCCGCTGAGGCTCCCCGTCATATCGGGCAACAATGGCCTGACCACCTATACCGGCAGGCAGGTGATCTTCGGCATCCGTCCCGAAGCACTGACCGATCCCGATGGCGCCGACCGCAAGGCGCGGATGCTCAGCGAGGGCGATTGCCTGATCGAAGTCGTCGAACCGGCCGGCTCCGACACCTTCGCCGTCACCAAGCTCGGCGGCAAATCCGTCGTCGCCCGCCTGCGCGCCGATACCGGCATCGCTCCCGGACAAAACACCCGCCTCGCATTCAATCTCGACAAGGCCGTCTTCTTCGATCCAGAGAGCCAGGCGCGGATCGGGTGACGGCCGTTAGGCGGCCGTCACGATTGTTGTCACCGGAGGGAAACGCGAGGAGACCGCTTCGACGGTGATCTCGCCAGTGAACCCCGTCGCTTCCAGCCAGAAGCCGGCTGTGCCACCCTGCAAGGGTACATTGGTCGGGCCGACGACTTTCGCCGGGCCATGCACCTTCAGCGAAATGCTGTCATTCATGAACGGCAGCCGCTGGCCGCACTGATCGAGGGCGCGGATGATGACGCGCGTGCTGTCGCGTTCGCGGGCTTTCAGCGTCTGGCTGTCGGCAACGATTTCCAGCGTCGTCGGCAAGGGATCGGCCGCCAGCGTCAGGCTTGCCACCGGCTGGCCGTCGATATAGCCGGTCAAGGTGCCGTCGATCCATTCGAGACCCCAGGTGCCGAGTTCGTCGGCGGTGAAGTGCCGATGATCGAGCACGACGGGCGGATGCGGCAAATGCGGATAATTCTCGCGGTCCGGACCGATGCGCTTCGAAAGCGCGCCATATTGCAGCTCCACCTCGTCGCAGTTGGTCAGGATGATCAGCGGCAGCACGCCGCCGATATTGCGTTCGCCGCGCGCCCAGAAGGTTGCCGGCTTCATGACGATTTCGTCGGAAGGGTCACACTGGCTGATGTAGGCATAGGCTGCGAATTTCGGCTCGCGGAACATGTCCATGACACCGTGATAGCAGATGCGATCGCCCGAGCCGAAATCCTTATGGGTGTTGTAATCGAACATGCACCAGCCGATGGCGCCCGAGATATCGGGGTCGCCATAGGCGGCGTTCAGCACATCCAAGTGCCGGCGCACATGCTCGGCCTGGCGCTGTTCCTGGTCGTAGATCTTGGTCGGGTGCATGTGGCCGTTGAACTCGGTGATGAGGTACGGCACTTTGGCGGAAAGCCCGGTGTTTTCCTGCTGGGCGCGAAGGACGGTGCGCGGGCGGTTGGCGCCCGGCAGTTCTTCATTGCCGAGGATGAAGTCGTTCATCGTGTAGACGTCTTCGAGCAGTTCGCTCTCGGTGATATAACGCACGCCGCCGGTCTGGCGGGTGCTGTCGAGTTCACGGGCCAGCCGGTTGGTCTCGACGTAGAAATCGTGGCTGTCCTGGGACTCGTTGATGCGCACGCCCCAGATGATGATCGAGGGATGGTTCCAGTCGCGCTCAATCATGCGGCGGACGTTTTCGATCGATTCCTTCTGCCAGTCGGCATCGCCGATATGCTGCCAGCCGGGAATCTCCTCGAAAACCAGCAGACCGATCGCGTCGCAGCGGTCGAGGAACCATTTCGACTGCGGATAGTGCGAGGTGCGGACGATATTGCACTTCAGCACCGTCTTCATGATGTCGGCGTCGCGCTCCTGGGCGGAGCGGCCGGCGGCATAACCGACATAGGGGAAGGCCTGGTGACGATTGAGGCCGCGCAGCTTCAGCGGCTTGCCGTTCAAGAGGAAACCTTCCGGCGTGAATTCGGCGGTGCGGAAGCCGAAGCGGGTGGAGAGACGGTCCGAGCCGTGCTCGGTCCTGAGTTCGACGGTAACCTCGTAGAGCGTGGGATCGGTGATGTCCCAGAGGGCAATGCCGGTCAGGCTGCCGAAGGAGAGCGTCGTGCGGCTGCCGATCGTTTCGGTGGCGGCGGTGGCCACCACCGTGCCGTCTGCCTGCTTCAGCGTGGCGGTGACGGTCGCCGAGAAGCTACGACTCTCGGGATTGGCGATGTCGACGCGCACGCTCGCCGATTTTTCCGGACGAAGAATGTCTGAGGTTTCGATCTTGAGGTTGCGGATCGAGACCGGGTCGGTGACCTTCAGCCAGACGTCGCGGTAGATGCCGGCATAGGTGAGATAATCGATGCGGCCGCCGAAGGGCGGAATGGCGGGGTTTTCGCTGCCGTCGATCTTGACGGTCACGAGGTTCTCGCCCTTGACGAGCCTGCCGGTGAGGCGGGCCTCGAAAGGGGTGTAGCCGTCCTTATGGGCGCTGATTTCTTCGCCGTTCAGGTAGACGACGCTGTCGGCCATGGCGGCGTCGAACACCAGCGAGACCTCGCGGCCCTCGAATTCCGGCAGCCAGCGCAGTACCTTCTGATAGGTGAAGGCGCGCTGATAGCTGGTCTCGTCGAAATAGTTGAAGGGCAGTTCGACGGCGGTATGCGGCAGGCTGACCGACTTGGCGGCATCGAAGCTTTCGAGCAGACGCTCGCCGAAGCCCTCGTGGAAACTCCAGCCTTCGTTGAAGGAAACGACGGAACGCATCTCAGGCTCTCCTGTTCATGGCATCAGGAGCGGTGCGGCGGCGCTCGGCGCGTGAAGATCGGGTCATCGGGTATTCCTCCTTGATGCAATAAAGATGCGAGCCGCGCAAAGCGTCCCATCGAATTGATTCATGCGACGCGCTTTAGCTTTTTTCATGCATGTCGTCATCCGGCACCACTTCACACTTTTTCGAGCGACATGTGTTGGAGCAATGCGGTCTGGCCGATGACGACTATGTCGTCAGCTGTGCCTGTCGAGCACCGAGCGCCGCCTCCCAAATCTTAGGGATATTGCGCGCCGGTCGTCTTGATATAAATCGAATAGACCGAACGCGTCGCGGTGATGAAGAGCCGGTTTTTCTTGGGGCCGCCGAAGGTGAGGTTGGACACCGTCTGCGGCACCCTGATCTTGCCGAGCAAAGTTCCCTCAGGCGAAAAGCAGTGCACGCCGTCGGAGGCACTCGTCCAGAGATTGCCGGCGACATCGAAACGGAAACCATCGGGATGGCCGACATCGAGGCTGCAGAAATAGCGGCTGTTGGCAAGCGCCCTGCCGTTGATGACGTCGAAGACGCGGATATGGCGCGGCACGTCGTGTTTTGCGGAGCCGGAATCAGCAATATAAAGCTTCGTCTCATCGGGCGAGAAGGCAAGGCCGTTCGGCTGGATGAAATCTTCGACGACGGCCTCGATCGCGCCGCTTGCCGGATCGATCCGATAGACGTTGCGGCTGGGCTGCTCGGGCTCGGCCTTGTGGCCCTCGTAATCCGACAGGATGCCGTAGGTCGGATCGGTGAACCAGACTCCGCCGTCGGAGTGCACAACGACGTCGTTTGGCGAGTTCAGCCGCTTGCCCCTATAGCTGTCGGCGAGAACGGTGATCGTGCCGTCCGTCTCGGTGCGGGTGACGCGGCGGCCGCCATGTTCGCAGGAGACCAGCCGACCCTGGCGGTCACGGGTGTTGCCGTTGACGTAGTTGGAGGGTGAGCGGAAGACGGAGACCGTCCCATCGGGCGTCCAGCGCATCATGCGTTCATTCGGGATATCGCTCCAGAGAAGGCAGTTCAGATCGGAAAACCAGACCGGCCCTTCCGTCCAGCGGCAGCCGGAATGAAGCTCCTCGAGGGCGGCGCTGCCGATGATCATTGCACCGAAGCGTTCGTCGCGGATCTCATAAATCGGATTGTCGCCCATGCCAGTTTCCTCCCTGAATGCTGCCGTTCTTTTCCTAGCGGCAAAAACCTGGAGGTGCCAGAGCCCGGCGAAGGAATTGCCGGGCTCCGCCTTTCAGAGGGCTGCGACAGGGTGCGGTGAGCCGTCGTAGGCGCCCCAGATCGACTGATCGAAGCAGATGACCGAGCCGGTCATCAGGCCGGATTCGGAAGAGGACAGGTAGGCGCAGGCGCGCGCCACCTCGTGCGGATCGACGAGGCGGCTGAAGGGCTGGCTTGCCGCCGCCTTCTCCAGCCAGTCGGCGGGTGCCTCGTGATATTCGCGCTGGATCCGGTCCTCGCCTTCGGAGGCCATCCAGCCGATGTTGAGGCCATTGACGCGGATGCGGTTGCGCAACAGCGCATAAGCGGTGTTCTTTGTCAGCGTTTCCAGCGCGCCCTTGGAGGCGCAATAGGCGGCGATGAAGGGCTGACCGGCTTTGGCCGACATCGAACCGATATTGACGATGGTGCCCTCGATCTTTTCGCGGCGCATGATCTTCACCGCCTCCTGCATCAGGAAAAACGGCGCGCGCACATTGACGGCGAACATGGCGTCGAAGAGCTCCGGGCTGGTATCGAGAATGGTGCCGCGATCGGTGATGGCGGCGGCATTGACCAGCGCGTCGACGCGGCCGAAGGCCTCGTCGCAGGCGCGCACGACATTCTGCGCCTCCTCGACCTTGCCGAGGTCGGCCTTCACATAAACGACCCTGGCGCCGGTCACGTCCGAAATCTCCGCGGCCTTCGCCTTACCCTTGGCTTCGTTGCGGCCGCAGATGACGATGCCCTTTGCGCCGCGCTCGGCGAAGAGACGGGCGATGGTGGCGCCCAATCCTTGCGTGCCGCCGGTGACGATGGCGATCTTGCCGTCGAGGCGGCCGTGGTCTGTGCTCATGTGGTTCCTCCTTGGTGATGTGCGAATGGCCTCCCGCGGGTGCGGGAGGCTTGTGTCAGTGCGGATACGAGAAGACTTACGCTTCCAATCAGCTCAGCTTCTTCTGCGCCTGCTCCGCAAGTGCTGCCGTAAAGGCCTCGTCGCTCCAGCCTTCCTTCAGCGCCTCGTGCATCAGTTGCGCCTGGGTCTTCGGCGCCAGTCCGCCGAGCGGCGGGTCGCGGTCGAGATTGGTCGGGAAGGAGTAGCCCTCGGCGCAGGCGGCGACGGCGTTGGCGATTTCGGCTGGTGAGAGCCTGCCCCGCAACGTCTTTAGTGCGGGAAACAGTCTGGCGCTCATCCTCTCGCGATTGACGGTTTCCATTGCCCGGCCGAAGGCGGAGGAGACCTGCAGGAGGTTGGCGACACGCTTGATGTCGGCCGAGCGGTTGGTGCCGGCGGCATGGAAGAGCGCGGGATTGAAGAAGACGACGTCGCCTTTTTCGAGCGGCAGCTGGACATGGTTCTTCTCGAAATAATCGCGGAACTCCTGCCGCTTGAGCGCGAGATAGCCCGGCACATAGGTCTGGCTGTGCGGCAGGAAGAGCGTCGGACCGCTTTCGAGCGGCATGTCGCAATGGGCGACCGCACCCTGCAGCGTCAGCACCGGCGAGAGCCGATGCACATGCGCCGGGAACCGCTCAATCACCTCAGACGATTGAAAGCCGAGATGATAGTCGCGATGGGCCGACTGCGCCGCGCCGCCCGGATTGACGCGATTGACCTGCGCCGTCATCTGGTAGCTCGGGCCGAGCCAGGCTTCGCTTGCCAGCGCGATTATGGCGTTGCCGTAATACTCGGCGAAATTCGCAGGATCGGCGAGGCAATGTTTCTCCAGCGAGTTCCAGATGCGGTCGTTGGCGCCAGGCTTGGCGAAATGATCGCCGCCGCCGGTCGCGGTGCGGCGCTGCTCCTCGATGATTGCATCGAAGATGGCGCTGGCGCGATCGATGATGCCGGGATCTTCGTAAGCGTGCTTGAAGACGACGACACCGGGACCTTCGCCGAAGGCTTCGCAGATTTCAGCCAGCACGGCGCGCCGGCCTTCCGGCGTTGCGGCCGCCGCCATGACCTTACGGCTGTCATAGATCAACACGTTTTTTTCGACCGCAGATGCCGAGGGGTAATCGGCAAGCACAGTCGTTTTTTCCGCAAGGCTGCGGAAATCGTCGAGATCGCAGGCGTCTTCGCTCAGCCAGACGCGGTCGGCGCGCAGTTTCTGCGGGTTGTCGGTTTTCATGGCGGGCTCCTCCCTCTTTCCGATGGAGGCACTATACGCCGCGATGCCAGGTGATATAGATCAGGAATCCATCAAAAAACCATCAGATCGAGCCGATGGCACATCTCTTTCTCGTCAAGGACATCGCCTTCCAGGCGGGCCTCAGCACCGCGACCGTCGACCGGGTGCTGAACGGCAGGCCGGGCGTGCGCCGGCAGACCGAAATGCGGGTGAGGGCAGCGATCGCCGAGCTGGAGAAGCAGCAGGCCGGGGCGATGGGCAGCGGGCGGGTGCTGACGATCGATATCGTCATGGAGACGCCGCAGCGATTCAGCGACGCGGTGCGCGCCGCCTTCGAAGCGGAGATGGCGACCTTTCTGCCCGGCGTCTTCCGCTGCCGGTTCCATTTCGCCGAGGTGATGAAGCCGGCCGAACTGGTGCAGCTTCTCGATCGCATCCGGCTGCGCGGCACGCACGGCATCGTGCTCAAAGCGCCTGACGTTGCCGAGGTGGCGGCGGCCGTTGCCCGGGCGGATGCGGCCGGCATTCCCGTGGTGACGCTGGTGACCGACCTGCCGAATTCGGCGCGCATCGCCTATGCCGGCGCCGACAACCGGGCGGCGGGAGAGACCGCCGCCTATCTGATCGGCGAATTCCTTGGGGACCATGGCGGCAAGGTGCTGGTGACGTTGTCGAGCGGCCGGTTCCGCGGCGAGGAGGAGCGCGAAATCGGCTTTCGCCGCAGCATTCGCACTCATTATCCCAACATCGGCGTTACCGAAATCAGCGAGGGGCACGGCACCGATGCCGCGACGGGAACGCTTGCGGCGGCAGCGCTTGCCGCCGATCCGGCCATCAACGCCGTCTATTCGATCGGCGGCGGCAACCGGGCGGTGCTTTCGGCCTTCGATGCGGCAGAGCGCCCTGTCCGCGTCTTCGTCGCCCATGATCTCGATGCGGATAATCGCGCCTTGCTCGCCGCGCGCCGGATCGGCTTCGTGCTGCATCACGATCTCAGAACCGATGCGCGTTCAGCCTTCAGGGCGATCATGAGCCGGGTACAAGTTCCGGGACGGGCGGTGGCGGCCTCGCTTTCCTCCGTCGAAATCGTCACGCCCTACAATATGCCGGCGGGCGATTGAGTTTCCTTCAATGCCGAATTCGCGCTACAGCTGAGACACGAGTGAAGGTGAGCGCCATGGATTACAGCGACGTCAGCACGATTGCAGCCTGGGTGACCGAGCAGGGACTGAAAGGTGTTTCCGAAGCCGAGCTCATGACCGGTTTCTGCGCGGCCTGCCGCAATGCCGGCCTGCCGCTCGACCGCGGCATGGCTCTGATGGATACGCTGCACCCCGTGCATGAAGGCCGCGCCTTCCGCTGGGACAGCATGGAGGAGATCGAAACCGAATTCGAGTATGGTCCGACGAGCTCGGGCGAAGCGGCGTCAAGCTGGCAGCGCTCGGCCTTCTACTATCTTTGGTCGGGCAACGAGCGGGAGGTGCGCCGACGCCTGGCCTTCGGCGATCCGATTGATTTCACCATGCTGGACAAGATCGCGGAAGCCGGCCACACGGATTTCGTGGCGATGATGCATCGTTTCAGCGAGGTCGGCACGATCGGTGAAATGGATTGCTTCTTCTCGCATTTCGCGACCAAACATCCCGAGGGCTTTTCCGATCACGACCTTGCCATCCTGCGCAAGCTGGTGCCAGTGCTGGGGCTGGCGATCAAATGCACCGCGCTTGGGCGTATCGCCCGCACCATCGCCGAGGTCTATCTCGGCGAGGACGCGGCGCGGCAGGTGATGGAAGGCAAGATCAGCCGCGGCAAATCGGAGCGGATTTCCGCGGCACTCTGGTTTTCCGATCTGCTGAACTATACCAAGATCTCCGACAGCGTGCCGCCGGAGGAGATCATCCCGCTGCTCAACGACTACAGCGAGGCTGTGATCACGGCGATCCACGCGTCCGGCGGCAACGTGTTGAAGCTGATCGGCGACGGCGTGCTGGCGATCTTCAAGAGTGAGGTTCCGGCGGAGGCTTGTTCCGCGGCGCTACGCGCCGAAGCCCTTCTGCGGGAAAAGCTCGGCACGTTGAACGGTGAACGCCGGGCCGCCGGCCAGGCCGCGACCGACGTCTATATCGGCCTGCATATCGGCGACGTCTTCTACGGCAACATCGGCAGCCAGGACCGGCTGGACTTCACCGTCATCGGCCCTGCCGTCAACGAGGTCAGCCGCATCGCCTCGATCTGCCGCTCGGTCGATCTCAACGTCTTGATGTCCTCCGATTTCGCCTCGGCGATCCCGGGGGAGGAGCGCGCGACACTCGCCTGCATCGGGCGTTACGCATTGCGCGGCGTGCAGCGCGCCCAGCAGCTCTACACGCTGGAAAGCGCCCGGCTGAACGGCTGACCGTAACAGAATCTGGGAAGGGCTATCGCAGCAGGCCCTGACCGCCGTCGATCCAGATCGGCGTGCCGGTGATGTGCCGGGCGCGGTCGGAGGCAAGGAACAGTATGGTTTCGGCGACATCCTCGCTCTTGCCTGCCCTGCCGCCGGCGATCGGAATATCGCCTTCCGGCCAGATGACCGGAACCTCCGTCTCCTCGCGGTGGCGGCTGTTGGTATTCTCGCCGATATTGGTGTCGATCTCGCCGGGGCAGACGGCATTGACGCGGATGCCATGACGGCCGAGTTCGAGGGCGAGCTGCTGGACCATGGCGACCTGGCCGGCTTTGGTTGCCGTGTAGGCGGTGGCGCCTGGTGTGGTGAAGGTACGGGTGCCGTTGATGGACGAGACGACAACGATCGAACCGCCACGATGTTTCAGATACGGAACCGTCAGATGCAGGGTCAGATAGGTGCCGCGCAGATTGACGGCGATGGTCTTGTCCCATTCATCCGGCTTGAGATCATCGATCGGCGCCCAGACGCCGTTGATCCCGGCATTGGCGACGACGATGTCGAGGCCGTCGAAACTGTTGATCAGCTGCGTCACGGCGGCTCGCATTTGAGCTTCGTCGCCGGTATCGGCCACCAGCGCGAGCGACTGGCCGCCTGCCGCCTTGATCTCGGCGCAGGTCTTTTCAACCTCTTTGGCGGTGCGGCTCAGCGCCGCTACCCCTGCTCCCTCGGCGGCGAGCCGCAATGCAGCCGCTTTGCCGATGCCGGAACCAGCGCCTGTGACTAATGCGATCTTTCCCTTCAGCTCCATGAGCGGCTCTCCTTGCCGTTTTGCCGGTAGGCCAATGTTCGGCACAGCTGTTGGTTCCGATAGGAGAGCGGCTCGTTCGATCTATCTGAGGAGGCTGTGCCTCAACGCCCATTTCTCCGGCCCGTGAACAGCGGCAAAGAGCAGACCGGCGAGGAAGGTGAAGTGATCGACGAAGAAGCCGAACTCGGCCTGATTCTGCTGCCAATGGGATGGGCCGTGGAAGGCGAAAGCCAGGAAGATCACATAAATGCCGGCGAGCAGGCTGGCTTCGGTGAAGAACGCCCCTGATATGAAAGCGAGCGCCAGCGCGATCTCGAAGAAGGCGGCGACCCAGGTAAGGAATGTCGCCATCGGAAAGCCGGCGGCGGTGATATAGCCCGCCGTCGCACCGATATCGGCGAACTTGAAGCCGGCCGCCATGAAAAAGATGAAGCTGAAGATGATGCGGGCGACGATGATTGCGATTGCTCTGGTCATTTTGAAATCTCCTCTTTGAGTTTCCACTATGACGGAGGAGACCCTCGATATCCTACACGGGGAATGAAAAAGGGCCGCTTGCGCGACCCTCCACTTTCACCATTCGGCGAAGCTGCCATCGGCATGCCGCCAGATTGGGTTGCGCCAGCGGTGACCTTCCTTCGCGCGCTCGATGACATAGGCTTCGTCGACCTCGATGCCGAGGCCCGGGCCTTGCGGGATCGAGACGAAACCATCGGCATAATGGAACACCTCCTTGTTGGAGATGTAATCGAGGATGTCGTTGCCCTTGTTGTAATGGATGCCGAGGCTCTGTTCCTGGATGAAGGCGTTGTAGCTGACGGCATCGACCTGCAGGCAGGCGGCGAGCGCGATCGGGCCGAGCGGGCAATGCGGCGCCAGCGCCACGTCATAGGCTTCGGCCATCGCCGCGATCTTGCGGCATTCGGTGATGCCGCCGGCGTGGGAGAGATCCGGCTGGATGATGTCGACATAGCCGTCGGACAGAACCTGCTTGAAGTCCCAGCGCGAAAACAGCCGTTCGCCGAGCGCGATCGGTGTCGAGGTATGGTTGACGATATCGCGCAACGCTTCCTTGTTTTCCGAAAGCACCGGTTCCTCGATGAACATCAGCTTGTAGGGGTCGAGCTCCTTGGCGAGAACCTTGGCCATCGGTTTGTGCACACGGCCGTGGAAATCGACGCCGATGCCGATATGCGGGCCGATCGCCTCGCGGATGGCGGCGATGGTCTCGACCGCCTTCTCCACCTTCTCGTTGGTGTCGACGATCTGCATCTCCTCGCAGCCATTGAGCTTAATCGCCTTGAAGCCGCGGGCAACCACCTCCCTGGCATTGTTGGCGACATCCGAGGGACGGTCGCCGCCAATCCAGGAGTAGACCTTGATACGATCACGGAGCTGGCCGCCGAGCAGCGAATGAATCGGCTGGCCGAGGGCCTTGCCCTTGATGTCCCACAGCGCCTGGTCGATGCCCGAGATGGCGCTCATGTGGACGGCGCCGCCGCGATAGAAGCCGCCGCGATACATCACGGTCCAGTGGTCCTCGATCAGGAAGGGATCCTTGCCGATCAGATAGTCTTCCAGCTCATGGACGGCGGCTTGAACGGTGAGCGCCCGGCCTTCGACGACCGGTTCGCCCCAGCCGACGATGCCCTCGTCGGTCTCGACCTTCAGAAACAGCCAGCGCGGCGGAACGATATAGGTGGTGAGTTTGGTGATCTTCATCGCTGTCTTTCAGTCTCTTCCCGGGTTTGCGATCGGCGGCATGTCCGCAGGTTTCTGGTGATCCATCATTTCGTTCTGCCGATCGCCTTTTCGGCGGCGGCAAGGTCGCGCACCGCAAGGTCGAGCATGCGATTGGCGCATTCACGGGCGGCAGTCTTGTCGCGCATGCGCAGGGCTTCGACCAGCTCTCCGTGAACGAGCACCGCATCCTCACGATTCTCGACGGCGATGTTGGAGGCGTGCAGCGCATATTTCAGCGCCGCCTGAATGGCGCTCAACAGGCGGCGGAAGACCTGGTTGTGGCTGGCGGTGAGCAGTACCGTATGGAACATGACATCAGCCTCGGTGAAGCTCTCCGGGTCGCCTGCACTGTCGCGCATCTGCCGCCAGGCCTTGTCGAGATCGGCGATCTCCTGGGCGCTGGCCCGCTCGGCGGCATATTCGGCGGCGGCCGGCTCGATGGTGCGGCGGGCTTCGAGAATGCAGCCGAGCAGGTCGAAATCCTTGATGTAAGGGCCGATCCATTCGAGGACGTCGGCGTCGAGGATATTCCAGTCGTCTCTATCGCAGACGGTGGTTCCGACCCGCGGTTTGCCGCGGACGAGACCTTTGGATTCCAGCACTTTCAGCGATTCGCGAATGACGGTGCGGCTGACGCCGTAGAGTTCGCAAAGGTCGTTCTCGCGCGGCAGCGGCGAGCCCGAGGGATAGCGGTCCGCGCAGATATCCTGAGCGATCGCCGCCGTGACGTTGCGGCGGACACGCGGACGGCGCTTTTCGGCCTGGTCCTGTCGCTCGATTGTTTCCAAGTCACCTCTCCGCTCTATCTGTGGCGCCAGGCAATCGAACCTCATTATCCGAATTCGACCCGCTTTGCGACGCTTGCTCCCGGCGCCTCGTCAATAATCCTATTATTCCAATCATCATACATTGGCAATTGACTGGTATGATGATTTATCATAATTCATGGGACACTGCCTGGGAGGCAGCCGCTCGTTTTCAGAGTTCAGGGAGAGAGATATGCGCTTGTTCAAAGCAGCCATCCTGGCTGGCACTTTCGCCATCCTGGCAGCCGGTTCGGCATTTTCCGCAGACGTCAAGATTGGGTTCATCGTCAAGCAGCCCGAGGAGCCCTGGTTCCAGGACGAATGGAAATTCGCCGACCAGGCCGCCAAGGAAAAAGGCTTCACCGTCGTCAAGATCGGCGCCGAAGACGGCGAGAAGGTCCAGTCGGCGATCGACAATCTCGGCGCCCAGGGTGCGCAGGGCTTCATCATCTGCACGCCCGACGTCAAACTCGGCCCCGGCATCGTCGCGAAGGCGCAAGCCAACCAGCTGAAGCTGATGACGGTCGACGACCGCCTCGTCAGCGCCGACGGCAAGCCGTTGGAAGACGTGCCGCATATGGGTATTTCTGCCACCAAGATCGGCGAGACCGTCGGCCAGGCCATCGTCGACGAAATCAAGAAGCGCGGCTGGGACATGAAGAATGTCGGCGCGGTGCGGGTCTCCTACGACCAGCTGCCCACCGCCGTCGACCGCGTCGAAGGGGCGATCTCGGTGCTGAAGTCCGCCGGCTTCCCGGCCGAAAACATCTATGACGCGCCGCAGGCAAAGACCGACACGGAAGCGGCGCTCAACGCGGCAACCACCGTTCTCAACAAACATGCCGACGTCAAATACTGGGTCGCCTTCGGCCTCAACGACGAAGCCGTTCTCGGCGCCGTCCGTGCCTCCGAATCGGTCGGCATTCCGGCGGCCAACGTCATTGGCGTCGGCATCGGCGGCGCGGAGTCTGCGATCAACGAATTCAAGAAGCCGGCGGCGACGGGCTTCTTCGGCACCGTCATCATCTCTCCGAAGCGTCACGGCTATGAGACGGCGCTCAATATGTATGACTGGATCGCCAACGACAAGGAGCCGGCAAAACTGACGTTGACCTCCGGCTCGCTGGCGCTGCGCGGCGATTACGACAAGGTCCGCAAGGATCTTGGCATCGAGTGATCGTCCTTTGAGGATGACATATGCCCGGCGGTCGCTCAGCGCCGCCGGGTCTTTCTCGACGGAGCGATGATGGCTTTCCTCGAATTCAACAACATTTCCAAGGGTTATCCCGGCGTGCAGGCGCTGGCGAATGTTTCCTTCCCTGTCGAGAAGGGCGCCGTCCACGGCCTGATGGGCGAAAACGGCGCGGGTAAATCGACGCTGATCCGCATACTGTCAGGCGATCAGGCCGCCGATGGCGGCAACATCCTCATCGCCGGCGAGGAGCAGAAATACGGATCCGTCCGTGACGCCTTCCATGCCGGCGTCATCGTCATCCATCAGGAACTGCAGCTCGTTCCGGAGTTGACGGTCGCCGAAAATCTCTGGCTTGGGCGCTTTCCGGCCAGGGGCGGCGTCATCCGTTCGAAGGCGCTGATCGAGACGGTGCGGTCGAAGCTCGAGGAGATCGGTATCGATGTCGATCCGTCGGCCAAGGTCGCCTCGCTTTCGATCGGGGCGCGGCAGATGGTCGAGATCGCCAAGGCCGTCATGCTCGATGCGCGGGTGATTGCGCTCGACGAGCCGACTTCCTCGCTGTCCTCCCGCGAAAGCGAAATCCTGTTTTCCCTCATCGACAGGTTGAAGGCGAAGGGAACGGTCATTCTCTACGTCTCGCATCGTCTCGACGAGATCTTCAGGCTTTGCGACAGCCTGACGGTGTTGCGCGACGGCAAGCTCGCCGCGCACCATCCTCAAATTGGCGAAACGACGCGCGAACAGATCATCTCGGAAATGGTCGGACGCGAGATCAGCAATGTCTGGGGATGGCGCGAACGTCCGCTCGGCGACGTCCGGCTGGAGGTCAAGGGCCTGTCGGGGCCGAGGCTGCGCCACCCGATCAGTTTTTCCGTCCGCCAGGGCGAGATTCTCGGTTTCTTCGGCCTGATCGGCGCCGGCCGCAGCGAGATGGCGCGGCTGCTTTACGGCGCCGATGCCAGGCATCAGGGCCAGGTCACGATCGACGGCGTCGCCGTCTCGCCGAACAATCCGAAAGCGGCGATCAATGCCGGCATGGTGCTTTGCCCCGAGGACCGCAAATTCGACGGCATCGTCCAGGGACGGTCGATCGAGGAGAATATTGCGATCTCGTCGCGTCGGCATTTTTCGCCCTTCGGCATTCTGAGCCCGAGGCAAGAGGCGGCGCTGGCGGACCAGTTCATCGCCAAGCTTCGGGTGCGAACGCCGTCGCGCAAACAGGACATCATCAATCTCTCCGGCGGCAACCAGCAAAAGGTCATTCTCGGCCGCTGGCTTTCGGAACAGGGCATCAAGGTTCTGGTCATCGACGAGCCGACACGCGGCATCGATGTCGGGGCGAAATCGGAAATTTACGAAATCCTTTACGAGCTTGCTGCCGACGGTATGGCGATCGTGGTGATTTCAAGCGAGCTGCCCGAAGTCATGGGCATCTCAGATCGCATCATGGTGATGTGCCAGGGCAGGGTGGCAGCCAATGTCGCCCGCCGGGATTTCGACGAGCGCAGCATCCTGACGGCAGCGCTCCCCGACAAGAATGCCGCAGGCACCATTTAAGACTGGGAACACGAACGATGCATTCGTTGAAAAAAATTCTTCTCGGCGAACAGGGGCTGGTGGTGATCTTCGCTGCCGCCTTCGTGATCATCTCGCTCTTCGTTCCGAACTTCCTGACCGAGCGAAACATGCTGGGGCTGCTGCAGTCGGTCGTCACGATCGGCATCGTCGCGTGCACCATGATGTTCTGCCTGGCATCGCGCGATTTCGACCTTTCGGTCGGATCAATCGTCGCCTTTTCCGGCATGATCGCCGTGATGGTCTCGAATGCGACGGGTTCCATTCCGCTCGGGCTGCTCGCCGCCCTGCTGTGCGGCGCCATCGTCGGTTTCGTCAATGGTATCGTCATTGCGCGCTTTCGCATCAATGCGCTGATCACCACGCTTGCGACCATGCAGATCGTGCGCGGGCTGGCGCTGATCGCTTCGGATGGCCGCGCCGTCGGCATCAACGATCCCGCCTTCTACCAGCTTGCCTTGTCGCGTTTCCTCACTGTGCCGACGCCGATCTGGATCATGCTGATGCTTTTCATCCTCTTCGGTTTCGTGCTCAACCGCACCGTCTTCGGCAAGAACACGCTGGCGATCGGCGGCAATCCGGAGGCTTCGCGGCTTGCGGGCGTCAACGTCGTCAACATGCGCATCTGGATCTTTGCGCTGCAGGGTTTCGTCTGCGGCATTGCCGGCATCCTGCTTGCCTCGCGCATCACCTCCGGTCAGCCGAATGCGGCGACGGGGCTCGAGCTTTCGGTGATTTCGGCCTGCGTTCTCGGCGGTGTTTCGCTGGCCGGCGGCCGAGCTGTCATGAGCGGCGTCATCGTCGGCGTGCTGATCATGGGCATTGCCGAAAACGTTATGAATCTCCTGAATATCCAGGCATTCTATCAGTATGTGGTCCGCGGGCTGATCCTGCTGATCGCAGTGTTGCTCGACAATTTGAGGTCTTCGGCTGCGGGACGGCGCGGATGAACCAGGGACAAGCCTGCGATGACATCGAACTGAGGCGCGGCCATCTCGCCGTCCGGGTCAGCCGTCGGGGTGCGGCCCTCACCGCCGCAACATATCGGGGCGTGCCCTTTCTCGTTGCGGCCGGCGGCCTTGAAGGAACGATGGCGAATTTCGCGATGGTGCCGTTCGGCAACCGCGTGGAAGGCAATATCATGTCCTTTGCCGGACGCGACTATGCCTTCCACCCGAATACTTCCGATCCGCTCTATCGGCACGGCGACGGCTGGCTCAGCCTCTGGCAGCTTGAAGACGCCAGCCCGGAGCACGCGCAGTTCTCCTTTTCCCGTGGCACCGACAAGGTTTCACCCTATGCCTATCTGACCCGGCAGGAAATCCGTCTCGCCGGCGATGCGCTGGTGCTGACGCTGTCGGTGGAAAACCGCGGCGAAGCGGCTCTTCCCTTCGGGCTCGGTCAGCATCCCTTCTTTGTGCGGACGCCGGAGACGCGGCTGACGATTGCGGCCGACCGCTACTGGAACGAGCGGCCGGACCATCTTCCCGATATGCCCGGCCATTTGCCCGATGATTTCGATTTCAGCTCCGGCAGGCTGTTGCCGCAGAAATGGATGAACAATGCCTTCGAGGGCTGGAATGGGCGGGCGGTTATCGGCTGGCCGGAGCTTGGTATTCAGGCGGCGCTGAAAGCCGATGGGGCACTCGACCGCTTCATGCTCTATATGCCGACCAACCGGAGCGACTTCTTCTGCCTCGAGCCGATGAGCCACCTGCCGAACGGCCACCACCTGCCTGATTTCGGCGGGCTCAGACCGCTTGCGCCGGGGGAGGCCCTTGCCGGCACGGTGACGATCCAGATGTCGGCGCTGCCGATTCAGCCGGAGGCGAGATAGATGGGCAGCCGCCTGCAGGGCAAGAATATCCTGATCACCGGTGCCGCGCAGGGTATCGGTCTTGCGATCGCAAAGGCTTTCATGCGGGAGGATGCCGCCGTCTTTCTCGTCGATCGTGACGCCGCGCTGCTGGCGAAGGTGGCGAAAGAGCTTGAGAGCAGCGGCGGCCGGCTCGGTTATCTGCCGGCCGACATTACCGATGCCGGCACCATCACGACGTTGGTGGCCCAGGCGAATGAAGAGATCGGACAGCTGAACGCGCTGGTCAACAATGCCGGGGTGAATGTTTTCGCCGAACCGCTCGAGACGACGGACGAGGAATGGAACCGCTGCTTCGACATCAATCTGAAGGGCGCATGGAACTGCTGCAAGGCGGTGCTGCCGGGCCTGATCGAACAAGGCGGCGGCGTCATCCTCAACATCGCTTCGACGCATGCCTTCACCATCGTCCCGCACACATTTCCCTATCCGCTGGCAAAACACGCGCTGCTCGGGATGACGAAATCGCTGGGTCTCGAATATGCAGCCCGCAATATCCGGGTGAACGCGCTGGCGCCGGGTTATGTCTCGACGCAGAAGGTGATCGATTATTGGAACAGCTTCCCCGATCCGGAGGCGGCAAAGGCCGAGACGATGAGGCTGCATCCCGGCGGGCGCATCGCGACGCCGGAGGAGATCGCCATGGCGGCCGTGTTCATGATTTCAGACGAGTGCCCGTTCATGAATGCCACCTGCCTGACGATCGACGGTGGCCTCAGCGTGCTGCAGCATCCAGTCTGAGGCGCTTTGGCCGCTGATTTTTACAAGCCTGTCGTCTTCTGAAGATAGAGCATTATATTGCTCATCGGGGGGCAATCTGATCTCCCGCAGGCCTGGAGCGGCGCCCTGCCGCTTCCTGAAGACCCAATCGAAAACAGGAGGACGGCATGCAGATCAATCGTACGGCTTCGGCCCATTGGACCGGTGGCCTCAAGGACGGCAAAGGCCTGATCTCGACGCAGAGCGGCGCCCTGAAGGATTATCCCTATGGCTTTGCCAGCCGCTTCGAAGGCATTCCCGGCACCAACCCGGAAGAGCTGATCGGTGCCGCCCATGCCGGCTGCTTCACCATGGCACTGTCGTTGATCCTCGGCGAAGCCGGCTTTACCGCCGAGCACATGGAAACCTCCGCCAAGGTGACGCTCGAAAGCGTCGAGGGCGGTTTTGCCATCACCGCCATCCATCTTTCGCTCTCCGGCCGTATTCCCGGCGCCGATGAGGCGACCTTCACCGAGCTCGCTAACAAGGCGAAGGCCGGCTGCCCGGTTTCCAAGGCGCTCGCCTCCGTCCCGATCACGCTCGACGTCAAGCTCGGCTGATTTCCGGCTGCCGCCGACGCGGTGCCGCGAGCGTTTCGCGTCGCGGCACTTCAATTGCGTTCGATGTTCCCCACATCCAGCAAACAGACGCTCATCGGCCGCGCCGGTGCGCGACCCTTGTCATTGCATGTTGACAAATGACGCCTGATATTTTACGACTGACGAAATTCAAAATTCGTCAGTCGTAATTCGAGGCATCTGAAGTCATGGACGAGATCGCGGAAAACACGCTCGACGTCACCCGGCAGGAGAATGTCACACGCATTCTCGATGCGGCCGAGCGGCTGTTTCGGCACTATGGTTACAGCAAGACGACGGTGGCGGATATCGCCCGCGATCTCGGTATGTCGCCGGCCAATATTTATCGTTTCTTCGCATCGAAGGTGGAAATCCACCAGGCGCTTTGCGGACGCATGCTCGCCACCGCTTATCAAATCGCCTACGACATCCGCCATCAGCCGATCAGCGCCAGCGAACGGCTGCGCCGCTATGTCGAGACCCAGCATCAATTGACGCTGGATCTGATGCTCGATGAGATGAAGGTGCATGAGATGATCATCGTCGCGATCGAGCGCGACTGGCACGTCATCGAAAAACATATCGACCGCGTCCATGATCTCATTGCCGAAATCATCGCCGAAGGCATTGCCGCCGGCGAGTTCGCCGAGCAGGACCCGGTCGTTGCCTCGCGCTGCTTCGGCGCGGCGACGATCAATCTCTGCCATCCGCAAATGGTGGCGCAATGCCTTGCCAAAACCAACCGCGCAAGCGTCGACGAACTGATCGACTACGTCATCAGGGCGCTGAAGAAATAATGGACGGCAGCCGCCGTCGGACCCCCCCGAAACGATCCAGGAGTGCGGAAGATGTTTTCGCTCAAGACCCTCAGCCACCGCATGCCGTTCGCAGCCAGCCTCGTGCTCGTCAGCGTCATCGGCATCGGCGTTTCCGCCTGTTCGGAAGAGAAGGCTGAGGTCAAGCAAGTCATCCGGCCGGTGAAGGTCGTCGAGATCGCCAAGGCCGGTGATACGCGCAAGCTCGATTATTCCGGCTCGGTCAAGGCGCGCACGGAGATGAACCTCGGCTTTCGTGTCGCGGGCAAGATCACCGAACGTCTCGTCGATATCGGCGACAAGGTGAAGCCGGGCGATGTGCTCGCTCTGATGGACTCCACCGATTACCAACTCGCGGTCAAGACGGCGGAAGCCAATCTCGCAGCCGCTGAAAAAGGCGTCGAAACCGCCGATCTCGTCAACAAGCGCAATCAGCAGCTCTTCGACAAGAACGTTTCGCCGAAATCCCAGCTCGAGCAGGCGTCGCTCAGCTACGATCAGGCCGTTTCAAGCCGCGATGCCGCCGCCTCGGCGCTCGATCAGGCGAAGAACCAGGTGAGTTATGCGGAGCTGAAGGCCGATTACAACGGGATTGTCACGACGATCAATGCCGATGTCGGCCAGGTCGTTGCGTCGGGCACCCCAGTCGTCACCGTTGCCGTCGACGGTGAAAAGGAAGTGCAGATCGCCGTTCCGGAAAACGACATTGCCGAATTCAAGCCGGGCAAGACAGTCAAGGCCAGCTTCTGGGCCGATGACCGGCTGGTGCTTGACGGCAAGGTGCGTGAGGTTTCCGGCAGCGCCGACCAGCAGTCGCGTACCTTTGCGGTTCGGGTGAGCCTGCCAAACGATCCGCAGGTGCTGCTCGGCATGACGGCGACGATCGAGGCCGATGTCAGCAACGGCAACAGCTATGTCTCGATCCCGCTCAGCGCACTCGCCGAGAAAGACGGCAAGCAGATGGTCTGGACCGTCGACCGCGACACGGCGACCGTGCATGGCCGCGATATCAAGGTCGCCGATTTCACCGGCGACGGCGTGCATGTAACCGAAGGCCTCGATACCGGCGATCTCGTCGTTTCCGCCGGCACGCAGTTCATGAGCGAAAACCTGAAGGTGAAGGTGCCGGATCAGCAGTCGGCCCTGGCCGCCACGGACCAAACGGTTCGTTGATCGCGCCACAGATAGGGAACAAGACCATGGACGCCACCACCACCGAGAAGCGCCCCTTCAATCTGTCGCGCTGGGCGATCGGCCATCCGAGCATCGCCCGCTTCCTCTTCGGGCTGATCATCATCACCGGTGTGCTCGGCCTGATGCGCATGGGCCAGCGCGAGGACCCCGAATTCACCTTCCGCGTCATGGTCGTTCAGGCGATCTGGCCAGGTGCTTCCATCCAGGAAATGGAGGATCAGGTCGTCAACAAGATCGAGCGCAAGCTGCAGGAAACGCCGCATATCGACTGGGTCAAGTCCTATACGCGGGCAGGCAGCGCGATCATCACCCTGCAGGTCAAGGGCGATACGAATTCGAAGGATGTGGCGGATGCCTTCTACCAGGTGCGCAAGAAGGTCGGCGACATCTCCAACGAGCTGCCGCAGGGCCTGCTCGGCCCCTATTTCAACGACGAGTTCGGCGACACGTTCATCACGCTGCATTCGATCAGCGGCGACGGCTATTCCTATCCGGAGCTGAAGAAATTCGCGATCCAGGCGCGCGACATGCTGCTGACGACGCCAGGCGTCGAGAAGGCCATGATCATCGGTGACCAGCCTGAGAAGATCTATATCGACGTCTCGTCCAAGGCGCTCGCCGAGCGCGGCCTGACGATCCTCGATCTGCAGAACGCCATCAAGGGCCAGAACAATGTCGATGCGGCGGGCTCCGTCGATACCGGCCTGCGCTCGGTGCGCATCTCCGTCGAAGGCGACGTGAAGAAGGCGGTCGATATCCGCGAGCTGCGCCTGCGCGCCGGCGGCCAGGTGACGCGGCTCGGCGATATCGCCACCGTCAGTTCCGGGCTCGAAGATCCCTATCAGCGCAAGTACCGCTTCAACGGTTACGACAGCGTCCAGGTCGGCGTCGTCATGGCCAAGGGCTTCAACGTCACCGATGTCGGCAAGGGTGTGGAGGCGACCTATCAGCGCTTCGAGGAGGCGCTGCCTTACGGCGTCGCCGTCGATCAGATCGCCAACCAGCCCGACGTGGTGACGGATGCGGTCAGCGAATTCATGCATGCGCTCGGCGAAGCCCTCGTCATCGTCCTTGTCGTTTCGTTCCTGTCGATCGGCTGGCGCTCGGGCCTTGTCATCGCCATCGCCATTCCACTGGTGCTCGCCGCCACCTTCGCACTGATGTACGAACTCGGCATCGACTTGCAGCGCATCTCGCTCGGGGCACTGATCATCGCGCTCGGCCTGCTCGTCGACGATGCGATGATCGTCGTCGAGATGATGGAGCGAAAGCTGGAGGAGGGGCTGGTCAAGATCGAGGCGGCAAGTTTCGCCTATTCCTCGACCGCCTTCCCGATGCTGACGGGTACGCTGATCACCACGGCCGGCTTTATTCCGGTCGGCTTTGCCGCATCGACAGCCGGCGAATATGTGCGCTCGCTGTTCTACGTCGTCGGCATCGCGCTGGTGACCTCGTGGTTCGTCGCCGTCTATTTCACGCCGTGGCTCGGCTATATGATCCTCAAGCAGCGCCACCACGCCGGCGAGCATCACGATGCCTTCGACACCGGTTTTTATCGCCGGCTGCGCGGCACGGTCGGCTGGGCGGTGCGCCACCGGGTCATCGTGCTGCTTCTGACGCTCGGCACCTTCGTCACCAGCCTCTGGGCCTTCCAGTTCATTCCGCAGAATTTCTTCCCGCAATCCTCGCGGCCGGAAATCCTCGTCGATCTCTGGCTGCCCGAGGGCACCAGCATCAAGGAGGTCGAGGTCCAGGCAAAGGCGCTCGAAGCCAAGATGAT
Source organism: Rhizobium sp. L43 (assembly GCF_002531725.1). Taxonomy (GTDB): domain Bacteria; phylum Pseudomonadota; class Alphaproteobacteria; order Rhizobiales; family Rhizobiaceae; genus Rhizobium. The sequence continues at coordinate 21,999 of NZ_NWSQ01000006.1, forward strand.
GGACGATCCCGACAAGAAGTTCATCGCCACCTATATCGGCGAAGGCGCGCCGCGTTTCTTCCTGCCGCTCGACCAGCAACTGCGCAATCCGAACTTCGCCCAGCTGCTCGTCATGGCCAAGGACGAACCGGCGCGCGAGCGGCTGATCGTCAAGCTGCGGACAATCCTTGCGGAAGATTTCCCCGACATTCGCGGCAAGGTCGACCGCCTCTTCCTCGGCCCGCCCACAGGCTGGCCGGTGCAGATGCGCGTCATGGGACCGGACCGCGGGGAAGTCAGGGCGATTGCCGATCAGGTGAAGGCGCGCTTCCAGGCCAATCCGATGCTTGGCGCCATCCATGACGACTGGCTGGAGCCGGTGCCGGCGATGAAGCTGGTGATCGATCAGGACCGCGCCCGGGCGCTCGGCGTCACCTCGCAGCGCGTGCGGCAGATGCTGCAGACCGCCATGTCGGGTGCGGCACTCGACGATTTCCGCGACGGCGAGGAGACGGTCTCGATCATCGCCCGCGAGCCGGATGCCAGCCGTTCGCTGCTGTCGGCGGTCAATTCCGTCTATGTGCCCACGGATTTCGGCGGCTTCGTGCCGGTCTCGCAGGTCGCCAAGGTCGTGCCTGTTATGGAGCAGGGCATCGAATGGCGGCGCAACCGCCTGCCGACGATCACCATACGTGCGACGCTGCCTGATGGTGTGCAGCCGAACGACGTCGTCATGAAGATGTATGCCGACATGAAGGATATGCGCGACAGCCTGCCGGCCGGCTACAAGGTCGAGATCCAGGGCGGCGCCGAGGATGCGGCGGAAAGCCAGATGTCGATCGCCGCCAAGGCGCCGATCATGCTCGCCGTCATCATTGTGCTGCTGATGATACAGCTGCAGCACTTCGGCAAGGCGATGCTGGTGCTTGCCACCGGGCCGCTCGGGATCATCGGTGCGGCCGCCGCATTGCTGATCAGCGGCGCGCCCTTCGGCTTCGTGGCGATCCTCGGCGTCATCGCGCTGCTCGGTATCATCATGCGCAACTCGATCATTCTGGTCGACCAGATCGACCAGGATATCAAGGCCGGCATGCACCGGCAGGAGGCGATCGTCGGCGCGGCCGTGCGGCGTTTCCGGCCGATCATGCTGACGGCGCTGACCGCCGTGCTGGCGCTGATCCCGATCTCGCGCGGGGTCTTCTGGGGTCCGCTCGCCTACGCGATGATGGGCGGCATCCTGGTTGCAACCGTGCTGACCATTCTGGTTCTGCCCGCCGGCTACGCCCTTTTCTTCGGCCGGGAGCCGAAGGCGAAGGACGAGCCAGGCAGGGATGCCGACGCCATCCAGGAAGAGGCGGATGACAGACATCCGCCGGCGTTGGCAGCAGAGTGAGGGCGGCGCGGCGAAAGCCGCGCCGTTTTCCTTTGCGGGCTCGCAGGTCCCCATCAAACGCGCCGCTGCTGAACCGGCGGGGCCTGGCAGGCAGCCTCTCAACGGGCTGTCACTACCGCCGCCCGAACCTGCGCGCCGTTTCCATTGCCACCTCAAAAAAGCTAAGCTGGGAAAGCAAGCCGGGAGGCCAGTCGCGATCCCGGCCACTCATCGAACGGGCGGGGCACGACCATGGCCGATTACCATCTGGAAGCAAGCTGGCGCCCGATCGAGGGCAGCTTTGGGCGCTTGACCTTCACGCTGTTCAATCTTTCGACCGAGCCGCTGTCCGGCTTCTCGCTCGCCTACACGTCGGAGACGCGCGTTGCCGACAAACATGTCTGCGATGGCGGCAGCCTCAAGCGGAGGCTCGCGCATTTCCACGAATTCCTGCCGCCCGACGGCCTGAGCGTGTCGCCGGCCGGCCGCTGGCGGTTCACCATCGAGGGGCTGAGCAGAGAGCCGAAACATGCGACATCGGGCATCAAATCGGCCTATCTGACACTTGGCGACGGGCGCCATGTTCCTGTCGGTTTCGGCGCTCTCATGCTCGAAGGCCGGGATGGCGGCGTGGCGCCGCCGCTTCTGCCGCCGGGCCGGGTCGAGGAGCCCTATGCGCTGCTGCCCTGGCCGCTGGCGCTCGGGCTGAAGGCGGGAGATCTGCCTGATGTGCTTTATCCCGTGGAAAGGAGCCGGCCCGATGCGGGCAAGGCGCTCTCCCTGGTTCTGGCGCTTTACCAGCGGCTCTATCCTGCCGAAAACGCGCCGTTTTCGCTGGCTGCACTCAAGGGCGGGCGAGCCATTCGTTTCGTCACCGAATCGTCGATTGCCGCCTTCGCTTACGAACTGCGTTTCTCCTCGCATGAAATCGTGCTTTCGAGTGCGGATGCGGCCGGGCGGCAATATGGGCTGATCAGCCTGGCGCAACTGCTGCACGGTGCCCGGGCCGATCGGGAGAGTTTCAAGTTCCCGAATTTCGGCGCGATCGCCGACCAGCCGCGTTACGATTGGCGCGGCTGCCATCTCGATGTGTCCAGGCAGTTCTATCCGGTGGCCGACGTCGAGCGGCTGATCGACATCCTCGCCTGGAACAAGCTCAGCATCTTCCATTGGCATCTGACCGACGACGAAGCCTGGCGGCTGGAGATCAAGGCCTATCCCGCCCTGACGGAGATCGGCGCCCGGCGCGGGCCGGATGAAGTGCTCGTGCCGCAGCTCGGCGACGGGGCGGAACCGCGCTCCGGCCATTACACGCAGGACGATGTCAGCCGGATCGTTGCGCATGCCGCCTCGCTGCATATCGAGGTGGTGCCGGAAATCGATATTCCCGGCCACAGCAGCGCGACGCTGCTTTCGCTGCCTGCGCTCGTCGACGGGCAGGAGGCGCCCGACAGCTACCGCGCGGTGCAGGGTTATCCCAACAACGCCCTCAATCCGGCGGTCGACTTCACCTATGAATTCCTCGGCAAGGTGTTCGACGAGATGGTGACGCTGTTTCCCAGCGAATATCTTCATATCGGCGGCGACGAAGTGGCGCGGGGCTCCTGGCTTTCCTCGCCGCTCTGCAAGGCGCTGATGGAGCGGGAGAAACTTTCCGGCACCGCCGAGCTGCAATCCTATTTCCTGAAACGGATCAAAGCCATGCTGTCGGAACGCGGCAGGAAGCTTGCCGGCTGGAACGAGGTTTCGCATGGCGGCGGCGTCGAGCGCGACGGCACGCTGCTGATGGCTTGGGAAAAGCCCGCCGTGGGCATCGAGCTGGCTGAGGAAGGCTATGAGGTGGTGATGACGCCGGGCCAGGCCTATTATCTCGACATGGCGCAGGCCGAAGCCTGGGCCGAGCCCGGCGCGGCATGGGCGGGCTTCAGCCCGCCGGAACACACCTATGCTTACGAGGCCGAGGGCGAGTTGCCGGAGGCGCTGCGGCAGAAGATGCGCGGCATCCAGGCCTGCATCTGGACCGAGAACTTCCTGTCACGCGCCTATTTCAACCGGCTGGTTTTTCCGCGCCTTTCGGCTGTTGCCGAGGCTGCCTGGACGCCTTCGGCGCGCAAGGACTGGGATCGCTTCGCGGCGATCGTGCGGATGTGGCCTGTTCTTTAGAGAAGCCCGTGGTTTAGGCCGCCTCGGCCTTCAGTCCCAGCAGTGCGGCGCCGATCAGGCCGGGTTCGATGCGGCATTCGCTTGATACCACCAGCGGGCGGTCGAATTTGCGCAGGATGCGGGCGCGCACGGCGTGGTCGAGCTCGGTAAGCAGCGGCTCGACATTGGAAAGCCCGCCGCCGACCGGCACGATGGTCGCGCCTGTGATGTTGATGGTCAGCGCCAGGGGTGAGGCGACGAGATCGACATAGACGTCGATCGTGCGTGTCGCCTTCTCCTCGCCATGTTGCCATTGAGCGATGATCTCCTCGCTGGAAAGGTCGACATCGTGCAGCGTCCGGTGCAGCCGCTCCAGGCCGCGGGCGCCGCCGACGGTGTCGACGCAGCCCTTCTGGCCGCAGCCGCAGGCATAGGCCGGTATGGCCACAGGCGGATTGCCGGCTGCAGATGCGATGATCGGCCCGTGACCCCATTCGCCGGCAAAACCGCCGGCCTCGTTGACGAGGCGTCCGTCGGCAACCAGGCCGCCGCCGACGCCGGTGCCGAGGATGGCGCCGAAGACGATGCGGTGGCCGCGGCCGGCGCCGAGACCGGCTTCGGCCATGGCAAAACAGTCGGCATCGTTGGCGACCAGTACGGCCAAGCCGAGTTCGGCTTCGAGATCGGCTGCGAGCGTACGTTCGTGGATGCAGGGAATGTTGGCGCAGATCAGCCGCTGCGTATCGGGATCGACGACGCCGGCGATGGAAAGCGCGATGCGGCTCGGCTCTTCGCCGGTCTCGGCGATGATGGCGCGCAGGGTCTCGACGAAAGCGGCGAAATCATCCTTGGGCGTCGGGCGGCGGCCGAGGGGAACGATATCTGTCTCGGAGCGGGCGATGCCGCCCTTGATGGCGGAGCCACCGATATCGAATGAAATGATCATTGCCACTCCGCCGTTTCTTTGGTCTCCCGCGTCTGCTTGCATTGTTGGCGGGGAATTTCAAGTGCTCATTCGGCAGCGGCGTCGTCTGTGGTCGTGCCGCGCGGCGCCCTTCCGTTCTGCCAGACATGTCGCCCACAGGTGGGAAGATCGGATGGTCGGGATCGGCTTCGATCGCATCCGCAATTTCTAACCCCGCAAGTCATTCAATTGGCATATTGCATCGCCAAAATCCGACCCTACACTTTCACAAACTGCCGGACCCACAACCATCGATACGAGAGAAAACAGTACCATCCGAAGACCACGTCCCAAAGGCCGCCGCCTCTCATCCATTTTACGGCAGATGGCCGCCGATCAGAGCCGTGAGCGGATCTCGATCGGCGATCTGTTCGACACGATGGGTGACAGGGCGATCGGCGCGTTGATGCTGATCTTTGCGCTGCCGAACGCCTTTCCCACTCCGCCGGGCACGTCGGCCGTCCTCGGCGCGCCATTGGTGTTCCTGGCAGCGCAACTGACCTTCGGGATGAAACCCTGGCTGCCTAAGGTGATTGCCAACCGTTCGATGCTGCGGGAGGATTTCGAGACTATCGTCGGCCGCATTCACCGCTGGCTCGCCTGGGCGGAGCGCATGTTGAAGCCGAGGCTGGCGATCTTCGCCGAGCCGCCGGCGGAATATCTCGCCGGGGCCGCATGCCTGCTGCTGTCGGTCGTGCTGCTGCTGCCGGTCCCGCTCGGCAACATCCTGCCGGCGATCACCATTTCGGTCTTCGCTTTCGGCATATTGGGCCGTGACGGGCTCTTTGCGCTCGTCGGTTTCGTGATGACCGCGGTGTCGCTCGTCATCGCCGGCGGCGTGATCTACGGTCTGGTGAAGGCGGCGATCTATCTCATCGTGCAATGGTTTGCCTGATTTGCATCAGCGACCGCGGTTATTTGGCGGCGCTCTTTTCAACAGGCTCGACATTTGCCGGATTTTTGTTTTGATCTGGCGCGATAGAGACTCGAAATCATGTTCGGCGGCGACAAGCCGGCTCACTTTGCGCGGTAGGCATTAGATGGCAAAAAGATCCGAGACTCCTGCACGGCTCGACGATGCGGCGCGGGCCGGCTGGCTCTATTACGTCGCCGGGCGCACCCAGGACGAAATTGCCGCCTCGATGGGTATCTCGCGGCAATCGGCGCAGCGGCTGGTGTCGCTTGCGGTCGCCGAGCGTCTGATCAAGGTGCGGCTCGATCATCCCATTGCTGCCTGTCTTGAACTCGCCGAACAGTTGCGGCGAAAATTCGGACTGAAACATGTGGAGGTGGTGCCGAGTGATCCGGGTTCGTCGTCGACCACCGTCGGAATCGCCGAGGCGGCGGCAGCCGAGATCGAGCGCTGGCTGAAGCGACCGGAGCCGATCGTGCTTGCGGTCGGCACCGGCCGCACGCTGAAGGCGGCTGTCGACCAGCTTCCGGTGATCGAATGTCCCAATCACCGCATCGTTTCGCTGACCGGCAATATCGCACCGGACGGATCGGCGGCCTATTACAACGTCATCTTCAGCATGGCGGATGCGGTGAAGGCGCGGCACTTTCCGATGCCGCTGCCGGTGCTCGTCACCTCGGCCGAGGAGCGGGAGCTGCTGCACGGCCAGCAGCTGGTGCGCTCGACGCTCGACATGAGCGCCCAGGCCGACGTCACCTTCGTCGGCATCGGCGAGCTTGGCATCGACGGTCCGCTCTGCGTCGACGGCTTTCTCGAGAAGGACGAGATGATGGAGCTGATGCGCGGCGGCGCCGTCGGCGAGATCTGCGGCTGGATCTTCGATGTCGACGGCAGGTTGCTCGATAACCCGATCAACGAGCGCGTCGCATCGGCGCCGATCCCGTCCCGCGATGCGTCGATGGTCGTCGGACTGGCCAAGGGGAAGCGGAAATTCAAGGCGATCAGGGCGGCCGTGGTCGGCCATCAGATCAACGGGCTCATCACCGATGAAGACACTGCTGAGTTTTTGCTCAAGAACTGAGCAAAAAATTCTTATTTAAAATCAACAGCATAAATGTGTCCTTCGGCATTGCAGCAACGATTGCCGATTGACATTTTGCGCCGTATGGTGAGTAATTGCTCATGAGCGAAGCGAATGCTCACACCCCATCTTCTGGGAGGAAGATATGACATTGAGAACTTTTCTGCTGGGCGCCTGCTCAGCGCTGGCGTTTGCCGGCATGGCTTCGGCCGAGACGCTGACAATCGCAACCGTGAACAACGGTGACATGATCCGGATGCAGAAGCTGACGGATGATTTCAAGGCGAAGAATCCCGGCATCGACCTTGAATGGGTAACCCTCGAAGAAAACGTGCTGCGCCAGAAGGTCACGACTGACATCGCGACCAAGGGCGGCCAGTACGACGTTCTGACCATCGGCACTTATGAGGTTCCGATCTGGGCAAAACAGGGCTGGCTGGTGCCGCTCGACAATCTCGGCGCCAACTACGACGTCGACGACCTGCTGCCGGCGATCCGCAGCGGCCTGACCCTGGACGGCAAGCTCTATGCGGCCCCGTTCTACGGCGAAAGCTCGATGGTCATGTACCGCAAGGACCTGTTCGACGCCGCCGGCCTGAAGATGCCCGACGCTCCGACCTGGGACTTCATTGCGGACGCTGCCCGCAAGATCACCAACAAGGACAAGGAAGTCTACGGCATCTGCCTGCGCGGCAAGGCCGGCTGGGGCGAGAACATGGCCTTCCTGACGGCCATGTCCAACTCCTTCGGCGCGCGCTGGTTCGATGAAAAGTGGAAGCCGCAGTTCGATCAGCCCGAGTGGAAGGACACGCCCGACTTCTACGTCAAGCTGATGAAGGATGCCGGTCCTCCGGGCGCTTCCTCCAACGGCTTCAACGAGAACCTGGCGCTCTTCCAGACCGGCAAGTGCGGCATGTGGATCGATGCGACCGTCGCGGCTTCCTTCGTCAGCAACCCGAAGGAATCGACCGTCGCCGACAAGGTCGGCTTCGCGCTCGCTCCGGACAAGGGCCTCGGCAAGCGCGGTAACTGGCTGTGGGCCTGGAGCCTCGCCATCCCGGCGGGTTCGCAGAAGGCCGAAGCGGCCGAGAAGTTCGTCGCCTGGGCCACGAGCAAGGATTACACCAACCTCGTTGCCGAGAAGGAAGGCTGGCTGAATGCACCTCCTGGCACCCGCAGCTCGCTCTATGCGAATGCGGAGTACCAGAAGGCCGCTCCCTTCGCCAAGACGACGCTCGACTCGATCAACTCGGCCGACCCGAGTAAGCCGACCGTCAAGCCGGTCCCCTATGTCGGCGTCCAGTTCGTGGCGATCCCGGAATTCCAGGGTATCGGCACGGCGGTGGGTCAGCAGTTCTCGGCAGCGCTTGCCGGCCAGATTTCGGTCGAACAGGCTCTGCAGAGCGCACAGCAGCTGGCAACCCGCGAAATGACCAAGGCCGGCTACATCAAATAACACCTCCCGAGCAAGGGGCGGATTCTTGACACTCCGCCCCTCTGGGCCGCCGATTGCCCGAACTGCATCGGCGGCCTCTTTTTCAGACCAAGCTTTCCTGCGGCCGCTCCCCGCTTCAGTCCAGATCGGTGATTGCCATGGCAACCTTACATACCCGCTCCGCTGCGCGCCTGATGATTGCGCCCTCCGTGCTGCTGCTCTTTGCGTGGATGATCGTCCCGCTTGTGATGACGATCTATTTCTCGCTGCTAAACTACAATCTGCTCAGCCCGGGCATGGAGAGCTTCGTCGGTTTCCTGAACTACGAATATTTCCTGTCCGACCCGGCCTTCTTCGCGGCGCTGATCAATACGCTGCTGCTCGTCGCCGGCGTTCTGTTGATCACCGTCATCGGCGGCATCGCCTTTGCGCTGCTGCTCGACCAGCCGATGTACGGCCAGGGCATCGTGCGCATCCTGGTGATTGCGCCGTTCTTCGTCATGCCGACGGTGGCAGCACTGGTCTGGAAGAATATGTTCATGAATCCGGTCAACGGCTTGTTTGCGCATCTTGCCAAGGCGCTCGGCCTGCAGCCGATCGACTGGCTGGCCAATGCGCCGCTGTTTTCCGTCATTCTCATCGTCGCCTGGCAATGGCTGCCCTTTGCCACCCTCATCATGCTGACGGCGCTGCAGTCGCTCGATGAGGAGCAGAAGGAAGCCTCCGAAATGGACGGCGCCGGGCCGATCTCGAAATTCATCTATATCATCCTGCCGCACATGGCCCGCGCCATCACCGTGGTGATCCTGATCCAGACGATCTTCCTGCTTTCGGTCTTCGCCGAAATCCTCGTCACCACCAATGGCGGGCCGGGCACCGACAGCACCAATCTCACCTATCTCGTCTATGCCCAGGCCCTGCTGCAGTTCGATATCGGCGGCGCTTCGGCCGGCGGCATCGTGGCTGTTATCCTCGCCAATATCGTTGCGATCTTCCTTGTCCGCCTCGTCGGCAAGAATCTGGAGGCTTGAGATGGCCAGAAAAGTCACAACGAAGCGCAAGCTCATCGTCACCGCGATCGCCTGGACGCTCGGCATCCTGATCTTCTTTCCGATTCTGTGGACCTTTCTCACCAGCTTCAAGTCGGAGGCCGACGCCATCGCCTCGCCGCCGCAGTTCCTGTTGTTCCATTGGACGACGGAGAACTACGCCGAGGTTCAGAGCCGGTCGAATTATCTCAGCCACTTCATGAACTCGGTGATCATCTCCTTCGGCTCGACGCTGATCGGCCTGATCATCGCCATTCCGGCCGCCTGGGCGATGGCGTTTTCGCCGACCAAGCGGACCAAGGACGTGCTGATGTGGATGCTGTCGACCAAGATGATGCCGCCTGTGGGTGCGCTGATCCCGATCTATCTGCTGTTTCGCAATTCGGGCCTGCTCGATACGCGCATCGGCCTGGTGATTGTGCTGACGCTGATCAATCTGCCGATCATCGTCTGGATGCTCTACACCTATTTCAAGGAAATCCCCGGCGAAATCCTCGAAGCGGCACGCATGGACGGGGCATCGCTGATGAAGGAGATCGTTTATGTGCTGACGCCGATGGCGGTGCCCGGCATTGCCTCGACGCTGCTTTTGAACATCATCCTTGCCTGGAACGAGGCGTTCTGGACGCTCAACCTCACCGCCTCGAAGGCGGCGCCGCTGACGGCCTTCATCGCCTCCTATTCCAGCCCGGAGGGCCTGTTCTATGCCAAGCTCTCGGCTGCATCGACGATGGCGATCGCGCCGATCCTGATCCTTGGCTGGTTCAGCCAGAAACAACTCGTCCGCGGCCTGACCTTCGGCGCTGTGAAATAAGATAAAGGGAGAGAAACATGGGCAGCATTACCCTTCAGAAGGTTTCCAAGGTCTTCGGCGAAGCCAAGGTCATCCCGTCGATCGATCTCGACATCAAGGACGGCGAGTTCGTCGTCTTCGTTGGCCCGTCCGGCTGCGGCAAATCCACACTGCTCAGGCTGATTGCCGGGCTCGAGGACGTCTCCGGCGGCAAGATCGTCATCGACGGCCGGGACGCCACCGAAAAGGCGCCCTCGGAGCGCGGCCTTGCCATGGTGTTCCAGTCTTACGCGCTCTATCCGCATATGAGCGTGCGCAACAACATCGCCTTCCCGCTGAAGATGGCGGGCGTCGACAAGGCGGAGATCGACCGCAAGGTGACGGATGCCGCCCGGGTGCTGAACCTTACCGACTATCTCGAACGCAAGCCACGCCAGCTGTCCGGCGGTCAGCGCCAGCGCGTGGCGATCGGCCGCGCCATCGTGCGTCAGCCTTCGGCCTTCCTGTTCGACGAACCGTTGTCGAACCTCGATGCGGCGCTGCGCGTCAACATGCGCCTCGAAATCAGCGAGTTGCACCAGCAGCTGAAGACGACGATGGTCTACGTCACCCACGACCAGGTCGAGGCGATGACCATGGCCGACAAGATCGTCGTGTTGAACAGAGGCAATATCGAGCAGGTCGGCTCGCCGCTCGAACTCTATAGCCGCCCGCGCAACCTCTTCGTCGCCGGCTTCATCGGCTCGCCGAAGATGAATTTCATCAAGGGCCAGAACGCCACCCAGCTTGGGGCGCATACAATCGGCATCCGTCCCGAACATATGCTGCTGTCGATGGAGAGCGGTGACTGGAAGGGCAGGGTCGTGGTCGCCGAACATCTCGGTTCCGACACTTTCCTGCATATCGATGCCGATGGCATCGGCATGGTGACGGCGCGCGGCAGCGGCGATTTCGCCGCAAAGGCCGGTGATACGGTCTATCTGACGCCCGACCGTTCGCGTATTCACAAATTCAACGAGGGCGGTCTTGCCATCTGAGGCGGACTGCCGGGCTGGGGGCAGGCATGTGAGCCGGACGATGGCGCCCGGCCGTCTCGGCAAGACCTTCAAGAGGACTGGAACATGACGTGCAAATTATCGCTGGCAACGCTTTCGGATGTGGCGCGCACGGCGGCCATCCCTGGATACGACAGGGCGTCGCTGAAAGCCGGCATCGTGCACTTCGGCGTCGGCAACTTCCACCGTGCCCATCAGGCGATCTATCTCGACGATCTTTTCAATGCGGGCACGGATCACGACTGGGCGATCGTCGGCGCCGGCGTGCTGCCGTCGGATGCCGCCATGCGCGAAAAGCTTGCGGCACAGGATTTCCTGACGACGGTGGTCGAGCAGGACAACAACAAAACCGCGGCGCGCGTCACTGCGCCGATGATCGACATCCTGCCGGTCGGCGATCCCGCCGCGATCATCGCCAGGCTCGCCGATCCCGAGATCCGCATCGTTTCGCTGACGATCACCGAGGGCGGTTATTTCATCGATGCATCGGGCCGATTCAATCCGGCCCATCCGGCGATTGCCGCCGACGGGCAGAATCCCGACGCGCCGAAGACGGTGTTCGGCCTGATCGTTGCCGGCCTGAAGGCACGCAAGACCAGGGGTATCGGTCCCTTCACCGTCATGTCCTGCGACAATATTCCCCATAACGGCATCGTCACCGCCAATGCCGTGGTCGGCACGGCCGCCCTTTCGGATCCTGGTTTTGCCGACTGGATCCGGGCAAATGTCGCCTTCCCGAATGCGATGGTCGACCGCATCACGCCGGCGACCGGTCAGCGGGAGATCGATTTCCTCAGGGACAATTTTGAGATCGAGGACAATTGGCCGGTTTATTGCGAGGAATTCAAGCAGTGGGTGCTGGAGGACAAGTTCACCGCCGGCCGCCCGGCGCTGGAAAAGGTCGGCGTCACCTTCGTTGCCGATGTCACGCCCTACGAGCATATGAAGATCCGCATCCTCAATGGCGGGCATGCCGCGATCGCCTATCCGGCGGCGCTGATGGATATTCATTTCGTCCATGATTCCATGGAGGATCCGCTCATTCGCGCTTTCCTTGCCAAGCTCGAAAACGACGAGATCATTCCGATCGTGCCGCCGGTGCCGAACACGTCGCTGACCGAGTATTTCGCCCTGATCGAACATCGCCTGCTCAATCCGAAGATTGCCGACACCATTCCGCGGCTGGCGCAGGACGGTTCGAACCGCCAGCCGAAATTCATCCTGCCGTCGACGCTCGACAATCTGCGCCAGGGCAAGGATGTCGTCGGCCTGGCGCTGGTTTCTGCACTCTGGTGCCGTTATTTCGCCGGCAAGACCGACAGCGGCAAGGATATCGTCTTCAACGACGCCAGCGCCGATCGCCTGCATGCGGCGGCGCTGAAAGCCAAGGACGATCCGTCAGCCTTCCTCGTCGACGATATTTTCGGCGAAGTGGCGAAATCAGAACTTTTCCGCAAGCGTTTTGCCCATGCGCTCAAAACCCTGTGGGAAAAAGGCACGCGGGAGACGCTGCAACTCTATCTCGACGGCGAGCTCGCAGTGTAAGGGAATCCGGATGGCGGCATCCGCTGCCGTCATCCGTCCGGCCTTGCGAGCGAAGCGGGACGGTTGCGTGCGAATTGAACTCAGGTGGGTCTTTCATGGCTGATGCTGAACCACGGCTGGTCATCTTCGATTGCGACGGCGTGCTCGTCGATAGCGAGCCGATCTCGATCAGCGTGCTGGTCGCGGCGATGAACGATCTCGGCGTCTCGATCACCGAAGACCAGGCCTATGAGCGCTTTCTCGGCCGCAGCCTTTCGACGCTCATCGATACGCTGGAAGCCGAATTCAACGTCCACGCCGGCGAGGAATTTCTCGAGCGCATTCGCACCGATCTTTACGCCCGTTTTCGCACCGAACTGAAGCCGATCGACGGTATCGCCGCGACGATCGACGGGCTCGGCGTTCCCTGCTGCGTCGCCTCGTCCAGTCAGATGGAGCGGATTCGGCTGTCGCTGTCCGTCACCGGGCTTCTCGACAGGCTGCCGGACATCTTCAGCGCGACGATGGTCAAGCGCGGCAAACCGGCGCCAGATCTCTTCCTGCATGCGGCGCGTGAAATGCAGATCGAGCCGGTGCATTGTCTCGTCGTCGAGGACAGCCCGGCCGGCATTGCCGCCGCCAAGGCGGCCGGCATGACGGTGTTTGCCTTCACCGGCGGATCGCACGCCAACTTCGCCGGATATCGCGCCGAACTCGATCGTCTTTCGCCTGACGTGGTGTTTGACGCCATGCCGGATTTGATACACCTTGTCCGCAACCATAAGCTGGACGGGACCAAGATTTGATGCGTGATCATGTGGTTGCGGTGGATATCGGCACGGGCAGTGCGCGCGCCGGCGTCTTCGATGCACGCGGCCGCCTGCTTGCCAAGGCCGAACATCCGATCGTGATGAACCGGCCGCGCGAAAACCATGCCGAGCACGATTCCGAGGATATCTGGTCCGCCGCCTGCACGGCGGTACGCCGGGCGATCGAGCAATCCGGTATTGCCGCGGCCGCGGTCGGAGCGATCGGCTTCGACGCCACATGCTCGCTCGTCGTGCGTGACGTCGAGGCCCGGCAGATCAGTGTTTCCACAGGCGGCGAGAGCCGTTTTGACACGATCGTCTGGCTCGATCACCGAGCGCTTAAGGAAGCCGATTTCTGCACCGCGACGGAACACCGGGTGCTCGAACATTCCGGGCATGTGATGTCGCCCGAGATGGAAATGCCGAAGCTGATGTGGCTGAAGAAAAAGCTGCCCGCCACCTGGGAAAAGGCCGGCTATTTCTTCGATCTCGCCGACTTCATGACGTGGAAGTCGACCGGGTCGCTTGCCCGTTCACGCTGCACGCTGACGGCGAAGTGGAACTATCTTGCCCATCTCGAAAAAGGCTGGCAGCACGATTTCCTGGAGCGGATCGGCCTCGAGGACCTTCAGGCGCGCGGCCACCTGCCGGATGAGACCACGCCTGTCGGAGGCAGCGTCGGCCGGCTGACAGCGGAAGCGGCCGAGGCGCTCGGGCTGACGACGGACTGCTGCGTTTCGGCCAGCATGATCGACGCCTTTGCCGGTGCGCTCGGTGCGCTCGGCGGCTACGCTGCCGATCCTGTAGAACGCGAGCGCCAGCTGGCGCTGATTGCCGGCACGTCGAGCTGCATCGTTGCCTTCTCCCGGGAACGCAAGCCGAGCCATGGCATGTGGGGTCCCTATTACGAGGCGGTCTTCCCGCAATCCTGGCTGGTCGAGGCCGGGCAATCGGCAACCGGGGCACTGCTCGACCACATCGTGCGCATGCATGCGGCCGGCGGCGAGCCGACGGCGGCCCTGCACCAGAAGATCGTCGCGCGCATTGCCGAATTGCGGGCCGAGGAGGGCGATGCCTTCGGCGCGCGGATTTTCGTGTTGCCGGATTTTCACGGCAACCGCTCGCCGCTCGCCGATCCGCATGCCGTCGGCGTCGTCAGCGGGCTGACGCTCGATAGCTCCTTCGACGGTCTCTGCACGCTCTATTGGCGCACCGCCGTGGCGATTGCGCTCGGGATCCGCCACATCCTGGAGAAGATGAAGGAATACGGCTACGTGCCCGATACGCTGCATATTGCCGGCGGGCATGTGAAGAACCCGGTGTTGATGGAGCTCTACAGCGACGCCACCGGCTGCAAGGTCGTGGTGCCGAAGATGAACGAGGCGGTGCTGCTCGGCACGGCGATCGCGGCATCTGTCGCCTGCGGCTTGCATAGGGATCTGGCGGCAGCCGGCGAGGCGATGTATCCGGGCGGCGACGAACGGCTTCCCGATCAGGCGAAACAGGCGCTCTACGACCGCGACTACCGCCGTCTTCTCGCCATGCACCGGCACCGCGCCGAGCTGGAAACGATGGAATAGAGCGCAGCCGCGTCTGTTCAGACGTGCCAAGGACGCTTTATCACCTTGAATCTGCTGCTCAATGGTTCGCCGTCTCGCCGAGCACGGTCGCGAATTCCATCATGCGGCGGCGGCGAAGGGCGGCCTCTTCTCCGACTTGGAGGATGACCGACTCCGACAGGCAGTCGAGCAACGCGATCAGCGGCGGAAGATTGTCGAGATCGGGGGCGCGCGCGGGCGGCAAGGGCAGCATCACGTTCGACTGGTCCGCCATCCAGTCCGCTTGCTGCGGTGAAATGAGCACGACCTTATAGCCGTAGCGCCGTGCGGTTCGGGCAAGCAGGCGCGCCTTGGCGAAGCGGCGACAGTCGATGATGACGAGCAGCGCGTCGTCGACCGCCAGCCGGGCGAAGAGTTCGGCAAAACGGTTGTCGGCGCCGTCGAGCGTGCGCACGCCGTCACGGGCCTGCGTCAGCCGCTGGCAGAAATGATGGGCAAGGCTCGCCAGCCGGGCATGCGTGGCGATCGACACTTCGCGGGCCGTGCTGATCAAGCTGACGGCTTCGGACCAGTGCGGCTGCGCCGTCAGATGGTAGATATGGTGGAGCGCCTGGATCTGTTCGGCAACCAGCACGGCGAGCGGTTTGCCCTCCGCGGCGTCGTGATGCAGCTCGCTCATGGCGCTTTGCAATTGCGCCGGCGATGTCGTCACCGTCTCGCGAATCTCTACTTTGACGCTGTCCAATCCCTGATAGCCGAGCGCGCGCAGGAAGCGCCCGACGGTCATCGGCGACAGATCCAGCCGGTCGGCGACGGACGCCGCTGTCTCGAACGGCAGGTCGTTCAGGTGTTCGGTAAAATATTTCGCGATACGGCGTTCGGCCGGTGTGCCGGTTTTTGCGTATTGCCTGAGTTTTTGCACAAAGTCTTCCACATCAGCCTCCCCCGTTTTTCCTCAGAGGCGTTCCGTGGACGCGCTGTTGCGACCCCTCGTCTTTGCAACTATTTCGGAAGCTGCTTCTCAGGCTCATGCATATTTAGATGCGTGACAATACTATATTAGCATTTAGTTTTCGACAAGTTTTCTATTATCACCTGCAATTTTATTCTCTCTTGTAGGCGCTCTCCATCTTTCCTACATCTTCGGCGCAACCGGAGACGCCTGAGACATGATCCTTGCCGCCGCTCGACTATCCCTAGCCAATTTGTTCGCGCCGGAAACACGCGCAGTCTTCTGGAAAGTGCTCGGCCTGACAGTCCTCGTGCTGGTCGGCCTGTGGTTCGCGCTGCGTGGCGCCTTCATGGCTTTCCTGTTTCCCTGGCTGACGAGCTTCTTTCCCGATGTGCCGGATTGGGCGGGATGGCTCGCTTTCATCTTCGCGATCCTTGCCGGTATCGGCCTTGCGCTGATGCTGGCCCTGCTGCTTTCGCCGGTCACGGCGCTGATCGCCGGCCTGTTTCTCGACGATGTCGCCGATGTCATCGAAAAACGCGACTATGCCGGAGACGCGCCGGGCACCGCCATGCCCATCGGTCCGGCGATGGCAAGCTCGATCAAGTTCCTCGGCGTGGTGATCCTCGGCAATATCGTCGCCTTGCTGCTGCTGTTCATCCCCGGCGTCAATCTGATCGCCTTCTTTCTGGTGAACGGCTATCTGCTCGGACGGGAATTCTTCGAATTCGCCGCCATGCGCTTCCGTTCGCCTGACGAGGCGCGGCTCTTCCGCGCCAGGCATGCTTCCACCGTCTTTCTCGGCGGGCTGGTGATCGCCCTTTTCCTGGCGATCCCGTTCGTCAATCTTCTGACGCCGCTGTTTGCCGCCGGCATGATGGTGCATCTGCACAAGCTGATTTCTGCTAAAGATGCCGGGTTGCAACCCTAAGGCTCAGCCGGGCAGGGCGGCGGCGGCGTACATCGCTGCGAATTCGGCGCTCGGCGGGATCGGCTTGATGATGTCGATCAGCACGCCGTTCGGATCGGCGGTGATGAAATGCCGCTGGCCGAAATCCTCATCGCGGATCTCCCGCACAATCGGCAGGCCGGCGTTTCGGCAGGCCGCATAGATCGCGTCGACATCGGCGACCTCGAAATTGAGCAGCAGGCCGGAGATCTTGCCGTGGGCGGTGGCCGGGATGGTCTCGTGGCTGCCATCGAGGATGGCAAGCGCAATATACTCCGTCTCTGCCGATTGCAGATGAACGTACCAGTCGCTCTCGAACAGCGCCTTGAAGCCGAAATGCGTGCAATAGAAGCTGGCGGTGCCGGCGACGTCGTCGGTCATGATGACGGGATAATAGCTCGTCGATTTCATCTCTTTCCTCCTCTTTTATTTACATACAAGCTGTATGTTTTTGGCCATTAACATACATTCTGTTTGTATGTAAAGAGAATGCATGAGCCGCAGCAATCGCGAGAGAACGGAACAGACGAGGCAGGCGCTGATCGATGCCGGCCGGCGTCTCTTCGTCGAGAAGGGTTATGCCGAAACCGCAACGCCGGAGATCGTCGCCGCGGCGGGTGTGACGCGTGGCGCGCTCTACCATCATTTTGAAGACAAGAAGGCGCTTTTTCGCGCGGTGATCGAATGCGAGGCGCAAGCGGTGGCCGAAGCGATCGAGGTGCATACGGCGTCATCCGACGCGCCGCGTGCCACACTGATCGCCGGTGCCTCGGCCTATTTCGATGCGATGAGGGCACAAGGGCGCACGCGGCTGCTGCTGATCGAGGCCCCTGCCGTTCTCGGCCCGCTGGCGACCGCGGCGATCGATGCGGAGAATGCGGAAGCGACGCTGCAGGCAGGGCTTGCCGCCATGCTTCCGGAGGCCGGCGCTATGCTCGACCCGCTGACGTCGCTGCTATCGGCGGCCTTCGACCGCGCGGCGATCGCGATCGAGGCGGGCGCGGAAAGGCGGGATTACGAGCAGGCGATCGCTGTTCTACTCGACGGCCTCGCCGATAACCTGCGACGGTAGCTCGATGAGTGGCGCCGCCACATCCCAGCTCTTCTCCGGTGATTTGCAGATATCGGCGATGACGCAGCGCTCACATTCCGGGCGGCGTGCCTTGCAGGTATAGCGTCCGTGCAGGATCAGCCAGTGATGGGCGTGGTAGAGGTAGTGTTTCGGGATCACCTTCATCAGCCGCGCCTCGACATCGTCAGGCGTCTTGCCAGGGGCAAGCCGGATGCGGTTGGCAATGCGGAAGATATGGGTGTCGACGGCCATCGTCGCCTGGCCGAAGGCCATGGACAGCACGACATTGGCGGTCTTGCGGCCGACGCCCGGCAATTTCACCAGTTCGTCGCGCGTCTCCGGCACCGTGCCGCCGAACTCATCGACCAGCATTTGCGAGAGCGCGATGACGTTTTTCGCCTTGTTGCGATAAAGGCCGATCGTCCTGATATAGTCGCGCAGCCGCTCCTCGCCGAGCTCGAGCATCTTTTGCGGCGTATCGGCAACCTTGAAGAGGGCGCGTGTCGCCTTGTTGACGCCGACATCGGTCGCCTGCGCCGACAGTGCGACGGCGACGACGAGGGTGAAGGGATTGCTATGCTCGAGTTCGCCCTTCGGTTCCGGCCGCTGCACCGAGAAGCGGCGGAAGATCTCCTCACGCTCGGCCAGCGAATAGGCGGTCTTCACCGCCGCCGCCGGTTTGCGGCGGGCGATCACATTCGAGTTTTGCGACGGTTTGCTAACGGATTTAAGTTTCGGATTCGCCATGGGGAATCTATACTCACCGGCTATGATGGAAAGCAACGCCCACAGCTCCAACGAGCAGCCTGTTTTCGCCGCCGAACTCTTTCCCCACCGGTCACTCGGCCGTCGGGGCTTCAAGGTGCTGCTTGGCTCGTCGGGTGCCGTCTGCTTGCTCTACGGCATGTTCTTCGTCGCCACCGGCGCCTGGCCGATCGGCTTCTTCTTCGGTCTGGACTTCGTGCTTCTCTATGGCGCCTTCTGGTTGAGCTACCGCTCCGGAAGGGCACGCGAGGAGGTCACGGTGTCGCGCACGGATGTTTCGGTGCGCAAGTTTGCGCCGTCGGGGCGGATGGTGGAGCATCATTTCAATCCGTTCTGGGCGCGCTTCCGCGTTCGTCGCCACCAGGAGATCGGCATCCTCTCCATGCATATTTTCGGCGAGGGCCGGCGTACGGATATCGGCTCCTTCCTTAATCCCGACGATCGCGAAAGCTTCGCCAAGGCCTTCAAGGGGGCGCTCGCGACGGTCAAGCAGCGGATCTGAGCCTATCTGGCGGATGTGCAAGAATCGGGTGGTTTGCTCACCCCCTATTGATTATCTCCTTGTGACAAGGAGAAAGACCATGGATATGATTGCGAACCTGCAGACAGACATCACGCCTGACGGCCCTGATTATGATATCGTCCGTCGGGTCATCGAACTCATCACCGAGGACTACCGCGACCAGCCTTCGCTGGAGGCGATCGCCGCGCGGCTCAACCAGTCGCCGACGCAACTGCAGAAGACCTTCACCCGCTGGGCCGGCCTGTCGCCCAAGGGTTTTCTGCAGGCGGTGACGCTCGACCACGCCAAGCGGCTGCTGCGTAGCGAAGACATGCCGTTGCTCGAGACGTCGATCGAGGTCGGTCTCTCCGGGCCGAGCCGGCTGCACGACCTTTTCGTCACGCATGAGGCAATGTCGCCCGGCGAATGGAAGGCCAAGGGCGGCGGTCTCACCATCCGCTACGGTTTCCACATCTGCCCTTTCGGCATGGCGCTGATTATGGTGACCGACCGCGGTCTTGCCGGCCTCGCCTTCAGCGATTCCGGCGACGAGAGGGCCTGCCTCGAGGATATGACCTGCCGCTGGCCGAACGCCTCTTATGTCGAAGACCTGCAGGCGACGGTGCCCTATGCCGCCCGCATCTTCGAGCCCGGCAGATGGTCGTCCGAGCAGCCGCTGCGCGTCGTGCTGATCGGCACCGATTTCCAGGTGCGCGTCTGGCAGAGCCTGCTGAAGATCCCGTTCGGCAAGGCCGTCACCTATTCCGATATCGCCAACGATATCGGCCGCCCGACGGCGCAGCGCGCCGTCGGAGCGGCGGTCGGGGCAAACCCGATTTCGTTCGTGGTGCCCTGCCATCGGGCGCTCGGCAAGAACGGCGCACTGACGGGCTACCATTGGGGCCTTACCCGCAAACGGGCGATGCTCGGCTGGGAATCGGCGCACGCCTGATAGGGTTTCCCGGGGGCAGCGGCCGTCGTTTTCTACTTGCGTCGTTCGCTATCGCTCTGACGCTTCTTCCCGCTGGGGCGTAGAGACGGGCGGCAACGTCTCCGCCAGTTCGAGCAGCGCCCGTGCGGCACTTTCATCGGTGATCAGCGTGTTGCAGCCGATGCGCTTGATCGTGGCGCGGATCGCCACGGCCCGGTGGGCGCCGCCGGAGGAGAGCACGATATGTTTGGCCTCCTTCAGCGTGTCTAGATCGACGGACATGACTCGACGATTGATCGAGTGGTCGACCGAATTGCCGTCCTTGTCGAGGAAGTTGAACATGGTGTCGCAGACGCAGCCGGCATCGATCAGTTCCTGCAGCTCGGCCTTGGAGATCCAGCCCTCCGACAGCGAGGTCGAATGCGGGCCGATATCGCCGCAGCTGACGATCGCCAGATCGAGGTTCTCGGCCAGACGATAAATCGTGTCCAGCCCGCATTTCTCGATCAGATTGCGTTTGGTTTCGATGGAGTCGACGAGAAGCGGCGCCAGGAACATGTAACATTCGGCGCCGAGCTGATTTGCCAGCCGCCATGTGTAATCGATCGGGTTGGTCTGGTGCACGGCGACGATGCCGCCCAAGAGCGAGACGACCTTGCAATTGGCGCGGCGCGGCGGCCGGAAGCTCGACAGCGAGGCGGTCATGGTGCGGCCCCAGCCGACGCCGATGGTGTAGTCGTCGGGGATGGCTTCGGAGAGGAACTGGCCCAGGGCCAGGCCGACATTTTTCGCCAGCGCATTGACGTCGCTATTGACCGGCGCGGGCACGACGATCGCCTCGTCGAGGCCGTAGGCGCGCTCCAGCTTCACCGAAAGTTCAACGCAGTCGCCGATCGAATCGTTGATCCAGATCTGGACTTCGCTGCGCTTCATCGCCTCGTCGAGCAGGCGGATGACGGTGGTGCGGCTGATGCCGAGCTGTTCGGCGACGTCTTTCTGGGTCAGGCCCTCGTTATAATAGAGCCATGCCGCCCTGAGCCGCAGCGAGGATGCCTCGGAATAAGCCGTGTGTGTGCCGCGTTTGAGCTTGACCACATTGCCTCCGCACGAATTCACCCCAGATCCCCCTTGGGATGAAAGGCGTAACGTCGTTTTGTTGGAGGGATAATGACGGGTGTGACACTTATGTCAATTGAAATGCACAAATGTCCTTGACTTTTCCCTGGGCGAATGGCGATAGTCCTGACGACACAAGTCGTTCTTGTCCGTCGAGGAGGACATAGTGCGGGCATGCCGAAAGTCACGACCGGCCTTCCAGCCGCAGGCGGCATCGCTTGCGTCCGAGCCGCCATTCGTTGACGGACGGAACATGGCGACTGTCCTTTACGTTTGTGAATCATCCGTGACGGATGCGCGCATTTTCGCCTGCAGCTTGCAAACAACCTGTCGGTAGATCACCTTTGCCGGGCGGAACGCGCGCCGGTCGCAGCCCAAGTTCAACAAGGATTATTAACCATGACATCCAAGCTTGACCAACTTCGCGAGATTACCACCGTCGTCGCCGATACCGGCGACATCGAGGCCGTTGCCCGGCTGAAGCCGGTGGATTGCACGACCAACCCGAGCATCGTGCTGAAGGCGCTCGGCACGCCGATGTTTGCCGACGCCATCAAGGAAGCCGTCGCCTGGGGCAAGAAACAGGGCGGCAATCCCGAAGCCGTTTCATCCGCTGTTGCCGATCGCCTCGCCATATCAGTCGGCGCCGCCCTGGTGAAGCTTGTCCCGGGCCGCGTCTCGACCGAAGTCGATGCCGATCTTTCCTTCGATACCGAGGCTTCGCTTGCCAAGGCGCGCGCGATCATCGCCGCCTACAAGGATCGCGGCATCGATCAGGACCGCATCCTCATCAAACTCGCCTCCACTTGGGAAGGCATCCGCGCAGCGGAAGTGCTGCAGAAGGAAGGCATCGACTGCAACCTGACGCTTCTTTTCAGCAAGGCCCAGGCGATCGCCTGCGCCGACGCCAAGGTGTTCCTGATCTCGCCCTTCGTCGGCCGCATCCTCGACTGGTACAAGAAATCGACCGGCAAGGACTTCACGGCCGAGGAAGATCCGGGCGTCATCTCCGTCCGTGAAATCTACAACTACTACAAGGCGAACGACATCAAGACGATCGTCATGGGCGCCTCCTTCCGCAGCGCCGGCGAAATCGAAGCCCTTGCCGGCTGCGACCGCCTGACGATCAGCCCGAACCTGCTCGACGAGCTCGCCAAGGATGAGGGCAAGCTGGAGCGCAAGCTCTCGCCTGATAGTCGCAAGCCGGATCCGAAGGTCTCGGTCGACGAGAAGACTTTCCGCTGGCTGATGAACGAAGACGCGATGGCGACGGAAAAACTCGCCGAAGGCATCCGCGCCTTCGCCAAGGATCTGGGAACGTTGCGCAGCATGGTGCAGAAGGAACTACAGCTCGCCGCCGCCTGATAAGGCACGGCATACAATTAGAGCCTTTCCGGGTTAGATTGCAGCATTCTGTTGGCTCAAACGGAGTCGGATGGTCGACCGGCCGGCGCGCGTCGTAGCCCAGTTCTACGGCCAAGCCGGCCGGTCGATCAGGCGGCCCGTTTCAGCCAACCCGAAGGGCCGGGCATCTTTCCACCAGGATCAAAGGCGATCGGCTCGGACGTACCAAGGGGTATGCCCTTCGCCAATCGCCTTTGCCCTGACGAAAACCTGCTCCGGCAGAATGCTGCAATCTAACCCGGAAAGGCTCTAAAGGCGCGGCTGCCGGCTGGCAGGCGCGCCTTTTTCATGCTGTTATCAAGGGCATATGCTGTCGGAGACCGATATGGCGGATGAGGAACGGGCAAACTCGCTTGCGGCATTTGCCTATAAGCATGCGAGCTTCATCATCGCCGCTCTTGCCGGACTGGCCGTCTTCCTGGCCGTAACCTCGCGCGAGGTCAGCGCCGGCAATATTCTGTTCGGCTGGAATGTCAGCGCCGGCGTTTTTGTCGCGCTCAGCTGGCGCAAGATGCTGCGGGCGACGGTCGAAAGCATCCGCAAACGCTCCGCGGATCTCGATTTCTCCGACACCGTCCTCCTGGCTCTTTCGATCGGAGCAGCGCTTGCCAGCATCGCCGGCATCGGCATCGAGCTTCATTCGATCAAGGAGGCGGCACCCGACGTCGCGCTGGCACGGGCAGGTGCGGCGATTTTGACGATCCTGATCTCCTGGATCTTCCTGCATACGCTTTTCACCATCCACTATGCCCATTATTTCTACGGCGGGGCGGACGAGGAGGGCGGCCTCAAATTTCCCGACGGGATCGAAGAGCCCGGCTACTGGGACTTCCTCTATTTCTCCTTCACCATCGGCGTTGCCGCGCAGACGGCGGATGTCGCGGTCAGTTCGACCAGCATGCGCAAGCTGACGCTGCTGCATGCCGTGCTGTCGTTCCTGTTCAACACGACGATCCTGGCGCTGGCGATCAATGTCGGGGCAAGCCTGCTATAATGCGGCCTTGCCGGAGCGGGTGGCCAATCACCTGCTCGTCAAACCGGAGGGTATGATGGACAGCGCCTCAAGCCGGCTCCGACCGGCCGATCTCATTCTTCTCCTGGGCAGGCTGCTCTTATCGCTGATCTTCCTGCACGAAGGCTCGGTACTCGCATCGGATATCACCGCGACGGTCGACACTTTCGCAAAACTGGGACTGTCGGCGCCGGTGGCGGTTGCCGTCATCGCCCTTCAGATCGGCGCCGGCCTTTCCCTTGCGACAGGCTTTCTCACCCGGCTCGGTGCACTGGCACTGGCGCTCTTCTGCCTGGCGACCGCCTTGCTCTTCCATACGAATTTTGCGAGCCAGAACGAGCTGCTGCATTTCGAGAAAGACCTGGCGATTGCCGGCGGCATGTTCGTGCTTTCGGCTTCAGGTGCGGGATCGATATCGATCGACAGGCTGCTGAGAAAGCGAACACACAGAATGCATCCCTGGCTCAGGGCGGCTTTGTCGTGAAGTCCGCCGAAATCCCAAGGCCCTCGGGGCTGAACGTGATGAATTTCGCGAGCGCCCGCCGGCACAATAAAACCGAATAAAACCGAACAAACAGCAGCGTCGATGCGGGCTACACTTTTGGCGACAGGTCAGGAGTGTGCCAGTGATGTCATCAGCGCAAAGCAATCAGCAAAAACCCATTCTCGTCTTTCTCGGCAAAGATGCTGCCTGCGGGATCGTCTCGCAGTTGAATGAGAACGGATATGCCGCAACGGCTGTGTCTTCCATACCGGAGCTCTTCGACGCTTTGCGTTCGGACCGATATTGCCTTGCTGTAACGATGCGGTCGGACATCGATATGGTCCGAAACATCAAGCCGATACCGGTCATCAATCTGGAGGTGTTTTTCCATGCCATCCAGCCGGCAGCAAAGTCCGTTCCCTCCTCGAAAGAATTCGACAGCGATGCCTTTCTGAGAAGGATCGCGGCGCTCAGGGAGACAAAGACCGGCAGGATTGTTGCAGCCCAAAGACCCCCGGCTGCAAACGAGACGGTGATTGCAGCCGCGGCGAAGGCATCCCGGTGGCGTGCCGCCACATCTCTGCTTTTAAGCCGCCGCGCCACATCAAGCGCAAAAAGGGCCGATTAGACGTGGCCGAATTCTCATCGCCGACGGACCGGCCTTCGCCCGATTCAGATCGCGATGATCCGGCCCAGTCTCTCCGCCCGGCCACGCTGCGCCTCGTTCTTTCCAGCGGATTTCGCCGGCTCGAAGGCGTCATTCCCAGACCGGAGCTTTTTACGTGGTGTGGGTGTCTTCTCATGTTTCAGTTGCTGGGAGCTGCGTCGGCAAGCGGATATATCATCACGGCATTGTTTCTGCTCGTGGCGATCGGTCGCCTCGCCAGAAGCGGTCTCCATAAGTTCACCGCACGGCTCCCGAAGCGCTCAGCGTTGAAGCATTATACGATGGCGGCCGTCTCTTTGATGTTCTTTTGCCTGCTGGTCATTCGGATGTGTTTCATCGTCACCGTCATCATCGATAGCGCAATCCAAGGTGACAAGGTGGAAGTCAGCGGCGATCTCGAAAGCCAGTTTTGACGCCGGACTTGGTGTCGGAAATCCCGCAACATTTCTCAACATTATCGAACACAGCTTTGCACGGTGCTTGGTATGCTGGAGGCGGAGCCCGCGTCTCAGCGGCGACTGATATCGTGTGATGTCCGGCTCGGAGATCTCTGACGTAGACATAGTGAACGTGATAATTTCGCGCCGAAGAACATCTGCCGGCAAGAGAACGAATGACGATGGCATATGAAATGGCAGTTCCCAATCAGGCTCACATCCTCATCGTCGAAGACGATCCCGCGATCGCCGACATGCTGGTGGATCTTGTCCGGACCAGCGGCTTCGAGGCCTCGTCGGTGGAGAGCGGCGCGGCTATGGATCGGATGATGGCGCGGCAGCAATTCGACCTCATCGTCCTCGATGCGATGTTGCCTGGGGAGGATGGCTTCAGCATCTGCAGGCGGCTTCGTGCCTCGGGCTCGGTGCCGATCCTGATGCTGACGGCGCTCCAGGAGGATATCGACCGCATTCTCGGCCTGGAGCTCGGTGCTGACGACTATGTCACGAAACCATTCAACTCCCGCGAGCTCTTGGCTCGGATCAAGAGCATTCTCCGCAGATCGTCACATGCTCACCATCATGAGGAAACGCTTGGGCCCATGACCTTCTCGGGATGGCGCATCGATCCCAAAAGCCGTCAACTCCTCGATGCGGACGGAGCGCAGGTTTCGATGACAACGGCGGAGTTCGATATCCTCCTGGCGTTCTGCTGCAATCCGAACAAGGTTCTGACGCGCGAACAGCTCCTGTCGATGACGCATGCCGGATCGGCCGGGCCGGTGGAGCGCAGCATCGACGCCCACATCAGCCGGGTCAGGCAAAAGATAGAGCCTAATCTCAAAGATCCGACATTCATAAAAACGGTGCGGCTGGGCGGCTATCTTTTCGCATCCAAAGTAGAGCGTCTCACTTGAGAAATTTTCGGCGCGCTTCGATCCAAAACCAGATCCTCATCTTGGCGACCTTTCTTGTCGTGCTGGTTTCCGTCGCGGCGACCGCGATGGAGCCCTATATCTACGGCCGTCATGATCGCGGGTTTCAAAACGGCCTGTTTGCTGCGAGAGCGGCGATGATTGCGGAGCAATTTGCCCAGGCAGGTTCAGCGCAAGACGAAAACGCCGTCCTCGAGAGAGCTGCGGCACTCGGCGTTGCGGTCGAAAGGACGTCCCCGGATCGCGCTCGCGCAGGGGAACAACGCCTATCTCCCGGCGACCTCGTGGCGCGCATCGACGCGATGCTCGCCGACAATGTTTTGACGGCGTTTCATCGTTTCGTCATGGGTCAATCGCATCCCGATGTGCTGACTGTCGGAATTGACGACAAGCGTGCTCTCAGCTTTCAGCTGCCGGTTTTTCCGAGCTATCTGTGGTTCGTTCCGGCCGCTGCCAGCGGATTTTTGAAAATCGTCATTCCGTTGGTGCTGCTCGCATATTTCAGCAGCCGGCTCATTACCGAACCGCTGAGGCGCTTTGCTGCCGCTGCCAAACGCGCGAGGGAAGGCAGCCTGGAAAAACCTTTCGAACCGGATGGCGCAGCCGAAATCCGCAGCCTGGCGGAATCGCTCAACGTCATGAGTGATCGCATCCAGAGCATGGCGGAGGATCGAACACGAATACTGAGCGGCGTTGGTCACGATCTCAGGACACCACTGACGAGATTGCGGATGCGTGCCGAGCGTTCCTCGGAGCCGGAACTGCGCAGCCTGATGCTGGCCGATGTCGCCACCTTGAGTTTCATGATCGACGAGTGTCTGGCCTATTTCAAAGATCCATCGGTGAGGGCGGTCGATCGAAAGGTCGATATCTCAAGCCTGCTGCAGACGATTGCGACCGATTTCTCCGACACCGGCGTCGATGTGCGGTTCACCGGTCCGCGGCGACTGGCGTTTGTCTGCAAACCTCAGGCGCTGACCCGCGCGATTACCAATCTGGTCGAAAACGCGTCCCGCTACGCAACGCAAGTCGACATCGATTTGCAATGCCGTGAGGATGGCGGGATCAGGATAGAGGTGAGGGACAATGGTCCCGGCTTGACGGATGAGCTCAAGGCGAAGGTTTTGGACCCATTCTTCAAAGCCGACAAATCGCGACAGATCGGCGCCAAAGGCGGTTCGGGGCTCGGGCTTGGTCTTCCGATCGCCCAAGGGATCATCACCAAAGCGCATAATGGACAATTGACATTGGTGGACGGGAACCCACGCGGCCTGGTCGTGGTGATCGATCTTCCCGTCCCTCATTGACTGCCGGCCGGACGAGGCGCGATCACACGTCACGCTGCGCTGCTTCGCCGCAAAGACGGCTTGCGAACATTTCCGCATATCATGACAAACACAGCAACATTCGAATTGCATAAAACCGGTGCCAGCAGATGCCGTTCGGCATTTCCAAAGCTGGAGCCAAGTCATTGATCAAAAATTTGAAAATCGGCGCCGCACCGATGCTCGCCTGCTTGAGCCTTGCCTCATGCACGACCCCTGACCCCACGGTGTATGCCGGGCTTGCTTCGGCATCACAGCTTCAACCGAACACCGAGGACAAAACCGGCCGCGTGCCGTATCGCTATCGGACGAATGTCAACTGGAGCCAGTACAACAGGATCATCGTCGATCCGGTCACCGTCTATCGCGGCCCTGACAATCAGTTCGGCAAGGTCTCCGAAAAGGACAGGATCTTCCTCGCCAATTACATGCAGGAGCAATTCGCGGAACAATTGAAGACGCGCTTTGCCGTCGTCAGCACCCCTGCTCCGGCAACGCTGAGACTGCATCTGACGCTGACGGGCGCGAAGTCGACGACGGCGGTGCTCGGAACGGTCACGCGCATCGACGTTGCCGGCGGATTGTACAACACCGTCCAGGCGGCGCGGGGCCGCGAAGGTTCGATGACCGGCTCGGTGAATTCTGCCGTGGAAATCTATGATGCTGCGAGCAATCGTCTCCTGTCTTCCTATGTCACCAAGCAATATCCGAATGCGATGAATATCGGTGCAAGCTTCACGGCGATGGATGCCTCGATGGTCGGCGTCCGGAAAGGCGCCGATGCGCTCCTTGCGGAGTTGAAATAGCCGGCGGAGTCAAAGAGCGTGGACATGTTCTACGTCCACGCTCACCGCCGCTCCGTTTCCGCTCACAAGATCGCCTGGCCGGCCAACAGCGCAAGGACAAGGAAGATCAGGAAGATCACCAGCGCGATGCCGAAGAGAACGCGGGCAATGGTCGCGGTGGTCGCGGAAACGCCGGAGAAGCCGAAGAAGCCGGCGATGATCGAAATCACGAAAAATATCAGAGCCCATTTCAGCATGGCGTCATCCTTTGCTTTTGCCTGGGAAGACGCGGTAACCGGGAAAATGTTCCAGATCGATGGAATGGAAGCACTGATCTCCGCCCGCCCCTCCCAGTGCTGCTGATGGGGGTTGCGTCGAATTTCGTCTCCCTGCCTTCCCCCGCTCAGCCGTGATTGATCATCACGTGGCGCACGGCGGTGTAGTCCTCCAGCGCGTAGACCGACATGTCCTTGCCGTAGCCCGACTGTTTGAGGCCGCCATGCGGCATCTCGTTGGCCAGCATGAAATGCGTGTTGATCCAGGTGCAGCCATATTGCAGGCGGGCGGCGGTCTTCATGCCGCGGCCGATATCCTTGGTCCAGACGGAGGAGGCCAGGCCGTAGTCGCTGTCGTTTGCCCAGGCGATGGCATCATCGGCCTGGGAAAAGCGGGTGACCGAGACGACCGGGCCGAAGACCTCGCGGCGGACGATCTCGTCGTCCTGCAGGGCGCCTGCTATGACGGTCGGGGCGAAGAAGAAACCCTTGTCGCCGGAGACCTTGCCGCCGGTGGTGATCTCCATATGCTTGTGTTCGGAGGCACGGGCGACGAAGCTTTCGACGCGGTCGCGCTGGCGCCTGGAGATCAGCGGGCCGATTTCGTTTTCGGTATCGTCGGCCTGGTTGAAGCGGATGCTCGCGACGGCTGAGGAGAGGTCGGCGACGAAATTGTCGTAGACCTTGGCATCGGCATAGATCCGGCAGGCGGCGGTGCAATCCTGGCCGGCATTGTAATAGCCGAAGGTGCGGATGCCGGACACGACGGCATCGATATCGGCATCGTCGAAGACGATGACCGGGGCCTTGCCGCCGAGTTCGAGATGGGTGCGCTTGACCGTCTTGGCGGCGGCCTGCAGCACCTTCTTGCCGGTGGCGACATCGCCGGTGATCGAGATCATGCCGATCTTGGCATGATTGATCAGCGCGTTGCCGACGCTTTCGCCGCGGCCGAGGATGACATTGACGACGCCTTCGGGAAGGATTTCCGAGAGCAATTTCGCCATTTTCAGCGCCGTCAGCGGCGTCTGCTCCGAAGGCTTGAAGACGACGGTGTTGCCGCCGGCGATCGCCGGCGCCAGCTTCCAGGCCATCATCATCAGCGGATAGTTCCACGGCGCGATCGAGCCGACGATGCCGATCGGATCGCGGCGGATCATCGAGGTGTGGCCGGGCAGGTATTCGCCGGCGGCCGGGCCGTGCAGGTTGCGCACCGCGCCGGCGAAGAAGCGATAACAATCGACGATCGCCGGGATTTCGTCGTTCAGCACGGAATTGATCGGCTTGCCGCAATTCAAAGCCTCCAGCGTCGCGAAGCCCGCGGCATCCTTCTCGATCGCGTCGGCGATCTTCAAGAGGTAGCCGGAACGCTCGCCCGGCGTCGTCTGCGACCAGCTTGCGAAGGCTTTTTCGGCGGCATCGACGGCGGCGTCGATTTGGGAAAGCGAAGCCTCGGGAAGGTCGATCACCGTCTCGCCGGTCTTCGGGTTCAGGATGTGTTCTTCCGTCTCCGTGCCTTTTTCGAAGCGGGACCCGATCAGCATTTGGATATCCATGATGTTCTCCCTGTTATTTGCCGGCGCCGGCGATCTGGTCGCCGTCGCGGGTGAGGTAGTAGGCTGCCAGGATCGGCAGGAAGGTGACGAGCACCACGACCATGGCGACCACATTGGTGACGGGGCGCTGGCGCGGGCGGATGAGTTCTTCGAGCATCCAGATCGGCAAGGTCGATTGCTGGCCGCCGGTGAAGGTGGTGACGATGACCTCGTCGAAGGACAGCGCGAAGGCAAGCATGCCGCCGGCAAGAAGGGCGGTGCCGATATTCGGCAGGATGACGTGGCGGAAAGTCTGGAAGCCGTCGGCGCCGAGATCCATCGACGCCTCGATCAGCGAGCCGGAGGTGCGGCGGAAGCGGGCGACGGCATTGTTGTAGACGACGACCACGCAAAAGGTGGCGTGGCCGAGCACGATGGTCCAGACTGAAAACGGGATGTCGAACAGGCTGAAGGCGGAGCGCAGCGCAATGCCGGTGATGATGCCGGGAAGGGCGATCGGCAGGATGACCAGCAGCGAGATCGCCTCGCGGCCGAAGAACTTCGTCTGGCTGACGGCTGCCGCACAGAGCGTGCCGAGGATCAGCGCGATCGCGGTGGCGATGACGGCGACCTGCACGGAAAGCCCGAGCGCCGACCAGACATCCGACCGGTTCCACGCTACAGTGAACCATTGCAGCGTCAGACCGGGCGGCGGCCATTGATAACTCTTTTCCTCGGTGGTGAAGGCATAGACGAAGATCAGCAGGATCGGCAGGTGCAGGAAGAGCAGCCCGACGGCAGCGGCGATCTTCAAAGGCAGCGGCGAGGTCTTGAGATCAGAGCGCATCGAAAGCCCCCAGCTTCTTGGCGAGCGAGAGATAGAGCGCCATGATGACGATCGGCACGACCGAGAAGGCGGCCGCCAGCGGCACGTTGCCGGCCGTTCCCTGCTGGGCATAGACCGCCTGGCCGATGAACAGCCTGGACGAGCCGATGATCTGCGGGATGATGTAATCGCCCAATGTCAGCGAGAAGGTGAAGATCGAACCGGCGACGATGCCGGGGAGTGCCAAGGGCAGCAGCACGGTGCGGAAGGTCTGGCGCGGGGTGGCGCCGAGATCGGCGGAGGCCTCGATCAGGTTGCCGGGCACGCGCTCGAGGGCTGCCTGCGTCGGCAGGATCATATAGGGGAGCCAGATATAGACGAAGACGATGAAGGTGCCGAGATAGCTGACCGACAGCGAGTTGCCGCCGATGACGGGCAGATTCAGGATACCGTCGAGCAGCCAGGAGAGATGGAGCTTTTCGAAGATCCAGGTGAGGATGCCTTCTTTGGCGAGGATCAGCTTCCAGGCATAGATCTTGACGAGATAGCTCGACCAGAGCGGCAGCATGACGCCGAGATAGAAGAGCGCCTTCCATTTGCCCTGCGCATAACGCGCCGCGTAATAGGCGATCGGGAAAGCGATCAGGGCGGAAGCGACGGTGACAAGCGCGGCCATGACGACGGTGCGGATGATGATGTCGAAATTCGTCGGGCTGAGAAGCTGGGCATAGGTCGAGAGGGTGAATTCGTAATTCACCAGCCCGGAAAAATCGTCGATCGAAAAGAAGCTCTGCAGAAGCAGGGCGATCAGCGAGCCGATATAGATGATCCCCAGCCAGAGCAGCGGCGGCGTCAGCATCAGGAAAAGTAAGAGCTTCGGACGCCGCCAGAAGGCATCCGACAATTGGCCGAAGAAGCCGCCGCGTCCCGGAAGGATCGATGTCTTGCCGCCTGACATGGTGAGCGTCGTCATGCTGCATCGTCCATGTAGTGGATATCGGCCGGCTGCCAGGCGAGACGGATGCCGGCGCCGACATCCGGCACAGGCGCGCCTGCCGGCAGCATGACATGCAGCCGGCTGCCCTTGAGGTCGACGCTGAGACGGGTGGCTGCGCCGAGGAAGCTTGCATTTTCGACTTTCGCCTCGATGCCGTCGCTTGCCAGCCGGATCGCCTCGGGACGCAGGCTTGCCCAGCGTTTCTCGCCGCCGAGCAAGGCCATCAGATCAGGGGCGATGACGTTGGAGGAGCCGACGAAATCGGCGACGAAGCGGGTCTTCGGGCAGCGGTAAATATCCTGGGGGGTGCCTTGCTGGACGATGTTGCCGTCGTTGAAGACGGCGACGCGATCGGCCATGGACAGCGCCTCGCCCTGATCGTGGGTGACGAAGACGAAGGTGATGCCGAGGGCGCGCTGCAGGCTCTTCAATTCCTCCTGCATCTGTTCGCGCAGTTTCAGGTCGAGCGCGCCGAGCGGCTCGTCGAGCAGCAGCACCTTCGGTTTGTTGACCAGCGCGCGGGCAAGCGCCACGCGCTGGCGCTGGCCGCCGGACAGCTGGCCGGGGCGGCGGGCGCCGTAGCCCGGCAGCTTGACGAGCTCGAGGGCATCGCCGGCAGCCTTCATCCGCTCCGCCTTGCCGACGCCCTTGACCATCAGCCCATAGGCGACGTTGTCGAGAATGTTGAGATGCGGGAAGAGCGCGTAGTCCTGGAACACGGTGTTGACGTTGCGGCGATAGGGGGGAACGCCGTCTGCCGTCTCGCCGAAGATCTGGATATGTCCCGATGTCGGCTGCTCAAAGCCGGCGATCAATCGGAGGCACGTCGTCTTGCCGGAGCCGGAGGGTCCGAGCATGGCGAAGAATTCGCCCGGCGCGATTTCGAGATCGACGCCGTCGACGGCGCGAACCTGGCCGAAATGGCGCGATACCTGCTGGAAACGGACGGCTGACGTCATTTGAGGGCTCCAGATCTTGCATGTTTAGAGAGGGCTCGGTCTTGGTTATTGAAGACCCCGCCCCAAACCCCTCCCCACAAGGGGGAGGGGCTTAACCTGCCGTACCCTTTCGCAAATACCTTGGTGTTTCGGCAGGATTGGGCGGTGCCACTCGCAGCCCCTCCCGCTTGTGGGGAGGGGTTGGGGAGGGGACTTTACCCCCGCGGGCCGGCCCGGTTCATCGCCCGCCGATCACGCCGATATAATCCGACACCCAGCGATGATAGGGCACGCATTCGCTCTGGGTCGTGCATTTGGCGACCGGGGTCTTCCAGAACTTGATCTTGTCGAAGTGATCGAAGCCGTTGGTGGCGCAGCCGGCTTCACCCATCAGTTCGTTGCCCTTGCAGGCGCCGGGAACGGAGGGCACGGCGCCGAACCAGGCGGCGGCGTCGCCCTGGACCTTGGCCTTCAGCGAATGTTCCATCCACATATAGGCGCAGTTCGGATGTTCGCTGTCGGCGTGCAGCATGGTCGTGTCGGCCCAGCCGGTGACGCCTTCCTCCGGGAAGGTGGAGGCGATCTTCTGTTTGTCGGCCTGCAGCAGGTTCACCTGGAAGGGCCAGGAGCCGGAGGCGACGACGCCTTCATTCTTGAAGTCGTCGATCTGGATCATCGCGTCGTGCCAGTAACGGGAGACCAGCTTGCGCTGGCCGCGCAAAAGGTCGAGGGCGGCCTTGTACTGGTCCTCGGTCAGTTCGTAGGGATCCTTGATGCCGAGATCCGGCTTGTGGGCCATCAGATATATGGCGGCGTCGGCAATATAGATCGCGCCGTCATAGGCCTGGACGCGGCCCTTGTTCGACTTGCCGTCGGGCAGCGTCTGCTCCTCGAAGACAACGTTCCAGCTGGTCGGCGCCTTGTCCTTGAAGGCATCGGTATTATACATCAGCACGTTCGGCCCCCAGAGATAGGGCACGCCGTAATGCACGCCGCCGACCGTGTACCACGGGCCGTTCTGCAGGCGCTCGTCGACGGTCTTGAAGCTCGGGATCAGATCGGTGTTGATCGGCTGGACGCGCTTGCCGGCGATGAGGCGGAGTGACGCGTCACCCGATGCCGTGACGAGGTCGAAGCCGCCCTCGTTCATCAGCGAGACCATTTCATCCGAAGTGGCGGCGGTCTTGACGGAAACCTTGCAGCCGGTCTCCTTTTCGAAATCGGTGACCCAGTCGTAGTTCTTGTCGGTTTCGCCGCGCTCGATATAACCGGCCCAGGCGACGATGCTGACCGCGCCTTCGCCTTTGCCGAGCGCCTTCAGCGGTTCGGCGGCGATCCCCTGCGTGGCAAAGCTCAGGCAGGCGAGTGCCGCCGTGCAGGATTTCAACAGATTGGTCATCATCCGTCTCCCGGTCTGGTGCCACTTTCCGTGGCGGTTTGTTCCCGGATGAAAAGGTGACGCGAAAAAGCCGCTTTCGCAAATTCATTTATCAGAAAGCCGATATCGGAAATTCCGATATCAGCGAATGCGGCCGGAGCGCAGACTTTCGGCGATGCCGACGAAATCGCGTGCCGCCTGCGGCAGGCTGGAACCCTTGCGCCAGACCATGCCGACCTGGACGACCGGCAGCGAACCGGAGACGTCGCGGCTTTCGATACGGTCGCCTTCGAGCGACCATGGTCGGTAGACGAGATCGGGAAGCAGCGCCACGCCGGCGCCTGTTGCCACCAGGCTGCGCACGGCTTCTACCGAGCGGGTGCGGAAGGCGACATGTGGGCGGGCGCCAAGTGCTGAGAGCAGCTTGCCGGTGTTTTCCTCGATTTCGTCGACCGTCAGCATGATCAGCGGTTCGCGGGCGATGTCGGCGACCGAGATGATGTCGGCCGATACCAGTGGATGGCCCATCGGCAGCCATAGACGGTAGGGCGAGGTTTCGAGGATCTCCGCCTGCAGCGCCATGCGGTCGCGCAGATTTGAGATCACCATGACGGCGACATCCAGTTCGCCGCCGACCAGGAGGTGTTCGAGATAGCCGCCATTGTCCTCGATGGCGCTGACCTCGATGCCCGGACAGGCACGCCGGTATCGCGCCAGGAGGTCGGAGAGCACGTAGCCGGCGACAAGCGAGGTGACGCCGATATTCAGCGTGCCGGAGAGGGCGCTTTGCTGGCCGGAGAAACTGGTCCGGGCATCGGAGACGGAGGCCAGGATCTTCGTCGCGTGACGTAGGAACTGGTGGCCGTTATGGGTGATCGTCAGGCCGCGCGGATGGCGCTCGAACAGCGCGACGCCGAGGTCGGTTTCGAGTTCCTTCAGCGCTTCCGTCACCGAGGATTGCGAGATCGAAAGGTTCTGTGCGGCGCGTGTCACCGAACCCTGTTCGGCGACGGCGACAAAATATTGAACCTGACGAAGCGTGAAGGCCATCAGCGTTTAGAGCATGGTGGAATAGGCCGTGGCAAGCGGCCTGGAAAAGCGGACCTTTTTTGGTGTTTTCTTTAAATGGCGCAGGCTTCACGCGCCCACTTAAACTTTCGGAAACGTGATTTCCTTAACGTTCTCAGCACTTGTCCTGCGTTGGAGTTTCAGATGGCGGAGCAGTTGGCGTGAAGGCCTTACTGCGCATCTTCCGGCCTTCCCGGAAATTGGCAATCATCATCGGTGGAGTCGCTCTTCTGGCGGGCGTTTCCGGCGGTGCGGCCATCTATGTCGGCAAGGACAGGCTGATCGGTGCTGCCGGTGGTGGCTACGGGCTCGAATGCAGCGACGTCAACCTGGTGACGATCCGGAAGCAGGATCACGTCTGGGTGCGCAAATACATCAAGACGGAACCGACCGACGGAATGACCCGCGTCACCACGGCACTTCGTGTCGCCCAGGCCGTTTATGCCGCGCAGAAGCCGGATCTGGTGCAGGTGGTGGTGCTCGACGGGAACGGCCCCACCCTGCGCGCCGACATTCGCGGCCGGGCGATCGGCGCCGACGTCGTCTATATCCCGCATCCCGACAAGGCCGTTCCCGGCCTCGACGACAAGCCCTATACGGCGCGCTACTATGACGGCAAGGCCAGCGAAAACGGGCTGTTCTTCGGCGAGCGGATAGACATGCCGTCCGACGAGATCGCCATGATCAGCGCCGCCTTCAAGGACCCCGAGGATTGCGTCGATCCGGTTGCGGTCGGCTCGACGAAGAGCGGGGAAAAGGGCAAGGAAAAGAAGGCTGAGGGCGGCAGCCACGGCGCAGCTCCCGAAGCCAAAGGCGAAGAGGCACCTGCCCATGAGGGCGCCGGCGCCGATGTCGTGGCGGAGGCACCGGCCGAAGAGCCGCCGGAAACCGCGCCGGCCAAGACCCATTGAACGGATGGCATGAAAAAAGCGGAGCGCCGGCTAGCACTCCGCTTCGTTCTTCTCATGTTTTCTTCTATCAGTCGGCCTTGTTGCGGCGGGCCGGGAAGAGGATGACGTCGCGGATCGACGGCGCGTTGGTCAAAAGCATGATCAGGCGGTCGACGCCGATGCCGAGGCCGCCTGCCGGCGGCATGCCCTGGTCGATCGCGTCGAGGAATTCCTCGTCCAGCTGCTTTTCCTTTTCGCCGCGGGCATGCGCCTGTTCGAGCTGCTCGACCATGCGGCGGCGCTGCTCTTCGGGGTCGTTGAGTTCCGAGAAGGCGTTGCCGAGTTCCCAGGCGTTGCAATAGGTCTCGAAGCGTTCGACCAGGCGCGGCTCGCCCGGCACTTCCTTGGCGAAGGGCGAGATGTCCTTCGGGAAATGCGTGACATGAGACGGCTGGATCAGCGTGGCTTCAACCTTTTCCTCGAAGATGAAGGCGAGGCATTCGCCCCAGGTCCAATCCTTCTCGACCGCGAAGCCGGCAGACTTGGCGGCGGCGCGCGCCTCCTCGTCGGTCTTGATGGCGAGGAAATCGATGCCGGTTGCTTCCTTGACGGCATCGGGCATCGGCACGCGCTTGAATGGCCCCTTGAAGGATAAGCGCTTGTCGCCGAAATCGAATTCCGTCGTGCCGTGAATAGAGAGCGCCAGGCCTTCGAACAGCCGCTCGACGAGGTCCATCATGTCCTCGTAATCGGCATAGGCCCAGTAACATTCCATCATCGTGAATTCGGGATTGTGCCGGGTGGAGACGCCTTCGTTGCGGAAGTTCCGGTTGATCTCGAAGACCTTGTCGGTGAGGCCCGAGACCAGCGTGCGCTTCAAGAACAGTTCCGGCGCGATGCGCAGATACATGTCGAGCTTCAGCGTGTTGTGATGCGTCTTGAACGGCTCGGCGGTGGCTCCGCCATAGATCGATTGCAGCATCGGCGTTTCGACTTCCATGAAGCCGTCATTCTCCATGAAGCGGCGGATGCCGGAGACGATCTTCGAGCGCTGCTGGAAGCGAAGTTTCGAATCCTCATTGGTCATGATGTCGAGATGGCGCTTGCGATAACGCAGCTCGATGTCGGAGAGGCCGTGCCACTTCTCGGGCATCGGCAGCAGCGACTTGGTCAGCATTTCGATCTTCTGGGCGTTGATGGTCAGTTCGCCGCGCTTGGTGCGGCGCACGATGCCGGTGACGCCGATGATGTCGCCGATGTCGATCATCGGCAGCAGGCCGCGGGCCTCTTCCGACGTCGTGTCCTTGTGGCTGAAGATCTGGATCTTGCCGCCCGCATCGTGGATGTCCATGAACATGCCGGAGTTGCGCGAGGAATAGACACGGCCGGCAACGGTGACGACATCCTGCGTCTCTGTGTCGGGCTCCAGCCCGTCGTATTTCGCAGCCAGCTCGGCATTGGTCATCGTCCGGTGGAAATGCGCCGGATAGACGTCGCCGATCTGCTCGCGCAGCAGCTTCAGCTTCTGGGCGCGCACCTCAGTTGCGTCGGAGGAGAGGGTGTTTTCGGTCTTGTTGTCAGCCATTGTCGAAATCCTCTGACTGTTCTTACTTCGAGCCGACGAGGGCGGCGACGGCCTGCGCGGCAAGCTTCAGGCGCTGGCGCACCACGGAGCGACCGAGGATCGCCATGGAATCGAAGAGCGGCAGCGAGCGCGACGAGCCGGACACGGCGACGAAGAGCGGCGAGACCACGACCTTCAGCTTCTTGCCCATGCGGTCGGCGATGGCGCGCAGCTCGGCTTCGATCGTCTCGACATTCCATTCCAGAATCTTTTCGAGATCCGGCTGAACGGTGTTGAGGATCTCCAGGATCTCTTCCGGCGGCGACTTGATCTTGGCGAAGTCGGACGGCTGCAGGCCGAGATCGGACTTCAGCAGGAAGCCGGCGAGATCGGGCAGTTCGCCGAGCTTGGAAATGCGCGTCTGCGACAGCCGCAGACCCTCCTTCAGGCGGTCGTTTTCCATCGCCCAGGCAAGCACGCGCGCCTGGAATTCTTCCTCGGACAGCTTCTCGCGGATCCAGCGGCCGTTCAGCCAGTCGAGCTTCTGGATGTCGAAGATCGCGCCGGCTTTGGAGAGGTTGTCCGGATCGAACTTCTCGGAGAGCTCATCCATCGTCAACAGCTCTTCGCCTTCGGCGATCTGGATGAAGAACAGGCCGAGGAAGTTCATCAGCGCTTCCGGGATATAGCCGAGCGCCGAGTAATAGGAGATCGAGGTCGGGTTCTTGCGCTTCGACAGCTTCGACTTGTCGGCATTGCGCATCAGCGACAGATGCATGAAGACCGGCTGGTCCCAGCCGAAATAGCGATAGAGCAGAATGTGCTTCGGCACCGAAGCCAGCCACTCTTCGCCGCGCGCCACATGAGTGATCTTCATCAGATGGTCGTCGATGACGTTGGCCATGTGATAGGTCGGCATGCCGTCGGCCTTGATCAGCACCTGCATGTCGACGGAATCCCACGGGATCGAGACATCGCCATAGACGCCGTCGGTGAAGTCGCACGAGCCTTCGGCCGGGATCTTCATGCGGATAACGGTCGTTTCGCCGGCGGCCATGCGCGAGGTGACTTCCTCGGCCGTCAGGCTGAGGCAGAGACCGTCATATTTCGGCGGCTTGCCGGCGGCGCGCTGGCCCTCGCGCATCTGTTCGAGGCGCTCAGGCGTGCAGAAACAGCGGAAGGCATGCCCCTTGTCCAGCAACTCCTGTGCGTAGGGCTGGTACAGCGGCTTGCGGTCGGACTGGCGATAGGGGCCGTAGGGGCCGCCGATATCGGGGCCTTCCTTCCATTCCAGCCCGCACCATTTCAGGGCATCCAGCACCTTCGTCTCGAATTCCGGGGTCGAGCGCGTCGCATCGGTATCCTCGATGCGCAGGATGAACTCGCCGCCGTGCTTCTTGGCAAAGAGGTAGTTGAAGAGAGCGATATAAGCGGTGCCGACATGCGGCTCGCCGGTCGGCGAGGGAGCGATGCGGACGCGGACGCCGGTAGCTGTCCCGGAAACTGTCATTGTGTGTGCCCGTCAATGAATGCCGGACGGTATTCGCGGGAAAGCGATGTTCGGCCGGAAGGATGCAGATATCTTCATCGGCAAACCGGCCAAAAAAGGGCATTCGCCCGCACCATTCGCCGATCGTCCGTTCGGCTGGCCTTAGGCCATATTCAACCGGGCGCGTCAAGAAAAACCACGTCTGCAAAGGCCCAATGGCGGCGAGGGGAGGCGCGCCGGTTTCGCCGCGCCTCCCGCTTCAGCCTCAATGCGCGCCTTCGCGCTTCCGCTTGCGGGCATTGCGGGCGAACATGTTCAGCACCTCGACCAGCGCCGAGAAGGCCATGGCGGCGTAGACGTAGCCCTTCGGCACATGGAAGCCCATGCCGTCGGCGATCAGCGTCGTGCCGATCATCAGCAGGAAGGCGAGCGCCAGCATGACGATCGTCGGGTTCCTCTCGATGAAGTTAGCAAGCGGGTTGGCGGCGACCAGCATGACGGTGACGGCGGCGACAACGGCAATGACCATGATCGGCAGATGCGGCGTCATGCCGACAGCGGTGATGATGCTGTCGACCGAGAAGACGAGGTCGAGCAGCAGGATCTGGCCGATCGCCGATGCAAAGCCTGTCGTTGCCGACGTTGCGATGAAATCCTCCTGGTGGTCCAAGGGGTCGACGGTGTGGTGAATTTCCTTGGTGGCTTTCCAGACGAGGAACAAGCCGCCGGCGATCAGGATCAGATCTTTCCAGGAGAAGCCATGGCCGAAGGCCTCGAACAGCGGTTCGGTCAGCTGCACGATCCAGGCGATGGTGCCGAGCAGCGCCAGGCGCATGACGAGGGCAAGACCGATGCCGATCTTGCGGGCTCTCTCCCGGTGCTCAGGCGGCAGTTTGTTGGTGAGAATGGAAATGAAGATCAGGTTGTCGATCCCGAGAACGACTTCCATCACCACCAACGTGATGAGCGCCACCCAGGCGGCCGGATCCTGAATGAGCGTCATGATTTCCTGCATCAGCTTATATCCCTCTTGCGTCACATGATTGGATGACGCGCGCAATGTAGTGTCGGCGGCCCGCCACGCAAGCGCCGCAAGGGGGTATACGAAATCGATGTGACTTTTATTCCTTAATCGGCAACCAGATTTCGGTGACGCCCATGCCGGTATAGGGGTCGAAGCGCTCGTCGTAGCGTTCGAACATGTCGGGTGTGTCGCCGTGCTCCAGGCCTGAAGTCGGCCACCATGCACCAAAAATCCGGTTCATGGTCGCCGAAATGCCGGAGACATGGCCGCGATGGGTGAAGACGACGTAGCGCTGGCCGGGAAGCTTGAGCGTCGCAAAATCCGCCGGCAGATCGCCGGCATCGGAGACTTCGACTGCGGCCATATAGCGGAATTTCTCCGCTTCGCCTGTAATATGGGTGCAGACGCCATAGGCGACGTTGCCTTTCTGGCCGGAGATATGGCCGAAATGGGCATTGAACTTCTGCCAGAGAGAGGGGATGGCGGCGTTGCCGCCATAGGGATAGATCTCCTGCAGACCGGCAAGGAGCATTGGCTGCAGGGTTTCGAAGCGGGGTGGTTCGAGGTCGTTGAGGTGGGCGGGGTCCATTCTGATCGGCTCCAGCAAGATAAGGTTACGGGCGTGCCCCTGTCTGCGCACCGCGTCCGGCGTCATGCCGAACTGGTCGCGGAAGGCACGGGTGAAAGCCTCGTGCGAGCCGTAGCCCGCGCAAAGCGCAACCTCGAGAATGGTGGATGAGCCGCCGACGAGCGCGGGTACGGCGCGGCTGAGACGCCGCCCTCTTATATAACCGCTGATCGAGTGGCCGGTGACGAGCCCGAAGACGCGCGACAGATGGTAGCGCGACAATCCGGCGGCTTCCGATATCTCTTCCAGCGATAGATCGTTTTCGAAATGGCTCTCTATGAACCAGATCGCCCGTCCGACGGCGCTCATCCTCACTCTCCTGGTTGCGACCTCTTCCTTAAAGAAAAGCCGGCAGCCGGATTTGATCGTTCTTGCGGAGTTTTGGCCGATAGAGCGCGGCGGTCAAGGATGCGGTCAGGTGGTCTCGTGCCGGCGCGCGCCGTAGGCGGCCATGAAAACCCGGATCGCACCGCGGATGACACGGTCGATTTCCTCGCGGGACGGCGGCCCTTCCATGCTTCCGAACAGGCGGAGCTTGAAAAAACTGCCGCTGGCGAGATCGAGAAACTGGCCGGCGGCCAGGTCGATGTCGTCGATCTCGAGCCGGCCTTCGGCAACGTGCCGTTCCAGGAAGTCGCGCATGATGGTGCGCAGGTTTTCCGGACCCTTGAAGAAGCGCTGAGAGAGCGCCGGCATGCGGTCGCGCACGCCGAGAACGGTGCGCATCGCATTGATGACCTTTTCGTCGGTCATATGGGTGACGAAGCTTATCCCGAATTCGTACAGGCCGGTTTCGGGATCGTCATGTTCGGCAAGGGCCGTGCGCACGGCCGCCACGAAGGCGGCGCGCTCGGCCTCGATCATCGCCGAAAATAGTTCTTCCTTGTTGGTGAAATAGACGTAGAGCGTGCCCTTGGAGACACCGGCCTCGCGCGTCACGTCGTTCATGCTGGCGGCGTCGAAACCCATTTTCATGAAGACGCGCTTGGCGCCGGCGAGAATTTGCTGGCGTTTGGCCGGATCTTCGCCCGCGGCAAATCGGCCTCCACCGACGGGGGGGCTGAAGACGGCGGCATGGTCGGGTTTCAGCGTCATGTCTCCTTAACCGTGTTCACGGTTTCATATTTTCTTTAAAGAAATCGAACCGATTGGTTCTGTACACCTTGATATGACGGTAAAACAGGTTTAAGTCAACTGAACCGAACCGTTCAGTTCGATTATTTACTCCAGATCGGTAAAGTGGCCATGTCGAGCAACCAGAAAAGCAACGTCGCGCGGATCGTCAGCGAAAACGCCGGAGCCGAAGAGGCAAAGGCCGAGGTCGTGACCGTTGAGGTGCCGACGGCGGAAGCCCTGGAAAAGCCGTCTGCTCCGGCGCAGTCGGCGCCGGCTTCGGTTGCCGCGCCCGCGGCTGCCAAGAAGCGCCGCAGCCCGGTGCTGCCGATCGTCGTGCTTGCTCTTCTCGCCGGCTGCGGCTGGTATGGTTACGAATGGTGGACGAACGGCCGCTTCATGGTGTCGACCGACGACGCCTACATCGAGGGCGATATCGCAACGATTTCGCCGAAGGTCACGGGCTACGTCGCGAAGGTGAATGTGGTCGCCAACCAGGAAGTCAAAGCGGGCGACGTACTCGCCACGCTTGATAACGGCGACTATCAGAACGCCCTCGACCTGGCCCAGGCCCAGATTGCCACCGAACAGCTTTCGCTGCAGCGCATCGACGCGCAGATCGAAGGCGCCAATGCCAGCCTCGTGCAGGCGCAGGCGCAGAAGGTGGCGCTCGAAGCGGCCGTTCGCGGCGCCGAGATCACCCAGAAGCGCCAGAGCGAGCTTCAGGCGAAGTCGGTCGGCACGGCTGCCGATCTCGACAACGCCAACATCGCCCTCGACCAGGCGAAAGCCAATCTTGCCGGCGGCGACGCCAACATCGCGGTTGCGCATGCCAACGTCACCATTCTCCAGTCCCAACGCAGGGAGGCGGAAGGCTCGGTCCGTTCGCTCGAGATCTCGCGCGACAAAGCCGCCCGCGACCTCTCCTTCACCGTGCTCAAGGCGCCTTATGACGGCATTGTCGGCAACCGCTCGGTCCAGGAAGGCGATCTCGTCTCGCCCGGCCAGCGCTTGATGGCGCTCGTTCCGGTGCGTCAGCTCTATATCGACGCCAACTTCAAGGAAACGCAGATCCAGCATCTGGTTGCCGGCTCGAAGGTCAACGTCCATGTCGACGCCTATAGCGACCATCCTGTGGTCGGCACCGTCGAATC
Organism: Rhizobium sp. L43; assembly: GCF_002531725.1. GTDB lineage: Bacteria > Pseudomonadota > Alphaproteobacteria > Rhizobiales > Rhizobiaceae > Rhizobium. Next base: position 64,889 of record NZ_NWSQ01000006.1, read on the forward strand.
GATCTCGCCGGCTTCCGGCTCGGTCTTCTCGCTGCTGCCGCCGGAAAATGCGACGGGTAATTTCACCAAGGTGATCCAGCGGGTGCCGGTGCGCATCGCGCTGCCGCAGGATGCGCTCGACAGCGGGCGTCTGCGCGCGGGCCTCAGCGTCGTCGTCGACGTCGATACCCGCACGGCGCCGAGCAAGTAAGCCTTTCGGAAAGGCGGAGGTGGTCTGATGGCCGGGAGCGCAACAGCTACAGCGGGAGCGATTCCGGCGCCTGCCCATGCCGAGGATCGCATGGATCCGAGAAAGCTCATCGCCTTCTTCGCGATGGTGCTCGGCATGTTCATGTCGATCCTCGACATTCAGATCGTCTCGGCCTCGCTTGCCGAAATCCAGGCCGGCCTTTCGGCCGGCAGCGACGAGGTCGGCTGGGTGCAGACCGCCTATCTGATCGCCGAAGTGATCATGATCCCGCTGTCGGGCACGCTGGCGCGCATCATCTCGACGCGTTATCTCTTTGCGATCTCGGCCGCCGGCTTCACCATGGCCAGCGCGCTTGCAGCGACGGCGACGAATATCGACCAGATGATCGTCTACCGCGCCATCCAGGGCTTCATCGGCGGCGGCATGATCCCGTCGGTGTTTGCGGCCGCCTTCACCATTTTTCCGCCGTCGAAGCGCAGCATCGTCTCGCCGATCATCGGCCTGATCGCGACGCTGGCGCCGACCATCGGCCCGACCGTTGGCGGTTATCTCAGCCATGCGTTTTCGTGGCACTGGCTGTTCCTCGTCAATATCGTTCCCGGCATCATCGTCACGATCGTCACCTGGAACTTCATCGATTTCGACAAGCCGGAACTGTCGCTTTTCAAGAAGTTCGATTGGTGGGGGCTGTTCTCGATGGGCATCTTCCTCGGCGCGATGGAATATGTGCTCGAAGAGGGCAATTCGAACGACTGGTTCAACGACAGTTCGATCGTGATTGCTGCCGTCGCTTCCGGCGTTGCCGCCATTGTGTTCTTCTACCGCGCCTTCACGGTGGATTTCCCCGTCGTCGACCTCAAGGCCTTTTCGAACCGGAATTTCTCCTTCGGCTCGATCTTCTCCTTCGTCATGGGGATCGGCCTCTATGGTCTCACCTATATTTACCCGGTCTATCTCGGCCGTATCCGCGGCTATGATTCGCTGATGATCGGCGAGACGATGTTCGTCTCCGGGCTTGCGATGTTCTTCACCGCGCCGATCGCCGGTCGGCTGTCGACGAAGATGGACCTGCGCCTGATGATGGTGATCGGCTTCACCAGCTTCGCCGCCGGCACATACATCATGATCCACCTGACGGCGGATTGGGATTTCTACGAACTCTTCATCCCGCAGATCCTGCGCGGATTCGGGCTGATGATGTGCATGGTGCCGATCAACAACATCGCGCTTGGTACGATGCCGCCTTCGCGCATTCGCGGTGCGTCCGGCCTGTTCAATTTGACCAGAAATCTCGGCGGCGCCGTCGGCCTTGCCGTCATCAACACTGTGCTTACCAACCGGCAGGACGTGCACTACGAGCGGCTGCGGGAGAATATGGACTGGGGCAATCCGGCGGCGGTCGACCAGATGAACAACATGGCCGCCAATTTCAACACCTACGGCATGGATGGCGCCTCGGTCGCGGTCAAGCAGATGGTCGGCCTTGCCACCAGGCAGGCGGTCATCCTCTCTTTCAGCGATATATTCCTGATCCTGACCGCGCTTTTTGTCGCGATGATCTTCGGTGTCGCCATGATCAAGAAACCCGCGCCGCAAGGCGGGGGAGGCGGTGGCGGCCACTGACCTCCGGCCTGCCGCCGCTTGAAAAGGCCCTCTCCGGAGGGCCTTTTTGTTGCGGTTTTCCGGCTTCCGTGCCATCAGGTGGATGATTGCTGGCGGATCAGCCCATCTCAGCCCATCCATGCTGGAAAATCGACGAGGAAATTGGCTCGTTCGATTTTTTGATTTACGTACATCAAATTTGGCGCTAATGGTCTCGTCAGGAGGAATGATGAGGCCAACTGTTCACGATATCGCTGCCGCCGCCGGTGTCAGTCTCGCGACCGTCGACCGGGTTCTCAACCAGCGTCCCGGTGTGCGTCACGTCACGCGGGAGAAGGTCGAGAACGCGATCCGCGAGCTCGGTTATATCAGAGATGTCGCCGCCGCCAATCTCGCCAAGGGGCGCACCTATCCCCTGGTCTTCATCCTTCCGGCCAGCGACAATTCCTTCATGCATGGGCTCAATGCCGAAATCCGGCAGGCGGTCCTCCGCTCGCCGGCCGAGCGTACCGATATCCGCACCATCGAAGTGCCGGCCTTCGATCCCACGGCCCTCGTCTCCGTGCTTGAAGAGCTTTCCCGGGAAAAACCATGCGGCATCGCGATGGTGGCGACCGATGCGCCCGACGTGCGCGCCGCTGTCGACAGGCTGGTGCGCGAGCGCTTTCCGATCGTCACCCTGGTTTCCGATCTCACCGGGTCGCTGCGCCATCATTATGCCGGCGTCGACAATATCGCCGCCGGCCGCACGGCCGCCCGGCTGCTCGGGCGATTTCTCGGGCCGCGAAAAGGCGAGATTGCGGTGCTCGCCGGCTCCATGCTGGTGCGCGACCATCGCGAGCGGCTGGAGGGCTTCACCTCTGTTCTGGCCGAAGAATTTCCTGATCTGGCGATCCTGCCGGTTCTCGAAGGTCGCGACGACCCGGAGGTCGCCCATCGGCTCGTTACCGACGCGCTCGGGAATGCCGGCATCGTCGGCGTCTACAGCCTCGGCGCCGGCAATCGCGGTCTGATCCGGGCGTTGAAGGAGAAGTCCGTCGATCGGACGCTGACCGTGATCGCCCACGAGCTGACCCCCCACACCCGCGCAGCACTCCTCGACAACACGATCGATGCGATCCTCAACCAGGACGCCGGCCATGAGGTACGCAGCGCGATCCGTGTGCTGAAAGCCAAGGCGGACGGGCTTGCCGTCATCGAAGCGCAGGAGCGCATCCGCCTCGACATATTCCTGAAAGACAATCTGCCGTAACGGCAAAGGAGAATACCCCATGTATCTCGGTCTCGATCTCGGAACCTCCGGCGTCAAGGCGATGCTGATCGACGGCGATCAGAAGATCGTCGGCTCGGCCAATGGTTCGCTCGACGTTTCGCGTCCGCATTCCGGCTGGTCGGAGCAGGAGCCGGCTCACTGGGTGCGCGCCACGCAGGAGGCTGTCGCGGGCCTAAAGGCGAAACATCCGAACGAACTTGCGGCAGTCAAGGGTATCGGCCTTTCCGGCCAGATGCACGGCGCGACGCTCATCGATGCCAGCGACAAGGTCCTGCGCCCGTGCATCCTCTGGAACGACACGCGCAGCTACGTCGAGGCCGCGGCCCTCGATGCCGATCCGCGCTTCCGCGCGCTCACCGGCAACATCGTCTTCCCCGGCTTCACGGCGCCGAAGCTCGCCTGGGTCGCGAAGCACGAGCCCGATGTCTTCGCCAAGATCGCCAAGGTGCTGTTGCCGAAGGACTATCTGCGTCTTTGGCTGACCGGCGAATATATCTCGGAAATGTCGGATTCGGCCGGCACTTCCTGGCTCGACACCGGCAAGCGCGCCTGGTCGTCCGAGCTGCTGGCCGCCACCAATCTTTCAGAGGAGCAGATGCCGGCGCTCGTCGAAGGCACCGAACAGGCCGGCAAGCTGCGGTCTGAGCTGGCGGCGCAATGGGGCATATCAGCCGATGTCATCGTTGCCGGCGGCGCCGGCGACAATGCGGCCTCGGCCTGCGGCATGGGCACGGTCAGCGATGGCGCCGCCTTCGTCTCGCTCGGCACCTCGGGCGTGCTTTTTGCCGCCAACGGCTCCTATCTGCCGAAGCCGGAAAGCGCCGTGCATGCTTTCTGCCACGCGCTGCCGAACACCTGGCACCAGATGGGCGTCATCCTGTCGGCCACCGATGCGCTCAACTGGCATTCCGGCGTGACCGGCAAGTCGGCCGCCGATCTCACCGGCGAACTCGGCGAGACGCTGAAGGCGCCCACCGGCGTCACCTTCCTGCCCTATCTCTCCGGCGAACGCACGCCGCACAATGATGCCGTCATCCGCGGCGCCTTCATCGGCCTCGAACATGAAAGCAGCCGTGTCGTTCTCACCCAGGCGGTGCTCGAAGGTGTCGCCTTTGCCATTCGCGACAATCTCGAAGCGCTGCGTTCGGCCGGTACCGGCATATCCCGCGTCACGGCGATCGGCGGCGGTTCGCGCTCGCGCTACTGGCTTGCATCGATCGCGACCGCCCTCGGCGTTCCCGTCGACCTGCCTGCCGACGGCGATTTCGGAGCGGCCTTCGGCGCCGCCCGTCTCGGCCTGATCGCTGCAACAGGGGCAGACCCGATCGCCGTCTGCACGCCGCCGGTGACGTCAGGCACGATCGAGCCGGTGTCGGCGCTGAGCGGCGCTTATGAGGACGCCTACAAGCGCTACCGCGCGCTCTACCCGGCGATCAAATCGCTGGTGCATTGAGAACTGGAGCCAGCGGCCCCCTCATCCGCCTGCCGGCACCGACCGGGGTCGAGCCACGTGTCTCGACCCGTCCTTCGGACCCCCTCGGGGAGAAGGTGGCCCGAAGGGTCGGATGAGGGGGCCTACGGCGCAGACCAACAATTCAGAACTGCTAAGAGATACGAACCCAAGGAGACCCCAACATGAGCACCGGATTTTTCGGCGATATCCAGAAAGTAAAATACGAAGGCCCCGACAGCACCAATCCGCTGGCCTTCCGCTCCTACCAGCCGGACGAGATTGTCATGGGCAAACGCATGGAAGACCATCTGCGCTTTGCGGTGGCCTACTGGCACACCTTCACTTGGCCTGGCGGCGACCCCTTCGGCGGCCAGACCTTCCTGCGTCCCTGGTTCGAGGACACGATGAAGGCCGCCAAGCTGAAGGCCGACGTCGCCTTCGAATTCTTCTCGCTGCTCGGCGCGCCCTACTACTGCTTCCATGACGCCGACGTGCGTCCGGAGGGCAAGAATTTCGCCGAAAACACCAGGAACCTCAACGAGATCGTCGATTATTTCGCCGAAAAGCAGGCCGCTACCGGCACCAAACTGCTCTGGGGCACGGCGAACCTGTTTTCGCACCGCCGCTATATGTCGGGTGCAGCCACCAATCCGGATCCGGATGTGTTTGCCTTCGCTGCGGCGACGGTCAAGACCTGCATCGACGCCACGCAGAAGCTCGGCGGTGAGAACTACGTGCTCTGGGGCGGCCGCGAAGGTTACGAGACGCTGCTCAACACCGATATCGGCCGCGAGCTCGACCAGCTCGGACGGTTCCTCAACCTCGTCGTCGAATACAAGCATAAGATCGGCTACAAGGGCACGATCCTGATCGAGCCGAAGCCGCAGGAGCCGACCAAGCACCAGTATGATTACGACGTTGCGACCGTCTATGGCTTCCTCAAGAAGCACGGTCTTGAAAATGAGGTGAAGCTCAATATCGAGCAGGGTCACGCGATCCTTGCCGGTCACTCCTTCGAGCACGAACTGGCGCTTGCCAATGCGCTCGGCATCTTCGGCTCGATCGACATGAACCGCAACGACTACCAGTCCGGCTGGGATACCGACCAGTTCCCGAACAATGTTCCGGAAATGGCGCTTGCCTACTATCACGTCCTGGCAGGCGGCGGCTTCAAGACCGGCGGCACCAACTTCGATTCGAAGCTGCGCCGCCAGTCGCTCGACCCGGCCGATCTGCTGATCGGCCATATCGGCGGCATGGATTGCTGCGCCCGCGGCCTCAAGGCCGCTGCCAAGATGATCGAGGACAAGGCGCTCTCCCAGCCGCTCGCGGACCGCTATGCCGGATGGGATTCGGCTGAAAGTCAGAAGCTCTTCCGCGGCGAATATTCGCTTGATGAGATCGCCCATTGGGTCGAGAGCAAGGACGTCAACCCGCAGCCGAGATCGGGCAAGCAGGAACTGCTCGAGAACGTCGTCAACCGTTACGTCTGATAAAACGCGCCGGCGGTCACCCGCCGCCGGCGCAAACCCTTTCCGACCGGGTGCGGCGGGAAGCTCTCAGGCTAATTGGTTCAACGCTTCGACCAGTTGCGCGACGGCGCGGAGACGGAGTTTCGAACCACCAGATCCGGCCTCAGCAGGATTTCCGTTTCGGTCGGCCGGCCATCGGACAGGAGCTCCAGCAGCAGCGCCATCGCCTGCTTGCCGATTGCCGTTCTCGGCTGGCGGATCGTGGTCAGCGGCGGGGATATGAAGACGGCCTGCGGCACGTCGTCGAAACCGGTCACCGAGAAATCCCGCGGAATATCGTAACCTCGCGCGCCGAGCCCGACCATGACGCCGATCGCCGTCTGGTCGTTGACGCACATGAAGGCTGTGGGAAGCGTGTCGCGCATGAAAAGCTGTTCGACCGCATGCCGCCCGCTTTCGATCGTGCCGTCGCCTTCGAGCACGATCCTCAAGTCGGGCGGGATACCGGCGGCGTCGAGGCCGGCCTCATAACCCATGCGGCGTCTGGTATAGGCAAGCCGGGTACGGGAATCGCCGATAAAGGCAATCTTGCGATGGCCTTCGGCCAGGAGCAGGTCCACGGCTTTGCGAGCACCCTCGGTGTCGTCGACGCCGACATAGGGAATGCCGCCATTAAAGACGGGCTCGAAAACGCCGACGCTCGGCGGCAGCCGCGCCGTCATCGTCTGATGGCCGAAGGGCAGGATGCCGGTGAACAGGATCAGCCCGGCAGCCTGGTTGGAATTCAAGAATTTCAGATATTCCAGCCCGCGCTGGGCGTCGTTCTGGGTGTGGCCGATCAGGATGCCGTAGCCGTGCGCGCGCGCCTCGTTCTCCAGCCCGACGAGAATATTGGAGAAATTGGGGTCGCCGATATCGGGCGCCACGACCAGGATCATGTTGGAGCGGCCGAGCCTCAGGCTGCGGGCCATGGCATTGGTCGTATAACCGGTGATGGCGATCGCCTGGTTGACCTTGAGGCGGGTGGAATTGGCAACCTTCTCGGGCATGTGGATCGCCCGGGACACCGTCGCAATGGAGACCTCGGCGATCCGGGCGACGTCTTCGATTGTTGCGGGCGTGGAATTCGACACTGAGCTCTGCCTTGGGCTGTCTTCGCCGCGACACTACACAGACTTGTCGAGAGGTCAAAGGCAGGCTTCAACTGATCTGTGTAAATCAACGATGTAAACCTTTACACGATGTATGTAAAGGTTTACATAAGGTCCGGCGCGGATGGAGAGCCGCTTTGGGGAGGATCAGATGACCGTGGAAGCCGCCGACACCGCACCCGTGGTGCTGTCCGCCAGGCGCATATGCAAGTCCTTCAGTGGGGTGCAGGTCCTCTTCAGCGTGAACTTCGATCTCCGTGCCGGCGAAATCCATGCGCTGATGGGTGAAAACGGCGCCGGCAAATCCACTCTCGTCAAGGTATTGTCCGGTTTCGAACAGGCAAGTTCCGGCGAGATCCTGCTCGACGGCAAGCCCGTGGTGCTGCCGCCCAACGGCGCTGCCGAGGCGCTTGGCATCGTCATTATTCACCAGGAATTCAACCTGGCCGACCATCTAACCGTGACGGAGAGCCTGTTTCTCGGGCGAGAAGTGACGCGTTTCGGTGTCCTCGACCGCAAATATATGCGGTCGGAAACGCGCAAGGTTCTCGATGTGCTTGGTTCGCATGTCGACGAGAATGCGCTGATCAGCACGCTTTCCATCGCCGACAAACAGATGGTCGAAATCGCCAAGGCAATCAGCCGCGATGCGCGGGTCGTGTTCATGGATGAGCCGACCGCCGTCTTGTCGCGGGAAGAGACCAATATGCTCTTCAAGCAGGTCCGCAAGCTTCGCGATCAGGGGACGAGCTTCGTCTTCGTGTCCCACAAGCTCGACGAGGTCATGGAATTGACCGACCGGGTCACGGTGCTGCGCGACGGCCAGTGGATCAAAACATCGCCGACCTCCATTCTGGACGGGGAATCGATCGCGCAGCTGATGGTCGGCCGCGAACTTTCCAGCCTCTATCCCGCCAAGGTCGAGCCTGATGTCGACGAGGAGGTCGTTCTCCGCGTTGCCTCGGTGTCGACGGGCTATGTCAGGGATGCAAGCTTCGAGGTGCGCAAGGGCGAGATCATCGGTTTTTCAGGCATGATCGGCTCTGGTCGCACCGAGCTGATGGAAGCGATCGCCGGGTTGCGGACCCGTCTCGAGGGCGAGGTGATCATCAAGGGGGAAACGGTTCCCTCCGGCGACGTGCATGCCGCCAATCGCTGCGGGCTCGCCTATATGACCAAGGACCGCAAGTCGAAAGGCCTGCTGCTGCGCTCCGGCATGGTGACCAATCTGACACTGCAATCGCTCGGAAGGCATGCTCGTCACGGCTATCTCAGCCCGGGCAGCGAGGCGGCCGCGATGGCAAAGGCCAAGCGCCGCTTCGATATCAGGGTTCGCGACGGCAATATTGTCGCCGGCCGGATGTCAGGGGGGAATCAGCAGAAGCTGCTGCTCGCCAAGGTGATGGAGACCGAGCCTGAGATTATCATCATCGACGAGCCGACGCGCGGCATCGACGTCGGCACCAAGCAGCAGATCTATCATTTCATCTCGGCACTCGCCCGGGACGGCCGGTCGATCATCGTCGTTTCGTCGGAGATGCCGGAGGTCATCGGCCTTTGCACCAGAGTAGCGGTGATGCGCGAAGGGCGTATCGTCGGCATGCTCGAGGGAGACGAGATTTCCGAGCAGGAGATCATGCGTTACGCCGCCGGGCTCAAGAAGAAGGCGGCCGCCTGAGGGCGATAGCAGGGCTTCGCCGATCAGGACTAGAGAAAAGATGCCCGGAAAATACGGGACGGGAGGTTGGTTTTGGAAATGAGTGTCAACGAGGAGACCAGGGAAATCCGGCGCCGGTCCTGGCGGGATGTCGACCTGCGTGCGGTGGCGCCTTTCGTCGCCCTGGCGCTGCTTCTGATCGTCGGAGCCCTGGTCAATCCCAATTTCATCGGCATCACCAACCTTGCCAATGTCGCGACGCGCAGCGCCTTCATCGCCATCATCGCGGTCGGCGCGACCTTCGTGATTTCGGCCGGTGATCTCGACCTGTCGGTGGGCTCGATGGTGGCCTTTGTCGCCAGCCTGATGATCCTGCTGATGAATTCGGGCGCCATCGAAAACCCGGCCCTGATGCTGACGGTTGCGGTGGTCTTCACGATGGTCGCCGGTTCGCTTTGCGGTCTGGCGAACGGCCTGATTACCACGGTGGGCAAGATCGAGCCTTTCATCGCGACGCTCGGCACGATGGGCATCTATCGCGGTCTGACGACATGGCTGTCGCAGGGCGGCGCGATCACCCTTCGCTCCGCCGATATCCAGACGCTCTATCGTCCTGCCTATTTCGGCAATATCGCCGGCGTGCCGGTGCCGATCGTGGTGATCCTGGCGGTGACGGCGGTTGCGGCCTTCATCCTCTATCGCACCCGCTATGGGCGCCACGTCGTCGCTGTGGGATCGAACAGCGATGTCGCCCGCTATTCGGGTATCGCGGTCAACCGTGTGCGGACGATCGCCTTCGTCATCCAGGGGCTCTGCGTCGCCATCGCCGTGCTGCTCTACGTGCCCCGTCTCGGCTCGACGTCGGCGACGACAGGCATCCTGTGGGAGCTGCAGGCGATCACCGCTGTCGTGGTCGGCGGCACGGCGCTGAAGGGCGGCGCCGGCAGGGTCTGGGGCACGATCTGCGGCGCGTTCATTCTCGAGCTCGTCGGCAACATCATGCTGCTTTCGAATTTCATCAGCGAATATCTGATCGGCGCCATCCAGGGTGCGATCATCATCATCGCCATGTTCGTCCAGCGCTCGCTGGTGCGCAAATCATGATCTGACCGCTTGCCTTTGACCGGGTTTACAGGGCGTCCGGTCCGGTATGGAAAAGTCCCTGAAATCATTGGGAGGAAATAACATGCGGAAATTGATGTTGGGTCTCGCGGTTGCGGCGGTGACGTTCGCCGGCACCGCTTACGCCCAGGACAAGAAATTCACGATCGGCGTCTCCATCCCGGCCGCCGACCACGGCTGGACCTCGGGCGTTGTCTTCCATGCCGAACGCGTCGCCAAACTGCTGATGGCCGAACATCCCGGTCTCAACGTTATCGTCAAGACCTCGCCGGATGCCGCAAGCCAGGCAAACGCCGTGCAGGATCTCGAGACGCAGGGCATCGACGCCCTGGTCATTCTGCCGTCAGATCCGGATCCGCTCGTCAACGCCATCAAAGAAGTCAAAGGCAAGGGCAAGTTCGTCGCCCTCGTCGACCGTGCGCCGAGCAACAACGACAATTCCGTGCGCGACCTCTATGTCGCCGGCAACAACCCGGCGCTCGGCGAAGTCGCGGGCAAGTACATTGCCGAAAAGACCCCGGAAGCTGAGGTCGTTATCATCCGCGGTCTGCCGATCCCGATCGACCAGCAGCGCCAGGACGGTTTCGACAAGGGTATTGCCGGCTCCAAGGTCAAGGTTCTCGACCGTCAGTACGGCAACTGGAACCGCGACGATGCTTTCAAGGTCATGCAGGACTACCTGACGAAATACCCGAAGATCGATGTCGTCTGGTGCCAGGACGACGACATGGCAGTCGGCGTGCTGCAGGCGATCGAGCAGGCCAAGCGCACCGACATCCAGTATGTCGTTGCCGGCGCTGGCTCCAAGGACATGGTCAAGAAAGTCATGGACGGCGACAAGCTGATCCCGGTCGACGTTCTCTATCCGCCGGCAATGGTCGGTACGGCCATGGAACTGACGGCGGCGGCGCTCTACGATCAGGTGCCGGTCCACGGCAGCTACATCCTCGATGCAACGCTCGTCACCAAGGAGAATGCCAAGGACTTCTATTTCCCCGATTCTCCGTTCTGATCATCGATCGGAAAGATGCGCCCATTCGTCAGGGATGGGCGCATTTTTTATGCGTCCATACCGTGCCCCGCCGAAAATGCTGCACGTACCTCTTGCTCGCCAAAGCCCATCATGATTAGCTCGCGGCCATATCGGATCTGGCTTCGCGCCAAATCGAGAGCCAAGGGCGAGGAGGCGCCTTGCGCCCGCCAAATTGCGTGCTACAACACTTCAGAAACGTTTACGGTCGATATTCAGGGAGGAATCTGACATGAAGACGATCAAGGGCCCCGGCCTTTTCCTTGGCCAGTTCGCGGGCGATACCGCTCCTTTCAATTCCTGGGACGCCATCACCAAATGGGCGGCCGACATCGGTTACAAGGGCGTCCAGGTGCCGACCTGGGCCAGCCAGCTGATCGATCTGAAAAAGGCTGCCACATCCAAGGATTATTGCGACGAATTCGCCGGCAAGGCCCGCGAAAACGGCATCGAGATCACCGAACTCTCCACCCATCTGCAAGGCCAGCTCGTCGCCGTTCACCCGGCCTATGACGAAGCTTTCGACGGCTTCGCCGCACCCGAGGTGCGGGGCAATCCGAAAGCTCGCCAGGAATGGGCGGTCGAGCAGGTCAAACTGGCGCTGACGGCATCGAAAAACCTCGGCCTCAAGGCGCATGCGACCTTCTCCGGCGCGCTTGCCTGGCCCTTCATCTATCCCTGGCCGCAGCGTCCTGCCGGTCTGGTCGAGACGGCCTTCGACGAACTTGCCCGCCGCTGGACGCCGATCCTCAACCATGCCGATGAAAACGGCATCGACGTCTGCTACGAGATCCACCCGGGCGAAGACCTGCATGACGGCATCACCTTCGAGATGTTCCTGGAGCGGGTGAAGAACCATCCGCGCGCCAACATGCTCTACGATCCGTCGCACTACGTCCTGCAGTGCCTCGATTATCTCGACAATATCGACATCTACAAGGACCGCATCAAGATGTTCCACGTCAAGGATGCGGAGTTCAATCCGACCGGGCGCCAGGGTGTCTACGGCGGCTACCAGGGTTGGGTGGAGCGCGCCGGCCGGTTCCGCTCGCTCGGCGACGGCCAGGTCGATTTCGGCGCGGTTTTTTCCAAGATGACAGCCAATAATTTCGACGGCTGGGCCGTGGTCGAATGGGAATGCGCGCTGAAACATCCGGAGGATGGCGCCCGCGAAGGGGCCGAATTCGTGGCCGCCCACATCATCCGCGTCACGGAAAAGGCCTTCGACGATTTCGCCGGCAGCGGCACGGACCAGGCGGCGAACCGGCGGATGCTGGGGCTTTAAGATATAGGTCTTACCGCGAGGCTGCCCCTCACCCTAACCGTACCGGGGTCGAGCCACTCGTCTCGACCCGTCCTTCGGACCCCCGTTCTGACGGGGAGAGGGGACGTGCCTTGCGAGAGTGGGTCAAACGGAGAGGGTGCGCCACAGTCCCTTCGCCCCGTTTACGGGGAGAAGGTGGCGGCAGCCGGATGAGGGGCACGCATCCGCACCAAGTTTAAATTTCAGGAGGACAGAATGGCAATCGAAGCATCATCCGAACAGACCCGCGAGCCGCGCATCCGGCTCGGCATGGTGGGCGGCGGCGCGGGCGCGTTTATCGGCGCGGTGCACCGTATCGCGGCCCGCATCGACGATCAGTACGATCTTATCGCCGGGGCGCTGTCGTCGACGCCCGAAAAGGCGGTGCAGTCCGGCCGCGATCTCGGCCTCGATCCGTCGCGGACCTATTCCAGCTATCGCGAGATGGCGATCCGCGAGGCGAAGCTGAAGAACGGCATCGAGGCGGTGGCGATCGTCACGCCGAACCATGTGCACTACGATGCGGCCAAGGAATTCCTGAAGCGCGGCATCCACGTCATCTGCGACAAGCCGCTGACATCAAACCTTGCCGATGCGAAGAAGCTGAAGAAGATCGCCGACGAGAGCGGCGCGCTCTTCGTGCTGACGCATAATTACACCGGCTATCCGATGGTCCGCCAGGCGCGCGAGATGATCGCGAACGGCGAACTCGGCGATATAAGAGTCGTCCAGGCCGAATATCCGCAGGACTGGCTGACGGAAGCCGTCGAGCAGACCGGCCAGAAACAGGCGGCCTGGCGCACCGATCCGGCGCAGTCCGGCGTCGGCGGCTCCACAGGCGATATCGGCACGCATGCCTATAATCTCGCCTCCTTCATATCAGGCCTGGAACTCGACAGCCTGGCCGCCGATCTCGACAGCTTCGTTCCCGGCCGGCGGCTTGACGACAATGCCCATGTCATGCTGCGTTTCAAGGCGAAGGGCTCGGAGAAGCCGGCCAAGGGCATGCTCTGGTGCAGCCAGGTGGCGCCTGGCCATGAAAACGGCCTGATGGTCCGCGTCTACGGCAGCAAGGGCGGGCTGGAATGGACCCAGAAGGACCCGAACTATCTCTGGTACACGCCATTCGGCGAACCGAAGCGGCTGATCACCCGGGGCGGGGCCGGGTCAGGCGCGGCCGCCGGCCGCGTCTCGCGCGTGCCATCAGGGCATCCTGAAGGTTATCTCGAGGCCTTTGCGACGATCTATACCGAAGCCGCTCATGCGATCAATGCCCGCAAGAAGGGCAAGGCCATCGACAAGGCTGTGGTCTACCCGACGGTGGATGACGGCGTGAAGGGCGTGGCCTTCGTCGAGGCTTGCGTCGCGTCTTCCAAGAAGAACGGCGCATGGGTCAAGGTCTGAGTCTATCGATCCCGGTTGCCCAATGAAAAAACGCCGAGGCGGCCTCAAATCGCCTCGGTGTTCTTGTTTATGGTCGATCAGGCCGCGGCCGTGCGGCCGCGCTTCAGCAGGTTGTCGACGCTCAATGGTCCGGCGCCTGCCGCCACCAGACAAAGAAACACGAAGCAGAACAGGATCGCCGCGACGCCGCCATTCTGCGCGGGGTAGATGCCTTTCGACGCATGCCCGATGAAATAGGCAAAGGCCATGAGGCCTGAGAGCACGAAGGCGGCGATCCGGGTCTGGAATCCGACCAGGACCAGGAAGCCGAGGGTGAGTTCGATCAGACCGGCAACCCAGGACAGCGAGCCGACGGGCGGTACGCTTGCTGCAACCGGAAAATGCAGGATCTTCTGCGTTCCGTAGCTGAACAGCACGAGTGACGAGACGATGCGCAGCAGGCTCAGCAGGTGGGGCTGCAGCAGATGGATCGAAGACAGCATCGGATTCCTTTCATGTTTGATATCTTGGCTGTGTCGGGAATCGCGGGCTCGACAGCAAATCACGACTGCTGACATTCGCGTTATGAGAGCAGTCACATGCGGAAAGTGCGGCAGCTCCGGGCGACGGAACGGTGCAGTTGCCGCTGCTCTGTTGCCGTAACTGTAACGTTGCAGTTTTTCTTCTTCCGGGCCTGTACTTTGCTTTCCGGCTTGGCTAAATCCCGACCAACGGTCAGCCAACAAGGTGAAGGACGGGGTTTCCAGATGATCGATGCGAAGATGCTTGCAGCCCGCCTTCCAGGCGATTTCACCTTCGGCGTTGCCACCGCCGCCTTCCAGATCGAGGGCGCCAGCAAGGCCGATGGCCGCAAGCCATCCATCTGGGATGCCTTCTGCAACATGCCCGGCCGCGTCTATAATCGCGATAACGGCGACGTTGCCTGCGACCACTACAACCGGCTGGAGCAGGACCTCGATCTCATCAAGGAGATGGGTGTCGAAGCCTATCGCTTCTCGATTGCCTGGCCGCGCATTATCCCGGACGGTACGGGTCCGGTGAACGAGGCCGGCCTCGATTTCTACGACCGGCTTATCGACGGCTGCAAGGCGCGCGGGATCAAGACTTTCGCGACGCTCTACCACTGGGATCTGCCGCTGCTGCTTGCCGGCGACGGCGGCTGGACGGCGCGCTCGACCGCCTATGCTTTTCAGCGCTATGCGAAGACGGTGATGAACCGCCTCGGAGACCGCCTCGACGCCGTCGCGACTTTCAACGAGCCCTGGTGCATCGTCTGGCTGAGCCACCTCTACGGCATTCATGCTCCGGGCGAACGCGACATGCAGGCGGCCCTGCATGCCATGCATTACATGAACCTCGCCCACGGCCTCGGCGTCGAGGCGATCCGCGCCGAAGCGCCCAACGTGCCCGTCGGCCTTGTGCTCAACGCCGCCTCGATCATTCCCGGCTCCGACAGCCCGGCCGATCTGGCAGCCGCCGAACGTGCGCATCAGTTCCACAACGGTGCCTTCTTCGATCCGGTCTTCAAGGGCGAATATCCGAAGGAGTTCGTCGAGGCGCTCGGTGATCGCATGCCTGTTATCGAGGAAGGCGACTTGAAGCTGATCAGCCAGAAGCTCGACTGGTGGGGTTTGAATTACTATACGCCCGAGCGTGTCACCGACGATGCCGAACGAAAAGGCGATTTCCCCTGGACGGTGAAAGCGCCGCCGGCAAGCGACGTCAAGACCGATATCGGCTGGGAAATCTATGCGCCGGCATTGAAGCTCTCGGTCGAGGACCTTTATCGCCGCTACGACCTGCCGGAATGCTACATCACCGAAAACGGCGCCTGCGACAACACCGGCGTCGTCGACGGCGCGGTCGATGATACGATGCGTCTCGATTATGTCGGCGACCATCTCGATATCGTGGCCGACCTGATCAAGGACGGTTATCCCCTGCGCGGCTATTTCGCCTGGAGCCTGATGGACAATTTCGAATGGGCGGAAGGCTATCGCATGCGCTTCGGCCTCGTCCATGTCGATTATCAGACGCAACTGCGCACGGTGAAGAACAGCGGCAGGTGGTACAGCGAACTCGCGGCGCAATTCCCGAAGGGCAATCACAAGGCGGGTTGATCGTTGCCCTCAGGCAGCGGGCACCAAGATCTGCAGCGGTTGCTTAAACGTTTTTGAACCCTTGACTGGCAAAGTCCGACGGTCAGGGAGCCGTGATGCAGACAGCCGGAAAATCGCAGAGCAAGGGATCGGGAATAGGCCGTCACATCACCGTCACGGGCGTGCTCTTCTCCTTCGCCGTCATTGTCGCCGTCGTCACCTTCATGGTGCTGACGGCGCTCGAACGGGTGGCCGAAAATGCCAATCTCCTCGATGACGAGCGCTCGCGCGAAACGACGATCGGCGCGGTAAAGACCTTCGAGGATCAGCTCGGTGCGACGCTCGACGATTACGCCGCCTGGGACGATGCCGCCCTCAATGTCTACGCGCCTGATGGTAGGGCCTGGACCGTGAGCAATTATGGCGAAATGTCCGCCAACAGCTCGCTGTTTGACATGGCCATCGTCATCGATGACGAGAAGAAGGCGATCATGGCCTATCGCGATGGCAAGCCGATGGAGGAGCCGCTCACGGATTTCTTCACGCCGTCGCTCTGGACCCTCTTCGAGACGGTGAAGGCCGCCGGCCCGACCGGTACTCCGCAGGCGGTTGGCTTCGTCACCACCAGAAGGGGTATTGCGGCTGTCGGCGTGGCATTGGTGCGGAAAAAATCCGGTGCGCTTGACGTGCCCGCCGGCCAGCACCGTTATCTGGTTTTCGCCCGCCATCTCGATAACGACAGGGTGGCGGCGCTCGGCCAGACCTATGTCATCGGCGGGCTGAGGCTGGCGCCGGCGAACTTCGAGGCCGATTATTTCGTGCCGATCGCCGACCCGGCGGGGGTGACGCTCAAGAAGCTCGTCTGGACCTCGCGTTCGCCTGGTGATGTCGGCTATGCACAGGTGCGGCCGATGGTCATTCAGGCGCTCGGTCTCGTAGGGCTGTTCTTCGTGGTGCTGCTGGTCATCGGTTGGCTTGCCGGCCGCAGGCTGAAAAGCGAGGAAAACAACGCCCGCGAAGAGGCGCTGCGCGACCGGCTGAGCGGCCTTTCCAATCGCGATGGTCTCGGGCTCGCCGTCGACCGGTTTGTCGTCGAGGCGCGCCAGACCAAGCGCAACGTGCTGCTCCTCTATCTCGATCTCGATGGTTTCAAGGAAGTTAACGACAGTTATGGCCACGGCACCGGCGACCAGTTGATCCGCGCCGTCGCGGCCGGGCTCGACGTGCTCATTCCGAAAGGGGCGGTCCTCGCCCGTATCGGCGGCGATGAATTTGCAATCGCCTTTCTCTCCGACGGCGAGAATGCCGCCGCACTGCAGCTTGCCGAGCAGATCCTTGATTTTCTTGTCGAGCCGCTGGAGATCGGCCGCCGCGTCGTCGTCGTCGGGGCCAGCATCGGCATCGCCATGTCGTCTCTCGGTACGATCGGGCGGGAAGAACTGGTGCGCCGCTCCGACCTTGCCATGTACAAGGCGAAGGAGGCCGGCCGCGCGCGCATGATGCTTTACGATCCGTCGATGGATGCGGATCGAGAGCAGCGGAATGCGCTGGAGCTCGATCTCAGGATCGCCATCGAAAGCGGCGACTTGACGCTCGCCTACCAGCCGCTGATCGATGCAAGCACACATGCGATCACCGGCGTCGAGGCACTGGTGCGCTGGAACCGTCCGGGCCATGGCCCTGTATCGCCAGAGCTGTTCATCCCGATCGCCGAAACCAGCGGCCTCATCGAATCGCTCGGCCTGTTCGTGCTGCGCAAGGCCTGCGAGACGGCCAAGCAGTGGCCGGAACTCAACGTCTCGGTCAACGTCTCGCCTGGCCAGTTCCGCAATCCGGCCTTCGCCGACTATGTGCGCTACGTGCTGAAGCAGACGGAGATCGAGACCGGGCGCATTACGCTTGAGATCACCGAAGGTTATATGATCCAGAACCCGCAGCGCACCCGCCAGTCGATCGAACGGCTGAAGGCGCTCGGGGTCAAGGTGGCGCTCGACGATTTCGGCTCCGGCTTCTCCTCGATCGGTTATCTCCGGCAGTTCGGCTTCGACCGGATCAAGATCGACCGCTCGCTGGTGATGGGTGTCAACGAGGACAAGCGCCAGCGCGAGATGCTGCAGGCGACGGTGGCGCTTGCCCGCTCGCTCGACATTCCGGTGACGGCCGAAGGCATCGAGACCGAGGAGCAGGCCATCGCCATGCGCCTCTTCGGCTGCGATTGCCTGCAGGGCTATTTGTTCGGAAAGCCGGTTACATCAGACCTGATCACCGAGATGCTGAACGAGCGGCGTGCAACGCCGCCGCCGGCGGCTTGGCGCCGCATCGGCGCTGCCTGATCTTCAGACAGCAGGCTTGATCCACACGGAATTCGGCTCAGCTGCCGATATGCCGCTGGCCGCGCTTTTTGGCGAGGGCGATCTGGTGCTGCCGCTGACGGTAGCGCAGCCGGTCTTCTTCCGTGCGCTTGGGATAACAGTGGCTGCAGGAAACGCCTTCCTCGTAGAGCGGCGAGGTGATCTCTTCGGCGGTGATCGGGTTGCGGCACGCATGGCAGAGCCGGTGTTCACCTTCCTTCAGCCCGTGCTCGACCGACACGCGCTCGTCGAAGACGAAGCAGGCGCCGTCCCAGAGACTTTCCTCCTGCGGCACGTCCTCCAGATATTTCAGGATGCCACCCTTCAGATGATAGACCTCGTCGAAGCCCTCAGCCTTCATGAAGGCGGTGGCCTTCTCGCAGCGTATGCCGCCGGTGCAGTACATAGCGATCTTCGGCTTGTTGTGCAGACCGGGATTCTGACGCACCCATTCCGGAAACTCACGGAAGCTCTTGGTCTTCGGGTCGAGCGCGCCGCGGAAGGTTCCGATCGCCGTCTCGTAGTCGTTGCGGGTGTCGATGACGATGGTGTCGGGATCGGAAATCAGAGTGTTCCAGTCCTTGGCCGCCACATAGGTGCCGACCACCTTGTTGGGGTCGATATCTTCGACGCCCATGGTGACGATTTCCTTCTTCAGCTTCACCTTCATGCGCAGGAAGGGCATTTTCGAGGCGCGGCTTTCCTTGTGCTCCAGGCCCGAAAATTCCGGCTGGGCGCGCAGGAAGGAAAGCACGGCGTGAATGCCGGCATCCGGGCCTGCGATCGTGCCGTTGATGCCTTCATGCGCCAGGAGCAGCGTTCCCTTGACGCCGTTCTCTTCGCAAAGCGCCTGCAGCGATGCCTGCAGGCTGGCAAAGCGCGGCACGGAAACGAAATGGTAGAGTGCCGCCACGAGGAACGGGCTGGTATGTGTGAGGCTGTCGGTCATGTGCCCGGAAATACAGAAAATCGGCCGGCCGCGCAATTGCCTTCGCCAGCGGCGGCCGTGACGGATAGCGCTGCCTCTTAACTCCCGGCCGTCAGCCAGAGAAGTTCGATGCGCTGCGCTTCCTCGTCTGGATCATCGGTGAAGACGGTTTCGGCTTTGACAAGCGCTTGCCGCCGGTCTTCCTGCTGGCGGAAGATGATGGCATCGAGAAGATGGGCCAGGTCGTCGTTGCGGGTGAAGAGCTGCGGTTCGGCCTCGACGAGTTCGGAGAGCACGGCGAGATCGTGGATATGGCCGAGATCCTCGACGAGTTCCTTGGCCGCATCGCGCTTGGCCTTCATCGCGCCAGGCCAGGCATCGCGCAAAAGGCCGTGATAGAGCCGGTAGTCGTAGGTGCGCTTGCGCAGAGAGTGGAAGTCGTCGGCCGATGCCTCGCCGTGGCAGGCCGCCAGTGCTGCCTTCGCCTTCCGCGCGGTTCGGCGCCAGCTCTTCGCCAGCTTGCGGGCATTCTTGCGATGGCCGCCATCAAAATAGACTCCATCCAGGGCAGCGATCGCCTCCTGCAGAATGCCGGAGGTTTCCGTCAGCCGCTGTTCCAGGTCGCTTTCGGCATCCGCCATCCAGTCGCGGCGTCCTTCAAGAATCGTGACGATGCGGGCGAGCGCCTCGCTCTCCTCCGGCCCACGGGCCGACTGCTGCAGATATTGCGCGGTGCCGATGAGAGCGGCCGCATCGCGGATCGCTGACAGCGACTGCGCGGCATCGCGCAGCCTGGCGTTTTCCTGGGCCTGGAAATCCGGTACCTCGCGGGCGACGAGGCGGTAGAGCGAACGCAATCGTTTCAGGTTCTTGCGGAAGGCATGGATCGCTTCATGGGCGCCGTTCGGCCGTTCCTCGAGAACCGCGGCGGCGCGTTCCAATTGCTCCGTCGCGACACTGCGGAACTCGTCGGTGAAATCGGCGTCAGGCCGAATGCGATAGGCCATGCCTGTCGTGCTCGTATTCTGTGGCAAGGGCCTGATTGGAATAGCGGAAATCGCCGGTCACTTCGCGGCCGAGCCAGCTGGGCAGGGCGGGATTATCGGTTTCGGCCGTCATCTCCACCTCAGCGATGACAAGCCCGCGATGTTCGCCGGCAAAGACGTCGACCTCCCAGACGAAACCCTGATGCGGGACGCGGTAGCGCGTCTTCTCGATGACGATGCCGATCGCGTTCTGCAACAGCTCTTTGGCATCGGCGATCGGGATGTCGTACTCGAATTCGTCGCGGGTGATGGCGCTGCGGCCGATCTTGATCGTCAGCTTGGCTTTCCTGTCGTCGAGGATACGAACCCGGACGGAACGGTCGTCCATCGAAGCGATGTAACCCTGCCTTAGGACAGACTTCGCCTCGACGGCGGAACGCCATCCATCGCTGCGTACAAGAAACTTCCGCTCGATCTCTTTCGCCATATCGGTGAACCTTTTGTGACGATTGCGGCACGGTAGACCAATTTCCACGCATTTCATACCCATCTTGTCAAATGGTCTGGTTTTATCTCGACAAGGGTCGGTGGGGGCGTTATTCGGGATCCGAATTCAATCGTTTCAAGGAAGTCGCACGACCATGGGCGAGAAAACAGAAAAGCTCCTTTCCATCCTGAAACTCCAGCCTGTCGTTCCGGTCTTGATCGTCGACGATGCGAAGTCGGCGGTATCGCTGGCCCGCGCGCTCGTCGCGGGCGGCCTGAAGGCGATCGAGATCACCATGCGCACGCCGGCGGCACTCGATGCCGTGCGCGCCGTCGCCGCCGAGGTCGAGGGTGCCGAAGTCGGCGCCGGCACGATCCTGAATGCCGCCCATTGGCAAGCCGCCGTCGAGGCCGGCTCGAAGTTCATCGTCAGCCCGGGCACGACACAGGAACTGCTCGATGCCGCCGCCGATTCCGATGTGCCGCTGCTTCCGGGGGCCGCGACCGCCAGTGAAGTCATGGCTTTGCGCGAAGAAGGCTATCAGGTGCTGAAATTCTTCCCGGCGGAGCAGGCCGGTGGCGCGGCCTTGCTGAAGGCGCTCTCTTCGCCGCTCGCCGGCACGCTGTTTTGCCCGACCGGCGGCATTTCGCTGAAGAACGCCAATGATTATCTGTCGCTGCCGAACGTCATCTGCGTCGGCGGCTCCTGGGTGGCGCCGAAGGAACTGGTCGCAGCCGGCGACTGGGCTGGCATTACCAGGCTCGCGGCAGAAGCGGCGGCACTGAAGGCCTGAGTTTCGGCAGGGGTGGGGTCGGCCTTCGGGCATAAACCCCACTCCTCAATTTGTATTTCCTCCGTCGCAAACCTATGTACGTCTCCAGCTTCAAACAGGGAGACGACGAGGAATGTTCGACGCAAAGAAGCTTCTCGACCAGTTCTTGGGTTCGCAGGTGCCGGGTCTTGGCGGTTCGGTCCGCGACAGGGCGGGCGACGCCGTTCAGACGGCTAAAAACAACCCGCTGGCGACAGGTGCGATTGCAGCCGCGCTTCTCGGCACCAAGACCGGCCGGGGTATTGCCGGTAATGCGCTGGCGATCGGCGGTCTTGCCGCCATTGCCGGCCTCGGCTACCAGGCCTACAAGAATTACCAGGCGGGGCAGGCGCCCGCAGCCCCTTCGGATGCGCCCTCGGCCAACAATCCGGTTCTGCTGCCGCCGCCTGTCGAATCCGGTTTCGGGCCGGCGTCGCCTGCCGGCAGCAATGAATTCGTGCTGGTGCTGATCCGCGCGATGATCGCCGCCGCCAAGGCTGACGGTCATATCGACGATGCCGAACGCGCCCTCATCATGGACAAGGTCAAGGCCGCCGATGTCAGCGGCGAGGCGGCGGCCTTCATCGAGCGCGAACTCGCTTCGCCGACGGATCTCGATGCACTCGTTGCCGCCGCAAGGACGGAAGAACAGCGCGTCGAACTCTACACCGCCTCGCGGCTCACCATCGAGCCGGATTCGCGCGCCGAGCGCGGTTATCTCGATCTGCTCGCCGGCCGGCTCGGCCTTGCCGACCAACTGGTCGACCATATCGAGGCGACGGTCTCCTCCGCCAAGGTGACCTTGTCACAGTGACATCGAAAGCATGTCGCGCAAAAGTGTGCAGCGGTTTTGCGAAAACGGCATGCGTTGGAAATAAGACCTAAAGCGCGAGGACCGAATCTGAAAGATTGCGGCGCGCTTTAGGCCGGTTGCCTTTGTCGGGCGGCTGGCCTATCCACTCTTCCGAACAGGGGAGTGAACATGCGCGATCTTGCAAATTTCAAAGGCTGCCCGGCGCCGAAGCCGGTCACGCTGAAGGGCCGTTTCGTCACCGTCGAACCCTATCGGCGCGCGGAGCATCTTGAGGCCTTGTGGGACGGGCTCGGCGGCATGGGCATCAACCCGCTGCTTCTCTATTTCGCGCAGGACGATTTTTCCGGGATCGACGATTTCGCCAACTGGCTGGAAACTGTCTACACGAAGTCCGGCTGGCTCACCCATATCTTCCGCGACAACGCCACCGGCAAGATTGTCGGCATGGCGAACTATATGCGCGCCGACCCGGCAAACGGCGTCGTCGAGATCGGCGGCGTGGCGCATGGTCCTGAGATGAAGCGGTCGCCGCTTTCCACCGAAGCGCATTATCTGATGGCCAAGCACGTCTTCGAGGAACTCGGCTACCGCCGCTACGAATGGAAATGCGACAATAAGAACGAGGCGAGCAAGACGACGGCCGCGCGTTACGGCTTCAGCTTCGAGGGCGTCTTCCGCCAGCACATGATCTCCAAGCATCGCAACCGCGACACCGCCTGGTTCTCGATGATCGATGCCGAATGGCCGATGATCAACGATGCCTTCGAGGCCTGGCTTTCGCCGGGGAATTTCGACGCCGAGGGCAACCAGATCCGCCGCCTGCAGGATATCCGCGCCGATCTCGAAAAGGAAAGGCTCGCATGAGCCCGGAAAGCCGTTCGCAGGCGATTGCCGCCGGCATCATCTTGCTCGGCGCCAGCCTCGTCATCTATTTCCTGCCGACCATCGTGCTGTGGATCGGCAATTTCTCGCCGACGCTGGCGATTGCCGTCGGCGTCTGCCTGATCCTGGCGTTCTTTGCAGTCTTCTGGCTGCGGGCGCGCTACCAGCGCGGCCGGGAGAAATAGGCCGACAGCATTGAGCGTTCGCAATTCCCGGCAAAAGCGTTTCACGCTTTGCCTGGCAAAGCCGCTGCGCACCTTTGCTGGAATTGTTAGCCCTGCAGCGAGGCCCCGAGCAGCAGGGCGCCCATCGCTATGACAAGCACGGCGCCGAGGATTTCGATGGCGTTGCCGATCCAGACCGAGGCGGTCGAGCCGCGTCCGGAGAGGCGGACGGCGGCACTCTTGGCGGTGACGGCAAGGGTGGCAAGCAGGGAAACGGTGATCGCCGTGCCGAGCGACATGGCCGCGACGGAAAGCACGCCGCCGAGATAAAGTCCGTTCAGCAGCGAGAAAGTCATGACCAGCAGCGCGCCGGAGCAGGGGCGAAGGCCGACGGCAACGATCGCCGACCAGGCCTCGCGGGCACTGAACCTGTCGCCGGAAAGCATGGCCGGATCTGGCGCATGGGCATTGCCGCAAGTCTCGCAGGCCATGCCGGGAACGAAGGTGTGGCCGGCTTCGACGGCCTGCGCCTTGCCGTTGAAGGCATAGGTTTGGCGTTCGGCGGCATTGTCCTTCCAGTCGAGCATCATGCTGACCGGACCGGCAGAGGTGGCCATCAGCCGGCGGCGCGGCATGTTGGCGACCATCGAGCGCAGTTTGCGCAACAGCAGCCAGCCGCCGAAGAGGATGACCATGACGAAGCTTGCGATCTCCATCGCGTGGGTGGCCGCCGTCAGGGTGATGCCGGTGCCGCGCAGCACCAGCCAGGCGCCGCCGACCAGCGCCACGGCGACTGCGCCCTGAATGAAAGCCGAAATGAAGGAAATCACCACGCCGCGCTTCAGCTCGATCTCGTTGGCGATCATGTAGGAGGAGATGACCGCCTTGCCGTGGCCGGGGCCGGCGGCATGGAAGACGCCGTAGGCGAAGGAGAGGCCGATCAGCGATGCCAGCTGCCACGGATCCTGGCGCATCGCCTTCAAGGCATCGGTCAGCGCCCGGTAAAAGGCCTGCTGTTCATAATTCACATAGAGCAAGAGCGGTGCGAGCGGCCCGCCGGTCGGCTGGAAACTCGGCTCCGCCGTGCCGATGCCGAGCGGCGACTGCGCATGGGCAAGACTTGCCGCCGTCAGGAGCGCGAGGACTGCAGCGGAAAGGGCGAAGGGCAGGCGTTTCGTCAGCATGTGACCTCCAGCCGGGTGGCGAAGAGTTTGGACATGTTGGTGCCGGTGGGATCGTTGAAGAAGGCGTCGGTCAGCGACTGCTTGTTCTGCGAGATCACCTGGTCGGCATCAGGTCTTACCACCTGATGCTTGCAAGCCTTGAAGCCGTCGCCGACCATTGAAAGTTCGTTGTCTGTCGGAAAATCGATCGAGGTATAGAGCGACGGGTCGTAGACGCCGAAGGTGAGCCTGCCCTTGAGCGGCATCTTCTCCGCCGGTTTCACCGCAAAGAACATCAGCAGCTGACCGTCCTTGTAGTCGACATGGATGATATCGGGCTTCTGGACGGTGATATTCTTCCCGTTGATCGTCAGGTTCATGTAGTAATCGTATTCGGCAAGCGACTGCTTCACCGTCTTCCCGACCTCCGCGAGTTCGTTCGGCTCCAGCTTCAGGTCGGTGTTCTTGTCGAAATCCATGACCACCGAGGAGGAGAAGACCTCGTCGAAGCGCCAGACATTGCGCAATTCTTCGACGCTGCCGTCCTTGTCGGCCACGACCTCGAGGCGAGCCTCCACGAAGATGTGCGGATGGGCAAAGGCGGCGGCCGGCGTCAGCGAAAGAAGCGCGGCCATCAGTATCGTCGAATATCTCATCTATCCCGCTGCCCTGTTCGGTGACCCTGACTTCTTGCCAGAAATTGGGACGGAATTGGGACCGGGCTCCGCATCGGATTCGCGGAACCGGAGGCTGAAGCGGGACGGAATGTCGCATCGCTCCATAAGGGTGGCATTACGGATGCTTCTTGAACCAGTTGTGCAGGTAGTCGACGAAGATCCTCACCTTGGCCGGCAGGTAGCGCCGGTGCGGATAGACGGCGTAGATGCCGCGGTCGGTCGGGAGGTAGTCGTTGAACAAAGTTACCAGTTCGCCGCTCTCAATCGGTTTGCGGGCGATGAAATCCGGAATGAGGGCGATGCCGATGCCGACGAGGGCTGCGCGCAATGTCGCATGCGGACTGTTGACCTCGATCGGTCCGGAAACGGCGACGGCGAACGAGGTGTTGTCGGGATTGTGGAAGCGGATGCTCGCCTGGCTGCGCGCATTGGTATCGATGATGAAGGGGACGTTGGAAATATCGGTCGGATGCTCGATGTTCGGATAGCGCTCGAGAAATTCCGGGGTAGCGCAGAGATGGACGCGGAAATCCGAGATCTTGCGGGCGATCATGCCGGAATCCTCAAGCTTGGTGACGCGGATCGCCACGTCGAAGCCTTCCTCGATCAGATCGACGAAGCGGTCGTCGGCGGCGATCTCCAGCGAAAGATCGGGGTTCTCCTTGGAAAAATCGATCAGCGACTGGCCGACATCGGCGTCGACGAAGGTGCGCGGCACCGAGATGCGCAGCCGTCCCTTGAGCTGGGCATTGTTTTCGCGCACGAGATCGGCGAGGTTGTCGATCTCCTTGAGGATATCGGAAGCGGTGCGGTAATAGGTATGGCCGGCCTCGGTCATCGAGAACTGCCGGGTGGTACGATTGAGCAGCAAAGCGCCGAGCTCATCCTCCAACTCGCGCACATATTTGGAGAGCAGCGCCTTCGAGCGGCCGGTGCGCCGGGCGGCGGCGGAAAAGCCTTCGGCCTCGACGACATCGATGAAGGCGCGTATGCGGGTCAAGGTATCCATGGCACCCCTCCAGGCTGTTTCGGAATATTGAACAAATTGGCTTGTTTTGTTCAATTATTTTTTTGGCCCCGAGGTCAAAAAAACGCTTGATTATGAATGCGAATATTCTTATTTCCCACTCAGCCCAAAGTCGCACGTGCCCATGGGTGTCCGCCGAACCCTCGAATTGGTGAGGAAATCGGTAAGGTACCTGGAATTAACCCCTCCAGTCGCTATTCCGGCCAACCGGAAAATGCGAGGACGCCTGAAGCAACGACGGTGCGGGCCTTTTTGTTCTCTCCCTGCTTTCCATCAGCGGGGGTTACTGAAGAGGCACACCATCATTGCCGGAAGTGCGGTTGGGATTCTCCCTCCAATCCATGGCAGACAAAGCCGAACTTACACCGCATCCGCGGCGTTGGTTCACTATCCGCGCATCGAGCGCTTGCTATGGTTCCGGGGTCTCCACCGGCTGGTTCCAATGCGAGTTCCCGTATGCCCTTTGTCCTCCGGTTCATGCCGGAGCTCTGGAATTGGAAGAGGGAATCGATATGACCACCCAGCGCATCCGCGACTTTCTCGCAACCCGACGTCCCGACGGTCCCTGCCTCGTGGTTGACCTCGACGTCATCAGAGACAATTTCCACGCTTTCCGTCACGCCATGCCGGACAGCGCCATCTACTACGCCGTCAAGGCCAACCCGGCCCCGGAAGTGCTGAAGCTGCTCGCCAGCCTCGGCTCCAATTTCGATTGCGCATCCGTTGCCGAAATCGAAATGGCGCTCGAAGCCGGTGCGACCGCCGCCCGCATCTCCTATGGCAACACGATCAAGAAGGAACGCGACGTTGCCCGTGCGCATGCGCTCGGCGTCAGCCTCTTTGCCGTCGACAGCCACGAAGAAGTCGAGAAGATCTCGCGCGCCGCTCCCGGCGCCCGCGTCTTCTGCCGCGTGCTGACCGATGGCGAAGGCGCCGAATGGCCGCTGTCGCGCAAGTTCGGCTGCGTGCCGCAGATGGCTGTCGACGTTCTCGTCTACGCCCATCAGCTCGGCCTGCAGTCCTACGGCGTCTCGTTCCATGTCGGCTCGCAGATGACCAAAGTCGATGCCTGGGATTCGGCACTCGCCGATGCCAAGCGCGTCTTCGTCTCGCTCGCCAAGCAGGGCATCCACCTGCAGATGGTCAACATGGGCGGCGGCTTCCCGACCAAGTACCTGCGCGACGTTCCGTCCGCAGAAGCTTACGGCAAGTCGATCTACCAGGCGCTGCGCACGCATTTCGGCAACCAGATCCCGCAGACGATCATCGAGCCGGGCCGCGGCATGGTCGGCAATGCCGGCGTCATCAAGGCTGAAGTCGTGCTGATTTCGAAGAAGTCGGACAATGACGATGCGCGCTGGGTTTTCCTCGACATCGGCAAGTTCGGCGGTCTCGCCGAGACGATGGACGAAGCCATCCGCTATCCGATCCGCACGGAGCACGACGGCGACGAGATGGAGCCCTGCGTCATCGCCGGCCCGACCTGCGATTCGGCCGATGTGCTCTACGAGAAGAACCTCTATCCGCTGCCGATCTCCCTTTCGATCGGCGACGAAGTCCTGATCGAAGGCACCGGCGCCTATACGACGACCTATTCGGCGGTCGCTTTCAACGGTTTCGAGCCGCTGAAGGCCTACGTCATCTAAGGTCGTTTCCGCCGGCCCCGTAACCAGCCGGGGCGGCAACTTCACAATTTTCCTTCATCGCCGCTGATAACGGTATTGGGTACGGGAGGCCAAGATGGCCGCTGTTCTTGATTCTGTCCGCGCATTCTTTGCGCCCACCACTTTCGCCATCGACGCTGAGAATCCCTCGGATGTCGTTGCCCGTGAAAACCTGCTCGACCGCGTCATGGGCTCGGATCGCCGCAAGAAGTCGTCGGAGAAGATCCGCCGCAATCGCGTGCCGGCCGAGGGCCTCGCGCTCGTCGCGCGCGATCGCGACGGCCATGTCATCGGCTCGGTGCGGCTCTGGAACATCGAAGCCGGCGTCAACGACGAAGGTACGCCGATCAATGCGCTGCTGCTGGGGCCGCTCGCCGTTGCGCCGCATTGCGGCGGCAAGGGCATCGGCTCGGCGCTGATGCGCGCGGCGATCCTCGAAGCAAAGAAGCGCGGGCATGGCGCCGTCCTGCTCGTCGGCGATGCTGCCTATTACGAGCGTTTCGGCTTTTTTGCCGAGAAGGCTCGCCATCTTGTCATGCCAGGCCCGTTCGAACGCTCGCGCTTCCTTGCGCTCGAGCTCACGGAAGGCTGGCTTGACGGCGCGGCCGGCATGATCGTCCCTTCAGGACGCATGCTGGCCAGCGCGCCGGTTCGCCGCGCCGCCTGAAGCCAATGCGTGTCGCCGGGACGTGTGCAGCGGTTCCGGGATAACGACATCATAAAACGAACAGCTGAAGCGCGTCGCATGAATCAAATTTGATGCGACGCGTTTCCATCCAGGCCGCGCAGCTTGCGCTGCGCCAGCCCGGCTTCGCCTTGCCCCAGCCTTCCGCGTCGTAGCCCTTGTCGGCGCGCCGCGCTACGCCTTCGCCGCGCAGCCAAATTCCCTCCCCATCTCTGCCAGATTGAATCGCTTGCGTGGACATTGCGTCTCCGTCCGCTCAATCCGCACTGGCGAAAAATCTGCGATGATCGGGCGTCTTGCCGGCTTCCATAACGCGACGCGTGGCAAGCCGGGTTTTGAGGAGAGCGTCATCGGAGCCGCGGACACCCATCTGGTCGATTGCCCGTTTCCAGCTCGCTTATGGCCGCTTTCCAGCTGCAGACGGTTGGGTTGATATTAAGCGGCGATCAGGACTCCAGCAGGAACAATCACAGGTTCACGCAAGCCAGCCAACCTAGGCTGGCTAGGAATTTTGGAGACATTCATTTCCTGCGAATCGGTAAGACGCGCCTTGCCAGGCTGCGACATTCCGATCCTGTTCATATCGGCTGCTGAAAGAGTCTTGCCTATGACTTCGATCGTTTCTTCCTACAGTCTCACTCAGATCAGGTCGCTTTCGACGGCGGCTGTCGCTGCCTGGACGACGGAAGACGTGGCAACTCTTTCCACCAAGCAGATCAGTGTCCTCTCGTCGGCTCAAATCGCCGCCTTGGATACCGAAGACGTTGAGGTCCTCAGCTCTCAACAGTTGAGCGCAATTTCGCAAGGTGCCGTATCCGGCCTCACTCTTGATCAGCTGGCCGTACTGACGACGTCCGCTATCGAAAGTTTAACCTCGCTGCAGATCGCAGCAATCACGACCAAGCAGATCAGCGCGCTGACGACGGCGCAAGCAGAGGCTTTGACGTCATCTCAAATCGGCGTCCTCAGTTCGCTGCAGATTGCGGCCCTGAGCACCGCGGATGTGGCGACGTTTTCGACCGCCGATATGGCGGCGATTGTCAGCAAAGCGATAACCGGCTTGTCGACAGCCGCGGTTGCGGCTCTTTCGACGGGCCAGGTGGCTGCTCTCAGTACGGGCGCCATTTCCAATCTGACGACCAGCCAGATTGCGACCATGACAACGGCACAGATCGGCGCCCTCACGACCGCGCAGGTCACTGCACTCAAAGCCACCCAGATCGCTGGCTTGGGGACGAGCGGCATCACCGCGCTTTCAACCGCGCAGATCGCCGCCTTGAGCACGAGCGCCACCGCCAGCATGAACACTGCGCAAGTCGCCTCCTTGAGCACTGCGCAAGCCGAGGCACTCAGCTCCAACCAAGTGAAGGCACTGAGTTCGGCGCAGCTTTCCGTCCTGGGTGCCGACGACCTTGCGACCTTTTCCACTGCAGATATGGCGGCGATTACCGTTTCTGCCGTTCCGGGCCTGTCGACGGCAGTTCTTTCCTCTCTTTCGACGGACCAGGTTGCGGCCCTGAGCGCCGCCGCGGTCTCCGGCCTGACGACGGCTCAGATCGGGGCGTTGAGCACGACACAGACCGGCGCCCTGACCACGACGCAAATCGAAGCCCTTAAAGCGACGCAGATTGCGGTCATGGCCACGAACAATATCGCCATGCTGACGACCGCGCAGATTGCCGCCGTGAGCAAGGCTGCGGTCACCGGCTTGACGACGGGCCAGATCGCCGCATTGAGCACAACGCAGATCTCTGCTTTGACGACAAGCCAGGTTGCCGCGCTAAAAGCGACCCAAACAGAGATCTTGAGCGCTGATGACATCGCGGCGCTTTCAACCGCGCAAATCGCGGCCCTCAGTCTCAGTGGCCTCTCAGGCCTTGCCACGGGTCAAATCGGCACACTGACAACAGCCCAGGTTGAGGCGCTGACGACAGCACAGGTCGCCGCTTTGAGTTCGACCCAGATTTCCGCGTTGGGAACGGACAAGATCGCCAGCCTCTCGACCGACGACATTGCGGTGATTGGCAGCGCGGCGATATCGGGCCTGAGCACGGCTGCGGTCGCCGCTCTCTCGACGGCTCAGGTCGCCGCCTTGAGCTTGAGGGGAATTGCCGGCCTCAGCACCGATCAGGTTGCCGTCCTGACCCCGGCGAAGACGGGTGTTTTGACGACGACGCAGGTCGCCGCGCTGAGTTCCCTACAGATTGCTGCGCTTGGAACCGATGCCATCGCGACGCTTTCGACCGCGCAGGTGGCCGCCTTGAGCGCGAAGGGCGTTAAAGGGCTGACGGCCGCCCAGATCGTCGCGTTGAGCACGCAGCAGGCCGAAGCTCTCACCAGCGCACAGATTGCTGCGCTGAGTTCGACGCAGCTTTCCGTCCTGTCCACGGACGACATCGCCACGTTCTCGACCGCCGAAATGGCAGCCGTCACCAGTAGCGCCATCCCCGGCTTGAGCACCGGCGTCATTGCATCTCTTTCACGTGATCAAATCGCCGCCCTAAATGCGACCGCTGCCGCCAGCCTGACGACGAGCCAGGTTGCAGCCCTTTCAACCGCGCAAATCGCCGTTCTCAGCTCGGGTGCCGTTGCCAGCCTGACGACAAACCAGATCGCGAACCTGAGCACGGTACAGGTTGCAGCTTTGACGGCCACCCAGATCAGCGCCTTGAAAGCAGCGCAGGTTGCGGCCATGAGTACGGATGAGGTTTCGGCCCTTTCAAGCGCGCAGATCGCCGCACTCACCACAAGCGCGATTGCAAGCCTGACCACGGGTCAAGTCGCGGCCGCAAGCACGGCACAGATCGCGGCGCTGTCGTCGACCCAGATCAAAGCGCTCGGTTCGACGCAATTCGCCGCCCTCAGTTCGGAGGACCTGGCGACCTTTACGGCCGACGAAATCGCGGCGATTTCCAGCAAAGCGATCAGTGGCTTGACGACCGGCGTCATTGCGTCGCTTTCCACGGCTCAGGTTGCCGCACTGGCGACCGGTGCGATCACCAGCCTGACGACCGATCAGATATCAACTCTGAACACCGCTCAGCTGGCCAATCTGACGACCAGCCAGGTCGCGGCATTGAGTTCAACTCAAATGGCAGCCCTGACGGCGAACGATCTTGCCGCTTTCTCGACTGCCGATATGGCGGCAATTGCCAGCAATGCCATAAAAGGTTTGAGCACGGACGTTATCGCGTCTCTTTCCACCAACCAGATTGCTGCCCTGAATACGAGTGTCCTTCCAGCTCTGACCACCAGCCAGATCGCCAGCCTGAGAACCGATCAGGTCGCGGCCTTGAACGCAACGCAAATTGCGCTTCTGACGTCGAGCCAAGTCGCAGTTCTCGACACAAGTGTGATCGCATCCTTCTCCGCCGAACAGATCGCCGCCCTCAGCACGGCAGGCGTCGGCGGCCTGACCGCCGATCAGATTTCGGCTCTCAGCACCGTTCAGACCCAGGCATTGACGGCGGCCCAGATCGGCAAGTTGAGTTCCACCCAGCTCTCCGCGCTCGGAACGGACGATATCGCAACCTTCACGACCGCCGAAATCGCTGCGCTCTCAAGCAAGGCCGTAACGGGTTTGGGCACGAACGTCATCGCAGCCCTTTCGACGAACCAGATCGCAGCGTTGAGCGCCGCCGGGATCGCCGGATTGACCTCGAACCAGATCACCGCGTTGAGCACAACGCAGATCGCCGCTGTGCCCGCGGCATGGATGACGGCGCTCAGCGCAACCCAGATTGCTGCATTCGATATCGGCGTCATCGATTCTCTGTCTACCGCTCAGGTCGCCGCCATCAGCACATCAGGCATTGCCGGTTTGACGGCCGATCAGGTCAACGCGCTTGATACAACGCAGATCGCCGCATTGACGACAAGCCAGGTCGCGGCCCTGAAATCGGCTCAGCTCTCCGCTTTAGGAACGGATGATATCGCCGCGATGTCGGCCGCCGAAATCGCGGCGATCAGCTCAGCTGCGATGTCGGGATTGTCCACGGGTGCGATTGAAGCTCTGTCGGCCAGCCAGATTGCCGCCTTGAGCGCGGGAGGTGTTGCCGGACTGAGCACCGGGCAGATTGAGGCATTGAGTACGGCTCAGGTCGATGCCCTGCTGACGAGCCAGATTGCGGTCTTGAGCTCAGCGCAAATTGCCGCCATGGATGCGGATGTCGTCGCGTCGCTCTCCACGGCCCAAATTGCCGCCCTCAGCGCATCCGGCATTGCCGGCCTGACAACGAGCCAGATCGACGCATTGGGCACTGCGCAGGCCGAAGCCCTCACCGGCTCGCAGGTGAAGGCCCTCAATTCGACCCAACTTGCCGCGTTCAGCACGGAAGACATCGCCACCTTCTCGACCGGCGATATCGCTGCGATTTCGAACAAAGCGGTTTCGGGCCTGGCCACGTCAGTCATTGCCACGCTCTCGCCCGCTCAGATCGCCGCCCTCAACACAAGCAGCATTGCGGCCTTGTCGACCGATCAGGTTGCCGCGCTCGGCACAGCGCAGCTTGCGGCCTTCGCGACGACCCGGATTGCGGCACTGAGTTCGGCCCAGGTGTCGGCCTTGAGCACGACAGCGATCGCGTCGCTTGCCACCGGCCAGATCGCGGCCCTCAGTACGGCCGGGATTTCCGGCTTGAGCACGGATCAGGTCAATGCCTTGGACGGTGCGCAAGTCGCCGCACTGGCGACGAACCAGGTGACGGCATTGAGCTCGACGCAGCTCGGCGTGCTGACCACCGACGACATCGCCGCATTCTCGACCGCGGATGTTGCAGCAATCGGTTCGAGCGCCATTTCCGGCTTGTCCAGCGCGGCTATTGCCGCCTTGTCGACGGCTCAGATCGCCGCCATCAGTCCCGCCGGCATCATCGGCATAACGAGCGATCAGCTTCTCGCTTTGAACAGCAGCCAGATAAGCGCCCTGACGACCAAGCAGATGGCGGGTTTGAGCTCGGCACAGGTCTCCGTCTTGAGCCCGAGCGCCGCAGCAACCCTTTCCACCGCACAGATTGTGGCGCTGAGCAGCATTGGTATTGCCGGATTGACCACAACTCAGATCGCGGCCTTGAGCACCGGCCAAGCCGAAGCTCTGACCTCGGCTCAGGTGGCGGCTCTGAGCTCCAAGCAAATTCACAGCCTGAGCGCGGCCGATATCGTCACCTTCTCGACCAAGGACATCGCGGCCATCGGCTCGGCCGCCATTTCCGGCCTGTCAACGGACGCTATTGCAGCCTTGTCGACGGCACAGGTCGCAGCCCTCAGCACATCCGGCGTGACCGGACTGACCACTCAGCAGATCAGTTCGTTGACTTCAGGCCAGCTTCAGGCTCTGACAACAACGCAGATCGCCTCCCTCAGTTCGGCTCAGCTTTCGGTGCTGACGACCGCCGATATCGCGGCTTTGTCGACCAGGAGCATCGCGGCAATCGGCTCCGGCGCCATATCCGGCCTGTCCACGGCAGCCGTATCGGCCCTGTCGACGGATCAGATTGCAGCTCTCAGCGCTTCAGGCATTACCGGCCTGACCACCAAGCAGATCGCCGCCTTGAGCACCGATCAAGCCGAGGCATTGACGAGCACCCAGGTCGCGGTCCTCAGTTCAACGCAACTTTCAGCCGTGCCGACCGCCGATATGGCGGCCTTCTCGACCCAGGACATCGCGGCCATCGGCTCCAGTGCTATTTCAGGCCTGCCCACCGAAGCGATCGCGGCATTGACGAGCGCCCAAATTGCCGCGCTCAGCACGCTGGGAATCTCTGGTCTGTCCACCCGGCAGATCGCTGCCTTGAACACCGGTCAGGTCGAAGCCCTGCTGAGCAAGCAGCTTGCGGCGCTGAGTTCCACGCAGGTTAAAGCACTCGGCAGCGCCGATATCGCTGCGATGTCGACGTCACAGATCGCAGCGCTCAGCACGTCCGGGACGGCCGGTCTCAGCAGTGTGCAGATTTCCGCTCTGACGACTGCTCAGGTGCACGCCCTGACGACGGCGCAGATCAGGGTTCTTGGCTCCGCGCAAGTCGCCGCCCTGACGACCGCCGATATTGCGGCCCTGACGACCGAGCAGATTGCTGCCCTCGGCAGCGTCGGCATTGCCGGTCTCACCACGGTTCAGATCGCGGCGTTGGGTACCAGCCAGGCCGAGGCCCTGACATCGGTTCAGGTCGCCTCTTTGAATTCAGCTCAGATTGCCGCCTTCGATGCCGCCAATCTGGAAGCCTTTTCGACCGCGGATATCGCGGCCATCAGTTCAAGCGCCATTTCCGGTCTGTCGACGACGACGCTCGCCGCCTTCTCGACGGACCAGATTGCGGCGATCAGCACGGCCAGCGTCGCCAGCCTGACCACCGCGCAGATTGCTGCCCTGAGCACCACGCTGGTGGCAGCCTTGACGACAAGCCAGATCGGCGTTCTCGGCTCCAAACAAGTCTCGGTCCTGAGTGCCGACGATATCGCCGCCCTGTCGACCGCACAGATTGCGGCTCTCAATACCGGTGGCATTTCCGGTCTGACGACTGCGCAGATCGCGACGCTGAGCGCCGACCAGGCAGAAGCCCTGACCTCAGCCCAGGTCGGCACGTTGAGTTCGACCCAGATAGCGGCTTTCAAAGCCGATGATCTGGAAAGCTTCTCGACCGCTGAGATCGCGGCAATCACAAGCGCGATATCGGGTCTGTCGACGGACACGATCGCGGCCTTGTCGACGAAGCAGGTTGCTGCATTGAGCACGGCTGGCATCGCTGGCCTGACCACTGCGCAGATATCCGCGTTGAATTCCGACCAGTTGGAAGTCTTGACCACCGCTCAGATCGGAGCCCTCAGTTCCAAGCAGACCGCAATCATCGGGACGACCGGGATAACGGCTCTCTCTACCGCTCAGATCGCCGCGCTCAGCACATCAGGCATTGCCGGCTTGAGCACCGATCAGCTCGCCGCGCTCAGCGCCGACCAGACCCAGGCCCTGACGTCCGTTCAGGTCGCTACCCTGACTTCCAAGCAAATTGCGGTCCTCGGGGCCGATGATCTCGAAACCTTCTCGACCGCCGATATCGCGGCAATTGGCTCGCTTTCCATATCGGGCTTATCAACCGCTGTGATCGCAGCCTTGTCGACAGCGCAGGTTGCAGCGCTGAGCACGGCCGGCATATCAGGTTTGACCACCGATCAACTCGGAGCGCTCGACACCGATCAGGCGGCGGCATTGACGCCCACCCAAGTCGAAGCTCTCAGTTCCGCCCAGATTGCGGCTCTCGGAACCGGCGCCCTCGAAGCTCTATCGACGGCCGACATTGCGGCGATCAGTGCGACCGGCATATCGGGCCTGTCGACCGCTATTGTCGCAGCGCTGACGACGGTCCAGATCGCGGCCCTGGGAACAAAGGGTATTGCAGGATTGACAACGGCGCAGGTTGCCGCGCTCAGCACCGACCAGGTCGAGGCTCTAACGGCCACGCAGATCGCTGCACTTGGCTCCAAGCAGGTTGCCACGTTGAGCACTGACGATCTCACGGTTCTGTCGACAGCAAAGATCGCGGCCTTGAGCACGGCCGGCATCGCCGGCTTGAGCAGCGCGCAGGTTGCTGCCCTCAGCGTGGACCAGGTCGCAGCGCTTTCGAGCACTCAGATCGCCGCGTTGAGTTCGGCAGGCATCGCCGGCCTCAGCACGCTCGACCTGGCAACGTTCTCCGCCGCCGATATCGCGGCGATCGGTTCCAGTTCCATACAGGGCCTGGCCACGGACTTCGTTGCGTCGCTATCCACGGTTCAGATCGCCGCCTTGGCAACGGGCAGCATCGCCGGCCTCAGCAGCGCTCAGATCGGAGCGCTTGGCATCGAACAGTTCGAGGCGCTTTCGACGACCCAGATCGCCGCATTGAGCTCGTCCGGAGTTGCGGGATTGACCACGGCGGATCTGGAAACCCTCTCCACCACCGAGCTTGTGGCAATCAGCTCGAACTCGATTCAAGGCTTGTCCACCGCCGCTGTCGCAGCCCTTACCAGCGATCAGGTCGCGACCTTGACGACAGGCCAGGTTGCCTCGCTGACCTACAACCAGATAGCGGCAATGAGCACCGATCAAATCGTTGCTCTGTCCACCGCGCAGATCACCGCCTTGAACGCGCTGCAGGTCGCCGCGCTGGATGCTGACGACATGGCTGTCTTCACGACGGATGACATCGCCGCTCTGAGTTCGAAAGCGATCGCGGGATTGACCACGAGCGTCATCACGTCGTTGACGACAGCACAGGCCGAAGCTCTGACACCAGCCCAGGTGAGCGGGCTGACGTCGCTGCAAGTTGCGGCGTTGACGACACAGGAGGTCGCGGTCTTCTCGACCAAGGACATCGCCGCGTTCAGCTCGACCGGCGTCGCGGGATTGTCCACGCAAGACATTGCCAGCCTGTCGAGCGAGCAGTTGGATGCTCTGATGAAGTCCCAGATGGCATATCTGAGTTCGGATCAGATGGCGGCCGTCATCTCGGCCTATCTTACGGCGTAAGTGCAATCTCGATCGAGTGGCGTCCACCCCGCGCAATGCTGCCGGAAGTGAATGACGAGGGGACACCACTCGAAACGAGCGATGGTCCCAAACCCGTCTGCCGCAGCGCTCAACACATGTTTAAAGCAAGCTAGCCCGGTTACCGTCCCTCAGCTTTCGCAAACGGTTGCAACGCCGGCCGTCTATTCGTGGGATGTATCCATGGTCACCAATGATCCCTCAGTTCAAATTCCTGTTCCGTCTCTCGTGGGAATATTGGATCTTGCGCGCGCTCAACGCCTTTCCTTTACCGATCTGTTTCAGTTTGCGGAAAGCCGGAGTGCTGCCGGAGCAACGGTCGAGGCGGCAGAGGTCTACAAAGTCTGGATCGCTTTCAACGATGCTCATCCGTTCCTGCATCTCGTCTATTTCAATTATTCCGTCACTCTGCGGCAATTGGGCGATGTTGCGGGATCGATTCACGCATTGCGTGCATGCTTGAAACTTGAGCCGCGCTTCGGGCCGGCACACATCAATCTCGGACGTGCGCTGGAAGACAGCGGCATCGCCACAGGGGCAATTCTGCAATGGCGGAATTTTGTCGAGATGACCGGGGAGATCACGGCTGACGTGCTGACGCATCGCCTGCTGGCGCTTCAGCACGTCGGGCGCGTCATGGAAAATGCAGGTCTTCTGGAAGAAGCTGAAACTGCGTTATGGCAAGCAATGGAACTGCGGCCCGACAAGACCGAAGCCGGGCAACATTGGAGTGCGCTGCGCCAGCGCCAGTGCAAGTGGCCAACGCTGGTGCCGTCGGACCATGTCTCCATGCGTCAGCTGCTCGATGCCATGTCGCCGCTGGCGCTCGCCTGCTTTTCCGACGATCCGTTGTTCCAGCTCGCCAAAGCCTACCGCTACAACAAGTCTTTCGCGGGACGTCCGGATACTGACGGCTTCTCGCTCAAGGTGGCGAAGCAGAAGACGGGAACCGGTCAGCGCCTTCGTGTGGGCTATCTCTCCTCGGATCTGCGCGACCACGCGGTCGGCTTTGCGCTCAGAGAGGTGCTGGAGCTGCATGACAAGAAGAGCGTTGAAATCTACGCCTATTATTGTGGCGAGCCGGCGGAAGGCGATGCGACCCAGCTGCGTATGAAAGCTGCCGTCGATTGCTGGCGCGACATTGCAGCACTCGATGATGCGGACGCTGCAAGGCAGATCGCCGCCGACGACATCGACATTCTTGTCGACGTCAACGGTTACACCAAGCATGCGCGAACAAAGATCCTTGCCTATCGACCGGCGCCTGTGGTGGTCAATTTTTGCGGTTATCCCGGAACGATGGGCAGCCCGTTCCACCACTACATCATCGCGGACGAGCACATAATCCCGCCCGAGAACGAGATCTACTATTCGGAAAAAGTGCGGAGGCTCGCCTGCAGCCAGCCGCTCGATCGCAAGAGGGTGATTGCCGAAAGGCCGTCACGCGCGGAAGCGGGGCTGCCGGAAGCCGGTTTCGTTTTTGCCTGCTTCAACGGCTCGCAAAAAGTCACGCAAGAGACGTTTGCCCACTGGATGAAAATTCTCCTTGCGGCGCCCGGCAGCGTGCTCTGGCTGCTGGCTGGAAACGACGATGTGGATCAACGTCTGCGCCAGGCGGCTGAAAATGCCGGTGTCGCAGCCGAACGCCTCATTTTCGCACCCAAGGCGCCGAATGCAAAACATCTCGCCCGAATCCAGCTCGCCGATCTGTTCCTCGACACGTTCCCCTATGGAGCGCACTCCACCGCAGCCGACGCCCTGACCGTCGGGCTGCCAGTCCTGACATTCCCCGGCAAGAGCTTTGCAGCACGCTTCTGCCATAGCATCGTTGCCGCCGCCGGCGTTTCGGAACTGATCTGCTCGGGACCGCAAAGCTACATCGAAAGGGCCATCGGTTTTGCAAATGACCCCGAGAGCCTGGGAAAGATCAGGGAATCCTTGCGTGCAAAACGGGAGACCAGTGTATTGCGCGACATCCCAGCTGTCGCTTCCCGTCTCGAAGAACTTTTCTGGCAAATGCAGGCAGAATGCGAACGTGGTGAAACGCCGGTGCCGGACTTGAGCAATCTGGACATTTACTACGACATAGGGGTGGAACTCGTTCAGGACAATATCGCGTTTTCGGACGATCGGGTTTACAGGCAGGCTTACCGCAACAAGCTGACCGAATGGCGCAATTATGCGCCTTTTCCGCACGACAGCCGATTGGGCTAGCGGAGGGGTCACGGCAATATGCGCACCGGAAAGAGCTGATTGGGAATGCCGCGGATTGAAAAAATTGCCGTTGTCGGTGCCGGGCTTTCAGGGGCGGTCATCGCGCGTGAACTTGCCCTGGCGGGTCACGAGATCGATGTTTTCGACACGCGAAGTCATATTGCCGGAAATTGCCATACGGAGCGTGACGCGGCCACGGGCGTCATGGTTCATGTCTACGGGCCGCACATTTTTCACACGGACGACACGGAAGTCTGGGATTATGTGAACCGCTTTCAGACATTCCTGCCCTATAAGAACCGTGTCAAGACGACGAGTTCAGGACAGATATATTCTCTGCCCATCAATCTGCACACGATCAATCAGTTTTTTGGCAAGGCGTTCAGGCCGGACGAGGCGCGCGCGTTCATTGATGAATGCGCAGACAAAACCATCAGGGAACCGAAGACTTTCGAGGAGCAGGCGCTGCGCTTCGTCGGCAGGGATCTCTACGAAGCGTTCTTTAAAGGCTATACCCAGAAGCAATGGGGATGTTCTCCGGCCGAGCTTCCGGCTTCCATCCTGAAACGACTTCCCGTCCGTTTCAACTACGACGACAACTATTTCTTTCATAAACATCAGGGAATGCCGGAAAACGGCTATACCGAGATGGTCGGACGCATTCTCGATCACAGAAATATAGCAGTTCATCTGGAAACGCGGTTTCACAGCGCTCTCTGCAAGGACTTCGATCACATATTCTATTCGGGTCCGCTCGACGGCTATTTCGACTACGAATATGGCCGTTTGGGATATCGTACGCTGGATTTCGAGCGCTTTACCTATGAGGGTGACTATCAGGGGTGCGCGGTCATGAACTACGGGGATGTTTCCGTACCCTATACCCGTGTGACAGAACACAAGCATTTCTCCCCATGGGAAGACCTTGCCGGCTCCGTCTGTTATCGAGAGTTCTCCAGAGCCTGTGGCCCCGACGACGTTCCCTACTATCCGATCCGCCTCATGGAGGAAAAGGAGCAGCTTGCCCAATATGTGATAAGGTCCTTGCGGGAGACCTCTGTCACCTTTGTCGGTCGGCTGGGGACTTACCGCTATCTCGACATGGACGTCACCATCCGCGAGGCGCTGGACACGGCACGGCTATATCTATCGGCGGGGGTCGAGATGCCTGCATTCTTGCATCCGCCGCTCCACGCCACCTAGATATTCTGGTCCATCGTCTCGGCCGGGATTTCGTCGGCGCGGTGGACGCGCACGAGTGTTGCCGGCACGCCGGCGACCGTGCAATGCTCGGGGACCGGCTTTAGCACGACGCTGCCGGCGGCAATCTTGCTGAAGGCGCCGATCTCGATATTGCCGAGGATCTTGGCGCCCGCGCCGATCATCACGCCGTGGCGTATCTTCGGGTGGCGGTCGCCGGTTTCCTTGCCGGTGCCGCCCAGCGTGACATTCTGCAGGATGGAGACTTCATCCTCGATGACAGCCGTTTCGCCGATGACGATGCCCGAGCCGTGGTCGAGCATGATCGACGCGCCGATCCGAGCGGCGGGGTGGATATCCGGGCCGAAGACCAGCGAGGCGAGATTGGCGAGCCAGCTGGCGATCTCCGGCCGGCCGGCGTTCCAGAGCGCATGGGCGATGCGATGCGTCTCAAGCGCATGAAAGCCCTTGAGGTTCAGAAGCGCGTGCAGAAATGTCGTGCAGGCGGGATCGCGCTCGCGCACGGCTGCGAGATCGGCCTCGACCTTCCGCATGATATCGTCGTTCAGTATGGAGAGGATGAGATCGAACAGATTGCCCGTTTCCACCTGCGCCACGCAAAGCCGCGCGGCCAGAACACGGGCGATGATCTCCTTGTTGTCGGTGGCGTCCGTTACCTCTGCGGCAAGCAGCCGCTGCAATATCGGCTCGCGCGTGGCAAGCTCGGCCGCCTCGGTGCGGATCACGGCCCAGACCGATGCGCTGCCCAAAGGCTGCGGCTGTTGCTCGGCCAAACCGAGGCCGGTTGATTTCGCCATTCCCGTTTCCTTTGTCAGCGGCGGGGCAAGCGCCTGCTGTGTGCAGTTCATGTTTCGCCCGGGCAAGGCATTTGGCAAGCCCGATAGTCTAGCCACCTGACGGCTGGAGGACCGGGGTCAACTCCGGAAGCCGGCGCCAATGATACAGCACATCCGGCTCTCTTTCCTCGTTGTCGGCACCATCGGTCTCCTCCGCGGCGATAAAACCGTGGCGTTCGTAGAAAGCACGTGCGCCGATATTGCGCTGGAACGTCCAGAGCCTGATCTCGTCCATTTCCTCCCTGGCGCAGCCGAGAAGCAGAGAGCCGATGCCGATGCCCTGAAAATCGGGGAGAATATAGAGCTGCTCTATCCAGTTGTCGCCATAGGCGATGACGCCGACCAGCCGGTTGCCCATGGCGGCACCTAACAGGGTGCAGTTCGGCAGCAGGTGCATACGCCAGTACCGCTCATCTTCGCCAAGCGTATGCAGATCCGGCAGCCAGGGGAGCCGCTGCCACAGGGCGACACGCCTGATCGCTGCGGCCGCCTGCATGTGCTCGGCCGAGAGCGCTACGATCTCAGCTTCCGTCAGGGCGTCGTCCATTGCCGCCGATATAGCTCAAGCCGAAATATCGACGACGCCGCAATCGCCGGCTTCGGAGGCGAAGGCGAGCAGCTTGCCGTCCTTGCTCCAGCTCATCGCCGTGACTGCGCCCTTGCCGGGGCGCCGCAGCAGCGCCTCCTTGCTGTCGGCGATGCGCACGGCCAGAATCATGCCGTCGATGAAGCCGATGGCGAGGATATCCTCCAGCGGATGGAATTTCACCGCGGTCGCCATGATATTGGCGCGAGTGCCGAGTTCGAGCGGCGCCTTGCCCATCGGCCCGTCCTTGCCTTGGAAGGGCCAGACGATCGCCGCCGGTGCGCCTGAGGAGGCAAGCCATTTGCCCTTTACCGACCAGGAAAGCGATTTCACCTTGGCGGGATAGCCCGTCATGCGCATGTGGCGGGCTTCGGCGCCGGGTTTGATGTCGAGCTTCCAGCCGTGCAGCGCGTTTTCCTGCATCGAGGTGACGAGGAAATTGCCATCAGGCGAGAAGGTGACGCCGGTATGCGCGCCCTTCCATTCGAGATCGACCGGCTTGGCGGTCATGCCGATCCAGTGCAGCGACACGCCGTTGTAACGCGCGGCCGCGATGCGCAGGCCCTTCGGCGCGAAGGCAAGGCCTTCGACCGTGCGCTCCTCGGGAAATTCCTTGGTCGTGCCGTCGGCAAGGCGCACCAGCGAGCTCTTGCCGTAGGAATAGGCAACGGCGCCCTGCGGGCCGGCCGCGACCTGCGAAATCCACTTGCGCGGCGCCGTGGCGATCTCGCTGACGCTGCCGTCGGCGGCAATGCGCAGCACCTTACCGTCCTCACCGCCCGAAATCAGGCTCTCGCTATAGGGATCGCGGATGACGGTGAGCATGCCCTGATGGGCTTCTGAGACCCTGTCGCCGCCGTCCAGCCGGTGAAACGTGCCGGCTGCGCTTGCGAAGAAGGGAACATCACCTAAAAATTCGACGGCCAGAACGTGGCCGTCGAGATCAAGCGGTGCAACTGTCGGCATCAGGCGGCTGCCTCGCAGGCCTTGA
Source organism: Rhizobium sp. L43 (assembly GCF_002531725.1). GTDB lineage: Bacteria > Pseudomonadota > Alphaproteobacteria > Rhizobiales > Rhizobiaceae > Rhizobium. Next base: position 107,650 of record NZ_NWSQ01000006.1, read on the forward strand.
AGGAGGCTTCGAGTTTGTCGCGGTCGAGATCGCGGCCGATGAAGACGAGACGGCTTTCATGCTTCTCGCCTTCCTTCCACGGCCGCTGGTGATCGCCCTCGATGATCATGTGAACGCCTTGGACGACGTAACGCTCGGGATCGTCCTTGAAGGCGATGATGCCCTTGAGACGGAGAATATTCGGCCCCTGTGTCTGGGTGACCTTCTGGATCCAGGGGAAGAAGCGCTCCGGATTCATCTGGCCGCCGCGCAGCGACACCGACTGCACCGTCACATCGTGGATCGCCGACATTGCGCCGTGGGCGCCATGGTGGTGATCATGATGATGGTCATGACCGTGATGATCGTGATCATGATGGTGGTGGTCGTGATCGCAATCGGGGCCGCAGACATGATCGTCATGGCCGTGCTCGAGGAAATGCGGATCGTTTTCCAGCGCGCGCTCGAGGTTGAAGGCGCCCTGGTCGAGCACGCGGGCGAGGTCGACACCGGAGCGGCTGGTTTTGTAGACGCGGGCGGCCGGGTTGATGGCGCGGACGATGTCGTCGATCACATCAAGTTCTTCGGGGGTGACGAGGTCGCTTTTGTTGATGACGACGACGTCGGCGAAGGCAATCTGGTCCTCGGCTTCGCGGCTATCCTTCAGCCGCAGCGGCAGGTGCTTGGCGTCGACGAGCGCGATGACGGCGTCGAGTTCGGTCTTGGCACGCACGTCGTCATCCATGAAGAAGGTCTGGGCGACCGGCACCGGATCGGCGAGGCCCGTCGTTTCGACGATGATGCCGTCGAAGCGGCCGGGGCGGCGCATCAGGCCTTCGACGACGCGGATCAGGTCGCCGCGCACCGTGCAACAGACGCAGCCATTGTTCATCTCGTAGATTTCTTCGTCCGACTCGACGATCAGGTCGTTGTCGATGCCGATTTCGCCGAACTCATTGACGATGACCGCATATTTCTTGCCGTGATTTTCGGAAAGGATGCGGTTGAGCAAGGTCGTCTTGCCGGCACCGAGGTAACCGGTGAGCACGGTAACGGGAATAGGCTTCTGGGTGGAGATCGCGTCGGTCATGAGAACCTCTAGGATTAGGCGTGCGGCCGAGCGGCTTGGGATCGGCTGCTTGAACGGTTGGTCTCATATAATGGCTTGAGCGTGGCAGTTCAAAGGGTTTTATAATGTTATAAGATCACATCGTCTGGCCGGTACAGATTCCATCTTCAGCGGAGCTGCGTGACGTCGAAGGCATCGACATCTTCCAGCAATTCGACCAGCCCCCTCACCGCATGCGCAATCAGCGCCTCACCCTTTTCAGCCGTCGCAGCCGCGGCGTTGCCTGCTGCGCCGGTGGTATTGAGATCCGACATCTTCCAGCCGAAGGCATGCGGCCCGTAGGCGCGCAGATGTTTGAAGCGCTCGGAAAATTCCGTCTGCCGCGAGGGAAAATCCGCCGCCTTCGCCATATCGACCTTATCGGGATGAAGCGCCAGCATCACCGAGGTCTCGATATCGCCGCCATGGATGCCGATCGCCTTCTCCTCAGGGGTGATCACGCCATCCGGCAGGCCGAAGCGGGTCCAGCTCGTTGCCACCGCCAGCATGGCAAAGCGGACCCGCGCCTCGGTGGCGACGATCGTCATGACGGGCGAATTGCCGCCATGGGCATTCAGCATCACGAATTTGCGGATGCCCTGCTTCGCCAGGTCTTCGGCGATGCCGAGCCAGCGGGTGACCGCTTCGTCGAAATCAAGCGTCTTCGTTCCTTCAACATCCATATGCTCTATGGAGTAGCCGACGGATTCGGCGGGCAGGAAGGTGACCGGCAGGCCGGCGGGCAAGGCCATCTGCAATCGTCCGGCGATGCCTTCGGCAATCAGCGTGTCGGTATCGAAGGGCAGGTGAGGGCCGTGCTGTTCATGGGCGCCGAGCGGCAGCACGGCGATCAGCCGCCCTCCATCGGGAGCAAAGGCCGGGTTGCTGTCCTCGAAGCGCGGCGAAGGCGTCATCATCCGGTCGTAGCCTCTTGTTTATGACGAGATCCTGGGCAATGTCATATCGCAGCGGCGCCGGGGCTTAAAGATCAAAGGGATGGCTATGGGAAAGAAGCATAAGGACGGCAAAAAGAACAAGTCCAAGAAGAAGGACCAGACCGAGTATACGCTCGTCGACCTCTCTCCGGCGCTGACCCAGGCGGCTCGTTCCATGCGTACGGTGCTGTCGCGCAACCTTCTCGAAAGCGGCCTCTATGCCGGCCAGGACGGCGTCATTCTCTCGCTCGCCGAAAGCGACGGCATGACGGCCGGCGGCCTTGCCCAGAAGCTCGGCGTCAAGGCGCCGACGATGACGCGCACGATCGGCCGCATGGAGGCGCAGGGTTTCCTCGAGCGCAAGCCCGATGCCGAGGATGCGCGCCTCACCAAGGTCTATCTCACCGAACTCGGCCGCGGCAGCGTGCAGGCGATCGAGATGGCGGCGTCTGCCTGCGACAGGCTGGCGACGCTGGAATTCTCCGACAAGGAAATCCGCAATCTCGTCCGGCTGCTGAAAGCGATCGACGGCAATCTGCAGGCCGAGGCCCTTCACATCGAAGAACCGGACGAAGACTGAAATTTCCCTGAAAGACGAATTGCCTCCGCCGATTAAATCTTTTAATTAAACATTTTAAGGGCCGCGCCGGTTTTCCGGCGGGGTCTCGCTGTCTTGCGTGCTGCCTGGAGGAGGACACGTGGTCCAGAAGATCAAGCTTTCGACGATTGCCGAAACGCTCGGCATTTCAACGGCGACCGTATCGCTTGCCTTACGCGACAGCCCGCTCGTCGCCGGCAATACGCGGGAGAAGATCAAGGAACAGGCGCGCGCGCTCGGCTATATCTACAATCGCCGCGCCGCCAGTCTTCGCACCTCGCGCTCCGGCATCATCGGCGTCGTCGTGCACGACATCATGAACCCCTTCTACGGGGAGATCCTGAAGGCGATCGAAAGCGAGCTCGATCGCAGCCGCCACACCTTCATTCTTTCCAATCACTACGACAATGTCGAAAAGCAGCGCACCTTTATCGAGACGCTGCTGCAGCTCGGCGGTGACGGCGTCATCATGTCGCCGGCGATCGGCACGCCGCCGGAAGATGTGCAGCTAGCGGAAGAAAACGGCATGCCGGCGATCCTGGTCGCCCGCTCGATGGAAGGGCAGGACCTGCCGACCTATCGCGGCGACGACAGCTACGGCATCTCGCTTGCCACCAACCACCTGATCGGCCTCGGCCACCGCTCGATCGCCATGATCGGCGGCACGGACCAGACCTCCACCGGTCGTGACCGCTACCAGGGTTATGTCAATGCGCTGCGCAAGGCCGGGATCGAGGTCGATCCGAACCTGCGCATTCCCGGCCCGCGCTCGAAACAGGGCGGCTTCGAGGCCGCCGTGCATTTCCTGTCGCTGCCGCAGAAGCCGACGGCCGCCGTCTGCTGGAACGATCTCGTGGCGATCGGGCTGATGAACGGCATTGCCCGCGCCGGCCTGATGCCGGGACGCGACATTTCCGTCACCGGTTATGACGATCTCGAGGAGGCCTCGATTGCCACGCCGGCGCTGACGACTGTCTGGAACGGCCAGGCCGAGGTCGGGCGCCTGGCGGCCCGGGCGCTGCTCGATCGCCTTGCCGGCAGCCACGAGCCTGACGGCATGCATCTGATCAAACCGGAAATGCGCATTCGCCAGTCCACCAGTCCCCATCGGCCCCGCGCCTGAACCAGACCGCCACCCAAGAGGAAAAACCGTGTCCCGCATCGCCATTCTCGTTCCCGGGAAGATACACGATCGTGTTCTCGATAGCCTGAAGGATCGTTTTGAGATTGTCGCCGTTCCGCGCGCGGAAAGGCTTGCGCTCGACCGTGAGACCGCCGCCCGCATCCGCGGCGTTGCCGTTTCCGGCGCCTTTCCCGGTGCCTGGATGGATCAACTGCCTGGAGTCGAGGTGATCGCCAGCTTCGGCGTCGGATATGACGGTATGGATGTGAAACGTGCCGCCGAAAAGGGCATCGTCGTCACCAACACGCCGGATGTGCTGAACGACGAGGTCGCCGATACGGCGATCGGCCTGCTCCTGAATACCATCCGCGAACTGCCGCGGGCCGAAGCCTGGCTGCGCGCCGGCAACTGGAAGCCGGGCACGGCCTATCCGCTGTCGCGCTTCTCGCTCAAGGGCCGTCATGTCGGGCTTTACGGCCTTGGCCGTATCGGGCTCGAAATCGCCAAGCGGCTGGAGCCGTTCAAGGTGAAGATCAGCTATCACACCCGTTCGCGCCATGCCGATGCGCCCTATGATTATCACCCGACGCTGAGGGGGCTGGCGGAGGCGGTGGATACGCTAATCGCCATCGTTCCGAAGACGCCGCAGACGCATAAGACCATCGATGCCGATATTCTGGCCGCACTCGGCCCAAACGGCATTCTCGTCAATGTCGGCCGCGGCTGGACCGTGGACGAAGAGGCGCTGAGTGCCGCCCTTGCCTCCGGCGCGCTGGGGGCAGCCGGCCTGGACGTTTTCTATGACGAGCCGACCGTGCCGGCGGATCTGCTCGCGCCTCAGAATGCCGTGCTGCTGCCGCACGTCGCCTCCGCGTCGGTGCCGACGCGCAACGCGATGGCGGATCTCGTCGCCGACAATCTCATCGCCTGGTTCGAGAAGGGGTCGGCGCTGACGCCGGTGCCCGAGACGCCGCAAAGGGGCTAGCCTGCGTTCTGCGCCTGTGCCGTCAGGCGATCGCCTGCACCGGGATGACCGGCTGCTTGCCGGCGGCATGGGAGCGGACGGCGTCGCCGAAAGCGGCAAACAGCTTGTTCGACGGCTTGTCGGTTTCGGCCCAATATTCCGGATGCCATTGCACGCCGACGGCGAAGGCCTTGGCGTCGATGACGGAGACGGCTTCCACCGTGCCGTCTTCGGCGATCGCTTCCACTTGCAGGCGCGGCGCGGTCCTGGCGATTGCCTGGCGATGCAGAGAGTTCACACGGACCTCGCCCGGGCCGAGAATGCCCGCGATGCAGGATCCCTCCTTGACGTGGACGCTCTGGCGAATGGCGTACATGCCGTCCCGGTCGACGCCTTCCGGCCGGCGGTGGTCCCAGATGCCGGGCTGCTCCTGGATCTCGCTTGCCAGCGAGCCGCCGAGCGCGACGTTCAGCTCCTGGATGCCGCGGCAGATGGCGAGCAGCGGGATGGCGCGGTCGATGGCGCGGCGGATGAGCGGCAGGCTGGTGGCGTCACGGGCGGGGTCGAAGGGGCCGTCCTTGTCATTGACCTCGGCGCCGTAGAGGGAGGGATGCACATTGCTGGCCGAGCCGGAAACCAAGAGGCCGTCGACACGGTCGAGGATCGCGTCGGTGTCGTAACCCTCTTCGAAGGCCGGAATGATGAAGGCCATGACGCCGGCCGCGTTCAATGCGGCGCTGAGATATTGATGCTGCACGGCATGCCAGGTCGCGCCGTCGAAGCTGCGGATATCGGCAGGAATGGCAACGATTGGTTTCGTCATATCAGCCCCGGTCAAATCTTTATGCTTGTCGTTTCTGCCGCCAGAACGGTGGTCAAGTCAACGCTTGGCTGTATCAGGCGGCCAAATTGCGGCGGAAATGGCGCCGGGGCTGCCATGCTTGCTGCTAAGCCGCTGATTTTGATGGGCACGTTCGCATTGTCTTATTGTCGTCTTGATGCCAAAGGCTAATAGACTAAAGCTTGAATCGCGGCCTTTGCCATGCTTAGGTTTGCCCTTGCTGCGGGTAGGGGTGAAGATCGGCCGCGCAGTGCCATCTATACGGGAGGTTTTTGATGGATCGTCGTTCGTTTTTCAAGAAGGCGGGGACCGCCAGCGCCGGTGCGGTCGCCGCAACGGCATTGGCCGCGCCTGCGATCGCGCAGGAAAATCCGAAGATCGCATGGCGCATGACGTCGTCGTTTCCGAAGAGCCTGGACACGATCTATGGCGGTGCCGAGGATATCGCCAAGCATGTCGCCGCCGCAACGGACGGCAATTTCACGATCCAGCCCTTCGCGGCCGGTGAAATCGTACCCGGCCTGCAAGCCGTCGACGCGGTGGCGGCCGGTACGGTCGAGGCAGCTCACACCACCTCCTATTATTTCGTCGGCAAGGACCCGACCTATGCCATCGGAACGGCCATCCCGTTCGGCCTGAACAGCCGCCTGACCAATGCCTGGTATTATGAAGGCAACGGCAACAAGCTGATGAACGAATTCTATGCCACACAGGGCATGTATGCGCTGCCGGCCGGCAATACCGGTGCGCAGATGGGCGGCTGGTTCCGTAAGGAAATCAACACGCTCGACGACCTCAAGGGTGTCAAGATGCGCATTGCCGGCCTTGCCGGCCGCGTCATGGAGAAAGTCGGCGTCATCCCGCAGCAGATCGCCGGCGGCGACATCTATCCGGCGCTGGAAAAGGGCACGATCGATGCGGCGGAATTCGTCGGTCCTTATGACGACCTGAAGCTCGGCTTCCACAAGGTGGCGAAGTATTACTACTATCCGGGCTGGTGGGAAGGTGGCCCGACGGTGCACGGGTTCTTCAATCTCGAAAAATGGAGCAGCCTGCCCAAGCACTATCAGGCAGCGCTGACCGATGCCTGCGCCTTCGCCAACACCAACATGCTGGCGAAGTACGACACGAAGAACCCGACGGCGCTGAAGCAGCTGGTTGCGGAAGGCGCGACGCTGCGCCCGTTCAGCCAGGAAATCATGGAAGCCTGCTTCCAGGCGGCGACCGGCATCTACGCCGAAATCTCGGGCACCAACCAGTATTTCAAGAAGATCTACGACGATCAGACCGCCTTCAAGCGGGACGCCTATCTCTGGATGCAGCTTTCGGAATACACCTTCGATACGTTCATGATGATCCAGCAGCGGGCCGGGAAGCTTTAAGCTTTCGCCGACGCTTGATTTCAACCGATGTCAAAACCCCCGGATCTTCGGTCCGGGGGTTTTTCGTTTCCACGCTATTTGGCGGGCGCCGGCGGTGCGCCGGGCAGGCCATTCAGCGGCGGCAAGGTCAGACCGGGAATCTGCGGTGAGTCGTTGTTGCCACCGCCCAGCGGCGGCAGGCCGAGCTGACCGCCACCGAAGGCGGGGATTTCGATCTTGATCGAGTTCGGGTCGACCTTCGGGCCGTGATCCAGCCAATAGGTCACCGATTGCGGCCAGAAGATCACGATCGCCACCAGGATCAGCTGCATGCCGACCCAGGGGAGCGCGCCCATGTAGATATCGGAGGTCTTGACGTCCTTGCCGGCGATCGAACGCAGGTAGAACAACGCGAAGCCGAAGGGCGGGTGCATGAAGCTCGTCTGCATGTTGACGCAGATCAGCACGCCGAACCAGATCAGGTCGATGCCGAGACTGGACGCGACGGGGGCGAGCATCGGGATGACGATGAAGGCGATCTCGAAGAAATCGAGGAAGAAGGCGAGCACGAAGATGAAGATGTTGACGAAGATCAGGAAACCGACCGGGCCGCCGGGTATGCCCGACAGCATGTGCTCGATCCAGCGCGAGCCGTCCATGCCCTGGAAGACCAGGCTGAAACAGGTGGAGCCGATCAGGATCATCACCACCATCGAGGTGATGTGCGTGGTCGATGTCATCGCTTCACGGATCAGCGGCCAGGTGAGGCGGCGATTCATGGCGGCGAGCAGCATGGCGCCGACCACGCCGAGCGCGCCTGCTTCGGTCGGCGTCGCAAGCCCCATGAAGATCGTGCCGAGCACCAGGAAGATCAGCACGATCGAAGGCACCATGCCCATCAGCACCTTGACGAGCAGCGCCCAGTTGAAGTCGCCGCGCACCTCCTTCGGCAGCGGCGGCATCGATTTCGGCCGGATGATCGACATCACCAGGATGAAGAGGATGAAGATCGTCACCTGCAGGATCGAGGGGCCGATCGCGCCGAGATACATGTCGCCCACCGACCGGCCGAGCTGGTCGGCGAGAACGACGAGGACGAGCGAGGGCGGGATCACCTGGGTGATGGTGCCCGAGGCGGCGATAACGCCGGTGGCAAGCCGCGGACTGTAGCCGTAACGCAGCATGATCGGCAGCGAGATCACCCCCATGGTGATGACGGAGGCGGCCACCGTGCCGGTGATTGCGCCGAGCACCGCGCCGACGAGGATGACGGCATAGGCGAGACCGCCGGATATGCCGCCGAAGAGCTTGCCGGTGCCTTCGAGCAGATCCTCGGCCAGCCCGCAGCGCTCCAGGATCGCACCCATGAAGGTGAAGAAGGGGATGGCGAGCAGGAGGTCGTTGGAGACGATACCGAAGAAACGCAGCGGCAGCGCCTGCAGCAGGGCTTCGTTGAAATGGCCGGTGACGATGCCGATAATGCCGAAGAACAAGCCGACGGCGGCCAGCGAAAAGGCGACCGGAAAGCCGTAGAGCATGAAGATGACCATGCCCAGGAACATGGCCGGCGGAATGATGCCGAAATCAAACAAATCCGTTCCTCCAGGCGCGCGTTACTGCAGCGGCTTTTCGTATTTTGTGTCGATGCTGATATGGCCGGTCACGGCTGCGATCCGCTTGATCAGTTCGGAAACGCCCTGAAGGGAAAGCAGCGCGAAACCGGCGACGAGGACCAGCTTGACGGGCCAGCGGATCAGCCCACCGGCATTGCCCGATATTTCCCCCTGCCGATAGGAGAGCGCGAAGAAGGGCCAGGAGACCCAGGCGAGGAAGATGCAGACGGGGATGAGGAAGAGGATGAGGCCGAAGATGTCGATCCAGATCTTCGCCCGGTCGGAAACCGAGCCATAGATCAGGTCGACGCGGACATGCTCGTTATTGCGCAGCGCATGCGAGGCGCCGAGCAGCACGACGAAAGCGAAGAGATACCACTGGATCTCCAGCCAGCCGTTCGAACTGTAGTTGAAGGCATAGCGGACGATGGCGTTTCCGGCGCTGATCAGACAGCAGAACAGGACCATATATTCGGAAATTTTGCCCATGAACTGGCTGATCCGGTCGATCAGCCGGCTTATTGCCAGAAGTACCGACATTCGCCTCCCCTTGTTCTTGTCCTGCCGGTTTCCGGCAGTTTTCCCTCTTGCAATCGATGTAGACCACGGCCTTTGAAATTGGAAGGATAAATGCCTCGCCTTGGAGTATAGTCTTACCTGCGTGGGTCGGCTCATCCGACTGTCGAATATTCCAACAACCCAGGCGTGGATATTTCACTAATCTCGCCAGTAGGCTGCATTGACGCGTGTAAGCTGTGCAGTTCACCCTCTGGTTTTAGAAAATTTGCCCAAATGTTTGATTCCATTGAAATCAATTTTTAAAGGGTTGGGCTTAGAATCCCCGCGCACAGGGAAAGTGTGGATGAAGCCAGATAACCCGAACAGGGTCCCTTTAGATGTGTATCTGTCGTTTGTGAGTTCCCTTTCCGGGAACCGCATGACGCTTCTTGTTGGCGTGATCGTGCATGTTGCGACGTGCCTTGCAGTGGCCGCCAAGACGCAATACTCCATCTACATCCTGCTGTCGGCCGCCTTCCTTCTGGTCTTCGGCGCTCGCATGGTCATCTTCCGTCGGTTCGATCGCGTCGACAAGGACAGCCTGTCGCGCGCCGACATCGAGCGTTGGGAGCGGATTCTTGTTGCCAGTGGAGCCTGTACCACCGCGCTGCTCGGCATCGCCAGCGGCTACGCTATCTTCGTCGTGCATGATTCCTTTGCGGAACTTGCCTGCATTTCCGTCACCATGGCGACCATGGTTTCCGTCGTCGGCCGCAATTACGGTTCGCGCTTCGCAGTCGACCTCCAGACGTTCTTCTGCTGCCTGCCGATGATTGTCTGCAGCCTGCTGGCGATGGATTTCTATCGCGGCGTGCTGTCGATCTTCCTCATTCCTTTCTGGCTGACGACGCGGGCCATGGCGAATGGCGTGCGCGAATTTCTCTATGAAAACGTCATCGCGCGCCGGGAAATCACCATTATCGCCGATCGTTTCGATACGGCGCTCAACAACATGCCGCACGGCCTCGTCATGGTCGATGCCGAAAACCGCATTCAGGTCGTCAATCGCAAGGCCTGCGAGCTGTTGAAGATCGGTGCGCCGGAACGGCTGAAGGATCGCGACCTCGGCGCCGTGCTGCGCTATGGCGCGCGCTACAGCTTCATGGACGCCTCGCAGCCGGAGCTCATCCTGCGCCAGCTGACCCAGGTGGCCGAAGGCAACCTGTCGCGCACGCTCATTCATTTTCCCGAGAGCCTGTCGCTCGAATTCTCCGCCAGCCGCAGGGCCGACGGCGGCGCCGTGCTGATCTTCGAGGACGTGTCGAGCCGGGTGAAGGCGGAGCAGAAGATCCTGCACATGGTGCGCTTCGATGCGATGACCGGCCTGCCCAACCGGGAATATTTCGGCCAGCTGGTGCAGGACTATCTCGCCAAACATCCGAGGAAGTCGGGACCACTCGGCTTCATGGTGCTCGATATCGACGAGTTCAAGCATGTCAACGACATGCGCGGCCATGTCACCGGCGACCATCTGCTCTGTGCGATCGCTGCCCACATCAAGCAGGCTTCCGGCAACGCCATTCTCGGCCGGCTGATGGGCGACCAGTTTATCCTGTTTTTCCCGCATGCGAAGGAGCCGGCCTCGCTCGATATCGAGATCCGCCGCGTGCACGCCGCGATCCAGGGGAACTACGAGGTCGATGGGCTGACCTTCCTCGTTTCGCTCAGCGCCGGCTACGCGATCCTCGAAAGCACCGCCTTCGCGATGGACGAATGGAGCGTCAAGGCGGATCTTGCGCTGTTCGAAAGCAAGTCGCGCTTCAAGGGCGGCATTTCAGGCTTCGAGCGCGAGATGGATGGCCGCTATATCGAGCAGCAGAAGCTGAAGGCGGATCTGCGCGATGCGGTTTCGGCACAGGCGCTGCATCTCGTCTTCCAGCCGATGTTCCGAGCCGACGGCTCGCGCATCGAATGCGCCGAAGCCTTGGCGCGCTGGGTGCATCCGGAGAGGGGCTCGATCCCGCCCGATGTCTTTATCCGGCTCGCCGAGGATATGGGCATCATCTCCGACATCACCCGCTTCGTCCTGTTCAAGGCATGCAGCGAATGCATGAACTGGCCGGACCATATCGCCGTCTCGGTCAACCTCTCAGCGCGGGATCTCAGGGATGCCGACATCCTCCAGGTGGTCGCCGAAGCGCTTGCCCATTCCGGCCTCGACGCGGCGCGGCTGCATCTCGAAGTCACGGAAAGCTGCCTGATCGACGAGCCGGCGGCCGTTCGCGCCATCCTGGCGGAGCTCAGGGCTCGCGGCATCACCATCGCCATCGACGATTTCGGTACCGGCTTCTCCAGCCTCAGCTATCTCGACACCCTGCCGCTCGATATCGTCAAGATCGACCGCTCCTTCGTGCGCAACATCGTCGAGGATACCCGCCGCCTCAAGCTGTTGCGCGGTACGGTCCATCTCGCTCGCGAACTCGGCCTGAAGATCGTCATCGAGGGCGTCGAGACCGAGGAGCAGCTCGCCCTGCTTAACAAGCACCGCAGTACCGATCTGGTACAGGGCTATGTTTTCTCGCAGCCGGTGCCTTCCCAGAACATCACGCTGCTTCAGCAGGGCATCGGCCGCCGCGTCGTGCAACGCCGCCGCAACAAGGTCGCCTGAACGCCCTGCAGCGGCCGGATCCTTTGCTGAAAATCCCCCGCGCCGTTAACCTTAATACTTTATATACAATGCGAATTATCGGATTTCCTTGCCTAAATCTCGGTGGCGTATGATTAATGATCCGTTAACGAGCGGATCGAGAGAATGTCAGATACACTTTTTACGCGTGGCGATTTCAGCAGGAAAATCCTGGAAATTCTGGATCACGTCGAGTATCGCCGTGTCGAAAGCGGCGAAGACATGGCGGAGGTGGAACGGCTGCGCTACAAGGCCTACAAGGCCCACGGCGCGCTGTCGCTTGCCCCGGAAGGCCTATTGGACGATGTCGATTTCGACAGCCATGCCTATATCTTCGGTCTGTACTATTATGGTGAACTCGTCAGTACGATCCGAATTCATTATGTGACGCCGGAGCATCGTATCAGCCGGTCCGGCGAGGCCTTTCCCGAGGCGATGGATGAGCTTTTGGACGCCGGGCTGACCTTGATCGACCCGGCGCGTTTCGCGGCCGATCCGGAGCTCACGGCCGACATGCCATGGGTTCCCTATCTGACGCTGAGACCCGCCATCGTTGCGGCAGCGTATTTCCGGGCGGACCGCGTTATTCAGTCCGTCCGGCCCCCGCATGCCGCCTTCTACAAGCGGGTCTTCTATGCCGATACCATCGTGCCCGGCCGGCTGGCGGAGAGTTACGGAGTTGACGTGACGCTGATGGCGACGAATGTGATCGAGGTTGGGCGCAAGCTGTTGACGCGCTATCCTTTCTTCATCTCCAGCGCCAGCGAGCAGCGCATGATGTTTTCGCGCAATCCCAACGACACGCTGCCGCCGCTCACCATCATTCCGACGGCGCGTTTCGTACCGCCGGGCGAGCTCGGCACCGATCTGCCACTCTGATTTCTTCTTCTCCCCGCCCATAAGAGACGGCGGTTGCGAAGCGCGGCTGCGGCATTCTCATGCATTGCGCTTTCGCCTGTCATTGTGTAATCCCTGCAGCCAGGGATTTCCCTCGTTCGGCGAGGGAATCAGGCTGCGCAAAGGCATTTGAGGGAGACGATATTTATGGCCGAACATCATACCGGACCGGTCGAGACCGGCGCGCCGATGGATTACAAGGAACATGAAAAAACCTACGACATGTTCATCGCCGGCGCGAAATACGGCTCGATGCTTCTCATCGTCCTCCTGCTGGCGATGACCGCCGGCTTCTTCGGCGGCGCCGGCCTTCTCGGCGGTCTCTTCGTCTTCATCATTCTTCTCGCCATCGGCATCTTCCTGTTCCGCTGATCGCGTCGATTCAGAGGGTCGGAGCGTCCTTTGTGCGTCCGAAAGGACGCAGGGCGCTCTGAGGGGAGGAGAGCTTCTCCGAAGCTTTGTGAATCAGGTGCTTGACCCGCGCAGGCAAGCCTGCGGCGGTCTGGCTGACCCGGAGGAGGGGGGCAGTTGGGCAATATCGTTTTCGTTGCAAGGGAAATTGCGGGCGAGGAGACGCGGGTCGCGGCCTCCGCCGAGACCGTGAAGAAAATGAAGAGTTTCGGCTTCGACGTCGTCGTCGAAGCCGGCGCCGGTGCGGCTTCACGCATTCCGGACGGAGAATTCGAGGCCGCGGGCGCAAGGGTCGGCAGCTTTGCCGATGCCGCCTCCGCCGATGTGGTGCTGAAGGTGCGCCGTCCGAGCCCGTCGGAAATCGCCGGTTACAGGAGCGGCGCTGTCGTCATCGCCATCATGGATCCCTACGGCAATGACGAGGCGATCGCGGCTCTGGCAAGTGCCGGGCTTTCGGCTTTCGCGATGGAACTGATGCCGCGCATCACCCGTGCCCAGTCGATGGACGTGCTTTCGTCGCAGGCCAATCTCGCCGGCTACCAGGCCGTCATCGAGGCGGCTGGTGTCTATGACCGTGCCATGCCGATGATGATGACGGCAGCCGGCACCGTTCCGGCCGCCAAGGTTTTCGTCATGGGGGCGGGCGTTGCCGGCCTCCAGGCGATTGCGACCGCCCGTCGCCTCGGTGCGGCGGTCTCGGCTACCGACGTCCGCCCGGCCGCCAAGGAACAGGTCGCCTCGCTCGGCGCCAAGTTCATTGCCGTCGAGGACGAGGAGTTCAAGGCGGCGGAAACGGCCGGCGGCTATGCCAAGGAGATGTCGGCCGACTACCAGGCGAAACAGGCAGCCCTGGTCGCCGAACACATCGCCAAGCAGGATATCGTCATCACCACCGCGCTGATCCCCGGTCGCGCGGCGCCGCGGCTCGTTTCGCGCGCCATGCTTGCCGCGATGAAGCCGGGTGCGGTCGCCGTCGATCTCGCGGTCGAACGCGGCGGCAATATCGAGGGTGTCGTTGCCGGCGAGATCGCCGATGTCGAAGGTGTGCGGGTGATCGGTTTCGCCAACATGCCGGGCCGGGTCGCGGCCAGCGCCTCGGCGCTCTACGCCAAGAACCTCGTCACCTTCCTCGAGACCATGGTCAACAAGGAAACGAAGACGATCGTCGCCAATCTCGACGATGAGCTCGTCAAGGCGACGATGCTGACCTATGCCGGCGATGTGGTTCATCCCGCCTTCGGCGGCGCGAAGAAGGGAGACATGTGATGGCCAGTGAAGCAATGGACAGAGCGCTGGAGCAGCTCGACCAGGCGGTGACCGCCGTCATCACGGCGGCGGCCCAGGCACCGGAAGCGGCAAGCGCTGCGACCGGCGGGGCGATCGATCCGTTCGTCTTTCAGCTGGCGATCTTCGTCTTGTCGATTTTCGTCGGCTATTACGTCGTGTGGTCGGTAACGCCGGCACTGCATACGCCGCTGATGGCCGTCACCAACGCGATTTCCTCGGTCATCGTCGTCGGCGCGCTGCTGGCGGTCGGCATCTCCACAAGCGGGCTTGCGACCGGTTTCGGCTTCGTTGCCCTCGTGCTCGTCTCGGTGAACATTTTCGGCGGCTTCCTGGTCACGCAGCGAATGCTTTCGATGTACCGCAAGAAGGACAGGTAAGCGAGTGATGACCAATATCGCAGCCTTCCTCTACCTCGTCTCCGGCGTTCTCTTCATCCTGGCGCTGCGCGGCCTCTCTCATCCGGCCACCAGCCGCAAGGGCAATCTCTATGGCATGATCGGTATGGGGATCGCCATCCTGACGACGCTCGTGCTGGCCACACCGACCTTCGGCGGCTTCGTACTGATCGTCCTCGGCCTTGCCATCGGCGGCAGCGTCGGCGCCTATGTCGCTCGCACCATCCCAATGACTTCGATGCCGCAGCTGGTCGCCGGCTTCCATTCGCTGGTCGGCCTCGCCGCCGTGCTGGTCGCGGCCTCGGCGCTCTATACGCCCGCCTCCTTCGGCATCGGCGAGATCGGCCAGATTCACACCGAGGCGCGCATCGAGATGGCGCTTGGCGTGGCGATCGGAGCGCTGACCTTCACCGGTTCGATCATCGCCTTCCTGAAGCTCGACGGGCGCATGTCCGGCAAGCCGATCCTGCTGCCCTACCGGCATGTGATCAATGCCAGCCTGCTGGTGCTGATCGTGCTCTTCATCATCGGGCTTGCCGCCACCGAAAGCCATTTCGACTTCTGGGCCGTCGTGGCGCTGTCGCTGGCGCTCGGCGTCCTGCTGATCGTGCCGATCGGCGGGGCCGATATGCCGGTCGTCGTCTCGATGCTGAACTCCTATTCCGGCTGGGCCGCGGCCGGTATCGGCTTTACGCTCGGCAATCTGGCGCTGATCATCACCGGCGCGCTCGTCGGTTCCTCCGGCGCGATCCTCTCCTACATCATGTGCAAGGGTATGAACCGTTCCTTCGTTTCGGTCATCCTCGGCGGTTTCGGCGGCGAGACGGCGGCCAGTGGGCCCGATACCTCTGATAAGACGGTCAAGCTCGGCTCCGCCGAGGATGCGGCCTACCTGATGGCGAATGCATCCAAGGTGATCATCGTGCCGGGATACGGCATGGCGGTCGCCCAGGCCCAGCATGCGCTGCGCGAACTCGCCGACAATCTGAAGAAGAACGGCGTCGAGGTGAAATATGCGATCCACCCGGTCGCCGGCCGCATGCCCGGCCATATGAACGTGCTGCTTGCCGAAGCGAATGTTCCCTATGACGAGGTCTTCGAGCTCGAGGACATCAATTCGGAATTCGCCCAGGCCGATGTCGCCTATGTCATCGGCGCCAATGATGTCACCAATCCGGCCGCGCGCGACGACAAAACCTCGCCGATCTACGGCATGCCGATCCTCGACGTCGACCGGGCAAAGACCTGCCTCTTCGTCAAACGCTCGCTCGGCTCGGGTTATGCCGGCATCGACAATACGCTGTTCTACAAGGACGGCACCATGATGCTGCTCGGCGACGCCAAGAAGATGACCGAGGATATCAACAAGGCGATCGCGCATTGATCGACGCAGATACAGCCGCCCTCGCGGCTGTTTGATTCACGAAAATGCTCTATCACGCAATTCCGGACGCAAAACCGCGACGCACTTTTGCTGGAATTGCTCCAGGCGTGGGCGTTCGTCATATCTCGCCCGGCACGAGGGTCATCTTCTCGACGCCGATCGCCAGGTTCAGCCCTTCCTGGGCCTGGACATTCAATGGCTGCAGCATGAAGGCCTTGTTGGTGCCGCCGGCGATCACTTTGGCGCCGGCGCCTGCGCCCACGCTCGCATCGGCGCCGATGCCGTAATATTCACCGGCAAGGGCGAATTGCGGGACATCCGTGCCGGTCTTGGCCAGCACCTGCCAGATCATCACGCTTTTGCCGGTCTGGCCGATATCAATGCCGAATTTCTCGATCTTGCCGGCATAGACCGCCTTGGCGCCGCCGGATGCCGGCGTATAGGTGCAGATGAGGTTCTTCTGCGAGGTGACGATCAGGCCCTGGCCGCCATCCGATCCGCAGACCAGACGGCCAAGCGTGACATAGCTTTCCGCGCCCGCCGGGCCTGCCCAGGCAGCGGCCGCCAGCGCCGCGGCTGCGATCATGGTTTGCTTGAACATGGTCTTTCTCCTTTGGAACGACCTGTCCGAAACGGGTGGAGATGGTGATTGTTCCTGGAGTCTAATCCCGTTCCAGCATGGCGCGCTGCGCCGTCAGCACCCAGCGCAGGCCTTCGGGCAGGAAATCGACCTGCACCGCACCGCGGAAAGCCGAGGCGGCATGAGCCTTGATGACGGTAGTGCCGAAGCCCGAGCGCGATGGCTCGACAACAGGCGGGCCGCCGCGCTCTTCCCAGGTGAAGCGGAGCAAGGCATCCGGTTTGTCCTCCTCCTTGACGTCATGCCATTCGAAGCGGACACGGCCTTGCGGCACGGAGAGTGCGCCGTATTTCACCGAATTGGTGGCGAGTTCATGCAAGGCGAGGCCGAGATTCTGCACTGCATCCGGCTTCAGCACGAAATCTTTGCCCGTGATATCGATCTGTTCGCGCGATTGGGGGAAGGCCTGCAGATGGATGTCGACGACCCGCCGCAGCGACACACCTCCCCATTGCTCGCTGGTCAGGAGTTCGATCGAACGCACCAGCCCGTCGAGGCGATCGGCGACGGCGGCCTGGAAGGTCTCGACGCTGTCGGCTTGCTTGGCGAGCTGACGCATCATTGCCTGGGCAAGCGTCAGAAGGTTCTTGGTGCGGTGGACGAGCTCATGCATGACGAAGCGCAGCCGGTCCTCGGTCTGGCTGCGATCGAAAGAGGCATTCGAAAGGGCGATCGCCACCTGGTTCGCCTCGATGACGCTGGTCTCGACCGGCGAGACGATATGGCCTTCGCCCATGCGGTTCGCCATTTCGGCGATATCGCGGATGGTGGTGCGCACCTGCCGTGCGACGGCGTAGGCGCCCAGCACGGCGACGAGCACAAGGGCCACGCCGCCGATGATGAGGAAACGCCAGGTGCTGAGGATCGATGCCTGGGCGATCGGTCCCCAGATCACCGTCTTCCACGACCAGCCGGGAATCCGGGCATAGCCGAGCAGCATGTGCGGCAGGATCGTCTCGTCCTGGAAGACGCCGCGGGAAGCAGTGAAGGCCGGCAGGATGCGCGGATCGAAGGGCGTGCCGGGTTCGAGATTGGCGGGGCCGGTGGCGGCGACGACGCGGCCGCTCTGATCGATGACGGCGGCCGACCAGCCGGGGGCAAGACCCTCCGTCGTCACGAGCTTGCCCAGATCCTTGGCGTCCTGGGTGATGATGAGGGCTGCGACGGGATCATTTTTCCGCGGCAGGGTCACATTATAGACCCAGTCGCCGCTGGTGCGGCCGCGAAAGACGTCTGATGCTTCGATGCGACCGGAGGTCAGGGCCGACTGGAGGGCGGCAGTGTTGGCTATCTCGCCAAGCGGAGTGCCGAACGCCCGGCGCGTGTTCAAGAGTTGCTGGCCGGTCCGGTCGACGGCAATGACATAAAGCGTATTGTCTCTGAGGGCTGTTTCGGTGCGCTGATGGAAAGCGGCGAGATTGCCGTTTTCAAGCTCCGGCGAGCTCGAAAGCAGCCGCAGCGTCGTTGCCATATCCTGAAGCTGGCGGTCGATGATGCGCGAAAGAGCGAGCGCATCCTGGGCCGTCTCGCGCCGCAGCGTCGAACGCTGGTTGTCTTCCAGCTGTAGCAGAAGCAGCGTCACAAAGGCGAAGATCGGCAGCGCGATCGCCACTGCCATGGCGACGAGATAGGTGCCGATCGAGGCTTTGGGAAAGAACAGCGCGACAATCTTCATCTGGTGCGCCACAGAGTGTTACAGGGTCTTTTGCCCGTCTGAAAAGACGCGCGGCGCTGTGATGCGCGTGGCCCGCAACGGTTTTCGTTTGCGGCCAGGAAAGCAAAGATCCGCATCTCTCGCAAACCGCCCTCAACTCGTTTTAGAATGCCCGATAGCGGGCTATCGAAGCAGCGCCATGTTAGGGGGAGCAAGAGCAGGTTGCAACATACTATGACAGGTCGTCGAGAGCGGCGGATCTTTTGCGGCGTCTCGTTTTGAGGCCGTGCGGCCGCTTTTGCGGCAGGATCGCTCCTGCCGCCCGACCATATCGTTAGCCGGCTGGGGCGACGCCGACGCGGGCAAGGCCGTCGCGGGCCGGCTGGTACTTCGGATCGAGGCCGACCGCGTGGCGATAGGACCGAGCGGCCTTCGCCTTGTCGCCGCGGCGTTCGTAGACGAGGGCCTGATTGGCCCAGGATTCGGCGATGTTGCCGTTGAGCTCGATCGCATGGTTGAAATCGGCAAACGCGTTGTCGTCGTCGTTCAGTGCGATATAGGAAATGCCGCGGCCGTTATAGGGCTCGGCGGAATTCGGCGCGAGCGAGATCGCTTTCGAGAAGTCGTCGATCGCCTTGTCCTGCTGATTGCGCTTCTGATAGATCAGGCCACGATTGTGATAGGCGCGGCCATCGGTGGTGCCGAGCTGGATCGCCTTGTCGAAGTCGTTGAAGGCCTGATCGTCTTGGCCGGCCATGCGATAGACATTGCCGCGGCCGATATAGGCGACGTCATAGCTCGGATTGATCTGCAGGGCAGCATTGTAGTCGCCAATCGCCTGGGCTTGCTGGCCCATGTTGCGATAGACGAGGGCGCGGTTGGCGTAAGCCTGGAAAAACCGCGGATTGATCTGCAGCGCCGTGTTGAAATCGTTCAGCGCCTTGCGGAATTCGCCGCCGCGGCCATAGGCGGAGCCGCGGACATTGTAGCCCTCGGGATCCCTGGGGTTGGCGTTGATAACAGCCGTCAGCGACGCGATATTCTCTTCCGAGCCCTGCGCCTTGTCGATGCTGATGACCGCATCGGAGGTGGGGGTCGTCTCACAGCCTGCAAGGCCGAACATTGCCGCCAGCGCCAAAGCCGGCAGGAAGGCGGTTTTCTGCAAGCGCCAAGCGCGGGACGGATTGAAGGTGATGACTGCCATTCGGGCTCGCTTTCCCCATGCGGCACATCCGGTATGCGGACATGCGATTCAGCGGCAAACTAAAAAGGCGGCGGCGAACCTATCGCCCCCGCCACAATGCATCTGAAAACGTCAAAAAAACGACAGCAACGCTCAGCGTGCTGCGACCAGACCTTCGCGCTGGGCGCGCTTGCGGGCCAGCTTGCGAACGCGGCGAACAGCTTCAGCCTTTTCGCGAGCACGCTTCTGCGACGGCTTCTCGTAGTAGTCGCGCATCTTCATTTCGCGGAAAATGCCTTCGCGCTGCATCTTCTTCTTGAGAGCGCGGAGAGCCTGATCGACATTGTTATCGCGGACAAGTACCTGCACGAGAATCACGTTCCTTTGGTTGGTTGATGCCGGAGGCGGCGCAGCGGCCAGAGGCAAAACAATAACGTTCGCGCGGCCGCAGCCTTGCGATTGGTGATGCGAGATAGCAGATCGGGTATGGGAAGTCCAGATGGATATGGGAAGCGGGCGGAAAAATCACGCTTGTCCTATCCGGTCACGATCCCGCGGCTTCGTCCAGCGCGGCGATCGCCTCCTTGAGCGCCGTCCTGACCCGAAGGCGATCGGCAGGCTCCAGCCGGCTCATATCCAGATGCAGGTCGAGCCCCGCGAGATGTTCGCTGAGGACGCGGCTCTTATGATCCGCACCGAGCGTCAGCCCATCCACCGCATAGGGCACGATCTCGCGTTGTATGCCCTTCATCGTGATCGGCGGCAGGGGATGGGCCGCGACGATTTCATTCACCAGCGCGTAGGTTTCGTAGCTGATGACGATCTCTCCTCCCTCAGCGATCGATTGCAGCCGGGCTGCGAGGTTGGCCTCCGCTCCGATGATCGTATAGTCCATGCGGTCGTTGCTGCCGAAATTGCCGACGTTGCAATAGCCGCTGTTGATGCCCATGCGGACGACGAAAGGCTCTTCGGTGCCGTTTCTGCGCCATCTGTCCTTGAGTTCGCCGAGACGGCGCTGCATGTCGACGGCCATGCGCAGACAGGCTTTCGCGTCCTCCTCCGGACCCTTGGTTTCCGGGTCGCCGAAAAACACCAGCATCGCGTCGCCGATGAACTTGTCCACCGTGCCGCCATGTTCCAGAGCAATGTTCGACATCTCCGTCAGATATTCGTTGAGCATCTCCGTCAGGGCTTCCGGCTGCAGGCGCTCGGTGGTGGCGGTGAAATCCTTGATGTCGGAGAAGAAGATCGTCAGGCGCTTGCGCTCGGTATGGACGACGACGTCCTTCTGCCCGGAGAAGATGCTTTTGTAGATCTGCGGCGAGAGATAACGCGAAATCTTCAGGGAAACGCTGGCGAGGAACTCGTTCGCCGTTTCCAGATCCCGGTTGGCGCTGTGGATCGCGCGCGCCTGCTGCCGCTGGAGCAGAATGAAGCTGATGCCGATAATGGCGACGAACAGAAAATAACAGAGCAGGTATTTGAAGGCGAAGACATTGCCCGCATAGGGCTGCCTGATGATGACCTCCTGAATGCCGCGCACATCGCCCACCTTCCAATCGGTCTTCGGGCTTTCGGGATGGCTGTTGTGGCAGGCGACGCAGGCCTGGCCCATGACCACGGGGGTGATGAACCGCAAAGTATCGGTCAATCCGACACGGGTGAGGTCGTTCAGCGTCTGCTGCGGATCGGCGCGCAACGCGGCGAGCGCTTTCGTCTCGAAATCGTCGAGCTCGTGGGATGCGCGGCTCTTGAACGGCAGGTCGGAGACGAAACGGTAGGTGATATTGGCCTGCTGCTCCTTGATGACGTCACCGAGTTCCAGGGACAGTGTGGCCGGCAGCGGGATAGCGCCTGGAATATTGGCGTAGTTGTGAGAGACAACAGTGCCTTCGGTCGCGCCGCTGGCGTGGGCGGCCAGAACACGGCCCACGACATTGGCCGAATAATAGGAGCGGATGCTCGATATCAGCGAACTCATGTCGCGCGCCTGACGCCGCAGGGTATTTCCGGAGAGATCGCTGATATCGAGCCAGACGGCCAGCGGCAGCCCGGCGAGCATTGCCAGCACGACGACGATCAGCCAGTAGCCGCTGCGACGCGCGGCGGTTTCGGAAATCAAGGCGACCTCCATTCCTCTTGAAAAAAAGCACGCGATTTTCGATCGCTACAAGAACATTTCGCCGCGCGCCCGGCAAGGTCGAAGCCCTGCCATCCGGGCAAAAGCTCGGCCAAAACCGGCGGCGTGGCCGATATTGAAGAGACCTTGCGGCCGCCCGGCGAAAAGCGACACGGGGAGACCGAAAAGAGCGTGCTGCGAATGCAGGTGCGAATGGCGTTCGGACCGAAAGCGGCGTAGCCTGTCCGTCGGCAGATGCGGGCCGCTCTACTCGGTCGGCCGAGGGAGGGGACGCGTGGAGAGATGATGACGCGCGCGCAGCAAATCGGTGTCGTTATCGGCCTGGCGATCGTGGCTCTGCTCACAGTCTTGCGGGCAGGCGATCCCGGGATTTTCAAGCTGATCCGCGGCGTGACGTTCGACGAATATCAGCGGCTGGTTCCGAGGGCCTTCGAACCGATGCCTGTCCGGGTGATCGACATCGACGAAGCCTCCCTGCGCGAATTCGGCCAATGGCCATGGCCGCGGGACCGGATGGCGCTGCTGGTGGACCGGCTTTCTCAAATGGGTGCTTCGGCCATCGCCTTCGACATTCTTTTCGCCGAGCCGGACCGGCTGTCGCCGCGCAATGTCGTCCGCGAGGTCGCAGGCGTCGATCCTTCCCTTGCTAGGAAATTGCCCGACAATGATGAGATATTCGCCCGCTCGATTGCCGAGAAGCCCGTCGTCCTCGGCTTTGGCCTTTCCAACGAGGGCAAATACCGGCCGCCTGTGAAGGCGGGTTTCGCCTTCACAGGCGAAAGCCCCGTCGCGGCTCCTCCCTATCTCGGCGCCTCGACGCCGCTCAGGCCGCAGTTGGAGGCCAATGCGGCCGGGCTCGGCCATATCAGCCTCAACCCCGGCAACCCCTCGCCGGTGGTGCGGGCGGTGCCGCTGTTCCTGACCGACGGCGAGCAGCTCTATCCCAATCTCGCCATCGAAGCTCTTCGCGTCGCGCAGGGAGTATCGACCTATGTATTGTCAGGCGCGCCCGATCGCGCCGGCATCATGACATCGGTAAAGATCGGGGATTTCGTCGTGCCGCTGACGGCTGCGGGCGAACTCTGGCTCTATGTCAGCCCAGACCGGGCTGAACACTACATATCCGCCCGGCAGGTGCTTGCGGCCGGAGGGGCCTCTCCCGAGGTCGCGGCCGCCATCGACGGCAGCATCGTCTTCGTCGGCACATCGGCGGCCGGCCTGCAGGACATCCGCGTCACCGCCCTCGGCGAGAACGTTCCCGGCGTTTCGCTGCATGCGCAGGCGGTCGAGCAGATCCTCTCCGGCCAGTTCCTGTCGCGGCCGGACTGGGCGGACGGGCTGGAAATCCTGATGATTGCCGTGCTCGGATGCCTGCTCGTCGTGGTGACGACCTTCGTCAGCCCGGCGGTCGCGCTGATCTGTGGCCTGCTGATTACGGCAATGGCACTTTTGGCATCCTGGTTGTCGTTTCTCTATGCGGGGCTTCTTTTCGATCCGCTGGCGCCGATCGTCAGCGGCTCGATCATCCATTTTGCCGCGACGTCGTTCCGGATCCTGGTGATCGACCGCGAGCGGCGGGCGGTGCGGCGCGCCTTCGGGCAATATCTTTCGCCGTCACTGCTCCATCGCATCGAGCATACCCCAGATGCATTGCGCCTCGGCGGCGACGACCGCGAGCTGACGGTGATGTTCGTCGATGTCAGGAGCTTCACCGAGATCAGCGAGCGGCTGGCGCCGACGGATGTCGTCGCGTTCCTCAACACCCTGCTCGATGCGCTGAGCCGTCATGTCGTGGCCAATGAAGGCACGCTCGACAAGTTCATCGGCGATTCGATCATGGCCTTCTGGAATGCGCCCGTCGATGTGGCCGATCACGAAACCAAGGCAGTTCGCGCCGCACTTGCCATGCGTGAAACGTTGGCCGAATTGAACGCCGGCGATGCCTTCGGCTTCGGGCCCGAGCAGGAGGTTGGCATCGGCATCGGCATCCATACCGGCCTTGCCTGCGTCGGCAATATGGGCGCTAAGACCCGCTTCAACTATTCGGCCGTCGGCGATGCCGTCAACATCGCGGCCCGCATCGAGTCATGCTGCAAGGAAGTCGGCTTCGATATCCTCATCTCCGACAGCACGGCACGGTCAGTGCGGGGAATGGCGCTGATCGAGGCGGGAGCCCTTCCACTCAAGGGGAAGAGCAGCCGGACGCAGATCCTTGCCATTGTCGGCGATGAACGGGTGGCGGCATCCCAGGAATTCGCCGCGCTCGAAGTCATTCATCGACAGTTGATGCAGGCCCTGCAATCGCATTCGCGGAACAGCCGGAAGCTTATCGATACGGCAAAGCTGAGGGCGGTGCAGGTGACCGGCGCTCTGGCGGAATTCTACCAGCGCATATCCGGCAGGACCGATCATTTCCGCGAGGTACCGGAGGTGATCGAAAAGAGCGCCGCCGACTGATAGGCCTCAACGGCCGCGGTTGAAATTCCGCCCCCTGTCGTGGCTCCGATCGTTGTCATGATCGCGATCGCGATGTCCATGATGGTCGCGGTCGTGGCCGCGATGATCCTCGCCGTGATTTCCCGGCTTTCCGTCATCGTCATGGCGGCCATGGCCCTCATGCTTGTCAGGCCTATCCGGTTTGTCATGATGAGGCTTGTCGTGATGCGGCTTGTCGGGCTTGTTCGGCCGCTCCTTTTGCGGCTCGGCCTGCCTCTGCGGAGGGTCCTGCCTTTGCGGAGCAGGCGCAATCGCCGGCGGAGGCGGTTGTCTGTCTTTTCTTTCCGGCGCGACCGAGGCCATATTGCAGCCGCCCAGCATGCCGATGCCGCCTGCAAGTCGCTGATTGCCGGAGAGGAAGGGGAGGGCGCGGGGATTTCCGAGTGTATCGAGAATGCTGGGATCGACCCGGCGTGCTGCCGACATATTGCCGTTCGGCTTGGCCACCACGCAATCGCAACGCTGCTGCAACTGCCGGCAGCCGCCCGGACCGCAAAACCGGGCCGCGCCGTTCAACAGGACGACGGCGGTCGTGCCATCCGGACCGACATAGAAATCGAAAGCGGTGCCGCGCACGCCGATCGTGCCGGCGGGCGTCAGGATCTGGTAGGCCGAAGAGTTGGAGTTGCCGCTGACCCAGCGGAATGTCCCCTTTGCCGCCCTGATGGTGAGTTTCTTGACCGATTGGGAATCATCGAAGACATATTTGTCGATCACGACCGACGAGCCCCAGCCGACCGCGAGCTTCGTGCCGTCACGGAACAGGAACTGGCCAAGCCCGGAGGGGGACGTCTTGATGCGCTCGTTGCGATGAACGCTGGTGTCGACCTCGATCGGGCCGCTCTGTCCCGTCACCTCCGTCTTGATAACGACGGCTTGGCCGACCGGCTCGGCGGCAAGTGCCGGTTGCGCGCCCACCACGATGCAAAGCGCCTGGAGTAATGAACGCCGACCCCACATGATACAGGAACCCCGGGAACATAGGGTGGATTAACATTTTAGTAACTGCTTGTCTTCTCGCCCACTTGGGCTAGATCAAGCCGGCGGCCCGGGAAAAGGTCGGTTGCCTCATCGTGGCGAACGGCCCTGGGAAGTAGCGCATGATGTCGCCCCAAAACCGCGCGCTTTTCGGCCTCATGTCGTTTAGTGTCAAAAGCAAAGCTCTCGCGCGTCGCAAAAGAGCCGTTGTGCCGCTTTTGGATTTGCGATTTGTATGGGCACGGAGAACAGCCCTTTCCCGAAGGAGAAGAAGGCGGATGCGGAAATATTCGGTTTTTGCCGTGGCGAGAGAGGCCCTTCGTGGCCACAAGGGCTGGGAGAAGCAGTGGACGTCACCGGAGCCGCGCGCCGAATACGACGTGGTCATCATCGGCGCCGGCGGCCACGGGCTGGGTGCTGCCTATTATCTCGCCAAGGAGCACGGCATCACCAATGTGGCGGTGATCGAAAAGGGCTGGCTCGGCGGCGGCAATACCGGCCGCAACACCACCATCATCCGCTCGAATTATCTCTACGAAGAGAGCATGCAGATCTACGAGCATTCGATGAAGCTCTGGGAAGGGCTTTCGCAGGAGCTCAACTACAATGTGATGTATTCGCCGCGCGGCGTGATGATGCTCTCGCACAATATTCACGACCAGCAGTCGTTCAAGCGGCATATCCACGCCAACCGGCTCTACGGCATCGACAATGAATGGCTGACGCCGGAGCAGGCCAAGGCCTATTGTCCGCCGCTCGACATCTCGGCCAGCGCGCGTTACCCGATCAACGGTGCGGCACTGCAGCGGCGCGGCGGCACGGCGCGGCATGACGCGGTTGCCTGGGGTTATGCGCGCGCAGCCTCGGACCGCGGCGTGCACATCATCCAGAATTGCGAAGTGACCGGCATCCGCCGCGGCCCCGACGGACGGGTGACCGGGGTCGAGACCTCGCGTGGCTTCATCGGCGCCAAAAAGGTCGCCGTGTCGGCGGCCGGCCATACGACGACCATCATGAAGATGGCTGACGTGCGTGTGCCGCTGCAATCGAGCCCGCTGCAGGCGCTGGTCTCCGAGCCGCTGAAGCCGATCTTTCCCTGCGTCGTCATGTCGAACACGGTGCATGCCTATATCTCCCAGTCCGATAAGGGAGAGCTGGTCATCGGCGCCGGCACCGACCAGTATAATTCCTATTCCCAGACCGGCGGGCTGCAGATCATCACCCACACGCTCGACGCCATCTGCGAGCTCTTCCCGATGTTCCGGCGCGTCAAGATGATGCGGCAATGGGGCGGCATCGTCGACAATACGCCCGATCGTTCGGCGATCCAGTCGAAGACGCCGGTTCCCGGGCTTTACGTCAATTGCGGCTGGGGCACCGGCGGCTTCAAGGCGACGCCGGGCTCGGCCAATCTCTTCGCGCATCTGATCGCCCGCGACGAGCCGCACAAGTTCAATGCCGGGCTGACGCTGGAGCGTTTCCGCACCGGCCGGCTGATCGACGAAGCGGCGGCGGCGGCGGTGGCGCATTGATGATGAGTGTTTTCGCTCGGATGCTCGCTCCTTTCGTCGCTCACCCCCTCATCCGTCTTGCAGGCGCCTTCTCTCCGCTGGGGAGAAGGGGAGGAGAAGGAATTTCCACATGCTGCTGATCCATTGCCCTTACTGCCAGGAAGAGCGCTCCGAGCTCGAATTCCGCGGCGCGGGTGACGCGCATATCGCGCGGCCCACCGACATCGCTTCGATTTCAGATGAGGAATTCGAGGCCTACTTTTTTCTGCGCGACAATCCGAAGGGGCTGATCTTCGAACGTTGGCGCCATATTCACGGCTGCGGGCGCTTCTTCAATGCAGTGCGCGACACGGTGAGCGACAAGTTCATCATGACCTATAAAGCCGGTGAGCCGAAGCCGCGGATCGGCGCGGAGGCCGAGCAGCATAGTCCCGTCGAGACATATGAAGCCCTGGAAGGAGAGGCGCAATGAGTGGCGTCAACCGTATCGCCGGCAAAGGGCGCCTGACGCCGGCCAAGACCGCGCGCTTCAGCTTGGACGGTCAGACCTATACGGCGCTTGAAGGCGATACCGTCGCCTCGGCGCTGATCGCCCACGGCGTGCATCTTCTGGGACGTTCGTTCAAGTATCACCGTCCGCGCGGCATTCTCTCGGCCGGTGCCGAGGAGCCGAATGCGCTGATCGACGTCGCCCGCGATGCGGCGCGCAAGCAGCCGAACGTGCGCGCGACGGTACAGGAAGTCTTCGACGGCATGATCGTCAAGTCGCAGAACCGTTGGCCTTCGCTCGCCCGCGATGTCGGCGCCATCAACAATCTGATGTCGCCATTCTTCGCCGCCGGTTTCTACTACAAGACCTTCATGTGGCCGCGCGCCGCCTGGAAGCATGTCTACGAACCGCTTATCCGTCGCGCCGCCGGCCTCGGCGTCGCGCCGACCGAAGGCGATCCGGATCATTATGCGAGCCGCTATGCCCATTGCGACGTGCTGGTGGTCGGCGCCGGCGTTGCCGGTCTTTCGGCGGCGCTGGCCGCGGCCCAGACCGGCGCCCGAGTGATCCTCTGCGATGAGCAGGCGGAAGCCGGTGGGGCGCTGCGCTACGATGCCGGTGCGAAAATCGACGGGCAGGAAGGCTTCGCCTGGGCGCAGAAGGCCGTGGCGCGGTTTAAGGCGATGGACAATGTCGAAGTGCTCACCCGCACGACCGCCTTCGGCTACTACAACCACAATTTCGTCGGCCTTGCCGAACGCGTCACCGATCATCTCGCCAATCCCTCCCATGATCTGCCGCGCGAGCGGCTCTGGCAGATCCGGGCCAAGCGGGTGATCCTCGCCAATGGCGCCATTGAACGGCACATGGTGTTCCCAAACAACGACCGGCCAGGCATCATGCTGGCCTCGGCGGCGCGGACCTATCTCAACCATTACGGCGTTGCCGTCGGCAAGAACGTCGGCATCTATACGGCGCATGACTCGGCTTACGAGGCGGCCTTCGACCTGAAACGATCAGGCGTTTCGATCGCCGCCATCGTCGATGTCAGGCAGGCGCCGGGAGCGGCGGTGCTGGAAGAGGCGCGTGCGCTCGGCATCGATGTTCTCACAGGCCAGTCGGTTGTCAACACGGCGGGGCGGCTGCGCATCTCGTCGATGACGGTGGCGCGCAACGGCGGCGGCTCGCCGCGCAAGATCGCGGTCGATGCGCTGCTGGTTTCGGCCGGCTGGACGCCGTCCGTGCATTTGTTCTCGCAGTCGCGCGGCAAGGTCGCCTTCGATGCCGAAAGCCAGCGCTTCCTGCCCGGAACCTACGCGCAGGACTGCCTCTCGGTCGGCGCCTGCAACGGTACCGACGACCTGCAGCGGACGATCGAGGAATCGCTTGCCGCCGGCGAGCTGATGGCGAAGGCCAGCGGCAAAAGCGGCGGCGAGAAGATCGTCCTTTCGGGCGAGCAGGCCTATGACTGGACGGGCGGTATGATCGGCGCCGCCGAAGGCGCCGGGCCGAAGACCAACGCCAAGGCCTTCATCGATTTCCAGCACGACGTCTGTGCCAAGGATATCCGCCTCGCGGTTCGCGAAGGCATGCATTCGATCGAGCATATCAAGCGCTTCACGACCAACGGCATGGCTTCGGACCAGGGCAAGCTTTCCAACATGCACGGGCTGGCGATTGCCGCCGAAATGCTCGGCAAGGAAATCCCGCAGGTCGGCCTCACCACTTTCCGTGCACCCTATACGCCGGTCACCTACGGCACACTGGTCGGCCACTCGCGTGGAGAGCTGTTCGATCCGACACGCAAGACGCCGCTGCATGATTGGGAAGAAGCCCATGGCGCTGTTTTCGAGGATGTCGGCAATTGGAAGCGCGCCTGGTTCTATCCGCGGGCCGGCGAGACCATGCATCAGGCGGTCGCCCGCGAATGCCGGACGGCGCGCGAGTCGGCCGGCATCTTCGACGCCTCGACGCTCGGCAAGATCGAGGTGGTGGGTCCGGATGCGGCGAAATTCCTCAACCTCATCTACACCAATGCCTGGGACACGCTGAAGCCCGGCAAGGCCCGCTACGGCATCATGACCCGCGAGGACGGCTTCGTTTATGACGACGGTGTCGTCGGACGCCTGGCGGACGACCGTTTCCACGTGACGACGACGACCGGCGGCGCGCCGCGCGTTCTCCATCACATGGAAGACTATCTGCAGACGGAATTCCCGGATCTGAAGGTATGGCTGACCTCGGTGACCGAACAATGGGCTGTTATCGCCGTGCAGGGACCGAAGGCGCGCGAGATCGTCGCGCCGCTGGTCGAAGGGGTCGATCTTTCGAACGAGGCCTTCCCGCATATGAGCGTTGCCGAGTGCACGGTCTGCGGCGTGCCGGCGCGGCTCTTCCGCGTCTCCTTCACCGGCGAAATCGGTTTCGAAATCAACGTGCCGGCCGATTACGGCCAGTCGGTGCTCGAAGCGGTCTGGGCCAATGCAGAACCGCTCGGCGCTTGCGTCTACGGCACGGAAACGATGCACGTCCTTCGCGCCGAGAAGGGTTATATCATCGTCGGGCAGGATACCGATGGGACGGTGACCCCCGATGACGCCGGAGTTGCCTGGGCGGTTTCCAAGAAAAAGAAGGATTTCGTCGGCATTCGCGGGCTGCAGCGGCCGGATCTCGTCAAGGACGGGCGCAAGCAGCTGGTTGGCCTCGTCACCAAGGATCCGAAGCTGGTGCTCGAAGAAGGTGCGCAGGTCGTTGCCAACCCGAACGAGCCGAAGCCGATGACCATGCTCGGCCACGTCACCTCGGCCTACTGGTCCGAAAGTTGCGGCAGGTCGATCGCCTTCGCGCTTGTCGCCGGCGGCCGGGCGCGGATGGGAGAGACGCTCTACGTGCCGATGCCCGACCGGACGATCGCCGTCGAAGTGACGGATCTGGTGTTCTTTGACAAGGAAGGAGGCCGCATTCATGGCTGATGTCGCAATTCGCAAGCCGGTGCTTGACGGCCGTCTCGGCGGCTCCGCAAACGTGCGGCTGACGGTGGCCCCGGCCGCGAGCCGGGTGGCGCTGCGCGCGCCTGCGGAATCGCTTGCAGCACTTTCCTCCGCTCTCGGCTTGTCCGTGCCGACCGCCCCGAAGACATCGGGCCGGGCCGGTGCCCGATCGGCGCTCTGGATCGGGCCGGATGAGTGGCTTGTCATCGATGAGGCCGGCGCCGATCTGATGGCAGTATTTGCCGGCGCCGGAGCGCTGCATTCGGCGACCGACGTTTCCCACCGCAATGTCGCGATCATCGTCTCGGGACCGGGCGCCGAGACCACCCTTGCGGCCGGCTGCCCGCAGGATCTGTCGCTTTCTTCCTTTCCGGTCGGCGCCGCGTCGCGCACCATTCTCGGCAAGGCGGAGATCGTGCTTCTCCGCACGGAGGAGGATACGTTCCGGGTGGAATGCTGGCGGTCGTTTTCCGACTACGTCTTCGGGCTGCTGGCAGAAGCGGCCGGTGATGCGGGACATTGAGGCCGGGCCAATTCCTGCATAGTCCTCTGTTCAAGGGATAGGCCAATGCTGCATCATGCTTCCCTCGGCGTTTCCGATATCGAGCGATCGGCGGCATTTTACGATGCTGCCTTCGCCGCGCTCGGTTATGTCAGGGTCTGGGACGATATCCGGCCGGGGCAGACAGGGCAGGCAATCGGCTACGGACCTCCCGGCGGCGGAGACAAGCTGGCGATCAAACATCGCCCGGATGGTCAGCGCCCGGCCGGCCCGGGTTCTCATCTGGCCTTTGCCGCCCCGAGCCACCAGGCGGTCGATCAATTTCATGCGGCGGCCATCGCGCATGGCGGCCGTGACAATGGCGGTCCCGGTCTGCGGCCCCATTATGGCGAGCATTATTATGCCGCCTTCGTCATCGATCCGGACGGACACGCTCTCGAAGCTGTCTTCAATTCGCCGGAGCAATAAGAGCAGCGCTTTGCTTACGCGTCCTCGGGGCGGTCCTTCGGATCGAATTGGATGATGGTGATCCATTTTGCCGTCAGCGCCGGCTTCTTCTCGTTTTCGATTTCGATGGTCACGTCATAGGTGGTCATCAGCATGCCGGCGCCGCGAAAGCGGGCGTCGGAGAGCAGGAAGCGGCCGCGGACGCGGGCGCCGCTTTTCACCGGCGTCATGAAGCGGACGCGCTCGAAACCGTAATTGATGCCCATGGTCTGCTCGCGCACTTTCGGCAGGCAGTTGTAGTTCATCGTCGACAGCAGAGACAGTGTCAGGAAGCCATGGGC
Organism: Rhizobium sp. L43; assembly: GCF_002531725.1. GTDB lineage: Bacteria > Pseudomonadota > Alphaproteobacteria > Rhizobiales > Rhizobiaceae > Rhizobium. The sequence continues at coordinate 139,102 of NZ_NWSQ01000006.1, forward strand.
GATGGTACCGCCGAAGGGGCTCTCGGCCGCCGCGCGCTTGGGATCGACATGAATGAACTGATGGTCGTCGGTCGCCGCCGCGAAGGCGTCGATCATCGTCTGGTCGACGGTGACCCAATCCGAAAGGCCCGTTTCCATGCCGATCAATCCCCGCACGTCGGAGAGTGAAATTTCCATGCCCATGCATTCCTCGTCAGATAAGCGCGCCGCTTCAAAGCCTTATCGTGCATTTATGACGATTGCGACAAGGATTCGCCCAGGCGGGCCGAGGCGGTCATTTTTCTACGAAAAAGGCGACGGAGCGTGGCTCGACGGTCACGCTGGTCCCGGCTTTTTTCGTTTCCTCGGGTGTTAGTTGCCGCCAGGCCGCCTCGCCTTCCGGAAGCGTGAAGATCTGGCGGCTGTCGGACCGGTTGAAGAGCACGGCAAGCCGGGTCTGCTCGCCCCGAGAGGAGCGGTCGCCGGTCATAAGCAGCATGCCGAGGGTCGAGAGCGACGGCGTCTCCCATTCGACGACGGTCATCGCTTCGCCGGAGAGCGAGATCCATTCGACATCACCATCTCCGGAGAAAAAGCCGGCTTCCGAAAAGACGGTGAAGCGACGGCGCAGCCCTGAGACGAAGGCGGTGTGGGCGATGAGGTCCTCGTTCAGGGTCTTCCAGTCCAGCCAGGTGATTTCATTATCCTGGCAATAGGCATTGTTGTTGCCGTGCTGGCTGCGGCCGCCCTCGTCGCCCGCCGTCAGCATGATGCTGCCGCGGGTGGCAAAGAGCGTCGATATCAGCGCCATCACATCGTCTTTGCGACGCTTGCGGATAGTGGGATAGACGGTTTCCCCCTCGACGCCGTTGTTCCAGGAATGGTTCTCGTTGTGGCCGTCGCGATTGTGTTCGCCATTGGCGTCATTGTGCTTTCCGGCGTAGGAGACGAGATCGGTCAGCGTGAAGCCGTCATGGGCGGCGAGGAAATTGACGCTGCGCGTCTCTCCGCCGTCGTTGCGGGCGAAGATGTCGGAGGAGCCGGCGAGCGCCGTCGCCAGCGCGCCGGTCTTCCAATCGTCGCCGCGCCAGTAGCAGCGCAGATCGTCGCGAACCCGGTCGTTCCATTCGAGGAAGGCACTGGGGAAATTGCCGAGCTGGTAGCCGCCCGGGCCGATATCCCAGGGCTCGGCGATCATGATCCGGTCGGCGAGCACCTCGTCGGCTAGGATCGCGGTAAGCGTTCCGCCGTCGCGCTCGAAACCCGTCGCGGTGCGGCCGAGTACTGGGGCGAGATCGAAGCGAAAACCGTCGACGCCGGCGTTGAGCACGAAATGGCGCAGGCTGTCGATGATGAGACGTCGGACCTCGGGATGATCGCAGGCGAGCGTGTTGCCGGTGCCGGTGTCGTTGACGAGTTCGCCCGGCCCATTCTGGGCGTGGCGGTAATAATGCAGGTTGTCGAGGCCGCGCAGCGACAGCGTCGTCCCGTAACGGTCGCTCTCGCCGGTATGGTTGAAGACGAGATCGAGGATGACGGCGATGCCTTCGGCGTGGAGAGCGGCGACCGTTTTGCGAAGTTCCGCCATGCCGCCCGGTGCCAGCCGCGGATCGAGGGCCATGAAGGCGACCGGATTGTAGCCCCAGCCGTTGGAGAGGCCGAGCGGCGGCAGGTGGCGTTCGTCGATCCAGGCGGTGATCGGCATCAGTTCGACGGCATCGACACCGATCCGCTTCAGATGGGCGACGACGGAGGGATGGGCAAGGGCTGCGACTGTGCCGCGCTCGGCCTCCGGCACGTCGGGATGGAGAATGGTGAAGGGCCGCACCGCCACTTCATAAATGAAGCCGCCCGGTTTGAAGAGCGGCTTGCCGATATCGGCTGGGGTATCGGTGGTGACGATCGCCTTCGGCATCAGATCCTGGCTGTCCTCGCCATAGATGCCGAGACGCGGATCGTAGCGGAACGGCCGGTCGATCTCTTTGGCGTAGGGGTCGATCAGCAGTTTGGAGGGGTCAAACCAGAGGCCGTTTTCAGGGGCGTAGATACCGTCGGCGCGATAACCATAGCGCCCGCCCGCCTTCAGCCCGTCGACGAAGAGACGATGGGTGTGATTGCTGTCGCGCGCCATCGGCAGGCGCGCGAATTCCCTGTTGCCGTCATTGTCGAAGAGGCAGAGTTCGATCTGTGCGGCATCATGCGACCACACGGCAAATTCGACGCCGGTCTCCAAGACGATCGCGCCGCTTTGCGCCGAACTGGACCCCCGCATGTTCCCCCCGGATCAGGTGATCACGGTTGGCGCGTCGCGTCCCGTGCGTTCCCGAATGCTGGCAATGCTTTCGGCGGCCGCGATCAGATCGGCGAGCGCTTCCTGCGTTTCGATGTTGTGGCGAGTCGAATCCGGCTCGTAGCGCTCGATATAGACGCGCAAGGTTGCGCCAGACGTGCCGGTGCCGGACAGGCGGAAGACGACGCGGGAACCGCCTTCGAAGAGGATGCGGATGCCCTGATGCTCACTCACCGATTTGTCGATCGGATCGTGATAGGCGAAGTCGTCTGATTTCTCGACCTTCAAGCTGCCGAAGCTCTTGCCGGGCAGGGTGGAAAGCTGGCTGCGGAGATTGTCCACAAGGCCGTTCGCCGCATCGGTGTCGAGGCCTTCGTAATCGTGGCGTGAATAATAGTTGCGGCCATAGGTCTGCCAGTGCTGCGTGACGATATCGACGACGCTCTCGCCGCGCACGGCAAGAATGTTCAGCCACAGCAGCACCGCCCAGAGACCGTCCTTTTCGCGGACGTGACTGGAGCCGGTGCCGGAGCTTTCTTCGCCGCAGATCGTCGCCATGCCGGCGTCGAGCAGATTGCCGAAGAACTTCCAGCCGGTCGGCGTCTCGTACATGCCGATGCCGCGTTTTTCGGCGACGCGGTCGGCGGCACCCGATGTCGGCATCGAACGGGCGATGCCGGCGAGACCGCCGGAATAGCCGGGGGCGAGATTGGCGTTGGCGGCAAGGATCGCCAGGCTGTCGGAGGGGGTGACGAAGATGTCGCGGCCGATAATCAGGTTGCGGTCGCCGTCGCCGTCGGACGCGGCGCCGAAATCGGGCGCGTCATCGCCCATCATCTCATCGAACAGTTCCTTGCAGTGAACCGGGTTCGGATCGGGATGATGACCGCCGAAATCCGGCAGCGGCATGAAGTTGCGCACCGAGCCCAAAGGAGCGCCGAGACGATTTTCGAAGATTTCCTTGGCATAGGGACCGGTGACGGCGCTCATTCCATCGAAGGCGATGCGGAAGCCGAGGCTGATCAGATTGCGGATGGCGCCGAAATCGAACAGCTCCTCCATCAGTGCGGCATAGTCCTCGACCGGGTCGATGACCGAGAGGATCATGCCGCCGGGAAGTTCGTCCTTGCCGATGCGGTCGAGATTGACGTCGGCGAAGTCGGCGATCTTGTAGCTGTCGATCGTCTTCGAGCGCGCATACATCGCGTCGGTGATCTTTTCCGGCGCCGGGCCGCCATTGTTGATGTTGTATTTGATGCCGAAATCTTCTGTGGGGCCGCCGGGATTGTGGCTGGCGGAGAGGATGATGCCGCCGAAAGCCTTGTACTTACGGATGATGTGGGACGCGGCCGGCGTCGACAGGATGCCGCCCTTGCCGACCATGACCTTGCCGAAGCCGTTGGCGGCGGCCATCTTGATCGCCTTCTGGATGACTTCGCGATTGTAGTAACGTCCGTCGCCGCCGATGACGAGGCACTTGCCCTGATAACCTTCCAGCGAATCGAAGATCGACTGGATGAAGTTCTCCGCATAGTTCGGCTGCTGGAAGACCGGAACCTTCTTGCGCAGTCCCGACGTGCCGGGTTTCTGGTCCAGATAGGGCGTGGTGGGTACGGACTTGATCATTTTAGGTCACATGCCTTTCGAGACGAGGCTTGAATAGAGGGCAGCGTAGCGTTCGGCGCTCTTCTCCCAGGAGACATCCGATTTCATGCCTTGCTTTTGCAATTGGGTCCAGAGTTTTCGGTCCGCGTAAAAATGCATCGCACGGCGGATTGCCTGTAGCATGCCCGTTTCCGTCACGGGTGAGAATTGTATGCCGGTTGCCACTTTCGCCGCAAGTGCGGCGTGATTGGCGTCGATGACAGTGTCATTCAGCCCGCCGGTGCGGGCGACAATCGGCACGCAGCCGTAACGCAGGCCGTAAAGCTGGGTCAGGCCGCAGGGTTCGAAGCGCGACGGGATGATGATGGCGTCGCAGCCGGCCTGCATCAGATGCGACATCGGCTCGTTATAGCCGATCGAGACGCCGATGCGGCCGGGATGGCGGCTGGCGGAGGCGAGCAGGGCGCCTTCAAGTGCGGCTTCGCCGGAGCCGAGCACGACGAGCTTGCCGCCCATGGCGACGATTTCGTCGGCGACGTTGGCGACGATATCCATGCCCTTCTGCCAGGTGAGACGGCTGATGACGCAGAAGATCGGGGCGTCGTCATTGTCGAGATGGAAGAATTCGGCGATCGAGCGGCGGTTCTCCTCACGGTTCTTCAGCGTCGTCGGGCCATAATGGGTGTGGACGACGGGATCGATCGCCGGGTTCCAGATATCGGTGTCGATGCCGTTAACGATGCCGTGGAGATCGTCGATGCGGCTGGCGATGACGCCCTCGAGCCCCATGCCGAATTCCGAGGTCAGGATCTCGTCGGCATAGGTCGGGCTGACCGTGGTGATCGCATGGGCGGTCTTCAGGCCGCCCTTGAGGAAACCGACAGTGCCGTAATATTCGATGCTTTCGGTGGAAAAAGCATGGGCGGGCAGCCGCAGGCCGGGAAAGATCTCGGAACCGAACTGGCCCTGGAAGGCGATGTTGTGGATGGTCAGCACGCTCGGCAATTCCGGCGTCGGATAGTAGCGCATATAGACCGAGGTCAGCGCCGCCTGCCAGTCGTGGGTGTGGACGAGATCCGGCCGCCAGCCGGGCAGCAGGCCGGCGGCGATCTCGGCGGCGGCGAGCGACAGCGCGGCGAAACGCCGCCAGTTGTCGGGATAGTCCTTGCCGAGCGGATCGAGATAGGGACCGCCCGGCCTGTCGTAATAGGCCGGCGCATCGAGGATGAGCAGATCCAGGCCCTCGTGCTCAACCTCCAGCACGGTCGCCCGCTCACCGAGCAGGTCGGGGAATTCGAGCCTGACGACGGGGTCGCGAATGACCTTCATGACGGCGGGATAGCCGGGCAGAAGGGTCTTGGTCTCGACCCCGAAGGCTTTCAGGGTAATCGGCAGGGCGCCTGATACATCGGCCAGGCCCCCTGTCTTGATCAGAGGGAAGACTTCGGACGAAACCGAAAGAACTTTCATAAGTCAGATATCCAGCTTGTCGATCATCGGTTGGGTGATCAGGCAGATGCCGCTTTCCGTCCGCCGGAAGCGCTTGGCGTCGAGCTCGTCATCTTCGCCGACAACCAGGCCTTCCGGAATGACGACACCATGGTCGATCACGACGTTCTTGAGCTGCGCGCGCCGCCCGATCTTCACGTTCGGCAGGATGACCGCTCCTTCCAACTTGGAGAAGGAGTTGGCCCTGACACCGGTAAAGAGCAGGCTGTTGTTGAGGCTGGCGCCCGAGATGATGCAGTCGCCCGACACGACGGAGGAGGTGGCCGAGCCGCGGCGATCCTCGTCGTCATGGACGAATTTCGCCGGCGGGGTGATCTCGGCATAGGTCCAGATCGGCCAGGACTTGTCGTAGATGTCGAGCTCCGGAACGATCGCCGTCAGATCGATATTGGCCTGCCAATAGGCGTCGATCGTGCCGACGTCGCGCCAGTAGGGCTCGTGCTCGAAATCGGAACGGACGCAGGACTTGGCGAAGCGGTGGGCGACCGCCTTACCGTGTTCGACGATATAGGGGATGATGTCCTTGCCGAAATCGCGGCTCGAGGTCGGGTCGGCGGCGTCGCGGCGCAGCGCATCGAGCAGGAACTTGGTGTGGAAGACGTAGATGCCCATCGAGGCGAGGGCGAAATCCGGCTTGTCGGGAATGGGCGGCGGATCGGCCGGCTTCTCGACGAAGGCGATGATCTCGTCCTTTTCGTTGACATGCATGACGCCGAAGCCCACCGCTTCCATGCGCGGCACTTCCAGGCAGCCGATGGTGACGTCGGCGCCGGAATCGACGTGCTGCTGCAGCATCCATTCATAGTCCATCTTATAGACGTGGTCGCCGGCGAGAATGACCATGTATTCGACACCATAATCCTCGATGATGTCGATGTTCTGATAGACGGCATCGGCGGTGCCCTCATACCATTGCGTCTCGGAGACGCGCTGGCTGGCCGGCAGGATGTCGAAGCTCTCGTTGCGCTCTGGGCGGAAGAAGTTCCAGCCGCGCTGCATGTGGCGGATCAGCGAATGCGCCTTGTACTGGGTGGCAACCCCGATGCGGCGGATGCCGGAATTCAGGGCGTTTGACAGGGCGAAATCGATGATGCGGGCCTTGCCGCCGAAATAGACGGCCGGCTTGGCACGCCGGTCGGTGAGTTCCTTGAGGCGGCTTCCCCTACCGCCCGCCAGAACATAAGCCATTGCATCGCGGGCAAGTGGCTGAACGCGCTTCTCTACCATTTTCTCCTCCCACCAGTCACTAATTTTCAGGTTCAAGCATGATTGTCGCCAAGGGCGGCAAGGTAATCGAGCAGGTGATGTCACCGCCGGCATCGACGGCCTGCACGCGCCCGCCATTGCCCTTGCCGCTGCCGCCATAGATGTCGGCATCGGTGTTCAGGATTTCCCGCCAGCGGCCTGCGGACGGCAGGCGGATCGAGTAGTTCTCGCGATAGACAGGGGTGAAATTGGTGATGACGGCGACCGGCTTCTGGCCCGGCGCCTTGCGCAGCCAGGCAAAGACGGAATTCTGGTGGTCGTCGGCGACCAGCCATTCGAAACCTTCGCCCTCGCAGTCACGCTCATGCAGCGCCGGCTTGCTGCGATAGGTGAAATTGAGGTCGCGCACCAGGCGGCGCATGCCCTCGTGCATGCGATACTGAAGCAGGTTCCAGTCGAGCGCCTTTTCCTCGCTCCACTCGCTCCACTGAGCGAATTCCTGGCCCATGAACAAGAGCTTCTTGCCGGGATAGCCCCACATATAGGCGTAGTAGGCGCGCAGATTGGCGAATTTCTGCCAGTCGTCGCCCGGCATCTTGGCAATCAGCGAGCCTTTGCCGTGGACGACCTCGTCATGCGAGAGCGGCAGGACGAAATTTTCCGAATAGGCGTAGAGCAGGCCGAAGGTGAGCTCGTTATGATGGTGCCCGCGGTATATGGGGTCGCGCTTCATGTAGCTCAGCGTGTCGTGCATGAAGCCCATGTTCCACTTGAAGCCGAAGCCGAGGCCGCCTTCATGCACGGGCTGCGAGACCTTCGGCCAGGAGGTCGATTCCTCGGCGATGGTCATGACGTTGGAATTTTTGCCGTAGATGCGGATATTGAGATCCTGGAGAAAGCGGACCGCTTCGAGGTTCTCGTTGCCGCCATATTCGTTGGGGATCCATTCGCCGTGCTTGCGGGAATAGTCGAGGTAGAGCATCGAGGCGACGGCATCGACGCGCAGACCGTCGAGATGGAACTTCTCGGCCCAGTAGAGCGCGTTGTTGACGAGATAGGAAACGACCTCGGTACGGCCGAAATTGTAGATCGCCGTGCTCCAGTCCGGGTGGAAACCCTTGCGCGGGTCTTCGTGCTCGTAGAGCGCCGTGCCGTCGAACCAGCCGAGGCCGTGCTCGTCGGTCGGGAAATGCGCCGGCACCCAGTCGAGGATGACGCCGATGCCGACCTTGTGGCAGCCGTTGACGAAACGGGCAAAACCCTCCGGCTCGCCGAAACGGGCGGTCGGTGCATAAAGGCCGGTCGTCTGGTAGCCCCAGGAGGGGTCGTAGGGGTGCTCGGTGATGGGCAGGAATTCGATATGGGTGAAGCCCATGTCGTCGCAATAAGGGATGAGGCTGGAGGCAAGTTCGTCCCAGGAAAGCATCGTGCCGTCCTGCCGGCGCTGCCATGAGGCGGCATGCACCTCGTAGATCGAGATCGGCTGGCGGCGCTTGTCGGTCTCGCGCCAGTGCTTCAGATGGGCCTCGTCTTCCCACTCCTGCTCCAGATCGGCGGCGGTGATGGAGGCGGTTTTTGGCCGGAGTTCGCTGCGGCGGGCGAAGGGATCCGCCTTCAGCGGCAGCAGCACGCCGTCCTGGCCGCGAATCTCGAATTTGTAGGCAACGCCGATCGGGACGTCGGGGGCGAAGATTTCCCAGATGCCGCTATCGGAGCGGAAGCGCATGACGTGGCGGCGGCCGTCCCAATTGTTGAAGTCACCGACGACGGAGACGCGCTGCGCATTCGGAGCCCAGACGGCGAAATGGATACCCTGGGCGCCATCATGCTTGATGAGGTGGGCGCCCATCTTGTCGAACAGGCGCAGGTGCGAGCCCTGACGGGCAAAATAATCGTCCATCGGCCCGAGCACCGGACCGAAGCTGTAGGGGTCGGTAACAGCCCATTCGGCATCACCGCGGCGGGCGCGGTAACGCACCGGCTGGAGCTTGGTCAGCGAAACCGGGCCGGCGAAGACGCCGTCGGCATGGAGCTGTTTCAGTTCACCGATGACGCTGCCATCGAGCGTCATGGCGGTCACTTCGTCGGCGCCCGGAATGAAGCACCGGGCGACGAAGGCGTCGCCGGCCTGGTGCACACCTAGGACGGCAAAGGGATTAGAATGCGAGCCGGCAAGGATCGCCGCGATTTCATCTGCCGAAATTTCCCAGGAAAGCTTTACTTCAGGGACGGTTTTCGGCGTTTTCATCCGGCTCTCCAGATTTCGTCTGCATATTGCCTGATCGTACGGTCGGAAGAGAACCAGCCCATCCGCGCCGTGTTGTTGATCGTCTTGGTGTACCAGGCGGACTGGTTGGTCCAGATCTGGTCGACTTCGCGCTGGGCCTGGGCATAGGCATCGAAATCGGCGGCGACCATGAACCAGTCGTGCGAATAGATGCCGTCGATCAGCGCGGTGTAGCGATTGCGGTCATCGGGCGAGAAGACGCCGGAGCCGATGGCGGCGAGCGCCTGGGCGAGTTCGCGCGACCCCTCGATGATGGCGCGGGGATTATGGCCGTCGCTGCGGACCTTCGACACCTCGTCAGCCTTGAGGCCGAAGATGACGATATTGTCCTCGCCGACATTGTCGCGCATCTCGACATTGGCGCCATCGAGCGTGCCGATCGTCAGTGCGCCGTTGAGGCCGAACTTCATGTTGCCGGTGCCGGATGCTTCCATGCCGGCGGTCGAGATCTGCTCGGACAGGTCGGCGGCCGGAACCATGACTTCGGCGAGCGAGACGTTATAGTTCGGCACGAAGACTACCTTCAGCAGGCCGCGGACCGACGGGTCGTTGTTGATCGTGCGGGCGACGTCGTTGATCAGCTTGATGATCAGCTTGGCATTGTAATAACTCGGCGCCGCCTTGCCGGCGAAGAGTTTTACCCGCGGCACCCAATCCAGCTCCGGATGCGAGCGGATCTGGTCGTAGAGGGCGACGGCTTCGATGATGTTCAGCAGTTGGCGCTTGTATTCGTGGATGCGCTTGATCTGGATGTCGAACATCGCCGACGGGTCGAGCTTCACGCCCATGCGGCTGGCGACGAGATTGGAGAGCGCCACCTTGTTGGCGCGCTTCACCGCGGCGAATTTCTGCTGGAAGGTCGGGTCGGAGGCGAACTTGTCGAGCGGCGTCAGCTTCTCGGCATCGTCAAGGAATTCGTCGCCGATCGCCTCGCGGATCAGGCCGGTAAGGCCGGGATTGCATTGCTGCAGCCAGCGGCGCGGCGTGATGCCGTTGGTCTTGTTGTTGATGCGGTCGGGATAGAGCTTGTGCAGGTCGGCGAAGACCGTGACCTTCATGAGGTCGGTGTGCAGCGCCGAGACGCCGTTGATCGAGTGCGAGCCGACGAAGGCGAGGTTGCCCATGCGCACGCGGCGGTCGCCGCTTTCGTCGATCAGCGAGATCGAGCGGATTTCCCCATCGGAGAAGTTCTTGCCCTTGCGGGCATCGATCAGGATCTTGGCGTTGATCGCGTAAACGATCTGCATGTGGCGCGGCAGCAGGCGCTCGAACAGCGGCACCGGCCAGCTTTCCAGGGCTTCCGGAAGAAGCGTGTGGTTGGTGTAGGAGAAGGTGCGGCGGGTGATGTCCCAGGCCTGGTCGAAATCCATGCCGTGTACGTCGCAGAGCAGGCGCACGAGTTCGGCGACCGCGACCGCGGGATGGGTGTCGTTCAGCTGGATCGCCACCTTATCAGGCAACGAGGTGAAATCGTCATATTGCTGCAGATGGCGGCGAAGGATGTCCTGCAGCGAGGCCGACGAGAAGAAGAACTCCTGGCGCAGGCGCAATTCCTGGCCGGCAGGCGTGGCGTCGGCGGGATAGAGAACCCGGGTCAGGCTTTCGGCCTTGTTGCTTTCGCGCAGCGCCCCGATGTGGTCGCCGGCGTTGAAGGCATCGAGCAGGATCGGGTCGATCGGCTGCGCCGACCAGAGGCGCAGCGTGTTGACGCGTTTTCCCCGCCAGCCGACGGCCGGTGTGTCGAAGGCGGCGGCAATGACGCGTTCGGCCGGTTTCCAGACGTAGCGCGGCTGGTCGTCATGGGTGGTGATGAATTCGACGGCGCCGCCGAAGCCGATTTCATAGGAACTCTCGCGGCGCTCGAACTCCCAGGGATTGCCATGGGCGAGCCAGTTTTCCGGCAGTTCCACCTGCCAGCCGTCGGCCATCTGCTGGCGGAAGAGGCCGTGGACATAGCGGATGCCGTAGCCATAGGCTGGAACGTCGACCGTTGCCATGCTTTCCATGAAACAGGCGGCCAGACGGCCGAGGCCGCCATTGCCGAGCGCGGCATCCGGCTCCAGGCCGGCGATGACGTTGACGTCGACGCCGAGCGAGGCAAGTGCATCGCGCACCTCTTCCATCAGGCCGAGGTTCGAGACGGCGTCGCGCATCAGGCGGCCGATCAGGAATTCGAGGGAAAGATAATAGACGCGCTTGGCGCCGGTCGCATAAACCTCGCGGGTGGAGGCCATCCACCGATCGATGATACGGTCGCGGACTACCAGGATCGTCGCCGTCAGCCAGTCATGCGGCTTTGCCACCTTGGCGTCCTTGCCGATGCGGTAGGTCAGACGTTCGATGATTTCTTCGGCGAGAATTTCCGGCTTCGAGCTGCGCGGGGCGGGGGAGGGAATAACTGGCTTGGAAACGGTATTCATGGTCAGATCTCGCCAATTTTAATTTGGTTTCAGGCTATTAAGCCTGATCTAATCGATTTGTCGCTTGTCTCAGCGACAGTTTATGCATCGTTAGGAAGCACTTGCAACAAGGGATTTGGACAAACGAAAAATTTGCGAAACCTTCATATTCAGTGGGTTCGATGGCATTGATTTCAATCGCTTTTCCCGATCAGATGGGTGGGACAGCGATAACGAAAAACCGCGCCGGTTTATTCCGGCGCGGCTTTTGAGTTGGGCTTTTCGCCTGATGGATCGTCAGTTTGTCAGGCGCGTCACCTGTGCGGAGCTCTTTGCTCCGATCGCCTCAAAGGCGGCAAGGAGGTCTTCCATTTTTTCAGCCTGGAAATAATGGGAGTCGTCGGAGGCGCAATAATGCAGCAGCGCCTGTCCGCCTGCGGGTGCCATAAAGGCAATCGTATAGATTTCGATGCCCTTCGATTTCGCGTCGTCGCAGGTCTTCTTGGTCGCGGTGTCATAGGAACGGCCGCCACTGGTATCATTGTTGTTGTCGCCGTCCGTCATGAAGACGATGTACTTCTTGGGTACTTGCCCGGTTTTCTGCTGATGGGCAGTGTCTTCGACATCATTCGCGGCAGCGTTCTTAGCTGTCAGGGACAAATAGGCCGTGTTCATTGCGCCGCTCGAGTTCGTGCCGCCACCCGCTTGAAGCGCGTTGATGTAGTTTGAGGCAGCGGCAGTTCCCCAGGCGAGACTGCTGGCTGGGTATTCAACGATATCATAGGATACCGCGCCTGTGCGCACATAGTCAGCATTGGGATCCGCGCTATCGAGTTGAGCAAAGAGCTTGCCGGCGGCGAGCTTCAGCGCTTCTATCTTTGTGAAATAACGCGTGCGCGTGCCGGTGCATGTGTCGTAGATTGTATTTTTGCCGCTATTGTTCAGATGAGGGTTGCACTTGTAGGTGTATGATTCCGTCGTGACGGTGGTGGTAGGATCTCCCATCGACCCCGACTTGTCGAGTGCGAGGAACATGGAGATCGAGCCTTGGGTCTGTGAGTGACCACCGACCGTCGTGCTGGACGTCGAAAGATGCTGCGTCGTAAAGCCGACCGCCTGCATCAGCGGGTTGACCGTGAGGTCGTAACCCGGCGAAACCGTTACCTGGTAGGATGTTGATTTGCCCGACGTCGTCGTCTGCACGTTAACGCCTGTCGCGTTCTTGATGTCGACGCCGCTCTGAAGGTAGTTCGCCATCTGCCCGGCAACGTAATTCCGCGCGAAGGCTTCGGCCTGTGACGTTTGGATCGTGCCATTTGCCAGGGCGCTCGCGGTTGCGAGCGCCGCCGAATCGGCCGCTTCCTGGAGTTGCTGTTTGGAGAGCAACATGTCGCCCACCTGGATCGCCATGCCGGCGACGCCGAGAAGAATGGGCATCATGATCGCCGTCATGAGGCCGAAATTGCCGCCACGGTCGCTCAACATGCGACGTAGGCAGGGATGCAAGAAGGAGGTGCGCATCATGTTCACCCGAAATGGACCCTGTGGGTTACATTAGGCATCGCTACTTCTTTACGCCGCCCTTACGGCGTCCATTCAATTCTAACGAATCGATGGATTTTTCCAGTTTTGGGATTATTTCAGCGGGATCACATCGACCGCCTGGACAGCGCGCTGGCCGCCATAGCTTTTCAATACGCCGATCACGGGAACGACGTCGGAATAGTCCCGGCCATAGGCGACGACGATGTGGTCCATGCCGGCGGGGATGTCGTTGGTCGGGTCCAGCTCGATCCAGCCGATCGTTTCGCCGCACCAAATCCTGACCCAGGCATGCATGGCATCAGCCCCTTCCAGCCGTTCTTTGCCCGGTGGCGGGATGGTGCGCAGGAAACCGGAGACATAGCCGGCCGGAATGCCGAGGCTTCGGAGCGCCAGGATCATGATGTGGGTGAAATCCTGGCAGACGCCGCGCTTCAGCCTGAACGCTTCGAGCGGCGTCGTGTCCACCGTCGTCGCTTCGGGGTCGTAGGTGAAATCCTTGTTGATGCGGGCGCAGAGCGCATGGGCGATCTGCATCGCCGTCAGACCAGGCACGGCGCAGCTTCGGGCATAGTCGCTGATCTCGCGCGCTTGCACCAGGCGCGGGCTGTCACCAAGGAAGTGATGCGGCGAATCCGGCGCCAGCGACCAGATGCCGGATATCTCCTCCGGCAGATCGGCAAGCAGCGGCGAGAAATCGGCGGCGATCGGCTGGCTTTCCACCTGCACGCGGGCCTGCATGCGAATGTCGAGCTTCTCGTGCGGCGCGCGCAGCATGAAGGAGGTGGCGGGATGATCGAAGAAATCGACGAAATGCGATTGCTCGTCCGGCGTCGGCGAGATGGTGATCGAGCCGGCCACCAGGCGTTGGCGGTTGGTCAGCGACAGCGGCATCAGGCGCATGATGTGGCGGGCGCCGGAGGCCGGCACGTCGTAGCTGTAACCCATGCGAAGAGTGAGATCGTAGAGCATCGATGTCACCCGAGATAGGTCTGGGCGAGCAGATCGGAAAGCTGTTCCAATTCGCGTTCGAGCCGTTGATAGACCTCGACCCCCATGCCCTCCGGCGTCATCACCGCCAGGCCGGAATGGAGTCGCATCGCCTCGCGGTAAAAGGGCGACATCTGGCCGTTGATCAGGGCATTCGGCAGCTGCTCGACCTCGTGATGGATCTCGTTGACCTGGAAGAGCACCGAGCGCGGGTTCAAGGGGTCGAGCGCCAGCAAGTCGGTGACGGTCAGCCGTGCCGTGTTGACGTTGTAGCGGCGGCGGTGGGTCATGACGCTGTCGCCGATCTCGAGCAGCATGTCGAGCGCGCCGTCGGGCGCTTCCGGGCCGGACATATGGCCGAGCAGCCGGGTCATATGCAGGCCGCGCTCGATGTAGCGGCCGAGCGAGAGGAAGCGCCAGCCCATGAAGCGGTACATGTTTTCGTGCACGAGGCCGGCAAAGCCCGCAAGCTTGCGCAGCAGGATCGTCATCGCGTGGCTGGCGTCATCGCCGGCAGTGACGCTGACGTGGAAGCGGCGGGCGGTCTTGGCGAGATCGTTGAGCGCCAGCCAGCCGTCCGGCGAGAAACGGTCGCGGATGTTGCTGGCCGAATAGACGGCGCTGTCGATATTGCGCAGGAGCCTTTCCGGCACGGGTTCGGCGGTATCGATATCGACGGCAGCGAGATAGTCGGAGACGTCGGCGAGCAGCGGCTGGCTCGGATCGGCGGCTTCGGCATAACGCGCATGCCAGGCGCGCAGGATGCGCAGAGCCCCCTCGGCGCGCTCGATATAGCGGCCGAGCCAGAACAGGTTGTCGGCCGCCCGGCTCGGCAGGCTGCCCGGCATGTTGCGGGTGAAACTGCCCTCGGCCGGCAGCAGCGTGTGGCGCTCGACCGGCTTGTCGCTGACGATCCAGACGTCGGCGGCCGCTCCGCCCGACTGCATGGCGATCGCCGCGACATCGGCGCCTGAGCCGATGCGGGCAAAACCGCCGGGCATGATCTGCCAGCCGTTTGCCGTGCGGGCGGCGAAGACGCGCAGCGACATCGGCCGTGGCACGAGCTTGCCGTCCACCCAGGCCGGCGTCGTCGAGAGCGTTACGACCTCCTGTCCCACAAGTTTCGGGCCGTCCGAGCGCAGCCAATCGGTAATGGAATCCTTGGCGGTCGCGCGCAGCGACGCGCCGAGCACGGATTCGCCGTTGTCGTCGAAGAAGGGGGCTCGGGAATAGGCCGGGCCGATCACCATCTTCTCGATATTTTTTGCGACGTGCTCGCGCTCTTCCTTCTGGCCGCACCACCAGGTGGCGATCGAGGGCAGTTGCAGATCCTGCCCCAACAGACGGCGACAGATGGTCGGCATGAAGGCCAGAAGCGCCCGGGTCTCGAGAACGCCGGTGCCGAGCGCATTGACGATGGTGACGTTTTCGGCGCGCAGCGCTTCGACGAGGCCGGGCGTGCCGATATGTGAATTCTGGTTCAGTTCCAGCGGATCGGCGAAGGCCGAATCGAGGCGGCGCCAGAGCACGCCGATCGGCTTCAGGCCGGCGACGGTGCGCACCATGACGCGGCCCTTGACGACGGTGAGGTCCTCGCCCTCGAGCAGCATGAAGCCGAGATAACGGGCGATGTAGGCGTGCTCGTAATAGGTCTCGTTGGCAGGCCCCGGCGTCAGCACGGCGATGCGGTCGTCGCCCGAATGTTTCATGCCCTGCAGCGCGTCACGGAAGGCGCCGAAGAAGGAGGCGAGGCGATGGACGGGGGTTTCGGCGTAGATATCCGAGAAGGCCCGGGTCGTGGCGACGCGGCTTTCCAGTGCGAAACCGGCGCCTGACGGCGCCTGCGTCCGGTCGGCCAGCACCCACCAATTGCCGTCAGGCCCGCGGCCGATCTCGAAGGCGCAGAAATGCAGATAGTGGCCGGAGGCCGGCCGGATGCCGGTGAGCGGGCGCTGGAATTCCGGATTGGCGGCGATCAGCGCCGGCGGCAGCACCCCTTCTTCCACCAGCCGATTGGCGCCGTAGATATCGGCGACGATCGCCTCCAGCAGGTCGGCGCGCTGGACGAGGCCTGCCGAAAGCGTCTGCCATTCGCGCTCGTCGATCAGCACCGGGATATGCGAGATCGGCCAGGCGCGTTCACCACCGGTGCCCTTGCTGCCGTAGGCGCGGTAGAAGACACCGGCATCCCTGAGATAACGGTCGGCGCGGGCGAAACGCTCGGCGAGATCCTTTTCCGGCATTGCGCCAAGATGCGAGAGGAAACGCTGCCAGACCGGGCGGACGACGCCTTTATTGTCGACCATCTCATCGGCGATGCCGGGAATCGGCGCATAGTCGAAGGCCGCACCCTTGATGCGGTCCTCTGCCTCTCCCCTGCGCTCCACTGCCGGCCTCTTACCCATCAAAACCCAAGCCTTAACCCCCGGCCTCAACCTCAGCCTTAAATTCCGGCCGGCCGCCTCAGATCCAGCGTCAGCGGGAATTCAAGCGAACCCGTTTCGGCGCGCGGGATATAGCCGCCTGCCGTATGTCCCCACGGCTCGAAGCGGGCGAGCCGCCTTGCTTCCGCCTCGTTGCCGTTGACCGGGAAGGTGTCATAGGTCCGGCCGCCCGGATGGGCAACATGATAGATGCAGCCGCCGATCGAACGCTTCGACCATGTATCATAAATGTCAAAAGTCAAAGGCGTGTTGATCGGCAGGACCGGGTGCAGGCCGGAGGCCGGCTGCCACGCCTTGTAACGGACGCCGGCGACCGAGACGCCGGAGGTGCCGGTCGGCGTCAGCGGCAGCATGCGGCCATTGCAGGTGACGGTGTAGCGCGCCGTATTGCTGGTTTCGAGCCGGACCTGAAGGCGCTCGACGGAGCTGTCGACGTAACGCACGGTGCCGCCCGGCGCGCCTTCCTCGCCCATGACATGCCAAGGCTCCAGCGCCTGGCGCAGTTCCAGCTTCGAGCCCTCATATTCGACTTCGCCGCAGAAGGGGAAGCGGAATTCGAGCTGGGCCTTGAACCATTCCGGGCTGACGTCGAAGCCGTTTTCGCTGAGGTCGGCAAGCACGTCGAGGAAATCGGCCCAGACGAAATGCGGCAGCATGAAACGGTCGTGCAGGGTTGTGCCCCAGCGGACGAATTTGCCGTCGACCGGGTTGATCCAGAAGCGGGCGATCAGCGCACGCACCAGCAATTGCTGGGCAAGCGACATGCGCGCGTTCGGCGGCATCTCGAAGCCGCGGAACTCGATGAGGCCGAGCCGTCCGGTCGGGCCGTCGGGCGAAAACAGCTTGTCGATGCAGATCTCGGCGCGGTGGGTGTTGCCGGTGACATCGGTCAACAGATTGCGGAACAGCCGGTCGACGAGCCAGGGCAGCGGCTGCTGGCCACGGCCGGGTGCTCCGATCTGCGCCATGGCGATCTCCAGCTCGTAGAGAGTGTCGTGGCGAGCCTCGTCGATGCGCGGCGCCTGGCTGGTCGGGCCGATGAACATGCCGGAGAAGAGGTAGGACAGCGATGGATGGCGCTGCCAGTGGAGCACCGTGCTCTTTAGGAGATCGGGACGGCGCAGGAAGGGGCTGTTGTTCGGGTTGGCGCTGCCGACGACGACATGGTTGCCGCCGCCGGTGCCGGTGTGGCGGCCGTCGATCATGAACTTGTCGGCGCCGAGCCGGGTGGCGCGCGCCTCCTCGTAGATCGCCGTGGTGATGTCGACGCATTCCTTCCAGTTCGAGGCCGGATGAATGTTGACCTCGATGACGCCGGGATCCGGGGCGACGCGGATGACGTTGATGCGCTCGTCCTGCGGCGGCGGATAACCTTCGATGTGGACGGCAAGCTTAAGCTCGGCGGCGGCGTTTTCGGCAGCGGCGATCAGTTCGAGATAGTCCTCGATGCGCTCGACCGGCGGCATGAAGACGCAGAGCCTGCCGTCTCGCGGCTCGACCGACATGGCGGTGCGCACGGCGCCGCCGATGTCGCCGAGCGTCTGTTCGATCCGGCCGCGATTGCTCTCGTCGGCGTGGAAGGAGGCTTCCGGCATGGCGCGGCCGGCCGGTACGAAAACGTCCGGCAGCGGTTGGCGCGGGATGGTCGGATCGGCGGGGTGGATATAGGGATAACGCGCCGGGGGGACATAGGGCAGCGTGCCGAGCGGCAGGCGGTAGCCGATCGGGCTGTCACCCGGAACGAGGAAGATCTTGCCGCGGCGGGTGCGCCATTTCTCGCTGACCCAGACCCGGGCTTCAGCCGCCTTGGCGTTCCATGCCTGGACCGGAAGGATGTAACCCGTGGGGACGGTGAGACCGCGATCGAAAACGCGGGCGATGCGGTTGCGTTCCTCGGGATCCTTCAGTTTCGAATTCGACGGATCGACGTTTTCGGGAAGATTGCCCTCTTTGATGATCCAGTCGGCAGTATCCTCATAGGCCGGCTGCACCATCTCAGGCTTGATTGCCAGCTCTTTTGCGATCGCGGTCAGGAGCTTCTCGGCATCCGCGGCCGCAACGCCGGTATCCCTACCTTCGGCGGCGACCAGATCGAGGTTCTGCCAGATCGGCTTGCCGTCGCGGCGCCAGTAGAGCGAGAAGGTCCAACGCGGCAGGCTTTCACCCGGATACCATTTGCCCTGGCCGTAATGCAGGAAGCCGCCGGGGGCGAAGCGTTCCTGCAGCCGGCGGATCAGGCTGTCGGCCTTTTCGCGCTTGGTCGGGCCGACAGCGGCGGTGTTCCACTCTTCCGACTGGAAATCGTCGATCGAAACGAAGGTCGGCTCGCCGCCCATCGTCAGATGCACGTCCTCGGCTTCGAGGACACGGTCGACCTTCTCGCCGAGTTCGTTGAGCTCATCCCAGCTTTCATCGGAGAAGGGCTTGGTGATGCGCGGATGTTCGGCGACGCGCGAGACCTTCATGTCGAAGGCGAATTCGGTTTCGGCCTCGCCGAAATAACCGCCGGAGATCGGGGCGGCGTTGCGATAATGCGGCGTGGCGGCGAGCGGGATATGGCTTTCGCCGGTCAAGAGGCCGGAGGTGGGATCAAGCCCCACCCAGCCGGCGCCGGGCAGATAGACCTCGGCCCAGGCATGCAGGTCGGTGAAATCGACTTCGGTGCCGGAAGGGCCGTCGAGCGCCTTCAGATCAGGCGTCAGCTGGATGAGATAGCCGGAGATGAAGCGGGCGGCCAGGCCGAGATGGCGAAGGATCTGGACGAGCAGCCAGCTGGTGTCGCGGCAGGAGCCCTT
Organism: Rhizobium sp. L43; assembly: GCF_002531725.1. Taxonomy (GTDB): domain Bacteria; phylum Pseudomonadota; class Alphaproteobacteria; order Rhizobiales; family Rhizobiaceae; genus Rhizobium. The sequence continues at coordinate 158,148 of NZ_NWSQ01000006.1, forward strand.
GGCGCTTTCCAGTGTTTCCTCCGGTGTCTGCACGCCGGTTTCCATGCGGATGACGTAGCCGATCTGCCGCTGCAGGCGGGCATTCAGGCCGACGATCATATCGACCGTCGGCTGGCCGGGCGACCAGTCGAGCGTCGGAAGCAGCGCCTTCAGGCGCGGACCGGCCGGCTCCGGCGTCATGTAGATCGACAGATCTTCCTGGATCGTTTCCGGATATCCGAACGGCCACTTGGTCGCCTCCTCCTCGACGAAGAAGTCGAAGGGATTGTAGACCGTCATGTCGGCGACGAGATCGACCTCGATCTTCAATTCCGTCACCGGATCCGGAAAGACGTAGCGGGCGAGGTAATTGCCGTAAGGGTCTTGCTGCAGGTTCACGAAATGGTTGGAGGGCGTGACCTTCAGCGAGTGGCTGAGCACCCGTGTCTTCGAATGCGAGGCCGGTTTCAGCCGGATGATCTGGGGGCCGAGGCGGACCGGCTTGTCATAAGTGTAGTGGGTCAGATGATAGATACTGGCTTTGATCGACATATTTCTCTTTTTATCCGGCGCGCATCGTCGTGCGGCTTGCTGTTCCCAAAATCAGTGTGTGCAATGCAGCGAGAGAAAGCAAGGAGGGTCGAAGCTTTTACGCTGCCTTGGCGAAGGTGACGGCCGCCTTCAGGCCCCTGCCGTTCGGCCCCGGCTCCAGCGTCAGGTCGGCATTGAAAAGATTGGCGATTTCTTCGACGATCGGCAGGCCGAGGCCGGCGCCCGGCGCACCTGTTTCGTTGCCGCGCGAAAAACGCCCCCGCACCGCCTCCAGCTCGTTGCGTGGAATGCCGGGGCCGTTGTCCTCGACTTCGAGGCGGATCGTCTCTGATGCTGCGATGATGCGGACGGTGACCTCGGCCCCTTTGCCGGCATAGGCGATGGCATTTCCAGCAAGGTTGCGCAGCATTTCGCCGATCAGCAGCGGCTCGGCGCGGATCATCGCCGGGCTCTCGCCGTCGAAGCCGAGATCGATGCCGGCGACGGCAGCCGTCGGGATCTGCTCACCGGTGATTTCCTGGGCGATTGCCGCGAGATCGATGGCGGAGGCGGTCAGCGCCTCCTTGGCGGTGGCAGCGTCGATCTTTGCCATCAGCAGAAGCTGGGCGAGGATGCGCTCAGCATGCGCCACGGCCTGATCCCCCTTCAGCGCTGCCGCCTGCGCCTCGTCAAGCGAGCCGGCACGGACGGAGAGGGCAAGCTGGGTGCGGATGATCGCCAGCGGCGTGCGCAGCTGGTGGCTGGCATTGCCGGTGAAATGGCGTAGCGCATCGAGCGCCGATTGCAGGCGGACCATGAAGGAATTCACCGTATCCACCAGCGGCTCGACCTCGCTCGGCACGATCTCTTCGATCGGATGCAGGTCATCGGGGCTGCGTTCGCCGATGGCGTCGCCGAGCTTGTAGAGCGGACGCAGAGCCATCGTGACCGAGATCCAGACGATGACGGCGGCACCGGCGATCATGAAGGCGAGGCGCAGTGCCGAGCGGACGAGGATCGCCTGCGCCAGCTGGCGGCGGGCGATGGTGGTTTCGGCGACCGTCACCACGAAGGGCACCGAGCGGATGCCCGTCGAGGCGGAACGTTCGAGGGTGGCGACGCGGATCGGCTCGCCGCGGAAGGTGTCGTCGGCAAAGGCGGCAGCATTGGGCGGCGTCTTCTTCAGGACCGGCAGCGACTGGTAACCGGTGATGAATTGGCCCGGCGGGCCGTCGACGCGATAGAAGACGCGGTCCTGGGCGGCTGAGGTCAGCATTTCAAGCGCGACATAGGGAATATCGACCTGCAGCGTGCCGTCCTCGGCGACGACGACGCGTTCGGCGATCGCCAGCGCCGAGCCGGCGAGCACGCGGTCGGAGACGATATTCGAGGTCTGGACCGCCTCGCGATAGGTGTCGGCAAGCGCCAGCGTGCCGATGACGGCGGTGGAGACGAGCAGCCAGAAGAGCAGCCGGCGCCTGAGGGAATAGGCTGATGTCATGAGGCCTCGGGCAGCTTGTCGAGATAATAGCCGATGCCGCGGGCGGTCTTGACCGTCAGGCCGTGCGGCGAGAGGCGTTTCCTCAGGCGGCTGACATATTGCTCGATGGCATTGGCCGAAATGTCGTCGTCGAAGGCCGTCAGCGACTGGATGATCGCTTCCTTGGCGACGACCTTGCCGGCCCGCATGAAGAGGATTTCGAGCAGCCCAAGCTCGCGGGCAGGAATGTCGAGGGGTGTCGCGCCTGATGAAAAGGTGCGGGAGTTGAGGTCGAAGGAAATGCCGCCGAAGCCGACGGTCGCCGAACGGAGCCCCGCCTGGCGGCGCAGAAGCACGCGCACGCGGGCCTCGAATTCTGATATGTCGAAGGGTTTGATCAGATAATCGTCGGCGCCGAGATCGAGACCTTTCACCCGTTCTTCCGGCGTGCCGCGCGCCGTCAGGATGAGGACGGCTGCCTGGTTTTGCCGGGCGCGCATGGCGCGCAGCACGTCGAGCCCGTCCATCTCGGGCAGGTTGAGGTCGAGAATGACAAGATCGAAATTTTCCGCGGCGATGACCGCATTGGCGGATGCGCCGTCATGGACGACATCGACGGCATGGCCCGTGCCGCGCAAGATCGCCGACAGGCCGTCGGCCAGTGCGATATTGTCTTCGGTGAGCAGAATGCGCACGGATGGCTCCCCTGTTTTTCAGCGAGATTACAGAGGTGCCGATGGGATGTCACAGCGATTTTCCGGAATGGTGAACGGCGCCGTGAAAAGGCGCTTTCAGCTGCCGGTCCTTTCGACCCGTTCGCGATGCGTCATTGCGGCGGCCAGCAGTTGCTGGAAGCGGGGATCGTCGCGGATATTGTCGAGGTCGGAATCGTTGTTGAACCATTTGATATGGTAGACGGAGCTGTTCGGCAGCAGCTTCTGCAAGAGATCGATCGCCTGGTCGACATCGCCGAGGACGGAATAGACGCAGGCGAGATTATACTGCGCGACGATGTCGTCGGGATCGATGGCGATCGCACGGGCCGCCCAGTCGCGTGCTCTCGTCACATCGCCCATATGGGCAAGCGCCAGCGCGCCGCGATGGGCGGGGCCGGAATTTTCCGGATTGAGGTTCAGCGCGCGTTCGGCGCGCAGCAGGCCTAGGCGCGCCCAGTTTTCCGTATCCAGCACACGGCCGAGCGAGCGGTAGGCAGACATCAGGTGGATCGGCGAGACGTAATCGTCGGGGCGGATCTCGGCGGCGCGGGTGAAATATTGCACCGATTCGGCAAAGTTGCCGTGCATGAAGAAGAACCGGGCATAATGAAAATTCGCCTCGAAGAGGTTCGGGTCGAGCGCCAAGGCACGTTCGAAGGCCGCCGCCGCCCTGTCGTCAAAGCCGCTCTGATGCAGGGCGAGACCATGAGAGGCGTGGGCCTCGGGAAGGTCGGGATCAAGCGCGAGCGCGCGGGCGCTCATGTCGAGGATGCGCCGCAGCGGCACGTCGTCAGGGGCCCAATCGCGGATCGCTGCGTCGCAATCGGCAATACCGGCATAGGCGCGGGCATAGTCGGGGTCGAGCTCGACCGCCTTGCAGAACATCCGTCTGGCAAGCTGCAGATAGGATTTGGTCCAGGTGTGGGAGAGCTGGCGGCCCCGGAGATAGTAGGTATAGGCCTCGACATTGGCGGTCGGCTCAGTGGCGATCGCCTTCTTCTCTTCCGGCAGCAGACGCACCTTCAACTGGCCGACGATCGCATGGGTGATCTCGTCCTGAATGGCGAAGATGTCCGTGAGGTCGCGGTCGTAACGCTCGGCCCAGAGATGATCGCCATTGGCGGTGTCGATCAGTTGGCCTGAGATGCGCACGCGATTGCCGAAGATCCGCACACTTCCCTCGAGCACGTAGCGCACGCCAAGCTCCTGGGCGAGCCGCTTCACCTTCACCGATATGCCCTTGTAGGTGAAGATGGTGTTGCGCGGCACGACGTGCAGGCTGGAGATCTTGGAGAGGTCGGTGATGATGTCTTCGGTGATACCGTCGGAGAAATAGTCCTGGTCGGCATCGCCGCTCATATTGGTGAAGGGCAGCACCGCGATGAAGCAGGTATTGCGGTTCTGCGCGACCAACCTGGCTGAGGAGGGTGGCGTCAGAGTGACGGTATAGACCTGCACGGGCTGCCTGATGTTCTTCAACGTATGTTCGCCGATAAAATCGAAGCCGAGATTGAGGCGCGAGCCGACCTGGTCGCGCACCGAGGCGGACACGGCGATGCCGCCGGGCGCTGCGATACGTTCGAGTCTGGCGGCGAGATTGACACCATCGCCGAAAATATCGCCGTTTTCGACCACCACGTCGCCGAGATTGATGCCGATGCGGAATTCGACGCGCTCGTCCTTGGGCACGCTCTCGTTGCGGGCCGCCATGCTGCGCTGGATTTCGGCGGCGCAGGCGACCGCATTCACCACGCTCTGGAATTCGGCAAGGATGCCGTCGCCGGTGAGTTTGACGATCCGGCCCTTGTAATCCGAAATACGAATGTCAACCAACTCGCAGCGATGGCGGTTCAGCGCCTGCAACGTGCCTGACTCATCGATGCCCATCAGTCGGCTGTAGCCGACGACATCCGCAGCGAGAATAGCGCTCAGTCGTCGTTCCATGACCCCTCCCAGGATCCTCCCAGTTTAGTCCGGCTTTTTATAGAGTTTTTGTCGCGTAGAGTCGCCCCCTGAATAGAAATTCGGGAGGATTCGACGTTTTGACACGGCAGCGCGACCATATATCGTCGCCGATCTTCATCAATACTCTGAATGGGTGAAGGATGGCGTTCGGCGCTAATCCTTTGTGATGAAAAGAAGATTCTAATCGGAGAAAGCAGAGCGATCTTCTTCGGAAGATGCTTCGAGGTCGGCATTATAAAAGTAGCTGTCGATCGGTTTGGGGCGTGAACCGGACCCAATGCATGGCCTGGAAGACGATCGTGAGGATATCCAGCACCGTATGGAAGGTGATTCGCGATTGCTGTCAGGCCGGCGCCGGTTATTGTGGCGAGGGTTTCATGCGCCATGGAGATTTTGGATGACCGGTTCGGCCCGGAATTTTCTGGAGTTTCACGATATTCCGGAGGCCGGGCTTCGGTCGATTATCGCTCGCGCCGGCGAGCTCGCCAAAGCCTGGGATGAGCGCGCCATGCCGCAGAGCCTTGCGGGCAAACGCGTCGCGCTGATTGCCGACGACGGTGGCTGGCGCAATACGAGTGCCTTCGATCTCGGCATCCAGGCGATGGGCGGTATCTGCGCGCATGTGCCGATCGGCTTCAATGTCAGGGAGGAGACCGGCGACCTTGCGGGTTATCTCGGCAACTGGTTCGACATGCTGGTGATCCGCACGAAAGAGCTTACGACATTGAAGGCCGTAGCGGCGGTCTCGCCGGTGCCTGTCATCAATGCGCGCACACGCTCCAACCACCCTTGCGAGACGCTCGGCGACCTTGCCTATATCAACAGCCGGCGCGGCTCGATCGAAAGGTTGAAGGTCGTTGGCGTGGCGGCGGACGCCAATATCCTGCGCTCCTGGGCCGAAGCGTCGATCGCGTTGCCGATCGAGGTGGTGCAGGTCTTTCCTGAACGCTGGCATATCAGCGACGCCGCGCTGCTCAACAGGTGTTTTCGCGTGAGCACCGATATGGGCGAGTTACTGGATGCCGACATCGTCATCACCGATTCATGGCCGGGTGACGCTATTGGCGACGCGCTTGCCGGCTACCGGATCGGGAGCGATCTGCTCGATCGGCTGCGGGAGGATGCGATCTTCCTGCCATGCCCGCCGGTTCGGCGCGGCGAGGAGGTGACGGCCGAAGCGATAGAGCACCCGCGCTGCCAAAGCCGCGCCGCCAAGGCCTTTCTGCTGCATGCGCAAAATGCGCTGATGGAGTGGGTCATCGCCTAGAGCCTTTCCGGGTTAGATTGCAGCATTCTGTTGGCTCAAACGGAGTCGGATGGTCGACGGGCCGGCGCGCGTCGTAGCCCAGTTCTACGGCCAAGCCGGCCGGTCGATCAGCCGGCCCGTTTCAGCCAACTCGAAGGGCCGGGCATCTTTCCGCCAGGATCAAAGGCGATCGGCTCGGACGTACCTGGGGGTATGCCCTTCGCCAATCGCCTTTGCCCTGACGAAAACCTGCTCCGGCAGAATGCTGCAATCTAACCCGGAAAGGCTCTAGATCCGGTTGCTCCTCCCGGCATGCTCAGGCATTGTTGCGGCATGAGGAGAGTTTTCATCTTGCTGCTGGCGTTCTGGCCGGGCTTTGCGCTCGCCGATCAGACCTTTTATCCGGCAAAGTCGGGCAATGCCGATGCGGCGGTGCTGACGGTTTATTCCTCGCTCGACGAACCCTTGGCGCAGCCGATGATCCGGGGTTTCCAGGAGGCCAATCCCGACGTCGCGGTCAAATACGAGGACATGTTGACCGGCGATATCTACGACCGGATCGTCAAGGAGACGGATGCCGGCAAGAAGACGGCGGATTTCGCCTTTTCCTCGGCGATGGATCTGCAGGTGAAGCTTTCCAATGACGGATATGCGCAGGTCAGCAACCTGCCAATGAGCGCCGCCTGGCCGAAATGGGCGAACTGGCGCAACACCGCCTATGCGCTGACCTTCGAGCCGGCGGTGTTCGTCTATCACAAGCCGAGCTTTGTGCATGAGCCGGTGCCGAGTTCGCGGGCGGAATTCGTCGACTATCTGAAACGCAAGGGCAATGCGGTTTATGGCCGGATCAGCACCTACGATATCGAGCGCTCCGGGGTCGGCTTTCTGTTCATGGCGCGTGACCAGGAGCAATTCGGCGATATCTGGTCGGTGATCGGGGCGATGGGGGCTGCCGGCGTCAAGCTTTATTCGACGAGTTCGGCGATCCTCGAGCGTGTTGCCGATGGCCGCTTCGTGCTCGGCTACAATATTCTCGGCTCCTATGCGGCCGACTGGGCCTCGCGCTATCCCGATGTCGGCATCGTGCTGCCGAAGGACTATACGGTGGTGATGTCGCGGATCGGCCTGGTGCCGCAGGCGGCCGCCGAGCCGGAGCTCGGTCGGCGTTATCTCACCTTCTTCATGTCGAGGGAAGGACAGACGATCATGGCGCGCGAGCTGCAGATCCCGGCGGTCAGTCCCGAGGTGGCGGGGGAAAATACCGCCAATACGCTGCAGGAACTGCTCGGCGCCCAACTGCGGCCGGTGCCGGTCAGTCCCGGGCTGATGGTCTATCTCGACCAGGTGAAACGGGCGCGGCTGATCGCGCACTGGAACGAAGTGCTGCGGGCGCAGTGAAGAGCCTCAGCTTTCGGCTGATTCATCCTTTCCGCAAGGGTCGGCGGCGTAAAGCCAGTATTCGTAAAACATCGGCTTACCAACCGTGAACGGATCTTCGCCCTGCCAGGCGCCGATGGTGTAGTCCGCGCAGCCGACGGCCTGCGCGCGTCCGTCGGGAAGCTGCATCAGGAAAGAGACTGCCGGAACCTTTGTGGTCAGCTTCAGTCCCTCAGGCAGGCCGAGGACGGGCGAGCGGAAAGGAACCGGCCCGGGATGTGCGTCCACGCCGATCGCATATCCCGCCTGGCGCAGCGGGTCGGGGAAATATTTGTGGTCGATCAGATCGCCGTCGAAGCGGATGTCGAGTTCCTGCCAAAGCCTGGTGAAATGCTTGCCTTCGAGCGAGCTTTCATCCTGTCCCTCCTTCGGCACGCTCTGCCAGCCTGCACCAAAGGGCACGGAATCCTCCGGCGTCGACAGGCCGGCCGCGCCGTAATAGCCGATCGCATTGTTCAGATGGTGAAACTGGCGGAAGCGGTTGCGCTTGCTGATCGGCCCTCTCAGCATCCATGAATTGTTGAAGACATAGTGCGGGCCGGCGGCTTCGTGCTTTTTGGGAAATTTGAAAAGCTGGCCGAAATTGCGATCGTCGTCATCAGGGCCGGGGCGGTGTTGGTTCCAGCCGAGATTGCCGTAGATGTAGAAATAGCCGGATCGGCGCATCTCCAGCGAAAAAGGCATGTAGCAGTCGACGAACTTGTTGCCGCGCACGGTCCAATTCCAGGCATAGTCCTCCGCCTCGAGGGCGTTGTCCCGAATGCGGACGAACCAGTTGTTCTCAATGACGATGTTGCGGCAGAAATCCTCCACCGTGGAATCGGACGCATCGTTGAAGAAATGGATGCCGTTGAAGGCATCGAGAATGACGTTGCCGCGCAGGACGACATAACCGGCGATGGTCCAGGCCCTGAAGAAGTCGCCGTCAAAACCGCGCTCGTCCTTTTCGACGTTCACGCGGCTTTGGGTGTCTTCGAGATTGCCGTGGACCTGGCCCCAGTAGGTTTTTCGCCAGAGCCTACAATCCTCGGGATCGAGCGCGGCATCGACCGCATCGACCTGGCGTATCGTGGCAAGGTCCGCCTCGCCGTGAGACTGCAGATCCTGTATCCAATCGCAATCTTCAATCAGCAGATGGCGCGTATAGGCTCCGGCTGCGCCGATGGCGATCGTGCTGCCGCGAATATGCAGGCGACGGAGCGTGATGTGCTGGCAGTTGTCGAGATAGATGGCGGTCGGCCAGCAGCCTTCGAACGTGAGATCCTCAATGACGACCCACTGGCAATTGCGCAGCATCAGCGCTGCGTTGTCGGCGATGTAATAAATGCCGGGGAAACGGCCATTGGCTTCCTGCACGGCGGAGAGGCGGTTGGCGGTGTCGCGATAGTCTTCATAGCTTCTGCCGCCGTCGATGACGGCACAGGCGCCGCCAATCACGACCGGCTGCTGTTGGGAGCCGCTGAGCGAGGAGAGCACGAGCGGCGTTGGGTATCGTCCGTTTTCCAGCGTCAGGGCCGCGCCGGGACGCAGCGATCGGATGTCGTCGTAAATCCGGCCGGGATTGGTATGCAGGCAGCGCGACATATCGTTTCCTCGGAAGATCGGCGAAATAAAGCTCTGCAGAAATCGAGATACGGGAAAGCAAAACCCTGAATTGATCAAAGTGTAATTGACTTGGGGCCGGGGTTGCAAGGAATTAAACCACAGGTATTGAGAGCAATGCAGGCTCCGGAGGTCGGCTCGGGGGCTTGGCCAGTTGAAGCCTGCAATTGTCCTCGGCGGCGGCCAACGCCCGTGAATGCAGCCGTGTAGGGCCGGCTTTAGCCCGCCACCCGCCAATTACGGCAAAAAAGTGTCCTGTGCTTCTGGATATCTCGCCGATGTCAGCTAAATGACAGCTTGTTGTGGTCGCTTTGGCTACTTCTTCTCCGTGGAGGCGGAGAGCTGAAGCTTTGGGAGGTATTCCGCTCGTCATTCAGGACATTTGTGTCCGCTGATCAGCCATTCCTCCCGATTCCCTGGAGAATAACAGGCGGTTTGCTCAGCCGCCCACGGAGGACACATCGTGAAGCATACATTCATCGCAACCCTTCTTGCAGCTGCTATCGCGCTGCCGGCCTATGCGGCCGACTACACCATCATCGCGCCTGCTGCTCCGGGCGGCGGCTGGGACCAGACGGCCCGTTCGCTGCAGACCGCATTGCAGCAGGAGAAAATCTCCGGCAACGTGCAGGTCCAGAACGTTCCAGGCGCCGGCGGCACCATCGGCCTTGCACAGTTCAGCAGCCAGGCTGCCGGCAATCCGAACTCGCTGATCGTCGGCGGCTATGTCATGGTCGGCGCGATCCTGACCAACAAATCGCCGGTGACGCTCAAGGACGTTACGCCGATCGCCCGCCTGACCGGCGAATATGAGGCTGTCGTCGTTCCCGCTTCCTCCGAGATCAAGACCATGGCCGATCTGGTTGCGGCGCTGAAGAAGGATCCGGGTTCGGTTTCCTGGGGCGGCGGTTCGGCCGGCGGTACCGACCACATCACGGTCGGCCTGATCGCCAAAGCCTCCGGCGTCGATCCGACGAAGATCAACTATGTCGCCTTCTCCGGCGGCGGTGAGGCGCTCGCCGCCATTCTCGGCGGCCAGGTCACAGCAGGCGTCTCGAGCTACAGCGAGTTCGAATCGCAGGTGAAATCCGGCACGCTCCGTCTTCTCGCCGTATCCAGCGACAAGCGTATCGACGGCGTCGATGCCCCGACGCTGAAGGAAGCCGGCACCGACGTCACCATCCAGAACTGGCGCATGGTTGCCGCTGCTCCCGGGTTGTCGGCTGATCAGGTCGCGGCCGTCACCGCCGATTTCGAGAAGCTGCACAACTCCGCCACCTGGCAGGAAACGCTGAAGACCAAGGGCTGGGCCGACACCTATCTGTCCGGCGACGCCTTCAAGGCGCAGCTCGAGAAGGACGTCTCCGCCACTGAAGGCATTCTCAAAGATATCGGACTTGTTCAATGAGCGAGGATAACCCCTCCTCGGCAACCGAGCGCCGCCCTGATTGGGCGGCGTTCATCATTGCCGTTTTCCTCTTCGTCGTCGCCGGCGTGATGGCCTGGGATGCCCTGCATCTGAAAACCATTGCGCAGTATGACCGCATCGGTCCGGCGACCGTGCCGCAAGTGGTGGCGTTCGGCCTCTTCTGTCTCGGGATCTGGACCGCCTTCGAAGCCTGGCGCGGCGATTTTCCGGAACGTGACCGGCAGGAAGTCGCACCCGTCATCTGGATTGTCGCCGGTCTCGCCGGCCAGATGCTGCTGTTGCGCGTCGCCGGTTTCTCGATTGCGACCGGCATCCTCTTTGCGCTGACGGCACGCGGCTTCGGCAAACGCAAGCTATGGATCTCGCTGCCGCTTGGCATCGTCTTCAGCTTCGTCGTCTGGGCGATCTTCTCGCAGCTGCTGCAACTGACGCTGCCGGCCGGCCCGCTCGAACATCTGTTCTTCTGACCGCGCGGACGCGCTGTCAGCTCTTTTGATTTTGCGCGGCGCCTGACCCCGAAATCGGATGGTCGGGAACGCCGCTTGGGACACCAAGATGAGCACATTCGAATTCCTATGGCAGGGTATCCTGGTTGCGATGCAGCCGATGAACCTGGTTTATGCGCTGGTCGGCGTGACGCTCGGCACCGCCGTCGGCGTGCTTCCCGGCATCGGCCCGGCACTTACCGTGGCGCTGCTGTTGCCCGTGACCTACAAACTCGATCCCGGCGGCTCGCTGATCATGTTTGCCGGCATCTATTACGGCGGCATGTATGGCGGTTCGACGACCTCGATCCTGCTCAACACGCCGGGTGAAAGCGCCTCGATCGTCACCGCGCTCGAGGGCAACAAGATGGCGCGCGCCGGGCGCGGCGGACCAGCGCTGGCGACAGCGGCGATCGGCTCCTTCGTCGCCGGCCTGATCGCGACGCTCGGGCTTGCCTTCATCGCGCCCTATATCGTCAAGCTGGCGCTGGTCTTCGGGCCGCGTGAATATTTCGCGCTGATGGTGCTTGCCTTCGTCACCGTCTCCTCAGCCTTCGGCGATTCGGCTTTGAGAGGGCTGACGTCGTTGTTCATCGGTTTCGCGCTCGCCATGGTCGGTATCGATCAGCAGACCGGGCAGGCGCGGCTTTCCTTCGGCATTCCCGACCTGCTCGACGGTGTCGAGGTGACGACGCTTGCCGTGGCGATGTTTGCGATCGGCGAGACACTTTATATCGCCGCGCAAGGCAACCGGATCGCCGAGAAGGTCGAGGCGGTCAAGGGTTCGCTCTGGATGACCGCTGAGGATTGGGCGCGTTCGTGGAAGCCCTGGCTGCGCGGCACGCTGATCGGTTTCCCGATCGGCGCGATGCCGGCGGGCGGCGCCGAAATCGGCACTTTCCTCTCCTATGCGACCGAAAAGCGGCTGGCGAAGAATCCGGAGGAATTCGGCCATGGCGCAATCGAAGGCGTGGCCGGTCCCGAGGCGGCGAACAACGCGTCGGCCGCCGGCACGCTGGTGCCGCTTCTGACACTCGGCCTGCCGACGACGGCGACGGCGGCGATCATGCTGGCCGGTTTCCAGCAATACGGCTTGCAGCCGGGGCCGCTGCTGTTTGCCACCAATCCGCAGCTCGTCTGGGGACTGATCGCCAGCCTGCTCATCGCCAATGCGATGCTGTTGGTGCTGAACCTGCCGATGATCGGGCTCTGGGTGCGGTTGCTGACCATTCCCAAGCCGTGGCTCTATGCGGGCATCCTGCTGTTTGCGACGCTTGGAACGATCGGTGCCAATCCGTCGGTGTTCGAGCTCGGCATGCTGCTCACCTTTGGCTTGCTCGGCTATGTGATGCGGCTCTTCGGCTATCCGATCGCGCCCACCGTTGTCGGCCTGATCCTCGGTCCGCTTGCCGAGCAGCAGCTGCGCCGAGCGCTGGCGATCAGCCAGGGCGATGTGACGACGCTTGTCATGTCGCCGATCGCGGCGGGTCTGCTCATCGTTGCGGCGGCGGCCTTCCTCATCCCGCTGATCCTGCGGCTGCGCGGCCGCGGCCAGGTGCTGTCGCAGCTGGCGGCAAACGAAGACTAAAAAGACGACCTTACCCCTGCCTCGCGGCCGGCCATGGAGACATGCGCCGGCCTCTTCTTTTTGCATGGCTGCGGTGATTTTACGTGCATTGTTGCGGCGCGCTCGGGTGCCCACCTATGGGTGGTCAATCATAGAGTGAGAGAAGAAGACAATGTCCGCTATCCGCAGTTCAATCCACACCGGTTTCCTTGGCCGCGCATTTGCTGCGCTCGGCGCCGCAAATGCCGTCAGCGCCGCCGTTGAAGCCGGCCGCCGCCCGCGTGCCCGCGACCTTAAGGAACTCGGCATCGACCCGGCATCTTTCGGTCAGGTCATCCGCTAAAATCTTCGATGCATGCATGCATGAATGAATTAGCCCGCAACCGGATGGTCGCGGGCTTTATTTTTCTGAAGGGGTGCCGCAGTGCCGAGCACCGCGGCCTGTAACATCAGGCGTGAAGCTCTTCCTGTGCGGCGGCTTGATCTTCTACCCGCTCACGCTTGTTGTGGCGGATGGACGACCAGAGCGACAGGCCGATCAAGGCCGCGCCGCCGAGGCCGGTGATCACCTCGGGGATGTGCACCAGGGTCTGCGCATACATGATCACCGAGAGGATCAGGATGGCGTAGAAGGCGCCATGCTCGAGATAGCGGTATTCCGCAAGCGTTCCCTTTTCCACCAGCATGATCGTCATCGAGCGCACATACATGGCGCCGATGCCGAGGCCGATGGCGATGACGAAGAGGTTCTGTGTCAGCGCAAAGGCGCCGATGACGCCGTCGAAGGAGAAGCTGGCATCCAGCACCTCCAGATAGATGAAGGCGCCGAGACCGCCCTTGGCGGCAGCGCTCATCGTCTTTTGCGAGGCATCGAGCAGTCCGCCGACCACTTCGACCGCGAGGAAGGTGAGCAGGCCGTAGATGGCGCAATGGACGAACACGGTGGCTTCCTCGCCGCCGATCAGCCAGGAGAAAACCAGCATCAGCGCCAGTACGAAGGCGATTTCGATGCCCTTGATGGTGGCCGAACGCGCCATCACCCTTTCCAGGCCCGGAAGCCAGTGGATTTCCTTCTTGTGGTCGAAGAAATAGTTGAGGCCGACCATCATCAGGAAGGTGCCGCCGAAGGCTGCGATCGGCAGATGCGCATCGTTCATGATGCGGGCATATTCGGCCGGCTCGCGGGCGGCAAGCACCAGAGCGTCCCAGGGGCCGATCTGTGCCGCGATGGCGACGATCGCCAGCGGGAAGACGATGCGCATGCCGAAGACGGCGATGATGATGCCCCAAGTGAGGAAGCGCTTCTGCCAGACCGGCGTCATCTCCTTCAGCTTGTTGGCATTGACGATGGCATTGTCGAAGGACAGCGAAATCTCCAGCACCGCAAGCACGGTGCAGATGAAGAAGACGGTTGCCATGCCGCCGATCGTGCCTGTGGTCTGCCAACCGAGCACGGCGCCAAGAACGAGGCCGAGGGCAGTGACGATGAAGGCCCAGCGGAAATAGCTGAGCGAGGATGGGGTCGCGGGCTGGTTCATGGCCGCACCTCGCGGCCGCAAATCGTGTTGACGAGGGTGGTTAGATCGGAAAGATGCGGCACGCCGCCACGGGCATGCGGGTCAGGCATGGTGAGCTTGTTCATCGATGAAAAATCCGCCGGCTAAGCTGCAGGCGGTACCGACATCACGAGAGCGCCGTTAAAAACTCTCGCCAGAGGGGCCCGGCACCAAAGTTCCCCGTCAGCCGATGTCTGGAAGGCTGCGGGATACGCCCTAGGTAATGAACTTCCCCAGCCAGTCAAGGCCGGCCGCCCTTCGAGATCAGGTGATTTTTTTGGGAACCATCCCGGTGCCTGCCCGTTTGGCTCTGGTTGAGCTTAAAAAAGGAGGCCGATGATGCACACTTCGACCCATATTCCCGACAAACGCACGGAGGCATCCGACCGCATGAAGCGGGCAAAGCCGAACCGCATGCAGAAGGCGCAGGTGCTGCCGCCGCATCATGTCGACCTGACGCTGACGCCCGGCGTCTATCACGACATTCACGTGCCGGCCCACGTTAGCGGTGCCGATCTTTCCAAGGGTGGTCCCGACATCAAAGGCAATACAGAAACCAAGAAATGACCAGCATTCGGGAAGCCTCTTTGAGGCGCGCCGACGCTCTAGATTCGAAACAGGGTGAGAAACATATGATGATCAACTTTGTGCCCCGCGAGATTTTCATTAGGCACGAAAACGAATGGCAGGCGGTCCGTGAGGCGGCGGACGAGCGCATCAATATCGGCAAACCCCAGAAACCGCTTGCCGCGTCCATCGACGGCACGGCAGCGGCTGGAAGAAACGATCCTTCGGTCGCATGCTCCGAATGAGCAACAGAGATTAACGCCGATACGGACGCCCGGCACGATGCCGGGCGTTTCGTTTTTATTGGTCTTTATCCCGATCGATACGCTGTCCGGAATTGTAGCCGAACCGTTGTTCGAGCTTACCGAAGGCGAAGAGCACGCAGATGGCCGCCAGCGTCGTGAAGAAGGCGATCGGCCAATAACCGAAGCCCATGGCGAGGCCGATCGCGCCGGAAAGCCACATGCCGGCCCCCGTCGTCAGCCCGTGCACCCGGCCTCTTGCAAAGACGATCATGCCGGCGGCAAGGAAGGCGACGCCGGCGGTTACGGCTTCGATGACGCGCAGCGGATCGATACGCACCTGCTCGTCATCGGAAAAACCCGGCATGTGCACGGCCTCGATCGAAATGATGGCGAAGAGGGCCGCGGCAAGACTGATCAGAATATGGGTGCGGAAGCCTGCCGGGCGGTCGCGGGCCTCACGCTCGAAGCCGATCAGCCCGCCGAAGACGATGGCGCCGAGCAGGCGGGCGAAGATGACGGGATAGTGGATACGCGACGCCGGTATTATGTCGGCGATGATCAGATCCATGGATTTCTCCCCAGAACATACGGAATTTTTCGCTGGCTAACGTATGGGCGCGGAATTTGTTCAGCTTTTTTCACTCAAAGACGTCGGTCGTCGCTCTCCCGCGGCGCGCGTCTTTTTTCGACGCAGGCCGGCGATCGCATGCCGTCGAACCAAAGATCGGGGATCAGGCATCATCCTGTTGCGGCGCCAACCTTTCAGAAAGGATTGGGCGGCGATAATTGCGGCCTCACGGGAATCGGACAGATGGCCAAGACAGCGACACGCGGCCGCCGCAAGGCGCCGGCGAGAGGAAAGAGCAAAGCGCGCAGCAGCGGCGGCGGATTATTGCCCTGGGCGGTGATCGGCATTGCAGCAATCGGCGGCATCTTTGCCCACGACAACTGGAAGAAGATCCAGCCGATGCTTGCAAGGCAATCGGCGCCGGTCATGCGGGAAACGGCGGAGCCGAAACCTCCCGTCAGGAAGGATGTGCCGCCGAAGCAGGTGGCGCTGGCCACACCCACGCCGAAAACCGCACCGCCGGCGCCACAGTCGCAGCTGCTGCCACCGGCGACGATCCCGACGCCGACCATCCAGTCGGTCAAGGCGGTGGCTCCGGCCCCTGCCGGCGTTGCGGAAACCGGGACGGTCGCCTTCGGCTATTGCGGGCAGGGCGCCCATATCAATTGCGTCGGCGACGGCGGCGTCTTCTGGTACAAGGGCGAGAAGATCGTCATCGCCGACATGGCAAGCCCTGTCGTCGACCAGGCGCGCTGTGACGGCGAGCGCCGGGTGGCCTTTGCCGCCAAGTCGCGTCTGCTCGGGCTCCTGAACGCCGGCCCCTTCACCATGAATGCGGCGGGCAAGACCGATCCCTCGGGCGCACCGCGCGTCGTCTCGCGTGACGGGCGCTCTTTCGGCGCGCAGCTGATCAATGAGGGGCTGGCACGCAAGCCGGGGGCTGCCGGCGGCGCCTGGTGCGCCTGAGGGACGGTGGCTATTTGCCCTTTTTCACGAGCTTGCCGCCGGTGCGGAAGCTGCCGGTAAAGGAGGAATCCTTGCTTTCGGCCGTGCATTCGATCGCGATCGGCTTGCCGGAATAGGGATTGCCGAAGGTGCAGAAGCCGGCGACCTTGACCTCCCCGGTCATCTTGTTGCCGACACCCGTGGTGACGAGGCTGAGCGGCAGGCGGGCATTGCCGTTGGAAGCGGGCTTGATGCCGCTGCCATCGCCCTGGAAGCCGAGCGCCTTGCCATCCGAAGTGAAGATGAAGGTCACCACGCCGTTGGCCAGCGTGACGCTGGCAAGCTCGTTCTTGCAGCCCTTGGTGGCGTCGAACTTGGCGACAACAAGCTTGGCGCATTTGCCGGAAAGCGTAATGACGCCGGGCGCGCCGGGGAACGTCTCGGCAGGAGCAGCCGGCGCTGCCGAGGCCGGCAAGGCGAGGGCGGTGGAAAAAATTGCGGCGGCAACAAGCGCGGATAATTTCATTTCGATCTCAAACCCCATGTCCTGGCGCCACGTCATGGCCCCATATCCTGGCGAAGCGAATCAGTGCCTCAGCCTCGGTTCGCCATGGCATGGTTCTGTGTCCGAATTTGGCTCTGTTGTCGACGGCACCGGGATTTCGTCGACGGCCGGATCGGCGATCGGTGGCGGATGAGCGGAAGGTTTGTTGAACTGACGGGATACAAGGCCCAGATGGCATGCCTGATATCGACAACGAACCGATGTGACATGACGGTGGCAAGGCGCTCATCGAGCGCCTGCCGTCTTGACCGTATTTCTGGATTGGACGCACTTCTGGTCAAGGGGAATGGGCCCAGGCAGGGAAGTCCAGGCCCATTCTTTCCCGATCGGAGGTCAAGTCAGATCAGGAATTTGCAGCCGCCGGCCCACAGCGCCGCGCGTCTTTGCAGATGCGCAAAGAACGCTGTGGTTGATTGCCGGCAGCCTTTTATTAGAACGAGCGCTGCAGGCGGAAGTAGCCCGAGGTCACGTCTGTCGCATTGTCCGGATCGAGGTACTGAACCGAAACCTTTGCGGAGAAGTTGTCAACGATCTGGTAGTCGATCGTTACGCCGGCCTTCCAGGCGTTGACGTCATCGTTGAACTCGCCGGCAGTGATGCCGTAGTTGTCGTAGTACTGAACAGCCGGGGTGATCTTCAGCTTGTCAGTCGCCTTGATGGCGTATTCGGCAGCGATCGCCCATTCAGCCTTGTTGTAGTAGGCGTTCGGGTTGCTGGCGTAGACAACGGCGAGGCCGAGCGTGCCCGGACCGACAGCAACCGTACCCATAGCACGGACGGCGCCTTCTTCGTTGTCGGTGTCGTAACCGGCAGTGATCTGGTAGCTGAATGCACCAGCCTTGCCGCCGAGGCCGATGGCAACGCCGACGTTGTTGGCGGTTTCGCCATTGTAGAACGGGCTGTCTTCCAGCTCGTCAACGCTGATGCCGGCGTAGAAGGCGTCGGTTTCGTACTGATAACGCAGCGAGTTATGCAGCGTGACCGGAGAACCGATATCGTCGGTTTCGCCGGAGAGGCCGTCGTCCCACCAGCTGTAGAACAGACCGGCGCGGAAGCCGGCGATGTCGAGGTAAGCCGAGTCGAGCTGGGCCTTCTGAGCCGAAGCGTTGTCAGCATTGAACTGCATGACGATGACGCCGGTCAGCGGACCGTACTCGGTGTCGCTCTTGGCGGTGAACTGAACCTGGCCGCGCGTACGTGCGTCCCAATCCGAATCGTTGGCGACAGAACCGCCGCCGCCGGCGCCGATCGAGCTGGCGTTCGGAGCAACGTCAACCTGGAAACGGATGTAGCCGTTGATCTTCAGGCAGGTTTCGGTGCCCGGGATGTAGAAGTAGCCGGTGCCGTAAGCGTCGCAGACGCGGACGTATTCAACCGGTTCCGGCTCGGCGGCAACGATAGCGTCAGCAGCCTGGGCGCCGGAAACTGCTGCGAGAGCAGCAGCGGAGCCGAGAAGAAGGCTCTTGATGTTCATGGAATAACCTCCAGTTCAGATGCAAGAGGATGAAGACCGTTGCCATCGGCAGTCCCTACGATCTTCAACCCGTGTGACCGAAGCGGCACCTTTTTGGCTCGGTGCCTGCCTCGCCGCGGAACTTACACAGGGGATGTTGCGCCGCAATAATGATCTCGATCATGACAGCAGGCCGGCATAGCTATGTTGCTGAAATAACACGCGTTTTGTCACAAACTCGTCATCTGTCCGTCACAAAACGGCCCTTCCGGACGGGTGCGCAACGAGGGGCTGAACGCTCGGCGGCGGGGATGCAATTGATGCTCGAATGAGTGCATCCTCATATACGAGCATGCCATAACTGCCATCTGCTGCGCGAGTCGGAGGGAGGCAAACAGCCGGGCTGCCTGGACATGCCGATCGATTGGAGCAGGGAACGAATCTGAACGATCGCGACACGCTCAGACGGGGACAGCCTCGCTAGGGATTTTTGAAGTCGTCCCAGAGGATCGCTATCCCAGCCGCAAATATCGTCACCGGGATCAGCCAAATCTTGATGCTGATGGGTTCCACGACATGAAACTGCATATAGCCGAAACCGAAGAGGCCAGCTCCAACCACGGTGAGGCCGCGGATTATGGATATCGCTTTACGTGTCCGCGTCCGTTGCGTCATCCGTCCCCTGTCTCCCACGTGGATGGTCATCCTGCAGCCGCTTGAAGTCCGACCCGGTCTGGTCTGAGCCAATCACGCGCAAGCCCCTTGCGCTGCCAAGGAGCGGATTCGGGCGCCTGCCCGTCTCGGCAAACGAAAATCCCCAGGTCGGGGATCTCTCAACGATGTCAGGGGGATCGGATGGTGGGCGTGACAGGGATTGAACCTGTGACCCCTACGATGTCAACACGGTAGCTATCCCGGAATTACGGGATTGTGATGCACCGACGCCCCCCGAAAATCAAGCAAAAACCCCGCTTGAAGAGGGGAAGCTTGGGCATAGTTTGGGCCACGCCGACGGCGCCGTAAACGAAGCTGCGCTCTGGTTGAGCTTAAATTTTGACTCCATCCAAGGAAACCCGCTGGTCGCGCTGAAGGCTCGGTTCAACCTCACTATCCACGATGCCGTCGCCGCCAGCAAACGCGCTCACGGCATCCGATATGCGAGGGGCGGCGAATGAGCGATGTCCGAGAGAAGAACGATATCGCCATTGCCTACAAGGCGCTCTGCATCGCCAACGGCTTGAATAACACGGAACGCCTTGTCGCCGCGGCGATTCTCAGCCACTACAGCAAACGCGATGGTCGCTGTGATCCAGGCATTGATCGGCTCGCGCGGATGTTGTCGATCGATGAAAGATCCGTCCGCCGGGCAACCAATGCAATCTGCAGTGAACGGTGTGGCCTTTTCGTCAAGAAGAGCCACGGCGGCATGTCCGGCCGAGCCAGCTATATTCCTCAATGGGACAACTTTCGGGAGATCGTCACGGATTGGGACCGGCGTATGGCGTCGGGTTCCGGACCTGAGAAATGCTGGAAAGGCGACCGGACAAATATGTCCGGTTACGACGATGATGAACCGGACATTTCTGTCCAAGCTACCGGGCAAAAATGTCCGGTAGAACCGGACAGAAATGTCCGGGAAACTAATATTATAAACCCATTTGAAGAACCCATATCTCTCTCCGATGCCGTTGAGTGTGTCTCTGGTGCAGATTTGCTTGGGAGGAAGGAGAAGGCGGAAAGCGATCGAAAACACCAATCGATTGAGACCGAAACTCACGCCCCGGTTGAAGAGAGGCGAACCAACTGGCACGCGGCCTCCGCCGCGATCTGGGAAAGCATCAGGCGGTTAAACGGCGACGATGCTGCCGCCGTCTGGGCGTTCGCCTCGGAACTCGGCGAGCGCAGCCGCGGCATGCGCCAAGTCATCCGCGCTGAGATTGCGTTCGCTGGAGCGGGTCTTCGTGAACTCCGGAGGCTGATGATCCTGCATCGCCTTGAGGGAAGCAACGATCATGCTGCATCGATGCACTGAGGGCCTAATATGACGACGGCGCCCTATCATCCCCTGCAGGAGCTTTCCCGGATACTGGCCGCGCAGCCTGGCGACGAGGCGGCGGCGCGGATCGGCGCTGCCGTGCAGCGCGTGCTCGACGGCGACGAGGACAGCCTTGATGCGGCGCTCAGCGAGGGGCGGGGCTGGCGGAGCTGGCGGTCGGACCTGGCGCGGGCCGAGCGCGACAGGTTGATCTGTGAAATTGAGGCAGAATTCTTTGCAGATCGGCCGACTCGGGAGGCTGCCAGGGAAATCGCGAAAGGGCTCGATCGGTTCCACTCAGGCGTGGACTGGCGCCGTTTCAGAAACGCGGAGACCAACCCTTTTCCACAGGGGCTTAAGGCGAAATTCTGGTTAATTCTCAAAGCGATAGATAGGCCGCTTAGCGCCGCCAGAATACGAGATCTGCTGGCTGGTGGAGGTGGCCTTTCAACCAGCCAGCAGATCTCGGATGATTTTTCCAACGACACCTAGAAAGGGATTTCTCCACCATGGCAACCATCATCGACGGCGAGGTGCTATCCACTGGCATGCCGACCTCCGACGGCGAATACCACGCAGGCCCGAAATCCTATGTAGAGGATGAGGCGCTATCCGCCGACGTGCGCAACAAGCTCGATGCGCTGCGGGAGCATGTCGATGCTCTGCACGCGGATTATACCCGTTTGTCAGACAAGATGTTTGAGGCAGGCAAGGAACATTCCGACGCTAAGTTGCAGTTTCAGATAATTACCGATCCTTCGGTGGCGATGCGCTATGGCCAGGCCTTTATCTATGAGGAAGACAGCCCCGTCTACAAAAGTCGCAAGGGGGCCTTTGACGAAAAAGCGAAGAAACATCGCGACAGCATCGCAAAAACAGAAGCTGCCGGAGAGCGTTATCACGGGCCAAAGGCGCTCCTGAACAAAGTCGAAAAGTACATTCAGAAACACGGCGCGCGGCGAGCGAGGCCATGGGCTCCGGTGGAGACGGAGGAGAAGGAGGCAGTGGCGGCTGGCGCACTCAAGCCTGCGGCAAAGCCAGCAATCAAATTTCCCGCTGTCGATCGCCTGCCGGCGGAAATCGAGAAGTTCCGTAACGAAGGGGCCACGCTGCGCGCGGACCGTCATGAGATCCTGTCTGCCGCTTTCCCATCGAGCGAAATTTTCCCGCGTATGAAAGCCGAAGTCGAGGAGCTGGCGCGCCTTGGAAGGCCGAATGTCCTGCAGCTCATCGACCATGGGCCGACTGCAGGGATTATCTGGCCGAATTACGAGACGATCACGCGCGGCGCAGGCATCGGTGTGCGGCTTCCCGGCGACATAGGCTTCACGCGCGCTGTCGATGCGCCGCACCTGCCGTTGATTGCCTGGATGTTTAAGGACCAACTCCTGAAGGCGCTCGAAGCGGAGCTCACCGAATTTTCCGAAGACGCACACGCGCTCTCGACTGAAGAGCGAGTGGCGAAGCTCAAGGATATCGACGCCCGCATTCTCGCAAACCAGCGCATCGAGGCTGCGCTGGTGGACGCGTCTGGCGGGGCAATCGAACATCGCGCAGACATCGACCCACGCGCCTTTCTCGGCGTCGAAGGGCCGGATCCGCACGAAGATTGAGGTTCATGGTGGGGAGGTTTCCCTGTTTCCCTCCCCACACGTCCAGCCGGCGGTGACGTGGCCAAAACAACACCGGCAATTGGCGCTCATGCCTCCTTTCGAGTGAGCCAATTGAGACGAGGGCGGCGGTTCTTCGAGGCGCCGCCGCCTTCGGTCAACTGTCGGTCTGGTCTCCCGGACAAGCGGGTCCTCCCCAGGCGATAGCGCAAAGCGGGTAAGGCGGCAGCGCAGGCGATTGGGCTGCGAAGGGCGTGAGATGGGTGATTGATGTCCTTGTTGTTGTTGTTTTGAAAGCGGGAAAGCGATGATGACCGAAAACGAGATTGAGGCGCTGTGCAAACGCTATCCATTGCCCGAGGGCGTCGAGGATTGCGTCCTGTCACGCGAAGAACTGGCGGAAACGCTCGAAACGTCGCTCAACACTGTTACATCCTGGCTGTCGAAAGGCATGCCTATGGTCCAAGAGGGCGGCAACGGCAAGGCATACGAGCTGCAGCTCTCGGCGTGCTTTGCTTGGCGCCAGGCGCAGAAGGCGGACGAGGATCTTCGCTCCGAGAAGGTGAAGCGGGCGCAGGCAGCGATGCGCCTGGCGCTGGTTGGCGGTTCGGCCGGCGAGACGATCGAAGCGCTCGATCCGAAGACGCGCCGCGAAATCATTGCGGCGCAAATTGAGCAGGAGCGCTTCCAGCGGGATCGCAACCAGCTGATGCGCCGTGATGATGTGCAGGAGACCTTCGAAGTCGTCTTCGGCATCATTCGCGACCGGATGAACGCCGCACCGGATATCATCGAGCGGCGCAGCGCGCTCGCCGAGCACCCGAAGATAGTAGATGACCTGTTGGACACCTGTGACGACGTTGTTTCCGACGTACGCAACGCGATCGACCGCTTTTGGCGGGAGCGGCCGATGCGAGAAGGAGTCGCGGAAAAGTCTGACCTCTTCGATGCGCACGCGGGCACCTCGGAAAACCACTAAGGACGAAAAGGAACGAAAGTCATGACACATGAGATCCGGCGCGTGCTGCGCGCCTTCGCCTCCCAGGCTTGGTTTATCGAACCTCGCAAGGCCGAGGAGATCGTCGGAATGCTGGAGCTACGCGCGGCGTTCGGCCCGCGTGCGGAGGCGTACCGCGAAAGTGCCGCGCCGCGATCGTCACAGGGCGCCGCACCGGGACCCGTCGATGTCCTCAACCTGTTTGGGATCATCTGCCAGCGCGCGACGGCGCTTGACGACGTTTCGCAACAGACCGTCTCGCTCGAGCGGTTTCAAAGAGACTTCCAGGCTGCGGCCGCGCGGCCGAACAACGCGGGCATCATCCTCAACATCGACTCGCCGGGAGGGAACCTCGATTTCGTGCCGGAAACAGTCGCGATGATCCGCAAGGCGCGGCGCAATGGTCGACCGATTGTCGCGGTGGCCAATACCTACGCCGCCTCGGCCGCCTACTGGATTGCTTGCGGTTGTGATGAGATCGTCGTCACGCCGTCGGGCGAGGTCGGCTCGATCGGCGTCTACATGGTCCACCAAGATGTGTCGGCGGCCGCCGAAAAGGAAGGCGTACGGATAACCTTCGTCAAGGAAGGACCACGCAAGACTGAGGGCAACCCGTTTGAGCCGCTCTCCGATGAGGCGCGAGGTGCGCTGCAGGAGCGTGTGAAGGATGGTTACAGCATGTTCGTCGCCGATGTCGCGCGCGGGCGGGGGGTGTCGCCGAACGTCGTTCGGGCAGATCCTGAAAAAGGCGGAAAGCATTTCGGCGGCGGCCGCATGTACGGAGCAAAGAAGGCTGTCCAGCTCGGCATGGCCGACCGCGTGGCGACACTCGACGAGACGGTTGCCCGCCTGAAATCCCTCAAGGCTGCCGGCGGCAAAACGGCGGCCCAAGTCAGAAGCCCCACATTCTGGTGAAGCGGGGTTAATTACCAATGATCGACAGACGCGAACAGATTCTCGCTCGCCTGGTGGCGGTCGGCGCCGCGGTCGAAGGCGTCGAGGAATGGTTTGTCGTGACCAAGGAATGGTTCGTCGCTACCGACGACGAGCTGGTTGCCGGCAGCGATCTGATTTCGACCACGCCAGGTGTCGTGACCATGACACCAAAAGCCTATGCAGTCGTCGCGAACTGGGCGGATGTCAACCAGGTCAGGGCGGGGGTGATCAACGCGATCGAGACCGACGCTCAGTTGAAGGCGCTGACGAAAGATGGCCAAGGCGGCCAGTTTCAGGATGTGCCCTCAGAGCGATCGGGCGGCCACTCGATATTTGGGGATCATCTCGGTGGGCTGGCCTTCTCGTTTCATTTCGTCCTGAAACCTGCCC
Organism: Rhizobium sp. L43; assembly: GCF_002531725.1. Taxonomy (GTDB): domain Bacteria; phylum Pseudomonadota; class Alphaproteobacteria; order Rhizobiales; family Rhizobiaceae; genus Rhizobium. Next base: position 182,452 of record NZ_NWSQ01000006.1, read on the forward strand.
CTCCGGTTTTAACGCTAATTCAAGGTGGATTGATCAATGGCACGTAAGACGATCAAACAGCGCATCTCCCTCGACGGCGGCAAGGAAGTCAAGGCGCAGCTCAAGCAGCTCGGCGATGCCGGCGAAAAGGCGTTCGACAGGATCAGCAAGGCGGCCGCCCAGGCGGATTTCGCCAAGTTCGGGCAAAGCCTCAATGCCTTCGGCAATAGCCTGCAGGCTGCGGGGCGGCGCCTGGCGCTCGCCTTTGCCGGGGTTGCGACGGTGACGACAGCCGCGGCCGCCGGCCTCACCAACATCGCCAAGAGCGGCGCCGATGCTGCCGACGCTGCCGGCAAGGCAGCCCAGGCGGCCGGTTTGCAGATCGACGCCTATGGCCGCCTCGCCTTCGCCGCCGAGCAAAACGATGTGGCGGCCGAGGCGTTCGGCGCGGCGATGTCGAAGCTCAACAAGGCGCTTATAGAAGCAGCGGCCGGCGGCAAGGATGCGCAGGCCAAGTTCTCCTCGCTCGGCGTATCGATCAAAGATGCGCAGGGGCGGCTGCGGCCGACCGAGGCGATCGTGCAGGATCTCGCCGGCGCGTTCGCGAAGCTGCCGGACGGCGCCAGGAAGTCAGCGCTGGCGATCGATCTGTTCGGCAAGTCCGGTGCATCGCTGATACCCTTCCTCAACTCTGGCAAGCAGGGGCTGATCGACACGGGGGTGCAGGCCGAAAAGCTCGGCATCGTCTTTAGCGACGCGCAGAAGGAAATCGGCGACGCCATGGGCGACACGCTGTCTGAGGTTTCCCGCGCCAGCCAGGGGATCAGCAACCAGCTCGGCCTGCTGTTCGCACCGACGATCACCGCCGCGGCGGCGCGGCTGCGCGACGTGCTGATCGCAAACCGCGACGCGATCCTCGGCTTTGCCCGCAGCCTTGCCGATACGGCACTGCCGATCGTCCAGGATTTCATCTCGGCGCTTGCCGGCGACGACAAGGCGGTCAGGAACATCTGGATCCTCGAATGGCGCGATGCGGTCGTTAACTTCGGCAAATCGGCCAAGGCCGCGATCACCGATATCTTCGTGCCTGCCATGCAGGCCTTCAAGAAGGTGCTCGACACGGCGGCCGATGCGATGCGAAGTTTCACCGGCATCAACATCGACGGCACGATGCTGGCGATCGCGCTGGCTGTGGGCCAGGCAACCGGCGCCTTCCGTGTGCTTTACACCGCGATCATTCTGGCGAAGGACGCGCTGCTGCTCCTGATGCGCAATCCGATCCTGGCGGCGGCCACGGCGGTCGCCGCCGGCATCGCGCTCTGGGCGACGCGGACCGATGCCGCGACGGCGGCGATGCAACAGCATGAAGGCGTCGTCGCCCGCGTTGAGGAGGCCTACCGACAGGCCGGCCTTGAGGTCGCCAAGATGACGCAGGAGGTGCGGGACCGACTGCTGCTGGAAGCGCGTGAGTCTCTCGACAAGTCGGCGAAGGCTCTCGCGGGTGTGCTCAAGGAAGCGGGCGCTGGTCTCAAAAATTTTGATGGCCTGATCAATCGGCTTGCCGACCCTATGTTCGACCTGGTGCGCCAGTTTCAGGCCGGCGCGATTTCGGTTGAGGATTTCCAGAAAGGTATCAGCCGTCTCGGTGCTGCCGACCCGCGCTTGAGTAAGTTGGCTGGGCAGATGCTGCAGGCCACCGACGGCGCCGCAAAACTGAGCGCCTCGGTTCGCAAGGACAGTGACACGATCGCGCTGCTCGAAGGCAGGATGACCGACGCGGCGTTCCGGGCCAAGTATTTTGCCGGCCAGCAGAAAGTCGTTGCCGATGCCACTGCCGATGCCGGCCAGAAAGTGGCCGAGACGACGAAGAAGGTCGAGGCGCTCGGCAAGACGATCACCGTTCATTCCTCGGACGGCGGCAAGCCGGTGCAGCAGACATTCGACCTGGTCGACGGCGTCGCCAAGGCGGCCGATGCCAGCAAGCAGTCGCTCGACGGCGTTTCGGAGAGTGCCGCGAAGGCCGGCGAGAACGTCGCCAAGGTCAATGATGACGTTTCGAACCTGATCATCCATGTGCCCGACGAGCTGAAGGGCCAGCCGACCGTCGCCGATGCGATGACGCAGGGGCTGTCGGATGTTCCTGCTGCGGCGAAAGCGGCGGCCGACGGCGTGATTGCCGAGGTTTCCAGAGTGCCGCAGGCGGTGTCGGGGGCGATCTCGGGCGGCGTCCAGCAGGGCCAGGGCGGCGCCGGCGGCACCGATGGCGCCGGTCAGCAACAGGCGCAGCCGACGGGCGGCATTGCCGATACGCTGGCCAAGCCCTTCGAAGAGGCGCGCGACCGGATCGCGGCGGCTCTCGTCGCCGTGCCAGTGTCCGTCACCACGGCGCTGCAGACTGTCCAAACGGCGGCGGCCGAGGGTGGCGCCGCGCTCGGCGATTCTCTGGTTTCGCCGTTCGAAAATCTGGCGACGAAGATTGCCGAGATCTTGGAGCGCATGACCTCGGCCGTCCGCTCTCAGTTCGACGCGATGCTGGCCTCGGTGCGCTCGACGGTGGCGCAGCTGCAGAGCGCCGTTGCGACGCTGGAATCCTTGGCGGCGCGGGCGGAGGCGGCAGCCACTAGGGCGAAGGCAGCGTCGTCGAATGCCGGCAATGGACTGGCGACTGGCGGCTTTGTCGGGCGATTTGCGAGCGGCGGCCGCGTGAGTGGTCCCGGCACGTCGACCAGTGACTCGATACCGGCCCGGTTGTCCGTCGGAGAGTTCGTGGTCCGGGCGCGCGCGGTGCGGAGATACGGCTCCAGGCTCTTTGCATTGCTCAACGGCATGCGGCTGCCGCCCGACTTGTTCGATGGCCTGAAGCTTGCAGGTGGCGGGTTCGTCTCCGGGCTGACCAGCGGAATGAGTATGCCGCAACTGGTGCCGGCCTTTGCCGAGGGCGGGGCCGTGGCAGCATCTGGCGGGCGGCCGATAAACCTCACGATTGCGAACCAGACCTACCAACTGATGGCGCCTGAGGATGTCGCCGACCGCCTGGCGAAGCATGTGGCCCGACAGGGCCTGCGCAGTGCCGGCAAGAAGCCGAGCTGGGCATAGCGGGGCTGATCTGCAATGACCCTTTCGAAATTGAGCAAGCTCACGCATCCGTTCTATATCCGCGGCGCCGAGCTGACGGCCCGGGCGTTGACGATCGCCGATTCAAAACGGCTGGGGCGGCGTTTCCCTCACCTGGATCTGGTGAAGGTCTTGGGGCGGGAAGAGGTGCCGGGAATGCCGCTTGTTTCGACCTCGCCGGCATCGCGACACGCCCTGGTCGCGACCTGCCTCGGCCATGGCGGCGATCCGGCGCAGGAGGCCGCGGTTGACCGGCTGACGCGGGATGAACAGGCTGAGATTATCGGGGCGGCGCTCGACCTTACGTTAAAAAACCTCGATCTGAAGATACTCAAGGAGTGGCGCAACGGAAGGAAGAGAATCCGATTGCGAGGCGTGAAGCTCGAGGTCAGACCCTTGTCACCTCAACTGGCGATGGCGCTGGTCCGCCGCTTTCCAGATTTCATGTGCTTCCTGGATGAAACCATTTCGACCGACCAGCTGCTCGACAGCTCCGAACCGGCTCTGAATGCCCTTATCGCGGCCGGCCTTGGACGTGCCGGCGACCCTGTAGAGGAGGAGGCTGCTTCGCGGCTCACGATGCTGGAGCAAAGCGCAATCATCGTTTACATGTTCGGCCTCGCGCCGGAGGCGCCGGGAGCGCCCGCGCGGCTCTCAGGGCTAAATTAGGAAATTAGCGTCGAGACGCAAAAAAGGTTTTCGTCTCATACCTTTTTTCGTCGCCCGAAAACCGTTGATGACGAAAACGGTTTCAGGCGGAAAACCGCCGCAAATGTCCGCGCTTTGGAAATTTGCAGAAAGCGTTCTCGGCTGAAACGCTTTTCGGCGAGACGAGCGGACCCGAAACTAACGCCTACTTTTTCCTCAAGGCCTCGACTATCAGCCGGTTCGCTTCGCTACCGGGTAAAGCCTGCTGTGGTGGCCCGACTGGTTCAAACGCGGTGTAAAACCATTTCCAGGCCTCCGAACTAGAAAGGCGGCCGTCGATATTGAACGGGTTGATTTCTGCGATCAGGAAATTTGAGTAGCCAAAGAGCGGCTCGAAATGCGCACGAAGCTCGCCGATCGGGTGAGCGCTCGTCAGGCAGTAGACGCCTGGAAGATAGTTCCAATACTTGAGCAAATAAGGGCTGTTAAGGATCGCTCCATTCACTCTCGAAATTTCTAGGCCGGGAGCGAAGAAGGTCAGAATGTAGGCTTTAACCTCCATGGGCTTTTTCCTCCGTATTTTCCGGTAGATAAGTGTTTTTCACTTGCTCCGCTTGCAGATCTAAAACCGGAATATCGCTGCCTTGCTGGCCTAGTAGCTCAATCCGACGTGAATCGATCCTGAACTCTTCCGACTGAAGGCGATCGGGTTCTCGGAGCGCAAAATACATGTAAGCGAGAAGGACATAGACCAGGAGGCCAATTGCCGAATACACAAGCAAAGTCCGCATGTCAGGCATGAGATATGCGCCGATGATAGTGAAAGCGAAGGATGGAACCGCTATCCACAGCAACGGGGAAAGAATGCTCTTTGTACCCATCCTTTCGACTGCCGAAGCGTATGTTGGAAAACTAAACGAAGAGCGCTCTTCCGTCACCTGTTACCTCCCTTACTGTGCCCGACCTATGCACTCTTGGGTTTGGATTTCTCGGCTCTCGCATACACCGCTTCGCGCCGTTGCTTTGCCCGCTCTCGCACCTTCTCCAGGTTCTTCTGGCCGCTCAATTTGAGTTCCTCATCGCGCAGCCGCCCTGCGGTTTCCCGGTCCAAATCTCGCGAGTGACCAGCCCGCTTTTCCTTGAAGAGGGCCTCTTCATGTCGCTGCCTCAGCGTCGTCACTTCCGCGCCGGCGAGGTCGCCAAGCTGGCGCGCAGTCTCCCGGATCTCGGCCGGGATGTTGTCCACATTTAGAATAGACTTTGCGAACTGGCCGAGCTGGACAACCTTGCTGTAGTACAGCAGAAAGTCGACATCCTGCTGTTGTCTCAACTGCTCGAGGCGTTCGGAGAGGTTCGTGTTTTCCTCAGTCGTCGCCAACACCTTGCTCAGCGTTGTCGTGTATTCCGACGTTTCGTCATAGGCCGCCATCAATATCTGAATTGCGCGCTCGTCCATTTGGCGATCGTTCATTGCCGCGTCCGCCATTAGGGCGTTCCAGAGGTCCCCAGGCAAGTCCAGCCTGAGTGTATCGGCGGCCTCGAAAGACGACGCCAGGCGCTGGACGATCTCCGAGTTCATCGATCGCCCGCTAACCTCTGCGGCGGCTCGAATCCTGTCACGCATCCCATCGGGAAAACGAAGGATGAATTGATCTGCGCCTCGGCCGGGTCTGCTCTCTGCCATGGTTTTCCCCAAAGTTTTCCGTATCACTGTGATACGACGGCATTGACGTCAATCGCTTCACCGTGATATCACATTCACCGTGATATTATCCATGGGAGGGTTCGGTGATACAGCAGAGCCGCACTTCAGAGCAATATCCTCTTCGGTTGCCGAGCGATCTTAGAGCCCAGATCAAAACTTCCGCTCAGCGGAACGGACGGTCGATGAATTCCGAGATTGTGTTTCAGTTAAGCAGGATCTTCGACGAAAACCCAGAAACGAAAAAAGCCGAAGCGCGGGCCTAGGAAACTCCGCTTCGGCTTTTTCTTGCATAAGAAAGGATCTTAAATGCAGGACGAATATACATCAGGTGACGGCCGGGGCGCAAGCGTTTCCCGCCGGGACCTCTTCCAGTTCGCCGCCGCCGGCATCGCCGCCGCATTGCCGGCCGCGGCTGAAGCGTCACCTGGGGACATCCCCCAGGTGACGCTGACCCTCGAGCAGCAGGCCGAGGCCTGCATCGGCCAGCTGAAGAACATCCTTGCGCGGATGCATCCGGATTTCCCGATCGTGGATGGGATTCGGATGTTGCATGCCGATGGTGGCTCCACCGTTTTCGTCAGTGTCAAAAAACCGCCGCGCAATGTCTTTGACGGCGACGGCCTCTATGAGGTCGAGGCGAACGGTCACTATTATGCGGCGGGTGTCTACTGGATCGAGCGTGTGCAATCCAAGTACAACAAGCAGTTCACACTCTGGGGCTCCTTCATCTGGGACGGCAAACGGATTGCCCCGCGGGAGATGATCGCCCCCGCCACCATCCTCCGGAAGCTGGAAGGCGGTGCAACATGACGGCGCCGCACGATCCTCTGAGAGAGGCGATCAATATCAGCTTGGAAGTCCAGGCGATATTGACAATCCTTTCTGGTCAGCTCGAGCGCCTGGCGGAGTCTGGCGCTCAAGATCCCGACGAGCTCCACCGGTTGTCGCGGATCACAGACGCTTCTTCGCGCCTGTTGAGCGATATCGTATCCGAGATCGAAGATGCGTTGCCTGAGTTCGATGCGCTGCGCCTGGCGGATGAAAGGAAACCTCCCAAATGAAACTCTCCGCTGAAATCGGGCGCGTCGACGATGACGCGCCTCTCCGTTTGAAGGTCGCTGCCGAGCTGGCGTTTCCAGATGGCTCGATGACCGAGCATGGCCTCAAACGGGAAATAGAGCGCGGCCGCCTGGCGTTCGAGCGCATCGCCGGGAAGGTCTACACCACGTTGAACTATATCAAGCGGATGAGGGACGAATGCCGCGAAAATCACTCGGGGTCCGCAAGTACCTCCGCGAACGCGCCGGCCGGCCGGCCGTCTGGGTCATCCTCGACGGATCAAACGAAGTCAGCACAGGATGCCCTGCAGAGGATGTCGCTGGCGCTGACCGGGCGCTCGAGCAATACCTCGCAAGGCGGCACAAGCCGGACTTCCGGAAGGGCGAGCCAGAGACCGTAGCCGTGGCGGATGTCATGCTCTACTACGTCGAGGAGCACGCTGATTCCACGAAAAATCCCAAGTTGATCGGGTATCATATGCTGCGGCTCAACCCATTCTTCGGCGGCAAGATGGTTTCAGAGGTCGACGCGAAGGCGTGTCGCGACTATCGCAAACTTCGCCAGTCCGGACAAATTGGTCCCAGGCCGGTGCAAGAGTCGACCGCGCGGCGGGAGCTGGAGACGCTTCAGTCGGCATTAAATTTTGCCTACGACGAGAAAAAACTGCTCTATCCCGTCAAGCTGAACCTCGGGAAGAAGGCGCCGGCGCGGGTCCGTTATCTTTCGCGCACCGAAGTCGCCCGGCTCATCGGCGGTGCGCTGGGATATGTACCGGCCTATTGCGATGTTGTCACACGCCAGCCAGGCGGATGGTGCCGGATGCACCGGCCGCAATATCACGTGGCGCGCTTTATCCTCATCTGCCTCTACACAGGCACGCGGCACGATGCGACGTTGAAGCTTCGTTGGCAGCGAACGAACAGCGCCGGCGGCTGGATCGACCTCGACGACGAAATTCTTTACCGCAAAGCCGATGGTGAAGCGGAGACAAACAAGCGCCGCCCGCCGCTGCGTATCCCGCTCCGGCTGCTCAATCATCTTCACATCTGGCGCAAGCAGTCGATCTCGGGTCCGATCGAATACAACGGCGAAATGATCGCCAAGATGAAGACGGGCTTCAACAATGCTCGCGATCGTGCTGGCCTCGGCCGGGATGTCGTGCCCCATGTTTTGCGGCACACATGCGCGACCTGGCTACTGAATGCGGGTGAAACGATCTGGGATGTCGCCGGCTTCCTGGGCACCTCGGAGAAGGTGATCAGAGACACTTACGGACACCACTCAACCGGCAGCAAGGAAGCCGCAAAATCGCGGTTTCGTGGGCGATAAATGGGCAAGGCTATGAAAGACGAGATATCATCGATCAGCCTCTCGGCAAATTCTCCTTGCGGGTCAAGGAGATCGGATGGTGGGCGTGACAGGGATCGAACCTGTGACCCCTACGATGTCAACGTAGTGCTCTCCCGCTGAGCTACACGCCCATCCGATGGCGGCGCATAGATCACAAAACCTTCGGAGCCGTCAATAGGCTTTTTTCAGTTTTGTGACATCCGGCCGGCAAGCCTTACGCGGCAAGCATTTTGTTGACCTCGTCGACGAGATCACGCAGGTGGAAAGGCTTGGAAAGGACCTTGGCATCCTTCGGCGCCTTCGAATCAGGGTTCAGCGCCACGGCGGCGAAACCGGTGATGAACATCACCTTCAGGTCGGGGTCGAGTTCGGTGGCGCGGCGCGCCAGCTCGATGCCGTCCATCTCGGGCATGACGATGTCGGTCAGCAGCAGGGAAAACGGTTCCTCGCGCAGCCGGTCATAGGCGCTGGCGCCATTGTCATAAGAAAGGACCTTGTAACCGGCCTTTTCGAGCGCTTTCACCAGGAAGCGGCGCATGTCGTTGTCGTCTTCGGCGAGAAGTATCTTCTGAGTCATCAATCCAGACCGCTGATCAATAGGTTTTGGGTGGGCTTGCCCGCCGTTTACACTAGTCTTTGCCCGGTAAACAACCGGTGAATTGCCTGTGCGCGACCGCCATCCCTTCTACATAGTATGGACTTGAGGCCGGGCAACTGGCAACATGGGCAAAGCAGTCAGTTCATGACATGGTAAAGAGGGCCGAAAGTGCCGGAAATACGCGAATACGAGCTTTTTGAGGTTCATGAGCCCGTGTCGCAGACCATTCCCTTCGTCTATAATTCTCCCCATAGCGGCCGCATTTATCCACCGGAATTTATTGCCCAGTCCAGGCTCGAGGGCATCGCCATCCGCCGTTCCGAGGATCATTACGTCGATGAGCTCTTCGGCTCGGCGGTCGCACTCGGTGCGCCGCTCTTGGCAGCCAACTTTCCGCGCGCCTATCTCGACGTCAATCGCGAGCCCTACGAGCTCGATCCGCGCATGTTCGACGGGCTGCTGCCGCCCTATGCCAATGTCAATTCGCTGAGGGTCGCCGGCGGGCTCGGCACCATTCCGCGCATCGTCGCCGAGAACATGGAGATCTATGCGCGACGCCTGCCGGTGCAGGAGGGGCTCGATCGGGTCGAAGCGGTCTACAAGCCCTATCATGCGACGCTGCGCCGGCTGATCGCGCGAACGCATGTGCAGTTCGGCTTCGGCGTGCTGATCGACTGCCACTCGATGCCCGGCAATGTGCGCGTCGCCGGCTGTACCGCGCGGCCCGATTTCATCATCGGCGATCGCTACGGCACCAGCGCCTCGGCCGAACTGTCTCGCGCGGCCATCGCTATCCTCGAGGAAATGGGCTTCGCGGCGATCCGCAACAAGCCCTATGCCGGCGGCTTCATCACCGAGCATTACGGCCGGCCTTCGCGCGGCCTGCATGCGCTGCAGATCGAGGTGAACCGGGCGATCTATGTCGATGAAGTGACGCTGGAGAAACGCGAGGATTTTGCCGCAGTGGCCGATGCCGTCACCGCCTTCATGCAGCAGATGGCGGATTACGTCGAGAAATTCGCCGGCGATCGGGCGCTGGCAGCCGAATAAATCTCTTTTTCGATTTCCCTGACCCCTGGCCGCCGTCTTCCCGGCCAAAAAAAGACCGCCGTGAGGCGGCCTAAGTCTAGGGAGGAAACACCCAAGGAGGGTATTTACAGTCAGAAGACTGTACGAAGGACGCTACTATTGCATTGCACAAATGTCAAGCAATATATTGCGCTGCGACATCTTTGGGCAGCGTCGCTGGAATTGCTTGCTGCGTTTGCATTCCCGTTGCTTTTCGCTATGAAAAGCACCATTCCCGCCAGCCAAACGGATAAATCATGCTTCCTGACCGTTCGTTCTTCAACCGCCTGGCGGAGGCCGCCCGAGCCGAGACGCTGCCGCGCTTCCGCTCCGGTCTCGATGTCACGAACAAGCTTTCCTCCGGTTTCGATCCGGTGACGGAGGGCGACCGGGCAGCCGAACTCGCCATCCGGGCGCTGATCGAGGAGAATTTCCCCGGCCACGGCATTCTCGGCGAGGAACACGGCAATGTCGGGCTCGACCGCGAATATGTCTGGGTGATCGATCCGATCGACGGTACGCGCGCCTTCATCTCCGGCGTGCCGGTGTGGGGGACGCTGATCGGCCTGCAGAAACAGGGCCGGGCGATCATGGGCATGATCGAGCAGCCCTTTACCGGCGAGCGCTATTTCGCCGACCAGAACGGCTCGATCTATACCGGACCGGAGGGGGAACGGTGGCTTAAGACGCGCCAATGCGATGCGCTTTCGAATGCCATCCTGTTCACCACCTCGCCGCATCTCTTTGCCGGCGAGGAGATGGAGAAATACCGCGAGATCGAGAGCCAGGTGCGGCTCTTCCGCTACGGCTGCGACTGCTACGCCTATGCGCTGCTTGCCGCCGGCCATATCGATCTCGTCATCGAGAACAGCCTGAAGCCCTATGATGTCGGCGGGATCATTCCCGTCATCGAGGGGGCGGGCGGCATCATCACCACCTGGGACGGGGGGCGGCCTGAGAATGGCGGCTCGATCATAGCCGCCGGAAGCCGGGCGGTCTACGAGCAGGCGATCGCCATCCTGCAGCGCTGATCCCGGCGTCGGCCGCGCGGATGCCTTGCCACAACGCGCTGATCCCGGCCTGCGTCGCCTGTGAGAATGCGTAACGCATTGACCTGGCGGTCTTCTGGGACGTTCCGAAGTATTGGTTTTTGCAAGTTTGTGAGCTTTGCTTTCGGAGAAACTTGCAAATTGCGCTCCCGGGAAAAACGTGATTCTCTCTGTTCGGACGGTGGTTTCATGGAGCGTTGGGATGCTTCCGAAGGAGTGGTGAGACAGCGGGCAGAATGATCTTTTCCGGGCACGGCTCGATCAGATCGTCGATATGAAACATGCGCTGGCTCGGCTCCGTCGGGCGATCGACTGGCGGTTTTTGGAAGAGCGCTGCGGGGAGGTCTATACGGATGCCCCCGGCCATTCGCCGCTGCCCACCCGGTTGATGGCGGGGGCTTGCCATTCTCAAATCGATGCACGACCTGTCTGATGAGGCATTGTGCGAACGCTGGGTAGAGAATCCCTATTACCAACTGTTCTGCGGCGAGGGGTTCTTCCGTCACGACCTGCCGTTCGACCGTTCGTCGATGACGCGCTGGCGCCAAAGGATGGGCGAGGAGAAACTGAACGCCCTGCTTCAGGAAAATCTTGCCGCGGCGGTGCGCACCGGAGCGGCCAAGCCCGTCGACTTCACCGCGGCGATCGTCGATACGACGGTCCAGCCGAAGGCCGTCGCCCATCCGACCGATGCCCGGCTGATGCATCGCTCGCGTGAGCGGCTGGTGCGGTTGGCCAACACGCTTGGGATCGAGCTTCGCCAGTCCTACGCCCGGGTCGGCAAGATCGCTCTGATCAAGCATCAGAGATATGCGCGCGCCAAGCAGTTCAAGCGGGCAGGCAAGGCGCTGAGAACCCTCAAGACCTATCTCGGCCGGGTCATTCGCGACATGGTGCGCAAGACAAACGGCGACGCTGAGCTTTGAAGCGGCGGTCGCCCACGAACTGATGCTGGCCAGACGGGTCCATGCCAGAAACCGCAACCTCAACCGCGTCAAGGGCATGGCCGAGGACGCGGACCTTCGTGTCTTCAGCCTGCACGCTCCGGAGGTCGAATGCAACGCGGCATGACCAACCTCATCAAACGTCAGATGCGACGACGTTCAGCCATCGAGCCTGTCATCGGACATTTGAAAGAAGACCACCGAATGGGCCGCAATCATCTTGGCAGAACCATCGGCGACGCCGCCAACGCCGTCCTCGCAGCCGTGGGTTATAACTTCCGCCGCATCCTCGCATGGATCAGCTTTTGCATCGCCATTATCTGGGCAGTTCTGGCTACCCAAAGCGTCAAACTCGATCCCCCACTCGGCTAATCGTCGTTCTTCAGGCGGACTCATGAGCGCGGCCTCGAACTACCGCCTGCTTGGCCGCTGGCGGATCATTGAGGCCGATCTGTGGGATCGGGATTATATCGACCTCTGCGAACCCGCCACGATCATCATCGGGGCCAATGGACATGGCGAAATTGCTTTTGGCGCAATGCAAGCCACGCTGGATCTCGGCTACAGTCAGTCCATGATCTCATTCACATGGTCCGGATTTGACGAAATGGACGAGGTCTCGGGCGACGGTCATGCCGAACTGCTCGATGATGGCTCGATCGAGATCACTTTCGCATACAAATATAGCGACGTGGCCATTCTCAAAGCAAAAGCAGAGATTTCTTCAACAGCCTGCTAAAGAGGAAGGGCCCGATCCCGGCCGAGTTCGCCACCAGTCCGGCTTAGTTGCCGTAGTTGGCCACTTGGCGGCGATTGGCTTCCGCGGTCGTGCCTTGAGCTTCGCTCGATTCTAAAGTAAGCGTTCGCTTGGACAGAGGTCATGGAAGCAGGAGGCGCTAAGCTCCAGGGCGCTGAACGGTACGCCCCAAATGAGAACTTAGCGAAGAAATCGAAGGCGACGGTTGGGCATGGTTGATGCGACGGATATATCAGCGGGCGTGGAGTCCCTTTCAAACGTGCGCCGCAGCAAAGGGATCCTCGTAACCAGCCTGATATTCATCATTGCTCTTTCCCTGGTCGCTCTTACCGGAACTTGGGACTGGTTCGCGAAGCGCTTTTTTGGCTTTTTCCCGCTGCTGATCGGTTTGTTCGTACTCGGCATCCACCCCGTAGTTAGAGTGAAGGCCGCAGTCGTCCTAAGTGGTCTTGCGGATTGGCTCGCTAGACGCGGGGCCTTCGTATCAAATCCAGAGGAGGAAGCACCGAAATTCGCGCTGATCCGAATAGTATTTGGGCTCTTCATGATCGAGCGCGCCTTCTGGGTGATCTCCTATCTTGAGCCTTCGGACTGGGCGCAGCCATCGATTTGGTTGACTGCTATGATGGGATTGCTCTGCGGCGTCTTGGTGACAGCGGGTCTGCTGACGCAGTACGCTCTCGTGTACCTGATCGTTTTTCAGTGGCAGATGGGAGACATACTGCTCCGCACATCCACATTGGGAAACTGGATCGCAGCGATGCTTTCAGTGCTTCTGATTTTCGCAAACGCCGGAGCGAATTTTTCGCTGGACCGGCTGCTTATGAAAAGAGGCACGTTCGCGTGCAAGGTCATCTCAGCGTTCTACTATGACAACGGTTTGCCAAGTGAATCCGGGCTGCAGCTCGCAAAGTTGATGACGCTCGCCTGTTACTGGTGCGTGTGCCTGTACTCGCTTTCGATCCATTTGGGCGAGCCTGCCTGGATGTCAGGTTCGGCTGGCCCACTGCTGCTCACCAATAACTTCATGTCCAGATATTCGAGTGAGTTTAGCTGGCTGCTTTCGCAAGGCCCGATCCCGGTTTTCCTGGCGCGCGTATCGCTCTGGGCGATGTTGCCGTGGTATCTTCTGCTGCTTCCGTTTGTGCTTCTCGGCGGAGTGTTTCGCAAATATGTAATCATGTGGGGCTTGCTGTTCTTCGGGTTGAGCCTATTCCTCCTCCAGCTCGGGTGGCTAGCCCAATTCGAGTTCCTGTTCCTGGCCGCCTTGTTTTGGACCAAGACATTCATCAGTGGCGCAAACAGGCTGCAGGTGGCGTACGATGACCGCTGCAATCTGTGCGATAGAACGGTGACGTTCGTAAAGGCCGTCGATCTCTTCAGGCGAGTCCACCTTAAGCCGTTGTCCAAGAACATTCCTTGGCTTATCGAAGTCGGCATCGATCCAGATGATGCACGAAAGGACCTTTACGCTGTCGACGTCAGCAGCGGGAATGCCGTCAAAGGTTACGAGTTCTATGTGCTTTTATCGAAGCACGTGTTCCTTTTGCTGCCGCTTCATCCGTTGCTCATAGTCGGTCGATATTTGGGCGGACCGGCAGTGTACAGGTTCGTTGCCGAGCGTCGGACGAGGATGTTCGGCGTCTGTCAAATCCCTACGCCAAAGCCAGAGTATACGCTGTTGCCAACGGGCCAGATGGTCCACAAGGACATCGTCCCGGGTGATCCGATCTCCACCGTCTTCTGTCATGTAATGATTTTGCTGGCATGCTTTGTTATCTCGCTTCCTCTGCCGTACCTGGTGAAGAACCCTCCGACGGTCCTGCGGAAAATCCAGAGATCCGTTGCGGCGCCGACGAACGCAGCTGCTATCTACGGGGTCGGTCCAATCGACGTGTTTAATTCTACCGATCTTCGGATGGCTGAGAACTGGTTTACCCTCAGCAAGAAGACCAAGGACGGCCTCGAACAGCTTCTTCCAATATTCTCCGAGGACGGGAAACGTCTAGCTGCTCACAGATCGGACCGGGTCTATTTTGGGTACACTGTGGCGTTCAGGCGCGGGGTAATCGGGAAGGAGGGCTGCCAATTTGAAGCGTTTCGCCAGCAGGTCAGCTACCTTGGCGAAAACGGACATTTAAACGGTGAGACCCTCATTTATCGTCAGTACGTGGAGCCGCTACCCAGCGTGGATTTGCTACTGCGGGGCCGATATATGGCGAGCGAGAGACGACTGGTTTGCGAAGTGACGTTTTAGCGGAACTGTCAACGTTTGAGGGGCGGCCGTCCATATACAATCATCTTTCATCAGGACTAGGGAGGCGAGTTCGCTAATCCTGAACCGTTTTTGCTGCGATGACCAAAAGGACTTTTTCTGCTCCGGCTTCTTGTTAAAACCCTCGTGGTCAAGAGGATTATCGTCCTTCGTCGGCGGCTCCGGCGAACCGTCGAGCTGCTGCCCTATGACGTGACTGGTTCAGTTCAACCCAGGGCTCCTTCGGGAGCACGCCGCCGTATCGGCCTCCTATCATCGCGGGGTTCATCAAGACGCGAACCATACCATCTGATTGTTCCGAGACTCTGGTCAGCCCATGGACGATCAGCAGGCGCTGCCAATCTTCTTGAACTGTCACCACATACTTTGACCAGACACGGCGAACCCACTGAAAGGCGCTGATGACTTCTTTCAGCCCCTCATTCCACATTTACCAGGATGCCCCGATCCGGCGTGTTGACGATCTCCCAACAAACAATGATGTACAGCCGCAGGCGCAGGCGGCTATGATGCAAGCCGCACTGAAGAGCTTTACAAACCGACGGCAGCGAGTGAGGCTTTGAACGCCTGCCGAGCCATTCGAGCGAAGGAAATGAAGTGAAGTGAAGAAGGTGGCTATCGTCCAGTCAAACTATATCCCGTGGAAGGGTTATTTCGATATGATCGCTGCCGTGGATGAGTTTATCCTCTACGACGACATGCAATATACGCGACGTGATTGGCGCAATCGCAATCAGATCAAGACGCCTCAGGGGATTCAATGGCTCACAGTCCCCGTTCAGGTAAAGGGAAAGTACCACCAGAAAATCCGAGAAACTGAGATAGAAGGCACCGAATGGGCGAGCGCCCATTGGAAGAGCCTGATCCAGAACTATCGTCGTGCTGCACACTTTGAGGAAATCGCTGTGTGGCTGGAGCCCCTTTACCTGAATGAACCGCCAAGTCACCTTTCGCCGCTCAATCGCCGATTCATTGAAGCAATCTGCAATTATCTCTCAATCGAAACTGTAATTTCCCATTCATGGGACTACACGTTAGTGGAAGGAAAGACAGAGCGTCTGGCTGCGCTTTGTGCTCAAGCGGGTGGCACAGAGTACGTATCTGGCCCCGCGGCAAAAGACTATGTAGATGAAGAAGTCTTTAAAGAACGAGGAATTAGGCTTACCTGGTTCGACTATGCCGGCTATCCTAAATACCCCCAGCTCTGGGGTGAATTCGTTCATGGAGTGACGATCCTCGATCTTCTCTTTAATTGTGGTAGGGACTCGCGAAATCACATGAGATACCTGAAATGAAACTTTCACAGCGCCAAATTTCTGGTCCGCTAGTGAATTGCGCTTGTGAGAGTGGCGGAAATGATTGGGCACCGCTGGAGGTGTTTCGGTGTTTCGACACTCTTGCCAACTCCCGGGAACAAGGAACGAAGGGTGGATGATCGGCGCTCTCTCTGAAGCCCGGGGGTTGCAATGTAAATAGCGTGGGGCAGTTTTGATCCTTGGGAGAGGCATCATGAGTTGACTAACACTTGAACCTTTGGCGTGGGTCTCCGGTGCCGCACCGCCCTTTGGAGCATTGGTGCGTGTGTGCAGAAAGAAGAAAGCGTACCGGATACTGGGCCAATCCTCCACATTTTTAAGGCTTGCGCGTGGTGACAAAATTGCGTTATTGCGGTCCGCTAGCAAGCACGGCGGGGGACTTCGCTTGACGGAATATATTTCTAGGTGTCCCGCATGTGGATCAGCGGATTGTAGAAATCTACCTATTCCGCATGCAGCCCGCTCGATGGTTAGCGACGGCAAGGTGGTATCGAATCCTCTTAAGCGCTGTTCTTGTAACAACTGCGGCCATGGCTTCCACACCCAGAATTTTTCAGAAGAGCAAATAAAAGAGATTTATAGCGCCGACTACTCGATCGGCCTGCGAGACGCGGTGGCGGAGGCTGCGCGCTCCGCCGAATATAGCCGACAGATAGAAGCTTTCTTGATGCATCATCTGGGGATTGAAGCCAATTTTTCCAAAATCATAGAGTTTGGATGCGGTAGCGGTACGTTGCTCGGTCATCTGACCAATAGGCTTGGCGCTCAAATTTCAACCGGAGTGGAGCCTAGTTCCCGGATAGCCGCGAATGCGCGTTCAAACGTGGGAGGTCGAATTTCCATCCACGAGGGTTTTGCTGAGCAGTTCGAGGCCTCCCCCCCCGGCTACAATCTTTGCCTGTCCGTTAACGTGATAGAGCACACACGTAATCCCCTCGGTTTTCTGCAAGCATGCCGACGCGTCATTGATAAAACGGGGAATATTGTCGTCATTTGTCCGGATGGAGAAATCGTAGGGTCGGAGCTGCTCTTTTACGATCATATATCCAACTTTACGTCCGCTTCCTTGGCAATGATTGTAGCGGGTGCAAACCTGCGGATGGTTGCGAACTCCCCCTTAACGGGCAGCCTGCAGGGATTTAGGATTTACCTGTTGCGGTTCGGCGACGCTGACCTTGACAGTCAGACCCGCGGCTTCGCCTTTCTTTCTCAGGAGCGCGCAGAGTATGTGAACACCTGGAGCAAGATACGAGACGCGACCAACCGGGTGCTTAAGGGCCGGAAGTATGGCATCTTCGGCACGGGTGAGTATTCGGATCTTCTTCACGCCTATAGCCCATCCGTGATCGAAAACGCAGAGTTTTTTGTTAGGGATCAACCGATAGAGGCGAATTTCTATGGTAAACCTGTTGTATCGGTCAAAGACTTCTTGAGCTTTCCAAGAATGCCCCTGATCGCGGCTGTGCATGAGCGAAGCTGGTCGCTTATCCGAGATCGTTTTGGATCGGAGAATGTTTCGATCTTTCATTCTCTTGAAATTGCTAGGCAGGATGCCATCCTATGACGGAAATTTCTCGCTACGGCGTTATTGCGACAACCGAAGCAAACGACATTTACGACATCCTCGCGGAGGAGGTCAGGCTATTGGGATACACTACGCTAGATTCCGGACTGGCCGGGGCTCAGCTCGATGAACTCTCGCAGTTGTTCAATAGAGCGGAGTTAGAATACGATACCGAGGCAACAGACCGAGGTTATGATCTTAGCAAGATTAATGAGCGTGATACGATTCGCCTCCTTCCGATGGTGTGCCCCAATTTCTGGGAGGTCGTTTTCAATGGGCCACTTCATGCGTTATTGTCGCGGCTCCTCGGCGGTTACTTCATCCTGAACCAGGTGAACGGCCTGATAAACCGCGGCCACCAAAGCAAATACCACCAAGCCCAGTATCACAGAGATCTTCCGTATCAGCATTTCACTAGCTCTCGGCCGCTCGCTATCAATGCACTCTTTGCATTAGACGACTTCACTATCGAAAATGGCTCCACGCGCGTGATCCCTGGAACACATCATCGTGAAGCGTTTCCACCTGACGAAGTTGTTCGGCGTTTGGAGACCCACGTCACCGTGAAACGGGGGACGTTCATTGTCTTGGACTGCATGGTTTATCACGCCGGCAGCACCAATAAGACCGATAAAAATCGTCGCGCCATTAATCACGTCTTCACGATTCCTATGCTGCGTCAGCAGTTCCATATTCCTTCTGTGCTAGGTGAAGCTCCAGATTTTACAGAGCAGCAAAAGAAAATACTGGGCTATGGCCTAGATGAATTTCGTTCAGTTGGCGACTGGTTCAAGTCTCGGTTGCCGAAAGTCAAATGAGTTCCATGACACGCAAGTTATCCATTGTTACCACTCTATACAGGTCAATGGACACAATCGATGAGTTCATCCAACGTGCCTTGGCCGCGGGAGAGGCGGTGTCGGATGATATTGAAATCGTGATTGTCGATGATGGCAGTCCAGACGGTTCGGCGAACATCGTGCGAAATTGGGTTGAGCGCGACGCTCGGATCTCGCTATTATGCTTGAGCAGAAATTTCGGGCATCATAAAGCGATGCTCGTGGGTTTGGAGCATGCTCAAGGCGACCTAATATTCCTGATTGACAGCGATCTCGAGGAGCCTCCCGAGTTGCTTTCGGAAATGGCGCAGGTTTTGCGGGGAAAAGCTGTTGATTGTCTCTACGGGCTGCAGGAACGTCGGAAAGGCGGCCGGATGGAGCGGATATCGGGGCACCTTTTTTATTGGCTTTTCTCCGCGTTAAGCGAGGTACGCATACCCCAGAACGTATCAACGATGCGATTGATGACCCGTCGCTATGTATCCGCTCTACTTAAATTTCGAGACAAAAATCCAGTCTTCGTTCCACTAAGCATTCTTGTTGGCTATCCCCAGGCATCGTTCCCTTTTGTCAAAGCCAGCACCTCGGATACGACCTACTCGCTAGGAAGGCGGATTGCTCTGACCGCCCTTGCTATCACGACGTTTTCAGCCAAGCCACTGATATTGATGCTGTGCTTCAGCTTAATGATGGCTTTCTTAGGTATCGTCTACGGCGGGTTTGTTGTGGTGCGCGCGCTGATCGGACCGGTCCAAGACGGATGGGCGTCACTCATGGCCGTAGTGGTCTTTTTCTTCAGCTTGAATGCTGTTTTTACCGGGCTGATGGGCCTTTATGTCAAACAGATCCTGGAGGAGGTGAAGGATAGACCCCGCTCAATCATTCAAGACATCTATTCTAAAAGGAATTCCTCAGAGACGTAGCCGATCTATTCCGAAAAATACTCACGCGCTTTACAAAAGTTGGAGGGGCGTTCCAACGTCGTCAGCCGGGCGGTATATGGTGTCGCGGGTGTTGGAGTAGATATTGCTGGAATGGCTACCACCTGGCGTGACCTACCTGGAGTTCATGTTGACGATCGCCCGAGTCAATCGCAGATACCCGTCACGTGAGTATTCGGACGCGGTAACCGGCTCACGGGAAATGACCAAAATTGGGATACGAGATGTTGCTGGTCCCTCACAAATGCGAGCGCTGAAAGCGATAACGAAGATCGGAGGAAGAGCTCATATTTCTTTGAGTGGCGGGCTGGTAGTGTGTTTATAGGATTTTTGAGAACAATTAGCGCCGCTAAACATCAGCGCCCTGACACGTGGTGGGACATTCATGGTTGAATCGAGTGATGACATCCTGAAGGATGTGGCTAACTATTATTCGGGACGGATCGCTGAACATGGCCAAACCGCAGCAGGTGTTGACTGGAACAGCCAAGCCGGCCAAATCATGCGCTTCAATCAACTTCTCAAAGTGGTCGATTCTTCGCAACCATATTCTATCGCCGATATAGGATGCGGATATGGAGCGTTGCTTGACCACCTCTCGCAGTTGGGACACGCCGCTCGGTATATAGGTGTCGACATTGCTCTGCCGATGATTGAAGCCGCCCGTTCGCGTATCGCCGCGTCGCCGGACGTGACTTTTAGGTTGGGTAACTCGCCAGGTGAGATCGTCGATTATTCTGTAGCGTCGGGAATTTTCAATGTGCGGCTTGGTCGGACGGACGAGGAGTGGCTTGCGTATCTGGTGGAAACACTGGACATGATGAACATATCCAGCGAGACAGGTTTTTCTTTCAATTGTCTAACATCCTATTCTGACGCAGACCGGATGCGGGGTGATCTTTTCTACGCCAACCCGCTGGACTTATTCGATCTTTGCAAACGGCGCTATTCACGGCAGGTAGCTTTGTTGCATGACTATGAGCTATACGAGTTTACGATGATCGTGAGGAAGTTGCTATGATGCGGAAGCTCGTCATTTTTGGGGCTGGTGATATCGCCCAACTCGCGCATTACTATTTCCAAAATGACAGCGATTATGATGTGGTCGCGTTCACTGTGGACGAAGCCTATTTAACTGATCGAGAGTTTTGTGGCCTGCCGGTCGTTGCCTTCGAAAACGTCGCTGATCTCTATCCACCGGCCGACCATGCCCTTTTCGTCGCACTCAGCTACTCCAAGCTGAACCAAATCCGCAAGGAGAAATTCGAGGCCGGACTGGCTCTCGGTTACGATCTTGCAAGCTATATCAGTTCTAGCGCAACAGTCCTCAACGGGCATTCCTTCGGGCGTAATTGTTTTATTCTTGAAGACAATACGATCCAACCATTTTCGCATATCGGCGATAATGTCACGTTGTGGAGCGGTAACCACATAGGTCATCATTCGGATATCGGAAGTCACACGTTCATATCCTCCCATGTTGTGGTGTCCGGTGGTGTCAGGATCGGCGAGCAATGTTTCATAGGGGTCAATGCCACTCTTCGTGATCACGTTAGTATCGGGGCAAAGTGCGTTATCGGTGCCGCAGCACTCATACTGTCCGATGCCGAGGCTGATGGAGTTTACGTAGCTAGCGCCTCTGAACGCTCGCGTGTTCCCAGCTCAAAATTGCGCAAGATATGACCGGCGCATGGATTAAAACCGGCCTGCTCTTCAAACCGTCCGGTTTGCACCCGAAGCTGAGGAGTCACGCTGCCAACCCGCTCGCACTCCACCTTGAAGGTGACACATACAGGGTGTTTTTTAGCGGGCGCGACAGCGAGAATCGTTCCTCTGTGGGCGCCGTTGATATTAATCTCTTGACGCGAGAAGTCGTTCACGAACACAAGCAGCCCTTTCTGGTACACGGTGCTGGCGGCAGTTTCTTTGAAGCGGGTATCAGCATCGGTAACTGCTATTATGCGGGGGTGCAGCGCTATATGCTATTCATGGGATGGCAGAGGCCTCCGGGAGGGCACTGGCGTGGCGATATAGGCCGTATAAAGGTTCGACCCGATCTAACGCTTGAGCTGGACGCCGACGTAGCGTTCATGGCTTCGGATGAGGAAGATTCAGTCAGTCTTTCCTATCCATGGGTTGAAAAGACGGATAGTGAAACGTTCAGGATGTGGTATGGGTCCACCGTAACCTGGGACGCGGGCAACGGTGAAATGCTCCATGTTATCAAGTCCGCAAGTTCAAGGGATGGCCATATATGGCACAAGGAAGGTGTGGCAATTCCCTATGAAATTGGTAGGGCGCAAGCCTTCTCCAGGCCCACGGTTCTCATTGATGCGGCGTGTGGTTACCGGATGTGGTTTTCTTATCGCAGCGGTCAGGGCGAAGCCTACCGGATCGGGTATTCTGAAAGCCGGGACGGAATCGCGTGGATCTTGAAATTGGACCAGGTGGGTATAGACGTTTCCGAAAACGGCTGGGATAGCGCGATGATCGAGTACCCTTACGTGTTTCGGCACGAGGACAATACCTATATGCTATACAATGGCGATGGCTACGGTAAAACGGGTTTTGGCTTGGCTGTTCTGGACGACAATAAGGTGGAGAGATCTGATTCTGTCTAGAAATAGTATGTTGCAGCTGGCCCGTTTTGGATTTATCGGCTTATTGACCAACGGCTTCGGATATATCCTTTACCTCATTGTCACCTTTTCTGGGGTTCCGCCAAAGTTGGCGATGACTATACTTTATTTGGTCGGAGTTTTGATGAGCTTTGCCGCCCATCGGCGCTGGGTTTTTATTCAGGCTGCGGAGCAGCAGGGGGCCCTAGTCCGATATGGAATCATCTATGGCATTGGTTACGCGCTGAACTACAGCATCCTCTACGTGTTTGTGGATAGGCTCCATTACGCGCACTTCTATGTGCAAGCATTTGGTATAGTTGCTGTGGCCGCATTCGTATATCTGGCGTCCAACATTTATGCCTTCCCGTCCACTAGCAAGAGAAAACAAAACCCGTGAGCTCCCGTTGTTTGGGTTGTGGAACTAAATTCGACAGCGAAGCCGGCAGGCCTCGTTGCCCCGCTTGCCGCTGGGAGCCTGAAGAAATAGGCGGAATAGCAGCTTACGCTCCACAGTTTGCTAACCAAGGAGGTGGATTTGAGGCTTCCTATTTCAAAGTTCTGTCGGAATTAGAGGCCAGAAATTTCTGGTTCCGGTCCCGAAACGATCTTATCCTGTGGGCTTTACGCAAGTACCATCCCAAATTCCGCTCTTTTCTGGAAATCGGCTGTGGGACGGGTTTTGTTCTTTCCGGCGTCACCGGGAAATATCCTGAAGCTGAGATTTTCGGAAGCGAGATATTTATCGAGGGTCTGCGATTCGCTTCTCAGAGATTGCCTAATGCACGGCTCATGCAAATGGATGCAAGGGCAATTCCATTCGCGGAGGAATTTGATGCCATCGGCGCATTTGATGTCCTTGAGCACATCGAGGAAGATGAAACCGTCCTGCAGCAAATGCATGCTGCACTGAAACCCCAAGGGACGCTGCTGGTGACCGTTCCGCAACATCCATGGCTGTGGAGCCCTCTTGACGATTATGCTCACCATTGCCGCCGCTATACGGCCAGCGAATTGAGCAGGAAAGTTACTGCCGCGGGTTTCACCATCCTTCGCAACACCTCCTTCGTCTCGTTCCTGCTGCCGGCGATGCTTGCTTCGCGTTTGCTAAGCCGAAATAAATCGGTTGACGAAATCGACGTTCGAACCGAGATGCAACTGCCAAGCCTGCTCAATAACGCTTTCAGATGGATATTGCGTGCGGAAAGCGCTCTCATCGGAACTGGTTTGGATTTCCCTTTAGGTGGTTCGCGACTGCTCGTCGCCAGAAAGATGTGAGGCTGATGTTGTCCCTTTCCATTTTGTCGAGTGGAAGAGCATTCATCTAACGGACACCGATCGCGGCGAGGCTATCGTGTGGGGAGACATGAATGAAAGCGATTGTTCTTGCTGGCGGCGCAGGGTCGCGCCTGTATCCTCTGACGCAAGTCTCCAGTAAGCAGCTCCAGGCTGTATTCGACAAACCTATGATCTATTATCCCTTGACCGTTCTGATTGCGTCAGGGGTCAGAGAATTCTGCCTCATTGCAACGCCGCATGACTTGCCTCGGTATCAGAATTTGCTTGGGGATGGCAGACAATGGGGAGTGGCAATCCAGTATCGCGAGCAGCCGAGACCCGAAGGGATTGCACAGGCATTTTTGATTGCGGCGGATTTTGTGGGCTCCGATGATGTGATCCTGATGCTGGGCGACAATATTTTTTCCGGTGGGGACGATTTCCCCCGGGCAGTCTCCAGCTTTACGGGTGGCGCAACAATTTTCGCTTACCATGTCAAGGACCCAGAGCGCTATGGCGTGGTGGAGTTCGACCGGAACTGAAA
Organism: Rhizobium sp. L43; assembly: GCF_002531725.1. Lineage (GTDB taxonomy): Bacteria > Pseudomonadota > Alphaproteobacteria > Rhizobiales > Rhizobiaceae > Rhizobium. The sequence continues at coordinate 206,098 of NZ_NWSQ01000006.1, forward strand.
GGCAATCTCCATTGAAGAAAAGCCCCAGCACCCCAAATGCAACTACGCCGTGCCTGGCGTGTATGTCTACGACAACAGCGTGTTGGGCATTGCGAAGGCCGTGAAGCTGTCCATCCGGGGGGAACTGGAAATCACGGATATCAATCTGGAATACCTGAGGCTGGGCAAGCTGCAGGTGCGGCGCTTGAGCCGCGGCTTTGCCTGGCTTGACGCCGGTACCAGTACTGCGCTGCACGAAGCTTCTTCCTACATCGAGGCAATAGAGCGACGGCAAGGCGTAAAAATCGGTTGTCCGGAAGAGGCGGCGCTGGTTCGAGGGTTCCTCAGCATTGCCCAATTTGAAACCTTGATTGGGCGCATGCCGGCATGCGAGTACAGCGACTATCTGCGCGGCGTCGCCGACGAGTGGCACAGGCTTCAAGAGGATAAGCAGTGAGCGAGAAAATCCCGTTCAACCGGCCGTTCATGACCGGTAAAGAGCTATATTACATCGCGGAAGCGAAGTTCGGCAACATGCTTGCTGGTGACGGGCCTTTCACGAAGCGTTGCCACGAGTGGCTGGAAAATAAGAGTGGATGTGCAAAACCGCTGCTGACGCACTCATGCACCGCCGCGCTGGAGATGGCGGCTTTGCTTCTCGACATCGAGCCTGGTGACGAGATCATCATGCCCTCATATACTTTTGTCTCTACCGCCAATGCGTTCGTGCTGCGCGGCGGTGTGCCGGTGTTCGTCGACATCCGGGAAGACACTTTGAACCTGGACGAACGCCTGATCGAGTCGGCGATCACCTCGCGCACTCGCGCTATCGCCCCGGTTCATTATGCGGGTGTCGCCTGCGAGATGGACGCTATCATGAGCATTGCCAAACGCCATGGCCTCAGGGTCGTGGAAGATGCGGCACAGGGCGTGATGGCAGCCTATAAAGGCCGGGCACTGGGCAGCATTGGTGATCTCGGGGCCTACAGCTTTCACGAAACCAAAAATGTAATTTCAGGGGAAGGCGGGGCCCTGCTGGTAAACGACCCCGCTCTGGCGGTGCGCGCCGAAATCATCCGCGAGAAAGGCACGGACCGTGGTCGTTTTTTCCGGGGAGAGGTCGATAAATACACTTGGCAGGAGGTGGGCTCTTCGTTCTTGCCGGGCGAACTGATCGCGGCTTTCCTATTTGCCCAGCTTGAAGAAGCCGAGCGCATCACCAATCATCGCTTGGGCATCTGGCAACATTATCACACGCTTATTGAACCGCTCGAGGCAAAAGGATTGCTTCGCCGGCCCATCGTCCCGGACGAATGCCAGCACAATGCCCACATGTACTACGTTTTGCTGGCGCCGGAGATCGATCGTCAGAAGGTACTTAGTGAGCTGAAGAGGAGCGATATCTTCTCGGTCTTCCATTATGTGCCCCTGCACTCCTCGCCCGCCGGAAAACGGTATGGCCGCACACAGGGCGACTTGCAGGTGACCAACATCCAGTCAGAAAGGCTGGTGCGTCTGCCCTTGTGGGTTGATCTGACTGCTGAGCAGCAGGAACGCGTTGTAAGGGTTTTGGAAGATGCCATCGGCTGACCCATCAAGAGCATCGACGGGAATGGAAATTCTGGTGACGGGCGGGGCCGGCTTTATCGGGTCGGCAGTTATCCGTCACATCATCCAGAAGACCGGCGGCTCGATCATCAACGTCGACAAGCTGACCTATGCTTGAAAACTGGGCGATGGCGATGGCTCAGACCGCTATGCGTTGGAGCAGCCGATATATGCAACCGTACCGAGTTGGAACGGATATTTGCTCAGCATAGTCCGATGCCATCATGCACCTGGCCGCGGAGAGCCACGTGGACCGTTCCATCGACGGCCCGGCAGCCTTTGTCGAAAGTAAACGCTGTTCCCAGGCCACGTCTTCGAACGGTTGGTTCACAGACTAGAAACATCTTCATGTGAAGTTTCGTAAATGTGGACCATAACTGATCTTATACCGTGGACGTTTGCGCTGCCTCCCGCTCTTTGGGAATTACGGATTGTGTGGAGACGGCATGGCTGGATTTTGGGAGCCTGTGCCGGCTTAATCGTCTTCGGGGGCATATTTGTCTGGATTTGTGTTGTCCAGCAGACAGTCCACACTATGAACTATGGAGCGCTAGGTGTTGCGCAAACGCTCGGCTTGCTGCTTGGACCATTGCTGCCGCCATCGTTGTCACCAAGAGGACAAGCTTGGCTGCTGGAGTTTTTGCTGGGGTAGCCGTTGGATTCTGCGTCTACGTCGCCACTGCCACCATTGGAATTGGCATCTACGGCGAGTGAAGCCCAAGTGGTTCTATTTGGCTGCGGGTTCGAGCTTTGCGGTATATGCCCATGGTAACAGATCGTCGATATAGCCCTGCTTGTGGCCGTTGACGATAGCCTTGAGCGTGGAGGTCAGATAGGCGAGCGGATCGACAGAATTAAGCTTGCAGGTCACTGGTATCTCGACAAACTCGATTGGTGCAAATGTGTACAGGCTGGCAGATATAAGCGCGGACGTCTGGGGCAGATTCGATAGCCGATGGCTTCTACCGCTGGATTGGAAGGAAGCGCACAGATGGTCCGGATCTGTCAGAGCACTTGCCGCCGCATCGCCTTCAATTTTCACCGGGTCGATTGGCAAAAGGGACCGTCAAAACTCAAGAGATCTCTTGCCATGTAGCGTTCAGGATACGTTATCTTGACAATAAAAGCATTGGCCGCATAGGACCATTTGTTTTGCCCGGCGCGTCCGCGGTGAATGATATAGAGGCATCCTGGAACATCAAAGGCCGCGTCTTCGACTTTCGCCCAGGCGCCTAAGAACCTTCCGAATTTACTCACAAATCCAGACCAGCCGCCATAAGCGATCATGGAATCATAATTCAGGATCAATGTATCACGCTTCCCGGTCGCGGATTCATACAGCCCGGCGTATTCGCCCAATCCGGCTGTGGTATCGAAGGCTTGCAGGCCCGATCGGTCGAGGATCACGGAATTGCGGCTCTGCAGGGCAGGAGTGTTCCTGATGGTGTCAGCAAAAGCTTCCTGCCAAAGGTGGTCCAGGTAAAAGGTGCCATAGACGAACCACCAATTCACAATGAACACCGCGATTAAGCCGCCAAAAGAGGCCACTTTCATCCGATGACGTTTATCGGGATTCATCGCCGGAAAAACGGCACACATGATCTTGAATAGACCCAGCGTCGAGAAGGCCGCTCCGAACGGAAGCAGTACCTGAAAACGGGTCGCGGTCCAAGGCTCATAGGATGGCTCCTTCCCGACCATCACATAGGCCGACGCGCCAAGCCCCAGCAGCACGACACCCATGCCGATCAGTCCTCTTCCACTGTGTTCGACCTCGGGGCTGCTGGACACTTGATAAGAGGTGATGGAATAAACCACCATCAGGACAGCTACGAAAACTAGTAAGAGAAGCCTCTTCCCAAGATAAACTCCATCAAGTGGAAATAAGTAAAAAAATATTACCTTAATATCTGAGATTAGCGTCGAGAATTTTATCTCGATGATGTTGTAATCAGCCGCAAACATGCCGCTTGTTTTTAACAAAAAATGCTGAATTATAGCATAAATGAACGGAAGTAATATAATAAAATATGTATTCTTTGTGATATATTTGATTATTTTTAAATATTTTCGCTGATAAAATGCATCCTCCAAAGCATTTTCCTTTTTGTAAAGGAGGTAAGCAGCTAAAAATAGCACCAGCAAAAACGCCGGGACTAAGGAATTTAACAGGAATGAAAGCATAAACAATGCATATGAAAAGTATTCTTTATACTTATTATTCTCCTTTACCGATATAACAAAAATATAAATAGCAAAGACGAAGATCAATATGAAAATAAGCCCGGGATTATTGATTGCTGCAATTCTAGCATGGTTGAGAGGTAGGACCGCCACAAGAAACGATAGGGCCATTGCGTCAAATTTCGAAAAATTGAAGGCTTTTAGAATGAGATAAAATACGTGAACGATAAGAAAGCCTAGCGAAAAGGTAGAGATAGCGTAAAGCCACCAGCCGACCAGCTGTATAGCATAGTGATAGTATCCGATAATCGGCAGTCCAGCCTGCGTAAACACAGAAACAAGCATATCTTTACTGGCACCAGAAAGGCTCCAGTCATCCCAATACCTGGCATCTGATAAGAGAAAAATGGGAAGATGGGTGGTCGCGTAAATAGAAAACAACTGTAATTCAACTCTTTTCCAAATAATTTTCATGTCGGGCATACGATGGCTTTCGTTACGAAAAGAGACATCCATTGTTTCACGGAATATCAGACTGTGCAGCATACTCTATCAATTTTGGTGCTCTCTGCGATGCCAAATACATTGGGCGGCAAGCGGTACTCGGCGAGAGGTGTTGTCATCTGTCGTTGTGCTGCGAGCTATGGAGTAAGGCTCGAGTTCTCGTAAAATAGTCAGTCTTGCGGAATGTTGTCTTCTCTATTTGGCGTGGTTGCGTCAAGCATTTTCAAAGGTTTCCCTTCGCCGGCCTTTGATGTCCTTTACAGCCCCCCTGCTTCTCTTCGGGATGGGCCCGGCCATCCAATCATGGGATAAGAAGAACGAGGCGGTGCAATTTACTTGTGAGCGCAACGAATGGCCCACGGCTTTCGTGATTGACGGAATAGGTTTCTGGCTCTCTGTTACGGCGCGCGCTGGTTCTCAAAGTGCCCAATCTTCGCGCCTATAGCGAAGCTTGTCATTGGATCCCATCGGCCGGCTAGATGATCACGCTGGCCGGTCACGTGCCGAGGGCAGCAACGTCCTGGTTTTCTTCGGCATCGCTGCCGGGAATGAAGGCGTGGAAGGCGGCAAGGGCGGCGGCGCGGTAGGTATCCCGTTCCTGGAAGATCTCGTGGCGGGCGCCGTTGATCGGCACCAGCTGGCCGGCGCGGAAATAACGCGAGAGCCGCTCCTGCGCCGTGTAGGGCACGACACCGTCCCGCGTCGGGGCAATGACGATTGTGGGTACGGTGATCGAGAAGAGATGGTGGGGCGAGGTGACCCGGTCCATCGTGCGAAAAGCCTCGATCAGCCAGCGGGCCGTCGGCGGCCCGAGCGTCAGCTCCGGATGGGCCTTCATCATCGCGACATTGCGCTCGAAGCGATGTTCGTCCGAGGTCAGCGGATTGTCGCGGAAATCCGGCTCCTTCAGTTTCGACGTCAGCGGCAGGAAGCCGAGGCCGACGGCGTTCAGCGTGCCGGCAAGGGTGCGGATGACGCGGGGCGAAGCCGCCTGGCCGGTCAGGCCGATGAAGGGGGCCGACAGCACCATGCGATCGATACGAGTGGTGAGATAGGGCGCGGCCGAGAGCGCGATCAGACCGCCTGTGGAATGGGCGAGCAGGTAGAATGGCAGGCGGGTGTCCGGCAGCACCACCTTTTCGAGGAAGGTGTCGAGATCGCGCTCGTAATCGGCGAAGCGGCGGATGTGGCCGTGGTTGCGGCGCTTCAAGAGCCGCGGCGAACCGCCCTGGCCGCGCATATCGAAGGTGGCGACCCAGAGGCCTTTGGCCGTCAGGTCGCGGATTGTTTCGAAGTATTTCTCGATATATTCGTTGCGGCCATGGATAATGACGACCGTGCCCTTGGCGACCTGGGCGCTGGAGCGGAAAACGGCGTAACGCAGCCGGTGGCCGTCATGGGTTTCGAAGAACCCCTCCGCGCGGTTTTCCGGGGCGGGATTGTCCGGCGTCGAATAGAGAACCTGATCCATGACTTTGCCAATGCGCCGCTGCTGACTGTTTCGCCTTCAGGGATAGCGCATGGCATCCGGCTTGGAAAGCGGCGCGCCCGCAAGGCGGGCGGCGAGAAAAGGGCCGGCAGGAGCATGAGGGTGCTCGCGGCCGGCCGAAGTTGAGACTGAAGAAGAAGGGACGATGCACTTCAGCCATCGGGACCAGATTCACCCGACGCTGCAATCTCTAGGCGGATGCGCCTGAATGCGTTCCGAACCGGTCGTTCATGCCGGGTTCATGGGGCCGATCAAGGCGATTCCAAAAAGGTCTTGAACTCGCCAAATCTCATCACCATCTCCTTTCTGCAGGCGCCAGACAGGGCCTGCGCAACCGCTCCGAGGCCGCCAAAGATGGGGTTTCAGGGGCATTTTATCGCAACACGTCGCTTCCACAGGAGGACATCATGCGTCACGTAGACTTCTCTCCCCTTTATCGTTCCACCGTCGGTTTCGACCGGCTCTTCACCATGCTCGACAGCCTTGCCCAACCGGAGCAGGCACAGACCTATCCGCCCTATAATATCGAGCGCACCGGTGAAAACACCTATCGCATCACCATGGCGGTTGCCGGTTTCGACGAGACCGAACTTTCGATCGAAGCCCATGCCCATGTCTTGTCCGTGAAGGGTGAAAAGAACGAGGAACCTGCCGAAGGCGGCGAATTCCTCTACCGCGGCATTGCCAAGCGCGCCTTCGAGCGCCGCTTCCAGCTTGCCGACCATGTCGAGGTGACCGCCGCTTCGCTGAAGAACGGCCTGCTGCATATCGACCTTCTGCGCAATATTCCCGAGGCCATGAAGCCCCGCAAGATCGCGATTGCCGCAGAACCGGTCGAGGCTCCGAAGGCCATCGAAGCGCAAATCATCAACGGCTGATCATTATCTCTGATGGGTAAATGGACGGCGCTCCGATCGGGGCGCCGTTTTTTGTTGCGGCTCAGGCCGGGCTGGCGGCTTCCTCTATCTCTTTTTCCGTTGCGCGGCGGGCCGCGGCGGCGGCGTATTTCTGGGCGATGACGGCGCAGACCATCAGCTGGATCTGGTGGAACAGCATCAAGGGAAGAACGATCGCACCGATCGACTGGCCGGCGAAGATGACGTTTGCCATCGGCACGCCGCTTGCCAGGCTCTTCTTCGAGCCGCAGAAGGTGATGGTGATCTCGTCGGCCTTGTCGAAGCCCAGCCAGCGGCTGCCGAACATCGTCAAAACAAGCACGATGCCCAGAAGGACCATATCGGCGACGATGACGACGGCGATATCGGCGATCGAGAAGGTATGCCATAGGCCCTCCACCACCGCCGTCGAGAAGGCGAGATAGACGACCATCAGGATCGAGCCGCGGTCGACCGGCATCAGGATCTTCTTCTTGCCGCGAATCCAGTCGCCGATCCAGGGTTGCAGGATCTGGCCGACGACAAAGGGGGCGAGCAGCTGCAGCAGGATCTGCTCCAGCGCGTCGAAGGAGAAGCCGCCATGGCCGCCGACGGAAAACAGCAGGCCGACGAGCAGCGGCGTCAGGAACATGCCGAAGATGTTGGATGCTGAGGCCGAGCAGATGGCGGCAGGCACGTTGCCGCCCGCCATCGAGGTGAAGGCGATCGACGACTGCACCGTCGACGGCAGCACGCAGAGGAAGAGGATGCCGAGATAAAGCGGCTGCGGCAGGATCGTGTCGGGGATCAATCCGAGCCCGAGGCCAAGCAACGGGAAGATGCCGAAGGTCGTCAGCAGGATGGCGAGATGCAGGCGCCAGTGCAACAGGCCGGCGACGACGACATCGCGCGAGAGGCGGGCGCCATGCAGAAAGAATAACAGCGCGATGGCAAGATCGGTGGCGATGCCGAAATAGCCCGCGAAGGTGCCGCTCGCCGGCAGCAGCGAGGCGAGAATGACCGTGCAGACGAGCAGGATCGTGAAGGTATCTGGCAGAAAGCGGCGCATGGCAGTCTCGCGGGTGATAAAACAATCGTTGTTTTGTCGTGCATTATGATCCAGGATGCAAGGAATAACAGTTATTAAGAAACTGGATCTCCATGCTGGACCTTTCGCAATTGCGCAGCTTCGTCGCCGTCGAGCAGATGGGCAGTTTCACGCTTGCCGCAGAAAGGCTCGGCCTCGGCCAGTCGACGGTCAGCCAGCACATCCAACGGCTGGAGGCGGCACTCGGGCGCAAGCTGCTGGCGCGTGATACGCATAAGGTCATACTGACCGGCGATGGCGAGGCGCTGCTGTCGCATGCGCGCAGCATGCTTTCGATCGAGGGGCAGGTGCAGTCGCTGTTTCGAAGCAACAGCCTGCGCGGCAGCCTGCGGCTCGGCGTGTCGGAGGACTTCGTCACCAGCCAGCTGCCGGCGGTGCTGGAGGATTTCGTTCGGTCTCATCCGTCTGTCGACCTAGAGCTGACGGTGGCATTATCGGGTGTTCTCTACGAGATGCAGGACAATGGCGAGATCGATCTGGTGCTCGCCAAGCGGCGGCTCGGCGATGCACGCGGAAAACTCGTCTATCGCGAACCGCTCGTCTGGCTGGCGCGCGATCCGGAGCATGTGCTCGCCTCCGGCCTCTTGCCGCTGATCGCCTTTCCGCCGCCGAGCGTCACGCGGGCGATCGCGCTCGAGGCGCTGGCGCGGAACGGCGTGGCGTGGCGGATCGTCTGCACCTGCGGCAGTCTCAGCGGATTGACGGCTGCGGCGCGGGCGGGGATGGGCGTGCTGGTGCAGCCGCGCAGCATGGCGCCCTCAGGGCTGAGAGAGATCGCCGCGACAAAACTTCCGGTGCTGGAGGACGTGGAATTCGTGCTGGTGCCGCGCAAGGGCGCGGATCAGGCGCTGGTCGCCGCCCTTTCGGAGGATATTCTGCAAAAGGTGAGAAGGCTGAGGGCAGCGTAAGCCACAGCCGTCACTCGAAGCGCCCGCCGGAGGCCGGCCTTTTGGTGACGGTCAGGCGGCCAGGCACTTCAGGAAACCATCCACCTCCGCTTCCGTCGTCGCAAAGCTGGTGACGAGGCGGATCAGGATCTCGTTTTCGGAAACGAGCTCGGGCGTTGCCGCCGGCACCGGCCATTCGTAGAATTTCGCGCCCCTTTCCTCCGCGACCTTTGCTGCATTCTTGCCGACGACGGCGAAGACTTCGTTGGAGGCGGTCGGCCAGGCGAGGCGGGCGGCGCTGCTGTCTCTGATGCCGGCGCGCAAGCGGTCGGCCATGCCGTTCGAATGGCGGGCGAGATCGAGCCAGAGGCCGTTTTCGAAATAGGCATCGAACTGGGCGGCGATGAAACGCGACTTGGAGAAGAGCTGGGCGGCGCGCTTGCGGATGAAGGGCATTTCTTTTGCCTGATCCGGGTTGAAGAAGACGATCGCTTCGGCGCACCAGCAGCCGTTCTTGGTGCCGCCGAAGGAGAGCATGTCGACGCCGCGCTTCCAGGTCATTTCGGCCGGGGTTGCATCGAGCGCGATCAGCGCATTGGTGAAGCGGGCGCCATCCATATGAAGCGGCAGGTTGCGCTTTTTTGATATTGCGGCGATCTCGCCGATCTCCGGCAGCGAATAGACGGTGCCGATCTCGGTTGCCTGGGTGATGGTCACCGCGCTGGCGCGGCCATGACGGAGGGCGTCTTCGGGATAATGCGCAATCTTTGCCGAGAGTCCGGCCGGATCGATCTTGCCGGCTTCGCCGTCGACGGCAATGAGACGGGCGGAACCGGAGAAGAATTCCGGCGCGCCGCATTCATCCTCGATCACATGGGCCTCCGAATGGCAGAAAGTGATGCCGCCGGGGCGCTGCACGCTTGCCAACGCCAGGGAGTTGGCGGCCGTGCCGGTGGCGACGAAGAAAACCGAAACCTCACGCTCGAAGATTTCGGAGAAGCGTGCCTCGACCTTCTTGTCGAGATCGCCGGCGCCATAGGCTGGAGCAAAACCGGCCGATTCCGCGAGCAGTCGCTCGGCAATGGATCTATGGGCGCCGGCCCAGTTATCGGAAGCAAAGAACATGAGGGGAACCATGGGGAAGAAAAGGTTTGGCGGGGCCGAAGCGGAGATTACGCCAAAGCTTCACAGGATCAAGGCTGTTGCTCCCGACACATCACAAAAATTGAACTACGCAATCAATAAATAAAATAATGCCTCACAGCGTAATTTTATTTCGCTTCGGCGACCGATTCGGTAATCTTCCGTCGCAAATTGACGTTTTTTGAAGGCGCGCTCTTGCGGAGCCGAATGCTTTCTGGCATAGAACAGATGAATTAGGACAGTGTTGCTGTCCTATTTTGGCCCTTGCGGCCGAAGAGGCGCCGAAAACCCTGGAACAGCCGGGCTTTCACGCTATAGTTCTTGCGAGCGTCGAACCCCGTGGACGGGCGGCGTGCGGGGGCAAATGGCAGGCGCGGAACGCGACGGTTTGCTTTCCCTAAAGCAGATGTCTGCGGCCGATCTTCACAATGCAACAGCGCTGTCATGCGCCGAACCTATTCTGGTTGCGGTGCGGGACGAAAAGCCGCCCGCGGCCCCGCGGGTTTCGACAGGAGGAAAGATGATGACGAAGACGCCATCCATGGAATTTGACCGGTTTGCTGCTGCTAAGGTGCGCGCTACGGCCAATACGTCCAAATTCGCCTCCGGCCTGCCGAAGAAACAGGGCCTTTATGATCCCCGCAACGAGCATGATGCCTGCGGCGTCGGCTTCGTCGCGCATATGAAGGGCCAGAAGTCGCACCAGATCGTCAAGGACGGCCTGTTCATTCTCGAGAACCTGACGCATCGCGGCGCCGTCGGCGCCGATCCGCTGATGGGCGACGGCGCCGGCATCCTGGTGCAGATCCCCGACCGCTTCTTCCGCGAGGAAATGGCCGCGCAGGGCATTACCCTGCCGCCGGCCGGCGAATATGGCGTCGGCCATATCTTCATGCCGCGCGACGAAAAGCAGATCGAGCATTTCAAGAAGGTGATCAAGGACGTCATCGCCGAAGAGGGCCAGGTCTTCATCGGCTTCCGCGACGTGCCCGTCGACAATTCCTCGCTCTCCAAGGCGCCTGATATTGCCGCCACCGAGCCGCATCATGTGCAGGTCTTTATCGGCGCCGGCGAGGATGCCGAAAACAACGACGAGTTCGAGCGCCGGCTGTTTACGCTGCGCAAGGTGATCTCCAACCGCATCTATGACGAGTTCGACGGCGAGGAGAGCAATTTCTATCCGGTGTCGCTGTCGTCGACGACGGTGGTCTACAAGGGCATGTTCCTGGCCTATCAGGTCGGCGTCTATTACAAGGACCTGTCGGACCCGCGCTTCGAAAGCGCGGTCGCCCTGGTGCATCAGCGCTTCTCGACCAACACCTTTCCATCGTGGAAGCTCGCGCATCCCTATCGCATGGTCGCCCATAACGGCGAGATCAACACGCTGCGCGGCAACGTCAACTGGATGGCGGCGCGCCAGGCGTCGGTCTCTTCGCCGCTGTTCGGCGAGGATATCTCCAAGCTCTGGCCGATTTCCTATGAGGGACAGTCGGACACGGCCTGCTTCGACAACGCTTTGGAATTCCTGCTGCGCGGCGGTTATTCGATGGCGCATGCGGTGATGATGCTGATCCCGGAAGCCTGGGCCGGCAACCAGTCGATGGCGGCCGAACGCAAGGCCTTCTACGAATATCATGCCGCACTGATGGAGCCGTGGGACGGGCCGGCTGCCGTCGCCTTCACCGACGGCAAGCAGATCGGCGCGACGCTCGACCGCAACGGCCTGCGGCCGGCGCGCTACCTCGTCACCGATGACGACCGCGTTATCATGGCCTCCGAAGCCGGCGTGCTGCCGGTCCCGGAGGAGAGGATCATCCAGAAGTGGCGTCTGCAGCCGGGAAAAATGCTGCTGATCGACATGGAAGAAGGCCGCATCATCTCCGACGACGAGGTGAAGTCGCAGCTTGCGACGGCGCATCCCTATCGCAGCTGGCTCGACCGTACCCAGCTTATCCTCGAAGAGCTGAAGCCGGTGGAGCCGCGGGCGCTGCGCCGCGACGTGTCGCTGCTCGACCGCCAGCAGGCCTTCGGCTACACGCTCGAGGATACACGCATCCTGATGTCGCCGATGGCGACGACCGGCCAGGAAGCGATCGGCTCGATGGGCACGGATACGCCGATCTCGGCCATGTCGGAAAAGCCGAAGCTGCTCTACACCTATTTCAAGCAGAATTTCGCGCAGGTGACGAACCCGCCGATCGACCCGATCCGCGAGGAACTGGTCATGAGCCTCGTCTCCTTCATCGGGCCGCGGCCGAACATTCTCGATCACGAGGGTGCGGCGAACGCCAAGCGGCTCGAGGTCCGTCAGCCGATCCTGACCAATGGCGATCTCGAAAAGATCCGTTCGATCGGTCACACGGAAGATCGTTTCGACACCAAGACGCTCGATTTCACCTATGATATCGAGCGCGGCGCCGAAGGCATGCCCGAAATGCTCGACCGGCTCTGCGAGCGTGCGGAAGCCGCCGTCAAGGGCGGCTACAACATCATCGTGCTCTCCGACCGCCAGATCGGGCCGGATAGAATCGCCATTCCCGCGCTGCTGGCGACGGCCGCCGTCCACCATCATCTGATCCGCAAGGGGCTTCGCACCTCGGTCGGTCTCGTCGTCGAGACCGGCGAACCGCGCGAAGTGCATCATTTCTGCCTGCTCGCCGGCTATGGCGCCGAGGCGATCAACCCCTATCTCGCCTTCGACACGCTGCTCGACATGCATGCCAAGGGCGAATTCCCCAAGGAAGTGGATGCTTCCGAAGTCGTCTACCGCTACATCAAGGCGGTCGGCAAAGGCATCCTCAAGGTCATGTCGAAGATGGGCATTTCGACCTACCAGTCCTATTGCGGCGCGCAGATCTTCGATGCGATCGGCCTGTCGTCGGAACTGATCGACAAGTATTTCTTCGGAACCGCGACGATGATCGAAGGCATCGGCCTCGAGGCGATCGCCGCAGAGACCGTCGCCCGCCATAATGCGGCCTTCGGCACCGATCCGCTGCTGGCCACGACGCTCGATATCGGCGGCGAATATGCCTACCGCATGCGCGGCGAAAGCCATGCCTGGACGCCGGATGCGGTTGCGGCCCTTCAGCATGCCGTGCGCGGCAATGCCGAGGATCGCTACCGCGAATTCGCCGATATGGTCAACAATTCGGCGCTGCGCATGAACACGATCCGCGGGCTCTTCAAGATGAAGAGCGCCGAGGCGCTCGGCCGCACGCCGGTATCGATCGACGAGGTCGAGCCGGCGGCCGATATCGTCAGGCGTTTCTCGACGGGGGCAATGTCCTTCGGCTCGATCTCCCGCGAGGCGCATACGACGCTGGCGATCGCCATGAACCGGATCGGCGGCAAGTCGAACACCGGCGAGGGCGGCGAGGAGTCCGACCGCTACATGCCGCTGGCCGATGGTTCGATGAACCCGGAACGTTCGGCGATCAAGCAGATCGCGTCGGGCCGCTTCGGCGTCACCACCGAATATCTCGTCAATGCCGACGTGCTGCAGATCAAGGTGGCGCAGGGCGCAAAGCCCGGCGAAGGCGGCCAGCTGCCCGGACACAAGGTCGATGCGACGGTCGCCAAGACCCGCCACTCGACGCCGGGTGTCGGCCTGATTTCGCCGCCGCCGCATCACGACATCTATTCGATCGAAGATCTCGCGCAGTTGATCTACGATCTGAAGAACGTCAACCCGACCTCTGATGTGTCGGTCAAGCTGGTCTCGGAAGTCGGCGTCGGCACGGTGGCCGCCGGTGTCGCCAAGGCGCGCGCCGACCACATCACGGTCGCCGGTTTCGACGGCGGCACGGGCGCCTCGCCGCTGACCTCGCTCAAGCATGCCGGCAGCCCCTGGGAGATCGGCCTTGCCGAAACCCAGCAGACGCTGGTGCTGAACGGCTTGCGTTCGCGCGTCGCGCTGCAGGTCGACGGTGGTCTGAAGACCGGCCGCGACGTCATCATCGGGGCGCTGCTCGGCGCCGACGAGTTCGGTTTCGCCACCGCGCCGCTGATCGCGGCCGGCTGCATCATGATGCGCAAGTGCCATCTCAACACCTGTCCGGTCGGCGTGGCGACGCAGGATCCGGTGCTGCGCAAGCGCTTCAAGGGCACACCGGAGCACGTCATCAACTACTTCTTCTTCGTCGCCAACGAAGTGCGCGAAATCCTCGCCTCGCTCGGATTCACCCGGCTCGACGAGATCATCGGTGCTTCCGAGCTGCTGGAGAAGGACGAGATGCTGGCGCACTGGAAGGCCAAGGGCCTCGACTTCAGCCGCATCTTCCACAAGGTCGACGCTCCCAAGGAGGAGACCTTCTGGACGAGCCGGCAGCAGCACCCGATCGACGATATTCTCGACCGCGTGCTGATCGAGCAGGCACAGCCGGCGCTGACCGCCAAGACGCCCGTCGCCTTCGAGGTCGACATCAAGAACGTCGACCGTTCGGCGGGCGCGATGCTGTCCGGCGAGGTCGCCAAGCGTTACCGCCATCGCGGGCTGAAGGAAGACACGATCAATGTGACGCTTCGCGGCACGGCGGGTCAGAGCTTCGGCGCCTTCCTGGCGCGCGGCGTCACCTTCAACCTGATCGGCGACGGCAACGACTATGTCGGCAAGGGGCTTTCGGGCGGCAAGATCATCATCCGGCCGCCGGAGAATTCGCGGATCGTCGCCGAAAACTCGATCATCGTCGGCAACACCGTGCTTTACGGTGCGACCGAGGGCGAATGCTACTTCCGCGGCGTGGCGGGCGAACGGTTTGCCGTGCGCAATTCGGGTGCGATCGCCATCGTCGAAGGTGTCGGCGACCATGGCTGCGAATATATGACCGGCGGTGTCGTCGTCGTGCTCGGCGCCACGGGCCGCAACTTCGCGGCCGGCATGTCCGGCGGTGTCGCCTACGTGCTCGATGAAACCGGCGATTTCGCCAGCCGCTGCAACATGGCGATGGTCGAGCTCGAGCCGGTGCCCGAGGAGGACGACATGCTGGAGAAGCTGCATCATCACGGCGGCGACCTCATGCACAAGGGACGCGTCGACGTCTCCGGCGACATGACGCGCCATGACGAGGAGCGCCTCTACCAGCTGATCTCCAACCATCTGCATTATACGGGCTCGGCCCGCGCCACGCAGATCCTGGACAACTGGGCCGATTACCGCCCGAAATTCCGCAAGGTCATGCCGGTGGAATACCGGCGTGCGCTCGAGGAAATGGAGCGCAGCCGGATGGGCATCGCCGCGGAATGATTTGAACCGGAGCATTCGCCACCTGCGACCGCAGGTGGCGAATGACGGAAGCATCTCGATGACTCGTGACGAACATGACGACGGCGATAGGCCGTCCGGATCGCGCGGTGTCCTTCAGGAGATCTGTTCCAATGACGGTCAAGACAAGCAACCCGCCCGGAACACCGGGGACTGACGACAGACAACTGGCCGCGGTGAGGCGGTCATGAGGGTAAGGGACGAAGAGATGGGCAAGGTAACAGGGTTTCTGGAAATCGACCGGCAGGTGGCGAAGTACCAGCCGGCGTCGGATCGTATCCGTCATTTCCGCGAGTTCACGATCCCGATGTCGGACCCGGAAGTGCAGAAACAAGCCGCGCGCTGCATGGACTGTGGCATCCCCTATTGCCACGGCCCGACCGGCTGCCCGGTTCATAACCAGATCCCCGACTGGAACGACCTCGTCTACAACAACAATTGGGAAGCGGCGATCCAGAACCTGCATTCGACCAACAACTTCCCGGAGTTCACCGGCCGCGTCTGTCCCGCTCCTTGCGAGGAAGCCTGCACTTTGAATCTCGAGGATGCGCCGGTCGCCATCAAGACGGTCGAACAGGCGATCGCCGACAAGGCCTATGAGCTCGGTTTTATCAGGCCGCAACCGGCGACGGTCCATACCGGCAAGAAGGTTGCCGTCATCGGCTCGGGCCCTGCCGGCATGGCGGCTGCCCAGCAGCTCGGCCGCGCCGGCCACGAGGTGCATCTCTATGAGCGCGAGACCAAGCCCGGCGGCCTGCTGCGCTACGGCATTCCCGATTTCAAGATGGAGAAGAACTTCATCGACCGTCGCGTCGAGCAGATGAAGGGCGAGGGTGTCACCTTCCATTGCGGCGTCAATGTCGGCGTCGACGTCAAGGTCGAGCAGCTGCTCGCCGATCACGACGCCGTTCTTTACTGCGGCGGCTCCGAGACGCCGCGTGAGGCGGGCATTCCGGGCACGGATCTTGCGGGCGTGCATGATGCGATGCCCTATCTGGTGCAGCAGAACCGCCGCGTCGGGCGCGAGAACATCGACAGCGTCGGCTGGCCGTCGGACCCGATCCTGGCCGGCGCCAAACATATCGTCGTCGTCGGCGGCGGCGATACGGCTTCGGACTGTGTCGGCACGGCGTTCCGCCAGGGCGCCGTCAAGGTCACCCAGCTCGACATCCGGCCGCAGCCGCCGGAGAAGGAAGACAAGCTTGCCGTCTGGCCCTTCTGGGCGACGAAGATGCGCACCTCCTCCTCGCAGGCCGAGGGCGCGGTGCGTGAATTCCAGGTGGCAACCCTTGAATTCGTCGGCGAAGACGGCGTGCTGACCGGCGTCAAGTGCTGCGAAGTCGACGAGCGCCGGCGGCCGGTTCCCGGCACGGAATTCGTCATTCGGGCCGATCTCGCCTTCATCGCCATCGGTTTCCGCGGGCCCTTCACAACAAGCGTACTGAAGGAACTCGAGGGCAAGCTGACGCTCAACACCGACAAGCGCGGCTCGACCAATGTCGTCGCCAACGACCGCGACTACAAGACCTCGGTCGACAAGTTCTGGACGGCGGGTGACGTGCGCCGCGGCCAGTCGCTGGTGGTCTGGGCGATCCGCGAAGGCCGCCAGGCGGCGCGCGCCATCGACGAGGCGTTGATGGGCTCAACCGTTCTGCCGAACTGATCGCAGACTGCATAAAGTTTCCGAGACAAAACTCCGCCTTTCCGGCGGAGTTTTTTGTTTGCAGGGTAGGTGCGACCGCTTGCCGCGCCGGCTTGCGCCGCAAGCCTCAAGCAATGCCGGGAAGCGAGATTTCCCACTGGACGCGGGCTCAGGAAGAGCCGGCGGCGACCGAAGCGGACGTGCCCGGCCGTTTCGGCCGCACGGCATTTTACCAGGATTTTTCAAATGGTTTCCGCACTTGACAGCACTCGGCTGGTTTCGGCCCAATATGCCCTGAAAAACCTTCGCACCTCCGACGACAATTCGCAGGACAAGCAGAGTTCGTCGGCGGCCAGTATCTTGAGCAGCTACGGGCTTGATTCGAGCTCGGCCTCGCTGCTTTCCAACAACGCCCTGTCAGGGCTGCTCGACACGCTTTCATCCCAAAGCGATACGTCTGAGGAGACCGAAGCGACCGGCGACGGCGCCGACGTGACCAGCGCCTCCTTCATGTCGATGCTGAAGAAGCAGCTGCAGGATGCGGCTGCGGCGGAAGGCGAGAGCGGCAAGCCTCACGATATGTTGGCTGCGTTGGAAGCCGGTACGCTCACCATCTCCGATCCGACGCAGGGCGTATCGATCGCCGCCTGGGACGTCGACGATCCCGATGAGGCCGATACGGACAGCAAGACCGGCAAGGCGATCGACGTCAGCGGCTGGAGCGACTTCCTCGATGCGCATCTCGCGCGCGGCGCCGACGCTGCCTTCGTCAAGGAGAACGGCAGCTATGTCGACCAGACGAACGACAGCAATGCCTACTTCGGCCTGATCGGCTCGGACTATTATTATCTGAGCTGGCCGCAGGCGACGGCGTAAACGGAACGAAGAGGCCCCTTCATTTGACCGAGACTTCGGCCGGTGTCTTTGCCGCAGGCAGGCGGTAGTCGTCGACGCGGCCTGGAGGGGCTGCCGTCATCTCGCCCTGCTCGACCAGCAGGTCGCGCGGCGACCGCGTCAACGTTATGGGCGGCGGCCTGGCGCCGAGAAGCTCGGCGCCGCCGTCGAGATTGGGATCGGAGAGGCTGATCGGCACGGTATGTTCGACCGGATTGGCGGGAAGGCCGAGACCGGGCAGGTTGCTTTCGTCCAGGCGCACCAGATCCGGGCTGGCCTGCGTGCCGAGAAGACGTCGCGCCGGTTTTTCCACATAGAAGGCGAGCTTGCGCCGGCCGGCCTGGGTCAGGTTGATGCCGTCGGAGGTGCGCAGACGCACCTGCTGGCCGTTCACATCCGAACCGGTGACGATGAAATTGCTGTTTTCATCGACGAAACCATCCCAGATGTCGACGAATTCGCCGCCGATGCTTTCCACCTGGTTGCGGTAGAGCTGGTTCATCTGGACGGCATCGGCCGTCATCTGATCGGATTCAAAGGCGGGAAGGCCGACCCAGAGCAGCGGGATCTTGCGGTCGGTGACCTCCTTGCCGAAGGAGAGGACACGGCGGCGGTATTCGGCAAACCAGCCGTCGGTGCGGAATTTCTCCTTGGCGGTATCGGTCACCATCTGCTGGCGGTCGTTGGCGCCGATCATGACGACGACCATGGCAGGCTTCAGCTCGTCCATCATCTTCGGCAGCTGTTCCGGCCAATCGTAATAATCGTCGCGGACGAGGCCCGATGAGACATTGCCGCGGGCTTCGACCACGACACCCGGCGAGGTCTCGAAGGCGGCGGTAAGGCCGTCGCCGAGGCCGCTGGCCAGGAAATCGCCGACGATCAGGATCTTGCGGGCGTCGCCCAGCTTCTGGACGGTTGGCTCTTCCTGTACGGGAGCGCGGACCGGCGGCGCGGTACGAGTATTGACGATGGCTTTCTGCGCCGGCGGGCGCTTGCGCTGCTGGCGCCTCGGTTGTTGGACGTCCGGGGTTTGCGGCCCGTCGTCGAGATAGCGCCGGCCGAGGAAAAAATCGAGGATCGAACGGCGCTGGTAACGCTGTTCCTGGGCTTGGGCGACATGCAGCGGCGCAGACACGCTGAGGCATAGCGAAGCCGCCGCCAGGGCGAGCGCAAGCCAACGGATTGGGGTGCGATCTGTTTTCGTCGTCATGGGCAGTTCCGCATCTGCCGGCATCTTGCACGCGGGGTAGGCCAGCGTCCACTCCCGCTACTATCTAGGTCACGGTTCTCCCGCTTCCAACCAGCACTTGCTTTTTTGGCGTCTGCTCTAGCGACGAAGTGCGTTCAGCAGCGGCAGCGACGGCTCGCCGTCCGGCTGCATGCCGATGCGCGACTGGACGGCCGATATTGCCGCCTTCGAGCCCGAGCCGAAATTGCCGTCGACCTCGCCATTATAATAGCCGAGCGTCTTCAAACGGGTCTGCAACTCGAATTTCTCGGTGATATCGAGGGCGCCGTCCGGGCGCGGCCAGCGCTGCTGCATGCCGCCGTAGCCGGCGATCTGGTCGGCCAGCAGGCCAACGGCAAGCGCGTAGCTGTCCGAGGCATTGTAGTTCTTGATGGTGAAGAAGTTGGCGGTCATCAGGAAGCCCGGGCCGCCAGGCCCGGCCGGCATCTTCAGCACCGCTTTGCTGGCGCTTTCGCGGAAGGCCTTGCCGTTCGGGCGCGTCAGGCCGAGTGCTGCCCATTGGGCCAGCGTGTGGGTCTTGCCGACCTGCTTGGCGGCTGCGGCGGGAACGACGACCTCGTAGCCCCAGGTCTTGCCGGTGTCCCAGCCGTTCTTCATCAAGAGATTGGCCGAGGTCGCCAGCGCATCGGGCACCGAGTTCCAGATGTCGCGGTGGCCGTTGCCGTCGGCATCGACGGCATAAAGCAGATAGCTTGTCGGAATGAACTGGGTATGGCCCATGGCGCCGGCCCAGGAGCCGGTCATCTCGCGGGCCGGCACGTCGCCGTTCTGCAGGATCTTCAGCGCGGCGACCAGCTGCTTCTTGGCGAATTTGGCGCGGCTCGGATCGGCATAGGCCAGCGTTGCCAGCGCGCGCGGCACGTAGTGCAGCCGGTCGTCCTTGTCGAGAATCGCGCCATAATTCGATTCCATCGACCAGATGGCGAGCAGAATGGTCTTGTCGACGCCGAATCGCTGCTCGATCGCATCGAGCGTTCTTGCGTGCTTGGCGGCCATCTGGCGGCCGATCTTGACCGTGTAGGGATTGACGCGGGAATCGACATAGTCCCAGATCTTCGAGGTGAATTCCGGCTGATAGGCCGCCTTTTCGAGCACGGTCGGATCAGGCTCGCTCACCCCGGAAAAGGCCTTTTGATAGGTTGCCTTACTGATGCCACTCTGAGCGGCTGTTTGGTAAAAATCCGCGATCCATTTCTGGAACCGGGAATCAGCTCTAGCGTTGTCGGGAACCAGCCCCACCTGGGCGGCGACAATGAGGGCGAGAGCAAGACCACGAAGGGAGTTTTTGTGATTCTGGGTCATCGACAGTCGTATCCGTCATCTTCAGTTTCCGGGGACAGCGAGGCATCATGTCCGCGCCAGACCCAAGACTACAGGAACGGAGTCAACAAATTCTTTACCATAGCGATCCGCTGCGGTCACCATTGCAAAACAGTAGCAATTCTATACTAGTTAAGGCTAAAAAGCCCTATTTCCAAAGCGATATGATCGAAGCAGGAGGCCGGTGTGGCTCAACACAACAAAGTTCGTAAAGCAGTATTTCCGGTGGCCGGATTGGGGACGCGATTCCTGCCGGCGACAAAGGCTGTTCCGAAGGAAATGTTGACCGTCGTCGACAAGCCAATCATTCAGTATGTCGTCGATGAGGCGATCGAAGCCGGGATCGAACATCTGGTTTTCGTCACCGGGCGCAACAAGCACGTCATCGAAGATTATTTCGACATCCATTTCGAGCTGGAACAGACGCTGCGCGAACGCGCCAAGAAGGCGGAGATCACCCTTCTCGCCCAGCAACTGCCGAAGGCCGGCACGGTCAGCTTCACCCGCCAGCAGGAGCCGCTCGGCCTCGGCCACGCCGTCTGGTGCGCCCGCGAGATCGTCGGTGACGAGCCCTTCGCGCTGCTGCTGCCCGATATGATCATGAAGGGCGACAAGGGCTGCATGAAGGGTATGATCGACCTCTACGGCCAGAGCGGCGGCAACATCATCGCCGTCGAGGAATGCGCGCCTGATCAGGCGCATAAATACGGCATCGTCGGCGTCGGTGAAGCGATCGGCGAGGGCTTCCGAATCACCGGCATGGTGGAAAAGCCCGCCAAGGGGACGGCGCCTTCCAACTTCTTCATCAACGGCCGCTACATCCTGCAGCCGGAGATCTTCAGGATTCTGGAAACCCAGGAGCGCGGCGCCGGCAACGAGATCCAGCTCACCGACGGCATGCTGAAGCTGCTGAAGGAACAGGATTTTGCCGGTTATCACTTCCGCGGCACGACCTACGACTGCGGCGCCAAGGACGGCTTCATCCTGGCAAACGTCGCCTACGCCCTCGAACGCGCCGATATCCGCCCGACCGTCGAAGGCGGCTTCAAGGAGTTGCTGGCCGGTCTGAAGTAAGCTTCCCGCACAGCATATAAGTGATCGAACGCCGCGCATCCTGCCAGATGCGCGGCGTTTTGGTTTTTTGTTTTATGCCTGTCCTTGTTCCAAAACCGCTTGGCACTTTTGGCCGACATGCATCAGCGTTTCAGCTTGAGACCGACGCCGGCCCGCCATTGCTGGGAATCGGTGCCTTCCTTCCGCGTCGTCAGCTCGTAGCCGAGCGTGCTGGTCAGATCGAGATAACGATTGATATTCCAGGTCAGTCCGGTCGACGCGGTATAGACGAGTTCGTCGTTGATGGTGCTGTCGGTGGGATAATCGCGCCACGTCACCCCGCCGATCATCGTCCCGACCAGATTGTCGCGAAGCTGATGGGTGACCGTTGTCGTCAGCGCGTGCGAGACGTAGCCGCTTTCGCCTGCCGTGGTCGAGGGCTGGATGCTCGTCTGCAGGTCGAGATTGACATCGGTGCCGCGGATCGGCGACCAGAGCAGGCTCGCATCGAGCGTGGCCGTGTCGATCGAGGACAGGCGGCTGTCTTCGAAGTCAGCCATCTCGTAGCCGACGCCGACTTCACCCTTCAGTTTTTCGCCGAGATCGACCTCGACGCCCGCCTTGGCGCCATAGCTATGGCCGGAACGTTCGTAACCGGCGGAGTCGCGCGTTTCGTCATAGAGGGTACGGCCGATCGAGGCTTCGATGAAGGGGATGAGCGCGGGTGACAGCTCATAGCCGACGCGGCCGCGCAGCGTGCCCGTCGTCTGATCGCGGTCGCTGAGGGCAACGGTCGTGCCGTTCGAAAGCGTGGCATCGGAATAGATCGAGCGGCTCAGCGCCAGGGCCGTCGTGCCGCGCAGGATGCCGAAATCGCGTTGGACGGAGGCGCCGGCGGTGAACTCCTGGACGTCAGACTGCTGCGCGGCATCGGCAATGGCGTCGGGGTCGTCCGTATCTTCGCGGTAGAAATTATAACCGGCGGTGATGTGCGCAACCGTATCGTCGGCAAGGTCCAGCCTGAGGTCGCCATTGATCTTGAAGGACGGCTGCTCTTCGCCTTCGCCGCTGATATTCCGCTGCCAGGCGCCTTCCGAGGTTACGCTCAGCTGGTGCCGACCCCAGTCCGAGGTCAGGGTTGCGGCCGCATCGGTTTCGAGGAAGGCTCGGCGCTGCCTGGTATTGCCGTCCTTGGTGGTCTCGGTGTTGATGCTCTGGGTGACGCTCGGGCGGAGCACAAACGTGCCGATCGGAATGCCCGGCGTCTCGGCTGTCGAGGCGCTTTCGGCAGACCTGCGGCGCGGCAGCGTCTCGTCGATCGGCGCTTCGCGGGTGTTCAGCCGGCGGATATCCTCGTCGAGGATGGAGCCGGTAATGTCGTCGCCGGATTGCGCATCGATGGCGGGCTTTTGGGCATCGTCCGCATTCGCGGTCGTGCCGTTTGCCGTGGGAATGGCGGTATCGCCGGTCTCGTCATCGAAACCGGTCGTGGATGCGGCGTTGTTCGTGGCGCGATTGTTCTCAGAGGCCGCGGAGCGGCTGTTTGCCGTGCCTGCCGAGGCGGACTGCGCTAAGGCTGCCGTCTGGCCGAGAAGCAAGCAGCCGAACGCAGCAAAAGAGACGGCACGGCTCATGGCGCGGAGCGGCGTCACACTGCTCGTCTGTTTTGGTTGGCCCATGCAATTCGCGCCTGACATGCTTTCGGTTCTTACCCAAAGGTAAAGCCTCGTGGTTAATCATTCGTTGCCGGCGGCGGGCGCTGTTTGCAATTTGGAAAGAGTGCGGGTCGGAAAGAGTGCGGGGTGGACTTGGAAAGTGAAAAGGTCTAACGCAACTTCATGAACAGAAGAGCGATCAATCTCGTCGAAAACAGCGTGCTTGAATCGGCAAAACGCACGATAGAGACCGAAAGACGTGGTCTCGAAGCGCTCGAACAGGCCCTTGACAACGGGTTGGCCGGGCCGTTCACACGGGCCGTCGAAGTCGTCGGCGACATCTCCGGACGGGTTATCGTCACCGGCGTCGGCAAGAGCGGGCATATCGGCGCAAAGCTCGCGGCGACATTCGCTTCAACGGGAACTCCCGCCTTTTTCGTGCATGCGGCTGAAGCCAATCACGGCGATCTCGGCATGATCGCGCAGGACGACGTCGTCCTGGCGATTTCCAAGGGCGGCGAGAGCGCCGAGCTCAAGAGCATCATCTCCTATACCAGGCGCTTCTCCATTCCGCTGATCGCGATCACCTGCAGCGAACGGTCTTCGCTTGCGACCGCCGCCGATATCATCCTGCTGGTGCCGAACGAGCAGGAGGCCTGCCCCAACGGCCTGGCGCCGACGACCTCGACGTTGATGCAACTTGCGATCGGCGACGCGCTGGCGGTGGCGCTGCTCGAAGCACGCGGCTTTACCGCCACGGATTTCCACGTCTTCCATCCCGGCGGCAAGCTGGGCGCCAGCCTGACGCATGTCGCCGATGTCATGCATACCGGCGAGCGGCTGCCGCTCGTTGCCAAGGGCACGCCGATGCCGGAGGCGATCACGGTGCTGTCGCGCAAGCATTTCGGCTGCGTCGCCGTGCTGGATGACGATGGGCGGCTCTGCGGCATCGTCACCGAAGGCGACATGGCGCGCAACCTGACACGCAATCTGGCCGAGCTTGCCGTCGACGATATCATGACGAAGACGCCGAAGACGGTGAAGCCGACGGTGCTGGCGACCGCCGCACTGGCGCTGCTCAACCAGCATCACATCGGCGCGCTGATCGTCGTCGACGACGAGCGCCGGCCGGTTGGACTGGTGCATTTCCACGACCTGCTGCGGATCGGCGTCGCCTGATCAGGCTGGTTTGATCAGATCGGCTCGACCCTCAGGTCGCGGCCGTGACACGAAACCACCTTCACCTGCGTTCCCACGGGAAGGTCGGGTCCCATCACCTGCCATAGCGTATCGTCGAGGCGAATGCGGCCGCGGCCCTCGCGGATCGGCTCGTGCAGCGTTGCCGTGCGGCCGACGAGGCTCTCGCCGCGCTGATTGAGGAAGGGCTCGTCGGTTTCGGCGTTGCGCAGCGTCAGGCGGCGGCCGGCGAAGGTCGTGGCGACGGCGAGCAGCGCAAAGAGGATCGCCTGCAACTCCCAGACCCAGAAAGCACTGTCCCAGAAGAGCAGCGACAGCGCGCCGACGATCAGGGCGGCAAGGCCGATCCAGACCAGGAAGAAGCCGGGAACGATCATTTCCGCGGCGAGCAGCACGAGGCCCGCGACCCACCAGCTCCACGGACCGAGTTCGGCGACGATCTTCGCCAGCATGGCTTAACGCTCCTGCTCGGGATTGAAAGGATTGGGGGTCGACGGATTGATCGGCGGCGTCGAGCGCGCCGGAGCAGGACGCGGACGCGGCGGTACCGGCAGCGGCGTTGACGGGCTGTTGCCGTCATCACCGAAGACTTCGCGGGCAATGGCGCCGATGCCACCGAGCGAGCCCAGGATGGAAGAGGCTTCCATCGGCATCATCACGATCTTCGAATTCGGTGCCGAACCGATCGAGGTGAGCGCCTCGGTGTATTTCTGCGCGACGAAATAGTTGATCGCCTGGATGTCGCCGGCGGCGATCGCCTCGGAGACCATCTTCGTCGCCTTGGCCTCGGCCTCGGCCAGGCGCTCGCGGGCTTCGGCGTTGCGGAAGGCGGCTTCGCGCTGGCCTTCGGCCTGGAGGATGGCGGATTGCTTGGCGCCTTCGGCTCTCAAGATCTGCGCGTTGCGCGAGCCTTCTGCCTCCAGCACCTGGGCGCGCTTCTCGCGCTCGGCTTTCATCTGGCGGGCCATCGCATCGACGAGGTCGCGCGGCGGCTGGATGTCCTTGATCTCGACGCGGGTGACCTTGATGCCCCAGGGATGCACGGCCTCGTCGACGACGCGCAGCAGCCGGTCGTTGATCGCATCACGGTTGGAGAGCAGTTCGTCGAGATCCATCGAACCCATGACCGAGCGGATGTTGGTCATGGTGAGATTGAGGATGGCGTTTTCGAGGTTGGAGACCTGATAGGCAGCCTGGGCGGCGTTCAGCACCTGATAGAAGGAGACGGCATCGGCCGAAACCGAGGCATTGTCCTTGGTGATCACCTCCTGGGTCGGCACGTTCAGCACCTGCTCCATGACGTTCAACTTGGCGCCGACGCGTTCGATGAAGGGGGTGATCAGGTTGAGGCCTGGCTCCAGCGTGCGGGTGTAACGCCCGAAGCGCTCGATCGTATAGCGGTAGCCCTGCGGCACGGTCTTGATCCCGGCAAAGAGCACCAGGATGACGAAGATGACAAGCACGATCACGACGATGTCGAAGCCGCCGAACAGCATGAAGAATTCCTCCTATCGGCGCGTGCGCCCATACACTGATGTGGTGGGGTAGCATGTTCTTTGCGAGGAAGAAATGCCACACGGATGCCACACATCCGTGTGAGGCGGAGGTTTCGTCTCGGTTGGGTTATACGGGGCTTCGCCAGCTATCCGTGCGGTGCTGCTTTCTGAAAAGTTTCTTAGACCCAGCCCTGCAATTCACGGCGAACGACCGTTTCCAGCACTTTCATGCCGTCCTCGCCGTCGTTGAGGCAGGGAATATGCGCGAACTTCTCGCCGCCGTTCTCATGGAAGGAATGGGCGGCCTGTTCGGCGATCTCCTCCAGCGTCTCCAGACAGTCGGAAACGAAACCGGGATTGATGACGGCGATGCGCTTGACGCCGTCCTTGGCGAGCTTCTCCACCGTCTTGTCGGTATAGGGCTGCAGCCATTCCTCCGGCCCGAAGCGCGACTGGAAGGTGACCATGAAGTTATCCTTGCTGAGCCCGAGCCGCTCGCGCAGCAGCCGTCCGGTCTTCTGGCATTGACAGTAGTAGGGGTCGCCCTGCTTGAAATAGGACATCGGAATGCCGTGGAAGGAAGCGAGCAGCATCTCCGGCTTCCAGTCGAGCGTCGACAGATGCCGTTCGACGGACTTGGCCAGCGCCTCGATATAGGTCTCGTCATCATGATAGTCAGGCACGGTGCGCAGCGCCGGCTGCCAGCGCATCGAGAGCAGCTTCTGGAACGCCTTGTCGTTGACGGTGGCGGTGGTCGCTGCCGCATATTGCGGATAGAGCGGGAAGAGCACGATACGGTCGCAGCCCTCTTGCTTCAGCGCGTCGATGCGCGCGGCGATCGACGGCGTGCCGTAGCGCATCGCCCAGTCGACCTTGACGTTATCAAGATCCTTCAGGCGCTCGGCCATCAGTTCCGACTGGTTGCGGGTGTAGGTGCGGAGATAACTTTCGTTCTTCTCCTTGTTCCAGATCAGCTCATAGGCCTTGCCGACCTTCTGAGGGCGGGTGTTGAGCACGATGCCGAACAGGATCGGATACCACTTCCACGGCGACCATTCGATGACGCGGCGATCGGTCAGGAATTCCCGGAGATAGCGGCGCATCGATGTGTAATCGGTGCCGTCGGGCGTGCCGAGATTGACCAGCAGGACACCGATCTTGCCTGACTTGACGGCCGGATGGTCCGTCGGGCGGAGTGAAATATCTGCTGTCATTCTGGCCCCAACGCTCTTTTTGTCCCGCCGGCTCATACGCAGCCTCGAGATCGTGGTTCACCCTATAGAAAGAAAAGCCGGCCCGGGAAACCCCGGACCGGCCAGTGGCATCGGGACAAATCGTCTTACTTGGCGGGGACCTCGATCTCCTTGCCGACCGTCAGGTGATGCGGGTTCGGCTTGCCGTTGGCATCCGAAAGCTTCCGCCACAGCGTGCCGTCGCCGTAAAAGGTCACCGCGAGATCCCAGAAGGTGTCGCCGGCGGCGATGACGTGGGTGGACGGCGTCGTCGCGGCAGGCGCGGAGGCTGCCGGCGCTGGTTCGGCAGCGGGCGCGGGTGCTGCCGGCGTTGCCGGGGCTGGCGCAGCGGGGGCGGGCTCGGCAGGTGTTGGTGCAGCCGGTGCGGCAGGGGCAGGAGCGGGCTCGGTTGTCGGCGCAGGCGCTGCCGGCGCGGGAGCGGGCGCCTGTGCTACCATCGCGCCCATTTCTGTGACGCGGCCATCGGTATAGGGCTTATAGGGCGAATGGGCGGCCAGATATTCGGCGGTCACATCGGCAAGATCCGGACCGAAGTCATAGGCGTTCTGGCCCTCTTTGAAGATCGAATAGCCGTCGCCGCCGGCCCGCATGAAGTTGTTGGTGGCGATTTTGTAGGTCTTGGCCGGATCGATCGGCGCGAAACTGCCGCCGTTCCCAACCTGCACGTCACTGACGCGGCTGCCGACGGGCTTCGACTGGTCGAAGGAGAATTTCAGGCCGGCGACCTGCGGGAAGCGGCCGGCGCCCTGGTCGATCTGGCTGACGCCGTTTTCGAGCGCCTTGACGACATCGGCACCGGTCAGCTCGAATGTGGCGAGCGTGTTCTGGAACGGCAGGACGGTGATGACCTCGCCCTGGGTGACCTCGCCGCCGTCGATCGAAGCGCGCAGGCCGCCGCCATTCTGGACGGCGATGGTAACGCCCTGGTTCTTGGTGCGGTCGAGCATGGCGTCGGCCACCAGATTGCCCATCGAGCATTCCTTGACGCGGCAGACCTTGCGGTCGCCCTCGATCGGGCTGTCGGAGGAGCCGATCACCTTCTTGCGCAATTCCTCGATCGGTTTAGCCAGTTCGGCGATGCGGGCAATGATAGCCGGATCGGGCGTGAAGGTGGAATCGATCAGGATCGGATCGCCCTTGGCATCCTTGACGACGCCGTTGTCGTCGAAATTGACGACGAGATCGCCGAGATACTTGCTGTAGGAGGCGGCCTGAACGACCGGCACCTTGTAGCCGCCGGGATTGTCGACCATCGTCGGGTAGGGGCCTTCGGCCTTCGGGTCGGTATTGGAGAGCAGGCTATGGGAATGGCCGCCGACGACGACATCGACATCGGGGATCTTGGCGATCAAAGCGAGATCGCGGGGATAACCGACATGGGTGAGCGCAATGATCTTGTTGACGCCCTGGCCCTTCAGATCCTGGATGGCCGACGTGATGCTCTGGACGTCGTCTGCGATCGTAACGTTCGGGCCGGGGGAGGAAAGCTCTGCTGTATCGTTGGTGACGGCGCCGACGATGCCGATCTTCTGGCCGCCGACATCGAGCACCAGCGAGGGCTTGATGCGGTCGCCGAGCTTGGAGGCGGCTGTCGCCCTGACGTTTGCCGTCACGACGGGGAATTGTACCTTGTCGAGAAAGGTTGCAAGCCCGTCTTCGCTGTCATCGAATTCATGGTTGCCGACGGTCATGGCGTCGAACTTCATCAGGTTCAGGAATTCGGCTTCGGCGGCGCCCTTATAGGTCGTGTAGAACAGCGAGCCCTGGAAATTGTCGCCGGCATTCAGCAGGAGAACGTTCTTGCCGGATAGTGCCTGACGGCGCTGGTCGATCGCGGTCTTCAGGCGGGCAGCGCCGCCGAAGCATTCCTTCTTGCCTTCCTCCTCGGCCGAGCAGGTGGAGTCGAACTTGTTGATCGATTCGATGCGTGAGTGGAAATCGTTGATATGAAGAATATTGAGTTCGTAATCTGCAAAGGCGGCGCCCGTGCTGAGCGCCAGCATGGACGCGGTCAAAAGACCGAAGCTGAAAGACTTCGTCATCCCTGTTCTCCTGATTGAGGCGAAAGATCCCCCCGATCCCTCGCCGATCCCTTTCATTATGCGCCGGGGCGGTTTCCCGGCCTGCGGATGTTCCATCAGACGATGCACGACCGCAAGAGAAAGCTGGGCCAGGCGAGGCGCTTTCCAAGGGGGCAGGGCAAAAAAGCCGGGTTACCTATCCCAGGCATTCGCCGTCGGCGGCGTTTCGATAGAGTTCGTGCACGGCCTCCGCAATATTCGGAGCCATGGCGAGCGCGACGATCAAGCAGAGAAGGGAAACGAGGCGATGAAAGCGCCGGCCGGCCCGATAGGCAAGGAGCGCGCCTGCACCATAGATCAGGACCGCCGGTACGGCGAAGATCAGCACCTGCAGCGGCCCGTCGCAATCGGGAGCGGCGATGCCCTGGGCACGATATTCGTTGGCCGGTGAAACGACCGCAAGTGCCGCAAGCGGCAATGCGAGCAGCAGGATGAGGTAAGAGGCGAAGGCCCGCATGGCGTGCTTAGCCTATCGCCTGATCGTTCAGCCGCGACGGGAAAGCGTGAACTGTGCGCCGGAATCGGACGTGCAATTGAGCTGGCTCGGATTGACGAGCGCACAATTGACCTTGGACTGGGTCTTGCGCACCAGCGAGGTCATGTTGATCTCCACCAGGGTCGGTGAGGTATTGATATAGGTGCCCGAGGCAAGAAGCTGGTTGCTGTCGGTCGTGCGGGTGGTGAAGTTACCGCCCTGGAAGGTGGAAACGATGCCGTTCGGATCGCTCCAGTTGCCTTCGACGCCGGTGGCGACGGGTGCGGTTGCAACCGGCAGGCGGCGCGGCTCCGATGAAACGCAGGCGGCAAGAGCGGCGGCTGCGCCGACAAGAACGAGACCAGTTCTGATTTTCATAAGGCTTCTCCCGGCGAATCGGCGCGGCGGACAGCCGCCAAGTTCGGGCAAAACATGGCGCGCGCCCGCTGTGAAGGCAAGCCTTGGAGGGGCGGCGGGCGGCATTTAGACAGCAGGCGTTACAAAAATGCCCGCCTTGCGGCGGGCATCTTCGAGGTTGTGCGGGCGATCTCAGCGAACCAGGATGTTCCTGAACTGCCACGGATCCTTGGTGTCGATATCCTCCGGGAAGAGGCCCGGACGGCCGTCGAGCGGGGTCCAGTCGGTGTAGTGACCTTCGACCGGGCCGAGATAGGGCGTCTGCACTTCGAGGCAGCGCTTGTAGTCGATTTCGTCGGCTTCGACGATGCCGGCAGTCGGATTTTCCAGCGCCCAGACCATGCCGGCGAGAACGGCTGAGGTGACCTGCAGGCCGGTGGCGTTCTGATAGGGGGCGATGCGGCGGGTTTCTTCCAGCGACAGGCGCGAGCCGTACCAGTAAGCGTTCTTCTCATGGCCGTAGAGCAGGACGCCGAGTTCGTCGATGCCGTCCTCCAGTTCGTCCTCGTCGAGAACGTGATGAACCGGCTGCGACGTGCCGCCATTACCGAACATCTCGTGCAGCGAGAGCACGGCGTCATTGGCCGGATGGTAGGCGTAGTGGCAGGTCGGGCGGAAGGTCACTTCGCCGTCCTTGTCGCGAACCGTGAAAAAGTCGGCAATCGAGATCGACTCGTTGTGGGTGACGAGGAAACCATATTGCGGGCCGGGGGTCGGGCACCAGGTGCGCACGCGGGTGTTGGCGCCCGGCTGCTCCAGGTAGATCGCCGCCTTGTTGCCCTTCTTGTGCTTCTTGGCGTTCTTCGGCATCCACTCTTCATGCGTGCCCCAGCCGAGTTCGGCTGGCTGCAGGCCTTCGGAGATGAAGCCTTCGACGGACCAGGTGTTCCAGAAGACGTTCAGCGGCTTCGGGTGCTTGGTGCGCTGGGTGTCGCGCTCGGCGATGTGGACGCCCTTGACGCCGAGCTTCTTCATCAGCTTTGCCCAGCCTTCGCGATCGTGCTGGTCCGGCTCGTCGAACTTCAGGCCGGTGTCGTTGGCAAGGTTGACAAGCGCCTGCTTGACGAACCAGGAGACCATGCCCGGATTGGCGCCGCAGGTGGAGACGGCGGTGGCGCCGCCCGGGTTCTTCGCCTTTTCCTTGCGCATCGTTTCGCGCAGCGCATAGTTGGTGCGGTCGGCGTTGCTCATGCCCTTGTCGAAATAGAAGCCGAGCCAGGGTTCGACGACGGTGTCGATGTAGAGCACGTCATGCTTGCGGCAGAGCTTGATAATGTCGAGCGAGGAGGTGTCGACCGAGAGGTTGACGCAGAAACCCTGGCCTTCGCCTTCGGTCAGCAGCGGCTTCAGCAGTTCCTTGTAATTGTCCTTGGTGACATATTCCTTGATGTGGCGAACGCCGTGCTTCTTCAGGATCTCCATGTCGGAGGGCTCTTCGCGCGGGTCGATGACGACCATCCGGCTCTTGTCGAATTTGAAATGGCGCTCGATCAGGGGCAGGGTGCCGCGGCCGATGGAGCCAAAGCCGATCATCACGATCGGACCGGTGATTTCGGCATATACCGGATAGTTTTGTTCCGTCATTCTTTTCTCCTGTGGAAGGGGACGAAGGCGTTCAGCCCGAAGAATTCTTTTGAAATTGCCGCAGAGATGCGAAGTGACCGGCTCTAACCATAAATCCGCGTCACAATAAAGAGCGTTGAGGGGGAAAGGACAAATATCGGGCGGACGGGATGTCCGGCCGGCTCCCGGTAAAAATCAGCGTTTCAGGATTTCCAGCCCTTCGGCCGTCGTCGTCACCGCAAGTTCGGTGATGTCGTATTCGGCGACGCCGTGGATGGTGAAGGGATCGGCGGCGACATAGGCCTCGATTGCGGCGCGGTCGCCGATCGCCAGGATCGCGCCGCCGGTGCGCGGCACCTTGCGGCCGGAGGCCAGGAACCAGCCCTTGGCATAACCCTCCTTCACCCAGGCCATGTGCGGCTCCATGTGCCTGTCGGCTTCATCGTTGGCTTTGAGATAGGTGAGGGAGAGAATGAACATGGTCAGTTCTCAGAAGGCTTGCGCGGATCAGGCCGCGAAGCGAGTTGCCGACATAAAGCGTGCCGGCATCGAGATCGGCAAGGGTGAGGCGGCCGACGCGCGCCTTGCGCGCGCAGATGAGTTCGGTGCGCAACACGCCGGCGAGCAGGCCGCAGGAGATCGGCGGGGTGCGCAGCATGCCGGTCCCGTCATCCAGGAAGATCGAGGTGATGGTGCCCTCGCAGACGTCGCCGCGCTCGTTCAACAGGATGACTTCATCGGCTTCGGCAGACGTATATTCGGCGCGCGCGGCCTCGTAGACGGCGCGGCGGGTGGTTTTGACGCGCAGCAGCCTATCGGCGGAATCGAGACGGGTCTCGGCGAGGCGTACGGTCCAGGTGGTATCGGGCGCGAGCGGCGTGAAAGCGGCGCTCGTCACCGCGATGCGGCCTTGCGGGTCGAAGGTCAGGCGGACGCGCAGCGGGCCGGCAGCACCTGCAACGGCGTCGTCGAGCTTGGCCGCCGCGTCGATCGGTTGCGGGAAACCCAGGCGGCGGGCGGAGCGGGAAAGTCGGGCGAGATGCAGCCTCAAGCGGATGAAGCCTTCGCCGGGCTGCCAGCGCAGCGTCTCGATCAGTGAAAAATCGATCATCGCGCAATCCATTGGTCGCCGATGGCGAAGCGGGCCTTGAGCAGGCATTCCTCATATTCGGCCTCGGCGGTGGAATCGAAGACGATGCCGCCGCCGACATTGAAGACGGCCCTGCCGCCGTCAAAAAGCGTGATGGTGCGGATGGCGACGGAAAACCGCATGGCGCCGGTCGGCGAGATCATGCCGATTGCGCCGCAATAGGCGTCGCGCGGGACATCCTCGAGCGCATGGAGAATTTCCATTGCCCTGATCTTCGGCGCGCCGGTGATCGAACCGCAAGGGAAGAGTGCGGAAAAGATGTCTCGGATCGAAAGGCCGGGGCGTAACCTTGCCTGCACATGGCTCACCATCTGGTGGACCGTCGGATAGGTCTCGATGTCGAAGAGTTTCGGGACGTCGAGCGTGCCGACCTCGGTGATGCGGGAGATGTCGTTGCGCAGGAGATCGACGATCATGCGGTTTTCCGCCTGCGTCTTGATATCGCGGCGCATGGCCTCGATGATTTCGGCATCTTCAGCGGCGGTGGCGCCGCGTTTGGCCGTGCCCTTCATCGGATGGGTCTCGATCCAGCCCTGTTCGTCGGTACGGAAGAAGAGTTCGGGCGAACGCGACAGGATGACCGGACCGGCGAGATCGACCAGCGCGCCGTATTTGACCGGCTGGCGTTCGATCAGCGACCAGAAGGCGGCGCGGGGATCACCGCTCCAGCGGGCTTCGACCGGCATGGTGAGGTTCGCCTGATAGGCGTCGCCGAGCCGCAGGTGGTTGTGGAGGCGGTCGAAGCGCTCCTTATATATAGGGAAATCCCAGGCGGCTTTCGGGGCGGTGAGGAATTCCTCATTTTCGAGGCGCTGTTTGGATTGGGCGAGCGGATGCCCATCCGGCTGCGGAGCGTCGAAGACGCCGAAACAGAGCAGCGGGGTTTCGCGGTGTTCTCCGGCGAAGGGGGCAAGTTTGTCTTCGAAGAAATATCCGGCCTCGTAGGCCATGTAGCCGGCAAGCCATTTGCCCTCGGCCTTGGCCTGCTCCATGCGGGAAAGGCCCGCAAAGAATTCGGCGCGCGTTCGCGCGACGATGATCTCGGCCGGTTCGGCGAAAAGCATCACCTGGCCCGATGTGTCGTCGCGGAAGAGGATATAGGGGCCAGACATTGTTCGCCGCATCTTGCTTGGTTATCCGACGCTGGCGACGGCTTTGTTCTCTGCGATGCCGGGCGACGCGAAACGCATGGTTTTGCTGCGGTAGGCGGAGACCGCAGTAACACCCACCTCCCTCATTCCTGTGCTCGTCACAGGAATCCAGCCACGGCGCGTCCGCGCGGTGAATGATCTATTTCCGGCAAACAAGGAGTTTCCGGCGCCCAAGGACTTGGGCGCGCTGGATTCCTGTGACGAGCACAGGAATGAGGGAGAGTGGGGTGCCGTCATGGATCCTCGCGGACGTTGCAGAATGCGGTTGAGCCTATCACGGCACTCGCTTTTTCTGGTCTTGGCCGAGCCTTAGCCCCTATCCAAAGCCTCCAATTCGTCGATCAGCCCTTCGATCATCGACAGGCCCTGGCTCCAGAACGACGGATCGGTGGCGTCGAGGCCGAAAGGTTTCAAGAGTTCCGAGTGGTGTTTGGTGCCGCCGGCCCTCAGCAGTTCGAAATACTTCTCCTGGAAGTCCTGCTCGGCCTTCTGGTAGACGGCATAGAGCGAATTCACCAGGCAATCGCCGAAGGCATAGGCGTAGACATAGAAGGGCGAGTGGATGAAGTGGGGGATATAGGCCCAATAAGTCTCGTAACCTTCCGAAATGTTGATCGCCGGCCCGAGGCTTTCCGACTGGACCGAGAGCCAGAGTTCGCCGATGTCGTCGGCGGTGAGTTCACCTGATTTGCGGGCGGTGTGGAGCTGGCGCTCGAATTCGTAGAAGGCGATCTGGCGCACGACGGTGTTGATCATGTCCTCGACCTTCTGGGCGAGCATCGCCTTGCGCTCGCGTTTATCGCTGGTCTTTTCCAGAAGTGCACGGAAGGTCAGCATCTCGCCGAAGACGGACGCGGTTTCGGCCAGCGTCAGCGGCGTCTGGCACATCAACGCCCCTTGCGCGCCGGCGAGAACCTGATGCACGCCATGGCCAAGTTCGTGAGCAAGCGTCATCACGTCGCGCGGCTTGCCCATGTAATTGACGAGCACGTAAGGGTGGGCCGAGGGAACCGTCGGATGGGCGAAGGCGCCGGGCGCCTTGCCGGGGCGGACCGGGGCGTCGATCCATTGCTCGTCGAAGAAACGCCTGGCAATATCAGCCATCTCGGGGGCGAAATTGCCGTAGGCCGAAAGCACCGTGTCCTTCGCTTCGGGCCAAGAAATGATGGCGCTGGAGGTTTCCGGAAGGGGCGCGTTGCGGTCCCAGAAATTCATCTGCTCCATGCCGAGCCATTTCGCCTTCATCTTGTAATAGCGGTGCGAAAGGCGGGGATAGGCTTCGCGGACGGCGGCTGCCAGCGCATCGACGACCTCGCGTTCGACGCGGTTTGCCAGGTGTCTGCTGTCGGCGATGTCCTCGAAGCCGCGCCAGCGGTCGGCGATCTCCTTGTCCTTGGCAAGCGTGTTGGTGATCAGCGTGAAGGTGCGGATATTTGCCTTGAAGGTTTCGGCGAGCGCCACGGCTGCCTTGCGGCGGACTTCCGGATCCTTTTCCTGCAGCCGATTCAGCGCCACTTCGAGCGGCACCTTCTCGCCATCAATGTCGTAGCGAAGCTCCGCCATGGTTTCATCGAAGAGGCGGTTGAAGGCAGCGGCCGATGTCATCGACTTCTCGAGGAAGAGCTGTTCCAGCCGGTCGTCGAGCTGGTAGGGCTTGTCCTTCCTGAGGTCGATGAGCCAGGGGCGGTAATGTCCTGCGGCCGGATCATTGGCCATGCTGGCGTCGATCACCGCGTCGTCGATGCGGTTCAGTTCGAGCGCGAAGAACAGCAGGTGGCCGGAAAATTCGGTGATCTTGGCCTGCACGTCGCCGTAGAGCTTGCCGTTCGCCGGGTTGGTGGTGTCGGAGAAATAGGTGAGGCCGGCAAAGGAGCCGAGGCGGCCGATGATATCATCAAGCGCCTCATATTCCTTCAGCGCCGCGCCGATGCCCTCAGCGCCGGTCTTCGTCGCGGCGTCAGCGAGTTTGCCCTTCCACTTCCCTTCAAAGGCGATCGCGGCCTTGCCGGCCTTTTCCATGTCGGCGACGAAAGCGGTTGAGGTGGCGGAGGGATAAAGATCCTGCAGCTTCCAGACCGGCAGATCGCCGAGCGCCGGATCGGCGGCCCCAGCCGGCGCTGCTGGCGACAAAAGAAGGCCGGCGTGCGGGAGCTTGATTTTCATGGGCGCAATTCCTCTCCACTTTCATAACAGTCTGCTTGAATAAGCGTGAGAAGGCCCCGTATCAAGGGCCATTCAGCGCATGAAAGGCGTCGCTTCGGCACGAAAACGACCCGTTGCAATCGTTAAAATGCAATTATTTCTCAAAACTGGATGTTCAAGCCTTTCTGCCAGAGTGCGCTTCATGGTTTCGCATGAAGTGGAGCGACAATGACCGGTTACAATGAGCTCAAGGGAGCAGGGCAAATCCTCGTGGTCGAGGACGACCCGGTGCAGCGCCGTCTGCTCAAGAACGCAATCGAGCGCCACGGCCATGTCGTGCACCAGGCGGAAAACGGCCGCATCGGCCTCGAAATGGTCAAACGCGACAGCGGCCTTTTCAACGTCATCGTGCTCGACCTGATGATGCCGGAAATGACCGGCCTCGAATTTCTCGACGCGCTGCACGAATTCGGCACGCAGATCCCGGTCATCGTGCAGACGGGGCAGGGCGGCATCGAAACGGTGGTGCAGGCGATGCGCGCCGGCGCCTTCGATTTCGTCGTCAAGCCGGTCTCGCCCGAACGCATCGCCACCTCTATCTCGAACGCGATGAAGCTCGACCAGCGCGAGGTCAAGGCGCGGGCCGGACGCCGGTCGCGCTCCGGCGCGGTCGGTTTCGACGACATCGTCTCGGCAAGCCCGGCGATGATCCGCGTCATCGATCTTGCGCAGCGGGCGGCCCAGTCCAACATTCCCGTCGTGCTCGAAGGCGAATCCGGCGTCGGCAAGGAGCTGGTGGCACGTGCCATCCAATCCGGCGGCGACCGCTCGAACAAGCCGTTCGTCACCGTCAATTGCGGGGCGATCCCGCATAATCTTGTCGAGAGCATCCTCTTCGGTCACGAGAAGGGGGCGTTTACCGGCGCGACAGAGCGCCATATCGGCAAATTCATGGAAGCCGACGGCGGCACCATCTTCCTCGACGAGATCGGCGACCTGCCGCTCGAGGTGCAGGTGAAGCTGTTGCGCGCCGTGCAGCAGGGCGAGATCGAGACCGTCGGTGCGCGCACCGCGCACAAGGTCAATGTCCGGCTGATCTCGGCGACCAACAAGGATCTGATCGAGGAGGTCAAGAACGGCCATTTCCGCGAGGATCTCTACTATCGCCTCAACGTCTTCCCGATCACCATTCCGGCGCTGCGCAAACGCAAGGAAGACATTCCGAATCTGGTGCGCGTCTTTGCCGAGCGCTTCTCCAGCGAGCAGAAGAGTGGTCGCCGCATGACGGTGAACGCAGGCGCGCTGGCGTTGCTGACCGCCTATGACTGGCCGGGCAATATCCGCCAGCTTGAAAACGCAATCTTCCGTGCGGTCGTTCTGGCCGAAGGGCCGGAGCTGACCGAGGCCGACTTCCCGCAGATCGCCGCCCAGCTTCCGGAATACGAAGTCGTGGATCACCTGGCGCTCGTTGCCGACAATACCGGCCTCGATCCCGACGACAATTATGGTGAGGATTTCAGGGCATCGATCGCGGGAGAAGTGCACCACCGCCTGTCCGAAGCTTCCGAAAACGCGATCGCCAGCGTCAATCCTGCCGGCGACGTGCGTAGGCTTGCCGATGTCGAGGAGGAGCTCATCCGATTCGCACTCAAATTCTATCGCGGACAGATGAGTCAAGTGGCGCGCAAACTTGGCATCGGCCGGTCCACACTTTATCGCAAGCTCAAGGACTACGGTATAGACCCCGACAATCCCCAGAAAGATGCGGCTTAAGCGCTTTTTGTTAAGACTAAGGCAACCACGATTTGTTACTGATCATAAACCACTTGTTAGTGGCTCGTTCACTATGTAAAGAAAAGGTTGATCATGTGTGGCATTTTTGCCATCGTGTGACCGCATTTGACAGTCATCTGAGACAGTACGGGACATTGTCTGTCTGACGGGGATCGAGTTGCCGAATCTGAATGGGAATTCCAAGCCTTCGCGCTTGAGCTGGCGTGCTTTGTGCGCCGACATCTGCGGAAAGGCAGTAAGGACGGCAGCGGCCGCCCTTCTGGCGCTCGCGGTTTCCTCACCAGTATTCGTCAGTACACCTTCTGAGGCAGCGGGCGACACCCGCAGCCTCAAGCTCTATTTCATCCATACCGGCGAAAAAGCCGTCATCACCTACAAGCGCAACGGCAAGTTCGACCCCAAGGGTCTGGAGCAGCTGAACCGCTTCCTCCGCGACTGGCGCAAGAACCAGCCGACGAAGATGGATCCGCGCCTGTTCGACCTGATCTGGGAAGTCTATCGCCAGAGCGGTTCGAGGGATTATATCAATGTCGTCTGCGGTTTCCGTTCGCCGGGAACCAACGAGATGCTGCGCGGCCGCTCGCGTAACTCCGGCGTTGCCGAAAAGAGCCAGCACATGCTCGGCAAGGCGATGGACTTCTTCATTCCCGACGTCAAGCTGGCGACCCTGCGCGGTATCGGCATGAAGATGCAGGTCGGCGGCGTCGGCTTCTATCCGAAGTCGGGTTCGCCTTTCGTGCACATGGATGTTGGCGGCGTTCGCGCCTGGCCGCGCATGAGCCGCGACGAGCTGGTCCGGCTTTTCCCGAACGGCAACACCATCCATATTCCGGCCGACGGCAAACCGCTGCCGGGTTATCAGCAGGCGATGGCCGACTACAAGCGCCGCGTCAGCGGCACGCAGATCGAGATCGCCAGCGCCTCCGAATCGGCGCCGAAGCATAAGACGCTGTTCGAAGCACTCTTCGGCGGCGGAGCGGACGAGCAGGAAGACGAGAACGACGAT
Source organism: Rhizobium sp. L43 (assembly GCF_002531725.1). Classification (GTDB taxonomy): domain Bacteria; phylum Pseudomonadota; class Alphaproteobacteria; order Rhizobiales; family Rhizobiaceae; genus Rhizobium. Next base: position 244,679 of record NZ_NWSQ01000006.1, read on the forward strand.
TCGGCGCCTGTCGCCGTCGCCAAGGCGACGCCGCCGAAGGCCGAACCCGCGCCTGCCGAGCCGCAGCAGACCGAAGTTGCCGATCTGAACGCGCCGGTGCCGCAGGTTCGCCCGGCCTTCGGCAACCAGCCGGCCGGCAGCGAAGTGGCAAGCGCGCTGGTGGCGCCGTCTTCGGGTAATGCCGCGCAGCAGGCTCTTGCCGCAGCGCTTCCGGCCGATCAGGCCCAGCCGCAGCAGTTTGCCGATCTCAGCGCCTACAGCATCCCGGTTCCCTCGCTCCTTGGCCAGCGCCGCGCACCCGGCGACGCCGAACTTGCTTCGGCCGATCCCAACATGCTGACGGGCGCGAACGGACTGCCGGTTCCGACGCCGATCGAACGGCCCGCCGTTGCCGAGAACCTTCTTGCTGCGGCCGATGCCGATCCGGAAGCAGAGGCTGACGAAGCCGATCAGGACGCGCTGTCTCCCGCGGTTGCCGATGCGCTCGATCAGCAGAATAAGGGCCAGCAGAACAAGGGTGTAGAAAACCAGGTCGCCTCGCACGCGCCTGAGATGACGGTAGAGCAGGCGATCAACGCCGCGATGCCGCAAAAGGCGCCTGCCGCAAAGCCGCCGCTCGAGCTCGCGGCTCTGGCGCCGATGACCAAATCGGCAAGCTTTGGCGACGGCTTCGATGAGCCGGCTGCCGGAAGCGCCGTGGCCCAGGGCCTTCCTGCCAAGGGTGGCCGCCCGACGCAGAAGGAAGCCGCCGCAGCCGATGCCAGCCGCACGAGCGTTCGTACCGAGCCGAAGCTGACGGAAAAGATGATCTCGCAGTGGGCCCTGACCAATGCTCGCCTCGAAATGGCCTCCAAGCAGGTCAAGGCGCCGCGTTTCGTCAGCCAGACGATGCGCGCCCAGCCGACCGCGGTCTATGCCGAGGGCTTCAACATCAAGACCGCTTCGGTCGATCCCGCCCGCTTCAGCGGCACGGCAGTGAACTTCATGGAAGTGCGCAAGTTCAACACGAACTGAGCCAGTCAATCATGGAATATCAAAAACCGCCGGAGCGATCCGGCGGTTTTTCTTTTTAGCTGTTGCGCAACCCATGGCGCGCAAAAGAAAAGCCGCCGGAAGGCCCGACGGCTTGTCGACATCGGCAATGTCGGCCGATCAGCCTTCCGGCGGCGACTCGATCATGCCGAGCGCGTGCAGGTAGGTGTCGAGGATGGCTTCCTCTTCCATGCGCTCCTGCTCGTCCTTCTTGCGCAGCGCCACGACCTTCTTCAGGATCTTGGTGTCGAAGCCCATTCCCTTGGCTTCGCCATAGACGTCCTTGATGTCGTCGGCGATGGTCTTCTTTTCTTCTTCCAGTCGTTCAATGCGCTCGATGAAAGCGCGAAGCTGGTCGCGGGCGACGCCATGAGCATCAGACATCGTGTTCTCCTGATTTTTCGATGATCAATTTGGGATGCACGTGACTGCCGCGAAGCGGCGTCACGGTCAAGCCTGTTGTCGGCTGCCCGAGCTATTTGTGTGGGTTGTTCAGGTCAAAAGCAGCCTTTTGCACAGGCGAGGCCTCGTTCTGGTGAAGATTCTTCCAGTCTTCATACGGCATGCCATAGACCATCTCGCGCGATTCGTCCCTGCTGACAGCGACACCTTCGGCCTCGGCGGCCTCACGATACCAATTCGACAGGCAGTTGCGGCAGAAGCCGGCGAGGTTCATCATGTCGATGTTCTGAACGTCGCTGCGTTCCCTGAGATGGGCGAGGAGGCGGCGGAAGGCGGCGGCCTCGAATTCGGTCTGCTGTTCCTTGCTGAGCGCGGTCATCTCGCTCTCCTTTCATATTCAATAGGGGCCGGTGCGCGACAGGTGCACGTCATATGTGTGCAAGGCGGGATCGGCATTCATCGCCGCAAAGATCGGCGCCAGGCGTTCGGCCCATGCCGATATGCCGGTCTCGTCGGCGATCAGGTCCTGGCGCACCTCGAGCAGCGCATGCGGAATGCCTGTCATCATGCAGTGGCGGTACATGGTATCGCCCTTCAGCGCGCCGTCATAGGGTTCGTTGTCGCCGACGATGAGATCGGGATCGGCACGCAGCATGTCAAGCAGCGGGCCGACGGCGCGACGGTCGCTATCCCAAAGCACGGCGGCGTGCCAGGGGCGGGGAATACCTTTCCAGGCCGGAGTGAAGGAGTGCAGCGACAGCACCAGCGGCGCCCGGCCGGTGGCGTTCGCCACGCTGTCGATCGTTGCGGCGACGGCATTGTGGTAGGGGCGGTGGAAGGTTTCGATGCGGTTGTCCCATTCCTGCGGCGTGATCGGATGATTGCCCGATATGACGGCGCCATCCGATATTTTCATGATCAGCGTCAGATCGTCTTCGCCGCGGTTCGGGTCGATCAGCAGGCGGGAAAAACCGCCGAGCACCGCGGGCACGCCGAGCTTCGCCGAAAGCTGGCGCGTCAGCTCCTCGATGCCGATGTCGTAGGCAATGTGGCGGGCAAAGGCCGCATCGGGCAGGCCGAGCTGTCCATATCGGGCGGGAAGGCGGTTCATCGCGTGATCTGCGAGGATCACCATGCCTTTGTCATGTTTGCCGGATAGGATTTCGAAGGATTGGAAGTCGTCCATCAGGAATTGCCGTTCCTCATTGTGCAGCCGGGCGCAGTGATCGCATGCGTCTGCGGCAGGTTCAAGCGCCGCAGGCGGTCAGAGGTTGGGCCGGAGCCTCGACGGGTGGTTTGCGAAAGGAAATATAATCGATTAGCATTGCGTTGACTTTCGCTTGACGGCGGCGCAAGAAGGCACGGATACGAATAACCGTGGAGCTATTTGGGAGCCGTGTTGATCCAAGCCGCGCCAAGTTTCCTCACGCGGTCCGGACCGCTGGTCCGTCTCGCTCTGTTCGCTCTTGCAGCCATCATGCCGTTTTTTCTCGCAGATGCCGCACGCGCCGATTTTCGCGTCTGCAACGGAACGCAAAACCTCGTCGGCGTCGCGATCGGCTATCGAGCCAAGGATGGCTGGATGACGGAGGGCTGGTGGCAGGTGCCGGCAACGACCTGCGCCACGTTGATCGAGGGAGAATTGCAGTCGCGCTATTATTATCTCTACGCAGAGGACGCTGCCCGCGGAGGACGATGGACGGGTGACGTGCAGATGTGTGTAGCGGAAAACGAGTTCAAGATCACGGGTGTGCAGGATTGTTATGCCCGCGGTTACCAGAAGATGGGATTCAAGGAATATGATACGGGCCGCCAGGGTAGCTGGATGGTTCAGCTCTCCGACACCCCAGGGACGCAAGAAAGCCAGAATTGATGAAGCGTAATCGCAAAATTAAAATCCTCGCCACCCTCGGGCCCGCCTCCTCCGAGGAATCGATGATCGAGAAGCTGCACCAGGCCGGTGCGGATGTCTTCCGCATCAATATGAGCCATGCGAGCCACGACCTGATGCGTACGCTCATCGAGCGCATCCGCTCGGTCGAAGCGCGCTCCGGCCGGCCGATCGGCATTCTCGCCGACCTGCAGGGACCGAAACTGCGTGTCGGCAAATTCACAGACAGCAAGGTCGACCTGAAACCCGGCCAGACATTCACGCTCGACAACAACGAAGCGCTCGGCGACCAGAACCGCGTCTATCTGCCGCATCCCGAGATCCTGGAATCGGTGCAGCCCGGCCACCGCCTGCTGATCGACGACGGCAAGCTCGCGCTCCGCGCCGAAAAATGCGACGGCAAGAGCATCGTCACCACCGTTATTTCGGGCACGCGCATCTCCGACCGCAAGGGCGTCAGCCTTCCCGACACGCTGCTCGGCGTCGGCGCGCTGACGGACAAGGACCGCGCCGATCTCGACGCCGTGCTCGCCACCGACGATGTCGACTGGGTGGCGCTCTCCTTCGTCCAGCGTCCCGACGACCTTGCCGAAGTGCGCAAGATCGCCCGTGGCCGTGTCGGCCTGATGTCGAAGATCGAGAAGCCGCAGGCGCTCGAGCGTATCGAGGAAATCATCGAGCTTTCCGACGCCTTGATGGTTGCCCGCGGCGATCTCGGCGTCGAAATGCCGCTCGAAGCGGTTCCCGGCATTCAGAAGCAGCTGATCCGCGCCTGCCGCCGTTCGGGCAAGCCGGTGGTCGTCGCTACGCAGATGCTGGAATCGATGATCTCGGCGCCGGTGCCGACGCGCGCTGAAGTCTCCGACGTTGCTACCGCCGTCTTCGAAGGTGCTGACGCCGTCATGCTCTCGGCCGAATCGGCCTCGGGCGACTATCCCGTCGAAGCCGTCTCGACCATGGCGTCGATTGCCAGCGCCATCGAGCGTGAGCCGCATTATCCCGGCATCATCTATGCCCAGCGCGCCCAGCCGGAAGCGACCGGCGCCGATGCGATCTCGCTTGCTGCCCGCCAGATCGCCGAGACGCTGAAGCTGTCGGCGATCGTCTGTTACACCTCGTCGGGCACGACGGGCCTTCGCGCCTCGCGCGAGCGTCCGCAGGTGCCGATCCTGGCGCTGTCGCCGATCATCAAGACGGCGCGCCGGCTTGCCATCGTCTGGGGCCTGCATTGCGTCGTCACCCATGATGCGACCGATCTCGACGACATGGTCAACCGCGCCTGCCGCATCGTCGCCGACGAAGGCTTCGGCAAGCCGGGCGACCGTATCATCATCTCGGCCGGCGTGCCGCTCGGCACGCCCGGCGCCACCAACATGATCCGCATTGCCTATATCGGCTCCGACGGCCAGAGCGGCATCTGATCCGATCGCATCCTTTCGAAAGCCCGCTGCCTCAAAGAGGCGGCGGGCTTTTGCGTTCGCGGGGCGATGTATCGACGTGAGAGCGGGCATTGCCAAGCACCGCGTAGCGTGCAAGTTTCGATTTCAATCAAAAAATTGAGCATGATGTCGCCCGAAAACCGCTGACACTTTTCGGCATCATGCTCTGGTTTTGGGAGGAGCATCATGGATATCGTCACGCTTCTGGCTTTTGCAGCCGTTTCCTTCGTCGGCATCGCGACGCCGGGGCCCACGGTGCTGCTGGCACTGACCAACGGTTCGCGACACGGCCTGCGCCGGGCAATCGCCGGCATGATCGGCGCGGTGCTTTCCGATTTCGTGCTGATCGGCGCGGTCGCCATAGGCCTCGGCGCGCTGCTGGCAGCATCGGAATTCTGGTTCTCGATGCTGAAATGGGCCGGTGCCGCCTATCTCGCTTTTCTCGGCATCATGCTGCTGCGTTCGAAGGGCACGATCGATGCCGCTTTGAAGTCCGGGGCGCCTGCGGGTGCGACATCGCCGTTCTCGATCGGACTGAAGAGCTTCATGGTCGCGGCGACCAACCCGAAGGGCTACCTGTTCTTCTCGGCCTTCCTGCCGCAGTTCATCGACCCGACCCAACCGCAGGCAACGCAGTATGCGCTGCTGGCCCTGGTTTTTCCCGCGCTCGATTTCGTCATCATGTTCGGCTACGCCTTCTTCGGCTCGCAGGCAGTGCGTTTCCTGAAAACTTCAGGCGCCATGTGGCTGGAGCGGGCCTGCGGCGGGGCGCTGCTGGCCCTTGCCGGGTCGCTCGCCTTCTATCGCCGGGCAACCGTCTGAGTTCAGGCTCGAGCCAGGGACAGGTGACCGACGCGATAGGCCGGCGTCCGGGCGTCAATTTCAGGAAGCTCTCGCCATAGCCTGAAGCGAACCCGCGTCCATGTCGTCGGCTCGAAACCGGTGACGGAGGCGAGCGCGTCGCCCGTCGCAATCTCTGCTTCCGTCTGCGCGCTGTCGGCGCGGCGGATATCGGCGAGCGGCGCGTAAGGCTCCGTCGGCAGGATTTCGCGCGTGGCGAACCTGGCTGAGGCGATATCGCCCGAGATTTCTGCTTGCCAGACGATCCAGGTCCTGACCTGCGGCCAGCCGAAGGCGCTGGTGAGCGCCTCGAAGCCCGGGCCGCAGAGAAAGTCGCTTGCCCCCTCCGGCTTCTGCCAGAGATAGAAGGGCGCATAGAGATTGTCGCGGCTGCCGAACTCTCCCTTGCGGGCGCTGAGATAGGCTTTAAAGCCGAGATTGGGAAAGCCGTCGAGCAGCGGACCCTTGTCGCGGATGCGACGGTCGATGATCGACATGCCGTAATCAGCGGGCAGGGTGAAGCTGTATTGCATGGCGATCATGATCGTGTCTCCACCTGATGCAACCATTCGACGATGCTGCCGTTTTCCGTCGCCTGGATGCTGATATAGCTGAAGGGGTTGTCATCGGCTGCGCCATGCCAGTGGCGCTCGCCGGGCGCAAACCAGACGGCGTCGCCGGCACGCAATTCTTCGACCGGGCCGCCCTCGTTCTGCGCCAGTCCATGGCCGGAAAGCACATAGAGCAACTGGCCTCTGGGGTGCGTGTGCCAGCGGGTGATGGTGCCGGGATCAAGTGTGGCGCGCATGGCGGTATTTTCGCCGTCGGCGCCGCCTTCGAGCAACGTCTCGACCCAGAAGGGCGCCGTTGCGACGCCCTCCGGCGAGCGGACCGCCTCGCCAGGGCGCCTGACAGCCATCGCCTTCGGGTTCGAAGCGCTCATTGCTGGCCTCCGGCTGCCCGCAGCCGCCAGTCGGGGTCAGTCATCTGGGCCATGCCGTTGCCGAAGGACCAGTCATCAGCTGCGCTGGTGCTGATGACGATCATCACATCCTCGGGCCGGAGGCCCGGCGATTGTGCCAGGCGTTCGGCGAGCCGGCGATAGAGCGCCGCCTTCATCTCGGCCGTTCGAGGCCTGCCTGTTGTGATCGAGATATAGACGAAATCGTTGGAGCGCGGGCCGGCGAGATAGCTGCGGTCGAAGATCAGCTCATTCTCGTCATGTTGATGGATGGCCTGGAAACGGTCGTTTTCGGGCACATCAAAGGTCTCTACCAGGGCGCGCTGGATGTTGTCGGCGAGTGCGCCGAGATAGTCCGGCGACTTGCCTTTGCGAAGGGAAATTCGAACGAAGGGCATCGGGATCTCCATGGTTCAAGCCGTTTGCCGGCCTTGACAGCAGAACCATTGCACGCCACGATAATGCTGAAAATCAGAATGTTATGGATTAATGATCCTGAAAAATGGGATTATATGATGCGACGGACGATCTTCGATCTCGATGTGCTTCGCACCTTTGCGATCGGCATGGAGCTCGGCAATTTCGCCAAGGCGGCCGAGCGGCTCGGGCGTTCGACCTCGGCGGTCAGCGCACAGCTGAAGAAGCTGGAGGAGCAAGCGGGCACGCCGATCTTCCGCAAGGCCGGGCGCGGGCTGGCGCTGACCGACGCCGGCGAGACGATGCTTGGCTATGCCAGGCGGCTGCTGGAACTCAACGACGAGGCGGCTGCGGCCGTCAACAGCGTCGAGCTGGAGGGCTGGGTAAGGCTCGGCCTGCAGGAGGATTTCGGTGAGACGCTGCTGCCCGAAGTGCTCGGCCGCTTCGCGCGCGCCCATCCGAAGGTCCGGATCGAGGCGCGGGTGGTCCGCAATGCCGAACTGCTCGAACGCGTCACATCGGGCAAGCTCGATCTGGCGCTTGCCTGGAGCGACGGGACGCTGACGGCGCATTGCGAGCGGATCGGCGAGGTGCCGATGCGCTGGATCGGGCCTGCCGAGGGGCAGCCAGGCTGGCAAGCTGCCAGCGGCGAGCCGATGCCGCTCGCCTCGCTGGAAGCGCCGTGCCTGCTGCGCAGTGCGGCGACCCGGGCGCTTGACGAGGCCGGCATTTCCTGGCGACTGGCCTTCGTCAGCCCCAGTCTCGGCGGCCTCTGGGCAGCGACGGCGGCGGGCCTCGGCCTCACCATCCGCACGCCGATCGGCCTGCCGGCGAAGGTGCGGCCGCTGGCGCCGGGGACGGTCGGCTTGCCCGATTTGCCGAAGCTCGGTCTGGTCCTGCACCGGGCGGAAGCCGAACCGCAGCCGGCTGCGGCGCGCCTTGGCGAACTGGTGCTGCAGTCGGTGCATGGTGCGTTGCGCGAGGTGCTGGCCTGACATCTCCGCATTGACCCCTCGAGCGCGAGCCTGTAGCTTCGGGCCGCTATGAAGATGATCACCCTCAATATCGCGACAGTCTTCTTCCTGAGCCTCTAGAGGCTCTGCCTTCGGGCATCAGAAGACGCGGCCGCTGACCAGCCTTGCCGGCTGGCGCGTTGCCGCGAACTGCAACCACCTGCATCCGGCCAAGGAAAGAGCCGGCAGGTTTGGCGATAGAGAGATTTCATGACACCAACTGTTTACCCGCCGGCGCTGAGCGCCGCGCAGATCGAACAATTCATCGAGCATGGCTTCGTCAGGATCAACGATGCTTTTCCCCGGGAGCTGGCCGAGGAGGCGCGCGTCATCATGTGGCGCGATATTCTCTTCGCTGCGGATGATCCCAACACGTGGACGCAGCCGGTCGTGCGGCTTGCCGGCTATGGCGGTGGGCCGTTCGAAAAGGCCGCCAACACGCCGGTCTTGCATTCAGCCTTCGACCAGCTCGTCGGCAAAGGGCGCTGGGAGCCGCGCAATGGGCTCGGCAGCTTTCCAGTGCGCTTTCCTCACCCCGATGATCCGGGCGACGCCGGCTGGCATGTCGATGTAAGCTTCCCCGGCGAGCGTTCCGATCCGAACGAGAAACAGGACTTTTCCGCCTGGCGGGTGAATATCACCTCCCGCGGACGGGCGCTGCTGATGCTGTTCCTGTTCTCGGATGTCGGGCAGGAGGATGCGCCGACCCGCATCCGCATCGGCTCGCACAAGGATATCGCCCGCCTTCTGGCGCCCGCGGGCGAAGCGGGAATGGCGCATCTCTGGCTGGAGCATGTCGGGGAAGACCGGCCGCTGGCCTTAGCGACCGGGCGAGCGGGCGCAGTCTATCTGTGCCATCCGTTCCTCATCCACGCAGCGCAGACGCATCGCGGCAAGGAGCCGCGTTTCATGGCGCAGCCCAGCCTTGCCCCTTCCGAACCGCTTCGGCTCGAACGGCAAGACGGCGCCTATTCGCCGGTCGAGATCGCGATCCGCAGGGCGCTTCAGCAGCGCTAGACTAGCGAGGACAGGATGCATCCGGCCGCGCAGGCCGGGTGCATCACATCTGCAGTTCCTGCAGGGCGGCGGCTCTGTTCCATCTTCAGGCGGGCAGCTTGCTGTTTAGCCGAACCGTTCGAGCGCTATGGCGAAGATATCGGCATCGACATTGCCGCCGGAGGTGACGGCGACCACCGTGTCGCTTTCCAGCGCCTCACCATGGAAAAGGGCTGCGGCGAGTGCCACCGCGCCGCCGGGCTCGACGACGATCTTCAGCCTGACGAAAGCGAGCGCCATGGCGCGCAGCGCCTGCTCGTCGGTGACGACGATGCCGGGGCCGGCGAGACGCTTGAGGATCGGGAAGGTGATGTTGCCGGGCTGCGGCGTGACGATCGCATCGCAGATCGAGCCTGATATCGACAGGTTGCGTTCGATCCTGCCGGAGGCGAGCGAGCGGGTGGTGTCGTCGAAATCTTTGGGCTCGCAAGGGCGGACGCGAAGGCCGGGGGCGCTGGCTTCGAGAGCGAGCGCGATGCCGGAGGTCAATCCGCCGCCGCCGCAGGGAACGAGGACTTCGGCGGATGTCACGCCTTCCTCTTCCGCCTGCTCGGAGATTTCGAGGCCGGTCGTGCCCTGACCGGCGATAACAAGCGGTTCGTCGAAGGGCTTGATCAGCGTCAGGCCGCGCTCGGCCGAAAGCCTCGCACCGATCTCGTCGCGGTCTTCGTTGACACGGTCGTAGAGCACCACTTCGGCGCCGAAGGCGCGGGTGTTGGCGATCTTCAGCTTCGGCGCATCGCTCGGCATGATGATGACGGAGGGGATATTGTGCAGCTTGGCCGCAAGCGCAACGCCCTGGGCATGGTTGCCGGAGGAGAAGGCAATGACGCCTTTCGCGCGCACCGCCGGATCGAGGCCGGAGACGGCCGACCAGCCGCCGCGAAACTTGAACGAGCCGGAATGCTGCAGGCATTCCGCCTTCACGAACAGGCGCCGGCCGGCAATCTCGTTGAGGAAGGGAGAGGAGAGAAGCGGCGTGCGCCTGACATGACCGCGCAGGCGGGCGCGGGCGGCGACAATCATTTCAATGCTGGCCATTGGGAATCGTCCTGCTTGCGGGGTTCGTCCATGCATAGGGCGCGGCAAACCAATTGTGAACGGCGACTTTGTCACCGTGACATGAATGGAGATTGCGATTGCCGTCCGCGATCAGCCAACCGTCAATAACCGTTCGCCGATCCCTCAGCCGCACGGCTGTCCATGGCGCCGTTATATCGGGCGCCGCCGCCCTTTTCGATGGCGGTGAGGCTTTTGCCGCCGACAAGGATGCCGGCGGCCTGGCCCCAGAGCGGCGCGTCGTTGCCGCCATCGAAGCTATAGCCCATGGCGGCAAGCGTCTTTTCCGTATCGGGCGAAATGGCATGGGGTTCGAGATAGATTTTATCGGGCTGCCATTGATGGTGAATACGCGGCGCGTTCACTGCCTGGCTGATATCCATGCCGAAATCGACGACGTTGAGGATCGCCTCCAGCGTAATGGTGATGATGCGCGAGCCGCCGGGGCTGCCGATCACCATGAAGGGTTTGCCGTCCCGGGTGACGATTGTCGGGCTCATCGAGGAGAGCGGTGTCTTCTTCGGCACGATGGCATTCGCCTCTCCCTGCACCAGTCCGTAAAGGTTCGGCACGCCGGGTTTGGAGGTGAAATCGTCCATCTCGTTGTTGAGCAGCACGCCGGTGCCCGGCGCCACGACGGCGGCGCCGAAGGAGCCGTTCAGCGTATAGGTGACGGCAACCGCGTTGCCCTCGTCGTCGATGATCGAATAATGCGTCGTCTCGGTGCTTTCCTTGCCGCCGAGCGGTTTCAGGTTCGCCGACGTGCCGGCCTTGTAAGGGTCGATCTTGGCGGCGATTTCCAAGGCATATTTCTTATCGAGCAGTTTCTCGACCGGGTTCTCGACGAAATCGGGATCACCGAGTGCGGCATTGCGGTCGACATAGGCATAGCGCATCGCCTCGACCATGATGTGCACGGTTTCGGCCGAGTTATAGCCGAGATAGGAGAGCGGATAACCTTCGAGAACATTGAGGATCTCGCAGATGATGATGCCGCCGGAGGAGGGCGGCGGCGAGGAGATGATGTCGTAGCCGCGGTAGTTGCACTCGATCGGCTTCAACTCGCGCACGGCATATTGCTCGAAATCTTGCCTGGCGAGGATGCCGCCTTTGGCCTGGCTCGCCTTGACGATCTCTTCGGCCGGCGCGCCTTTGTAGAAGGCATCGTGACCTTTTTCGGAGATGCTGGCCAAGACCGCGGCGAGGTCAGGCTGCTGGAGTTTTTCGCCCGATGTATAGGGCTTGCCGTCCGGCTTCAGGAAAATCTTCGCCGCCGCCTCGTCCTTGGCGAGACGTTTGGCGCTGCCGGCGAGGCTTGCGGCGTCGCCCTGTTCCAGCGTGAAGCCGTCTTTGGCGAAGCGGAGCGCCGGTGCGATCAGATCCTGGCGCGATTTCGTGCCGTATTTCTCGCGCGCGGTTTCGAAGCCCATGACGGAGCCGGGCACGCCGACGGCGAGATAGCCGTCGAGGCTGGCGCGCGGCACGATATCGCCCTTGGCATCGAGATACATGGTTTTCGTGGCGGCAAGCGGCGCGCGTTCGCGAAAATCGAGAAAGGTCTTGGTGCCGTCCTTCAGGCGGATGGTCATGAAACCGCCGCCGCCGAGATTTCCGGCCGAGGGATAGACGACCGCCAGGGCATAACCGACGGCGACCGCCGCATCGACGGCATTGCCGCCGCTTTTCAACACCTCGACGCCGACATCGGTCGCCAGATGCTGGGCGGTAACGACCATGCCGTGCTCGGCTTCGACTGGCGCGGGCGACGCGGCGAAGGCCGAGGTCAGGCTCAGCGACAGTGCCGATATGACGGAGATCATCCCAATATGCAGACGGCCCATGATTTCCCCTCCTATGGACAATGATGGAAACATATGGGGCCGCTGCAGCCCGAGACAATGCAGGGGATTGGCTTTAAGCAAGGAGCTCGGTTTTGCAGCCGGAGACGTCAGGCGCCGCGCAGAGCGTCCGGCGTCAGTGACGATAGGGTTGCGCGCGTCTGCTCGCGCGAAGCGGCGAGCCTCTCCTCAGCCCTGCGGGCGGCCGCCTGCAGGTCGCGCGGCTTGCCTGATATCTTTTCCATGGCTGCGATGGCGACATCGGTTGCGAGATAGTCCGGCTTATGGCCGACGCCTCGTACGGTGATGAGTTCGGAGCCTGATATATCGCGGGCAAGGCCGCGCGAATGCAGGTGCTCCCAGACGACCTCGTCGCTGTCGCCCGTGATGATGACGGTCGGGGCGGTGATCTGCGAATAGAGCGGCGAGTATGCCTTTACATAGGCGAGCAGCCTTTTGAAATCGGCAGCGTTGTTGTGGAAGGCATTGGGCCGCAGCACCAGCGACGGACCGGTTTTTTCGATGTAGTCGGCCGGGCGTGGATTGGGACGAAAGACGTTCAGCGTGCCGCGCTCCAGCCGGCGCAGCCCGAGCGGCACGACGACCGCATGGTTGAAGAGCCAGCCGACAACAGGGGCGGTGGCGACATGATAGTACCAGTCGATGCCGCCCGGCCAGGGATGGGTGGCGGGTGCGAGAAAGAGCAGGCCTGATGTCTTATCGGGATGGCGCAGGCCAAAGGCGGCGGTGATCGCGCCGCCGAAGGAATGGCCGACGATAACAGCCTTTTCGATGCCGCGTTTTTCCATCAGCCTGGCGATGGCATCGGCCTGGCCGGAGGGGACAGCGTTCTCCGGGCCGCCGCGCTCGGAATAACCGTGACCGGGACGATCGACGAAGAGCATTTCCGCTCGGCCTTCGAGTGCGGCGCGAAAGGCGACGACCTGATCGAGCAGATTGCCGCTGGCGCCGTGAATGAAGACGAGGGCGGGCAGGTCGGCATTTTCGGGACGCGCGATATGGACGGCATTCATGCGGTAGCCGCCGACATCCGTCAGTTCGCCGATATTCGGATAGGTGTGTTCGAATTGCCGCGCCTTGTAGGAAGAGTAACCGATGGCGGCGGCGAGCGGGACGAGAAGAGCGGAAACTTCTGCAAGCATGATCTTAACGGGCGTGTTGCGGCGGTTTTACGAGGGGTGGGCGAAGCGCCGCACCGTTTTCTTCGACGGTTCTAAAATTGCGCGGCGTGATCCGACATCAAGATGTCAGCCGGGGAATCAGGTGCGGTTGCCGGCGAGTTTTTCGGCAAGCGTGTTGACCTGTTCCTGTGCGGTGCGTTCGGCGGGATAGACATCGAGGAAACGCTCCCAAGCCTTCAAGGTCAGCTGGTCGTTGCCGGAATTGCTGAGGATCGCCGCCATGCCGGAGAGCGCGCCGAAATGGCGCGGCTCGAGATCGAGCACACGTTCGATGTCGGACATCGACTTGCGATAATTGCCCATGACGAAATTCAGCGTGGCGCGACGGTTCCAGCTTTCGGCATAATCGGGCTTCAGCGCGATTGCCTCGTCGAGGAAATCGAGCGCGGCGGGATTGCGCTTTTCCTCGATCGCCTTGTCGGCCCATTGCATCAAGAGATTGATGGTGGCGCTGCCGGAATCGTTCCACTCCATGCGGATCTCATTGGCGATGCTGCTGGCCTTGTCGGGGTCGCGCTCACGCTTCAGCTGGCTGAAGAGCTGGTCGAGATGCTGCTTTGGCGAAGAGTTGACATCCGCCTGCTCGACGATGACGTCTTTCTTCTTTGCGGCCGGCTTTTCCGCGGCGGTGGCCGGAAAAGTGGCGGAGAGAAGGATGAGGGCGAGCGGCAGCGCCGCTGATGTCAAAGCAAAAAAGCGCATGGCGGACATATTAGCCCGCCAACGCCGAAGATCAAACAAATTTGACGTGATCACCGTAGCGACCCACCGGATATATCTGCCGGCGCAAGCTCACGCGGCAGGGCGATCCGGACGCGCGAAATCAGCCCTGACGAGCCTTGAAGCGCGGGTTCAGCTTGTTGATGATGTAGATGCGGCCCTTGCGGCGAACCAGACGGTTGTCACGGTGACGAGCCTTGAGCGACTTGAGCGAATTCTTGATCTTCATTTTTCTGATCCGCGATCTCTATGGGGGAATTCACATTCGCCCGTATCTTTAACAATCAAAAGCGCGCCATCGGGCGCGCTGTTTAGGTGGGGGAGCAGATACCTCTTCACCTTTTCCATGTCAACCGCATGAAGGTGTTTTTCCCAAGGCGCTGCGGTGTTTTCTCAGGTTAAAACCGGCGATTTCCGCGTCAAGGTGGTGATATGGCCCATCTTGCGGCCGGGGCGCCATTCGGTCTTGCCGTAGAGATGAACCAGCGTATCAGGACGCCGCAGCCAGTCGGGAACGGCAAGGATATCGTCACCGATCAGGTTCTGCATGACACAGTCGGAATGGCGCTCGGCATGGCCGAGCGGCAGGTCGGCAACGGCGCGAATGTGTTGCTCGAACTGGCTGACGACGCAGGCGGCTTCCGTCCAGTGACCGGAGTTGTGGACACGCGGCGCCATCTCATTGGCAATCAGACCGCCGTCGGCAAGCACGAAGAATTCGATGCCGATGACGCCGACATAGTTCAATGCGGCGAGGATCGTTTCGGCCGATCGGCGCGCGGCATCCGCCGTCGTTCGCGAGATCGTGGCCGGAACCGTCGAGGTGTGGAGGATGCCGTTGCGATGGACGTTCTCGGCGGGATCGAAGCAGACGACCGTACCGTCGGTGGCGCGGGCGGCAATGATCGAGACCTCGCGCTCGAAGGCGACGAAACTTTCGAGGATGAGCGGCACGCTGCCCAACGCGGCATAGGCGCCATCAGCGCTGTCGGCCGTCGAGCGGAAAACCTTCTGACCCTTGCCGTCATAACCGAGACGGCGGGTTTTCAGCACGCCCTGGCCGCCGAAATCCTTCAGTGCCGTATCGAGATCGGCTTGGCTGTCGACCGCGTGGAAGCGGGCGGTCGATATGCCGCAGTCGTTGAGAAAGCGCTTTTCGACGAGGCGATCCTGTGCGGCTTCCAGCGCCTTCGGCGGCGGATAGACGGGCACGCTTGCCGAGAGCGTCTCGGCGGCCATGACGGGCACGTTTTCGAATTCGTAGGTGACGACATCGCAGATATCGGCGAGTTCGGCCAGTGCCGCCGGATCGTCATAGGCTGATGTAATCTGCCGGTTGGCGAGTTGGGCGGCCGGGCAGTCCGTCTGCGGCTCGAGAATGACCGTGCGAAAATTCAATCTGGCGGCGGCAATGGCCAGCATGCGGCCGAGCTGGCCGCCGCCGATGATGCCGATCGTTGTTGCCGTCATAGGTCGTCCATCGGGTATTCGGCGACGGCAGCACTCTGGCGCTCGCGCCACTCGTCGAGCCGGTCGGCGATTTCTTCGTCGGAAAGGGCAAGGACGGCGGCGGCGAGAAGGGCGGCGTTGACCGCGCCGGCCTTGCCGATGGCAAGCGTTCCCACAGGAATGCCGGCCGGCATCTGCACGATGGAAAGAAGGCTGTCCTGGCCGGAGAGGGCTTTGGACTGAACCGGTACGCCGAAAACCGGCAGCGGCGTCATCGATGCGGTCATACCAGGCAGGTGGGCGGCGCCGCCGGCGCCGGCGATGATGACCTTGAAACCCTCCGCCCGCGCGCCCTTGGCAAAATTGACCAACCGGTCGACGGTGCGGTGCGCCGAAATGATGCGCGCATCATAAGGGATCTCCAGCGCCTCCAGCGTGTCGGCGGCGTTCTTCATGGTCTCCCAGTCGGACTGGCTGCCCATGATGATGGCGACGAGCGGTCTGTCTGTCATCGTTGCTGCTATTCCTCTCAGGCGATGATGTCAGGAATGATCTGATCTTCCAGCTTGGAGAGCCTGTCCTTGATGACGAGCTTCTTCTTCTTCATGCGCTGGATCCGCAGAGCATCGCATCCGATCTGGATCATGGCGTTGATCGCGGCGTCGAAATCCTCGTGCTCCTGGCGCAGCCGCGCCACCGTGAGCCTGATTTCCGCCTGTTCCTGATCGGCCATATGCATTCCCCGTTATCGTCCTCGGATCTTGTCCGATCTGCCGATGATTTCCGCAAGCTCCTATCACCAAATACGGGTAACGGCTAGTTAGTCTTGATCATGAAATTGCCATTCAGTCTTCATCTTTTGGCCTTCGACAAGCCTTCAAAAATATGTCACAGTCCGGCCGTTGACACCTTAATCCCCGACGATGATGGCCGGGGAGGGTAAGAGGAAGGAAGGGTCAAATGACAGTTCAAGCTCATCTTGAATCACTCCAGAAAAAGCATGTCGCTCTCGAGGAAGAGTTGCATACGCTCAGAACAGCTCCCTCTATCTCCGATACGGAAATTGCCGAATGCAAGCGCCGCAAGTTGCGCATCAAGGACGAGATTCAGCGTCTCAAGTCATCCGTCCACTGATCTTCCCAAGGGTCGCCGGTCGATCATCTTGCGAAAGAAAAGGTAAATCCATCCATTCCGCCTAGAATCAGCAAGACCCGGTGATTTCACACCAGATTTGCGCCAGCCCGATGCCTGCCAGCATTGCGGCTGGCGCTTTTGCGTCGCAGGCATCGAGCAGCGGTGCATTATATGCATCGCGTTCCATAAGGCTTAGGCGAACATGCCTTAAGCCCAGAACTGATCCAGCCATAAATTGAGCTTGTCGAAACCGCGGTTGTTGACCGTGTAGATGCGTTTCGTGCCTTCAGATGTCACCGAGACGAGGTTGCTGTCGAGCAGCGCCTTCAGATGTTGCGAAACAGCAGGACGGCTGATCGGCAGGCCCTCGGCAAGTTCGTTGACCGTCCGCGGTGCGCGGCGCAGCTCTTCCAGCAGAAACCGCCGGTTCGGATCGGCAATCGCAGAGAAAGGGTCCGTGTTCGACATAACGGGAACGCTACGTCAAACCGGCGGCCGCAGCAAGGAAATTGTGCAATGCAGCGTGGGGGAATCCTTACCAGCCAAGGCCCTCGCGCACGATCAGCAAGGCGGCGATCAGGGCCATCGCATACATGAACGGATAGAAGATTGCCGGCTGCATGCGGCGCACGCACCAGGCGCCGGCAAGGGTGGCGAGCGGCGCGAAGGGCAGAAGTGTCGCGGAGGTTGCAAGGTTCTGGGTGTCGAGCTGGCCGAGCGCGAAATAGGGGATCAGCTTGATGGCGTTGAGGATCGCAAAGAAGCGCACACTGGTGCCGGTATATTCGCGTGGCTGTAGCTTCAGCGGCAGGGCATAGATCTGAAAGGGCGCGCCGCCGGCATGGGCGACGAAGCTGCCGTAACCGGAAAATGTGCCCCAGAGGCCGGCGGCCACCGGCCGCTGGCCGCGCGGCGGAATGATCTTGCCGGCACCCGGGCCGTAATTGTTCCAGAAATAGCGCAGGCAGAAGAGGATGGTCACCGCGCCGATGACGATGCGCAGCATATTGCCCGGAACGAGCGCCGAGGTCGCCCAGCCGAGCGCAATGCCGAAGACCGCGCCCGGCAGCATGATCTTCAGCGTCGCCCAGTCGCCGTGTTTGCGCCAGATGACGAGCGAGATCATGTCCATGAAGACCAGGATCGGCAACAGGATCGCCGCCGCCTCGACCGGCGAGACGACGAGGGCGAGGAAGGGCAGGCCGATCAGCGACAAAGCGTCGCCCATGCCGCCCTTTGCGAGGCCCACCAGCAGAACGGCGGGCACGGCGGCGTAGTAGAATGACAAATCCTGCGGCATGCTTTCGGCGTCCTCCTCTTGCAAGCCTCGTCTAACGGAACTACTCACACAAAACGAGTGCGGATCCCTGATTTCGAGGGGGAATTCGCAGGAAACGGAAAGACCTCATGACCGAACCGGAAAACCGCTGCCGCCTTGTGCTCATCGCACCCGATATTGCCGATGCCGATGAGCAGGCGAGGATCGTCGCCGACGCGCTGAAGGGCGGCGATGTCGCTTCGGTGATCGTGCCGCAATATGGGCTCGACGACGGCACCTTCCAGAAACATGCGGAGAAGCTGGTGCCGCTGATCCAGAATGCCGGAGCGGCGGCGCTGATATCAGGCGACAGCCGTGTTGCAGGCCGGGCGAAGGCCGATGGCCTGCACCTTTCCGGCAATGCGGAGGCGCTTTCGGAAGCGATCGACAAACATGCGCCGAAGCTGATTGTCGGCGGTGGTAACGCAGCCGACCGTCATAAAGCGCTTGAGATCGGCGAAGTCAGGCCGGATTATATCTTCTTCGGCAAGCTCGACGGCGATATCAAGCCGGAGGCGCATCCGAAGAATCTTGCGCTCGGCGAATGGTGGGCCTCGATGATCGAGATCCCCTGCATCGTCATGGGCGGCACCGATCCGGCTTCGGCGCTCGCCGTCGCCGAGACCGGAGCGGAGTTCGTGGCGCTGCGGCTGGCAGTCTTCGGCGAGCCCGCCCGGGCGCCATCTATCGTCGCCGAAGTCAACGCGTTGCTTGACGAAAAAGCGCCACGGTTTGAGGATTGAAATCGCGCTCATGCCGATCCAGACCGCCCGCCTGTTGAAATTTATCCTTGCCAGCATGGCCGCCGTCGTTGCGGCCGGGCCGGATGTCGCCTTGGCGCAAGCAACGGATAGCGTCGTAAACCAGCCAGGCTCCGGGCCGACTTCGACTTTCCGCACCGACCGGCCAACCGGCCCGGTCGTGCGGCCCTCCGATGGTGTCGGCGTGTTTGATCGCATGGGTGCGAAGCTGCCGGACCTGCCGCCGGAAAAGGATTATAAGGGACCTGTCGACGAGGCTTACGGCGCCTTCCAGCGCGGTTACTACCTGACGGCAATGGACAAGGCGCTGCCGCGCGCCCAACTCGGCGATGCGGCGGCGCAGACGCTGATCGGCGAAATCCTGTCGCAGGGTCTCGGCGTCAAGAAGGACGTGAAGAATGCGGCCTTTTGGTACGGCAAGGCGGCCGAAGGCGGCGATGCGGCGGCCATGTTCAAATATGCGCTGATGCTGATGGAAGGCGAGGGCGTGCCGCGTGACAAGGTCAAAGCCGACGACTACATGCACAAGGCGGCCGAGGCCGGCAATCCTTCGGCGGAATTCAACTGGGCGCAGATCGTCGTCGCCGACAATCCCGGCGAGAAAGGGCTGAAGCTCGCTCTGCCGTTCTACGAGAAATCGGCCGAGCAGGGCATTGCCGATTCGCAATATGCCGTGGCGCAGATCTATGCGTCGCTGAAAGACCTGCCGGAGGAAAAGAAGCAGCTCGCCCGCGAGTGGATGGCGCGCGCGGCGCGCGCCGGCTTCGATACGGCCCAGCTCGATCTCGGCATCTGGCTCGTCAACGGCGTCGGTGGGCCGAAGGATTACGTCAAGGGCTTCGAATGGCTGAAACTTGCCGCCAATGGCGGCAACGTCGCGGCCCAGAACAAGCTCGCCCATCTCTACATCAACGCCATCGGCACGCCGCCCGACCCGGTCGAGGCGGCGAAATGGTATGTGCTGTCGCGCCGGGCCGGGCTTGCCGATCCGTCGCTCGAGGATTTCTATCTCGGCATCGAGGACGATCAGCAGAAGGCGGCGATCGAGGCCGCCAACAAGTTCCGGCGGCGATAATTAGTTGCCGGGCCTCCCGACCGCTTTAAAAAAGCGCGTCGGCGAAAAGATCCTCGTCGGTGTCGGCCTTGGGAGTCTCGGCGGGAGCGGGGGCGCTGTCTTCGCTTGCCGGGAAGATGTCGCGATGGATGTTGCGCTCCTGGACCATCGTGTAGGCCTTGAAGATCTTGCGGTCGAGCGGGGCGATCGCCTCGGCGAGATCGGAGATATCGACGACCTCGGTGCCTGCGGCGCTTTCGAGCAGACCGGCGCAGCGGGCAAAGACTTCGCCCAGATCGCGCTGGAAATCGAGCTTGCCGATCAGCAGGCTGATCTTGGTGGCCACCTCGCGGCCGTTCTCGGCGAGCACCTTCAGCTCGTTTTCCATCAAATTGGCTGCGGAGCGGATGTTGCCGACGGCCGACGTCAGGCTTTCTCCCAGACCGCCGGCCCCGACATCGGTGGCGGGGGCAACGCGGCCGGCTGCCGCTTCGAGCGCCGGCAGGCCGGTGACGATGGCATCGGCGGATTCGTCGAGCTTGCCGGCGAAGATGCGCAGCTCGGCGGTGACGACGTTGATCGACCTGCCTTCCTCGCCGAGGCGGCTGCAGCGCAGGTTGGTGTTCAAAGCCATGTAATGGATGTCGGTCTTGACGGCGCGGATGTTGGCGATCGATTCAAACAGCTTGGCGGCCGTGCCGATCGTCGACTGGCTCACCTGGTCGGCCTGCCGGCTTGCCGTGTCGACCTGCTGGACAATTTCGTGGGCGGCCGAAACGCTGGATTCCAGCGCGCGCATGAAATTGCCGCCGTCCTCGCCGCTCTTACCGCTCATCTGGTCGCGCAGCTTGAGTATCTCCCGCATGTCGTGGTCGAAACTGGCGATCGTCGTGACGACGTTCTCCGAATCCCGCTGGAAATTGGCGCACATGTCGCTCATCTGCGCTGCGGTCAAATGGTGGATGGCGTTCTGCAGGCGCTTGCGCGCACCGGCATCGAGCTTTGCGCCCTCCGCGCCGGCAAAGAATTCCTCAAGCAGTGAAAGGGTGGCCTGCACATGCTCGATGCGCTGACGGGTGATGTCTCCGATCTGCAGGGCAGAGAGCGTCGAGGCGACCTTGCTCTGGACGCCGCGGGCGATCGCGCCGACCTCACGGGCGACGACGCCCAGATGCTTGCGGTGTTGGGCGATCTTGGCGGCGTCGTCGCGCAGGGCTGCCGCGACGGCCGGAACGGTATCGGCGTAACCCTTAGAGACACTGGCGCTAAAGGAGGCGGCGAGTTTGACCTCCTTGTCGAGGCTGTCGAGATGCGTGGCGAAACGATTCACTTCATCGGTACCGGAATAGATTCGCTCCAGGATCTCCTGTGCGAAGCCGGCGAATTCGGCAAGGCCGGCGCCGGTGATCTTCACGGTCACGGCGAAAGTTCTGAGATAGCGCATTGTCTCCTGCATGTCGGAGACGTATTTGCGCAGCTCCCTGCCGGTCTGCGCCAGCGAGACGAGTGCCTGTTGACGATTTTCTTCGGTGACCGGCAGCACCGTCAGACTCTCCACCGTGGCACGGAGATCGGCGCCGGTATCGCTCGACTCGCTATTGTCGAGCGCCGCGGTGACGCT
This sequence comes from Rhizobium sp. L43, assembly GCF_002531725.1. Taxonomy (GTDB): domain Bacteria; phylum Pseudomonadota; class Alphaproteobacteria; order Rhizobiales; family Rhizobiaceae; genus Rhizobium. The sequence continues at coordinate 265,886 of NZ_NWSQ01000006.1, forward strand.
CTCGAGAGAATTCAACAGACGGTTGAGAACATCCATCACCGAGAGCAGCACGGTACCGCCTTCGAGAAAACGTTCTTCGACCCGGCTGCGGGCGGATTCCAGGGTCCGGCCGATGTCCCCCCCGGACATGTAGGCTGTAGCGGTCGGCGATACCAGAGCGTGTGCCAACATTTATACCTTTTCTTAAACACAGGCTAATCTGACTCTATTTTTACGGGTAGGATGGAAACGTCCGGTAAACGCGCCAGACTCGTCTGCGTTGTGATTAACGAAAGATGGATGGAGGCGCCGCTCGAGTCTCATGGTTGGTTAACATCGCTTAACCTACTGCTTTTATTTTATTTGTTCTAAATTTTGAGAGGAAAATACAACTTATTCCGGGTGAAAATTGGGGAGTCTCAGGACTCGTTATGCGGTAGTTTCATACAACCGCTGTTTACCCTGCATTAACGCTGTCGTGAGAGTCCTCTTAGGGTCATCAAGTATTTCTCTGGCCGAGGGGGCTGCGTTGGATACTCCAAAACAATATTACGAATCTATAAATTTGCCGGATTTGCTGAGTATCCGCTGCGCGTCCGAATTATATTCAAAGATTACAGATGAATTTCACAGCCGTGATGTAATCATCATCGAGATTCCCGAAAGTGCTGAAGCGGATCTGAGTTTCATTCAGCTCATCGAATCCGCTCGCCGCCAAGCAAAGGCCAAGGGAAAGACGTTCAAACTTTCTTCGCCGGCCAGGGGCTCGGTTCTGAAGGTACTTGAGCGCGCAGGTTTCATCGAATCCTTCGACAAAGAAGACGAAAATTTCTGGTTGCATAAAAAGGTGACATTATGACTGCAAATATCCTGACCGTTGACGATTCCGCCAGCATTCGCCTGACCACCAATGTCACGCTGACCAATGCCGGTTACACCGTCACCGAGGCCGCCGACGGGGCAGAAGGCCTTGCGAAGGCAAAGAGCAGCAGCTTCGATCTGATCGTGACCGATCTCAACATGCCGGTCATGGACGGGCTGACGATGATCGAGGAGTTGCGCAAGCTGCCGGCCCAGGCCGGCGTTCCGATTATCTTCCTGACGACGGAATCGGACGCCGATCTCAAGGTTCGCGCCAAGGCGGCGGGCGCAACGGGCTGGCTGACCAAGCCGTTCGACCCGGAAAATCTCGTGAAGATCGTCAAAAAGGTCCTCGGAAGATGAGTACGCTCGATCCGGTCGCCGTATTCCGCATGGAAGCAGCCGAATGCCTCGAAGCGATCGAGGCCGGTCTTCTCGATCTGACCCACGAGCTCGACAATAAGGATCTCGTCGACGCCGTGTTCCGCGGGCTCCACACGCTCAAGGGCTCCGGCGCGATGTTCGGTTTCGAGGCGCTCGCTGCCTTCACCCATCATTGCGAAACGGCCTTCGACCGGGTTCGTAAGGGCGAGGTTGCGGCGACCAGCGAACTGGTCGCCGCCGTTCTTGCCGCCCAGGACCATATGCGCGCCCTCGTCGACCAGCCGGACGCCGATCACGGCGATATCGGCCAGAAACTTCTGGCGCAGCTGCAGGCTGCCGTCGGGGGCAAGGCGCCCGCTCAAGCGGCGGCCACCGTTTCCGCACCCGCGGCCGTGCGCGAAGCGCCGGCAAAGAAGAGGAACAGCTGGCGCATCCGCTTCAGCCTGCCGGCCAATTCGATGGCCAACGGCACCAATCCGCTCGGCCTGCTGGACGAGCTGCGCGATCTCGGCGAATGCACCGTGCGCGCCAACAGATCGGCCATTCCGCCTCTCGACGAGCTCACTCCGACCGAACTCCATATTTCCTGGGACGTGACGCTGACCAGTGAGCAGGATCGCTCGGCGATCGACGATGTCTTCATCTTCGTGCTCGATGATATGGAACTCAGCGTCGAGGAGATTAACGGCGCGGCAGCGGCAACTGCCGCTCCGATCGAAGCCAAGCCGACATCTGCCCCTATTGCCGGGATATCGGCGGCGCCGGTTCCGCCGGCCGCCGTCCCGGAGTTCCGTCCCGTCGAGGCGGTTCCGGCCAGGCGCGAGGCGCCAGTCGCCGTCAGCCAGGCGAAGGCGGCCGAGAATGTCCGCGTTCCGGCCGAACGTCTCGACGAGCTGATGGACCGCGTCGGTGAGCTCGTCATCGCCCAGTCGCGCCTCAGCCAGCTCGCCAGCGCCAGCGCCGATATCGCGCTGCGCTCCGTCTCGGAAGAAATCGAACGCCTCTCCGGCGAGTTGCGCGACACGATGATGGTGCTGCGCATGGTACCGGTTGCCACTCTCTTCTCCCGCTTCCGCCGCCTCGTCCACGATCTCGCCCGCGAGACCGGCAAGGTGATTGAACTGGTAACGGAGGGCGAGACGACCGAAGTCGACAAGACGGTCATCGAGCGCCTGGCCGATCCGTTGGTGCATCTGGTGCGCAACTCGATCGACCACGGCCTCGAAACACCAGCCGACCGCCTTGCCGCCGGCAAGACCGAAGCCGGCACGGTGACGCTTTCGGCCCGCCAGGCCGGCGGCGAAGTGATCATCTCGATCAAGGACGACGGCCGAGGCATCAATCGTGAAAGGGTCCGCGCCAAGGCGGAATCCTCCGGCCTCATCCATCCCGGCCAGGCGCTTTCCGACTCCGAGCTGCTGCAGCTGATCTTCGCTCCCGGCTTTTCGACGGCAGCGGCGATCACCAATCTTTCCGGCCGCGGCGTCGGCATGGACGTGGTCAAGAAGACGGTCGAAGCGCTTCGCGGCGCGATCGACATCGTCAGCGTGCCGGGACAGGGTTCGGAAGTGTCGCTGCGTATCCCGCTGACGCTTGCCATTATCGACGGTCTGCTGGTGCGGGTCGGTTCCGGCCGCTACGTCATCCCGCTCTCGGCGGTCGAGGAGTGCCTCGAATTGTCGCTTGAGGAAGATCTCCGCTCGCGCGGTCGCAGCTTCATCTCGCTGCGCGACAGCCTGGTGCCGTTTCTACGCCTGCGCGACCTCTTCCGAACCGGCACCAAGCCCGACGTCCATCAGAAGGTCGTCGTCATCTCCACAGGCACGGAGCGCGTCGGCCTCGTCGTCGACCAGATCATCGGCGACCACCAGACGGTCATCAAGTCGATGTCGAAACTGCACAACGATGTCGCGACCTTTTCGGGCGCCACCATTCTCGGCGACGGCAGCGTCGCCCTCATTCTCGACGTCGGGCATCTGGTTGCCGCGGGTCAGCAACAGGAGGCGCAATTGCGGGTAGCAGGATGAGTGCAGCAGCAGCAGTCGAACGCTTCGACAATCATTGGAGCTATGCCGAGGAAGTCGAGGTCCTGACCTTCGATCTCAATGGCGAGACCTTCGCGCTGGAAGCGGTCATCGTCCAGGAAATCCTGGACCTGCTTCCGGAAACCGCGGTGCCGGGCAGTCAGCCCTTCGTCGCCAGCGTCATCAATTTCCGCGGCAAGGTCATTCCGCTTGCAGACCTGCGCCTGGCCTTCGGCATGGAGGCGGCAGAGGCGACGATCGACAGCCGCTTCATCGTCATCGAGATCGACCTGCAGGGCGAGCAGACGCTGGTCGGCCTCAGAACCGATAAGGTGAACGAGGTAACGACGCTTGCAAAATCCGCGAGCGAGGCGCCGCCGAGCGTCGGCATGCGCTGGCGTGCCGACTACATCAACTGCCTGGTGAAGAGGGGCGGAGAGTTCATCATTCTCCCCAATCTGCAGGCGATTTTTTCATCGAGGCACAATACGGCGCGCGCCGTCACTTGACGCTGGATGAAGTCAACATGGGGGTTTGACGATGCGACTGACAATCAAGACGAAACTGGTGACTGCGTTCACCTTCATCATTCTGATGCTCGTGGGCACCGCCGCTTACGGTGTCTTCAGCCTTGGATCGCTGAATGGCACGATCGACAGGCTTCTCGCCGGCCCGGCGGCTCGCCTCGATCTCGCGCAGCAGATCAATATTGCCCAGCTCGAGGCGATCCGCCAACAGAAGAACCTGCTTACGGCGCGCAGCGCAGACGAGACGACCGGCGCCATCGCGAAGGGCGATCAGGCTCGCAAGGACTTCGCCAATGCGTTCAGCCAGGTGCTGGCGCTGGCGACGGAAGAAGGCAAGGCGCGCTGGGCGCGCATCGCCGAACTTTCCAAGACCTTCGATGCGGCCGACGATCAGATCCGCGACTTTGTGAAGGCCGGCAATGCCGAAGGCGCAAACACCATCTCCGTCACGACGGCGCGGGCAGCTGCCAACGACATCGACTCGACGCTCAGCGAGATCCTGGCGCTTGAAAAGCAGCGCATGAAGGCTGCCGACGATGGCGCCCAGAACCAGTATGAGACGACGCGCACGACGATGGTTGCGGTCGCCGCCGTCGCCCTGCTGATCGCTGCTCTCACCGCTTTCTGGATCGCCAACACGATCAGCAAGGGCCTTGGCCGCGCCAACACCGTCGTTCGCGAAGTGTCGGAAGGCGATCTGACGAAGATGGCCGAGATCACCGGCCATGACGAAATCGGCGAGCTTCTGGGCAACGTCAACATCATGATCGAGCGTCTGCGCGGCGTCGTCGCCGACGCACTGTCGGCTGCCGAAAACGTTTCGTCGGGCAGCCAGCAGCTTTCGGCAAGCTCCGAGCAAGTGTCGCAGGGCGCCACCGAGCAGGCGGCTTCGGCCGAAGAGGCTTCCGCCTCGATGGAGGAGATGGCCGCCAACATCAAACAGAACGCCGACAATGCGGCGCAGACCGAAAAGATCGCCCGCCAGTCGGCCAAGGACGCGGAGATAAGCGGTGAAGCGGTGACGCGTGCCGTCGACGCCATGCGCACGATCGCCCAGAAGATCGGCATCGTCCAGGAAATCGCCCGTCAGACCGATCTGCTGGCGCTCAACGCCGCCGTCGAAGCGGCGCGTGCCGGCGAGCACGGCAAGGGTTTCGCGGTCGTCGCCTCGGAAGTCCGCAAGCTTGCCGAACGCAGTCAGTCGGCCGCTGCCGAAATCAGCGCCATGTCGAGCGATACGGTCAAGGCTGCCGCCGATGCCGGCGACATGCTCGGCCGTCTGGTGCCCGACATCCGCAAGACTGCCGAGCTGGTCTCCGAGATCAGCGCTGCCTGCCGCGAACAGGATATCGGCGCTTCGCAGATCAACGAGGCGATCCAGCAGCTCGACAAGGTGACGCAGCAGAATGCCGGCGCCTCCGAACAGATGTCGGCGACTTCGGAAGAGCTCGCCTCGCAGGCGGAAGAACTGCAGACGTCGATCGCCTTCTTCAAGGTCGATGCAGCCGGCAGCGCGCGGCCCGGCGCCCACAAGGCGCAGCCAAAAACTGCGGTCAAGGTGCTCAAAACCCCGGCCGCTGTCCGCAAACCGGCGCCGCAGGGCCGCGGGCAGACGGTTTCGGCGCAGCAGCAGCGTCTCAAGGGTTTTGCTCTCGACATGTCGATGGGCGGTCCTGATGCCGGCGACGACGATTTTCGGGAGAGCGCATAGCGCTCCACGGCTGAGGCGCTCGACCGCCTTCGCCCTCAGGTGATCCCTCGGGCTGCTCCGGTGGCCCGAGGCGGAATATCCCCAACGCATGTAGGCGTTGGCGCTGCGACCGATAGATGTCCGGCTGCCGGGAAGTGAATGTAGTCGCTTTCCCCCTTTCAGACACATCACTTCGAAGTTGGAAGGGGAGAGCGCATAGCGCGCCCCTCGGGGCAGCACATGAGCGCTGTCCCCGTTTGCAACCGTCACGGGCCGGCCAGCCTGGCCCGCGACACAGACTTCCGGCTCGGGGGAGCCGGCGCGGAAGTATACTTCCTTCCTTCCGCGGCATGTTTTCGCCGACCGGAATTTCTTTGCTGCATGATGCCGCGCCGCCTGGACCATATTAATGCCCTCGCTCTCAGAGAGGAATATTGAGATGCGTATTACGATCAAACTTAAACTCGCAGCCGCCTTCGGCTTTGTTATCCTGTTACTGGTGGGCAGCGCGGTCTATGGAATCATCAGCCTCAGCTCGCTGAACGACGCTGTCGGCGACCTTGTTTCCGGGCCTGCAAAAAGGCTGGAACTGGCTCTGGAAGCGCAAACTGCCGAGCTCGATGCGGTCCGCTGGCAGAAGAACGCGCTTCTGGAAACGGATTCCGAAATCGTCAAAAAGGACTATCAGAATTCGGCGAAAAGCGTCGATGAGATGCTCGGCTTCGCGACAGGCGGCCTGCAGCTCGCAACTGCTGAAGGCAAGCCCCTCTGGGAGCGGCTGATCGAACTGGCCAAGCGCTTCGATGAAGGCTCCAACAAAGTAGCCTCCATTCAGCAAAGCGGCGACAGAGCAGGGGCCGCGGCGCTTTCCTCTGGGGAAGTTCGCGCCCTCGTCGCGGAAATGGAAGAGGTTTTCGGGAAACTCGTTACGCTTCAGCAGAAGTCGATGGCGCAAGCCGATAGCGATACCGATGCTCTTTATAACTCAACGAGGAACATGCTGGTCGGTCTCGCAATCGGGGCTTCCCTCATCGCTTTCGCCGCTGCGCTGTGGATCGCGCTCGGCGTCAACAGCGGCCTGCGCAAGATCATGAACGTTGCCAGCGCCGTCGCCATCGGTGATCTGAACCAGAAGGTCGAGATCAGGAGCAATGACGAGATCAAGGATCTGGTCAACATGATCAACACCATGACGGATAACCTTCGCACTACCGCCGAGATCGCCACGCAGATCGCCGACGGCGACCTGACGGTGTCTCCGAAGCCGCTTTCGGAGAAGGACACGCTCGGCATAGCGCTCGAGCAGATGGTCGAGCGCCTGCGTGGTGTTGTCGCCGATGCGGTCGCCGCCGCAGAAAATGTTTCTGCCGGCAGCCAGGAACTTTCGTCAAGCTCCGAACAGGTGTCGCAGGGCGCCAGCGAACAGGCAGCTTCTGCCGAAGAGGCTTCCGCGTCGATGGAAGAGATGGCGGCCAATATCAAGCAGAACGCCGACAATGCGGCGCAGACCGAAAAGATCGCCCGCCAGTCGGCCAAGGATGCCGAGATGAGCGGTGAAGCGGTATCGCGTGCCGTACAGGCGATGCGGACCATCGCCGAGAAAATCAGCATCGTCCAGGAAATCGCCCGCCAGACCGATCTGCTGGCGCTCAACGCCGCCGTCGAAGCGGCGCGTGCCGGCGAGCACGGCAAGGGTTTTGCGGTCGTCGCCTCGGAAGTCCGCAAGCTTGCCGAACGCAGCCAGTCGGCCGCCTCAGAAATCAGCTCTATGTCGAGCGATACGGTCAAGGCCGCTCAGGATGCCGGCGATATGCTCGGCCGTCTGGTGCCCGACATCCGCAAGACCGCCGAGCTGGTCTCCGAAATCAGCGCGGCCTGCCGCGAACAGGATATCGGCGCTTCGCAGATCAATGAAGCGATCCAGCAGCTCGACCGGGTGACGCAGCAGAATGCCGGCGCTTCCGAAGAGATGTCGGCGACCTCCGAGGAGCTTGCCTCCCAGGCCGAAGAACTGCAGGCTTCGATCGCCTTCTTCAAGGTCGATACGGCAGGCGATCGCCAATCCCGCACGCCGGCTGCAAAAGTGATTGTCCGCAGCTCGGCTCCCATCGCCGGCCGCAAGTTCGGTGTCCGCAAACCGGCGGCCAACAGCGTCGCCGGCCAGCAGGCACGGGCAAAGGGTTTTGCTCTCGATCTCTCCATGGGCGGTCCCGATGATGGGGACGCCGAATTCAAGGAAAGCGCCTGATCATGGCTCCGACACCTCTGGAAGCGCAATTCGTGACCTTCAGCCTCGGCGAGGAAATCTTCGCCGTGCCGGTTGAGGTGGTACGGGAAATTCTCGACTATGCGGAAGCTTTCAAGATTCCGAACGGTCCCGACTATCTGCTCGGCCTGCGCGACGTGCGCGGGCAGGGCGTGCCGACGATCGACCTTCGATTGAAGCTCGGCATGACGAAGACGGTGCCGACGCCGCATACGCGGGTGCTCGTCCTCGACGTGCCGCTGGAAAGCCGGCTGCTTACCCTCGGTCTCGTCGCCGATCGTGTCTTCGAGGTCACGCCGTTCCGGCGTGACCAGATCGAGACGGCGCCCGATATCGGCGTGCGCTGGCGCTCGGACTATATTGCCGGCGTCGTTCGCCGTGAAAACGGTTTCGTCGTCATCATCGATCTCGCGCGGCTCTTGTCGCGCGAGGACGCCTCGGCATTGCAATCGGCGGCCTGACCGCGCGTCAACCCGGAGTACTGCGTTCTATGAGTATGGCAGCAGCGGTGGAAAGCCAATTGCCGGGCGACCGGATCAGCAAGCGCAATTTCGAAAAGCTTGCCCGGTTCATCTACGACTATAGCGGCATCAAGATGCCGCCGACCAAGCTGACGATGCTCGAAGGGCGGCTGAGGCGGCGCCTTCGCGCAACCAATCATTCGACCTTCGACGATTATTGCGACTTCCTGTTCAATCACGATGGCCTCGCCCAGGAAACCGTCTACCTGATCGACGTGGTGACGACGAATAAGACCGACTTCTTCCGGGAAGCCAAGCATTTCGACTATCTGCAGAGCGTAGCGCTGCCGGCGATCGCCGGCAGCGGCGCGCGGACCCTCCGCACCTGGAGCTCGGCCTGTTCGACGGGGGCGGAACCCTACACGATGGCGATGGTGCTGGCGGAATTCGCCGAGGGCCGCAAGGACGTCTCCTACAGCGTGCTGGCGACCGATCTTTCCACCGACGTGCTGCAGACGGCGCGCCGGGGCATCTACCCGGAAGATCTGATCGCGCCGGTGCCGCGCGATCTGCAGCGCAAATATGTGCTGACGGCCAAGCAGCCGGATCGGCGGGAGGTGCGCATCACGCCGAAACTGCGCAGCAAGGTGGGTTTTGCCCGCATGAACCTGATGGACGAGAAATATCCGATCGGCGAGCCGATGCACGTCATCTTCTGCCGCAACGTGCTAATCTACTTCGACAAGCAGACCCAGGCGGGCGTGCTCAACCGCCTCTGCGATTGCCTGGCGAAGGGGGGGTACATGTTCATCGGCCATTCCGAATCGATCACCGGTTTCGATCTGCCGTTGAAGCAGGTCTCGAACACGGTGTTTCAGCGTATCTAGAGCATGTCCGCTTTTCTTCGAATTGCCGGCATGCTCTATCTTTCGGCACCATGCTCCAGGAGCATTCATGCGTAAGAAAATCCGTGTTCTCATCATCGATGATTCCGCCAGTGTCCGCCAGACGCTGACCCATGTGCTGGAGCAGGACCCCGATATCGAGATCATGGCGGTCGCATCAGACCCCTTCATGGCGGCGCGGAAACTGCTGGAGGAGACCCCCGACGTCATCACGCTCGATGTGGAAATGCCGCGCATGGACGGCATTACTTTCCTGCGCAAGCTAATGTCGCAGCGGCCGATCCCCGTCGTGATGTGTTCGTCGCTGACGGAAGCGGGTTCGGAAACGCTGCTCCAGGCGCTGGAGGCCGGTGCCGTCGACGTCATCCTGAAATCGAAGATCGGCGCCGCCGACAGCCTTGCCGATGACGCGCTGCGCATTCGCGAAGTCGTCAAGAGCGCCTCGCATGCGCGGCTTTCCACTGTGCGCCGCGCTGCCGGAACCATCCGCCCGGCTTCTGCGGAAGCGCCGGCCAAGAAGCTGTCGGCGGATGTCATGCTGCCGCCGCCGACAGGGCAGGCCATGGCGAAGACGACGGAGATGGTCGTCTGCGTCGGCGCCTCCACCGGTGGCACCGAAGCGTTGCGCGAATTCCTGGAGGCATTGCCGGCCAATGCGCCTGGTATGGTCATCGTCCAGCATATGCCGGAGAAATTCACTGCCGCCTTCGCCAAGCGGCTGAATGGTCTCTGCGAGGTCGAGGTCAAGGAAGCCGTCGATGGCGATCCGGTGCTGCGCGGCCATGTGCTGATTGCGCCAGGCGACAAGCACATGCTGCTCGAGCGCCAGGGCGCGCGTTACCATGTGAGCGTGAAGACCGGACCGCTGGTGTCCCGCCACCGGCCTTCGGTCGACGTGCTGTTCCGCTCGGCAGCGCGCTCGGCCGGCTCGAATGCCATGGGGATCATCATGACCGGCATGGGCGACGACGGTGCGTTGGGCATGCTGGAGATGCATCAGGCCGGCGCCTACACGGTGGCGCAGGACGAGGCGAGCTCAATCGTGTTCGGCATGCCGAAGGAGGCGATCGCCAAGGGCGGCGTCGACCGTATCCTGCCGCTCGATCAGATCGCCCGCGAAGTGCTGATGACGCAGCAGAAGTTCTGAGATCGATGTCGAGGGAATCCAAGCCGGGCGGGTGGTCTCGGGCGATTGCGCCGGATTTGATCCATTCAGCATAATCGGCGGTTTCCGGCGCCGCAGGGCAGCCATGCATGCCTCCCCTTGAAATTTCCCCGATTTTGTGGTCTTGAGGCCGCCAATCTTAGCAGCGCTGCCTGTCATGCATGTTCAGGGACACTTCCCGCCCCTGGCAGCGCGCCTCGTATCAGTCCCAAGGAAAATGCGCCGATGGCCCGTTCAGCTCTTCTCAATGTCATGGTTCAGGCTGCCCTCAAGGCGGGAAAATCGCTGGGACGTGATTTCGGCGAAGTGCAGAACCTGCAGGTTTCGGTGAAGGGACCGGGCGATTTCGTTTCCACCGCCGACCGCAAGGCCGAGAAGATCGTCAGGGAAGAGCTGCTGAAGGCGCGTCCCACCTATGGCTTCCTCGGCGAGGAAAGCGAAGAGATCAAAGGCACGGACGGCGCGCATCGCTGGATCGTCGACCCGCTCGACGGCACCACGAACTTCCTGCACGGCATCCCGGCCTTCGCCGTCTCGATCGCGCTCGAACGCAACGGCGAGATCGTCGCTGCCGTCGTCTTCAATCCGGCAACCGACGAACTCTATACCGCCGAGCGCGGCGGTGGCGCCTTCCTCAACGACCGGCGCCTGCGCGTCGCGGCGCGCCGGACGCTGTCGGATTGCGTCATCGGCTGCGGCGTGCCGGCGCTCGGCAAGCGCAACCACGGCAAGTTCCTGGTCGAGCTTCGCCACGTGATGGGCGAAGTGGCGGGCATCCGCCGCCTGGGCTCGCCGACGCTCGATCTCGCCTATGTCGCGGCCGGGCGGTTCGACGGTTTCTGGGAAGCGGAACTTGCGCCCTGGGACTTGGCGGCCGGCATCCTGCTCATCCGCGAAGCCGGCGGATTCGCCACCGATTGGGACGGCGGCACAGCCATTCTGGAGAGCGGCGCGATCGTCGCCGGCAACGAGATCATCCACAAGGCGCTGATCGAAGTCGTCAAGCGGCCGATTCCCGCCAAGTAGGCGAACGAAAATCCGGCTGTTGTAAAGTCACGCTTTTCGCCCCGGCATACTTCAATTCGGCACAATGTTGCTCTAGTCTCCGGCCGTAATGACGCCGGAGGCAGCGGACCCTATGGAAAATGTGAATGTGGCGGAGATCGGCTCCACCGAAAAGACGGCTGGCGGTTATGCCTACAGGCTTTCCAGTCCCATGCCCTTCCTCTGGACGATGCTGCTTTTCCTCGTCATCGTCGGCTTTATCGCCGCCATCCTCTTCCGGCAGACGCAGACCGCCTTCATGCACAATCCGGGCCTCAACGGCCTGATCGTCGGCGTTCTAGCAGTCGGAATCATTCTTGTTTTCAATCATGTACTGGCGCTTCGCCCCGAAGTGCGCTGGTTCAACTCGTTCCGCGCCGCCGGCAGCGCCGACAAGGTCAGCCGCAATCCGAAGCTGCTTGCGCCGATGCGGGCGCTGATCGGCAGCCGCAAAAGCTCGATGGCGCTGTCGACGACGGCGCTGCGCTCGATCCTCGATTCGGTCGCCAGCCGCCTTGACGAATCGCGCGACGTTTCGCGCTACCTGATCGGCCTCTTGGTCTTCCTCGGCCTGCTCGGCACCTTCTGGGGCCTCATCGGCACGATCGGCTCGATCAGCATCGTCATCCAGTCGCTCGATGCCAGCTCGAACGGCACGGGGGATGTGCTCTCGGCGCTGAAGGAAGGGCTCTCGATGCCGCTTTCGGGCATGGGCCAGGCCTTCTCCTCCTCGCTGCTCGGCCTTTCCGGTTCGCTCATTCTCGGCTTCCTCGACCTGCAGGCCGGCCGCGCGCAGAACCGCTTCTACATGGAGCTGGAAAACTGGCTCTCCTCGGTCACAGATGTCGGCTCCGACCTTGCCCCGGCTCTCGACGCCGTCGCCGGGGCTTCCTCGGACGACATGCGCGCGCTTTCCGATTATCTGCGCAAGGTCTCCGAAGAGGGTGGCACCGGCAACCAGCGCTCCGTCGCCGCGATGGCGAGCCTTGCCGAAGGCATTCAAGGCCTCGTCAAGAACATGCGCAACGAGCAGCAGATGTTGCGCGACTGGATCGAGGCGCAGCAGGACGAGGCGAAGGCAATGCGCCGGACGCTCGACCGGCTTGCTGAACGTATCGGCGTGCAGGAGCGGGCAGGCGATCGCGGCGACCGTGGCGAGCGTTTGCGCGACCGCGCCAGCCAGGCAGAAACGAGCGAGGGCAAGTAAGCCATGACTCTTGCCCGCAATCGGCGCCGCGAACGCACGGTGGATTACTGGCCGGGCTTCGTCGATGCGCTGTCGACGCTGCTCATCTCGATCATGTTCCTGCTGACGGTCTTCGTCGTCGGGCAGTTCATCCTCAGTCGCGAGATCACTGGGCGTGATGAGGTGCTCAGTCGCCTTAACAGCCAGATCAACGAACTGACGCAGCTTCTGGCACTCGAAAAGGGCAGCAACCAGGATCTCCAGGATTCGGTCGCCAACCTGCAGGCCTCGCTTGCCAGTGCCGAAGGCGATCGCTCGCGGCTGCAGGCGCTGCTGAGCGCCGGTTCCGGCGGTCAGGATGCGGCGCAGAAGAAGATCGGCACCATGACGCAGGAGCTCGACGAGCAGAAGCAGGTGAGCGAGCGGGCGCTCAGCCAGGTCGAACTCTTGAACCAGCAGATTGCCGCACTTCGCAGCCAGATCGCCGCCGTCGAAGCCGCCCTTCAGGCGTCGGAGGAGAAAGACCGGGTCTCGCAGACGAAGATCGCCGATCTCGGCAGCCGCCTCAACGTGGCGCTCGCCGCGCGCGTGCAGGAGTTGAACCGTTATCGCTCCGACTTCTTCGGCCGCCTGCGCGAGATCCTGTCCGATCGCGAGAATATTCGTATCGTCGGCGACCGTTTTGTCTTTCAGTCGGAAGTGCTGTTTCCCTCGGGCGGCGCCGATCTCAATCCGGAGGGTCAGACGGAGATGGCAAAGCTTGCCGCCGCCCTTCTCGATCTCGCCAAGGAAATTCCGCCGGAGATCAACTGGGTGCTGCGTGTCGACGGCCATACCGACAATGTGCCGCTTGCCGGAACGGGCCGCTTTCGCGACAACTGGGAACTGTCCTCAGCGCGCGCGATTTCGGTCGTTAAGTTCCTGATCGCGCAGGGCGTGCCGGCCGACCGGCTGGTTGCCGCGGGCTTCGGCGAGTTCCAGCCGATCGCGCCGGGCGATACGCCGGATGCGCGCTCCACCAACCGCCGCATCGAGCTGAAGCTGACCGAGAAATGATCAGCGTGACATTGCCTGCCGCGCCTTCTTCAGCCGGCCTGTCAGGAAGTCACGCACGGCGGGACTCTCGCTGAGGCCGATTGCCGCGATGTAGGCGTCGGTCGCCGCGGTATCGTCGCCCGCCTCAGACAGGAGAAAGGCACGCACCGCCCAGTAGGGTTGGTAGCTTGCGACCGCGCGCTGATCGAGCTGGTCGAGCCGCTCCAGGCCGGCGGCGGCGCTTAAGGCCCTGCCGATCACCGCAGCCTGGCTGACACGCGCACCCAGCGTCGGCTTCATCATCATCAGCGCCGCATAGAGTGTCGTCAACGCCTGCCAGTCGGTCTTTCCCGACAGCCGGCGGGCGGCATGCACGGACTGGATTGCCGCCTGGCACTGGAAGGCGCCGAAACGCTCGAAACCTCCGGCCTTGCGCAGCAATGCATCCGCCTCGGTGATCATGATCGCGTTCCACGCAGCCATATCCTGCTCGTCCAGCGGCACATATCGGCCGTCGCTGTCGCGCCGGGCGCTGCGGCGGGCTTCGCAGTGAAGCATCAACGAGAGGAGGCCGATTGCCTCCGGTTCGTCCGGCAGTACTGCCAGAAGCGCTCTGCCGAGCCAGATCGCCTCGCCGGCAAGCGAATGGCGCTCTTCCTCGCCGTCGAGACCGTCCCATCCGAGGCCGTAGGCGGCGTAGATCGCCGAAAGTACGGCGGCGAGCCGCCCTGATAAGGCGGGGCGAGGCGGGACGGCGAAGGGAATGCCGGCATCGCGGATCTTCACCTTGGCCCGCACCAGCCGCTGGCTCATCGCCTCCGGCGAGACGACGAAGGCCCGTGCGATGGTTCTCGCCTCGATGCCGAGAATTGTCTGCAGCATCAGCGCCGTATGCACGGAGCTGTCGATGGCCGGATGGGTGCAGGCAAACAGCAGCTTCAGCCGCTCATCGGGAAAGACCGCGTTGCCGGCCTCGTTCATGCGTTCCTGCGCTTCTTCGAAGGCGACCGATATCGTCGGTTGCGCCTTGGCCGCGACGGTGCGATGGCGGGCGGCCTGCATGAGATTGCGGCGTGCGGCCACCAGCAGCCAGGCTTCCGGATTGCCGGGAACGCCGCGTTCCGGCCAGACGCGAAGCGCCGAAGTCAGTGCTTCCGACAAGGCATCTTCCGCCGCCGGCACGTCACGCGAGCGGGCGGCGAGAAAGGCGATCAGCTTGCCGTAGGACTGACGCGCCACCTGTTCGGCGGCGCGTCCGGCATCGGGCGGCATCGTCACCTCACATCTGCAGGCGGGGGCGCACCTCGACCGAACCCTTGTCGGAGATCGGAACGCGGGTCGCCCATTCGAGTGCGGTGTCGATGTCGGGAACGTCGATCAGATAAAAGCCGCCGAGCTGTTCCTTGCCTTCCGGATAGGGACCGTCTTGAACATCGTGATCCTCGCCTTTGCGGCGTATGACCGTGCCGGTCTCGGGCGCTGTCAGCCCGGCGCCGCCGGTCATGATTCCCGCCTGGGCAAGCGCCTTGCTGTAGGCGACCCAGCCGTCGCGATAGGCGGGATCGTCACGGCGGGCGAAATCCTCAGGGGCTTCGCGAATGATGAGAGCATATTGCATAGAAAACTCCTGATCTCGTTGTTGGCGTTGATCCAGGCATCCCGGTGTAGAGAATCGATATCCCATAGTGACGCCCGGCGGAACGGCTCGGCCGTTCCGAGACAATGAGGCGCGGCCAGCGATCATTTCGACAGGGCCTTCAAAAAATATGCGAAAAAGAGAAATGGCGCCAAGGTCACAAGCAAACGCGCCGGGCTCAACGGCCGGTGGCGCTGGGAGGCGCGGGCAGGGCGGCGCTTCGCGCCGCCACTGCTGCTGCTCAGGCTTCGGCCTTCGTCTGGTCGACGACGTCGGCACTGGGCGTGTTTTTCTTGATGGATTCGATGGCACTCATGGCGGACGCCTTCGCCTTGTAGCCTTCGGAAAGGAACATGGTTTCCCCGTTCGATGCCTTGAAGCGGAAGCGGAACTCGCCGGCCTTATCCTTATAAACTTCGAATTTATACATGGATGTCTCCCGAAACGCTGAATTGCAACCATCAGCATCGGCGAGGCTAGATCAAAATGGCGAGCTTTTCCACTGCCTTAATTAGAATTGGGTTGCTTAGCGTCCAATTGTCACCACTCTGATTGGACGCAAGCGAAGAGATGACAAGCGATTGCCTGCTCGTCTCACTCCATCTGGATGTTTGCGCCCTTGACCACCGGTCCCCATTTCGCAAGTTCGGCCTTCACATGGGCGGCGAGTTGCTCCGGCGACGAGCCGACGATGGTGGCGCTGAATTCTTTCATGCGCTCGGCAACGGCCGGGTCGGCGAGCGCCTTTTTGGCCGAGGCATTGAGGCGCATCACCACGTCGTTCGGCGTTTTCGCCGGAGCGAAAAGCGCGTTCCAGGTATAGGTTTCGTAGCCTGGAATGCCTGACTCGGCGATCGTGGGCACATCGGGAAAGGAGGGCGCGCGCTCGGCTGTCGTCACCGCCAGCGCCCGCAGGGTGCCGGCCTTGATGTGGCTGGACGAGGACGGCAGATTGTCGAACATGATCGGCACCTGATTGCCGATGACGTCGTTCAATGCCGGGCCGGCGCCCTTATAGGGAATGTGCTGCATGCCGACGCCGGCCATCGACTTGAAGAGTTCGCCGGAAAGATGCAGCGGCGTGCCGTTGCCGGACGAGGCGTAGCTGTATTTGTCAGGCTCGGCCTTCAGCAGCGCGATCAGCTCCTGCACGGTCTTTACAGGCAATTCCGGATTGACGACCAGCACGTTCGGCACGACGACAAGCAGCGAGACCGGGGCGAAATCCTTCTCGGGATCGTAAGGGGTCGATTTGAGGATCAGCGGGTTGAGCGCGTGGGTCGCGACGGTGCCCATCAGAATGGTGTAGCCGTCCGGTTCGGCGCGGGCGACGTTACCGGCGCCGAGATTGCCGCCGGCACCGGCGACGTTCTGAACAATCACCTGCTGGCCGAGATCCTCCGACATCTTCTGCGCGACGATGCGGGCAACGACGTCGGTCGAGCCGCCGGCGGCAAAGGGCACGACCATGGTGATCGCGCGATCGGGAAAATCCGCAGCAGCGGCAGACATGGCGAGACCAAGCGTTGCAGTCAGGCCAAGAGCGAGCGCAAGGCTCGTGCGTCGCGTCATATCGGAAAGCGCCATTCCTATCTCCTCCCAAGAATTTCAACGGCAATATTCCCACCCCAGGGAATGAAGAGGTTAGGGCGGGAGGCGCGAAAAACAACCGCAGGGAAGCGCGGTGGAGGTCAGACTTTAGTCGCTGCTCGCAGAGATGCGCATGCCGGCTATTTCGCGGCGGCGAGCACGTCCTCGTTGGCGGCGTCGAATTGCAGCCGCGCCAGCCGGGCATAGATGCCGCCGTGACGGATCAGGCTCTGATGCGTACCCTCTTCGACGACGCGGCCCTGATCCATGACGAGGATGCGGTCGGCCTTCAGCACGGTTGCCAGGCGATGGGCGATGACGAGCGTCGTGCGGCCGTCGACCAGGCCGTCGAGCGCCTTCTGCACCAGCGTCTCACTTTCGGCGTCAAGTGCGGAGGTCGCCTCGTCGAGCAGCAGTACGGGCGCGTTTTTGAGGATGGCACGCGCGATGGCGATGCGCTGACGCTGGCCGCCCGAGAGTGTGATGCCACGTTCGCCGACCTCGGTCTCGTAGCCCTGATCCAGCCGCGTGATGAATTCATCGGCCTGGGCGGCAAGGGCTGCGGCGCGGACCTCGTCACGCGAGGCGCCGGGACGGCCGAAGGCGATATTGTCGTGGATCGAGGCCGCAAAGATGGTGACGTCCTGCGGCACGATGGCGATGCGCTGGCGCAACTCGTCTGGTGTCGTCAGCTGCGCATCGATATCGTCGATCTTCACGCTGCCCTGTTGCGGATCGTAGAAACGCAAGAGCAGCGAGAAGACGGTGCTCTTGCCGGCACCGGAAGGGCCGACGATAGCAACGGTCTCGCCGGGCGTGATGGCGAAGCTTAAGCCATGCAGCGCCGATTTGCCAGGACGCGAGGGATAGGCGAAATGCACGCCGGAAAATTCGACGCGGCCACGGCCGGGCGACGGGAGAGGCTCAGGGCTGGTGGGGGCGGCGATCGGCGAGACCTCGTCGAGCAGTTCGGTCAGCCGGTCGGCGGCGCCGGCTGCCTGCGAGAGTTCGCCCCAGACTTCCGACAGCGCGCCTAGCGAACCGGCTGATATGACGGCATAGAGCAGGAACTGGCCGAGCGTGCCGGCCGAAAGCGTGCCGGCAAGCACGCTGTGGGCGCCGAACCAGAGTACGGCGACAACGCTGCCGAAAATCAGCGTGATGGCAATCCCCGTCAGCAGGGCGCGGGAGCGGATGGCGGCGCGGGCGGCTTCATAGGCGGATTCGACGGCGGCGCCGTAACGTGTCGCTGCGGCATCCTCGCCGTTGAAGGCCTGGACGGTGCGGGTGGCGGCGATCGTCTCGTTGGCGAAGGCGGAAGCCTCGGCGAGCGTATCCTGGGCGGCGCGCGAGCGCTTGCGCACCGATCGGCCGAAGGCGACGAGCGGGAAGACGATCAGCGGGATCGCCCCGATGACGAGGCTCGAAAGCTTCGGCGAGGTGACGATCATCATGCCCATCGCGCCGAGACAGAGGATGAGGTTTCTGAGCGCCACCGAGGCGGTGGCGCCGACGGCGGATTTGATCTGCGTCGTATCGGCGGTCAGCCGCGAGACGATCTCACCGGACTGGTTGACGTCGAAGAAGGAGGGCGACAGCCTCGTCACATGGGCAAAGACATCGCGGCGAAGATCGGCGACGATGCGCTCGCCGATGGTGATGACGAAATAATAGCGCAGCGCGCTCGCGACCGCGAGCACGACGGCCATGACCATCAGCATGGCGAAGTAGCTGTTGATGAAGCGGCCGTCGGACTGGGTGAAGCCGTGATCGATCATGCGGCGCACGGCAAGCGGCAGTGTCAGCGAGGTGACGGCGGCAAGCGCCAGCGATATCAGCGCGCCGGCGACCATGCCGCGATAGCGCATGACATAAGGTGTCAGCCTGCCGAGCGGCCGCAGCGACCGCCTCTTGTTTTCCTCAGCCCGTACCTGCTCTGCCAAATCGTCTCCGATCGCCCGCAGGACCCGCGCAATGCGGCCTGTTGGCTCTTGTTATCCCGGCGTCCTTCATGTATAGGCACCGCATCCTAATGGGAAGCCGTAGCCATCACGACTGCGGCTTCATTTATTCAATCGGTTCGTCGGCCGCAACTGCATGCGGCAAATTGAACTCCGGTATCGCAGGAAGATTGTTATGAAGGCAGGCATCCATCCCGACTATCACATGATCAAGGTGGTCATGACCGATGGCACCGAATACGAAACCCGCTCGACCTGGGGTTCGGAGGGCGCTGTCATGAACCTCGAAATCGATTCCAAGTCGCATCCGGCCTGGACCGGCGGCAACCAGCAGCTCATGGACCGCGGTGGCCGCGTCTCCAAGTTCAACAAGCGTTTCGGCGGCCTCGGCCTCTAATCGCTTCTGCTCGACGGAATTTGAAGGAGCCCGGTTTTGCCGGGCTTTTTTGCGTGTGCGCCAGGCATGG
This sequence comes from Rhizobium sp. L43, assembly GCF_002531725.1. GTDB lineage: Bacteria > Pseudomonadota > Alphaproteobacteria > Rhizobiales > Rhizobiaceae > Rhizobium. Next base: position 285,067 of record NZ_NWSQ01000006.1, read on the forward strand.
CGCGTGGTGCGAGAGCACCGTTTGATCGGGCTGGTATCCGGTCGATGACTT